>CANLMQ010000004.1 GCA_947492175.1 uncultured Draconibacterium sp. | reverse complement strand
AAGGACGGGTCAACACCCATCCTTTTCACTAACTAAACCAATAAAACTAATCAAACCTAAACTTATGAACTAAAACTTATGCGACAAAGATATGGCGAAAAATAGAATTGAAACTAAAAAATTTTAGAAAGATTGCTTTTTTAGGCGTATTTTAACACTAAGTTAACTCAGTTAAAAAGATGAAAAAAAAGCCTTTTGTCAGACGACAAAAGGCTTTTTATGTTTCGTAAGTGCTTGTTATTCTTTTGGTTTGGTGTCCTCTCCTGCTATTGAATCACGCATTGAAGTATCAGCCATAATATTCTTGTACTTCATATAATCCATAATTCCCAGGTTGCCGCTTCTAAATGCCTCAGAAATAGCCAACGGAACCTGAACTTCAGCTTCTATTACTTTGGCTTTCATTTCTTGTGCAGTAGCCTTATTCTCTTGTTCCAGGGCAATTGCCATAGCTCTGCGTTCCTCAGCTTTAGCTTGTGCAATATTTTTGTCAGCTTCTGCCTGGTCCATTTGTAATACAGCACCGATGTTTTTACCGATATCAATGTCGGCAATATCGATCGATAAAATCTCAAACGCTGTTCCTGCATCCAAACCTTTTTCTAGTACAACACGCGAAATAAAATCAGGATTTTCCAGAACGGCCTTGTGCGAATGCGACGATCCGATTGATGAAACAATTCCTTCTCCAACACGTGCAAGAACGGTTTCTTCTCCGGCTCCTCCAACCAGTTGTTTGATGTTGGCACGAACCGTAACTCTTGCTTTTGCAATAAGCTGAATTCCATCTTTTGAAACAGCAGTTACAGGAGGTGTGTTAATTACTTTTGGATTTACCGACATTTGTACGGCCTCAAAAACATCGCGACCTGCAAGGTCGATGGCAGTTGCCATATTAAAAGGAAGTTCGATGTTTGCTTTTGCCGCGGAAACAAGGGCATGTACTACTCTCGCTACATGTCCACCGGCCAGATAGTGAGCTTCTAAGGCGTCGCGGCTTAACTGAACGTCGGCTTTTGCCCCTTCAATCATAGCACGAACAATTACCCCGGGAGGTACTTTCCTGAAACGCATTAGGAATAACTGTAAGAGTGAAATACGAACTCCTGAAACAAGGGCTGAAAACCACAACCCAATAGGTATAAAATAGAGAACAATAAAAAGTAATACAATTACTCCTATTATTAATCCCCATGCACCAACTTCTTCTACCATTTTGTTATTTTTTTAAAGGTTCAACAATTATTTTATTCGATTCAATTTTAATTACTTTAATTTCTGTGTTTTGGTCAATAAACATTCCGGTAGACTGGGCTTCAACAACCTCGTTATTCACTTTTACTTTTCCCATTGGAGCTAACCGGCCAATTGTTTTACCAACATCACCAATGTGCAATTTTTCTTTATTAACCTGTTCAACTTTTCCTTCAATATTTTTTTCCAAAATCATTTTTTTCCCTGTTCTGGATTTGAAAAAGTAGAAGATAAGCATGGGCGAGGCTATTAATACTACCGTAAGGGTTATAAAACCGGCTAAAGTTCCAAGTTCTGAAAAAGCAATATAAACGCTTCCTGCCAGTAATAAAAAGCCTCCTATTCCGGCTATGGTTACGCCGGGAATTACTGCAAATTCAATCAGTAATAAAACTAGCCCCAGCAAAATAAGTAGGATAATAGTAAAAATGGTCATATTGATTTAGTCTATTGTTGCGTTAAGTTTTCGTTCGGTTAAAGCATCCTTCATCGGTTTTAGTAAGGCAAATCCTCCTTTTTTTACATCGCACTTTCCTTTGTAATGCACTAACATAGTACATTGTGTGGCTTGTTCGTATTCGTGTTTGCAGATATCAATTAAGGCCTCAATTACATAATCAAAGGTGTGTATGTCGTCGTTGTGTAAAATAAGGAAGTTCTCCTCAGCAGCGTCATCCTCAAATTCTTTTACCGGAACTTTTTTTGTCTCTTTCTGTGTCATCTCTCTGCTTCAATTTCTTTAGCTTCTTTCAAAGTTATTCTTTTTCCGTTAAAATAAGGTACAACAAAGGCATCTTCTACACCTTCTCTTCTCACCTGGTTCTGCATTTTTAAGGCATCTTCATAATTTGTAAGGTTGCCGGTTGTGTAAACTACAATGCCTTTTTCGTCGGTATAGTTCTCAATTTTACGGATATACGATAACTTTTTGAATAGGTTTTTAACATATGACGGTAATCCGCGGCTGTACGCACCCAATTGAATTTTGTAAACAAGTTCGTCCTCGGTGCTTTCTTCAATAGCAGTTGTAATGTCAGGTGTTACCAATATAATTTCCGGATTTATCAGCACACTTGTGTCAATTCCAGGTTCGTCAACAACTATGTTTTGTTGCAATGACTTTGAATAGTCGTCCAGTTCTTTGAGTAAGGTTTGTTTTTCATTGTAGGAAACAGAATCCCAAAAATCAATTTCTGCTTGTTTAGCTCGTGCCAGTAATTGCTGCGTTTCTGTTTGAAGTGTATAATTCCCGTTTTCTGCAGCTAAAATCTGTTCTCCAATTGTTTGTTTTTCGTTATAAGAAGTAGTTGAGGCATATTTTTTCCTGAGAGTATCTACGTCTTTCAGCCTTTTATTTAACTCATTTTGTTTTTGCTTTCCTTGCAAATAAAACTTTAACCCATCCTTTGTTTTAAAGTTGGTTGTATCAATATAGGTGATTTCTCCATTAATCTCAAAATTAATCGGTTCAGGTTTTGGAGCAACTTTAGTCGGTATATGCGGTACAACAGTTTTTTCGGTTTTTACTGAGTCGGTATTTTTAAGAGCCAACGAATCTGTCTGGTCTATATTAATAATAGTATCAGTAACGCTGTCTTGCGAAAGTACCGAACGATATTCTTCAATTTCCTCTTCTCTGGGGACAGGAGTAGGCAAAATATCTTCCTCAGGTATTTCTGTTTCAGCTGTTTCGCTTACAAACGGGTTTGTTTTATTGTAACATTGCTGGATTTTTTCAGAGAGATAAACCCTGTTTTGTTCTTCAGGTTTGGTTTTACTTTTGTACCGGGTATAATATTTAAGTGCTTCTTCCCATTGGTTTTGGGCGTGATATTGTACTCCCAAATAGTAATTTGTTTTTAAGGGAGCTTCGCCACTGCTGCCTTTTAATAAAGCGTTTATTTCTTCAATTCCAAAATGTTTGTTTTCAGTTCGGCAGGCACCATAATAGTAGTTAATCATCAAATCATCAGGTTTTTCTTGTACCAGTTGTTTTAATACCTGTTCTGCTTCAGTGTACTTTTCTGCGTCGAAAAGTAAAATGGCTTTTACCAACTGATTTTTCTGCATACCGGCATAACTAACAATTGATGCAAACAAAAGAGCCAGGAATATTGTTAAATGTGCATTGGTTTTTTTCAAGTCCATGTACAAAATATGTTCATTTTTTCGATAAGGTAAATCTACAAAAAATGTATTTTGTTTTAAACTTTATTATTGTTTGAATTGGCAGCAATTAGTGATTTGTAAACCTGAGTTATATCATTTAATAATTTATATTTGTAAAACAGATTAGAAAAGCGACATGACAAATTTGAAAGTTGGAGATAAAGCGCCTGATTTTCAGGGTGTAAATCAAAATGGAGAGAAAATCGGTCTGAAGGACTTCGCAGGGAAAAAGTTAATCCTATATTTTTACCCCAAAGACAATACGCCGGGGTGCACTGCTGAGTCGTGTAATTTAAACGATAATTACGATGCCTGGCTGGATAAAGGATTCGATATTGTTGGTGTAAGTCCCGATAGCGAGAAATCGCATCAGAAATTTATCGATAAATTTGGATTTAAATTCAATTTAATTGCAGATACAGAGAAAGAAATTTTGCAGGCTTTTGGAGTTTGGGGAGAAAAAAGTATGTACGGCAGAAAATACATGGGCGTTTTTCGTACCACATTTGTGATAAATTCAGAAGGCGTTATTGAAGAAATTTTTGAAAAAGTAAAAACGAAAGACCACACAAATCAGATTATTGAGGCACTTAAAATATAAGCTTAAAAACACATGACCAAAGAAGAAAAAAGCCAAATGAATAAGGAAAAGCTGAAAGCACTTCAGCTAACAATGGATAAAATTGAAAAGAGTTACGGAAAAGGTTCAATTATGCGAATGGGCGACCAGGCAGCGGTTGATGTACCTGCGATTTCGTCAGGATCGATTGCTTTGGATGTTGCTCTTGGAGTAGGTGGATTTCCCAAAGGCAGGGTAATTGAAATATATGGTCCTGAATCTTCGGGTAAAACAACACTTGCCATACACGCCATTGCTGAAGCACAAAAAGCAGGTGGTGTTGCCGCAATTATTGATGCGGAGCACGCAT
The DNA here is from genome assembly GCA_947492175.1 of uncultured Draconibacterium sp. Taxonomy (GTDB): domain Bacteria; phylum Bacteroidota; class Bacteroidia; order Bacteroidales; family Prolixibacteraceae; genus Draconibacterium. The sequence goes on along the minus strand of CANLMQ010000004.1, from coordinate 229,962 downwards.
TCGATCCATATTATGCGAAAAAATTAGGAGTTGATATCGATGAGCTTTTAATTTCTCAACCCGACAGCGGAGAGCAGGCATTGGAAATTACCGATAACCTGATTCGTTCGGGAGCTTTGGATATTGTAGTTATTGACTCGGTTGCTGCTTTAACACCAAAAGCGGAATTGGAAGGAGAAATGGGCGACTCAAAAATGGGACTACAGGCACGTTTAATGTCGCAGGCTTTACGAAAGCTTACAGGTAATATTAATAAAACCAAAACCTGTTGTATTTTCATTAACCAGTTGCGTGAAAAAATTGGAGTAATGTTCGGTAACCCTGAAACCACTACAGGTGGTAATGCTCTTAAATTTTATGCTTCGGTTCGTCTGGATATTCGTCGTATTGGTCAGATTAAAGATGGCGAAGAAGTTAATGGTAACCACGTTCGTGTAAAAGTGGTAAAAAACAAAGTGGCACCACCATTCCGCAAAGCTGAATTTGATATTATGTACGGTGAGGGAATTTCAAAATCGGGAGAAATCATCGATTTGGGAGTACAGTATAATATCATCAAAAAAAGTGGCTCGTGGTTTAGTTATGGCGAAACAAAATTGGGGCAAGGCCGCGAAACTGTGCGTAATTTGGTTATGGATAACCCTGAGTTAGCCCAGGAACTTGAAACCAAAATTATTGAAGCCATTACGGGTACAACAACAGAATAGAAGAATTGAAATAAACAGAATATGCCGGGTGAATTATTTCTGTTGATTCATCCGGTTTTTTTATAAAATATGCTGAAAACCTGACTTGATCGTTGCTCAGTCTTATGGCAAACCAGGCACAGTTGAACAGCAAAATAAATTAAAATAATAATTGTATGAAAGTGTTGAAGTTTGGTGGAACATCCGTAGGTTCCGCCGCAAACATTAAACGTGTAAAAGACATTGTTCTAAATCAGAACGATGGTGTAATTGTAGTAGTTTCGGCCCTTGGTGGCATAACCGACAAAATTCTTATGGCAGCGCATAATGCTGCCACGGGAACTGGAAACTTTCATACAGAACTTACGGAAATCCGGAAGAAACACGACGAAACACTTCAGGAACTTTTTAATGGTTCGGGGGCGATAAAATATATTGTTGACGAATTGCTTGACGAACTGGAACAAATACTTACCGGAATTACGTTGGTCGGGGAGTTAACAGCTAAAACTCTCGACCGCATTGCAGGAATTGGGGAGCGGATTTCGTCGCATATTGTTGCACAGTTTATTGGTGTTGAACGAAAAGACTCTTCCGATTTTATTCAAACCGATAGTAATTTCGGAAAAGCTACCGTTAATTTTGAGGTTACCAATCAGCAAATCCAAAAACATTTTAAAGGATTTAAGGGAATAGCAGTGGCTCCCGGATTTATTTCAAAAAATAATAAAGGTGAATTCACAACCCTTGGTCGTGGAGGATCTGATTTTACTGCTGCCATTATTGCTGCTGCCCTCGATGCTGAAATTCTTGAAATCTGGACGGATGTAAGCGGCTTTATGACCGCCGATCCGCGTGTAATTCGTAAAGCTTATACAATTCCGGAGTTAACCTATTCCGAAGCGATGGAGCTTTCGCATTTTGGTGCAAAAGTTATTTACCCGCCAACAATTTTACCGGTTTATCAAAAAGGTATTCCAATTCAGATTAAGAATACGTTTCAACCTGAAGATCCCGGAACCAGGATTGTTAAAGGAGTTAAGAACGGATTTGATCGCCCTATTAAAGGAATCTCATCAATTTCGGGAATTACTTTGGTTACCATGCAGGGAATAGGAATGGTTGGTGTAACCGGAATCTCAATGCGGCTATTTACTGCATTGGCAAAAGTAAATGTTAACGTTATTCTTATTTCTCAGGCTTCATCAGAAAATTCTATCAGTGTTGCTATTGATGAACAGGCGCTTGATTTGGCAGAGAGTGCTATTCGTGAGGAGTTTGAAAAAGAAATAGCCGCAGGCCAGGTCAATAAAATTGAGATGGAAAGCGGTGTGTCGGTGGTAGCTATTGTTGGCGAAAATATGAAACACACTACCGGAGTTGCCGGCAAGCTTTTTTCTACAATGGGGAAAAGCGGGGTGAATATAATCGCCATTGCACAAGGTGCTTCTGAGTTGAATATTTCGTGGGTTGTTAAAAACGAAGACCTGCGAAAAACCTTGAATGTTGTACACGAGTCTTTTTTCTTGTCTGAAAATGTTGAGGTAAATATTTTCCTGATGGGAATTGGGACCGTTGGAGGAAACTTGCTGCAACAGTTGGAAAAACAACAGGAACGTTTGTTAAAGGAAAAACATTTGCGGCTAAAGTTAACCGGAATTGCCAATTCCCGAAAAATGCTTTTTATCCGCGATGGAATTGAAATCTCATCATTTAAAGAACAACTTGATAACTCTGATAAAAAATCAAGCTTACTGGGATTTGTGGATGAAATGAAAGCCATGAATATTTATAATGCGGTTTTTGTTGATTGCACAGCATCTGATGATGTCGCAACTATGTACAAAGAAGTTTTGAGTTCAAATATTTCTATTGTAACAGCTAATAAAGTGGCGGCTTCTTCAGATTACGATAATTATGCCTTGTTGAAGAAAATTGCCAAGCAAAAAGGTGTTAAATTTTTGTTCGAAACCAATGTGGGGGCAGGTTTGCCTATTATAAATACCTTAAACGATTTGGTAAATTCGGGTGATAAAATCCTGAAAATAGAAGCAGTGCTTTCGGGTACTTTAAATTATATTTTTAATACAATCTCTGGCGATATCCCATTAAGCAAAACAATTGAAATGGCTAAGGAGGAAGGTTATTCGGAACCTGATCCAAGGATTGATTTAAGTGGAGTAGATGTTGCTCGTAAAATTTTAATTCTGGCACGCGAGTCGGGATATAAAGTGGAGATGGATGATATAGATATCAACCGTTTTGTGCCAGATGAATTATTCGAAGGAACATTGGATGAGTTCTGGAGTGGTGTTTCGGTCTTGGATGCAGAGTTTGAAGAAAACCGAAAAAGGTTGGAAGCTGAAAATAAAAAATGGCGTTTTGTGGCAACTTTTGAGAATGGAAAGGCCCAGGCTGGTTTACAGGTTGTAGACTCTGCACATCCGTTTTATGATCTGGAAGGCAGTAATAACCTTGTAATGTATACAACTGAACGATACCACGAATTTCCTATGCTAATAAAAGGTTATGGTGCAGGGGCATCGGTAACTGCAGCAGGAGTCTTTGCCGATATTATTAAGGTTTCAAACATATAACCTTTGTCGAATTCAAAGCCATTGCATTGTGCTTTGAGCTGTAAATTAAATTATAAAAGAGGGCAGGATTGAAATTGAAGTTTCAATTTCTGGCTTTTGTTTACCAGCTAAATTAGAAGAAATGAAACACATAATAATTCTTGGAGATGGTATGTCGGATGAGCCGTTAAAGGACTACGGCAATAAAACGCCACTGCAAATGGCCAATAAACCGCATATCGATTGGTTGGCAAAGAATGGTCAGTCAGGACAGTTTATAACGGTTCCTGAAAGCATGCACCCCGGAAGTGAGATCGCAAATATGGCAGTTCTTGGTTACGATGTGGAAAAGGTTTTTGAGGGCAGGGGAGTTATTGAAGCTGCCAGTATCGGCGTGGAAATCAAGCCTGGCGATCTGGGACTTCGTTGCAATTTAGTATGTGTCGAAGGCGAAAAAATTAAAAATCATTCGGCCGGTCATATCTCAAATAGTGAGGCTGCAGAACTAATGCAGTTTTTACAGGAAAAACTTGGCAGCAATTTCGTAACGTTTTACCCCGGAGTTTCTTATCGTAATTTACTTGTGGTAAAAGGTGGAGTTAAAGATTTTGCATGTGTTCCTCCCCACGATGTTCCGGGGCAACCATATCAGCCGCTTCTTCCAAAAGCTAAAACAGAACAGGCGCAGAAAACAGCTGACCTGATTACTGATTTGATTATAAAGTCGCAGGAATTGCTAGAAAATCATCCTGTAAACTTAAAACGAAAAGCAGAGGGTAAAGATCCGGCAAACAGTATTTGGCCCTGGTCGCCCGGATATAAACCGGCTATGCCAACCTTACAGGAAATGTATGGGATCGGGAAATCTGCGGTAATATCGGCTGTTGACCTGATTCAGGGAATTGGTGTATATGCAGGAATGAAGGTGATACGTGTGGAAGGAGCAACCGGTTTATACGATACCAATTACGAAGGGAAAGCACAGGCAGCAATTGAAGCCCTAAAAGAAAACGATTTTGTTTACCTTCACATTGAAGCCAGCGATGAAGCAGGTCACGAAGGCGATGTGGAATTGAAAATCAGGACCATTGAATACCTTGATCAACGCGTTGTAAAATATATACTTGAAGAAACAGCAAAGATGGATGAAAAAGTGAGTATAGCCATTTTGCCGGATCATCCAACACCATGTGCATTAAAAACGCATACACGCGATGCTGTTCCGTTTACCATATACAAGCCTGGAAATAGACCTGATGTAGTAGACGTTTATGATGAGTTTGATACAAAAAAAGGAATTTATGGAGTCGTAAAAGGAAACGAGTTTATTAAACTTTTTCTGGATAAATAGTATCTTTCTCTTTCTTTTTATTGTAATACTTACAGGCTGAATTCATAATTGAATCTGTTAAATTTATGATATTAGTCATTATATTTAAGGATTAAGGCATTGCTCATTGGGCTAAACTTTTACATTTGTTATTCATAAATGAAGTATTACAGTACAAATAGAAATACACCTGAGGTTTCTTTGAAAGAAGCTGTGGTTAAAGGGCTGGCTGCCGATAACGGGCTTTTTATGCCTGAGAGAATAGATAAGTTTGAAACTTCCTTTTTTGATACAATTCAGGAATTATCTTTTCAGCAAATTGCTTTTGAAGTTGCAAAGAAGTTTTTTGGAGAAGATATTGAAGAAAGTAAGCTAAAAGAAATTGTTTACGATACCTTGCAGTTCGACTGCCCGGTAGTAAAAGTTACCGATTCTATCTATTCTCTTGAGTTGTTCCATGGACCAACACTTGCTTTTAAAGATGTGGGAGCTCGTTTTATGGCACGGCTTTTACAGCATTTTCTGGGAAAACAGGAAAAACTTGTTAATGTTTTAGTAGCTACCTCCGGCGATACCGGAAGTGCGGTTGCCAATGGCTTTTTGGGTGTTGACGGTATTCATGTTCATGTGCTTTATCCTAAAGGAAAAGTTAGTCAGATTCAGGAATCGCAATTTACAACGCTCGGGCAAAATATTACCGCGCTTGAAATTGATGGTACTTTCGACGATTGTCAGAACCTCGTAAAAACAGCTTTTCTCGATAAGGAATTGAATGAGAAACTGGTTTTGACTTCAGCAAATTCAATAAATGTTGCTCGCTTTTTACCACAGGCATTCTATTATTTTAATGCTTATGCGCGATTAAAAGATTATGGTGTGCTAAACGGCAAAGAATTAGTCGTGTCGGTTCCAAGTGGAAATTTTGGGAACCTGACTGCAGGTTTAATTGCCAGCGAAATGGGACTGCCAATAAAACAATTTATTGCTGCAAATAATGAGAACGACGTGGTTTTTGAATACTTAAAATCAGGTGTGTATAATACGCGTCCTTCGGTTGAAACCATTGCTAATGCTATGGATGTGGGCGCTCCAAGTAATTTTGCCCGTATTCTGGATTTGTACAATCACTCGCATAAAACAATTTCTGAAAAAATAATTGGATACCGTTATTCCGATTCTGAAATAAAAACAGTTATCGATAAAGTATATACCGAAACCGGATATTTATGTGACCCGCACGGTGCATGTGGATTTGAGTCACTATCGGAATATTTAGGGGAAAATCAGATTGGTGTATTTCTGGAAACGGCTCACCCTGCAAAATTTACAGATACGGTTGAAAAAGTGATTGGAGAAGGGAAAGTAAGTTTGCCCGATAAGCTTGCAGAGTTTATGAAAGGTGAAAAAAAGAGTAGAAAATTAAGGAAAGATTATCAGGAGTTTAAAGCGTATCTGGTAAAATAATAGTAAAATTGTTGAGTAATTTTTATGAACTATTTACTTTGAAAATACGTTTTGTATTAATAGTTGTAGTATTTTTTATAAATTTAAATTGAAATAAAGGATTACTTTTATAATAAGAACGGAATATAAATGTGAAGATACTGTATTCCTGTATAATGTTAACAAAAGCAAATTATGAGACAACTAAAAATTACCAAGCAGGTAACAAACCGCGACACCCTCTCGCTGGATAAGTACCTGCATGAAATTGGGAAAGTTGAATTGTTGTCTGCTGAAAAAGAAGTTGAACTGGCAAAACGCATTAAAAAAGGAGATCGCCAGGCGCTGGAAACACTAATTAAAGCAAATTTACGATTTGTGGTTTCGGTGTCGAAGCAATATCAAAATCAAGGCCTAAGCTTACCAGACCTTATAAATGAAGGTAATCTGGGTTTAATAAAAGCAGCAGAACGATTCGATGAAACCAGAGGATTTAAATTTATATCTTATGCTGTTTGGTGGATTCGCCAATCAATCTTACAGGCATTGGCCGAGCAAGCCCGGATTGTTCGGTTGCCGTTAAACAAGATTGGTTCTATCAATAAAATAAATAAGGCATTCAATAAACTCGAACAGGAATTTCAACGTGAACCAACAGTAGATGAGGTTGCCGAATTGATGGAAGCAAAACCGCAATTGGTAGAGGATTCGATGAATTTCTCAAGTGTTCATGTGTCGATGGATGCACCACTGAGAGAGGAAGAAGGCAATAATCTTTATGATGTAATGCTTAACGAAGATTCAAAAAAACCTGATGGAGAGTTGATGGGAAATTCATTACGTCAGGAAATTGAACGTTCATTATCAACTTTAGGAGAGCGTGAAGCCGAGATTCTTCGTTTTTATTTTGGTTTAAAAGGGTATCAACCCCATACTCTGGAAGAAATTGGCGACGAATTTGGCCTTACACGCGAACGCGTTCGCCAGATAAAGGAAAAAGCAATAAAAAAGCTGAAAAACCAATATCGAAACAGGTTGCTTAAAGCATACCTTGGACAATAATTCTGTCGTTGGTAAAATCCCCCTTATAACGTTTATTCAGACCTTTAAATAATTTGTGCATAAATTTATGTTGGAGTTGTATGTCTATATACTCAGGTATTTTGTATTTTTCTGCGGTCAAAAAAAAGATAAGTATTGAAACGAGCTTGACAAATTATTTTCACTTGCGAAAAATGTTTTAAATCAGGCGAGTTTCATTTAATACTTTAATGAATAAACACTTATTAAAAATGAAACAACTGGTTGCACCATCTATTCTTTCAGCAGATTTTAATAACCTGGGTAAAGATATTCAAATGATTAATGAGAGTGAAGCAGATTACATTCACTTTGATGTTATGGACGGTGTTTTTGTTCCCAATATATCATTTGGAATCCCGGTAATTGAGCATGTAAATCGTATTGCAGAAAAACCGCTCGATGTGCATCTAATGATTGTAAATCCTGATCATTTAATCGAGCCTTTTGTAAAAGCAGGTGCTTCGATAGTGACAGTACATTACGAAGCCTGTACACATCTGCATCGAACCATTCAGTCGATTAAAGCAATGGGGGCAAAAGCCAGTGTTAGTTTAAATCCGCACACTCCGGTTTCAGTTTTGGAAGATGTGATTGGCGAGTTAGATATGGTATTACTAATGTCTGTAAATCCCGGTTTTGGTGGGCAGAAATTCATTGAACGTACGTATCACAAAGTTCAAAAGCTCAGGGAAATGATTGATGCTGCAGGCTCCGCTTGTTTAATTGAGGTTGACGGTGGTGTTAATTACGAAACAGGTAAAAAGTTGTACGAGTCTGGGGCCAATGTTTTGGTAGCGGGGAGTTTTGTGTTTAATTCGATTGATCCAAAAGAAACAATTGCCGGATTAAAATTGCTCTGATTTAATTTGTAGTTTTTTTACATACCTCCGAATGTGTTTCTGCAGCTTTTTGAGGCAGGTCACGAAGTACACATTCTGCTGAACACTCGGAGCAGTTGTGCCCAAGTTTTATTCCGTCCTTCTGAAAATTTGTCTTTTTGCTTTTTTTTGTGCTGAAGCGTTTAATTACTTTCAAAACCGCTAAAGTAACAGCAGATCCGATAATCATATATGTAATTACTTCCTGCAGCATAGTTTATACGATTAGATTTCCAATATTATATACTATAAATGCAGCAATCCAGGCAAGTCCGGTGGTGTAAAATACCGCAAAAGCTGCCCATCTCCACGAACCCGATTCGTTTTTAATGGTAGCTACAACTCCAATGCATGGGAAGTAGATCAGAATAAAGATAAGGAAAGCCAGAGCCGATGGAGTTGTAAAAACTTTTTGCCCCATTTTCTTTCCGCTTAAGTATGTTTCGTCCTGTATTTTTTTCTGAAGATTAACAGTTGTTTCATTATCAGACGACTGATAGAGTACTCCCATTGTACTGACCACAATTTCTTTGGCAGGTAATCCGGCAAGCAGAGCAATGCTCATTTTCCAATCGAAACCAAGCGGGCGCATAACAGGCTCAATTGTAACACCAAATCGGCCAATATACGAGTTGATCAAACGATCTGCTTCAAGAGCATGCTCCAGTTCTGCAATTTGGTTTGCTTTTTCTGTTTCATTAAGCTTAGTGTTTTGGTCAACAAGTTCAATTTGGTTTTCAAATTTATGGGTCGACTCCGTTTCTCGCGGAAAATACTCAAGCGCCCAAACAATCACAACTCCCAACAGAATGATTGTTCCTATCTTTTTCAGGTAATGTTGTGTCTTGTCCCACATGTGGTAAAGTACGTTTCTGAGTGTGGGTAAACGATAGGTGGGAAGCTCCATTACAAAAGGAGTTTCTTTGTTTTTAAAAACCGTTTTGTTAAGTATTTGCGCAGTAAGAAAGGCAAATATAATACCTGCAGCATACAATCCAATTAAAATAAGCGCCTGATTTTTCTGGAAAAAGGCTGAAATAATTAGAATATAAACCGGCAAACGTGCACTGCACGACATAAACGGAATTATAAGCATCGTTAGAATGCGGTCGCCGCGGTTACGCATCGAGCGGGTTGCTAAAATGGCGGGTACGTTACACCCAAATCCCATAATCATTGGAATAAACGAACGTCCGTGCAGGCCAAATCGGTGCATAATATTGTCCATAATAAATGCTGCCCGGGCCATATACCCCGAACCTTCCAAAAGCGAAATAAAAAAGAATAGGATTAATATATTAGGAAGAAAAACCAGCACACTTCCGGCTCCATTGATAATACCATCAACAAGCAGGTCGTTTAACATTCCATCAGGAAGTATTTTATGCACAAAATCACCTAATGCTGTAACTCCAAGGTCAATCCAGTCCATGGGGTAAGCACCAACTGTAAAGGTAGTCCAAAACATAAAGAACAGCAGTGCTGTAAAAATCGGGAAACCCAGATATCGGTTGGTTAATAAGCTGTCAATTTTTTCTGATCGTGTTTTTTTCTCTTTTTGAGGGTTTTTGTAAGTCTCTTTTAAAGCTCCTGTAACAAAGCTGTATTTGGCATTGGTAATTACTGTTTCACTATCATCGTTTTCCAGTAATTCTATTTTTTTAATTTCTTTTTGAGTTGTTTGTTTGATGTCTTCAAAATTGGAGTATTTTGAAAGCAGTTCCTGTACTTGTTTATCTTTTTCAATTAATTTAATTGCCAGGAAACGGGATGATATTTTATCAGTAATTGGTTTATCTTCCCGAATTTTTTCTCTTATTGTTTGTAACGAGTTCTCAAGTTCTTTCCCGTAGTTTATATGAATGTGCCTTGAAATGGTGTCTCTTCCCTCAAAAACTTCAATAACTTTATCAACAAGTAAATCAATTCCTTGCCCCTTTGAACTCACTGTTGGAATAATTGGTATTCCAAGCAATGTAGCAAGTTCATTTTTATCAAGTGTTAGTTTATTTTTTTCCAGCTCATCAAACATGTTTAATGCAATTATAGTGCGCAAATCCATGTCGATTAATTGAGTTGTAAGAAAGAGGCTTCGCTCGAGGTTTGTCGAATCCAGGACATTAATAACAATATCGGGTGTTTGTTCGTAAATAAACTTCCGAACAAATATTTCTTCTTTCGAATAAGCAGTTAAACTATAAGTGCCGGGTAAATCGTAAAAATTAAATGTATATCCTTCCGATTTAAAAGTTGCTTTATGAATATCAACTGTAACTCCACTGTAATTACCTACTTTTTCTTTCGAACCCGAAATAAAGTTGAATAGTGTGGTTTTTCCACAATTCGGATTTCCAACAAGTGCAATATTAATTATCCGGGTTCTTTCAGATTGATTTACGAGGTCAATATTACGTTCGATGGTTCCTTCGTAAGTTCCATTTGTCGATTTGTCGAATTTATTTATCGGAACTACCTCAATCATGTCGGCTTCCGATTTTCGAAGCGTAATATTGTAATTTAAAATTTTATACTCGGAAGGTCCGTTAAACGGAGATGTTTTAATAACTCTTACTTCGTTACCCCGAATAAAGCCCATTTCTGTTATTCTCTTCCGGAACGAACCATGACCCAAAACCTTTGTAATTACTAAAGGGTCGTTATGTTTAACCTCGCTTAACTTCACGCTTTCCCCTCTCCCTGTTCTCTAAATTTAAATTAAATAAAAATAAGCGTACAAAGATATTTAAATTCCTGTTATTTAAAATAAAATTAAATTGTTCTTTACATACTTATAACAAGTAGTTACTTTTGTTCGATTAGAGGTAGTGTATGGAAGAAGATAAATATTATAAAAATATTCAAAAAGCGTTGGAAGATTTACCTGAGAACTTTAGCATTCTTGAAGAACAAATTGATGTGGGGATTCAAATGAAATACTTTGAGTTTACAAAAAAACTAAGAGAGAAAGATATTGCTAAAGAATGTTTCGAAGAACGCGAAAGATTGTTTGATAAAGAAGTAGGAGAGGAGCGTAAGAAGGAAATTTTAATATCGATTGCCGTTTTCGATGATGTGAAAGCCTATCGGACACTCGAAAAATATGTACAAGAAGCTGAAGGAGAATTAAAGCAATGGGCTATTTTGGCATTGCAGGAAAGCAGGATGTTAATGCACAGTTCGTTACTGGATGAACATCAGGTTTTTATTTCAACAGGTTTGGGCGGAAAAGGACAGAAACTGCGCTATTATGTGGTTTTTCTAAATAAGGCGACAGGTGAAATGTTAAGTGCAACACAACAAAAGCTTCTTAAAAATGAACTGATATTTGAATTGAAAAAACACGATGGAGAATTTGAATCGATGGATTTTTTAGAAGGATTTTCATCTTCTCTGGTTATGCTGCCGTTGCAAGTTGAGATTAAACAAGTATTTCAGAATGTGATTGAAGAATGTAATCAATACGGAGGATTTTTACAGGAAGATTTAATTATAACCAATGTGAAAATATTGTCGAGAAGTGAAATAATACAATTAATACACCAAAAAAATAACGAAGACTTTGATGAATTGGAAGACAAATAAAATTAATGTGGCTATTCAGGTTTTACCTGAGGCAGAAGGGAAAATTAAATATGAATTGGTGGATAAGGCCATTGAAACTATTCAGAAATCAGGTTACAGATTCCAGGTGTGTCCATTTGAGACTGTTGTTGAATGTAAATTTGAAGAATTACCGCAGTTGCTTGAAGAAATTCACAGAGCGTGCAACAATGCAGGAACTGAAAAGATGCTTACCAACCTGAAATTGCAGGTAAATTTCTCCGAGAATGTTTACATTGAAGAAAAAATGGAAAAATATAGTTAAGCAGTAAGAAATCCTGGCTTGTTGACTGCCAGACTATTAGGCTTTGCAGGGATTTTGAAGTGTTGAAAAAGTAGAAAATAAATGACAGAAATTTTTGGTGCGGGCTTGTTTTTATACAAATAAGCGTTATATTTGCAGCGCTTTTAAGGAAAAACGCACTGGACCTGTAGCATAATTGGATAGTGCACCTGACTACGGATCAGGAGGTTAGGGGTTCGAGTCCCTTCAGGTTCACCGGTTTTTAAGAGGTGTTTGCAATTCTGCAAACACCTCTTTTCATTACATTCTGTTTTGCTCAATCTTTGAGTCATATTAAAATAATAGGGAATCAATTGAATTACTGGATTTGATTTCGTTCTATAATTTGTAGACTGTCAGTATATTACCCATTTTATCTTTTTGTTTGATTGGATGTTGGTTACAACAAATTGGATTACAAAACTGGTTTGGAATGATATTTTTGTATTTTAGCGTTAACTAACTATTTAACTAACAACATTGGACGAGAAGTTTATTTTGCAAGGTCTTAAAGCAAAAAATAAGATTGTTTTCGATTTTGTTTTTCATTATTACTATTCAGGACTGTGTGCATATGTAGAGAAAATTGTAAACGATGTAAATATCTCTGAAGATATTGTACAGGACTTATTTATTACACTTTGGATAAAACACGACCAGCTCGAAATTTCTTCTTCTTTGAAGAATTATCTGTTTACTTCTGTAAGAAACCGTTCTCTTGATTATTTGAAAAAGCAAAAAAACAGGGCACAGCATTTAAACTCAGCAATTGATACAAAAAAATATGCTGAGAATCTATCTTCTTTTTGGTTTGCAGAATCAGAACTTGAAACACTGTTCGAAAAAAGCCTCGAAAAATTACCTCCCCGCTGTCGCGAAATATTTAAACTTAGTCGTATTGAAGGAATAAAAAATCAGCAAATTGCTGAAAAACTAGGAATTTCAAAGCGTACAGTTGAATTACAAATCAGTAATGCATTGAAATTTTTGCGTAAAGATTTATCTCCCTACCTGCCAATGTCTTTACTTTATATTTTTCTGGAGTAAAAAAATCAAAGATTATATATGTGTTTGTAAGGAGTTAATCGTCTTTCTAGTGTTAAGGGCAAAAAAAATTGCACTTGCAAAGAAAAGATAAATGAAAATCCGAACAATTGAGGAGTTATTGCCTCACTATTTTAAAAACGTCTTAAATCAAGAAGAAAGGCAAAAGGTAGAGGAATGGAAAGAAGCCTCGGTAGAGAACAGGCAACTTTTTAACGATACCTTTAGAGTTTGGGAAGGCATGGAGCATCTCCAAAGCATGAAGAAGTACAATTCTGAAAAAGCTTTGGAAACTGTTAATCGCAAAATTGAAAATATTAAATCGCCAAACCTTTACATGCTTCTTCAGAAAGTTGCTGCTATATTAATACTTCCCCTAATTATCGCAACACTTTATTTTGCAACAAAGTCCCCTGTGCACCAAATGGCGGAAACCGAATGGTATACTATAAAAACTCCTCCTGGAAGCCGTTCCGAATTTTTGTTGCCCGATGGTACAAAAGTTTACATGAATTCCAAAACAAGTTTAAGCTATCCTGTCGCTTTTAATGATGCTACCCGCGATGTTAAACTAAAAGGAGAAGCGTATTTCGATGTAGCCGAAAATAAACAACAACCATTTATAGTAAATACAGGGAAGATAAAGATAGAGGTGACCGGGACAGAATTTAAAGCATCCAATTATCCGGAGGAGCATTTAACTGAAATAGTTTTGGCCTCAGGAAATATCAATTTGTTTCAGGGAGAATATTCGGATAAAAAAGAAATTATCTATTCCATGTTACCTGGAGAAAAAGCAAGCTTTCAGAATAATGAAAATAAACTCTACCTGGAAAAAGTGGATGTAGAAAAATACATATCATGGAAGGAGGGAGTTCTAATGTTTCGCGATGATTCGATGAAGGAAGTGGTAAGACGTTTAAATCGTTGGTTTAACATTGATATTAAGTTAACCGGCAATGATCTGGAAGATTATGTATACACGGCAACATTTGAAGATGAATCGTTAACCCAGATATTGGATTTGTTAAAAATGTCGGCTCCAATAGATTATTCAATTAAGCAAAGAAAACGGAATGATGATAAAACATTTCAGAAAATGGAAATAGAGATAAGACAAAAATAAATTAAACCAATAGGGAGGCATTGGCCTGCCTCCCTTTAACTCTTGCCTTTTTCTTTTTTAGGCGAAAGAAAAAGGATAAACTAAATATTAGTATTAATTCAAAAGCAAAGTAAACTTATGAAAAAAAATTGTTATGACAACTGGCTTAAGCTTAAAAAGCTGTGGGCCACAAAAACATTTATTAGAATGAGGTTAACATTTTATGCCTTGCTACTTGCAACAGTCCATAGTTTAGCTTTAGATGGTTATGCTCAGGCAACAAAATTAAGTCTGAACCTGAACAATGCCACGGTTAAACAGGTTTTGTCTGAAATTGAAGATGAATCTGAATTCTATTTTCTGTATAACAGTAAAATTGTAGATACTGAGCGGAAAGTAAATGTAAATTTTAAAGATAAAAAAATTAATCAGGCGCTTGATTTAGTGTTCGAAGGTACACCGGTTGAGTACAATATTGTTGATCGGCAAATTGTTCTTTCAGTAAAAGGGGCAACAAAAAACAGTTTGCTGGATGCTCAGCAAAAATCAGTTAAAGGAACTGTTTTGGATAATTCAAGACAACCACTACCAGGAGTAACTATTGTAGTAAAAGGTACGACACAGGGAACAATCTCCAATAACGATGGAAGTTATACTATTACCGGGGTAGCAGACGGGGCTATTCTTGTTTTTTCTTTTATTGGTATGAGAACACAAGAGATAGAGGTTAACAACCAAACTGTTATCGATATTAGTATGATGCCTGAGGCTATTGGTATCGATGAGGTGGTTGCTATCGGTTACGGTACAATGAAAAAGAGTGATATTACAGGTTCTGTTTCTTCTGTAAATATGGAGAGTCTTAAGAATCAACCAGTAAGAGGCCTTTCCGATATGTTGTCAGGTAGGGTTGCAGGTATAAACCTTTCCAGAACTTCAGGAGATATTGGTTCTCCAACTAAAATGCGTATCAGGGGAACAAATTCAATAGAAGGAAACAATAGCCCGCTTACTGTTGTCGACGGAGTTATTGGAGCGCCTATTGGTCCGATACAGGACGTTGAATCTATTGAAGTATTAAAAGATGCATCGGCAACTGCAATTTATGGTGAAAGAGCTTCTAACGGTGTTATATTGGTAACAACCAAAAAAGCTACTTCGGCTGAGCCAACAATCCGGGTATCGTTAAATACCGGCTTCAGCTACAGGAATATTGATTATGCGGATAAAATGAATGCAGCCGAGTACGCTGAATATATTAACGATTTTAACCAGTCTCAATCTTTTTCCGCAGCAGAAATAACAGAGTTCAGAAATTCAGGTGGCACCAACTGGCTTGATGCCATTACACAAACAGGAATAAGGAACGATCATCAAATTTCTTATTCCCAAAGACTGGATAAACTTAGCGTGTACATGTCAGGGCGTTATGATGATGAAAAAGGAACAATGGTCAACACCAAAAGTGGCGGAAATTACGCTTTGAGATCAAAAATTGGATTCCAGCCATCGAAACGCCTGAGTATGGACCTGGATATAACAGCATCTAAATCGAAAACTAAAAACGGTGGATTGTCAACCGGAACAAGTAAACATCATCCCTTCTTCCAGGCTTTGAACTGGTCTCCTACAGAACCTATCTGGCTCGATAAAGAAAATGGTATTTACAATAATACAGACCACTACGGAGCATTACTTGATAGTCCGTATATGTATGCTATGGAGCAAAACAATTTTACGGAGACCCATGGCGTAAGCTCTATTCTTAATGCAAACTATAAGATTACCGATTACCTGTCATATAATGTTACAGGTTTTGCAAGTAAATCTGGCATCCAGGGAGGAAATTTTTATAATGCATGGTTAGAGCCAAACGATCCGTATGCAAAACGTAACTCTGAGGAGAATTTTAGCTGGAGACTTATCAATAAAATCGATTTTAATAAAACGTTTGCTGAGGCTCACAATGTAATGGTTACCGGAGTTTATGAAGCAGAATCTTTTGAAATTTGGAAGCTCGAAGGTACCGGGAAAAAAATGCCTTTACCTGATCTTGCTTCATTCTACACTATTGGAATGAGTTCTGAACAAAGTGTTAAGTCTGGGTATGAAAAGGTTTCCCGTATAGCATATATGGGGCGTTTAAACTATAACTACAAATCGAGGTATTATTTTACTGCATCCTATCGTGTTGATGGAAAAAGCGGACCGGAGAACCGGGTTGAAGAAAATAAATTTGGAGCATTCCCTTCATTTGCTGCCAGCTGGCGTTTGTCGGAAGAATCGTTTATGAAAGACAATGGAGTGTTTCAAAACTTAAAGCTACGTGCAGGATGGGGACAAACAGGTAATCCTTGCAAATTTGATTATACAGTTATGAGACAAAACAATTTTGATTATGGTATTGGATCTGATATTTTAGGTTACATTCCGGGTAAACCGGCAAACCCAAATTTGAAATGGGAAACAACTACTCAAATCGACCTTGGTTTGGATATAACAACATTGGATGGGAAATTGTCTATGTCATTTGATTACTTCGATAAATTGACTAAAGACCTGTTAACTTATCTGGAATTACCTGTTTACTATGGTTATGCAACCGACGGGGCTTATCTGCAAAACCTGGGTGAGGTAAGCAACAAAGGTTTTGAATTTACCATTGACTATAAACCCGTTCAAACCCGTGATTTTTTCTGGGATGTTAACTTTAATGTCTCAACTGTAAAAAACAAAGTACTTGACTTAGGGGAACAGGCGGCATTCATGTCAGGAACAAATGGAAATGGAATGTTGTCTGAAAATACCTATAGAGTTCAGGAAGATCTTCCTTTGGGTACTATTTGGGGGTATAAATTGCTCGGAATTTGGCAGGAATCAGAAGCAGAGCAGGCAGAAAGCTTTGGGAATGTTCCCGGTGATTATAAATACCAGGATGTGAATGGAGACGGAAAATATAATCTGAATGATGACGGGCAGGCCATTGGCGATGCCAACCCTGATTTTGTATGGGCTTTAAATAACACTATTTCATACAAAAATTTCGATTTTTCAATGTTGCTTCAGGGAATGCACGGACAGGATGTATTTAATCTTGCACGCGCTGCTATGTCAACTGTTCATTCCGATGCACGAACAATTATGCTAAAAGGTCCTGCAACCGATTACTGGACTACAACTAATACTGATGCCGAATATAAAAGTATCCACAGTACTTCCGATGCAAAACGTTTGAATTCATCGCAATGGATTGAGGACGGTAGCTGGGTAAAAGTGAAACATGTGGGACTAACCTACAACGTTCCCAGAAACTTGGTAAAATTTGGGACGCTTGCACTTACTGTTAGCGCACAAGAGTTGCTTACTTTTACGAAATATAAAGGACTGGATCCTGAAGTATCTGCTTCCGGTACCGATGACTTATGGGGAGGATGCGATTTTGGTACACAACCATTACCGACAACTGTTACATTCGGAGTTTCACTGGAATTTTAATTTAATTAATTTAATTTATTAAAAGATGAAAAAGATTTTAATCATACTTATAATAAGCAGCATATTTGTTTCATGCTCCGAGGAATTTTTGAATATTGCCCCTAAAGGTGATGTTTATCCTGAAACGTTTTACGCTACGGCAAGTGACCTGGAAATGGCTGTTACAGGGGTGTATGAAATATTTGAGGATTTATATTTTTATGGGAATGCTCTTGCATATACTACAGCAGGACGAGATAAAACATCGAAGTTTAATAATTTTGTAGAGGTTGATGTATTTAATACCGAAGGAGACAATGGAGAAATGCTAAGGTTTTGGGCATATGCTTACCAGGCAATAAATGCCTGTAATAAAATTATTAACAATTATGAAGGTGCTGACGCTACTGAAGCTGCAAAGAAAAAATCAGCAGGTCAGGCACACTTTCTCAGGGCATATGTTTACTTCCAGTTAGTTAGAATGTACAACGAATTACCATTTTATCTCAGTATAGAGGAGGTATCAAATGATATGACTCTTACTGGTCCTCAGGTAATATATGACGTAATTGTTGAAGATTTGAAGATTGCAGAAGATTATCTTCCTACAAACTGGAACGATGATACGAAAAGGGCAGGTGTCGCTGTTACAAATGGAGCAGCAAAATCATTATTGGCTTATGTATATCTTTCAATGGCTGGATATCCTTTAAATGATGCATCGAAATACGCTCTTGCAGCTTCAAAATCAAAAGAAGTTATCGACAATGCCGGTACTTGGGGATATAAACTGATGGAAAACATCGCTGATTTGTATTCAAAAGAATTCAATTATGAAAATAGGGCATGCGAAGAAGTAGTTTTGGCTTTTCATAACGATAACGAATGGGGGTGTCCCAAATGTGGAACACCCGGAGAATATGGTGGTTGGGAAGTTTATTACGCTGATCTGAATTACTTCAAAGGATACCCGGAAGGTCCAAGAAAAGATGCTATTTTTATATGGGAGTTCCCAATGGCGGATGGAACGACAAAGCATTATACCGAACTGAGCTCAAAACATCCATGGTACAAACAATACTGGGATGGAAAAATTGATTGGGAAAAACCATGGGAAGGTATGAACTGGAAAAGCAGCCGTCCACAGGTGGCCCTTACTCATTCCAATAACCTTCTGGTTTATGCCGAAGCCAAAGCAATGTCATCTTCACCTGACGAATCTGCATACAAAGCTATTAACGACGTTAGAAATAGGGCTGGTCTTCCTAATCTTACTTCTGGTTTATCGCAAACAGCTTTTAGAGATTCAGTTGTTCAAGAAAGAGCATGGGAATTTCCAGGCGGTTATTTTTGTACCGATCCATGGTATGATTTAGTACGTCTTGAAAGGGTTGAAGCATCTGTTTCGGAACGTGATCCAAGTGAAAATCAAATTGTAAATCAACCGACCAAAGAGCATTATTTTGCTCCTTATCCGTCTATCGATGGTGTAAAGAATCCAAACTTAGTTAATTAAATATTGGTAGTTTAGTTTGAATTTAAGACCAGGATTGTGTCGTCAGCCTAATAGCTGGCTATTCATTCCTGGTTTTTTTAACCTTCAAATACCACAAGAATCGATATTCTTTCAGAGAATAGAATTGTCTGTGTTGATGTTTTGTGGCTTTTCTTTTTGAAAGAGTGGATCTTTTGATCTGTTTATATAATGTTCATTCAATAATCAGTTCTTTAGCTAAACCAACTAATTCTTTATTTCTGTATAAGATTTGAAATTGAAATTTGGCCAGAACAGGAGGCTGTTGCAGTCTCACAGAGAACTAAAAAAAATATTATGAATAAGTATTTAATTTATCTTCCAATTATTTTGCTTTGTATAACAGCTTGTAGCAAACATAAAAGTCAGAATTCGAGGTTAACAAATTTTGTAAATCCTTTTATTGGAACAGACGCGCATGGTCATACTTATCCCGGAGCTTTGGTGCCTTTTGGAATGGTGCAATTGAGTCCTGATACAGATACCGAAGAATGGGACTGGTGTTCTGGTTATCATGCTTCTGATAATTCTATTATGGGATTTTCTCATCTTCATGTAAGTGGAACCGGTGTAGGTGATTTGGGAGATATTTTATTTGCGCCTGTAACCGGCGATGTAAAATTTATTCCTGGACCAGAGGAATCTCCAAATGAAGGTTACAGGTCAGGATTCTCAAAAGACACCGAAATTTCACAACCAGGATATTATTCTGTTGAACTTGAGGATTATGGTATCAAAGCCGAGTTAACTGCTTCAAAAAGAGTTGGATTTCACAAATATACATTTCAAGAGAATAAGAACGGAAAAATTATTATCGATCTCGACCATGGGATACAAGATAATACGGTTCAAAGCTATCTGAAGATAATTGACAGCAATACTGTTGCGGGATACCGGAATTCTACCGGATTTGTAAAAAAACAACATGTATTTTTCTATGCTCAGTTTTCTGTACCATTCGAAAGTTTTGTAAGCTACGTTGATGGCGAAACAGGAGAGAATAAGAAAGTCGAAGGTCAGGCTTGTAAGGTAGCACTGGTATTTGGTGAAAACGACGAAATTAAAGTAAAAGTAGGGATATCAATGGCCAGTGAAGAAGGAGCGGCAAAAAATATCAAAGCCGAAATACCGGGTTGGGATTTTGAAGAAGTTGCTCGTGCTGCAAATAATTCATGGGAAACAGAGTTGGCAAAAGTGGAAATAGACTGTGATGATATTGATAAAAAAACGACATTTTATACGGCACTATACCACAACATGGTTTCGCCAAACCTGATTTCCGATGTTGATGGTCATTACCGGGGTTGGGATGGTGAAGTTCATAAAAGTGATCGTGATTTTTACACAAACTACTCTTTGTGGGATACTTACCGCGGAACTCATCCTCTTCATGTTCTTCTTAATCCTGACAAGAACAATGAGTTTATCAATTCGATGCTTCAGCGTTACAACGAAATAGGGGAGCTGCCAATTAACGAGTATGGAATAAACGAAACCTTCTGTATGATTGGCAATCATTCAATTCCTGTGATTGTAGATGCTTATCTAAAAGGAGTTGGCAATTTTGATGCGGAGCTGGCTTACGAGGCAATAAAACACAGTTCAACAAGTAGCGATTATAATTTTAAAACCGACTGGGAGAAATATATGAGGTACGGTTACCTCCCTGCCGATTCAATAAAAGAAGAATCGGTTTCACGCACGCTGGAATTGTGTTATAACGACTGGTGTGTTGCCCAGATGGCGAAAAAAATGGGGAAAACAGAAGATTACGAATACTTCTCAAAACGTGCCGAATTTTATAAAAACCTGTTCGATAAAAATACATCTTTTATGCGTGGACGAAATTCAGATGGTTCGTGGGATACTCCTTTCGATCCGTTCAAAATTTCGCATGCTGGCACAGGTGGCGGAAATTATACCGAAGGAAATGCATGGCATTATACCTGGCATGTTCAGCACGATGTGGAAGGATTGATTGATTTGCTGGGCGGCCCTGAAAAATTTACAAATAAATTAGATTCATTATTCATTTTAGAGCCTAAAGTTTACGGCGACGGGCTTACTGTTGATGTAACTGGTTTAATTGGTCAGTATGTACATGGTAACGAGCCTTGTCACCATGTTCCGTATTTGTATGCTTATGCCGGTCAATCATGGAGAACACAGGAAATTATTACGGAAGTTAAAAACACCCTTTACAAAAATACACGCGACGGATTATGTGGTAATGATGACTGTGGACAAATGAGCGCCTGGTATATTTTTGGTACGTTGGGATTTTATCCTTTGTGTCCCGGATCTGATTCGTATGTGATTGGAACACCTTCATTTAAGCATACCAAATTAAAACTTCCGAATGGCAACGATTTTATTGTGAAAGCGCATAATCTCACTGCTGATAACTATTATATCCAGTCAACTAAGCTAAACGGCAAGGAATATACGAAAACAGTGATTGCCTATGAAGATGTAAAAAACGGGGGCGTACTGGAATTTACAATGGGGCCGGAACCTAAGAAGGATTAAGGATTGTAGTTGTTTAAATGTAGTACAGAAACAGTAAGGATTGGGAATTATGAAGAACCAACTAAACCTAATAATTGCCCTGATTATTTTTATTTTTGCAGGATGCAATTCAACTAGAAAGATCAGTGAAACAATAAAATCTCCCGGGTCAGGAATAGATGCATCTTTAGCTCCCCCTGAAATAATTTTCAATCCTGAAAATCCAAAGTATAAAGATGAAAACCGGAGATGGCAGGGAATTCCTAGCATTGAAATCACTGAAAATGGAACCTTGTGGACAGTATTCTACAGTGGGGGAACCAGGGAAAGCAATGAGAATTACGTTCTTGTTGTCAGGAGCAATGACAAAGGCAAAACATGGTCCGATATTCAAATGGTAATTGAACATCCTGACAGCGTCAGAACCTTTGATCCATGCATTTGGAAAGACCCGGAAAACAACCTTTGGATTACCTGGGTACAAAGCTCCGGGCTTTATGACGGAAGGTGTGGGGTCTGGGCTATAAAAACGGCTAATCCTGACGATAAATTACCCAAGTGGACAAAACCGGAAAGAATAGCTAATGGTATTATGATGAACAAACCAACCTTTCTTTCAACGGGAGAATGGTTGCTTCCTTGTGCAATATGGAAAGAAGAAAAGCCTGATGTTGTGTTGGATATTTCCTACGAAAACGAAAAGTTCTCAAATGTGTATAGTTCAACCGACAATGGTAAAACATTTAAACTGAAAGGTGGGGCTGATGTGCCCAACAGGCATTACGACGAACACAAAGTAATTGAAAAAAAGGATGGCTCTTTATGGATGCTTGTACGAACTCATTATGGAATTGGTGAAAGCTATTCGTATGATGGTGGTAAAACCTGGACTCCGGGAGAACCAACCAATTTGGGCGGTCCCAGTTCAAGGTTTCATATTTCCCGATTGGCATCGGGCAACCTGCTTCTTGTTAATCATTACCAAAACACTGGAAGAAATAGACTGGCAGCAATGATATCAAAAGATGATGGAAAATCCTGGGAAGGGCATTTGATGATTGACGAAAGAAATGCCGTGTCGTACCCAAATGCAACACAAGATGCTGATGGAACAATTTATATCGTTTACGACAGGGAAAGAAATGGAGATGGAGCCAAAGAGATATTAATGGCAACAGTAACTGAAGAAGATATTCTGGCCGGGAAGTGTATAACCGAAATTTCAAAACTAAAAACAATAGTAAATAAAGCAGGAATAAAGAAATTCAATTAAAAACCAAAATCTAAAACATGAATAACCAACTAAAAATCTACATTTTGGGATTGTCAATCCTATTCGGAACTTATATATTAAAAGCGCAAACCCCTGTCGTTAATTTGTCAGGGAACTGTATGGAAATTGAACAAAAATGTGAGGGGCAAGCGCTTTACACTTTCATTACTTTTATTGATAAGGAGCAGCTAAAAATAAATACAAATAGCGAAAAGCCTGGCAAAAAGAAAAAACAATCACCAACTGCAGGAATTGAAGCATTTGATAATAGGAAGGAAGCAACTCTGCAATCAAATCAGGTGAAAGTAGTTTTTGATAAAACAAGTCAGTTTTTATCAATAATCAGGTTGCCCAATGAAGTGTTGTGGAAAGGGTACACCGAAATTATCTCGCATCCTGAAACTGAAAAACAGGTAATCCAATTGGTAGCAGTTGAATGTGCAGATGAACATTATCTGGGTTTGGGCGAACGTTTAAATGGCTACGATCAGAAAGGGAAACTCGTAAAAATGGATTTATACGATGCCTGGTCACACACCGATGAAAAGGCCTATAAATCAATTCCGTTTTACATGTCTTCGCGCAATTATGGTGTGCTGGTGAATTCTGCTGAGCAACTTCTTTTTGATATGGGAGCTGAAAAACAGGACATCACAAAAGTTACGATGCGCCGCCCTGAAATTGAATGGTTTTTGTTTGCCAACAATTCTCCCTTGAAAGTAATGGAGCAGTACACCGATATTACAGGGAAAAATCCCTTAATTCCATTTTGGAGTTTAGAACCCTGGTATTCGCGGCGCAGGTGGAATGATACGGAAACAGCGAAAAAAGATATCGACCAGTTGGATGAATATGGAATCCATTTTGGTGTTGTTTTGTGGGAAAGCCTTCTCCATGAAATCAGAACAGAGCCGGATCAGGTTCCTACGCCTTTCGAGTTAATTGATTACTGGCATAGCCGAGATAAAAAAGTAGTATTCTGGGATCTCACAGGTCAGGTGCAGGACACTCCTGAAAATTTGAAAAAGTACCGCTACGACAAAGCTCCGGTAAAAAACTATTTTTTGCGCGACAAAAACGACCGGATATTGGAATTTAGTTCGTCGGGCGAAACGGTTAATCCCGATTCGGGCGAAACATCGTATATGTACATTGATTCCAGTAATCCGCATGCCATGGCATGGTGGATGGAAAACATTTACGGGCCAAAATTAAGAGATGATAACGGAAAATCAGGGCCAAACGGATACAACCTGGATGGCGTGAAAATCGATTTCTGTGAACTTATCTCAAAAGGTTTAGAAGACTACAAAACCTACAAGCCAACGCCGGGAATTGAAAATGTGCACTCGGTTTTATATGCCGAACAGGTTTATAAAAGAATACAAGAGATAAAACCTGAAGGCGGAATTACCTGGACCCGTGGTGGAGGGCTGGGAATCCAGCGTGGTGGTATTTTCTGGAATGGCGATCGTTTGCGTAATTTCTCGCAATTAAAAGGAACTGTTTTGGGCTTGATGTCAGCGTCTATTTCCGGTTTGGGTTATGCTGGACATGATTTGGGAGGATATATTAAAGCTGACGATCCCGAGGCTGAAGAAAACTACATCAGAGGAGCTCAGTTCGCCACTTTTTCCCCATTTTTTCACGATCATGGAACGGCACAGGCACCGCGCGAGCAAAATAAGTACGGACGAGATAATTACGGATTTTATACGCGGGTTCGTTATAATCTAATCCCATATTTGTCTGATTTGGTTGTTGAAGCCAATCGCCGTGGCTGGCCAATGATGCGTCCCATGTTTTATTACCACCCAAACGATCAAAAAAACTGGAAGATAGACGATCAGTATTATTTAGGAAACGATTTGCTGGTGGCGCCTGTTTTGGCAAAAGGTACTAGCCGCATTGTTTTCCTGCCCAATGGGGAATGGATTGATTTCTGGACACATGAGAAATATTCAGGAAATCAGTCAATTTTAGTGAACAAAGAGTTAAATAAGATACCGGTATTTGTAAGGAAAAATTCTGTTCTCAATCTTAGTTTGAATAAAAACCTGGAAATAGGAGGACACTTCAAACATATGGATAAACACAACCTGCTAACTACTTATAAGTTATTTAGTTTGGAAGCCGGTTCAAAAATGTTGTCGGAACATAAAGGGAAAAATCCAGTATTACGAATTGAACATTCAGAGAATGTATCGAACCTCTTTTTTGAAAACATAGAAGAAGATTTTGCTCTGATTATTCCACAAACCTTGCCTTCACAAATCGTAATAAACGGTGTAGAAGTTAAAGCATCAGGTCATGCTTTTGAAAACGCAAATCAGGGATGGAAATTTGATAATTTAAGTTCGGAATTAAAGATCAAAGTAAAGGTAGTTCCCAATGTTACTACTTATAAAATAGAATTGGTCGGATTAGGTTCCACTGAAATCCAATATGTGCAAGGAACGCCTGTTGCTGAAATAGATGTGCCGGCAACACCTGTTGTTACGAAGATTGAGGACTGGAATGGATCGGTTGATCTTGAATTTGCAAAAGACGATCGACTGGGAGAAAGATATGTAATTGGCTATGGCTTGAATAACAGTGAGACTGCCGATAACCGTGCTTACCTGAATTATGGAAACAAAATCACCATCGAAGGATTGGAGAACGGTAAACGCTATTTCTTCCGCATTTGGGCTGAAAACCAGTTTCACCGTAGCCTGGAAACCGACTGGTGGTTGGCACACCCAACTGATGAGAAAAAGCCGGTTCATGCATACGATGGTAAATTCCTGTTTATAAAAGGAAATCATTGTTCGAGCAAAACAACTAATGACAAGGGGGTAAAAACCTACACATTTACAATTACCGCCGACGAAGCATCAAAAGTACAATTGTGGATAAAAAGAAATCAGCACCTGATTCATAATGATTACGACAAATGGTACAAAGCAGATATTCTTGACTTGAAAAAATCTGATACAATCACGGTTGAAGTAGCTGCCGATCACTCTTTAAGAGAATTGTTTATTGCTCCGGTTGGCGAAGATCCTTTTTATAAGGATTAGTCATAGAAGTTCCCTTCCTGCAAGTTTTATGCTGGTAGGAAGGGAATAATACTGTCAGTTAGAAAATGAATGAAAATTTAGTAAGAGAATACCTGTTTAAATATTGATGAATGAAGTATAGTTTGTATTGCTTTTTATTGATTGTGTCTTATGCTTTGTCGGCTGGTTGTCAGTTTAAAACTCAAAGTGTGCCGGTTGATAGTCCTATCGAAACAGATGTTTATTCAATGAAACCGCTATCGCCTGATTTGTCGAACAGTCTTCAGTACCGGTGGCAGCAGAAAAAGGTTATAAAGGAAACGGTTGTTGACGGTATGGAGAACCTCAATAACTGGCAGGGGAGGGTATTTATTCCCGGCGAAGAGCTGCAGTTTAAGGAGGAGGCTTTTATTGATTTTGGTCTTTCAGAAGAGCAGGTTTTTGAAGGAGAGTATTCTTTGAAACTCAAATCGCCGACAAAAACACAAACTCCAATGCAAACAGACCAACGAATGTGGGACTGGATGTTTGTTTCCCGCGAATTTGAAAACGAGGATTTCTCGGAATACACAAGAATATCGGCAAAAGTTTATCCCGACTGCCCTGGTCATAAAAAGATTCATTTGTTTATGATTTTGCAGAACGGTAATAATGTGCCGGATAAATACCTTCGAGAAGGACTTCATACCGTAATGCTTGAAAACAGGCAATGGAATGATGTGGTTTTCGAAGTACCGCACTTGTCAAGAGATCAGGTAAAAAGCATTTCGTTTGTTTACCGTCAGCAGGGAAACACGATCAATGCTTCTGATACCGTTGTATTTTATATCGATAAGTTGGCATGGCAACGCACAGAAACAGAGCATTTCGAAGGTTGGAATACGAATAATGATATTTCATTTTCTCATTCGGGGTATAATTCTTCCTCTTCAAAAACAGCCATTACTTCTTTGTTCCAAGGAAAAACATTTCAGGTGCTTACTCATCCTGATGGAAAACTGGTGTTGGAAAAAGGCATTGAAAAAGTAAATAGTACGATTGGAAATTTTACCCAACTGGATTTTTCCGAAGTAAAAAAGGAAGGAACCTATAAATTGGCATATGGAAATGTGATAACCAAGCCTTTTCCTGTAAAAGACGATGTTTGGATGAAAACTCTGTTGAAAACCATAAACCTATATTACTGCTTACGTTGTGGATATGAGGTGCAGGGAGTTCATGACGTTTGCCATTCTGATTGGTATACTATATCCGGACAGGATACTGTAATCTTAAATGGTGGCTGGCACGATGCAGGCGATCTGTCTCAAAATTATGCAAGTACTTCAGAAACAACTGGAACATTGTTTCGCCTGGCGCGGAAATTTGAAAATGAGAATCCTGAATTGAGTAAAAGACTGCTGGAAGAAGCTTTGTGGGGCCTGAAATGGATACACAAAAACCGGTTTAAGGATGGAACTAAAATGAACTGGACCGTAATAGATCATTGGTCTGACGGAATTATAGGAAATGGAGATGATAAACTGGCTGATACCGGTTTTAGAGTAGACCATAATTGTTATGCGATTGTTGCCGAAGTGGAAGCAATGAAAGCATTAATTAAGCATAATCCGGAATTGGCCCAAATCTGTTTGGAACATGCTAAAGAAGATTGGGAAGTAAATGAAAAAGAAGGTATTCCGTCAGATGTTGCAGAGTTGGCAAGAAAGCTTTGGGCTGGTTGTGCTTTATACGAAGTAACGAAAGATGAGGCCGTGAAACAGGCAATTGTTGTCTATGCTGATAAATTAATGCGATGCCAGCAAAAAGAACTGAAAGATTGGAAGATCCCGTTGAGGGGCTTTTTTTATACCAGCAGCCAGAACGATAAAATTTTTGTACAGGGTCATGTTGTTAGCGCTTTGTCGCCCATACTCGGGTTAGTTAAGTTATGCAAGCTTTTTCCTGATCACCAAGAATACCGGGAATGGTTTTCTTCAGTAAAGTTGTATGCTGAGTATTTAAAAACAATGGCAGATTTAACGGCTCCTTATAATATGATTCCGGCCAGTGTTTATAAACTTGGCACCAACGATAATAATCAAATTTTGCAGGGTATTCCATTGGATAATGAGCACTACCTTAGAATGTTTCCGGTTTGGGGATCAAGCCGGGGGAATTCTCCGGTTATTCTATCATATGCAATCAGTCTGGCTCAGGCCAATCAGTTGTTAAAAGATGAGGAAATTGAGAAAATATGTCAGGCACAATTGGAGTGGAATGTGGGAAAAAATCCCTTTAACCAAAGCCTGATGTATGGCGAAGGTTACGATTATTCACCTCAGTTTTCGGCACACTGTGGCGACATTGTTGGAGGACTTCCGGTTGGAATTCAGTCGAAGGGAAATGACGATTTGCCCTATTGGCAGCCGGCAGTACTTTATAACTATAAAGAAATTTGGATACATGTTTCGAACCGTTGGATGTATTTGCTTGAGAGCATGTATTATTAGCATTATAAAAGTCAAACAGAACTTATGAAGAAGAACATTCGGTATTTGGGTATTGGAATTTTGGCCATTGTATTTCTTATTGGTTTAGCTGTTGTTTTTGTTTTAAACAGGAACAAAACCGTATCTATTACTCCAAATCCGGGTGAAAGGTTGTTTGCTGGGTCTTTCCCCGACAGAAGTTTCCACGAAGAGGTGGATGCATCAACAGGTGCAACTTTATTATGGAACGATCAAAAAAATTATCAGAATATCAAAGTTTCTGAAGAAGAAAAGCTGGCTATAATTTATCCTTTTCAAAACGCTGTTTTTCCGGCTGATTTTTCTCCGGCTTCGTTTATCTGGAAGTCTGAAGAACAGCAGGAATTAAAGTGGCATATTTCTTTTAGTGTATCCGGTTTTGAGTATCGGGCAACGACAACTGAGACACGTTTTATGCCGGATGTTGACTTGTGGGAAAAACTGAAAAAGGAATCAAAAAATGAGGCTGTAGCTTTTTGTGTGAGCAACAACAAACTGGAACGAAAAGTGATTTTTAGTTTTTCAAAAGATTCTGTTGATGCTCCCATTTTTTACAGAGCTACACCCTTGCCTTTTTCTTATGCAAATAAATACCGGGATCGCTTAAAATGGTATCTCGGCAATGTGTCCAAAAACAAAAAACGCATGATGCTGGAAAATATGCCGGTATGTGCCAATTGCCATAGTTTTTCCAAAGATGGTTCCCGGTTTGCCATGGATGTTGATTATGGAAATGACAAGGGAAATTATGCGGTTTCCGATGTTGAGCAGGAGGCAAAAATTGGCCTCGAAAATATTGTTTCGTGGACCGATTACAAACGGGAAGACAGGGTGAGTACTTTTGGTTTGCTTGCCAAAATATCGCCCGATGGGAAATATGCCATTAGTACGGTAAAAGATAAATCCATTTTTGTTCCGGTGGATAAAAGTTTCTGGTATTCGCAGCTGTTTTTTCCGGTAAAAGGAATGCTGGTTCATTATGATATTGAAAACAAAAAATTCACAGAGATGAAGGGGGCCAGCAGTTCCGAATTTGTACAAAGTTCTCCGGAATGGGCTCCTGATATGAGTGAAATACTGTTTTCAAGATCTTCCTATAATCAGGATACAAGTTTGGAGGCGCAAACCAATGTGGTGCTTGATATGCGTTTTGCAGATGACTACATCAACAGAAGAAAGGATTTTAAATTCGATTTGTGCCGTGTTCCCTGGAACAATGGGAAAGGCGGAGAGCCTGTTCCAATAAAGGATGCATCTCAAAATAATAGGAGTAATTATTTTGCTCGTTATTCGCCCGATGGTAAATGGATTGTATTCTGCATGGCAAAAAACTTTATGTTGTTGCAGCCCGACAGTAAATTATATATCATGCCCGCCGAAGGAGGGAAGCCGCGCTTAATGAATTGCAATACCAATGAAATGAATTCATGGCATTCGTTTTCTCCAAACAGCAAGTGGATGGTTTTTTCTACCAAATATTTCGGTCCGTATACGCAGCTGTTTTTAACTCACATTGATGAAAACGGGAATGATACTCCCCCAATCTGGCTGGAACAACTGGCAGTGGATATGAAAGCCTCTAATATTCCTGAATTTGTTAACATAAACTACGATGATTGGCTGTCAATAAAAGATGAATTCACAAAAACGGAAGATTATGCAAGTACTGTTGCTGAATATGATTATAAAACAAAAGATATAAATACAATTGTTGCAGAAGCTGAATCTCAGATAAACAGCAATCCTGACGACTATCATGGTTTTTACCTGAAAGCTGTGATGTTGAGCGAACAAGGTAATGTAGAGCAGGCAAAGATAAATGCACAGCATTGTATTGAGATGATTGAAAAGATGCCGGACAAAGGATTCAAAGAATATGGCGATTGGGGGCTGGTGTATTTTATTGCTGAGAATCCCGGCAAAGCAATTGAAATGAGCCGAAAATCGGTAGAAATAAATCCAAACCACCTTTTTGCATGGATGACGTTGGGCGATATTTATTACAAGCAACGAGATTATGAAAATACCAATGAAGTGTATTCAAAAATTATTGAACTGGACAATAGTGTTGAGTACAGATTAAAAAGAGCTCAGCTGAAGATGGCGGCCAAATCATTATATCTGGAAGCCATTAACGATCTGGAAGTGATATTAAAAAAAGAAGATTGTCATCCTATGGCTCTTCAGTTATTGGTACAGTGTTATTCTGCTCTCAACGATACTAAAAAAGTCGAAGAGATAAGTACGAAGCTGGTGGGTTGTGATCCTTATACCGGTTATTTCTCACGGGCTAAAAACTATTTACAGGAAGGAAAATATCAAAAGGCAGTGAATGATTTTACTGAAGGGCTGAAGTATAATAAAGATGATTTGAGGGCCTTATTTTTACAGGCGCAGGCATATTATAAACTGGAAAAATACCAGGAAGCTCTTTCCGATATTCAAAAGGTAAAACAAGTGCTCGCTTCAAATCCTTCAGTTCAATTCCCGGTACCTCCAAATCAATTAGACGAAATGATTACACAGTGTAAAAAACTTATAGAAAATCAAAATAACAATTAACGAATTACTTATGAAACAGATATTACTAATTACAATTATTACAATTCTGATTTTTAATCCGGTTTTCGGGAATAATGGTTTTATCGATGCTTCGGATTTTGGGTTCTCTCCCGAAGCTTCAGGAATGGAAAATGTGGCTGCCATGCAAAAGGCCCTTGATTTGGGAGGGACAATTGTGGTTTCGCAACCGGGAACCTACAAAATCGCATCGACACTTTATATCGGGAGCAATACGGAACTTGTATTTGGTAAAGGGGTTTACCTTAAAAAAGTGGATGAGCAGGGTTCTTTTGCACAGATACTACTAAACAAGGGTGCCATTACACGAACTTATAACGAGCATATTACAGTTGAAGGTTTGCATATTGTTGTAAATGGCGTAGACAATTGTTCCGATCTGATTTTAGGTTTAAGGGGATTGATTGGCTTCTCCTATATAAAGGATTTAAAGTTTAAAGGATTTCGCTGTTACGACCTCACCGGATGCCAGTATGGTGTTCAGATAAGCCGGTTCGAAGATGTCATTATTGAGGATGTTATTATTAAAGGAGATAAAGACGGTATTCATTTTGGCCCCGGAAAACGGTTTACCATCCGTGATGCAGTGTTTCAAACTTTGGATGATGCCATTGCTTTAAATGGCCAGGATTATTCAACTTCGAATCCTGAACTGGGCTGGATTGAAGATGGGATTATCGAGAATTGTTACGACCTGAATCAGGAAAAGATGCAGGGCTATTTCTGCCGGATGCTGGCCGGTGGCTGGATTGACTGGAAGAAAGGAATGAAAGTGCAGCAGTCGGATGCGGTGGTTTCGAACGGGAAAATATACCGGGTAAAAATGCCGGCAGACGAAACTCTTTATGAATCGGTGACCAGACCAGATTTTGAGAGTGGTACTAAAGAACTTGACGGAATTACCTGGGTGATGACGCAGGATATTATTTCGTACACAGCTGGAGTCAGGAATGTAATTTTCAGGAATATTCAGCTTGAAAAACCACGGGTTCCTTTTTCCATTGAATTTAATATGGGGAAACACAATCGTTCCTACTACTCGGGAGCAGAAATACCTGTGCAGGAAAACATTATTCTCGACAATGTAAAAGTGCTGTACGATGCAAATATTCCGTTAGTGCAAATTTCGTCGCCGGTAAATATGATTACGCTTACAAACTCACGGCTCAAAAATAAAGGGTTTACAATTTACGGGAATGAAGTTCTTCCTGAATATTTAAAAACCAACACACTGTCAGAATATCACAAGACCAGCATCAATATTCATGGGTGCATTTTCGAGCACGATGGAGAAATGGTATTGCTGCACAATACGGCGAAAGGGAAAGAGGTTGAGATAAAAACTTCATCGAATATTGAATTGGGAAAAAACTTCTCTGCAAAAATTATCGATGGCGGTGGAAAAATAACTGTTCAATCTGATTTAACCGGGCTGAAAAATAAATAGATAATGATTATGAATAAGTTTAAAAGTAAAAAAGCATTGCTGCTATTTGTTGCACTGTTTCTTGTGACATCATTTGGTGC
This sequence comes from uncultured Draconibacterium sp., assembly GCA_947492175.1. Taxonomy (GTDB): domain Bacteria; phylum Bacteroidota; class Bacteroidia; order Bacteroidales; family Prolixibacteraceae; genus Draconibacterium. The sequence continues at coordinate 197,487 of CANLMQ010000004.1, read as the reverse complement.
ATTCTCAAAAGATAAATCGAGTAGTATTAAAAATCCGGAAGAAACAGTAGGTTTTACTAATGCTGCTTCATTTGGTTTTTCGCCGGAATCAACCGGTTTAGAGAATGTCACGGCAATGCAAAATGCTCTTGATCTGGGTGGTACAATTGTGGTTTCGCAACCCGGAACCTACAAAATAGCCTCGACTCTATATGTGGGGAGTAATACAGAAATAATATTTGGCAAAGGAGTATTCCTGAAAAAAGTGGATGAACAGGGACGCTATGCTCAGGTTTTTATCAATAAAGGAGCTCTAAGCAGAACATATAACGAGAACATTACCATTGAAGGATTACATGTTATTGTAAACGGAGTTGATAACTGTTCCGATCTGATTCTGGGATTACGGGGAGTATTGGGCTTTTCTTATGTGAAAGATTTCAAATTAAAAGGTTTTCGCTGTTACGATTTAACGGGGTGCCAGTTTTGCGTACAGATAAGCCGGTTCGAAGATGTAATTATCGAAGATGTAATTATAAAAGGGCAGAAAGATGGAATCCATTTTGGGCCAGGGAAACGATTTACCATCAGGGATGGTGTGTTTCAAACCTTCGACGATGCCATTGCATTAAATGCGCAGGACTATTCAACATCGAATCCTGAAATGGGCTGGATTGAAGACGGAATAATTGAAAACTGTTATGATTTGAACCAGGAAAAAACAGTTGGTTTTTTCTGCCGGATGCTTGCCGGTGCCTGGATCGACTGGCAAAAAGGAATGAAAGTGCAGCAGTCGGATGCAGTGGTTTCAAACGGGAGGATATACCGGGTAAAAATGCCTGCTGATGCCACACTTTACGAATCGGTAACAAGACCCGACTTCGAAAGTGGAACAAAAGTACTTGATGGAATTACGTGGGTGATGACGCAGGAAATAATTTCCTATACCGCTGGTGTAAGAAACGTTATTTTCAGAAACATTCAGTTGGAGAAACCAAGGATCCCATTTTCAATACAATTCGACATGGGAAGATTCAATCGATCGTATTACCCTGGGGCTGAAATTCCTGTTCAGGAAAATATCGTTTTTGATAATATCAAAGTTTTATATGAAAAGGATATTCCGGTAGTACAGGTTACAACACCTGTTAATATGATTACCATTACTAACTCCAGACTTAAAAATAAGGTTTTTAGCTTTTATGGAAATGAGGTGTATCCAGAATATTTAAGGTCGAACACAATATCAGAATTTGGAAAAACATACATCAATATTCACGGCTGCATTTTCGACCATGATGGCGAGATGGTTCTTCTAGAAAACTTAGGAAAAGGAAAGGAAATTGAACTGAAAACTTCTTCAAATATTGATCTGGGAAATAATTTTTCTGCCAAAATTATTGAAGGAACAGGAACGGTTAATTTTGAATCTGATTTGACCGGACTAAAAAAATAATCAATAAAGCAACTAACTATGATTAATTCAAAAATAAACCCCAAACTGGCTTTGCCGGTATTTATGTCCTTCATTGTAATGGGATTTGTGGACATAGTAGGAGTAGCAACTGGCTATGTAAAATACGATTTTAGTTTATCAGACAAAGTCGCACAATTTCTTCCATCGATGGCATTGATGTGGTTTTTCTTTCTTTCGGTTCCAACAGGTCTGCTGATTGAACGTTTTGGAAAAAAAGTGCTGCTGAATATTGGGATGGCAATTACCGCTGTAGGTATGTTAATTCCTTTTATTCATTACAGTTACCCAGTAATGTTAACTGCATTTGTTTTTCTTGGAATTGGAAATACTATTGTTCAGGTTGCTGCAAATCCACTGTTGCACGATGTTGTTCCAAAAGAAAAATACGCAAGTAGTTTGAGCCTTGCCCAGTTTATAAAAGCCATCTGCTCTCTTTTAGGTCCGATTATTACAACTTTTATGGCGGCAAAATTTGGTAATTGGAAACTGGTTTTTATTGTTTATGCACTAACTTCTTTAATTTCTATTTTGTGGCTTTATTTTACCAGAATTGAAGAGGCCCGTAGCAACGAAACAGTTGCTACATTTAAAACATGTTTTTCGCTGCTTAAAGACAAGTTCATTTTATTATTGGTATTGGGGATTTTTGTTACAGTTGGAGCAGATGTAGGTATGAATTCAAACATTGCAAACTTCTTGCAAAACCGGTTTGATTTATCACTCGAGAATGCTTCATTGGGAATTAGTATTTATTTTACGGCTTTAATGATTGGCCGCTTTTTAGGAGCTGTATTATTAAATTGGATTTCGGCAAAAAAATTCCTTTTAATAACAACGGTTGTAGCATTAATAAGCCTTTTAGGCATGATTCTGTCACCCAACGCCATGTTGGCCCGAATCAGCATTTTTATGATTGGCCTGGGCTCGGCAAACCTGTTCCCGCTGATATTTGCCATTGCTGTGGCTAAATTGCCTTCCCGTGTAAACGAAATTTCAGGTCTCATGATTATGGCAGTTGCCGGTGGAGCATTTATCCCTCCGGTAATGGGTTTTGTGAGCTCAACTTTTGGTGTGGTACCAAGTTTCTTCGTATTGCTGGTAGTTATGCTGTACTTACTGGTAATAGGGATTTATGCTCAGAAAGCTTTAAAATAAAGTATTTATTAGAAGATTTTCCAATGAGAATAAACAGCTTTTTAAGTGAGGACTATTTGGAAATCATGAAAGAATACTCTAAAATACCTGTGCTGTTCTTTTGTGCAATTCTGGTATTGTCGTGTTCTTCTGAACGTGAGTTAGAATCACGGTTTTACATTGCAGCTACAGTGGAACAATCATCTCTAACCGCACCCAATATTCCTTGTGAAGCAGAAATAGATTTTTCATATTATCTGGACCAACTGGGAGTTGAGGGAGAATTCGACCGGTTAGCTGTTTCCGTTGAAGGGAAAGATCCACAAAATGGAGAATTTAATCCTGTTGATTTTAGACTGTCAGAACATTTAAAATATCACGCTAAAGGAAAAGTTTGGTGGGTAGTAAAAGATCCTCAGATGACAGAATATAGAATTCAGTTTGATACATATGGCAAAACATCCAGAGCTCAACCTGATTATATTCCAGCCATTGGCGTGGGTGATGAGTTAATGTTTAATACAAATTCCCCGGCACCTTTGATTTCAATGTCGGCGAATCTCCTGGTTGATTATGATGAAGATGGGTTAACTGATGCATTTTCAATAAACCATTATAGTGAAAGGTTTGGATGGGATTATGATGGTATTTTCTACTATAAAGGTCTTGATAATTCAGAGAAAGGAATTAAAACTCGTTTTCATTCACGTTTACATTATCATCCTCTAAATGCTGCAACGGATTCACTTGTACCAATAAGTTTACGCTATAATTGGGTGAAGCCTGTTAAATGGGATTCCGATAATTTACTTGATTTACTTTTAGTATCAGTCAGGCATCCACATTTTTCATTTCTAAAAAATACAGGAAAAGATAAAAATGGGCTACCCATATTAAGGGAAGTAAAACAATATTCAGCTAGACCAATTATCGAGAATAGCTATATCCCTGCAGTTGATGCTCAAGATATAGATGGCGATGGCGATATTGATTTGTTAGGTATACGGACTTTAAACCCAACTTCAATTCGGCCAATATTGGTTTATTTTTATAAAAACATTGGACCTGATGCTAATGGGATACCAGAACTTTCAGAACCTATAATGTTAAAAACAACTGATGGAGATTCTGTTTTTTGTATGGCCAGTGCCTATAATCTTTCGTTCGGTGATGTTGATATGGATGGTAAAATTGATATCATTGGCAACAATCAGTACCTCAAACCAGCAACTGTTTTTTTGTTTAAAAATATGGGGGGTAATATACCTGTTTTCCAAAAAATGGGAAATTTTGAAGATATCCCGGCAGATCAAAAAGGATACAGATGGGCACAGTGGCAAGATCGTGAAGGTTTAATGAGTGATGATGAAAATATCCTTTTCAAACGTTCAATAAAAGATGGAAAACCACATTTTAGCCAGGATGGAAGTTTGAGTCATGTTAATGGCCCTCTTGTTGGAGGGCACCAGGAAAAACCAGAATGGAAAGACTGGGATGAAGATGGAGATATGGATTTATTGGCTGGTGAAGCATGGGGAAGAATTCATTTATATGAAAATACTGGCACTGATGAATACCCCAAATTTGAAGCTCCTAGATGGATTGAAGCAAATGGGAAAACTATTAGGATTTATCGTGATGGGGTATTTGGTGGACAACACTGGCATGGTGCAATGGGATACCCCTCTGTGGCCTGTGTTGATTGGAATGAAGATGGGCTTTTCGACATGGTAGTTCCCAACGAAACCAACCGTGTATTTTGGTTTCAAAATATTGGTACAAAAGGAAATCCCAAATTCGGTGAACAAAAACAAATTTTACCAGATGGATATACTGACTCCAAAGAATTACTGGAAAAGACCCGTTTAAAAACCATTGATGATACATATCCAAAGGAAAAAGCCAGCCCATTCTATTTTAGGACAAGGCTTGCCCTGGCAGATTATACTGGAGATGGGCTAACTGATATAATTGGTTTAAATGGGGTGAAGAATTTGGTCCTTTATGAGCGTTATAAAAATGAAGCAGGTGAACTTGCCCTTAAAAAAGGTCAACAACTTTATTTTAATAATGGCTCTCCTATTTTGGAAGATGGAAATAAATATGTAAAAATTCGAGACTGTGATTGGGATGGTGATGGGTTGTTTGATATTATCATGACCCAAAACCTCTTTGGCAACAAATACAGTTTATATGTACTTAAAAATGTAGGTTCGAAAACAAAGCCTGTTTTTAAACGCCCGGAAGTGTTGAAACGCTGGGGTGAGCCAATTATCTTTTCAGATCATGGATTTCAACCAAGTGTAATTGACTGGGACAAAGATGGAAGACCCGATTTCGTAGGGTGTAGTGAATCTGGCTATTATGTTTTTTTTAGGCATTCTGTTCTTACACAACCAAAACCAAAGATTAAATTGAGTAGTGCAAAAAAACTAAACGAAAATAAGAACTAAACAATATTACTAATGGAAAAACAATATTATCTGGGAATTGATATCGGCGGAACTAAATGTGCTGTTATTGCGGGCACCGAAAGTATGGAAATTCTCGAAAGAATTCAGTTTGATACTAATACGAACAAGGGGCAGGATTATGCAATTTCCAAACTTTTAGAAAAGGCAACTGAGGTTGTTAGTCAACTAAAAGAATACCGGCTTGTAAGTATTGGTATTAGTTGTGGAGGGCCGTTAGATAGTAAAACGGGTATTATACAATCGCCTCCAAACCTGCCTGGGTGGGATAATATTCCAATTTGTGGCCTATTCAAATATAAATTTAATGTCCCTGTATTTCTTCAGAATGATGCCAATGCCTGTGCTTTGGCCGAGTGGAAATTCGGGGCAGGAAAAGGAACGGAAAATATGATTTTCCTGACTTTTGGGACTGGTCTGGGCGCCGGCTTAATTTTGGATGGAAAACTATATGCAGGCACAAACGATTTGGCCGGCGAGATTGGACATATCCGATTAGATGAAGATGGCCCGGAAGCTTACGGAAAGAAAGGTTCGTTTGAAGGATTTTGCAGCGGCGCCGGAATTGCTCGAATGGCTCAGACAATGGTGATTGAAAAATTGGAAAAAGGAGAGAGTGTTTCTTTTTGCGATAGTATTGAAACCGTTGGGAGTATTACCAGCAAAGATGTGGCTATGGCAGCAGCAGAGGGTGATGAAACCGCAGTTGCCGCATTTGAAAAATCGGCGAAGTATCTCGGTATTGGATTGTCTATTTTAATTGATGTTTTAAATCCGCAACGCATTGTTATTGGCAGTGTATACGCCCGAAATCCCCATCTTTTTGATGCTGTTTGCAACAGTGTGATTGAAAAAGAAGCTTTAGAGCCAGCCTGGAAAGTATGCAAAATTGTGCCTGCCGAATTGGGTGACAAGGTTGGCGATTTTGCCAGTTTAAGTGTGGCAATCGATGGAATAAACAGAACCAATTAATAGCAGATGACAATGGATACGAATCAAATTCTGGAAAATTTAATTGCCCGTTATCCTGTCTTGGAGGCTTCCAAATCCGAAATATTTCAAGCATTTGAGTTGATCAGAGATAGCTATGCTCAGGAAGGAAAGCTTTTGGTGTGCGGAAATGGTGGTAGCGCTTCCGATGCAGAACATATTGTAGGAGAGTTGATGAAAAGTTTTACGAAGAAACGACCCTTATCGTCTCATTTATCAGAAGAATTGATTGCAACGTCGCAAGAGCATGGTTCTTATCTGGCAACCAACCTGGAAGGTGCTCTTCCTGCAATTGCACTGACTAGCCATGCTGCGTTAAATACAGCCTTTTCGAATGATGTGGATGCTGACCTTATTTATGCCCAGCAGGTTGTTGGTTATGGAAATCCGGGAGATGTATTAATCGGAATATCAACTTCGGGAAATGCAAAAAATGTGATAAATGCTGTAATTACCGCAAACGCGAAGGGCATGAAAACAATTGGCTTGTCGGGCAGGCATGGCGGAAAACTAAATGAGAATTGCCATGTAGTGATTCATGTTGATGCCACAGAAACTTATCAGGTGCAGGAATTGCACTTGCCCGTTTATCATGCTTTGTGCCAAATGCTGGAAGCAACATTTTATTAACTAATTAAATAAGTACGATGACTAAAAATTTAATAAAAATTAATTACCTGTGGCTTATTGTTCCATTGGTATTGTCATATTTTGCGAACAATGGTTATGGTTTTTTCTTTAAAGCGGCAGTGCCGGGCAGTTGCATTCTTGTCCTTGCATTTCTGTTCCGAAAAACCTTAAAAGCATCCACCGATATCTGGTATCTGTTTGGAGCTTTCTTTTTTTCGATGGTAGGCGATTGGTTCTTATCTTTTAAAGGAGATAGTTTTATTATGTTTTCAGCAGGCATTGGCTTTTACTTTTTTGCCCATGCTGGCTATCTTTTGTTTGCCTTATTAAACGGGCGTTTGCCCAAACTGTTTACTGTAGTTTTGTTGGCGGCCTATCTGGTATTTTTCTTTTTGAAGCTCTCTCCGGCAATTGATGATACTCTTTTGCGTATTGCTACTTTTATATACCTTATAATTTCCTGTATTTCAGTAGGAGCTGCATTGGGAATAAAATCAGATTCGGTTTTAAAGTGGAGCTATTTTCTGGGAGTTACCTTCGTTTTAACTTCAGATACCATTATTGCATTATACGAATACATCGGATACAAACAACTGAATTATTTGATTTTACCAACATACTATGCTGCACACATTAGTATCACTTTGGGTGTACTACATAAATTTAACAAAACACGAACTAGTTGAGCTCTAACAAGAATTAGTGGATGGAACAAAATAACTAATCGTAAAACTTAAATCGAATCTTTGCCATAATCAATAAAATCGCAAGAGAAAAGAGAAATAACATGAACATGAGAAGACTTTATTTTATACTTATAGTTTTAGTCTCGGTTTCTGCATCAGGGCAGAAAAAATTAGTACCCGACTGGGAAAATCAGCAGGTAATCGGGATTAACAAAGAACCGGCGCGTGCTCATTATATCCCTTACGGGAATTTAGAACAGGCTGTTGCCGATTTTAGATTGAACTCATCTTTAGTCTTGGATTTGAACGGTACGTGGAAATTCAACTGGGTAAAACACCCCGATTTGCGGCCAAAAGATTTTTACAAGAATGACTTTGATACGGATTATTGGGATGATATTGAAGTGCCGTCAAACTGGCAAATGAAAGGTTACGGAAAACCAATTTACACCAATGTAAATTATCCGTTCACAAAAAAGCCTCCTTTTATAATGGTTGAAACACCATCCAATTTCACCAAAAGTGAGATGCCCAATCCGGTTGGCTCTTACAAAAGAGAGTTTGAAGTTCCTGAAAATTGGGATGGCAAAGAAATATTTATTCATTTTGCAGGGGTTAAAAGTGCTTTTTATATTTGGGTGAACGGCCAAAAAGTAGGGTACAGTCAGGGAAGTATGACTCCTGCTGAATTTAATATTACTGATTTTGTTCAACCGGGAAAAAACAACATAGCTGTTGAAGTGTACCGCTGGAGCGATGGCAGTTATCTGGAAGATCAGGATTTTTGGCGTTTGAGTGGAATTTACCGAGATGTTTATTTGTATGCCACTCCAAAAATTCATCTTTGGGATTTTTCTTTGAAAACCGATTTTAATGAAGACCTGACTCTGGCAGATTTAAACATCGACCTTCATTTTAAAAATTTCGGAAGTTCAGGAAAAACTACCTGCGATATTTTTCTTTCAGAATATGGAAAAGAGGTGGGAGATGATCAACCAATTTTGTCTTTGCCTGTTGGAAAAGTTTCTACAAAAAAAGGACTGAATATTTCAAAGTCTGTTCAAATTTCCAATCCGAAATTGTGGTCGGCTGAAGTTCCGAATTTGTACCAGGTGGTTTTTGTTTTAAAAGATGAATCAGGAAATACAACAGAGGTTCTTTCAACGCCTTTGGGTTTCCGAAGAATTGAAATAAAAGATCAGCAACTGTGGGTGAACGGGAAGAGCGTTTTGCTAAAAGGCGTAAACCGCCACGAACACGATCCGTTCACGGGAAGGCACGTGAGTTTGGAAAGTATGTGGCGTGATATCGAATTGTTCAAACAGTTTAATGTAAACACGGTACGAACGGCGCATTATCCCAATCATCCCGATTTTTACAAGCTGTGCGATATTCACGGTATTTATGTGATTGACGAGGCCAACATTGAAAGCCATGGAATGGGCTACGAGGAGGAATCGCTGGGACACGATGTGAGTTGGCAAAAAGCGCATGTCGACAGGGTAGTCAGCATGGTTGAGCGCGACAAAAACCATCCTTCGGTTATTATGTGGTCGCTGGGAAATGAGGCGGGACCGGGAGTAAACTTTGAGGCTTGTGCAAAAGCAATAAAAGAAAGAGATACCGAACGCATCGTGCACTACGAAAGGTACAATGAAATTGCGGATGTTGAATCGATCATGTATCCAACTGTTGAACTGGTAGACCAGGAAGGCGCAGAAAATGATCCCAAACCATTTTTTATTTGCGAATACGCACATGCCATGGGAAATGCGGTTGGAAACCTTCAGGAATATTGGGATGCTATTGAAAAACACAAGCGCTTAATCGGTGGATGTATTTGGGATTGGGTAGACCAGGGATTGGCAAAACCTGTTCCCGGAAAAGAAGATGAATTCTTTTTTGCCTATGGTGGCGATTTTGGCGACCGGCCAACCGATTGGATTTTTTGCATAAATGGACTCACAACTCCCGACAGGCAGGTGACTGCAAAAATGGAGGAAATGAAAAAAGTGTACCAGTATGTTGGATTCGAGCCTGTTGATTTGCTCTCGGGGAAAGTGAAAATTACCAACAAATATCAATTCTTTAATTTGAATGAGTTCAGCTTAAAATGGGAGCTGGAATGCAATGGGAAAGTAGTTCAGGCTGATGAAATGCCCTCGCTAAATCTTTCGCCGGGAAAATCAAAAGAAATGACCATCCCTTTTAAAACTCCTGAATTATTGGCTGGTGCAGAGTACTTCCTAAAAATAAGTTTCAGTACAAAAAAAGATTTGGCCTGGGCGAAACACGGGCATGTTGTGGCATGGGAACAGTTCAATGTTCCATTTAAAACACCTGCTGAAATACAGGTTGATCCGGTGAGTTTGCCTGTTGTAAATATGCACGAGAATGAGTCTGAAGTGATTGTTTCAGGGAAAAACTTTGAAGTGGTATTCAACAAAAAAGTAGGAACAATTACCGGGCTCAACTATTATAAAACTGAGATTTTGAAAACTCCAAAAGCTGCAATTGAGGGGCTAAAACCGGAGACAAAACAAATTTATTGGGCAAAAAATGAAAAGCCGGGAATTGGCGGGCCAACGCTGAATATTTTCAGGGCACCTACCGATAACGATTATGTGTTTGGGACAGGTCCCGGCCCGATATGGCAGGAAAAAGAACTGCACAATTTGCGGACTGAAGTTGTAAATTTTGAAACGAAATTAACGAATAACACGGTGGTAGTTTCTGTCGAAATAAAATCGGTTTCAAAAGACGGGTATGCAGTTCTTACAAATACTTCTTTTACGGTGTTGGGCGATGGAACCATTCATGTAGAAAATACCATCAATCCTGACAAAGCAGAATGGATGCTGGCAAAAATCGGTTTTCTGATGCAGCTTCCTGCAGGATTTGAAAAAGTGGAATATTTTGGTGCCGGTCCGCACGAAAACTACTCTGACAGAAACCGGTCGGCTGCCATTGGAAAATATACCACTACGGTTGGCGATATGTTTGTTCCTTATATCCGAACCCAGGATTGTGGCAACCGCACCGAAGTACGTTGGGCTGCAATTACTAATCATTCAGGAAAAGGATTGCTTATTTCTGCTGAAAATAATATGAATTTTAGTGCTTTACATTATCTGCCAATTGATTTGGATAGGGCGAATCATCCGCACGAGCTTACAAAACGCAAGGCAACAATTTTAACGATCGATGCAAACCATTGCGGTTTGGGTGGCGGTAGTTGTGGCCCGGTGCCGATGGAACAATACCGCTTGTTATCCGATAAATATCAGTTTAATTATTCCATTAAGCCGTATTATAAAACCTTTGAAAACTAAGAATTGAAATTATCTAAGAGGGTGTCTTTCGCGAGAATTTGAAAATAGTAAAAGATACTGTTTGCAAGTAATAATGTCGTCTCCCAAAATTCCTTGAAGGGAATTTTAAGTCTCCCCTTTAGGGGAGGTTGGAGGGGTAAAATTAAGTTACAGTGTAGACATCTTTTGTTTTTTAGAATTCAGAAATTTCAATGTTGAGTTTAGAAAGAACCATCATAAACCGTAAAGAACCTATGCAATTCAAAAAGAATAAAATTGAACTCTTTTCATATAGTTTAAGTATAAAAAGCATTTTATTAGTTTTTGTTGGAATACTAATAGCATTATTACCTGTGGCTTGCACGCAGTCGGTAAACGTTGTGCATGTGGCCGGAAAGCAATCGAATGATCTGTATCGAATTCTGGATAAACACAATCAAATAGAAACAATACTGTATGATTCTCCAATGAAGGCAGCAAAGCAGGCCGCAAACGGAGATGCTTTAATGATTTTTGCTGATGAATATCCGGCAAAAAGGGCTGAGCTCTCTGCTGAGTTTTTCTCAATTGTGAGGGAAAAGAAACTAAGGGTTTATCTTGAGTATCCTTCATTTTTACCCGATGTGGAATTGGGGAAAACTGTAAAAGCTGATCTGGAGCGGGCAGTTGTAAATTCTTCGTTTTTTGGAGGAATGCCAGACAGTTTGGATGTGTTGAGCATAAACGGGTTGCATTATATTCCAACCAATATTTCGGAAAGTTATATTGTAGCAGCAAAAGTTGCCGGATTTGATAAGGCAGTTTATGGATTGCCTGAAAAAACGGTACCTGTTCTCTTCGAACTTCCGGGTTATCCGGTTTTGGTTTCAACAACGAATCTGAGTAATATGGTTCGGGGGCGCTACGCGCCTCAAAAAGCATGGGCCGGAGTTTGGAACTCTATTTTGGAATATGTCCTGTCCGAAAATTCGTTTGTTGGGCTCGAATGGAAACCGGAGATTCAGGCTGCATTTGAAAAAACGGAAGAGTTGCCAACACAATACCAAATGAATAGTATTGCAAAAGGAGCAGACTGGTTTTTTAGCAGTAAAATGCTGGTTCACGAATCGCTGGAAGATACTCTGGAAATAATGAAAGGTTCGGGAAACTGGATGCTTGATTGGGATGCTTCATTTCCTGTGGGAGATGGAAAGAACGGTGTTTTCGAATGTGTATTTTCGAGAATAGATGAAAAAGGCAGCCAGCCAATTGGTATTGTAAGGCGTGGCGATTGTAATGCAGAGACTGCAATGGCGCTAGCCTGTGCCGGAAATGTCTTAAAAAAACCGGAATATTCTAGAATTGCTGAAAACATCCTGGATTTTTATCTTTTTGAATCGGATGCGATGAAAGGAGAATACGGTAATCCCACTCACGGAGCCTATGGGTTAATTCCCTGGGGGATTAGCAATTTTGCCTGGTACCGGGCCAGTTATGGCGACGACAATGCGCGGTTTTTGCTTGGTGCTTTAACAACGTCGGCACTCACCGGCTCTGATCGTTGGGACAATCTGTTAATGAAATCCCTGATTGCTCTTCTTCGTACAACAGGGGAATCAGGTTTTCGGGGCAGCCGCATCGATATTCCTGATTTTGAGAAAAATGGTTGGAAGCATTACTACGAGAAAGATACAAAGTACTATTCTCCACATTTTGAAGCCTATGTTTGGGCGTGTATGTTGTGGGCTTATCATAAAACCGGTGATCAAATATTCCTTGAAAGAACCGAAAAAGCCATTAAAGAAACCATGCATAAATATCCGGAAGGATGGCAGTGGACAAATGGAATTGCGCAGGAAAAAGCCAGAATGTTACTGCCGCTTGCCTGGTTGGTACGGGTAAAAGATACTCAGGGAAACAGGGAAATGCTTTACACAATTGTAGATGATCTTTTAAAACTTCAGGATACCTGCGGTGCAATTCGCGAAGAATTGGGGGATCTGAAAACAGGAAAATACCCGCCTCCGCAAAGTAATGAAGCCTATGGAACAGCAGAGGCACCGCTTATTGCCCAAAACGGAGACAAAGTGAGTGACCTTTTGTATACCACAAACTTTGCTTTTTTAGGATTGCACGAAGCCTATTATGTAACTAACGACCCGAAAATAAAAGCGGCTGTCGACAAGTTGGCCGAATTTTTATGCCGTATACAGGTGGTTTCTGAAAAGCATCCTGAAATTAATGGAGGCTGGATGCGCGCTTTTGATTTTGGCCGGTATGAACACTGGGGCTCAAATGCTGATCTTGGTTGGGGAGCCTGGGCCATTGAAAGTGGCTGGACACAAGGGTGGATTGTTTCCATTTTGGCGTTGCGCGAACATAACGCTTCGATATGGGATTTGACAAGCAATTCGAAAATAAAACAGCACTACAAAGGTTTGAAAAAGCAGATGTTGACCGGCGTAAAATAATTTAACTCTCACATTAGTATTCGCTAAAATGCATTTTAAAGGCGAAAACTGATGCGAGAATCCAACAAACCAATTTTGACAATTAATACCGATGAAGAATATCGTTTATCTTTTTTCCTTATTATTTCTTGTGAGTTGCACTTCAGAAAAAGAATGCACAAATACTACACGTTTAACCGATTTGGTAAATCCTTTGATGGGAACCGATTCTGAGCGTGACCTTTCAAACGGGAATACATACCCGGCAATTGCCCGTCCGTGGGGGATGAATTTCTGGACTCCGCAAACCGGGAAAATGGGAGATGGCTTTTGTTATACGTATGATGCTCATAAAATTCGGGGAATAAAACAAACCCACCAGCCAAGCCCGTGGATTAACGATTATGCTGCATTTTCGTTTATGCCGGTTGTTGGTGAACTGAAGTTTAAAGAAGATGAAAGGGCTTCGTGGTTTTCGCATAAAGCGGAAATTGCAAAACCGCATTATTACAGCGTTTATCTGGCTGATTATGGCGTAACTGCCGAAGTGACTCCAACCGATCGTGCTGCTCAATTTCAATTTACCTTTCCGCAGCATGAAAACTCGTGGATCGTTTTGGATGGTTTTGATGGTGGTTCAATGGTAAAAATAATACCGGAAGAACGCAAGATTATTGGCTATTGTCAGAATAATCACGGGGGAGTCCCCGATAATTTCAGAAACTATTTTGTAGCTGTTTTCGACAAAGATTTTTCTGATACAAAAGTATGGGAAGACAGTGTGCTAAAGGAGTTAAACGAAGCTGAAGGTTTCCATGTTGGAGCTGTTGTTGGTTTCAAAACAAAAAACGGAGAGAAAATAAACGTTAAAGTTGCCTCTTCTTTTATCAGTTTGGAACAGGCCGGGCTTAATTTAGAGCGCGAGGTGGGGAATAAAACTTTTGCTGAAACAAAAAAGGAAGGGCAGTTGGTTTGGGAAAAAGAATTTTCCAGAATCAAGGTTGAAGGCGGAACGGAGGAACAGCAAAAAACATTTTATTCGTGCCTGTACCGTACTTTGCTTTTCCCCCGTAAGTTTTATGAGTTCGATAAAAACAATAACGTCGTGCATTACAGTCCTTACAACGGGGAAGTGCTGCCTGGTTACATGTTTACCGATAATGGTTTTTGGGATACATTCAGGGCTGTATTCCCTTTCTTTACATTGATGTACCCCGAATTAAACTCACAAATTATGCAGGGGTTGGTAAATACATACAAAGAAAGTGGATGGCTGCCCGAATGGGCCAGTCCCGGGCATCGCAACTGCATGATTGGTTCAAACTCAGCCTCGTTGATCGCTGACTCATATCTAAAAGGAATTCGCGGTTACGACATCGAATTATTGTATGAAGCAATTATAAAAAACACAAAAGAGAATCACAAAACCATCAGATCGGTTGGCCGGTTTGGTGCAGAGCAGTACAATAAATTAGGGTATCTGCCTTTTGATGAAAAGATAGGACAAACTTCATCACGGACATTGGAATACGCGTATGCCGATTTCTGTATTTCGAAGTTGGCGCAGGAATTAGGAAAGCCGCAAGACGAGATTGACCTTTTCCGAGAGCGGGCACGAAACTATAAAAACGTGTTCGATCCGGAAGTAAATTTGATGCGTGGAAGATACGAAGATGGTAGTTTTCAGGCGCCATTTAATCAGTACCGATGGAGTTACGCGTTTACCGAAGGATCTACCTGGCATTACTCGTGGAGCGTTTTTCAGGATATTGAAGGACTGAAAAACCTGATGGGGGGCGATCAGCAATTTGTAGAAATGCTTGATTCGGTATTTGTTGCTCCTCCAATTTACAATTACGACTGGTTTTATGGCGGCACCGTAATTCACGAAATACGTGAAATGCAGGTTGCCGGGATGGGAAATTATGCCCATGGTAACCAGCCTGTTCAGCACATGATTTATTTGTACAATTATACCAGCGAACCCTGGAAAACCCAATGCCGTGTTCGTCAGGTGATGGATAAATTGTATACCCCGTATCCCGACGGCTATTGTGGCGATGAGGATAATGGGCAGACTTCTGCGTGGTATGTTTTCAGTGCCATAGGATTTTATCCGGTTTGCCCGGGTACCGATCAGTATGTTTTGGGGAGTCCCTTGTTTCAGAAAATTACTCTTCAGTTGGAAAATGGGAATGAGTTCATTGTAGAATTGGATAATTATGGACAAGAAAATTTCTACATCGACCGGGTGAGATTAAACGGGAGTTCATATGATAAAAATTATCTAAGACATTCAACCATACAGGATGGAGGAAAACTTGAATTAAAGATGTCAGATAGTCCTAATAAAAAACGGGGAATAAGTCTGCAGAGTTATCCTTATTCGATGACGGGAGAGGAATAGCCGGTAAATTAGCCTAATGATTTGAGTGGAGATGTTGGCTACTGGGTTCAAAATGGGATTGTTTTCTAAGTGTGAGGATAGAGGATTGTAATTGAGCTTTTTATGTATTCAGATTTAGGGTTGTAGATGCTAATAAGATTTTAGTATCTACAATCCTAATTTTTTTTTCTTGCTGTCGATTCCCGGACAATAAGGTCATTTTTTATGACAATTGTTTCAGCAACTACATTTTGGTCGTTATTTTCAATCTGTCGAATTAATAGACGGGCAGCAGCTTGTCCCATTTCAAATGCGTGGTCGTCGATGGTTGTTAACGACGGACTAATAATTGTTGAGGCCGGTGTGTTACTAAATCCAACAACTGCGATTTCGTTGGGTACATCTATTTGTAGTTTTTTAGCTGTTTGAATAGCGCTAATTGCAGTATTGTCATTGGCACAAAACAAACCATCGGGGCGTGTTGGTAATTTTAAAAGTTTATCGGCAAACTCCAGTCCTTCCTCATGACTTAAAGTATCGCCATAAAAAACCAGCGATTCATCAAAATCAATATTATGCTTTTTTAGTGCTGCCTTATATCCCTCAAGTCTTGCCCTGAATATTCCCGAATTTTGATTACCTGCTATATGGGCAATTTTTTTGCATCCAATAGAAATTAAATGGTCACAGGCTTTATATCCTGCTTCGTAATCGTTAATAATTACCTTCCCTGAATCAACTCCATCACAAACACGATCATAAAATACCAGAGGTATATCATTCTTTTTTAACTGATTGAAATGTTCAACCTCTTTAGTTTCAAGGGCCAAACATGCAATAACCCCATCAGCATTATTTGAAAGAAGCATTCTTACACTATCCACCTCTTTTTCATAGGAATTATTGGATTGAAAGATTGAAACATAATAACCCATACTATTTGCTACTTCCTCTATTCCACTAATTGAATAAGAATGAAAGTGTCTTTCAATACGAGGAACGATAACTCCAATCAGGTTTGTTTTTTGCCTTCTGAGGTTAGATGCAACGGAATTGGGGAAATACCCCAGCTTTAAAGCCAGTTTCTGAACTTTCTTGCGGGTTTCAGGGCCAATGCTATGGTGATTTTTCAGAGCCCTCGACACTGTGGAAGGAGACACCTGCAATACTTTTGCTAATTCCTTTATTGTAATACGTTTGTTTTCCATCGAGAATTTAAAAAAGAAATAATACGAAAACGATTGTGTAAAAGTACATCTTTATATTGAATTATTTATAAAATATTTAAGCTAATAAAAATATAACTGAAAGTATTTTAATCAATCTTAAATTTTATTTATTCTATTGGTCCATGGTTTTATAATATTTTTGAGTGGTACTATAAGTCTTTAATATTAGCTTTTGTAGATATTTTTGGGCAACTCGTGGGGTTTATGCTGCGTAAAAGTAGTTGTCGGGAAACAGGAGGGGAAATATTTTTCATTTTTAAACGCAAACGTTTGCGTAATATTGTCAAATTATATAGTTTTGATGTGATTGTTTTTGATAGGTCTCCATTTAAAAATTAATACTATGAGTGATAATAATTCAAGAAGAACATTTTTAAAGAAATCGGCATTGGGTGCTGCTGGTGTTTATGCTGCCGGGGTTTTGCCGGGATTTAGTGCAGAAAGTTACAGACGTATTGTTGGTTCAAACGAAAAAATAAGGATTTCTGTAATAGGCGTTAACTCAAGAGGAACAGCTCTGGCTAAAAATTTTGCAAGCCAGCCAAACAGTGAAGTTGCACATGTTTGTGATGTGGATAAACGAGCCATTGACAAATGTATGAAAGCTGTTAGTGAGAAACAGGATTTGAAAGTAAAAGGATTTGGTGACTTTAGGAAATCGCTTGAATTAAAAGATATTGATGCGGTGGTAATTGCCATGCCTGACCATTGGCATGCTCCTGCTTCGCTTCTGGCAATGCAGGCAGATAAGCATGTTTATGTAGAGAAGCCTTGTAGTCATAATCCCAGAGAAGGGGAAATTTTAAGAGATGCTGCCGAAAAATATGGGAAAGTGATTCAAATGGGGAATCAGCGCAGGTCGTGGCCAAATATTATTGCAGGAATTGAGGAGCTCAAAAATGGTGTAATTGGAAAAGCATATTACGGAAAATGTTGGTATACTAATAATCGCGGCCCTATTGGAGTAGGGAAAGAAGTAGCAGTGCCAGACTGGCTTGATTGGGATCTGTGGCAGGGACCTGCGCCAAGGGCTGCATACAAAGACAATATTGTACATTATAATTGGCATTGGCGTTGGCATTGGGGGACCGGAGAAGCATTAAATAACGGAACTCATACGGTTGATTTATTAAGATGGGGATTGGGTGTAGATTATCCTGTTCGTGTAAGCTCAAATGGAGGACGATACCGGTATAACGATGACTGGGAAACACCGGATACTCAAGTAATAAGTTTTGATTTTGCTGAGGGGATTTCCATGACATGGGAAGGTAGAAGTTGTAATGGTATGCCTGTGGATGGAAAATCAGGAGGGGCAATGTTTTATGGTGAAAACGGAAGTCTGTATTTAGATACTGCGAATGCTTATACTGTTTACGATTTGAAGGGAAATATTGTAAAAGAAGTAAAAGATAATATTAAGGTAGATGCAAGAAACCGGCAAGATCCAACTCAAATACTAGACGGTTATCACTTTCAGAATTTCTTTAATGCTATTTTAAAAGGTGAAAAACTGAATGCAGGCATTGATTCCGGACATAAAAGTACCTTGCTTGTTCAGTTAGGAAATATTTCGCAGAGGGTTGGGCGCTCGCTGGAAATTAATCCTGAAAACGGGCATATTTTAAATGATAAAGCAGCCCAAAAGCATTGGTCAAGAGATTATGAGAAAGGTTGGGAAATGAAATTATGAAACATTTAGAAGAATACAATTAATATGGATTCAAGAAGATCTTTTATAAAGAAAGTCGGAAAAGGGGCAGCATTTTCAACTCTGGCTCTATCGTCAACATCATTGCTGGCTGCACAACTGGAAAAGCAAAACGAAAATAACCTGAAGCCAATTAGAGTTGGGATTATTGGTGCAGAGAATTCGCACACCATTGGTTTTGGGAAAATGTTTAATGTAGAGAAGAAATTTCCCGGTGTTGAAGTAAAGTATGTGTGGGGAGAAACAGAAGAGTTTGCAAAAAATGCAATGGAAAAGGGGAGCATTCCCAATAGAGTGAAAGATCCAAATGAAATGCTGGGAAAAATTGATGCACTTATTGTCGATCACAGGCATGCAAAATTTCATTTGGAAGCTGCAACTCCATTTATTAAAGAAAAAGTGCCAACTTTTATTGATAAGCCTTTTTGTTACAGACTTAATGAGGGTAAAGAGTTCCTGGCAATAGCGCGCGAATATGGCACTCCGGTTACTTCGTACAGTTCTATAGCGCAAAGCGAAGGTACTTTTGATATAAAAAAGCAGGTAGAGCAGTTGGGTGAATTCAACAATGTGGTACGTTACGGACCTGTTGAACTGGACTCGAAATATGGAGGCGTATTTTTTTACGGTGTTCATATTCTGCAGCCTTTAATGTTCATGTTTGGAGAAGATATTGAAAAAGTCAGAATAGCAAGAAATGGAAGTAGAGGAAGCGCAAATCTGTTGTTTAAGAGCGGTTTGTATGCCACTCTTGTATTTACCAATCTTTCATATGGGTGGTCAACATTTGTAGAAACAAAAAATGGAGTGGTACAGCTAAAGTCCCAGGTAGAAGAGCCTGATCCGGGTAAAGCGTATGTAGATATGGTAAATATGTTTAGAACAGGAAAGGAACCTCGTTCTCATCAAAGTATTTTAAATGGTGTAGCAGTTCTTGAAGCACTGGAGAAATCGGCTGTTTCAGAGAAGTGGGTAAATGTAGAATATTAATCGTAATACTCGTTTTTTGGTGAAAGTGAGTATTATAAAAAGTATTGTTAGATATGAATCATTGTGTGTTGAGGAGAATAAATATGAGGTTTATCCTTTTTGTTATTTGCATATTTCTGGCGAATGTGTTGTCCGCACAGAATAAAATAGAGGGGCTTTCATACATCGATGGGAAACCAATTTCGGTTGAAATAAAAGATGGAAAAATAGTTAATGTTAGAAGTATTAAAAAAGTGCCCGGGAACAGGAAGGTTTACATTGCGCCCGGCCTGATTGATAACCAGATAAATGGATTTAACGGTGTTTCCTTTTCGTTTGGCGGAGGTGAGTTAACAACCGAAGGAGTAGTTAAAGCCACAAAGGCTTTATGGGAAAGAGGAGTAACCACCTATTTGCCAACTTTAACTACCAACAGCAAGGAGGTTTTGTTGAAAAACTTTTCAATTTTACATAAAACTATGGACTGCAGGGAGCTGCTTGGATCGATTCCCGGCTTTCATTTGGAAGGACCTTATATTTCGCCTGTCGACGGATACAGAGGAGCACACATCGAAAAGTTTGTTAGAAAACCCGATTGGAATGAATTTATGGAGTTTTACGATGCTTCCGGAGGAAATATTTTGACTATAACCGTTGCTCCTGAAATTGAGGGAGCAATGGAATTTATTAAAAAGTGTTCCGACATGGGGATTGTGGTTGCTCTGGGACACCATAACGGTACTGCTGCATTAATTAATGAAGCTGCCCGAAATGGAGCAAAAACCTGTACTCACCTGGGTAACGGCTGTGCCAATATGATCAACAGACACGATAATCCTCTGTGGCCTCAACTGGCAAATGATAATTTAATGATTAGTATTATTTGTGATGGATTCCACCTCAGACCGGAAGAGATAGCTGTTTTTACAAAGGCCAAAGGTATCGATAAAACCATTATAACTTCTGATGTTACTAAGTATGCAGGTTTAAAACCTGGTATTTACAAAAACATTGGTGGCGATGATCTTGAGCTTACTAAAGAAGGGATGGTTCAGTATCCGTCGCAAAAAGTACTGGCAGGTTCAGCATCTGCAATCGATAAGGGTGTTGGACATGTTATGAAAGTGACAGGTTGTTCTCTTGGTCAGGCAATTCAAATGGCAAGTACAAATTCTGCAAAATTATATGGATTAGACGACAGAGGAGTAATTGAAGAAGGTAAACGAGCGGATCTCGTCCTGTTTACATTAGAAGATTCAATTATGAAGATACATAAAACCTATGTGCAAGGGGAGTTGGTATTTGATTCTAATACAAAACAAGATAAGTAATCATGGGAAAAAATATTGGAAAGAAGATTTTAATAGCCTTAAGCGCTGTTGGTCCTGGTTTATTCCTGATTGGTTACAACATAGGTACAGGAAGTGTAACCACAATGGCCAAAACCGGAGCAGAACATGGAATGACTCTGTTTTGGGCACTTATATTGTCGTGTGTATTTACATTTATACTTATGGTTGCCTATGGGAAGGTTACCTTGGTAACCGGGAAAACCGCACTTTATAACATAAAAACAGAGTTTAAATTTGGTTGGATTTTAGCCCTTTATATACTGGCAGCCCTAATAATTGGTGAACTTCTGGCTTTAATAGGAGTAATGGGTATTGTTGCTGATTTGGTTCAGGAAGGAATAAGAATTGCATTCAATGGAATTACTGTGGATACTGTATGGATTATTACGTTTTTCTCAGTAGCATTATATTTTATGCTTTGGTTCGGGCGTTACAAATCCTTCGAAAAAGTGTTGACAATCTTTGTAATTCTTATGGGATTGTCTTTTCTGGTGGTTTTTATTATGGTAAAACCCAGCCTTTCTGTTTTAGCAAAAGGAATAATTCCGGGAATTCCTGATACGCCCGGAGCTTTCGGATTGGTAGCAGCCATTGCGGGTACAACTTGTTCTGCAGCTGTATTTATCATGAGAAGTACCGTGGTGGCAGAAAAAGGCTGGACCATTAAGCACCTAAAAACTGAAAAAAAGGATGCTTTTGTTTCTGCTTTTATGATGCTTTTTTTAAGTGGTGTTATTATGGCTGTGGCAGCAGGAACCTTAAATGTTATGGGATTAAAACTTGATAACACTGTAGAAATGATCCATTTGTTTGAACCTATAGGAGGTAAACTTGCAGCCTTTGTTTTAATCTTTGGTATCGTGGGGGCAGGACTCTCTACAATATTTCCTATTGTGCTTATAGCACCGTGGTTGATCTCCGATTATACAGGAAAACCACGGGACATTCATTCCCCCCTTTCCAGGGGGCTTATTTTGGTTGCAATGGTTTTTACGTTTGGTACAGTATTTCTGGAACAAAGACCACCTGCTTTAATGGTTTTTTCACAGGCATTTCAGGCATGTATATTACCGGCTGTAGCCATACCAGTTTTTATATTGATAAATCGCAAAAATGTGATGAATCAGTATAAAGCCGGGATAAAAGATAATTTGGGCATAATAGCGGTTATCCTGTTTTCTTTTTTAACCACCTGGTTTGCTATTGTTGAATTATTTTAATGAATAATGAAATTAAAAAAATGAGAAACAGTAAAGAGTATAGTGTTGACAATCTAAAGGTTGTTGTTTATGATGATGCTTCATCGATGGGAAGCGCAGCTGCCGGTTTTGTTGCGGAAAAGTTAAACGTAACAATTGATAAAAAAGGAAGTGCCAATCTTATTTTGGCAACCGGAGCATCTCAGTTTCAATTTCTGGAAGCGTTAAAAAATGAGGAAGTTGAGTGGCATAAAATAACAGTTTTTCACCTGGACGAGTACAAAGGTATCTCCGATCAGCATCCTGCCAGTTTTCGAAAATACCTGAAAGAGCGAATATTAAGCATAGTAAATCCGAAGCAGGTTTATTACCTCAACGGAGATGCTTCTGATATAGAAGCAGAGGTTAAAAGATACGAAGAGCTTTTATTGAACCATGAAATTGATGTGGCGTGTATTGGGATTGGAGAAAACGGGCATATTGCTTTTAACGATCCACCGGTAGCCGATTTTAATGATCCAAGATTGGTAAAGGTTGTTAAACTCGACGAAGCTTGCAGAATGCAACAGTTTGGAGAAGGATGGTTTCCAACTATTGATGATGTGCCAAGCGAAGCCATTACTCTTACTATAACTGCAATTATGAATTGTAAAGTTATTAGTTGTGTGGTGCCCGATGAACGAAAGTCAACGGCGGTAAAAAATGCTCTCTTCGGAGAGATATCAACTAAATGTCCGGCTTCTGTTTTACGGAGGCACTCTGATTCAAGATTGTTTCTTGATGTGCCGGCGGCTAAGTTGTTGACTTAGAATGTTATCGAAGGGATAATAAAGAAACGCTTTACTTAATTGTCCGTAAAATTATCTTTCTAAACTTACTAAAATGAATAAATACACACGACGAAAGTTTATTGAACAAAATTCAAAAATAGGAATTGGAGCAAGTTTTGCATTTGGAGGCATTTCTTCTTTATTTGCTGTTAAAGCCGGAACTGCTGATAAACTGGCTCTTCTGGGAGGTAAGCCGGCATGTACAACAAGTTGGCTTAAATGGCCTTTATGGAAACCGGAAACTGACGAGAAACGGGTACTCGAAGTGCTGAGATCGGGTGTTTGGTCGAGGGCAGATACAGTTACAGAATTTGAAAAAAAATGGGCTGAGACGATTGGTGCTAAGCGTTCGCTGGCTGTGGTTAACGGTACGAATGCACTGATTGCATCCCTTGTAAATCTAGGCATTGGAGGTGGCGATGAAGTAATTGTTCCTCCGTACACGTTTATTGCAACAGTTATTGCGGTTTTGCAAACAGGAGCAATGCCGGTATTTGCCGATGTTGATTCGGAAACCTTTCAAATTGATCCGGATAGAATTGAGCAAAAAATAAATTCGCGCACTAAGGCCATTTTACCAGTGCATATTCTTGGCTTGCCCGCCGATATGGAGCGTATTATGGACATTGCAAAAAAACATAATTTAATTGTGGTTGAAGATGCCTGTCAGGGGTGGCTGGCCGAGATTAATCATAAAAAAGTAGGGACATTCGGCAATGCAGGTTGCTTTAGCTTTCAAACATCTAAACACCTTTCAATGGGTGAAGGTGGAGCCATTGTTAGTGATGATGATAATTTTATGGACAAGTGTTTTTCGTACCACAACTATGGAAATCCATACGGAACATTGGTCGGTGAATTTGGAGCAGGTACTGCAATTGCCGGTACAAAATTAAGGTTAACAGAACTTCAGGCAGCAATTGGTTTGGCACAGTTGAAGCGCCTGGAAGGAGAAACCGATACCAGGAATATTAACGCTGAATATTTAAAATCGCAGATTAAAGATATACCCGGAATTACTCCTTATAAACTCTATCCAAATGTAACCCGTGCGTCGTTTCATATTTTTCCGTTCAGGTATTCAAAAAGTGATTTTAAAGGGCTGTCGCGCGAAATGTTTATTAAAGCATTAAAGGCAGAAGGTGTTCCTTGTTCTGCCGGTTATTCACCATTGAATAAAATGCCATACCTGGGAAATGCTTTTCAAACAAAAAATTTTCAAAAGATGTATCCGAAGGAAATGTTGAATATCGACAAATACCTTCGCGAAAATCAATGTCCCGATAGCGACCGTTTGTGTTATGAAGAGGCTGTTTGGTTTAACCAGAATCTGCTGCTTGGAACCAAGTCTGATTTGAATAAAATTGCTTATGCAATTGAAAAAATATACAGGAATTCGGATAAACTTAAATAGTAGAAATCAAAATGAAAAGAATTGTATGTTCCGGCATAATGGTTTTCTTGTTTTCTCTGCTATTTGTTACCACTACTTTTGCAGGTATTGAAGGTGCAGACAAAGGATGGCAGGCTGGTGTAGCCCGCGAAAAAATTACACCCGGGGAACCAATGTGGATGGCTGGATATGCCAAACGAACCCATCCTGCCGAAGGAAAAATTCATGATTTATGGGTTAAAGCTTTGGCAATTAAAGATGCCAGTGGTAAGTGGGCAGTTCTTGTTTCTTCCGACCTGCTTGGCTTTCCCAGATATCTTTCCGATAGAATATTTCATGCTGTAAAATTAAAATATGGGCTGTCCCGCTCGCAGCTGGTTTTAAACAGTTCTCATACGCATTCAGGACCTGTAATTGTAGAGTCGCTTGCCGATTGCTATCCGTTGGATTCGATTCAGAAAAAAAAGGTTATTGATTATTCTGCAGAATTAGAAGATAAGATTGTTGCAACAATTGGTAAAGCAATAAAGTCGTTGAAACCTGCGCAAATTTATTCGGGTGTAGGAGTTAGCCGTATTCAGGTAAACCGCATGTTTAACAGCGAGAGCGATATCATGGGGCTCGACGAATTAAGAGGACCTAATAATTTTTCAGTACCCGTGCTAAAGGTTGTTGGGGCAAATAGAAAATTAATGGCAATCGTTTTTTCATATGCCTGCCATGCAACTGTTTTAGATGGTTACCAATGGAGCGGCGATTACCCTGGGTTTGCACAACTGGAGCTTGAAAAAGAGCACCGTGGTACCGTTGCAATGTTTTTTCAGGGTGCCGGAGCCGATCAAAATCCGCTGCCACGAAGATCTGTAGCACTGGCCAGACAGTATGGCGGAGAGCTGGCCTGTTCGGTGGAGCGTGTTTTGGAAGAAGAAATGACACCGCTGGAACCTGTCTTAAAGGCTGCATACTCCGAGGTTGAGTTGCCTTTTAAGGATTATCCAACGGAAGAGGAGCTGGTACAAATGGTTAATGAGTTGGATAGTTATCAACAGCGTTGGGCAAAACGTATGTTAACAATTTACAGAAATGATGAGCCCATTATGGAATCGTATCCTTTGCCTTTACAGGCATTAAAACTTGGAAACCAGTTATTACTGACAATGGGAGGAGAACCCGTTATTGGCTATACAAATAAGTTCAAAAAATTGTTTGGACAAAATACAATTGTCTACGGATATTCTAACGATGTGATGGGATATATTCCTACTGCTGCTGTTTTGGAACATGGAGGTTACGAAGGAAAATCATCGCAAATAGCATGGGGGCTGCCTGCAGCGTGGAACTCAAATGTAGAGGATTTAGTCGTGGAGGCAATGACCAGTCTTGTTAAGCAAATTAAATCATCAGACACAAAGTAAATAACCAGCAAAAGATTTTAAGAAAACTACATATTACTAACTATAAAAACCTTAAAATGAACAAAAAAGAAATTAATCGACGTAAATTTATTGAAAAGGCATCAGCAGGTTCAGTGGGCGCTATTGCTTTAGGTTCAATTCCTTTTATTGGGGGTGGTAGCAATGCGAATAATAAATTGGCAATACTTGGCGGGCAGCCAGTACGAAGTAGTGATAAAGCCTGGATGCAATGGCCTCAGATAAATGAGGAGATGATGAAATCTGTGGAAGAAACTACGCGAAGCGGTATTTGGTGTCGCATTCAATCAAAAACAGGTACTGTAGCGACTTTCGAGAAAGCGTTTGCCGAGCTGATGGGTGCCAAATATTGCGTATGTGTCGGATCTGGAACACAGGCTTTACATACATCGGTTGAAGCCATGAATATTGGACCTGGAGATGAAGTTATTACTTCGCCGTATACCGATCCGGGTACAATTGCTGCTATTTTATCAGCACGTGCGTTACCGGTTTTGGCCGACCTTGATACTGAATCATTTCAGTTAGATCCCGATGATGTTGAAAAAAAGATAAACGAAAATACAAAAGCGTTAATGCCGGTTCATATGATGGGACAACCAGCCGATATGGATAGAATTATGGCTATTGCAAAAAAACATAATCTCAGGGTAATCGAAGATGCATGTCAGGCACATTTGGCAACTCACAGAGGGAAAACACTTGGAAACATAGGTGACCTGGGATGTTTTAGCTTTCAAACAAGTAAGGTAATTTCTTGTGGCGAGGGAGGAGCAATTATTGGTAATGACGAAGATTTAATGAATGAATGTTACACTGTTCAAAATCATGGAACTTCCCGAAAAGGCAGAACAGAGCGAATTGGCCCGAAATACCGGATGAATGAATTTGAAGCTGCGATTCTGCTTGGGCAACTATCTAAAGCTAAAGAGGAATATAAAAGACGTAATGAAAATGCAAATTACTTGTATTCAAAATTAAAAGACTTCCCTGGTGTTGTGCCTCAAAAGTTGTATCCGGGTACAGAAAGCGGTTCTTTCTATCTGTTTACAATGTCTTATAAAAAGGAACATTTTAATAATATCGACCGAGATACATTTATAAAAGCTATTAAAGCAGAAGGCATTGATTTAAGCAGATATATAAAAAATGGTTTACACAGAGAGCCTTGGGTGGATAATATTATAAACCAAAAAATGTATCAGAAAATGTATGCTCCGCAAAGGCTCACTAAGTTTCGTGAAGAAATGAATCTGCCCAATTGCGACAAAGTATGCGAAGATATGCTTATGTTATGGGCTTCAGGACCACTTCTGGGAACCAAAGATGACATGGATGATGTTGTAAATGCCATAACGAAGATTTATGATAACAGAGATCAATTGAAGAAGATATAATTTTAGTGAATAATGAAACTAGTTTCTTCATTTGGTGTACTGGTACTACTTTGGGCTTGTTCTTTTTATTTTGTACAAGCTCAAAAAGTGGGTAAAGTACCCGACTTAATACCGGAGGGTTTAAGGATTGCAACTTTTGATATTGATGCAACTCCTCCGGTAGGCAGTTACCTTGCATACGATCAGGCGATAAAAAAAGGAGATCTTGGGTTACGGGCCAAAGGTGTGGTGCTGACAGGCGCGGGTAGACCAATTGTATTGTGTTCTGTCGACTGGATTGGAATAGCCAACGAAGGTCACGATGCTTTCAGGCAGGCTTTGGCCGATGCTGTAAATACTACTCCCGACCGTGTTGCAGTGCATACGGTTCATCAACATGACGCTCCAATTTGCGACTTTTCTTCGGAACGAATGCTCCGGGAAGCAGGATTTGATGTGTTAAGTTACAACGGGGATTTTGCCCGGGAGGTATTGGTAAGGCTTAAAAATGCCGCAAATACTTCGTTAAATAATACACAAAAAGTAACGCATATCGGACTGGGAGAAGCACCTGTTTATAAGGTAGCTTCGAACAGGCGAATCGTCGGAGAGGATGGGAAGATTCATGCCACACGCTATACTACTTGTAAAGATTCTGCTTTACGGGCAGAGCCGGAGGGATTGATTGATCCAATGGTTTCGTTGGTAAGCTTCTGGAATGAAAAGAATCCGGTGGCAGTTCTGAGTTACTATGCAGTACATCCACAAAGTTACTATAGAACAGGAGTAGCCAATCCCGATTTCCCGGGAATTGCACGTTTCTATCGCCAATTGGCTGTACCCGATGCACTGCATGTTCATTTTTCCGGAGCTGGAGGTGATCTTGGTGCCGGAAAATATAACGATGGTGCACACGAAAATCGCATGATATTAGCCGAACGTCTTGCCGATGGAATGAAACGGGCCTGGGAAAGTACAAAATTAGAAGCCGTAACAGCCAGATCGGTAAAATGGAATGTAAAACCTGTTTCATTACCCTATTCTGAAAAACTGGAAGAGCAGAGAGACTGGATGAATAGTGGTGATTTACAGTTTAAAACAAATAACATTTTTAAAATAGCATGGCTGCAAAGACTCAAGGCCGGTAAGAAACTGGATATTACATGTCTCTGTTTAGGGAGTGCACGAATAGTACATTTACCGGGAGAACCTTTTGTGCAGTATCAGCTTTCTGCCAAAGCAGAACGGCCGGATTTGTTTGTCGCTGTGGCTGGCTATGGCGATTATGGCCCCGGCTATATACCCACGGCAGAATCGTTTAAACATGGCGGGTACGAAACAGGTCTGGCCTCAGGAGTGTCGTCTGAAGCAGAGAAGAAATTAATGAATGTAATAAGAAAACTATTAAACAAAAATTGAATTTACCTAACATTATGAATATTAATAAAACTTTTGTTCTTATGATGTCGTTGGTTGTTGCCTTAACAAGTTGTAAACAAACACCACAAAAAGAGTCAGCCGGAAGGGATTCTTCTTCTAAAAAAGGGAGTTTAACTGCAACCAAATATTACTCCGGTTTTCCGGATGCACACGATACTTACAATGCAATTTCAACTGCCAGTAATGGTAAAACATATTATGTGCTTTCGTCAACGGCTTTTGATGTTGGCGGACAAATGTATGTTTACGATCCTGCTACTGACAAAACTGAATTTATAGCTGACCTGACAGAGGTTTGTGGAGAGAAAGATAAAAATGCGATCTCACAGGGGAAAAGCCATGTGCGCTTTTATGAAAGCAATGGAAAATTATATTTTTCAACTCATGTTGGTTATTACGAAATGATTGATGGCATGGAGCGCTTGCCCGAGAATGCACCTGAAGGTTTTCAGTTATACCCGGGAGGACATATCTTGTCTTACGATTTGTCGACCGGAGAATTTGAGGACCTTGCAATTGCGCCGGATGGAGAAGGAGTAATAACGATGGAAATGGACGTGGACAGAAGACAGATTTATTGTATTACCTGGCCCAAAGGTTATTTTGTTCATTACGATCTGAATACCGGCAAAATGAAGAATCTGGGGAAAGTTTCGGTTAACGGCGAAGCTGGTATTCCTGGTGATGATTACCGTGTTCTTTGCCGTTCGATGTTTGTCGACAACAGGGATGGGGCAGTATATTATTCAACATCCGAAGGAGAAATATTTACGTATACTCCAAATACGGAAACTTTGAAAAAGATAGATGGAATTGATCTGAAACTCGACTATTTTGGGAAATACGATCCTACCCGCCCCGGAAATATGGGCTATAACTGGCGTTCGATAATTTGGTATGCTCCCGAAGGAGTCGCTTATGGCGTACACGGAAACTCGGGATATCTGTTCAGGTTTGATCCGCGCATTCCCAAAATTGAAATTGTTGATCGTATTACTTCAGAACCGTCTAAAAAGAGTGGGATGTTTGATCAATTCAGTTACGGGTATCTGGGATTCCAGCTTGGCTCTGACGGGGAAACGTTGTATTATCTGACCGGAGGTCCTATTTATATTGATGGGAAAAGGGTAAAAGGTTTGGATGAAATTGCAATGGGAGCTGCAAAAGGACTGGAAAATTTACATCTGGTAACATACAATATTCCTAATCGGAAATATATCGACCATGGAACTGTATTTTACAAAGACGGTGAGCGGCCAACCTATGTGAATTCCATAGCAATTGGAAATAATGGTGATGTATTTACGCTGGCGAGGTTTGAGCAAAACGGGAAGGTGATTGAAGACTTGATAAGAATACCAAATCCTTTTCAGAAGTAGTTGGATTTGAGTTTTTCGCATAGATAGATTTAAATGGTTATTGTTTGGGTTTTTAATATTCTCTAAAGGAAATACTCCGTAAAAGGGCTTCCTTTAGAGGAGTTAAAAACCATGTTCCCAAATTTGGGATTGCAGCCGTATTTGCGTGGGGGAAATGAATTTAACGAGAATGGAAGTATTTGTTCGATAAAGAAACATTAAATAACTGAAGTATTTATGAAAAACACGATGCGAAATACAGTATGGCATCAGGCAGTTCTTTTTCTTTTGAGAATTGTTTTGGGTTGGCATATATTGTACGAAGGACTTTGTAAGGTAGCAGATCCGTCGTGGTCTGCTAAAGGATATTTACAAAAATCGGAATGGATTATCTCTGGTTTTGCCGACTGGATAATTAACCACGCTACAATACTAAATTTTGTGGATTTTTTAAATCAATGGGGACTGGTATGTATTGGCCTGGGATTGATTTTAGGGCTGTTTGTCCGTATGGCTTCCATTGCCGGAGCGGCGCTTCTGTTTCTATACTATCTGAACAATCCTCCTTTTCTCGGGAGCGAAACCCTTCATCTGATGGAAGGAAATAACCTGATCGTTAATAAAACACTCATCGAATCGGTTGCACTGTTGGTTGTAGCTGTTTTTCATACCAGTTCTGATTGGGGATTAGAAATGCTGTATAAAAAGAAGTTAAACAAGAAGACTACATTGAACGATGGAAAATAAAGATGCATCACAAAAAAGAAACGATACGGGGCGCGAAATAAATTCAGGTAATCAAACCAGCAGGAGAAATGCAATTAAAGCTCTGGCCGGAATACCGTTTTTAGGAGCCTTAGGTTATGCTTTTTATAAAGATCTTCAGTTTAGTAAAAAGGATTCTTTTGACCTGCTGAGTGAATTAAATTTAAAAGAAACAGGTAGTCGGACTGATCGTCAGAAACAGGTACACAAAGACCTTATCAGGATTGGTATTATTGGTTATGGAAGCAGGGCTGTTCAGTTAACCAGTGCTTTGGGATTTTTACATCCTTCGGATGAAGAAAAAAAGAGAAAAGATAAAACTCTTGCCGACTGGCTGGCCCAGGAAAACCTGAATGTTGCAGTTACCGCTATTTGTGAAGTTTTTGATTTACGGGCGCAAAAGGGAATTGAAACCGTTAGTAATTCCATACAGCCGCAGGAAATGAAACACTTGGGTATTCCGGTTAAAAGATATTCGAATTATAAAGAACTTCTTGCCGATAAAGATATCGATGCTGTAATTATTGCAACCCCCGATCATCATCATGCGCAAATGGCAATTGATGCGGCAAAAGCAGGTAAACATGTTTATTGCGAAAAAAGTGTAAGCTTGTATGAGGATAAGTTGTATGAACTGTACGATGTGGTAAAGAACAGTGATATTGTGTACCAGTTAGGACATCAGATTACCAAAAATGTTACATTCCAAAAAGCTCGGGAAGTAATTGAAAAAAACGTTCTGGGAAAAATAACACTGATTGAAACAACATCGAATAGAAATACAGCAGCAGGAGCCTGGATAAGACATCTTGATGACGATGGAAATCCGAAACCCGGAGATCAAAACTCAATTGATTGGAAACAATGGTTAGGCCCGGCACCTTATGCTCCTTTTAGCGTAGACAGGTATTACAACTGGACAAAGTGGTTCGATTACAACAACGGTCTCTGGGGACAGCTTTTTTCGCACGAGTATGATGCCGTAAACCAGTTATTGGGAGTAGGAATTCCTGACTCGGTGGTTGCATCAGGGGGTAAATATTACTGGAAAGATAACCGGGATATGCCCGATGTATTAAATGCTGTTTTTGAATATAAGGATCGGGATTTGTCGTTTGTTTACAGTGCCAGCTTGGCGTCCAGCCGGCAAAGAGGAAGAGTTCTTATGGGGCACGACGCATCAATGGAACTGGGTAACGATGTAATTATAACACCCGACCGGAATTCAACAAAATACAAACACCTGATTGAGAATGGTTCAGTCGATCCTTCGTATCCGATGCTGACATTAACTGCCGGTGGCGCCGATATAGATGCCGTGAGTTCTGCAACCGAGAAGTATTATGCATCAAGAGGACTGACAAGTACTATTGTTGATGGGAAAAAAGTAGATATAACACATTTACATATAAAAGAATGGCTCGACTGCATTAGGTATGGAGGTGTACCTACCGCAAATATTGATAAGGCTTTTGAGGAAGGTATTACCCTTTTAATGGGACATAAGGCCTATCTGGAGGGACGGAAAATAGAATGGGATCCAATCGCGAGGAAGATTGTCTGAGTAGTAGTGTTGAATGTTAATTGTTATCGAAAGAATCGTTTTTCTGTATCATTCTAAAATTGGAAATAACTGAGACAAATATCGATTTATGTTTTCGTAGAAGAACATTTCGATTCCGGAAAGTAAAAAGATAGTTTATATTTTCAATGATTTGAATGTATTATGTTGATTATCAGTAGTTATTTGTGGTGTGAGATCGCTGATTTGTGGTCTTTGTCAAGTTACATTATGCGAAAAAGAAAATACTGCTGTTATTTATATTCAAATGAGTTGCAGTAGAAGTAAAATTGAGTGTTAACGTAAAAATATAAAAATCTCTAAACGATGTGGATATGAAAATTGAACAAGTATTTATTTTTTTGGTAATAGCAAGTATTTTAAATGCATGTGGAGGAGGTTCCAAATCAACTGAGCTTAAAGAAAAACAAAGTAAGTGTATCGGAGCTAAGGGAGAAGTAAAGATAATGACGCTTGCCCCAGGTCATTTCCATGCAGCTTTAGTTCAAAAAACCATGTATGATCAGGTAGATACAAAAGTACATGTTTATGCACCTGAAGGACGCGATGTGCAGGATTACCTAAAAAGAATTCATGGGTTTAATATTCGTGCAGAAAATCCAACTGCCTGGGAGGTGATTAATTATACTGGTGCTGATTATTTGAAAAGAATGCTCATTGAGAAACCGGGTAATGTTATGGTGGTTTCAGGAAATAATGCAAAAAAAACGAGTTATATTAAGGCGGCAGTAACAGCAGGTATTAATGTTTTTGCCGATAAGCCTTTGGTGGTTAATTCATCGGATTTTGCAATTCTTGAAGAAACATTTAAAACTGCCGAAGCCAAGGGAGTATTAGTGTATGATATCATGACTGACCGTTATGAAGTGACAAATATTATTCAGCGAGAACTATCAAAGATTCCGAATGTTTTTGGTGAACTTAGGGAGGGCACTGTTCTTGAGCCTGCTATAACCATAGAAAGTGTACATCATTTTTTTAAGTATGTTTCGGGGAGTCCAATTGTGCGTCCGGCTTGGTTTTTTGATACAGAGCAGCAAGGCGAAGGAATAATTGACGTTACTACTCATCAGGTTGACTTAATTCAATGGATGGTTTCCCCTGAAAAAGCTCTTCTGAAAGAAGATGTTGATATTTTGTATGCAAAGAGATGGGCTACAGTTATTTCAAAAGATGAATTTAAGCGAGTTACCGGATTAGAAGATATTCCAAAATTTTTACACAAGGATATTAAAGATGGGAAATTGCATGTATTTGCCAATGGTGAAATTATATATAAGTTAAAAGGGAAGGTTGTAAGAGTTTCCGTTAGCTGGAACTATCAGGCACAGGAGGGTGCTGCCGACACGTATTATAGTATTATGCGTGGTTCAATTTGCGATATTATCATAAAACAGGGAATAGAAGAAGGTTTCAATCCAACAGTTTATATTAAAGCAAATATTGATGAAGGGATTGAAGCTTTTGAGCAGAATTTGCAAAAAGCAATTGGAAAGGATCTTGCAGTACTTTTACCGGGATTGAAAATAGAAAGACAGAACCACAATATTTGGGTTGTTAATATCTCCCAAAAATACCAAATAGGTCATGAAGCTCATTTCAGATTAGTGACAGAAAAATATTTAGCTTATCTTAAATCAGGGCGTTTGCCAGAGTGGGAGGTGTCAAACATGATTACAAAGTATTATACTACAACTAAAGCCTTAGAAATGGCATTTGAAAATAAAAAATGATGGATGTGCTATGATTCTAATTCTAAGGTTATTTACTAGTGTCTGTTAAAACGAGTATGTTTAATCAAAACACCAAAAGGAATGATGAAAGTGCGAGTTTTATCTAGTATCGTTGAAAAAACAATTTCAATTATATAAAATTGTTGAATATTGGTTGGTAGTTGTATTATAATATTTTAGAATGTTTATTAATGGCTAAACTTTTAAACAGAAGACGATTTATTTTGGATTCAAGTCTTGTTGGATTTGGATTTTCTGTATTGGCAGCCCATAGAACAATTGCTTTACCTATTCAAACAAAACTTGAAAATTTGTTGGTTGACAACAACGGTGATCGAATTAAAACTCGGGCACAGTGGGAAGAGAAACGAAAAACGATAAAAAGAAGATGGCTCGATTATCTGGGTGTGCTAAAACCAAATCCTGAAAAACCAATACTTAAAGTATTAAAAGAAGATTATCCTGAAGGTGTTGTGAGACAGTATGTTGGATATGAGGGAGAGCCGGGGATTACAGTAAATGGATATTTGTTAAAACCTCAAAAAATCAGACAAACGCTTCCGGGAGTTGTTGTTTTTCATTCAACCGGTGATAAAGAGATGCACAGAATAGCCGGGCTTGGAGAAGGAGAAATGGACGATTTTGGACTGAAATTGGCTCAACAAGGGTATGTGGTTTTTTGTCCTGAGTGTTTTCTCTGGCACAATAAAAACGGAAGGACATTTGAAGAACAAACACTTCTTTTTCAGAAACGTCATCCACGTTCAAAGGGGATGGCTAAAATGCTGTTTGATGCACAACGTGCTGTAGATGTTCTGGAAACACTTGATGAAGTAGATACGGACAGAATAGCTTCACTTGGCCATTCGTTGGGCGGAAAAGAAGCTTTGTACCTGGGGGCTTTCGATGAAAGAGTAAAAGTGGTTGTTTGCAATGAAGCCGGAATAGGAATTGATCTTTCAAACTGGGAAGAGAATTGGTACCTCGGAAACGAGATAGTTGACTTTGGATATCAACATCACGAGGTACTGGTTTTAAATGCTCCAAAACCATTTCTTTTGATTGGAGGCGATTCGGCCGATGGAGAAAAAAGCCGTCCTTACATTGAAGCAGTGAAACCCGTGTATAAATTGTATGGAAAAGAGAGGAACATTGTTTTAAAAAATCATGGTGCAGGTCATTATTCTAATCCGGTTGCAGAAGAATGGATGTACGAATGGATAAAAAAGCATCTGGAAAAATAAAGGAAATTGGTAATTCGAAACCGGGCTCAAAAGATCTGGAAAATACCATGCAACTTTTTTTTACATTCATAAAATCATAAACGATTAATCGAAAGTATTTTTTATTTATAGATTATTCCAATTATTTGGTTGGTCTTGTATTCTTCATTTCTTTTAACAGAAAAATCTGACTATATTTTTATCTGTTTTTCTATGTTTTGAAAAATAATGTAATGGTTTGAAATATAGATTTATATTGGTGTATTTCTACCTGTAGTCAACAATGTGTTTTTAAACTACTATGTCGTTCGCTGCGAAATAGAAATCGTATGCAAATCTCTTTGGATTAAAGATAATTCTTATTACCATTACAATATTTCTATTACTTTTAAGAAGAATTATTAAGAGAATTGCAAGTCGGAAAGTGAACATATGACAACACAGTCTGATTGCATTATTTCAAGGTTATTATTATAACGTATATATTTTCAGAATACGTAAAGAAAAACAAAATACAAGTTGAAATATGTATGAATCATTTAACTGAAGAAGGATTATGCGAGGCCCTGAAATCAGGAGAAATTAAAGCTTTTGATGCTCTTTACTATAAATATCATAAACGGCTTTTTGCATTTGTATATAAATTTTTAAAAAACTGGCACGATACAGAAGACCTTGTACAGAAGGTTTTTGTAATTATCTGGGAAAAGAGGAAAAATATTGATCCGGGTAAACCGTTTAGTAGTTATATTTTCAGAATTGCCAGAAATGAAGTTTATGACTGGTTAAAGAAGAAGGCACTTACCGAGTATTGCGATACTTATCTTCTGGGTGATATTACACAGGTTGATGACAGTATCGAAAGAAAAAAAATAGTAGAACTTGTTTATTCGTTAATTAAAAAAATTCCGGAACGAAGAAGGCAGATATTTTTGTTAAACAGAGATGAGGGATTAACCTATAAACAAATTGCTGTGAAACTTAATATCTCAGAAAATACTGTTGATACACAAATCCGAAATTCTTTAAATTTTCTGCGCAAAGAATTACCCAAGTATTTAAAGGCAGCAATCCTGTTTCTTGCAACTAATTTATTTAAGTTTATTACTACTATCACATTTTTTTAATTTTCCCTTCACGGAAATATCCACATTAAAAGTATTATAAATGTATGATTCGTAATTACATGTCTGACTATTGTAAATATTAAATAAGTGAAAGGCTGACAAAAAAGAAGAATTACGATCATACTTTCAAGTTATTATAGCATGAAAGAACAGAATAAAATAACTGAATTATTTGAAAAATTACTTTCAAATCAAGCCACCAGCAAAGAAAAGGAAGAACTATTTCAGCTTGTTTACAACGAAAACAATAAAGAGATTGTTTTTAAGTGGTTGGAAGAGAATTGGAATACTGTTGATTACGACCAACTGAATATATCCTCAAAAACTTTACTAAATGAAATTCATGATAAAATTGGAGTTAAAAATACGGTTGAATTAGAAACGAAAAAACAATTCAGGTTAAAACAGATTGTTGTTACTACTATGAAATATGCTGCTGCTTTTATAGTGGCCTGGTTGATACAATGGTTTATTTATACGCAGCCTAAAAGTAATTCTGATAATACCTTAATTTCTCAGGAAGTACATTACAACGAAGTAAATGTTCCGAAAGGATCAAAATCGTTTATAATATTGGCCGATAGCACAAAGGTTTGGTTGAATGCCGGTGCTAAGTTCAGGTACCCTACAAATTTTCAGAAAAACACAAGGGAAGTATTTCTTGAAGGAGAGGCATTTTTTGATGTTTCTAAAAATAAGGATATGCCGTTTTTTGTGAATACTTCGGGAATGGATATAAAAGTACTGGGTACACAATTTAATGTAAAAGCTTATGCCGATGAAAACAGTATAGAGACAACCTTACTGGAGGGAGAAATTGAAATTGTAGGACTCAAATCCGATCAGGATGATGAATCGAACTTAACCTTAAAACCTGGGCAGAAACTGGTTCTGCTTAAAAATGAGAGTACTCATCAGGTTTCCGATTTATCTCCGTCCGACAAGTCAGAGGATGAAGAAGATAAGAATGCGATTATACCTGTTAAGATAGAACGTGCCCAGTTAATTACGCTAAACGATACCGAGCCCGAAATTTCGTGGAAAGAAGATAAACTGATTTTCAATAAAGAAAGATTTGGAGAAGTAAAAACAAAGTTGGAACGGTGGTATGGTGTTAACATCACAGTAAAAGATGACGAAATACTGGATTACCGGTTTACCGGAACATTTGATAAAGAAACATTTGAACAGGCAATGTTTGCTTTACAGCGAGCAGCCAGGTTTGATTACTCTATTAAAAAGAAAAATGTGATAATTAAACGTAACTAAGCTCTGGTTATTTATGTGAAAATTCTTTTTTGAAAATATAAAAATACTCGCCTATGTAATAAAACTATGAACTAACGAAAAAGAGTGAAGAATGCCCACCATTCCTCACTCCCTAAATTGTGTAAAATCATTCAGAAAAAATCATTAACACATTTCAATCTTATGAAAAAAAAAATTCAATTACAAGAGAGTAGAATGTTTTTTTCTCTCTTTAAAAAAACTTGGTTGATTATGAGACTAACTTTTTTATTTATTCTTTTCAGTGTTTTTCAGTCAATGGCTGTTGTATCACAGAATGTGGTAGCAAAAATTAGTATACAAAATGCTCCGCTCGAAGAATTTTTTTCTACGATAGAAAAAGAATCATCTGTTAAGTTTCTTTATCGGTATGAAAATGTAGAAGGAAAGTCAGTTAGTGTCGAAATGGAAAATGCATCGGTAGATGAATTATTGGATGCAGTTTTAACAGGTAAAGGACTAAATTATCAACATTTAAGAAATAATTTAATTGTTATTTCTGCAAACGAAGAGAAAATTGTAAGCGGAAAGGTAGTCGACAAAGATAACATTCCTCTGATTGGAGTTAACGTAATTATTAAAGGAACATTACAAGGAGCCGTAACCGATAATGATGGAAATTTCAGTATCGAAGTTCCGAACGAAAATGCGGTTCTTCAGTTTTCGTTTATAGGTTTTGAAACGCAGGAAGTAGTAGTTGGCGATAATTCGATAATAGACATAACCTTAGAAGAAGATACCAAATCTATTGAAGAGGTTGTTGTTACCGCGTTGGGTATCGAAAAGAAAAAGAAAACCCTTACTTATTCTACGCAAGAAGTAGATATGGATGGAATTACTACCGTTAAAGATGTTAGTCTTGGAAATGCATTGGCCGGAAAAGTTGCGGGTGTTTCAATTACTTCTTCTTCTGGTGCAAGTGGTGTTTCCGGCGACCCTCGTATTATCATCCGTGGTGACCGTTCCATACAAAACAATAACCAACCACTTGTTGTAATCGACGGTATACCTCAGGTATTTGCCGAGAGTATTGCCCCTAACATGCCAGGCCAGCCCCAACCTCCATTAGATAATTTATCGAGTATTAATCCCGATGATATTCAGAGTTTAAACGTATTGAAAGGCCCTGCTGCTTCAGCTTTGTATGGGTCGAGCGCCAATAACGGTGTAATAGTGATTACTACAAAAAGTGGAATAAAAGGTACGCCTCGCATTACTGTAAATTCTGTAACCAATTTTGATTTACCTTATTTATATCCTGAGTTTCAGAATGAATATGCACAAGGTGCAAGCGGAATTTATCAGGCAACTGCAGCAACTACAAGTTGGGGCCCAAAAATGACCGGGCAAAGTGTTCAAAACTGGAAAGGGGAAACAGTAACATTAGCACCCCAGCCGAATAATGTAAAAGATCTCTTTTCTGTAGGTTATAACCTGACAAATAGTTTTTCATACAGCGCAGGTACCGAAAAATCATCTTCGTATTTTTCATATAGCAATACTACGGCAAGAGGAGTATTGGAAGACAATAAAATGGTTAGGCATAACTTTAATTTGCGCCTTACAGCAGAGTTGTTGGAAAACCTGAAAATGGATTTTAAAATTACCCACTTCCGCCAGAAAGTAAAAGACCAGCCTACCTCAGGAGATAATCTTTTTAGTCCCATGTGGCAGTTGGTTAAGATGCCGCGGAGTATGAGGACTTCTGATATTGAAAATGGCTCATATGTAACCGAAAAGGGAGAACTTAAGCAAAATACCTGGGCTCCGGAATCGACAAGTAACGTTAATCCGTATTGGGCTATGGAAGGTTTTGAACGGCCTAGTACTCTAAATAGAGTGAATAGTTTTTTGAGTTTACGTTATGATTTTTCTGAAAATCTGTATTTGCAAGTTCGGGGAGGAATGAATATTTCGAACTCGGACAACGAGGAAAAAACATACTGGGGAACGCCATATATTTATTCCGGATTCGGAAATTACAAAACCGCATTTGATAAAATTCAAAGTCTGAATAGTGATATTTTATTGGCATTTGATAAAGAGCTAAATAAAGACTTCAGGGTTGGACTTAATTTAGGTGCCGAGGTAAAAGATATACAGCGGAGAGGCCAGTGGGCAGAAGCAAGGGGCTTGTCTATGATGAATAAATTTGCTTTGAATTTTGCAAAAAATATCACAACTGAAGATCTTGAGACACGGATTCAAAAACAATCAGTTTATGGTATGGGGCAATTTAGTTTCCGTAATTATTTGTTCCTGGATGTAACTGCCCGAAAAGACTGGAGTTCAACATTGCCGGAACCTCATGATTATTTTTATCCGTCAGTTGGGCTGTCAGGAGTTATTAGTGATATGATAGATCTTCCCGATGAGATTACTTTTGTAAAACTACGTGGTTCATATGCCGAAGTAGGTAATGATGCAGGATTTGCCAGTATATTCCAGTCATACAGCAGCGATTCCAGTGGTCCACTGGGAATGATTACACCTGAAAGTACAAAAGTTGCAGAACAACTTATTCCGGAAAAGACCAAATCGTGGGAAGCCGGAGCCGACTTGAAATTTTTTGATAACAGGTTAGGACTTGACTTTACCTGGTATAAATCGAATACTTATAACCAGTTAGTGCGGATTACCAATCCTCCAACATCAGGTTACAGTTCTGCCTGGTTAAACTGTGGTAATATTCAGAATACCGGTGTTGAAATTATGGTTTATGCAACACCTGTCAGAACTCCTAATTTTAAATGGGATGTAAGCCTTAATTTTGCACGTAATAAAAATGAGGTAGTTGAACTAACTGAATTTATGGACAGATATTCGCTTGAAACTCCCAACTTGTCAATGGGTGAATCATGGGTTATCGAAGGCAGACCATTCGGAGAAATATTTACTTATGGTTTTGAACGCAACGAGGATGGAAAAATTATTGTAGGTTCTAATGGTATTCCACTAATTAACCACGATAAAGCTGATGTTTATTTAGGAAACTTTAATTACGATTGGAGAAGTGGGCTAACGAATAGCTTTAGCTATAAAAATTGGCATATGTCATTCTTAATCGACTTGAATTATGGTGGTGTAAGGCAATCGGCTACTGAGGCAATGATGTTAAGCACAGGTACTAGTAAAGCTTCCCTGGTTGGGCGCGAAGAAGGTATTGTTGTTGATGGTGTAAAAGAGGATGGCAGTGTTAACGATATCAATATTAGTGCAGAAGATTATTACTTGTCTGTTGGAGGAAGGATTAGTAGTGGTACAGGAGAGTTGTTTAGTCATGATGCAACAAATTCCAGATTACGTGAATTTTCTTTAGGGTATAATTTCCCCATAAGAAATTCTATAGTAAAATCATTAAAAGTATCTGCTGTTGGACGTAACCTGTTTTATATCTATAATGGCTGTGATTGGTTCGATCCGGACGTATCTTATGACGTAGGTACAAACGGGCAGGGAGCAGAAAGTGCATTCCTTCCCGGAACAAGGACACTTGGATTTAATGTCAAAATCACCTTATAATGATTAACTTAAAACTTAAGGACATGAAAAATATAAATCAGATAAAAAAACATTTATACGTGATTGTCTCAGGTATAATCCTGGGAATAACACTGTTATATTCCTGCACTGATGATTTTGCTGAATACAATACGGACAAAACCAAGGTGATGCAAATAGGTCCGGAACAATTGCCTTCTCTTTTTTCAAAAACCCAGTATGAAGGAAGTAACTGGCTTACAACCGATAACTATGTACGTATGTCAGCCGGGGCTGCAATGCATTTATGTGGTTATGTGGCTATTCCCTCTTCATGGGGCGGGCACAAT
Source organism: uncultured Draconibacterium sp. (assembly GCA_947492175.1). Taxonomy (GTDB): domain Bacteria; phylum Bacteroidota; class Bacteroidia; order Bacteroidales; family Prolixibacteraceae; genus Draconibacterium. Next base: position 156,157 of record CANLMQ010000004.1, on the reverse strand, counting down.
GAATTAAGAAAAGGTTGGTGTGATGCCGGTTTTGAGAAAATGTATTCCAGAGGGCTACCTCCATTGTTTTCTATTCTGAACATGACAAAAGAGGATGAGAATTATGAGGCAGAGTACGGAGTTGCATTAATTTGGAAGGTATTCCTGATGCATCAGCTAACCGATATTTGGGGACCAATTCCTTATACAAAGGCTTGTTCTGGTGAAAAAACAATTCCTTACGAAGGCCAGAAAGATGTGTATTACCTGATGTTTGAGGACTTAAAAGCAGCTGTTGATATACTGAAATCACATCAGGGAGAAAATGCGTTCGGAAATGGTGACCTGATTTTTAACGGAGATGTTTCGAAATGGACAAAACTGGCAAATACCATGCGTTTACGTTTAGCTATGCGTATTTCAAACATCGATCCTCAAAAAGCCAAACAGGAAGCAGAAGCTGCAGCAGCCGAGCAAACAATGGATTCGAACGATGATGATGCATTTATGAATGTTGTTGGGCTAAACAGAGGAAATGGTATTTGTCGTGTTATACCTTGGCATTCAATTGTAATGAGTTCAAGTATGGAAAGCGTTCTAAAAGGATATGCCGATCCGCGTATGGAGAAATTTTTCTCTCCAGTTAAAGATGATCCTGTTTTTGCAATGGAAGGATATCCGGAAGAACTAAAAACCAATACAGGAGGTTTTCATGGAATGGCCAACGGCTATGCAAACGAGAGTGAAATTAATTTTTACAAATCCTATTCAAATTATGGGGCATATTTTGAGCACGATAACCATGAAATTCCTATTAATATGATGCATTCAGCTGAGACCTGGTTCCTGAAAGCAGAAGGTGCCTGGCGAGGATGGAACATGGGAGGAGATGCGAAAACGTTCTACGAGAAAGGTATTGAGGTTTCCATTACTCAATGGCGGGGAGATGAAATCTCACAGGATTCTATTCAGAATATTGTGAATAGCATGAACACGCCTGTTGCTCCAAATAATTTTGGGTATTACGATCCGGCAATGACTGATATACCTGTTAAATTTTCAGCTGATCAGGAAAAACAGTATGAGCAGATAATTACTCAGAAGTGGTTGGCACTTTTCCCTATCAGCTTTGAAGCATGGGCTGAATACAGAAGAACACGTTTACCCAATATTTACACCAAAAAGAGATCTGCTAATGCCAGAATAGATTTATCAAAAGGAATGATTATTACTCGGTTTATGTTTACTGATAGCGAAAAAGCGGCTCAATCGGGAGAGGTTGATAAAGCAATTCAGTTATTGGTTAACGGAAATGAAGATTCAGATAATGTTCCTTTGTGGTGGGATGTAAATCCTAACGGGAACTAAAATATACTATATAATATTGTGATTTAACAGACTAACCAATTATTTGTGTTAGTCTGTTTTTTTACATAAAAGTTTTCTTGATTTTTTAAATTACAGTTTAACTATTTCGAGAAATATAATTGTTCATATAATGAGCATTTTAATAAATGCTGTAATTATTTTAAATATTATTCTCACGGAATATGCTGAGTTTGTAGTATTAATAAGTATAGGTTTTACTGAGATAAAGTAAGTATATCATAATAAAACATAATTTTAATAATTTATCGGGAATGGCCATCTCGCTTGTTGCTTGATGGTAAATTTAAAAATACACAATGGAAAAAGTTTCATGTCGCCATATGATAAAAATATCAGGTTCAACAATTGGTTCAGTATTGAGAGTAATTTGCAGATTTAATGTGGTTATTCTTTTAATGTGTTTTGTTTTTTTTAGTAGCATAACAAGTATCGCAAATAAACCTGTGCGGGGAGATAAAAACGAACCTATTATAAAAGTTCCTGAAGATTTTCTAACTATTGCAGAAGCAATTGAGCAATCTAAAAATGGCGATGTTATTATCATTTCTCCCGGGATGTACTATGAAAATAATATTGAAATCAATAAATCGATTACTGTTTCATCTGAGTGGAAATTAACAGGTGAAGAATCAAAAATTAACGAAACTACAATCGATGCTGGCGACAGTATTCTTTTTACCATCAATGCGAGTGGCGTGGAAATAAGTGGATTGACCATGATAAACGGTGATCATACACTTAATGTTTTAAACAAGGTTACTGTAATGCACAATCATCTTGTGGGTAATCTTGATGCAATAAGTATGGAATCGGGGAGTGGTGGTTACATTGGGCATAATACGATTGAAAATGACAGGGACGATGGCATTGATGTAGATATTGTAGCTAATAAAAATAACACAGGGAGTGACCTTGTGGTAGAACATAATTTAATAACAAACAGCAATGATGACGGGATTGAACTCAGGCTGTTTTCATATCCCAACCAGAATATCAGTTATACTTTTAGTGAAAATACAATTATTGGCAGTAACAATGCCGGTATTCAGCTTATTTCATACGATGTGTATACAGGCAAAAAACTTCATATCCACCATAATATTTTTTCCAAATGTAAAGTTGGTCTTGGGTGTATGGAAGGCTCAAGGACAAAAGAGGATTTAAGCGGAGCATCAAAAATGGATGAACTGGTATATTTTTATAATAATACGCTGGTGGAGAATAAGATTGGAGCTACCGGAGGAAATAGTATCATTGCTGTTAATAACCTGGTTGTCAATAATTCTCTTGGAGGATTTAAACGATTTGGTAAAAATTCGGTAATTGCAAACAACCTGTTTTATCAAAACGGGAATAATAATTTTATTGAAATTAATGATTCGGTTTTCAACAGTAATAATATTGTTTATAAAGATCCTTTGCTGACTGAAAATACGTTTGTTCCTGCAAAAAATAGTCCTTGTATCGATGCCGGAGTAGAAAGTTTTGAATTTGACGGAAATTTACATTTATATGTACAATCAGAATATAAATGCGGGACTGCTCCTGATATTGGGGCCATCGAGAAAGGAAGAAAAAACTCATTCACAAGTTCCGGTAGTTTGCTTGTTGATGCAGGCGAAGATCAAATAGTGATATCGCCGGAGAAAGAATTAATGCTCAAAGGGAAAATTATATCAGGAGGCAATAAATCAGTTAAATGTAACTGGGAAATGGTGGAAGGCCCTTCCAGTATTAAACTGTCGCACCCCAACAAAAAGGAAACAAGTGTGAAGTTTTCAGTACAAGGCATTTACAAATTCAAACTAACCTGTGCAGGGGAAAATGCCATTGCCTCAGATGATGTTAAAGTCAGATATGTTAATGACGGTTTGGGAAAACAATTATTCCTCGATGAAAAAGATACGCATGTGATTGAAATCGAAAATTATGCATATTCTTATGGCGAAATTGAAGAAGTCAATGATGCGGAAAATATTGAAAATAAATATATCAGTTTAGAAGGAGGCACTGAGCCTTCATCTTCATTACTTGAATTTTCTATCGGGATGGCTGAAAGCAACGAATATGAAATGTGGCTTTTAATTAAATCTCCAAATTCCGGGGAAAATAAAATTCGAATTGAATTTAATAATAAAAAGATTGCTGAAGTTCGGGTGAATCAATCAGACAATCTTTATTGGATTAAGCTGCCTCAAAAGGTTTTAACAAAGCCAGGACAATGGCAATTATTAATCAATAACCCAAGTGGAAAAATAGTATTAGACAAAATTATTCTGACAAAAAATCAAAGTTTCCATCCTGAATAATCAATACAAGTAAAAACACGAATCAATATAAAAAACTATGAACTACCTTGTAAATCCAACAATTATGAAAAAAAACGTATTAGCAACAACCCTTCTTATTTTAACGTACTCGATAATTCTAACTTCATGTAATTCAGTTGATAAAAAAAATAATAGCATTAATTCCATTGAGAAGTACCGGGAATTAAGGGCAGAAAAGCTAAATAAACCCAGAAGGCTTATTCATAATAACGATGGTTGTGATGTATTTTACTTTCCCATAAATGAAAAATATACGGTAACAAATTTCCTGAGTAAACGGACCGCAGGTTTAATTGGTACCGATGTAAGTACCATTTCATTCTGTCCCACGGCATCAGGATTTGGTAATTTTACCCATAACACCAAAGCCGGAGAGTTGTTGGTAAAGCATGGTTTTGAATTCGGGCGGAATGAAGATTCCCGAAATATAACTGCGGAAATGCTAGCCGATGGTACCGATCCGTTAAATATTAATGTTGAATTTGCAAGAGACAATGGCTTTGAAATATTCTGGTCGAACCGTATGAATGATACTCATGATGCAGTTCACCGGGCTGACAAGCCACATCATTTGTGGACAAAATTTAAAGAAAACAATCCGCAGTTTTTATATGGAGATGTTGGGGAAGTATTGCCACACGGACGGTGGAGTTCGGTTGATTTTACGCATCAGGAAGTAAGAGACCGGTGCGTTCAATTTTATAAAGAAGTATGCGAAAATTACGATGTAGATGGCGTTGAACTGGATTTTTTTAGGCATTTAAACTTGTTTGAAAATGTGGGAAGAGGGGAAGTTGCCAGCCAGGAACAGCTGGATATGCTCACTGATATGGTTTCGAAAATCAGAAAAGTAACTGAAGAGGCTGGTATGAAAAGAGGCAATCCTATTCTGGTTCTCATGAGAATGCCTACCTTGCCTGAATACGTAAAAGGGGCAGGCATTGATATCGAACGATGGATTGAAGAGGGTTTGGTAGATATTGTAGTTGGTTCCGGCTATTTTCGATTGGATTTTTGGCAAAACTTCGCCAAACTAGGGAAAAAAGGAGATGTGAAAATATATGCCGGATTCAGTGAATCCAGGGTGAAAGAGGAGCATCCCTTACTTGTTCGTGAGCAAAATTCTGTATTTCGGGCCCGAGCTGCTGCTGCATGGGCGGCAGGACTGGATGGAATATATTCTTTTAACGAATACAATACAAGGGCGAAATATCTTTATGAGATTGGTTATCCTGAAAAACTGGCAAAGACAAATAACCTGTATTTTGTAACCTATCGTTTTAAAAACGCAGCCAAATACCTTAAAAACGGAAATGACTATTACAAAATGCCCATATTAGCGCCAACTCCCGGCAATCACCAGAAATTTAATTCGGAGCCATTCAACTTTGCTATCGAATTAGGTGACGAATCTGCTAATGCTAATGTATATGCCCTGATATATGCTGAGAATGTTGATTCGGCTAATTTGGCAGTGAAAATAAACGGTTCTGAAGCAAAATTTAAAAAGGCTTTAGACAGCGGGCTTTATATATTTGAAGTAGATCAGGCATCAGTAAAATCAGGGATAAATGAGTTATATATCGCAGCAGAAGCATCAGATAAAGATAAAGTTCTAAAAGATGCTGCACTATTCTTCTGTCGCGATCTGGAAGATATGGAAATGAGAAAATTGATTTCTGTGTGTAAATAAAAAGGTAATTGTTGTGAAAAAATCTTTTATACTCTTAGTATTTATTCTTCAAAACATACTGCTCTTTGGGCAAAAAGATTTCTCGTTTGTTTTTTTGCCCGATATTCATTTAAGCCCCGATTCTGCAGTTGTTGCTGATTTCGATAATGTTATTAAAAAAGTTAACAAACTCAATCCTGATTTTATTCTAACAGGAGGCGATATGATTTACACTGCCAAAAACGTGGATGAGAAAAAGGCTAAAATTTTATTTGACTTTATGGATGTCAAATTTAAACAGCTGAATATGCCCATTTATTACGGGATAGGGAATCATGAAATTGTTGGCCTTACCGCAGAGAGCGGAATGGATACCTCGCACCCTCTTTGGGGCAAAGCCATGTATGAAAAAAGGTATGGCAAGCGATATCGAAGTTTTATTCATTCCGGCTGGAAGTTTATTTTACTGGATGGGATGAAAATCCTTGAAGAAAAAAGAAATTATGCAACTGGTGTTGATTCTGTTCAAATCAATTGGTTAAAAAACGAATTAAATGAAACAGATAAAAAAACGCCAATTGTAATTTTTAAACATACTCCATTTATATTTCCAAAAGCTTTATACGATTCCCAAAGCCAGGCTCTTTCCGCTGAGTCGGAAGCCATCCTGAATCTTTTTAATGATCATAATTTGAAAATGGTTCTTCAGGGGCACAATCATGTTTATATGAATTTGTTGATTAATGGAATACATTATATATCAGGAGGAAGTACGTGGTTTGAGCCTCATCTTGGGTTGAATAATGGTTTTGTGTTTGTTACAATCAAAAACAATACTGCAGATATTAAATTTATTGAGACAGGTATAGACACCAATAAATAAGGGTACTTAAAAGGGTGAAATAAGAACGAATATAAGTAGTATTCGTTCTTATTTCAGTATGTTTCAACTTAAAACCGAATTAAAACTAAAGTTTTTTTTTGCACCTCAGAACTTTGCTTAAAAGTTCCAAACAGATTTTCTTACAAGAGCATTTACTCATCAATATTTTTTGTTAAGTTTGGAAATAGTTATGATTAATATAGCTTTTGTACAGATTTAGTTGCTATAATTTTATTTTCGAAAAACAATGGATAAGTAACTCTATGTTTGTAGACGTTGGATTGTAATAAATGCTATAGGTATTTTCAATAGCTCAATAATGTAATTGATCTGAAAAACACGAATTTCGTATGAGTAATAAGAACATAGAATTTAATGATTCTTATTTGTGGAAGGAGTTTAAGAACGGAAACCAGTTAGCTTTTGCTTCGATTTATAATCGTTATGTTGATCAGTTATTTAAGTACGCTACAAAATTAACCTCAAACAGAGAATTGGTAAAAGATTGTATTCAGGAAGTTTTTTATGATTTGTATGTCAGACGCTTATCACTTTCAAATGCCAGTAATCTCAAATTCTATTTGCTAAAATCATTAAAGCATACAATATTTCGGAAAGAACAAAGAGAACGAAATATATTAAAGCTGAATAAAAAAATTGTACCTGATTTTATTGTTGAATATTCGTTTGAAAGAGAATTAATTGAGACCGAAATTGAAGAAGAAAAAAAGCAACTGGTAAATGATATTCTGAAAGAACTTAGTGCTAATCAAAAAGAGATTCTTTATTTGCGTTTTATGCAGGAGTTGACCTATTCGGAAATTGCAATCATTACTAATATTTCAGCAGAATCGGCAAAAAAGCAGGTTTATCGCACGGTTAAAAAAATAAGGCAATCATTAGGAGACAATTCAAACCTTATTTTTCTTTTATTTTAATTTTTATGCAAAATTTTGTCCACGTTTTATGCCTTCATTTACTTATTAGGGTAAACAGCATAGATGACGGACTATTCGAAATACCTGGAAAATGAGAAATTTGTTAGATGGGTTTTTAATCCGGACGACGAAACTGATTTATACTGGAAAAATTATCTTGACAAATATCCGGAAACCCGGAAGAAGATACTTCAATTAAAAGAATCCTTATCGTTTTTAGTTACCAAAGATGATTCTCTTTCTTCGAAAGAACGTTACGAGATTTTGTTGCTGCTTTATAAGCAGGTTGAAGAGCAAAACAAAAATCAAAAACGCATCCGATTTAGAAAATATTTCTTCAGGAGTGCCGCTGTGGTTCTGATTTTGGTTACAGCCGGAGCGTATATGTATTTTTCAAGCTGGCAGCACAGTAGCTATTCCGATTATGTTTTGAGTGATAATGAGGTGCGGGATCAAAAATCAGTTCAGCTTGTTTTGTCCAATAACGAGAGCGTTTCAATCGACGAAGATAATTCAGTAATTAATTATGAGTCGACAGGTGAAGTGCAGGTACATGCCGGAGATGAAGCTTTTTCGGTGGAAGAAAACAAGGGCGAAAAGAATACACTGATTGTTCCATATGGGAAAAGAAGTAAATTGCAGTTGTCTGATGATACCTGGATACATGTAAATTCGGGAAGCCAACTTATTTATCCATCTACTTTTGATAAAAACAAACGGGAAGTATATATTGACGGAGAGGCCTATTTTGAAGTAGCTGAGAATAAAAACTCACCTTTCATTGTTAAAACCCCTGATGATCGTTTTTCTGTTGAGGTTTTGGGAACCCGGTTTAATGTGTCGGCTTACAATTCAGATACTAATTTCGAAACAGTACTTACCGACGGAGTTGTAAACATAATTCATAAAAGGGGAATTTTGCAAAAAGAAGAGATGCGATTGTCTCCTGGAGAAATGGCTTCTTGGGATAATCACTCCGATAAAATAAATATAGCAAAAGTTAATCCCGACAATTATACCTTGTGGACGCAGGGAATTCTTCTTTTCGAAAATCTTGCACTAAACCGTATTGTGAAAAAGCTGGAAAGGTATTACAACATTACAATAAAATTTGAAGACCCGCTAAAAGGTTCTGTATGCATTGGCGGGAAACTAGATCTGAATAAGCAAATGGAGGTTGTACTTGAAAACCTTGCCATTACTGCATCACTGAAACTGAATAAACTAAATGAAACTGAATTTTTAATTAAATAAATCGAAACAAAAACGAAGGATGCTGGCACATCCTTCGTCACAATTCCTGATGATAGACCAGGTAAAGTATTTGTTAATAAAAACGTTGCAAATTTATGAAAAAAAAACGAATCGTAAGATTTCCTGAGGAAGGAGGTCTCAAAAGACTTTATCGTATTATGAAGTTAACGGTATTCTTTTCATTTCTTTTTGTTCTGCATGCAGTAGGGTACAGTACCTATTCGCAGAGTACAAAGTTGAATCTAAATCTAAAAGACGTTACCCTTGAGGAGATTTTTGAAGAGATTGAAAAGCAGAGTGAATTTGTATTCCTTTATAATTACGATGTTCTTTCGAAACAGAATTTTGAATCTGTAAATTATACCGATGTACCTATCGATACAATTCTTGAAAGGATTCTTGACAAGGATAAAACCGATTACCTAATAAGAGACCGGCAGGTAATTATTAAAGAAAAAAATATCCCTAAAGCAGAGCCTACCGAGTCGGAAGAAAAAGTACCACAAAAAAAACTTGAGATTAAAGGAAAGGTAACCGATAAAAACGGAGAGCCTATTCCCGGAGTTTCAGTACTGGTAAAAGGGACAACAACTGGTATAGTTACTAATCTTGATGGAGAGTATTCATTGTCGGTACCCGAAAATACAGAGGTACTTGTATTTTCGTTTGTTGGTTTAGAAACACAAGAAGTTGAAATTAATGGCAGATCAGCTATAAATGTCCAGTTGGAAGAAGATGTGACATCGCTTGATGAAGTTGTGGTAACTGCATTGGGAATCGAAAAGAATAAAAGAACATTAACCTATGCAACCCAGCAGGTAAATGTAGATGCGGTTACCACGGTAAAAGACATAAGCCTTGGTAATATGCTTGCCGGAAAATTGGCCGGAGTTGCAGTTACTACAGGTTCCGGTGCCGGAGGTGTTGGATCCGGTTCTCGTATAATTATCAGAGGTGAACGTTCAATTAGTGGGGGTAATACTCCTTTAATTATTGTAGATGGGGTTCCTTCCAACTTTGGATTGGATGGTATTAATCCCGACGATGTTGAAAAAATTAATGTATTAAAAGGGCCTTCGGCATCAGCGCTTTATGGGGCAGTTGCTGCAAACGGGGTCGTTATTGTTACAACCAAAAAGGGTGAAAAAGACAAAACAAAGGTTCAGGTTAGTTCTTTAACCTCATTCGATTTACCTTACTTATATCCTGAGTTTCAGAATGAATACGGGCAGGGAAACAGCGGTACATATAATCCAAATGAAGAAGTATCGAGTTGGGGACCGAAGATGGATGGACAAATGGTTACCGACTGGACCGGCAAAGAAGTGTCTTTAGAGGCACAAGCAGATAACATTAAAGACTTTTTCAGAACCGGTTATAACATAACCAACAGCCTGGCATACAGCATGGGAAAAGAAAAATCAACAGCCTATTTTTCTTATACCAACATAACTGCAGGCGGATTAATTCCGGCAAATGACATGACCCGTCATAATTTTAATTTAAGAATGAATGCGGAGTTAATAAAAAACCTTAATCTCGATTTTATAATTACCTGGCAAAAAGCGCAAACTGAAAACGCACCTGTAACCGGTGACGATTTATTCAGCCCCATGTGGCAACTGACAAAAATGCCAAGAAGTATCCGTACTTCAGATATTAGTGCTGCTTCTTATATTGATGAGTCGCTTTCACAGAAACAGCTCACTTGGGCTCCGAACTCGACAAGTGTAATCAATCCGTATTGGTCGACTGACGGACGCGAGGCAATTAATAAAAGCAGTAAACTTAATGCTGTTGCAGCATTAAAATACAACATTAAACCATGGCTTTATCTTCAGGCCAGAGGGCAGATGACAAGCAACTCAAGTAGTGAGGAATTGATGTTGTATTGGGACACGCAGTATGTTGCCTCCGGGAAAGGAAAGTACAAATTAAGGAACAATAACGGGCAAAACCTTAATGCAGATGTTTTATTGGGATTCAATAAAGATTTATTTGATAGATTTCAGGTAACAGCAAATTTCGGAGCAGAAATCAGGGATTCGCGGGGAGAGTGGCTCAGCTCTGAGACTATGGAGGGATTGGTTATTGAAAACAAATTTTACCTGGAAAACGGTGTAAAAACAAAAACATCTGATGGATACTGGCATTTGCAAACTCAATCGCTTTATGGTACTTTTCAGTTGGGCTACCAGAATTTACTCTTTCTTGATGTAACCGCACGTAGCGACTGGAACTCAACACTTCCAGCTCCGTTTGATTATCTTTATCCGTCGATTGGTTTAACTGGTGTGATATCAGATATGGTTTCTTTGCCTCAAATTATATCCTTTGCCAAAATCAGAGGCTCATATGCTGAGGTTGGTAATGGAGCTGAATTTGCCAGTATTTTCCAGACTTTTACACGTAGTTCAAATGGAGCAATGGGGATTGTAAAACCCAGTGGTTCAAAAGTTCCTGCTGATTTAATTCCGGAACGTACAAAAGCGTGGGAAGCAGGTGCCGAACTGAGAATGTTAAAAGACCGCCTGGGGATTGATTTTACCTGGTATAAGTCGAATACATATAATCAACTGGTATTTGTAACATCTCCTCCATCATCAGGATACAGCAGTGCCGGAATTAATTGCGGGAATATTCAGAACAAAGGGATTGAGGTGATGATGACAACAGTACCCATTCAGACAAAAGATTTAAAATGGGATCTTAACCTGAATTTTTCACGCAACCGGAATAAGGTTATTGAACTTACAAATACATTGGATCGGTATAGAATCAGTGCTCCCGATTTATCTGTTGGTAACAGTTGGATTATTGTGGGGCGTCCATATGGCGAGATTTTATCAAAAGGTTTTGTTCGTAATGATGCAGGTGAAATTATTGTCGATGATCTGGGATACCCTCAAATAACAGCGGACTCCGAGGTTTACTTAGGAAATTTTAATTACGACTGGAGAAGTAGTTTGAATAGTAATATCAAGTATAAAAACTGGAATCTTTATTTCTTAATAGATCTGAACTATGGAGGAGTTAGGCAATCGGCTACCGAGGCACAAATGATGGGAAGCGGCACAAGTATAGCTACACTTGATGGTCGTGATGGTTTTGTATTCGATGGTGTGCAGGAAATAGTGGCAGAAGATGGTTCGGTAAGTTATGTTCCCAACGATATTGAAATAACAGCAGAGCAGTATGGTAAACATATTGGAGGTCGTGCTACCAGTGGCGCAGGCGAAGCTTTTAACCATGAAGCTACGAATTCACGGTTGCGTGAATTATCGGTTGGTTATACGCTTCCAGTGAAAAGTGCTGTTATAAAAGATATTACTGTATCTGCGGTTGGTAGAAACCTCTTTTACATTTATAATGCATGTAAATGGTTCGATCCGGATGTTACCTACGACCTTGAAAAAAATGGGCAGGGGTCTGAAAGTGCCTTTTTGCCCGGCACCAGAAACGTTGGTTTCAATATTAAGTTGACATTATAATAGTTTAACTATAAAAGGAATTTAAGGATGAACAAATATAAATCAAACTGTCAGGTATCAAAATTGCTTTTCTTAATCGTATTTTTTATTCTGTTTGGAGCATGTACCGATAATTTTGAAGAAATTAATACCAATAAATCCCAGTTAATGGGAATAGGCCCTAAAGAATATGCGGAGTTGTTTGCTTATGGTGTTCACGAAGGTCTTTCGTGGACAACAACTAACAACATGAGTCGTATGTCAAGTACTCTGGCTTTAAATAATTGCGGATACATCTCATGTGGTATTCAATCTTACGATCAGTATATGCAAGGTGTAGGTTGGCAGGACGCGGGATTTCATGATGTCTACAGTCAGAGTTTGCCTGCTATTCTTAGTATTATGAATGATGCCGAAAGAAAGGGAGACATGGTTTCCTATAGTTTGGCTCAGATATGGAAAGTATTTCAATTACAACGGGCTACCGATATCTGGGGACCTGTGCCTTATACCGAAGCCGGTAGTGGAAAAGAAACCATTGCATACGATAATCAAAGAGATATTTATTACATGATGTTTGAAGAGCTTACCAGCGCGGTTACTGTGCTCAAAGATGCTCTCAATAACAATTCCGGGTTAAAAGTATTTGGCCCCGGCGACAAGATTTACTCCGGCGATGTATCGAAATGGTTAAAATTTGCCAATACGCTTCGTCTAAGAATGGCAATACGAATTTCGAATGTAGAACCGGAGAAAGCCAAACAGGAAGCAGAAGCAGCAGTGGCTGCCGGACCATTGCTTGAAACCAACGACGACGATGCTTTGTATCCGGTTAGCGATTTGAATGAAGAAGGTAACGGAATGCCACGAATGGAATCCTTTTTTCAGGATGTGATGAGTATAAATATGGAAAGTGTCCTAAAAGGGTATAACGATCCGCGGATGGAAGAATTCTGGTCTCCGGTGGAATCAAATCCTGTAAACAGAAGATTTCCTGAACTATACAAAAGGAATATTGGAGGATATCATGGTTTTGCAAGTGGATCTAATCCGCAAGTTTATACATATTTTCGGGCATTTTCAAAATATGGCCCGCGCTTTGAAGATGGAAAACAATACGAAACAGATATTAATGTGATGAATGCTTCCGAGGCATACTTCTTAAAAGCAGAAGGCGCCTGGAGAGGTTGGAATATGGGAGGTACAGCTCAGTCGTTTTATGAAAAAGGAATTGAGATTTCTATAAAACAATGGAAAGGGAAAACTTATTCTATGAGTTTAATATCGGAATATATTAATGGAACAACAACACCAGTCGAACCGGATAATCCACCTTATTACGATCCACCAATGACAGATATTCCTGTTAAGTTTTCTTCCGACAGGGAAAAACAATATGAGCAAATTATGACACAAAAATGGCTTGCATTGTTTCCCATTAGTTTCGAAGCATGGGCCGAGTTCAGGAGAACAAGACTACCTAAGTTATATCCTAAAAAATACTCGGTTAATGCAAATATTAATCCTTCTGCCGGGCAGATACAGACGCGTTGTCCTTTTGTTGAAAGCGAAAAAAACGCAAATACAGAAGAGGTTGATAAAGCTGTTCAACTGTTAGGTGGCTCTGATCTTGAAAATATCCCTTTGTGGTGGGATGTTAATTCTAACTAAGTTCTGTTTTAAAGTGACTAATAAAGTATGATAGGGTTTTTTAACTTTATCATACTACACTTACAATTTTATACGGTTCCTTTTGTGGTTGTCAATAAAAAGATGAATTGAACTTATGTTTGTTGAATTTATTGTAAATCATTGTAAAGTACTGGACTAATCAATTTGATGAAAATTTCTATTTATTAACTTAAATACTGACTTATGACAAGAAAAATTTACTTTTTGTTTATTGGATTATTAATTGCGATGGTGTCCTTTGCACAGGGACCAGTCGTATATTTACCGTTAGACACTGATTTAAGCGATGCCAGCGGTAACGGCAACGATGCAACGGATGCCGGAGTAACCGCTACAGCATTTGTTGACGATGCTGAACGTGGCAAGGTAGCTTTCTTCGACACTACTTCGCATGCCACATTACCTATAGTGGATGCACTGAAATTTGGTGCGGGCCAGGATTTCTCTTATGCCCTTTGGATGAAGATAAATCGGGTAGGAGGTGACCCTGCAATTCTTGGAAATAAAGACTGGAATAATGGTCGGGGAAAAGGATTTGTAATGTATGTAAAAAATGCAGATGTTGTAGGTTCACCCAATTTTGGGATTAACTTTGGCGATGGAACAACCGAAGCAGGCGGAAGCAACGAGCGCGTATACTGGACAGCCTCCGAGAGTGGAGCTCCTGAATGTGTTGACGATAACTGGCATTTTGTAGCCGTATCGTTCGACCGCGACGACACCATTCGTGTGTGGGTAGACGGAGAGCAACAGTACAGCGAGGCAGCCTTGTCGTTAATGCCGGGTATGGCCTGGGACGATGACAACAATTACCCTTTTACGATTATGGAAGACGGTACGGGTTCGTACAACGAAGGCAAAGGCCTGAAAGGCTATATTGATGAATTGCGTGTTTGGAACCGTGTTATAACCGATGCCGATGTTCAGGAGATTTATGAACCACTCTCATCGGGAGAGGGACCAGTTGTTTACCTTCCGTTAGACACTGATTTAAGCGATGCCAGTGGCAACGGCAACGATGCAACGGATGCCGGAGTAACCGCTACAGCATTTGTTGACGATGCTGAACGTGGCAAGGTAGCTTTCTTCGACACTACTTCGCATGCCACATTACCTATAGTGGATGCACTGAAATTTGGTGCGGGCCAGGATTTCTCTTATGCCCTTTGGATGAAGATAAATCGGGTAGGAGGTGACCCTGCAATTCTTGGAAATAAAGACTGGAATAATGGTCGGGGAAAAGGATTTGTAATGTATGTAAAAAATGCAGATGTTGTAGGTTCACCCAATTTTGGGATTAACTTTGGCGATGGAACAACCGAAGCAGGCGGAAGCAACGAGCGCGTATACTGGACAGCCTCCGAGAGTGGAGCTCCTGAATGTGTTGACGATAACTGGCATTTTGTAGCCGTATCGTTCGACCGCGACGACACCATTCGTGTGTGGGTAGACGGAGAGCAACAGTACAGCGAGGCAGCCTTGTCGTTAATGCCGGGTATGGCCTGGGACGATGACAACAATTACCCTTTTACGATTATGGAAGACGGTACGGGTTCGTACAACGAAGGCAAAGGCCTGAAAGGCTATATTGATGAATTGCGTGTTTGGAACCGTGTTATTACCGATGCCGATGTTCAGGAGATTTATACTCCTATTACCAGTGTTCATCAGAGACAAACAGCAACGCTAAATTCTGTAATTTATCCTAATCCTGCTAATGGTTTGGTAAATGTTAGGTTTACTTCACATAAAGCAGACGAAGCACGGATTCATATATACAATAATGCAGGAATACTGGTTAAAGATATCGTACATTCTACAGTCAGTGGCCCCAATATAGCTACTTTTGATGTTAGGGGATGGAGAAATGGAATTTATTTAGTAAGAGTAGTTTCTGATAATAATTGTGAAAGTGTTCGTTTTGTGGTAACTAAATAAAATTTTTTGTTCTGGTAAAGTTGAACAAAAGAATCTAATCTGAATTAACCCCTCTCTTTTCAGTATCAGGGAGGGGTTTTTTATGGAATATTTTCATGAAATTATACTTATGAAAGGAGCATGGTTTGGCGAACACAAAAAGACATAATAGTTTGTTCATGCGAGTTCCACGGGTATCGAAGCACAAAATTGGCGTTGTCGCCATATATGGTTGTAGTACAAAATATTAATCAAAATATATTCAAGTGAAAACAAATTATATTTTTTTACTTTTTGCTTTTTTCTGTATCGGGAATACTAATGCACAAGACAAAATTCAATCTGAAGGCGAAATCCCTATACTCGCATGGCTTGGTGTTCCTCAAGGAGAAACTACTGTAGCCCGGTATACCGAAATGAAAGATGCGGGGATTACAATTAATTTCGTAACTTTTGGAAGTGCCGATAGAGTTCAAATGGCTTTGGATACTGCTGAAGCAGTTGGGATGAAACTTGTTTTTGGGTGTCCCGAACTTAGGAGTTATCCTGAAAGTACAGTTCGTCGTTTTATGAACCATCCTGCATTGGCCGGATATTATCTGAGAGATGAACCTTCGATGAGTGAATTTGCCGACCTTGGTAGGTGGGCAAAAAGGATTCAGGCTGTTGATTCGGTTCATTATTGTTATTTGAATCTTCTCCCCAATTCTGCCGGAGAGTCTCGGCTTGGAACTCCGGATTACAGATTTCATGTGACAAGTTTTATTGAGACGGTCCCACTACAGTTTTATTCCTTTGATCATTACCCTTTTACAGGTGATTCAGTAGGTAAATTCAGTGGGTATTACTATGATAACCTCGAAATATTTTCAGAAGAAACAAGAAAAGTTGGGAAGCCTTTTTGGGCTTTTGCCATGGCCACAGCTATTTATGGGACATTTCCTATACCTACAACAGCAGCCCTTCGTTTACAGATGTTTAGTAACCTGGCTTACGGGGCACAGGGTTTACAATATTTTACTTATTGGACACCAGGCTGCGGTGCTGAATGTTTTCATGATGGACCGATATACAATGGGGAACGTATGCCGGTGTATTATAGAGTACAGCAAGTCAGCAAAGAAATCCAGGGGCTTTCGGGAGTTTTTTTAGGCTCCAGTGTTGTTGCTGTCCGCCATACGGGTAGCATCCCACAGGGGACCAAAAAACTGAGTGAACTTCCGGAACAGATCAAGGTGTTGGAAACATCTGGCCGGGGGGCTGTTGTTTCGGTACTTGAGCGAGACTCACTGGCTTTTCTTGCGGTAGTAAACCGCGACTTCCGGAATTCAATGGACCTGACAATCAAAGGAGATTCCAGTGTCCGGCGTGTGCTCAAAGACGGAACGCTGGTGCCGGCAGAAATTGAACGTATACGTACGGTTGCCGTTGGGCCTGGCGATATAGCAGTTTTTACCTGGCCCAAAGGTGATTCCATTCGTTTTGAGCCCTTAAAAGGCCAGTTGATACATCTTCCTCTTGATTATAATTTGAAGGATGTGAGCGGAAACGGAATAAACGGTATTGATGCGGGAACCGAAGCCGTCGCGTTTGTTGATGATCCGGGCAGGGACAGGGTGGCAAGCTTTACAGAAAACTCGTATGTAGCCTTCCCTGACACATCTGCTTTACATTTTGGAACTGAAGACTTTTCTTTTGCGGTTTGGGTGAAGTTTCCTGCAGTTGGGGGAACTCCGGTTATTTTAAGTAATAAAGATTTTTCGGATGCAACAGGGGCAGGTTTCAGTCTTTACCTTGATCATGCAGATACTCCCGGAAGTAAACAATGGGGAGTAAGTTTTGCCGATAACAGCGGGAATACACTAAAGTGGGAAGCATCAGATCATGGAGGTGCCAGTATTGCAGATAATCAATGGCATTTTGTAGCCGTATCGTTTGAGCGTAACGGGATGATGACAGTTAACCTGGACGGGGAGCCGATGGATGGAGCGATGGATATGTCTGTATGTCCGGGTAGTGCTTACGAAGCCGGGCACGCTTACCCGTTAACACTGCTTCAGGACAGAACCGGGGTTAACCCGGACAAAGTATCCGGTAATGTTGATGACCTGCGGTTGTGGCCCAGAGCGTTAACCGAAGAAGAGATGTCGGCGGTTTATGTGTCAGACACCACAGGAAAAGACAGTGAATTGGTTTACCTCCCGCTGGACAGTGATTTGAAGGATGTTAGTGGGAATGGTTACGATGCTACGGATGTTGGAACGGTTGCCACGATGTTTGTCAGTGATCCTGACCGGGGACAGGTAGCATATTTTGACCGCTTGTCTCATGCTGCATTACCAAAGGTTGATGACTTACGGCTTGGGACCCGTGATTTTTCATTTTCGTTATGGATTAAATGCTCAGCAGCACCTTATACCCCAGTGATAGTATGTAACAAGGACCTGAGTGCGCTTGGTGCAACACGAAAGAAAGGTTTTGCTTTCTATACGAACGAGTCCAATAAATCTTCCGGAGCGAGGTGGTCGGTGAATTTTGCAAACGGAGAAACAGAAGAAGGCGGTAGTGGAGAGGATATACGGTGGAACGCGAAAAATAACAATGTACCCACAATTGCAGATAATAAATGGCACTTTGTGGCTATTTCATTTGACCGTGACAAAACGATGGACATATATCTGGATGGGGAGTTGCAACCCGGGGCTCTGGATATTGGGTTAATGGCCGATGGAATGGCCCACGATGATGTTAACGATTACCCAATTATGCTGATGCAGGACGGTAGTGGTAAATTTTGGATGGATATACCGGCCAGCATGGACGAATTCCGGTTTTGGGGACGGCCGCTAAAGGCATCGGAGGTAAAAAGTTTATACAATAGTAAACTGATTACATCAACGGAGGAAGTCTTGCAGAAGGATGAATCAACTCTTGAAATGCGGGTTTACCCGAACCCGGCAACAACCGCAGTAACCGT
Source organism: uncultured Draconibacterium sp. (assembly GCA_947492175.1). Lineage (GTDB taxonomy): Bacteria > Bacteroidota > Bacteroidia > Bacteroidales > Prolixibacteraceae > Draconibacterium. The sequence goes on along the minus strand of CANLMQ010000004.1, from coordinate 137,656 downwards.
GTCTTTCATGTCGGAGGATTATGAGGATACAATGGTACAGGTATATAATTTGATAGGGGTTTTAATAAAATCGATTTATGTAGATACACAACCCGGTATTAATCAGGAGGTATTGAATGCTGCGGGTTGGGGGCCTGGTGTTTACCTTGTGCGGGTGACACAAGGAATCCAGAGTGAAACTCAGAGAATGATACTAACCCGTTAAAGTAGAAATCACGATACAATAGCAATGAAGAAATTAACCATATTCATATCGATTTTTTTGCTTCTGGCATTAAAAGTAAATTCTCAGGATACCTTAAATTCTGAAGGGGAAATCCCTATACTCGGATACTATGGTGTCCCTGCACACGAAACTACTGTAGCCAGGTATACAGAGATGAAAGATGCGGGATTTACACTTAGTTATTCATTATCGGGACATGCTGATAATGTTCAAATGGCTTTGGATACTGCTGAAGCAGCGGGGATGAAAATTATCATTTGGTGTAACGAACTTTGGAGTGATCCTGAAAATACAGTCCGCCGTTTTATGGACCATCCTGCATTGGCCGGATATTTATTGGGCGATGAACCTTCGATGACTAAATTTGCTGACCTCGGTGAGTTGGCAAAAAGGATTCAGGCTGTTGATTCGGTTCATTATTGTTATTTGAATCTTCTCCCCAATTCTGCCAAAGAATCTCAGCTTGGGACTCCGGATTACAGATTTCATGTGACAAATTTTATTGAGACGGTCCCACTACAGTTTTATTCTTTTGATCATTACCCTTTTACAGGTGATTCAGTAGGTAAATTCAGTGGGTATTACTATGATAACCTCGAAATATTTTCAGAAGAAACAAGAAAAGTTGGGAAGCCTTTTTGGGCCTTTGCCGCAGCCGTAGCAGTTTATGGGGCATTCCCTATACCTACAACTGCAGCCCTTCGTTTACAGATGTTTAGCAACCTGGCTTACGGGGCACAGGGCTTACAATATTTTACTTATTGGACGCCTAACCCCTACGGTGGCGAACATTTCCATGATGGGCCGATATACAATGGGGAACGTACTCCGGTGTATTATAGAGTACAGCAAGTCAGCAAAGAAATCCAGGGGCTTTCGGGAGTTTTTTTAGGCTCCAGTGTTGTTTCTGTCCGCCATACGGGTAGCATCCCACAGGGGACCAAAAAACTGAGTGAACTTCCGGAACAGATCAAAGCATTTGAAACGTTAGGAGAAGGTGCTGTAGTTTCGGTACTTGAGCGAGACTCACTGGCTTTTCTTGCGGTAGTAAACCGCGACTTCCGGAATTCAATGAACCTGACAATCAAAGGCGATTCCAGTGTCCGGCGTGTGCTCAAAGACGGAACGCTGATGCCGGCAGAAATTGAACGTATACGTACGGTTGCCGTTGGGCCTGGCGATATAGCAGTTTTTACCTGGCCCAAAGGTGATTCCATTCGTTTTGAGCCCTTAAAAGGCCAGTTGATAAACCTTCCGCTTGATTTTAATTTGAAGGATGTGAGCGGGAACGGAATAAACGGTATTGATGCGGGAACCGAAGCCGTCGCGTTTGTTGATGATCCGGGCAGGGACAGGGTGGCAAGCTTTACAGAAAACTCGTATGTAGCCTTCCCAGACACATCTGCCTTATATTTTGGGACAGAAGACTTTTCTTTTGCGGTTTGGGTGAAGTTTCCTGCAGTTGGGGGAACCCCGGTTATTTTAAGCAATAAAGATTTTTCGGATGCAACAGGGGCAGGTTTCAGTCTTTACCTTGATCATGCAGATACTCCCGGAAGTAAACAATGGGGAGTAAGTTTTGCCGATAACAGCGGGAATACACTAAAGTGGGAAGCATCAGATCATGGAGGTGCCAGTATTGCAGATGATCAATGGCATTTTGTAGCCGTATCGTTTGAGCGTAACGGGATGATGACAGTTAACCTGGACGGGGAGCCGATGGATGGAGCGATGGATATGTCTGTATGTCCGGGTAGTGCTTACGAAGCCGGGCACGCTTACCCGTTAACACTGCTTCAGGACAGGACCGGGGTTAACCCGGACAAAGTATCCGGTAATGTTGATGACCTGCGGTTGTGGCCCAGAGCGTTAACCGAAGAAGAGATGTCGGCGGTTTATGTGTCAGACACCACAGGAAAAGACAGTGAGCTGGTTTACCTTCCACTGGACAGTGATTTGAAGGATGCCAGTGGGAATGGTTACGATGCTACGGATGTTGGAACGGTTGCTACAACGTTTGTCAGTGATCCTGACCGGGGACAGGTAGCATATTTTGACCGCTTGTCTCATGCTGCATTACCAAAGGTTGATGACTTACGGCTTGGGACCCGTGATTTTTCATTTTCGCTATGGATCAAATGCTCAGCAGCACCTTATACCCCGGTGATAGTATGTAACAAGGACCTGAGTGCGCTCGGTGCAACACGAAAGAAAGGTTTTGCTTTCTATACGAACGAGTCCAATAAATCTTCCGGAGCCAGGTGGTCGGTGAATTTTGCAAACGGAGAAACAGAAGAAGGCGGTAGCGGAGAGGATATACGATGGAACGCAAAAAACAATAATGTACCCACAATTGCAGATAATAAATGGCACTTTGTGGCTATTTCATTTGACCGTGACAAAACGATGGACATATATCTGGATGGAGAGTTGCAACCCGGGGCTCTGGATATTGGGTTAATGGCCGATGGAATGGCCCACGATGATGTTAACGATTACCCAATTATGCTGATGCAGGACGGCAGTGGTAAATTTTGGATGGATATACCGGCCAGCATGGACGAATTCCGGTTTTGGGGACGGCCGCTAAAGGCATCGGAGGTAAAAAGTTTATACAATAGTAAACTGATTACATCAACGGAGGAAGTCTTGCAGAAGGATGAATCAACTCTTGAAATGCGGGTTTACCCGAACCCGGCAACAACCGCAGTAACCGTGTCTTTTTTGTCAGAGGATTATGAGGATACAATGGTACAGGTATATAATTTGATAGGGGTTTTAATAAAATCGATTTATGTAGATACACAACCCGGTATTAATCAGGAGGTATTGAATGCTACGGGTTGGGGCCCTGGTGTTTACCTTGTGCGGGTGACACAAGGAATCCAGAGTGAAACTCAGCGAATGATACTAACCCGTTAAAGTAGAAATCACGATAGGATAACAATGAAGAAATTAAAAACACTTCTCCGGTATAACGGAGCGGTGTTTTTTTAACGAAAGAGTGCAGCTATCATTAACATTTTAATATGTGAGACTAATATTATTTCTATTAAATCAGTTCGTTTAATGTAAAGTTTCTTCATGTTGTTTATACAGAGGTGATTAGTGTTAGTGTTAAATATCAGTTAAGGGGAACGATAAATTTTTGGAGAATTTTCTTCACGGAATATATAGACTTCCCGGTATTAACTAATGTGTAAAGGAATAAATAGGTAGAAATCATCATACATCAACAATGATTCAGTTATTCAGATTTATTGCCCGTAATTTTAGAATGAATCGTTAAACAAAGGTTCTTTCAATATTAGACAATAAAGCGAAGGGGGTTAAAATTCCTGAATAAAGAGAAGCAACAGAATAGATTTTTTGTCCGACTAAACAAGTCAGACAGGCATCCGTCAACTGACGAAACATGTAAAAACTTAAATTATACTAAGATGAAAAAAGTATCACGTCGCGATATGTTAAAAGTATCAGTCCCAACTGTAGCATGTACATTGTTGGGAACACCAATGGTTGGTTCTGCAATGAATAGAAATGAAGCGGAGTCTACCCAAAAACTTAAGATTATCGTATTTGGCGCCCATCCCGACGATCCGGAAACCGGTTGTGGAGGTACCATAGCACTTCTGGCAAATGAAGGTCACGAGGTTATTTCTGCTTACCTTACAAGAGGAGAGGCCGGTATAAAAGGGGTTTCGTATGATGAAGCAGCAAAAATAAGGACAGCAGAGGCGTTGGAAGCATGTAAAATTTTGAATACTACACCAAAATTTTTAGGGCAAATAGATGGCAATTGTGAGGTTACAAAAGAGCATTACAAAGCCGTATCTGAATTTTTAGAGGAAGAAAAGCCGGATATTGTTTTTAATCAATGGCCAATCGACCGGCACCGCGACCACAGGGCATGTTCAATTCTGGTTTACGATGCCTGGTATAATCATGGCAGAGAATCGGTTATGTACTATTACGAGGTGATGTCGGGACGGCAATCTCAAAATTTTAGCCCATCTAATTATGTTGATATTACGTCAACCATCGAACAAAAACACAAGGCTTGTAATGCACACAAAAGCCAAAAACCAGATGATTGGTACCAGGAATCTCATGGCCAAATGGAAATTTTCCGCGGATTAGAGTTCAACACAAAGTATGCAGAAGGCTTTATCAGACATGTTCAAAGTCCCAATAGGCATATTATTTAAGGAATTTAAGTATGTGTTGATCGTTTTTTGATCGTCATATTTAGTAGAAAATCGAGAGTGAAATCAATCCGGTACTATTTATAAAGTTGAATAATGTATTTCCCTCCTGAATTAAAAATTGTGTTATAAAATGAAGAAATTAATTTATATAAAACTGTTACTTTTTATCTGTTGCTTAGTGGGCAACCATGTTTTTGCTCAACAAAAACAATCGTTTGATTTTATTGTAGAACCATATTTAATTGATCTGAACAGCAATTCTTTTCAGGTAATGTGGGAAACAACTGAAGCTGCCCAAGGCGAGGTATATCTTGCAAAAAGTACATATGAGATTTTAAATCCGGAGTTTAAAGTAGTTAGCAATAATAAATCACCTAAACTATTGCATCATCATGCAATAACAGGTTTAAATGCCAACGATCTTTATTTTTACCAGGTGGTAAGCGTTAATCAAAGCGGTGATACCATAAAAGGTCCGGTAACACAGGTTACAACTTCAGACTACAATCAGTCTCCTGTATCATTTTCGGTAGTTGGCGATACCCAGGGGAATCCTGTTGTTTGGGGAAAGATTATTGAGCAAATGGCGCATGAACGGCCGCAGTTTATTGTTCATGTTGGCGATTTGGTACAGTACGGTCCAAACAAAGATGACTGGACAGACGAATTTTTTTATCCGGCAACCAAATTACTTCGTTACACTCCTTTGTATCCGGCAGCGGGAAACCACGAAATGAATAATGAGAAACTCTATCAGTATTTCAATTTACCTGAAGACAATGCATTTTACACAATAACCAAAGGCGATGTAAGACTGATTTTTGTGGATACGAATAAAGATGTGTTACCGGGTTCAGCACAGTTTCGAAAACTTGAAAATTTACTGGCAACAACAACCGAGCCTTGGAAAATTGTTGTGCACCATCATCCTTTGTTTACTTCCGATAAATATTCGTACCGGAGCTCGTTAAGGGCAACCGCAACGAAAGGCGATCCGAATCTTTTTCATTTAAATAATTTGTATGAAACCTATGGTGTAGACCTTACGCTTTGCGGGCATGTGCACAATTACGAAAGAACCTGGCCGATTTTTAAAAAACATATTGATCTGGAAAATGGGGTAACTCATTTTATTACCGGCGGAGGTGGCGGAAGTTTCAAGAACACTCCAAACGACATAAACTGGTTTTCGGTAGAAGCCAAAAACGCATATCATTTTTTGAATATCCGCATACAGGGGAGCCAATTATTTGTGGAAGCCATTGATACTACCGGTAAGGTATTTGACTTTTGGGAAAAAGAAAAAGTGACTGCAAAAACCAATCTGGTACCTCCAATGATTAGCTCAAACAATAAATATTTTATTGATTCTACAACCGTAACCATTGAGAATATAAACGAAGCTGGATTTATTAATTTCCGCTTGAATGACGGGGTATACAAATCGGCAGTAACAAAGAAAAAATCAGTGACTGTTGATAACACAACCACTATTTCGGCCATAGTGAATGGAGTAAACAATGCAAGTAGAGAAGCAGTAAAAACAGTTGTAAAACTTCCGGTAATGCCTAAACAAAAATCGGCAATGAAAGAAGTTAAAGCAGATTATCATGAAGGATATTTTACTGAGTTGCCTGATTTTGATGCAGTGAAAGCTGCCAATTCTTTTTCGCTCGATTCGTTAACGCTAACGGGTGTTGTGCCGCGTGCAAAAGATCATTTCGCCGTAAGATTTAAAGGTAGTTTTACTGTTCCGGATACCGATGTTTACCGCTTCTTTTTGGAGTCGTATGATGGTAGTCGTTTAATAATTGATGGTAAAGAGATCATTGATAATGATGGTGTTCACTACGAAATCAGCAAAGAAAATTATGTAGCCTTGGAAAAAGGGATTCATCATTTCGAAGTCCAATATTTCGATTTTACGAGGCGCGAAACGTTGAACCTCTTAGTAGGAACACAAGACAATAAAATGGTTGATTTCAATTCACTTATCAAATATCGTAAATAACACATTTATCATGCGCCTGTTTGTTTTTCTTCAGTTGTGTTCTGTTTTATTGATTTCCGGATGTGAGCCAAAGGAACAGATCATTGTTGACAATCTTTGTTGTGAGAATTTGGTTGATCCGTTAGGAATTGATACGACAGTACCTCGTTTTAGCTGGAGAATTTCGGGTAGCAGGAAAGGAGCCGAACAAAAAGCCTTTCAGGTTATGGTTTCAAGCGACAGGGATGAACTTGAAAATAATAATGCTGATATGTGGGACTCCGGAAAAACAGAATCTTCTGCCAGTATTTGGTTCACTTATGGAGGTAAGCCGCTAAAACCAGGGAGTGCTGCCTACTGGAAAGTGCGGGTGTGGGATAATACGGGTAATGTTTCGCCCTGGAGCCAGGTTGCAGAATTTAGCGTTGGATTGTTGAGTAAAGCTGATTGGCACGCTTCTTATATAGGTTTTCCCACAAAGGCCGGGGATAGTGAATGTCCGCAGTTAAAAAAATCATTCAATTTCGATAATGCAGGGAAGAAAATGCTTCTTCATGTAAATTCATTGGGGTATCACGAAGTGTATTTAAATGGTGAGAAAGTGGGAGAAAGTGTTCTTTCTCCCGCAGTTTCTCAGTTCGATAAACGATCGTTGGTAGTTACTTACGATGTTTCATTTTCTTTAAAAGAAGGGAAGAATGAGCTGATGTTTTGGCTCGGAAGTGGTTGGTATAGCAAGGGATATCCGGGGGTAACAAATGCAGGCCCTGTTGTAAAAGCACAGTTAGAGCAAATTTCAGATTTGAAAAGGGATGTTGTTCTTGTTACTGATTCGACATGGCTTGGAAGAAGTAGCCAATATACCCGAATCGGACGATGGAGATCGGGGCGTTATGGAGGTGAGTGTTTTTCATCCGAAAGCACTACAAACGCATGGCTTCCTGTTTCTGAAGTAAGCATACCTGATCATAATGTTAGCCCTCAAATGACAGAACAAAACAAAATTACTGAGACCATAACCCCGGTTGATATTAAGCAGTTGTCAGAAAAAGCATATTTGGTAGATATGGGTAAAAACCTCACCGGGTGGTTTGAAATAAGTTTCCCAAAGCTGCAAAAGTCTCAGGAAATAACGCTGGAATATTGCGACCATTTGGATGAAAACGGTGAGATAGTTGATCAAAGGCAAACTGATAAATACATCGCTTCAGGAGAAGGCAATGAAGTCTTTAAGAATAAATTTAATTACCACGGGTTCAGGTATGTAAAAATTTCAAACATAAATGAGGCTCCACGCCAGGAATCAGTTAAAGCCTACTTAATTCGTACCGCCTATAAAACTACCTCAGGTTTTAAGTGCTCTGATCCCGAGATTAACAGGATTCACGACATGCTGCACTATACGATGCAGTGTTTAAGTCTGGGTGGTTATATCGTAGATTGCCCTCAGTTGGAACGGTTGGGGTACGGTGGCGATGGTAACGCATCAACTGTTACTGCGCAAACCATGTTCGGTTTATATCCTCTTTACAGTAACTGGCTTCAGGCCTGGGCCGATTGTATGCGCCCCAACGGCGATTTGCCCCACACTGCTCCCAGTCCGATTGATGCAGGTGGTGGCCCGTACTGGTGTGGTTTTATTATTGCAGCTCCGTGGAATACATACCTGAATTATGGAGATGTCTCTGTGTTGGAGAAGTATTACCCATTGATGCAAAAATGGCTTGGTTTTGTAGAAACCAATATGGTTGACGGTTTGCTGAAGAAGTGGGAAGATACCGATTACCGGGGCTGGTACCTGGGCGATTGGGCAAGCCCTGAAGGAGTTGACCAAACGGCAGAAACTTCTGTTGATGTGGTTAATAACTGTTTTATTGCAGTTTGTTACGACCAAATACAGAAAATTGCGACAGTAATGGGAAAAGAGGCAGATGCAGTCGGTTATCGGCAGAAAGGAAACCAGCTAAAAGAAAAGATTCACAAGTCTTTTTTCGATGAAAAAGAAAACAGCTATGCAACAGGCTCTCAAATCGATTTGACGTATCCGTTATTGGCTAATGTTGTTCCTGCTCATTTAGTCGATTCAGTTTCTGGCAACCTTGTCAATACAATCAAACAAAAAAACAAGGGGCATTTTGCCTGCGGATTAGTGGGAATTCCGGTTTTTACGGAATGGGCAACCGATAGCAAGAAGGTTGATTTGATGTATTCCATGCTGAAAAAGAAAGCTTATCCGGGCTATCTGCACATGATCGAGAATGGAGCAACAACTACATGGGAGCACTGGAACGGCGATCGGAGCCGGATACATAACTGCTACAATGGAGTTGGTTCCTGGTTTTATAAGGCATTGGGAGGAATACGGCAGGCCGACGGGAGTTCAGCCTACCGGAAGGTGATAATTCAGCCGCAAGTACCGGAAAGTATTACATGGGCAAAAACATGGACGGAAACGCCGTATGGAAAAGTACAGGTAAACTGGGAAAAAACGAAAGATAAAATGAGGATGGAAATTGAGATTCCTGTTGGAGTGGAAGCGGAAGTTATAATTCCTAAAGGTGTTGGAGAATATACTCTTGATGGGGAAAGATATGATGTAACGGACTCAACAGATTCAGGAGTGGGAATAGGAAGCGGAAAGTATGTGATAACATACACTGCTGTTTAAGTACGATGGATTTTTACAAAAAATGAGAACAATGAGAAAAGGGAATAGAGTTACAATACTAATACTGTTACTGCTTATTGGTTTTTTGGGTAATGCACAACAGCCGGACTCCATTTGCGGACGCAAGGTTGTTTATGATGAATCAGGAAAAATACTAAGCTGGTATTCGCCTGAAATGCCGGGAGCTGGTTATAATCACGTCATAAAACTTGCTTCTGAGTTTTTATTGGATACACCGACAGAGCCTCAAACCGGACTGCCAATGTACTATGTTACCTGTTGTTTTAAAGGACCACATATGACACCTGATAAAAGCTTCGTAGCCCGAAGGTGGATTAATAATCCTGCCTGCGTTTTTGCCGGTTCTGTACAAAGTTTTGCAGTTCAATATTATGCTTACACAGGCGACAGAAGGTACATTCAGATGGTGCGCGAAATGCTCGATTACCAGTTGGAACACGGAACAACTCCTGAAAATTTTAGTTGGGGCAATGTTCCCTATGCCAGTGCCAATCCTTTTGAAACAGAATACTATGGAGCCACCTGGTGGCAGGGAAGACGCGGAGATGGATACCAGGTAATTGAACCGGATAAAGTTGGGGAGTTGGGCTATGCTTATCTTAAGTTTTACCAGATTACCGAAGAAACAAAATACCTGGAGGCTGCTATTCATTGTGCTGATGCATTGGCAAAGAATATACGCGAAATCAAGCCTGTTACATCCGATCAGGAGAATTACGAGGTGCGGATAGGCATGTCGCCCTGGCCCTTTCGGGTAAATGCGCGAACCGGTGAAATATTCGATCAGTATTGCTCAAATGTACTGGAGCCGGTTAAATTATTTCGTGAATTAATTCGGATACAAAAACAGATTAATCTTTCAGAAGAAGAATGTACAGTCTATAAAAATGCAACTGAAATTGCCTGGAACTGGTTGTATGGAAAAAATGGGCCGCTTAGAACATTCGTGTGGAATGGTTATTTCGAAGATGTAGACCATGATCCACAACTTGCAAACCGGGTTCAGATTACACCGGTAGAACTGGCTAAATATCTTACAGTCAATCCGGAACATGACAAGAATCCGGAGGTACACGTGCCGGCACTTTTATACTATGCCGTATCGGCATTTAAAACCGAAGGAATGGATGCCATGAATGAACAGTTGTGGTGTTACCGACCGATGGGAAGTCATTCTGCCCGATACGCGTCGGCTTGCGCACTTTGGTACGAAAAAACTGCAAACGAATGGTTTAAAGACCAGACATTTCGTTACCTGAACACAGCCACATATATGACTTACGACAATGGTGTGGTAGCCGTAGGGCCCGATTATCTGGCTTCCTGGTTTTCGGATGGCTACAGCGATTATGTTCGCCATTTTATCGATGTTTTGGCTGCCGTTCCGGAGTGGGCTCCTGCTGACGAAAACCACATGCTACGCTCGTCATCCGTAGTCCAAGGTATTGAATACAATAAGGAGAAGATTCAGTATTCAACCTACGCCGCCCAATCGACTCAGAAATTCAGGCTAATCAATAAGCCCTCTAAAATTATGGCGGGTGATAGAAAAATAAAAGAAAGCTCCTCGTTACAGAATGAAGGCTGGACCTGGGAAAAACTAAATAAAGGGGGAGTGTTAACCATCCACTCTTCTGATGAAAATTCGAAAACAAAAACGATTATTTTTTAAAATATGATACGAGCTATTTTACTTATTTCTGTTGTTTTTACGTTTGTTTGGGCAGCCGAAGCCAATGGTTTATTAGTGGAGAACACCCCGGAGTGTAAAGTATGGTGGGCAATGAACACCAGTAAAATAATGCACGATGCTCCTGTTCCGGATCAAAAAGGGAAAATTCAAATTCAGGCGGCCCGTAATGAATACGAAGGATTCCAAGTGGTTTTATCACCTTTGTCCGAATTAAAGAATGTTTCAGTTTCAATCACTGATTTTACGCGGAAGGGAGCTAAAGTGATTCCGGCAGCCAATGTGAAAATCAGGCAGGTAGAATATGTTCATGTTACCAAACCATCAGGAAAATACCATCAGGCAGGGTGGTATCCTGATCCGTTGCCACTGTACGAAAAACCATTCGATGCCAAAGCAGGAGTAAATATTCCCTTGTGGTTTACGGTAAAAGTGCCGGAGAATACAACTCCCGGAATCTACAAAGCAGATATAAAATTCGCTTCTGAAAATTGGGAGACTTCCATTCCCGTTGAACTTAAAGTATGGGATTTCGCAATGCCTGAAGTTCCCCATATTCGTTCTGCTTTTAATCTTTATTCAGGATTGATTCACCAGTATCACAATCTGGAAACCAAAGAAGAATTAAAGCAGGTACTCGATCTCTATTATCAGAGTTTTAAAGAGTACCGGATTTCTCCGCAGGAAATATTCGACCAGTATCCGATCCGGAAAAGTGTGAAAGGTGTAAAATGGGTAGGAGGTACTTTCGATCCTGACACTGTGTTTGAGGGAAGGTATTCGTACCAGGTAAACGATAATAGTGTTCGTTCGAATATTGAAGGCCGGGCCAAAGAACTGATTGAAGTTACTCCCGAAAAACCTTATTTATTAAAGTGGTGGGCAAAAACACTGGAGGAAGGCCAAAAGTATTTTGTTTCAGTAAAAAGTTATGACGCCAATAAAGAGCAAATTCACTGGCACCTTCAGGGAGCGATTTACGAGGGAAGTGTAAGCTGGAAAAAAGATAGTCTTTTGCTCGATCCGGAAAATCCAATTCTGGTAGACCGGTTGATTGCTTGCCGCCCGATTCCTGCCGAGGCAAAGTATGTTAGCGTTCAGTTTTATCCGGTTGTTCCTTTTGCACGGGGCGAATTAACAGGAGTTTTCTGGATGGACAATTTGAGTTTTACCGATGTTCAAACCGGAGAAAATCTTTTACCTCATGGCGATTTTGAACAGAATATTGACGAATTAGATCTGGAGATTGATTTTTCCGAGTTCAATTATGCAGCTCATAAATACCTTGATGGTTACGGGTTTACCGGTTTTAGGTTTAAGGTGCCGGAGTTAAGGGAAGGTGCTTATTATGGCCGAAAAGCCGGATGGTTTGGCGGTTTTGTTAACGGAACCGACGAGTACAAAAAATTAATAACCCGGTATTTGGGTGCTTTTGAGCAAAACCTGGAGAAAAATGGCTGGCTCGGAAAAGAATACCTTTATTGGGTTGATGAGCCCAAACACGAAGATTACGAGTTTGTGCGTGAGGGGATGAAAACAATTCATGCTGCGGCTCCCAAATTAAAACGTTTTATTACTGAAAACAATCCGGGTCCGGAGATTATGGATGTCACCGATATCGGGTGTCCGGTCTTAATCCAGTTCAATCCTGAAAAATCGAAGAAATGGATGGAACAGGGACGCGAAATGTGGTCGTATTTGATGTGCTGGCCTAAAGATCCGCATGTCAATCTGTTTATCGATGCAGATGCCATAAACTTGAGAATGTGGTTGTGGATGTCGTATCGCTACAACTTAAAAGGAATTTTAGTCTGGTCGGCCAATGTTTGGAATACTGCTGCTTGTTCTCCTCCGGGAGTTTTGCAGAATATCTGGGACGATCCGATGACTTACAAAGGCAGTTACGGTGCTCCGGTTGGCGGCGGAATGGAGTTTGGTAATGGCGACGGAATGTTCTTTTATCCTCCAAATCGGGATCCCAATAACGATAAAACAAAATACCTCAGAGGTCCTGTTCCATCGGTACGACTGGAAATAATGCGCGAAGGAATAGACGATTACGATTACATGATAATGTTGGAAAAGTACGTTGAGTCTGCCTCCCCGGATCAAAAGAGTTTGGTAACTAAAGCCAGGCAGCTGCTTGGTTTTGGAGACGAGGTTTTTACCAGCGACCGTGTATATACCAAGAATCCGGAGGTTTTGATGAATTACAGAAAGCAGATGGGAGAATTATTGGAAAAGTTTAGTCGCGCGAAGGACGAATTATGAGAGTAGTTATTACCTGCATATTAATCATCTTAACCAATTCGTTTTGGGCAAGGGCTCAAGAATCAAACGATTTGAAATTGTGGTACGACAAGCCTGCTTATCAATTTACCGAAGCACTTCCGGTTGGAAACGGACGTTTAGGGGCAATGGTTTTTGGACAAACCGGGAAAGAACGGATTTTGTTGAATGAAAACACACTATGGTCCGGACGCCCGCATCATGGCGATAATCCAAAAGCGCAGGAAACTATTCGAAAAGCTCAGTCTTTAATTTTTGAGGGTAAGTATGAAGAGGCAAACAACATTTGTAAAGATATTCTTTCACTTACTGAAAAGAATTTCCTGAGTTTTGGATCGTACCAACTGCTTGGGAACCTTTGGCTGGATTTTACTTCAGCAAAGGAATACCGCACATTTGCCCCCATTCAATATTGCGATACGGATTATAGAAATGGTTTGAACCTGCAACAAGGACTAGTGAAAACCAGTTATTTTTCTGCTCCTGAAACTCAATATACCAGAGAAGTTTTTGCTTCTGAAAAAGATCAGGTAATTGCAGCGCGGATTTCTTGCACCAAGCCGGGAAGTATTGATTTAACTGTTTCGATGGATCGTCCGGGCAGAATGAAAGAAGATTTGTCGCGGCCAAAAAAACGGAATTGTTCGGGTAATACGGAATACAATCAGGCAAGTGTTATCGACAATACCGACCTTGTAATGATTGGCTGGCCGGATAATGGCAAAGGGGAAAAGTGGCTAAAATATGTTGCCCGGGCTCGGGTATTAACAAGTGGAGGTAAAATTATTTCAGGTACTACCGGCATCGAAGTGCAGGGAGCTGATACTGTTACGATTTATATTTCAGGAGCTACAAATTACAGGTCCCGAATGGCAGAGTTTCTGGGTAACAAAACTTCTGATTTTGATGATCCTGAGATTGTTTGCAAAAAGCAATTGGACAAAGCTTCTTTGCGTGGGTATGATAAAATTCTGCAAGAGCATATTGCAAGTCATCAGGAGATGTTCACCCGTGTAAGTCTTGACCTGGGAAAAACAGAAAAAAACAGACGTTTGCTGCCAACCAATATTCGATTAAAAGAGTACAAAAAAGATTACAAGGATCCGGAATTGGAAGCTTTATTTTTTCAACTGGGCCGTTACCTGATGATAAGTGGTTCCCGTCCCGGACAATTGCCAATGAACCTTCAAGGCTTGTGGTGCCAGGATTTGGATGCTCCCTGGCAGGCAGATTACCATCTGGATGCAAACCTTCAGATGAATTACTGGCAGGCAGACCTAGTTAACCTTTCCGAATGTTTCGAACCACTTGAAAGTTACACCAAACTGCTTAGCCAGACATGTGCTGTTACTGCCAAAGAAACGTATGGCTCTCGTGGCTGGGTGGGACATACATTGGCAAGTGCCTGGGGATTTTCTGAACCACACCGCTACACCAGTTATGGTTTATTTTCCGCCGGAGGTTCCTGGCTTTGCCAGAATTTATGGGACCACTACGCATTTAATGGTGATGAACAATATTTGCAGCGTATTTATCCAATTCTGAAAGAAGCAGTTTTGTTTTACATGGATTACCTTGTCAAACATCCAGAATCTGGTTATCTGGTTACCTGCCCTACAAATTCGCCGGAAAATAATTTTATGCCGCTTCCTGGTGAAGAGAAGGAATATGCAAATACCGCTGGCCCGGCAATGGATACGCAAATTATAAAAGAACTGCTTGCAAATACCATTGAAGCCAGTCGGATTCTGAATGTAGATAAAAACTTCTGCCGCGAAATGATTGAAATAAAAAAACAACTTGCGCCGGATAAGATTGGAAAACACGGACAAATTCAGGAATGGCTGGAAGACTACAAAGAATATGATGTTAATCATCGCCATATTTCTCATTTGTTTGCTCTGTATCCCGGAACTCAGTTTGCTTTCAAAGACACGCCTGAATTGATGGAAGCAGCTAAGGTTACGTTAAATCGGAGATATTCAGAACCGGAAGACATGTACTGGGGAGCCGCAGCTGCTTGGGGAGTTGCTTGTTGGGCGAGACTTCAGGAGGGCGATAAAGCGTACAAAAAGTTAAGTAAAGATGTAATCGGGATTAGTTGGGATAATCTGTTGGGAAGGTGTATCAACTTTTTCCAGATTGACGCGAATTTGGCAGGAACAGCCGCCATTGCAGAGATGCTGATCCAAAGTCATGATGGAACGATCCATTTTCTTCCTGCATTGCCTTCTGATTGGGCTGATGGAAAAGTAACAGGATTAAAAGCACGGGGTGGTTTTACTGTTGATATTGAATGGGCAAGTGGAAAGTTGATAAAAGCAACTATTACTTCCGGCTTGGGAGGAAGCTGCCGGATACATGGCAATACTGCAATTTCAATATCGGGAGTAAATACAAAAAATGAAACTGCTGACGATACTGTTTTGACTTTTCAGACAGAAAAAAATAAGCAATACATAATAACTGAAACTAAAAACTAAACATAGAAATAAATGACTAAGAACAATCATTCATCAGAAAGGCTATTGTCTCTTGATTTTTTCAGGGGACTAACCATGTTTTTGCTAATCGCCGAGTTTACCCATTTATTTTGGTACATGCACGTTCCCGAATTAGAAGGAACAGTAATTTATTTCCTTGGAAATCAGTTGCGCCACCATCCGTGGCATGGTTTGTATGCATGGGACTTGATACAGCCGTTTTTCATGTTTATTGTAGGGGTAGCAATGCCTTTGTCATATTCAAAAAGAATATCGAAAGGAGAAACACACTCCAAAATATTTAAACACATAGCTCTTCGTTGTTTTTTACTTCTTTTTTTAGGATGGTTTTTGGCATGTATTTCGGCCGGAAAAATTGTTTTCTTTTTTCAGAATGTGTTGGCTCAGCTTTCGGTGACCATACTGATTGCTTTTCTGATTATGCGTAAAAAAGTAGTTCATCAAATTCTGATATCTATCGGATTGTTGGTTATTACAGAATTGCTTTACCGATTTTTTTGGGTAGAAGGATTTGATCAGGCTTTCACTCCGGATAAAAACTTCGGAGCCTGGGTGGATATGCAAATTTCCGGTGCGTTGTCGAGCGGGCACTGGGTGTCGTTTAATGCGATTCCAACTGCGGCTCATACCATTTGGGGTGTATTGGCCGGCAAACTTTTAATGAGCAGCAAAACTCACCGATATAAATTACAGGTATTGGTATTAGCCGGAATTGTCGGTTTGGTCATAGGATATGGACTGGATTCAGTAACTCCGATTATTAAAAGAATATCAACCTCAACTTTTGTTTTTGCAAGCGGCGGGTGGACATTCCTGCCCCTGGCATTTTCATTCTGGTTAATTGATATGATGAATGTAAAAAAAGGAGTAAAGTTCTTTGCCATTGTAGGAATGAACCCTTTGTTTATCTACTTATTTGCTCATGTTGGAGGTGCACAACTGGTGCGCCAGGTTGTATTTCCGGTTGCTAATACAGGATTAAGCTGGGCCGGAGAACTTACGGTAAATATTACCGCAAGTATTATGGCATTGATGGTCCTGTGGTACATCTGCTACTGGCTGTATAAGCGTAAAATTTTTATAAAAATATAGGGATGGGAAGGATGCATAAATACATATTCTCTATCGTTGTTTTTGGAATTATTCTTTTGCTGAATGAACAGGTGAAAGCATTTCCTGGAAAGCCAATTGAAGAGATCTCAAAAACTGAGAAAACTCCCGAAAATGGATGGAGTGAAGAATTCGATGTGGTAGAAATTGCTTCACATCCCGACGGATATGTACACAAGGCATATTTCTATCCAAGCAGATCTGAAACTCCCAAACCTCTTGTGGTAAGCTTGCATACATGGAGCGGCGACTATCGTCAAAGTGACCCGATTGCCAATTTAAGCCTTGCAAAAGACCTGAACTATATTCATCCCGATTTCAGAGGGCCTAATCGGACAAAGAATGCCTGTTGCAGCTGTTTGGCATTGCAGGATATCGACGAGGCAATTACTTACGCAATCGAAAACGGGAATGTTGACAAGGATGAAATTTATGTGATTGGAGAAAGCGGTGGTGGGTACGCAACATTAAGTTGTTTTATGAAGTCGAAACATGCGATAAAAAAATTTAGTGCCTGGGTACCTATATCCAATTTAGTTGCATGGTATAACGAGAACATTATTCGAAACGAAAGTTATGCTGATGATATTTTGGGATGTACTCAATCAGAAAACGAGATTTTAAACGAGCGGGTTGCACGGGAGAAATCTCCGTTGTTCTGGGAAACTCCGGTTGAAAAACTTGCCAATACTGAGCTTCATATTCATGCAGGTGTTTACGACGGGCTTCAGGGAAGTGTCCCGATTACCCATTCCATTAATTTTTACAACAAAGTATTGTCAGACCTTGGTGTGCAGGATGCCTCAAAATATGTTTCTGATAAAGAAAAGCTGCATTTGCTGGAGCATCGGAGCGCGTTGGGTGAATTTGGGATGATTGGCGACCGCGAAGTATTTCTGCAAAAAGAACACGGAAACCTCAAACTTATAATATTTAAAGGAAGGCATGAAATGCTTAGCGAATATGCCTTTAATAAACTTTTGGAAGACTAGTATCAATAAATAAAAACATTAAAATCTGAATAACTATGGAATTATCAAGAAGAAAATTTTTAACGTCGGTTAGTATGCTTGCTGCAGGAGCTGCTTTGCCTGGTAATGCTTTTGGTTTGGGTGAAGCAAAAAAACTGAAAGTTGCACTAATTGGAGTTGGAATCAGGGGAGTGGACTTCTGGGGAAAACGAATACAAAAAAAATACTCAGATATTCTTGAATTTGTTGGTTTATGCGACAATAATCCGGGGCGGCTTGAACATGCCTTAAAGTTTATTGGCGTGTCTTGTCCTACCTTTTCCGATTTTGAGAAAATGGTAAACCAAACAAAACCCGATTTGGTAATTGTAACCACCCGCGACTGTAATCACCACGAATTTATCATTAAAGGCCTGGAAATGGGCTGCGATGTGTTAAGTGAAAAGCCGCTTACAACCGATGAGACAAAGTGCCAGGCAATTATTGATGCAGAGAAAAAATCGAATAAAAATCTGATTGTTGGGTTTAATTACAGATGGAGTCCGTATAATACCAAAATTAAGGAAATGTTGCGCGATAATGCAATTGGGAAACTAACCTCTGTCGATTTTCACTGGTATTTAAACACCTATCACGGAGCATCCTATTTCAGAAGATGGCACGGAATAAAAGATCAGGGTGGGTCTCTTTGGGTTCACAAAGCTACACACCATTTCGATTTGTTAAACTGGTGGATCGATTCCGATCCGCAGGAAGTTTTTGCCTATGGCGACCTGGAACATTACGGTAAAAATGGTTTGCTAAGCGGAAAAAACTGCAGGGTGTGTTCGCATAAAAAAGATTGTGAATACTATTGGGATATTACCAAAGAACAATTCATGATGGATTTGTATGTAAACAATGAAAAACACGACGGATATATCCGCGACAATTGTTTGTTCCGCAAGGAGATTGATATTTACGATAAAATGTCGGCCCAGGTGAAATATAAAAACAACGTGGTCGTAAATTATTCCCTGACTACATATTCGCCATTCGAAGGCTGGAGGGTTTGTTTTAATGGAACAAAAGGACGTATAGAGGCCTGGATAGATATTCCTTATCAAAATGATTTGTCGGTTGATCAGGCAGAAATGCATGCCCGCGAAATGGATCAAACAGGAAACGAAGTTTTGCGAACAGAACCAATTATTGTTCACAAACTTTGGGAAGACTTTAAAACCGTTAAAGTAAAAATGGAACGCGGCGGTCATGGCGGCGGCGATAAACGCTTACACGACAAAGTATTTTTACATCCTGATAAAAAAGATGAATTTGACCGTGCAGCCGGATTAAGAGATGGTGCCATGTCGGTTCTGATTGGTATTGGTGCAAGGAAGAGTATTGAAACCGGAGAACCTGTTCAAATTGAAAAATTAACCAGCTTAAAACCTAAAGTAACACGAATAGTTTAATTAATTATCTTAATTCAACATTGCCCGTTTTGGGCAATGTTGAATACTTATCCCGGAAAAACAAAACATTATTTAATTGCAACAGACCTGATCAATGAAACTATACATAACTTTTATTCAAAGTCTCTTAATTCTTATTTTTCTATTAAATACGAGCTGCGATAGAAATCACATAAATCAAGTAACCGAAACAAAGTGTCAATCTATAATTAATCCTTATGGCGTTGATGTAACCCAGCCATCTTTTAGTTGGATTGTAGAAAGCACAGAAAGAGGTAAAAAGCAAATTGCTTATCAAATTCTTTTGGCAGACAATAAAGATGATATTAATCGCAATAGCGGTAATTACTGGGATTCAGGAAAAGTCACTTCAGAGAAAAATCATTCAGTAATGTATCAGGGGAAAGCCCTTCAAAGTAATCAAACTTACTATTGGAAGGTAAGAGTATGGGATGAACAGGATGTTCCAACCGAATTTAGCAAAACGACATTTTTTACAACTTCAATTCTGGATTCAGAAGAATGGAAAGGCATATGGATTGGCCGTGGAATAGCACAAGCCCCTAAAAATAAAGAGGGATTTTATGCGGATAAAATTGAAATTGATGCTGATGGCGATTCAATAAAATACAATGGTACTTCTTTACTTCTTCGCAAAGAAATTCAGCTTGCAAAAACTGTATTAAAAGCCATTGTAAATGTGAGTGGACTTGGTTTTTACGAGTTATCTGTAAACGGAAAAAGAGTTGACGATAAAGTGCTGAATCCTGCAAAAACAAATTATACTCAACTTGTTTTATTTGATACCTATGACGTTACTGAGTTGCTGAAAAAAAGAGAAAATGTACTGGGAATTATGCTGGGGAATGGTTGGTTCGATCCGATTCCAAAATGGTGGAGCTGGCGGATGCAATGGTTCGGCGAAAAGCAGGCCATATTGAATATGCACATCACTTATAAAGATGGCAGCACAGAACTTATTGCTACCGATAATACATGGAAAATAGCAGATGGCCCAGTACGTCATCACTGTATTTACGATGGCGAAACGTATGATGCCACAAAAGAAATAGCCGATTGGGACAAGCCTGGTTTTGACGATTCAGAATGGAAATATGCAAAAGATGTTGATGCACCTCCGGGCAAACTAACGGCACAAATAATGCCTGCAATTAAACGTGTAGAAACCATAAAACCTGTTTCAGTTACGTATCCAAATGACAGTATTTCTGTTGTGAATTTCGGACAGAATTTTTCCGGTTGGGTCAGGATAAAAGTAAGAACAGAAAGAGGACAGAAAACAATAATCCGGTTTGCTGAAAATAGTAAAGATGGCATGATTGATACAAAAAGCAATGATAAAGCCATAACCACAGATACATATATTTCCAAAGGAGAAAAAGAAGAGATTTTTGAGCCCCGTTTTACCTATCATGGTTTTCAGTATGTTGAGGTTAGCGGGTTACCATACAAGTTAGCTGCTGAAGATATTGAAGCAGTTGTGGTTTATACGGCGGTGGAACAAACCGGTTCGTTTGAATGTAGCAATGAGCAAATAAATAACATCCACAATGTAGTATTGTGGTCATACCGGTCGAATCTGATGGGTTACCCAACCGACTGTCCACAGCGAGAAGAAAGGTTGGGATGGATTGGTGATGCACATGTAGTTGCTGAGGCGGGAATTTACAATTATGAGGTTAACCGCTTTTATAACAAATGGCTGGACGACATCCGTGTGAATCAGGATAAAAACAACGGCTACATTCCTTATATCGCACCCCGTCCGATTTCAAATGGAGATCCTGCTTTTTCATGGAGTAGTGGTTATCATCTTATTGCCTGGTATCATTATCTGTATTATGGTGACAAAAAGATTTTGGAAGAAAATTACGAGGCAATGAAAAAATACGTTGATTATCTTTCGACATTGGCCGACAAGTATATTCTTCCCAATGATAAATATGGCGATTGGGTTTCTCCTCTCGATGGATGGAAGCGGGGAACTCCGGCGTCAATTTCAACCGGATATTACTATTATAATTCTTCGATTGTAGCAAAAGCTGCTAAAATATTGGGGAACAATGAAGATTCTAAAAACTACGGAAATCTTACTGAAAATATAAAAACAGCTTTTCATCAGCATTTTTATAATGCTGAAACAAAGAATTATGAAGAGGGAAGCCAGTTCTCAAATTCGTTTGCATTGTTTCTGGGGCTTGTTCCTGAAAGTGAAAAAGAAGCTGTTTTAAACAACCTGGTAAACGATATTGTAAATACACACGATACACATCTAACGACAGGTATTCTGGGAACCAAATATATGATGGAATTGTTGTCGCGCGAGGGCAGGAGCGATGTTGCATGGGCTCTGGCTACTCAAACAACTTTCCCAAGTTGGATTGATATGCTCAAAGACCGGACTACTTTGTCTGAAAAATGGGATAAAAGCGGGTCAAGCAACCATGTTATGCTGGGCAGTATCGATTCCTGGTTTTATCAAACATTGGCAGGTATTCAGGTGCAGGAAAATGCCCCGGGTTTTCAGCAGTTTGTAATAAAACCTTTTATGCCTGAAGATTTATCATGGGTGAAAGCATCTGTTAAAACAGTAAAAGGTACCATAAAATCGGAATGGAGCATGAAAAATGGGAATTATCATCTTAACATTGAGGTTCCTTTTGGTAGCGAAGCTATTGTATATGTTGCTGGAGACAACCCAGATAATATTACTGAAAGTGGACATCCGATTGAGAAGGCAGAAAATATCAAATTCTTGAGGATGGAAAATAATTATGCTGTTTTCAAGGTCGGTTCAGGAGAGTACAGCTTTGGTTCCTCCTCTGCGCATAAAAATATAAAATGAAATTATTCGTGTAACTAAAATAAACTAACATGAATATAACTAAACCCAAAATATTGATACTGTTTGCGATAATACTTGCGTCACAGGTTCTTTCTTGCGTTCAACAAGAAAAACAACCTGTTGATTATGTCGATCCTTTTATTTGTACGCAGGATGATCACGGGCATTGGCATCCATCGGCACTGGCACCATTTGGGTTGGTTAAATTGGGGCCTGATACTTACCCGGGAAGTTTAAAAGCCGATGGCGATTTTGGGAAATCGGGCTACAATTATTCCGACGAGATGGTACGCGGATTTTCGCATTCGCACAAAGGCAGTTCCGGTGGCGGCCCCATTTGCGATCGTGCCGGGAGATTGTCGATAATGCCTTTTTCCAAAACACCAACTCCTGAATTTCTTTCAAATCCACTGGCTTCAATTGATAAGAGAACGGAAAAAGCCAGTCCGGGGTACTATTCCGTTAATTTTGCCGATCGCGAAATCATTGCCGAACTCACTGCTTCAACTCATGTCGGTTTTCATAAATACACCTTTGAAGCAGGAAAGAATACGCAAATTTTCCTGAATGAAGGTAACAAAGAACGCAGTGCATACATTTCAGTAAAAAAGGTGGATGATTACCATTTGGAAGGTTATCTGGCATATTACGCAGGGATTTATTTTACTGTTGAATTTAATCAACCCATAACTTCTTTTAAAACATGGGATGGGAAAAAACTGGAACA
Organism: uncultured Draconibacterium sp.; assembly: GCA_947492175.1. Lineage (GTDB taxonomy): Bacteria > Bacteroidota > Bacteroidia > Bacteroidales > Prolixibacteraceae > Draconibacterium. The sequence goes on along the minus strand of CANLMQ010000004.1, from coordinate 114,932 downwards.
GCATTCTTCCATTAATAAACAAAACGATGGAGGAGTTGTATGCGATTTTGGAGACCTGAAGGGAGAAGCTCTTTTAATAAAAGTTGGCTTGTCGTTAACCGGTAACGAGGCTGCTCAGGAAAACCTGTTGGCTGAATGCCCTGATTGGAATTTCAATAAAATAAAAAAACAAACTTCCGATTTATGGAATAAACAATTGGGTGCAATTTTTGTGGAAGGCAAAAACGAGGAAGACAAAACCATCTTTTACACTGCGTTGTATCACTCTTGTTTTCTCCCAATTATCCAGTCTGATGTTGATGGCAATTATATGGGCATTGATAACGAAGTTCATAAAGCAGAAGGTTATAACCATTATAATGGTTATGCGTTTTGGGATTCGTTCCGGTCAAAATATCCGCTTTACAGTCTTTTTGCTCCTGATGTTTACCGCGATATTGTAACATCGCTCAGAGATATGTATTTTCAGGCAGGCGATTGGAGCCCGTTTCCGGAAAGCACGCACAAACCACATAGCAGCGGTTTTGTAGTTCGGGGAAAAACAGGAGGATTGGCACACAGTTCGTGCCGCCACGAGCACATGCTGATGGTAATGGCCGATGCCTATTTTAAAGATTTATTCAATATTGAGTTGGAGACAGTATATCCCCATATCCGCAAAGAAGCCATGTTGCAGATGCCGGAAAAGTATGATGATATAGAATATATTCCGGCCCGTCCGGATCAAACCGGGGAATACAGCTGGGATAGCTGGTGTGTGGCACAATTGGCAAAAGAGCTGGGTAATGAAGATGACTATGAATACTTCCTGAAACGCTCGGAATACTGGAGAAATACGTGGGATCCGTCCATTCAGTTTTTCAGGGCAAAGGCAGCTGATGGTTCCTGGCTTGATTTTCCTGAAGACCGCACTATAAACCGGGAAAAATATACCTATGAAGGAACTAAATGGCAATTCCGCTGGAACCTTCTGCATGATGTTGATGCCATGATTGATTTATTCGAGGGTAAAGAAAATTTTGTGGATTCGTTAAACTACTTTTTTGAAAATGATTTATACACAGCCGGGAACCAAATTGATTTGCATATTCCGTTCCTGTATAATTTCGCGGGAGCTCCCTGGTTAACCCAAAAATGGGTGCATAAAATATTGAAAGAGCCGATGGTGCAGCTTTATGCAACACATGGTTTTTTCCCTGAACCGATCTACAGCCGAATTTACAAAGCTACTCCTGATGGGTATTTACAGGAAATGGATTGCGATTATGGTTGTATGGCATCGTGGTATAATATGAGCGCGATGGGTTTGTTTCAGGTTTGTCCCGGAGATCCGGTATACCAGATCAGCTCACCGATTTTTGATAAGATAACAATTCAGGCTGATCCGAAAGTAAAGGATGGAAAAGCATTTGTAATTAAGGCTAAAAATCTTAGTAAAGACAATCATTTTATCCAGTCGGCAACCTTAAATGGAGAACCAATTAACCGCTGTTGGATCAAACATGAAGAAATAGCCAAAGGTGGTGAGCTGGTTCTTGAAATGGGACCGGAACCTAATAAGCAGTGGGGGATAGATGACAATACTGGCTTATCTTCTTCTATAAAGGAAATAAATAAGTCAAAAATAAATCATCAAAACCTGATGGTTTATTATGATGATGACGGAAAAGAACAGCCGATTAAAAATAGTAAGGACTGGGAAAAACGAAAAGAAGATATTCTAAAGGGAATGCAAGAGGTTATGGGACCGTTGCCGGTAATCGATAAAAATACTCTGGAACTGGATGTGAAAATCCATGAGACAGTTAAAACGGATTTGTTTGAACGTCGTAAAATTTCTTTACAGGTTGAGGAAGACCATCGGCTTTATGCGTACCTGTATGTTCCTGCAGTTCTTGGAGAAGAAGGAGAAAAACTTGCTGCTATGTTGGTTTGCCATTCAACACATAAACAAGGCAAAGATGTCACAGCGGGTTTAACTTCGAAAAAGAATCGATCGTGTGCTCTGGAACTCGCCCGTCGCGGATATGTGGTAATAGCTCCCGACTATCCATCTTTTGGTGATGATTCAACCTATAATTTTGCGACCGATCAGTATATCTCGGGTAGTATGAAGGGGATTTATAACCATATGCGCTGCGCAGACTATTTATGCTCTTTGGACTTTGTAGATGAAAACAGGCTTGGCGTTATCGGGCATTCTTTGGGGGGACATAACAGCATGTTTGTTGCTGCTTTCGATCAGCGTTTTAAAGCTATTGTAGCCAGTTGTGGATGGACACCTTTTCATAATTATTACAACGGCAGCATTGAAGGATGGACTTCGGAAGTGTATATGCCGCAGTTACGCGATGTGTATCAGCTTGATCCCGATCTGGTTCCGTTTGATTTTTATGAAGTGGTTGGAGCATTGGCTCCCCGTGCATTTTTTTCGAATTCCCCGATTCATGACACTAACTTTGAAGTTCAGGGAGTGAAAAATGCCATTGCTGAAGCCCGTAAAGTGTATGATTTATATGGAGCAGAAAAAAAACTTCAGGTGCGTTATCCCAACGATAAACATGATTTCGCGGAGCAAGTTCGTGTCGAGGCTTATAATTTTTTAGACAAGGTTCTTGAACATGCACCCGTTGTTACTCAATTGATTGATTATTAAAGTACATTTATAAGAAAGAAAGTCAATATAAATCAATAGAAATATAAAGATACGATTCTTTAAAACTAAAATCGGAGGACAACTGATGAGGTATATCTTTTTACTGTTAGTTAATCTGACCATAATTTCGGCAGCGGCACAGACTTCTGAAAGTGGAGTACAAAATACTATCGCTTTTGATGGAAAAGAGCTGAAGATTGACCAGGCAGCTTTCCTGTCTCAGCACGATATTATTTATCGGTCGCCAACCACCGAAGGTTACAATGGTTTTCCCATTGGTAACGGCGATTTGGGCGCCATGAGCTGGACCCCGGATGATAGAATTCATTTTCAGATTAATAAAACCAATACCTGGGACGATGCACCCGACGGGATGTTCAGTCCGTGGGAAGATCGGAACAATCCTGAAAAATCGGAGATGTTTACTTCTTTAAGAAGTTGTGGCCAATTGATGATTGAACCGGGATTACCTACATTCGACTGGATGTATCTTGAAGATTTTGAAGGGCGGCTTTCATTGGCTGATGCAGAGGCATCGTGGAAAGCAGAAGGTCCGTTGGGCAAAATCGAATGTCGTTCGTTTGTTGCCGGAGGCGATATTCCGGTTATGGTAGTTCATTACGAAGATGAGTTGAGCGAAGCTGTTGAACGGCGGGTAAAATTGGCGCGTTGGGGAAGCCGGGTGTTTGAGCACTGGTACCAGTTTTTCAGGCGCGACTTTCATCTAGGAAACGAAGGAACTGAGGTAGGAAACGAAGGTGACGAAGTTTGGATAATACAACCAACCCGCAGTCTGACGTTTGCTATGGCCGCAAAACTTGTGGGGACTGATGTTACAGCTCAAAAATTTAACAACCGCGAAGCCGGTTATGTACTGAATCCTGGGAAGAGTTGTTCTTTTGATGTATTTATTTCGGTGGTTACCAGCGAAGAGGCTGACGATCCCTTGGCTAAAGCCAGAGAAAATGTACGTGCAGCAGCCGAAGCGAGTGCTGGGAAAGTGTATGCGGAACATAAACAAAGATGGGCTGATTTTTGGGCGAAAAGTTTTATCGATATTCCTGACGATTACATTGAAAATCTTTGGTACATGAACCTTTACCAGGTTGGCTCTTCTGCCCGGGGAGATTATCCACCGCATTTTATCAACAGCATTTGGTCGTGGAACCGTGACGTGCGCCCCTGGAATCATTACTACCAGTGGAACCAGCAAATTTATACCTGGCCATTGCATGCTTCGGGGCACCCTGAGCTGATGATGCCCTACGCAAAATGGAAACGTGAAGGGCTGGAAAAGGCAATGGAAACCGCAAAGTTGGCACACGGCGTTGAAGGGGCTTTTTACAGCGATGTTTCCGATCGGCACGGAAATCAGGGTGTTGGTGAAGGAGCTTCGGAAGTAAGCAACAGTTTTGGCTCGTCGGGGCTGATGGCAATGGATCTTTGGCGGCATTATGAATATACGCTCGACGATGAGTATCTGAAAGAATGCGCTTACCCGGTAATGCGTGAAGTGGTGCGTTTATATACGAATATCCTTCAAAAAGAAGACGATGGAATGTACCATATTCCAAAGGCATTACCCTTCGAATCGCCCAAAGACCGACTCAGTAAAAATACAACGAATGATCTGGCTTCCATTCGTAATTTGTTCCCTGCATTTGTGGAGGCATCAAAAAAACTGAAACAGGACAAGCAGCTACGGACAAATGCACAGGAAATGTTTGATAATCTTGCTCCTTTTGTTTTAACTACCATTCCCAAAGAAGCCAAACCCTGGGGGCCTGTAAATGTCGGTGATACGATTATTGCCTACGGCACACGACTGAAAACAGGAGAACCTGGAGAGCCATGGGTTACCCGCCCTTATTGGTTGCCAAATGCTCCAATTGAGATGCCTTGTAGTTTCCATCCGATAAACGCGCAGCTATCGCCGGTATTTCCATCCAACCTTGTTACGTTGGATGATAAAGGAACCACTCTTTTTAATGCCTGCCGGAATATGGCTTTGAGTTTCGACCCACTGCCAAATAACGGGCACTCGCTTATTCCAATTAGTTATGCCCGTTTGGGGATGAGTGAATTTTTACCCGAACTTCTGGAACGTTGGGTCGATGAATTCCAGCTCTTTTCTCAAGGTCACTTTTGTTACTTTAAACGCGACTTTATCGATTATGTCGAAAAAGGGATGCACGATGAATTGTACAGTTCTGCAGAGCATACAATCAGGGGATTGACTAATAATGTCAGGGTAATGTTTAACGACCCTGAAGAAAAAATCGGTTTGCTGCGTCAGCCTTTTGCACATATGGCTTTAGAACCGGGTTCTGTACTGGAAGCCACCATCAATGAGATGTTGTTGCAAAGCCACGGTGGCAAAATCCGTGTTTTTCCCGCAGTCCCTGAAGATTGGGCAAGCCGTTTTAAATTGCATGCGCGGGGTGGATTTGAAGTGATTTCGGAGCGTGCCGGAGGAGATGTCAAATACATTGTTATTAAAAGTTTAAAAGGTCAAAACTGCAGTGTGGAGAATCCATGGAATGATGGTCAGGAAGTACGAGTGAGACTGGCTGGTTCAACTAAAAAACTGATCAAAAAAGCGGAGGTAAACGAATTGACCTTTAAAACAGAGGCAGGAAAAAACTATATTATTGAACGTGTAAATAGACCGATTTCTTCATTTGATCTCCAGATGATTAGTGGTGACAGAAACATGGATGCGAAAATAAAGGGACGTGCGCGGATTGGCATTCCCAGACAGTTCTAAATCGTTCATTAAAACACTTGAGTTATGATGATAAATAAGATATTTCCAATTTTTATGCTTTTGCTGGCCGTAGCCTGCACTGATAAGATTTCAAACGAATTTTATGTTGCCAATCTAAAGTGTGAGTACATGCTGGAGGCTGTTGTTGAAAAACAAAATCCCCGTTTTAGCTGGGAATTACAATCTATGGAAATGGGGCAAGAACAAACAGCGTGGCAACTGATTGTAAGCGACGATGTTGAAAAAATAAATGCAGCAGAAGGTTCTGTTTGGGACAGCGGAAAAACAAAGGGAGATGAAACTTTTAACATTAAATATCAGGGTGAAAAATTACAGTCTTTTACGAAATACTACTGGAAAGTAAGGGCATGGGACAAAGATGGTAAAGTTTCAAATTGGAGCGAACCAGCCAGTTTTATTACTGGTGCTTTTATTGAAACAGACTGGCAGGCCAAATGGATTGGCGATAAACCGGAAAAACCTCTGGAATATCCGCTGCTTTATAAACACATTGGTTACCTGAGTTCTTATACCGATAATGAAAACGAAGAAAAGTGGGTACAGATTGATCTTGGGAAAATCACCAGATTCGATGAACTTCGTTTATATCCATCGTTCAATAATAAAAAAGAGATTAAAGATTACTATTTTCCGCTTGCTTACCGATTTGAAGCAAGTGATGACGGTAAAAACTGGAAGTCAATTGTATCAGAAGAATCAGCTTCCGCTCCGGGCGGAAAACCGGTAGAACTTTCGGTTGAAAATGCCCGGGCACAATATGTTCGTTTTACTGCTACCAAACTGCAGCGTTACAATTTTCGCATTCATGATTACGAAGACCGGGGTGATAAAAGCAAAATGTTTGCGTTTTCACTTGCTGAATTGGAGGTAATCAGCGATGGAAAAGTATTATCGGCAGGTTGCACTGTTAGTTATAAAGACGCTCTCATAAAAATTGACCGTGAAGATGGTTACGACCCGGATATGCTTACCGATGGAATTTTGGATACGCCTCTGCCGCCCGAAAGAAAATCCATTCCACCGTCTCCGTTGCTGAGAAAAGAAATAGAATTGAAAGGCCGCCCTGCTCAGGCAATTGCCTATGTTTCTGCATTGGGAGCTTATGATGTTTCGTTCAATGCACAATCTCCCGATAACCGCATTCTTGCACCCGAATGGACCGATTACCACAAACGGGTGCAATACCAGATTCTCGATGTGACGCACCTTTTGCATGAAGGGCAAAATGTGATTGGCGCACAACTTGCCGATGGTTGGTATGCCGGTATGCTGGGGCCAACGCGCTGGAGCCCGTATTTTCCGAAACGAGGTGCGTATGGACTTGATCGCCGTTTCTTTTTCCAGATGAAAGTGAAGTATGAAAACGGGGAAGAGGAAACTTTTGTTAGCAATGGTTCCTGGAAAATAAATCCTGACGGGCCAATTCGTAAGGCAGATATCTTTTTAGGGGAAACCTACGATGCTCGTAAAGAGGTGAAGGAGTGGCAAACTCCCGGTTTTGACGATTCGGACTGGAACAATGTGGTGGTCGACAATCAGGTTGATGTTAATTTGGTTGCACAAACCAGTCAGCCCATCAGAGTTATTCAAACCTTGCCTGCAAAAGGTGTAACAAAATCCAAAGCAGGTCATTCTATTTTTGATGTGGGTGAAAATATTGCCGGTTGGTGCAAGATAAAACTTCAAGGTGAACCCGGAGGCGTAATTGTATTGAGGCACGGCGAAATTCTGGATGAAGAAGGAGAGTTATATACCGAAAACCTGAAGGCTGCTATCCAGACCGACTCGGTTATTTTGGGGCCGTCCGGGAAATTGGTATACGAACCACGGTTTACCTATCATGGGTTCCGTTTTGTAGAAGTGGCCGGATTGCGGGAGACTCCTGATAAAACTATTCTGGAAGCAAAAGTGGTTGCATCCGACTTGCCACGAACCGGGCATTTTGCCTGTTCAAACCCGATGCTGAACCAGCTGTATAAAAACATTAACCGCTCGCACATGAGTAATATGCACGGGGTGCCAACCGACTGTCCTCAGCGCGATGAACGTTGCGGCTGGATGGGTGACGTTTATATTTTTGCCCAAACCTCGATGTTTAACCGCGATATGGCAGCGTTTTACAACAAGTGGATGCTGGATATTATGGATGCGCAGTCGGAGCGTGGCACTTTCCCCGATATTGCCCCACATCCGTTTGCTTACGAGAAGCACTTTACCAATGCTCCCGGCTGGGCCGATGCAGCCATTAAACTGCCGTATCTGATGTATCTGAATTATGGCGACAAAAATATTCTGGAAAAATATTTCGAAGCCTATTGCCGCTACATCGAAAACATCAGAAAAAATAACTCTGATTTGATATGGAGAAGCGGGCTTGGGCTGAATTACGGCGACTGGCTGAACGGAAATACCATAAGAGCTGAAGGTTTTCCTCGAACCGGGGCACAAATTCCTTCCGAAGTATTTTCAACCATCATGTTTTATAACTCGGTGAATACCTTGACCGAAATAGCCCGTGTTATCGGGAAAGTTGAAGAAGCCGGAAATTATACCCAACTGGCAGCAAAAATAAAAGCAGCTTTTATCGAAGAATTTGTTGATGCAGAAGGTAAAATAGAAGGCGATGCACAGTCGTGTTATGCTATGGCTTTACATCACGGGCTTTATACTGAAGAGCTGGAACAAACCTTTGAAAAAAGGATGCTCGATAAATTTATTCCTTATGGCGGCCGGATGAACACGGGATTTCATTCCACCCTCTGTCTGATGAAAGAACTGGTAAAACGCGGGTATTCCGATAAAGCTTTTGAATTATTGGAAAGCAAAGAATTCCCTTCGTGGGGATACTCAATTGAGCAGGGCGCTACCTCGATGTGGGAGCGCTGGGACAGTTACGTGAAAGGGCGCGGGCTGCAGGGCTCAAGTATGAATTCTTTTAACCACTATGCTTTTGGGGCAATCGGCGAATGGATGTACGAAAACATTCTCGGAATTCAACCAGATAGTAATTCTCCGGGATATAAACATTTTGTGCTGAAACCAGTGCCCGTAGGAACGTTGAAATGGGCAGAAGGAAGTTATCATTCTGTCAGTGGCGAAATTAAGGTAAAATGGAAACGGGATGCAGACAGTTTTGAATATGAATTTACGGTTCCTGTAAATACAAGAGCCAAAGTGATGATTCCGGCTAAAAGTATTGACCACGCTTGGGAAAATGGAACAACGCTGAAGGAGAAATATGGCGCTGAAAATGTCAGTTATGCAGACGGATGTGTAATTGTAGGTGTAAAGTCAGGCAGCTACTGTTTTAGCTCAAGCCTGTAATAACAATAATCTAAGAAAGAAATAAACTTAAACAATATGAACCGATTAAACAATCATTTCAAAAGAATCAAAAATTACAAAGCACAATTATTCGTGTTAATAGTATTTTCATTAACCGTAATATCGTGTAGCCAACCCGAAAAATTCGACCCGCTGAAATATGTCGACCCGTTTATTTGCACGGAAGGAGATAACGGACAGCTTTATCCCGGGCCGGTATATCCGTTTGGGCTGGTACACCTCTCCCCCGAGACCGAGGGTGATTCGCATGTGGGCTACTATTACGAAGACAAATTTATTGAAGGTTTTTCGCATTTGCGCATTGGAGGCGCTGGCTCAAGAGGAAAAGGCGGTGGTTTATTGATTAAACCAGGTATCGGAAAATTTTCAAATAAAATTGAAAAATTCCGCGAACCTTACATCAAATCCGAGGAAGAAGCAGTGGTTGCCTATTATAAAACGGAGTTGCAGTCAGGTGTAAAAGCAGAACTTACTGCAACCGAGCGGGTTGGTTTTCATCAGTATTCATTTCCTGAAGAAAAGAAGACAGGCCGATATGTTGCGGTTGACCTGTCGCACAGTTATGTGGGAATGCTTGATGCCAGCCTGAATGTTTTGAATAATAATGAAATCACTGGAATGATTAAATCGAAACACAACAATGGGGGAGGACACCATCAATTGTATTTTGCCATTGTTGCCGATGTTCCTTTTGAATCATTCACAAGCTGGCAGGGCGATAATATAGAGGAAGGACAGGCCGTTCGCAACGGAAATGATATTGGTGTTTGGTTAAAATTTCCGGAGAAAGGTAAAAATGTAGTTAGGCTGAAAGTGGGAATGTCGCCAATAAGCGAAGAGCAGGCCATGTTTGAGGCTAAAAATGAAATTATAGGCTGGGACTTCAACAAAGTAAGAAGCCAAACTGCTGCTGTGTGGAGGGAAAAACTCTCAAAAATGGAAGTAAAAAGCGATTCGGAAGAATTTAAGACATTATTCTACACTCATTTATATCACTCTTACTTGGTGCCGAACAATGCAACATCTTCTACAGGAGAGTATTGCAGGGCGCATCATCTGGATACTGTTTGTAAGACGCAAAGTACAGCCCCCGATTTTACGTATTATTCGTGCTGGAGCCTTTGGGACGATTTTCGGAAATATACCTTAGTTTCGTTGCTTGAGCCGGATGTAGTTAAAAATATTGCCCGTTCGCTGGTAGATTATTATGGAACGCGCCCCGATTGGATTACCACCACAAACGCAGGTGATGGAAGTTGGCCAACACCGACCATTCGAATGGAGTTTACAAGCCCTGTTATTATGGATGCTTATGCTAAAGGATTGGGCGATTTTGATAAAGAAATTGCTTTTCAGGGAATGTTGAGAGACTACGAAAAATACTCTACAAGCAACGTTAGTGCTAAACTTGAGAAAGCTTATCATGCTTATGTTGCTCTGAAAATGGCTGAAGCGCTTGGGAAAACCGAATATATTGAAGCGCTTAAAGCCGGAGCCGATGCCTATAAAAACATTTGGTGTAACGAACAAAAAGACAATCAGGGAAATGTTCGCGGATTTTTTACCCCCGATGGAAATTCGGTTCCCGATGTAGAAGAATTTGAACTTTATGTTTATGAAGGTAATTTGTGGCACTATCGCTGGTTTGTACTTCACGATATAGAGGGATTAATCGACTTGCGCGGAAGTAAAGAGGCTTTGTCTGATGATTTAGAATATTTCTTTGAGAACGATTTTTATATGCACCTGAATGAGCCGGACATTCATTATCCCTACTTATTCAACCTTTTCGGGAAACCTTATTTGACCCAGAAATGGATTCGCACTTTTACAACAAAAGAAGTTACGCAGTTGTATCACAACCATGGTTTTTTTGACGAACCAATTGTGAAACGAATTTACCGTGCCGACCCCGAAGGTTATATAGAATCAATGGACGACGACGCAGGCACAATGGCTTCGTGGTGGGTAATGAGTGCCATGGGCTTGTTCCAGCTAGACCCGGTTCAACCCAGGTATCTGATTGGTTCTCCTATTTTTCCTGAGTTAACCATTCATCACGACAGCGGAACGGAATTCAAAATTATAGCCAATAATGTGAGCGAAGACAACTTTTACATTCAATCGGCGAAACTAAACGGGAAACCATACAATAACCCCTGGATTGATTATTCAACAATTATCGACGGTGGAACAATAGAGTTTGAAATGGGACCTGAACCCAATAAACAGTGGGGAACAGGAAACAATTTGTGATTATTATACTTCATAAACAAATCTAATTAAACTAATACCTATGAACCCATTTTCGTCAATCAGCTATTTTTCTCTTATTGTACTATTGGTTTTTGCTTTTGCTTGTAAAAATCAGAAGTTTACAATTAACGGAGAAGAAGGATATCAGATTGTTATCCCGGCACAAGCCGACTCGTTAACTCTAAAAGCTGCTAATGAGCTTCAGTTTTATTTAGCGAAATTGCCCGGCGCAAACCTTCCTGTTGTTTCGGAAAATGAATACAAAGGTGACAAGGGCATTTATATTGGGCATACCAATTATGCAAAATCGCAGGATATTCAGTTTGACCAACTTGAAACAGATGGATATGCGTATAAAAATCATCATCAGAATTTTATTATTGTAGGAGGTTCCGAGAAAGGAATTCTTTACGGGGTTTACGACTTTCTCGAAGCTGCAGGTTTCAGAAAATATACTTACGAGTACACTTATGTTCCTGAAGTAAACGCAATCACTCTTCCAAAGGACACGGTTGTAATTCCGCAAATAAAATTCAGGGAAGTTTATTTTAATGATGCCTACCATACCGATTTTTTCGATTGGCATAAACTGGATTATCATATGGACAGCTGGGGACTATTTGTTCATACTTTTAATACGCTGGTTCCACATCAGGAATACGGTGAAACACACCCTGAATATTATTCGCTTTGGGAAGGACAACGCCAGACCGGCGATGGAGGTCAATTGTGTTTGTCGAATCCGGAGGTTTTTGACATTCTTGTGTCCAATTTGAGGGAAGAGATGGCTAAAAAGCCTCACATGAAATACTGGTCGGTAAGTCAGGGCGATAATGAAAATCCATGCTGCTGCGAAGCTTGTAAAAAACTGAATGAAAAGTATGGTGGCGATCCTTTCCGGCACAGTGGTTCTATCATTTATTTTGTGAACAAAGTTGCGCGCGAATTTCCTGATAAAATTATTTCTACACTGGCTTACAGGCATTCGCGCGAAGCTCCCGAAAATATTGAGTTAGAACCAAATGTCAATATAATGCTTTGCAGCATTGAAAGTACTCGCGAGAAGCCCATTTCTGAAACCGACCCTGAGTTTGCAAAAGCCCTCGAAGACTGGGGAAAACTTGCCAAAAGTATTATTGTCTGGGATTATACGGTGCAATTCCACAATTTAATTAGTCCTTTCCCAAACCTGCATACGCTGAAACCCAATGTGAAGCTGTTTACCGATAACAATGTAACCGAAATGTTTGAGCAGGGCGACCGCTGCACCATTAAAGGAGGAAATATGGTGGAGTTAAAAACTTATCTGCTCGCCAAACTTTTGTGGAATCCGGATGCCGACGATAAGGCTATTATTCAGGAGTTTGTGCAAAATTATTACGGAAAAGCCGGTACTTATATGCAGCAATACATCGACACCATGCGCGAAGCGTTGCTGGCAAGTGGACAGCAACTGGAAATATTTGGTAGCCCGATTGATGCTAAGGATACTTACCTGAGAGCTGAAATGATGGAGAAGTATAAAAGTTTGTTAAACCAGGCAGAAGAAGCAGTAGCTGATGACCCAGAACTTCTTTTTCGAGTGCAGAGGGCCAAATTACCCATTATGTTTGCCGAGCTTGAAATTGCCGGTACCGAAATGGATACTCCGCGCAGTATGTATACAAAAGCAGCAGACGGCCGGTACGTGGTAAAATCTGAATTTAAAAAGCTGGTGCATGAATTTGTTGAAGGGAGTAATGCACAGGGAATTGTTATACTGAATGAAAGGACCACACCTCCGGATTTGTATCTGGAAGCCTTCACCCGTATTTTTAATAAAATTGATGAACTGGACAGCGTAATATCGTTCCGAAAAAAAGTAATTCCGGTAACTACTCCCGATTTAAAACCAATTGAGGCTTTGACCGATGGCGTTTTCGCTTCGTTCGAGACCTATCAACACCCAATCGACTGGGTTGGTTTTAAACAGAAGCACATGGAGTTTATTCTGGATTTGGGAGAAATCAGACCTGTAAATTCCGTAAATATTGATTTCTTAAACGGACGTACGCTTTGGACTTCCATATTTTTGCCTGAATATGTTAGTTATGCAACTTCGGTTGATGGTGAAAATTACGCTGAACCGGTTAAGGTTTTAAGTCCTGTCGATCCGAATAAAGCCGAATCGTACACCGAAAAATATTGTGCACATCCGTTTTATGCAGATATAAATGTCCGCAAAGCCCGCTATATTAAAGTGTTTGCCAAAAATATTATGGAATGCCCTTCGTGGCACATGAACACAGGCACTCCGGCATGGCTGTATGCCGATGAAATTACAGTAAAATAAGAATTAACCAATTAAGTTTTAAGTAAGCGAATATGATTAAAATGAGGAAGATAGTTACTATTGTGTTGTTATGTTTTATTGTATTGGGAGTTGAAGCTCAGAATCTTTCCCGTTCTTTTGAAATGAGGTATTTCACAAATGATGCAAAGGCCAACGGCGAAACCGATTTCCTGGGCGAAACCGAATGGATGACAACAGACCAGCGAATTGATTTTTTAAAAGAATATGCACGGGTTGCCTCTGGTTTTTTCGATAATCCCGGGCTGGATAAACAAATAGTGACAGATGGTGAAATCAACGATTTGTTGAATAAAATTAAACCACAACCATTAACTTCTGTACGGAAAACCCTTCGGCTCGATAACTGGAAAGCCTATGGTTACCGAAAAGGACAGGATGCAGAAAAACAGCGGAGCCTGCAGGAATGGGAAAGTAGCAATGGCTCTTCTGTTAGCGATGGAGTACTGAAGGTGGAAAATTCAACAATAACCCGTGTTATCGATTCGCTTAGCTGGCGATTTAAGGTAGAAACATCCGTAAAAGTTGAAAGAGGCAGTTCTTGCAGAATAAGTCTTCTAGATAGAAATAACAAAGCCATTGTTTTCGGGCTGAATGGAAATAAGTTGATTTATGGTTCTGAGAACAAAATCAGGGAAGAACTAATTACAAATAACAATGAATGGGTAAAACTAAAAATAGAAGGAGACCTGACACAGAAGCGTTTTAACTTGTATGTGAACGGTGAACGCATTCAATATTATATTCCGGTTATGGATACTTCTGTTGACGTTATCACGCAGTTTTCCATCGAATCGAAGGGCACTTCTTTTATCGATGATGTATTCATTTTCAACCATACGCCAACCGACCAGGTGAGGTATCCTTATGTTTCAACGGTTGTTATCGACGAGAATTTCGAGCAAAAACCGAATGTTGATGATTGGTACAGTTTTGATTTTGACGACAAGCACTGGGAAACCGTAAAATTACCTTCGGTTCACGGAGGACTGCGCGAAAAAGAGGAAGCCTATTTCCTGAGAAAGAAAGTTGAAACGGGTGATTTTCAACGGGCAGTTTTAAAACTCGAAACCCTCGACCCCGGCGGTGAAATTTGGGTAAACGGGCAGGTGGTTGGCGTAGTTACAGACCGTCATCCTGTTGAGCTGGATATTACCAGTCAGTTGAAAAAGAACAACGAAAACATTATTGCCGTAAAGGTAAACCCTTATAAAATGAATTACCCGATGGTGCACAGTCCAACCGACCATTATATTGGCTGGTTTCTGGGGCGTACTACCCTTGAACTTTCGCACCGCTGTAAAATAACCGATGTCCTGGTGCATACAAAAGAGATTGGAGAAAAAGCAACGCAGGTTCACCGGGTTAACATTCATTATCCTACCCGCGATTATTTCGAGGGCAGTGTTGAAATAAACTATTATCCCTGGTTTCCTGAAGAAGGGGACAAGGTGGCAACAGTTTCCCGGGAGCTGAGCATACTGGCAAGGATTGAAAATGAATACACGATAGAATGCGAAATTCCTTCACCGAAACTCTGGAGTTTTGATAATCCTTCTTTGTATAAAGTTGAGGTTATTTTAAAAGATACGCTGGGGAATGCGGTTGACGATTTTGTGACTACCACTGGTATTCGCACCCTTGAGCAAAAAAACAGCGATTTTTATGTGAACAACAAACCCGAAATGCTAAACGGGGCGCAAATTATGGGCTTCCGTGCACCCATTGAAACAACCGCCAAATACAACCGCTGTGCCCCATGGGAAACTGTGGCTGAAGAATTGCTGATGCTGAAGAAGATGGATGCTAACCTTTTGCGTTTGCATGTTCATGCTGAAAAAGATACCGTGGATGGCATCAACGATCCCCGTTTTGCAGAATTTGGCGACCAGATGGGAATCATGTTTATCTGGCAAACTGCTGCTTTTATTCGTGAAGGTGAAGCCTGGAATGTCGATTTCGATGGGTTTCCAAAATATATCAAACAGGTGTACAATCATCCGAGCATTGTAATGTGGGAAGCATCGAACCACCCGAATAAATTCCATAATCACGATATTTCGGCTACGCACGGCTACGTAAAAAAGATATACAACACGATTTATTCAACTGACCAAAGCCGTATTATTTCACCAACTTCAGCTTGGGACCTGACGCATTACGGAAATACGGAGGGAACAATCGATCATAAAGGCAACCCGATTACAGCCGTGCCGGAATATACTGCACATCGTGTGACCCGCGGAAATCAGGATGCTTATACCGGATACGGGAAAAAATGGACCGAATTACGCAAAGCACCTTACAAATGGGCCGCTTCGTGTTTGAAGGACAGTGCCAGGGCGTACTTTAATTTCGAGCATGAAGAGTCGGTGGGGCAGCCAAATTGGGAGTTGTGCAAAGGAAAACCATGGTATTTGTTGCAATCGTACGAGTATTACTACAATGCACAAAGTGTTGGGCGGCATTTAACGGCCGACGAATGGAGGGAAAGCCAGGCCTGGCAGGCTTTTTCAGCATGGGAATCGATGAAAAAACAAATGCTGCTGGGCTACGATGGTTTCTCATGGTGTTGCCTGCGTGGCGGAGCCAATATGGC
Source organism: uncultured Draconibacterium sp. (assembly GCA_947492175.1). Lineage (GTDB taxonomy): Bacteria > Bacteroidota > Bacteroidia > Bacteroidales > Prolixibacteraceae > Draconibacterium. The sequence goes on along the minus strand of CANLMQ010000004.1, from coordinate 98,938 downwards.
AACTTATAAAAAACCACTGATTGATAATTTACGACACCCGAAACTGGCCTATTACGCCAATAAAATGGTATTTCAACGTACCTGGGCCGGAAGCGATAATGTGGATGTGGTTTATGGACCAAAAGATAAAATTACCCCGGTAATCCATCATTTGGGTGGTTCAACAAATGTTAATCTTTCTGTTGTTCTTAAAAACAGCGAGGATAAAACAATTGATAAGAAAATTTACAAAAATATTGAGTTGGAAGAAGGACGGACGGTAAAAAAACTTGATGCTTTCAGGTTCAAAAAGGTACCTGAAGAAATTTATACAATAGAATTCATAATTGATAAGAAATATTAAAGATAAAATTATTACAGAATGGTATTATGGAAACATAAGCCTTAAAAAGATTAAGATGAAATTTAAAACAAACTTACTTTCCAGAAGAATGTTCGGCATAATTAGCCTTGCTTTATTGCTTATTTCATGGACTGAAAAAGAGAACAAGGTATTGATAATAGGAGTTGACGGTTGTCGTCCCGATTCTTTCATAAAAGCAAATACGCCCAATTCCGATAGTTTAATGAAAACCGGTGCTTATACTTTTAATGCAAAAACCGATGAAATAAGTTCCAGTGGAATTTGCTGGACAGGTATGCTTACAGGGGTTTGGCACAATAAACACAAGGTAGTTACCAATAAATATAAAAATCCCAATATTGAAGAGTTTCCGCATTTTTTCAGAAGGGTAAAACAATTTAATCCTGAGTTAAAAACATATTCGGTTATTCAATGGACTGCAATTCATAAAATTCTACAGGAAGGTGATGCTGATGTGGTGAAAACTTTCGGCAATGATAAGTTAGTAACAGGTGAAGTGGTTCGAAACCTGACAAACGCGGATGTTGATGTAATGTTTGTTCAACTTGACGATGTGGACCATGCCGGGCATGAATTCGACTACGTGCCCGAGAGTGAAAATTATATTAAGGCCGTTGAAAATGCCGATTCGCAAATTGGGCGGATGGTTAACGCGTTGAAGAAAAGGGAAAACTACAAAAATGAAAATTGGCTGGTTATTGTTTCTACCGACCACGGGGGAAGTAATCGCGAACATGGAAAAAATATAAAAGAACATACAACAATCTTTTGTATCGTTTCGGGTGGTAGTGCAGAAAGGGGTGAGATTAAAGAGCAGGTGAATGTTATTGATATTTGTATTACCGCAATGAAACATTTGGGAATGAACATAAAAGAAGAATGGAACCTGGATGGGAAAGTTGTAGGTTTAAAGAATTAGGTTTCAGTTGAACACCATATTTTTCATATCAAAATAAAACACAATGCGCATCAGTAAAAATATTTTGTTGGCTCTGGTAGTTGTTTCTTTTCTTTGTTTAGGCAGTTGTATTTTACAAAATAAATCCAATCGCTGGTTTTTTAAGGTGTCTGATAATGAAATTCTTATTAATGCGGGGTTATTACAACAAAAGATTGGCATTTCAGATAATGGCCTGCAAATTTCAGAAAATGTGGTTAAAGGAGAAAACCTATTGAAGGCTTATTCCGATGAAATAAGTTTTAGTATCCACAAAGCTTCGCCAAATATTAAACCTAAAGGGATTAGTTATTCATCGGAATCGGGCGTAGAACAATCGAATGCAGAGCAGAACCAAACCGATGCTTTATCGGTGAAAAAAGCGACAGATGGTATTGCTGCAAATGTTCAGTGGGTGGACTCGATGTATATAGCAGGCGAAACTTTTGCTGATGTTTTTGCATTTAAAAACCATAAAATTTTCAGCCCACAACAAGGGGTAAAACGATTGGCGGTAAAATTCACATCAAATAAAATATCGGAAGATTTTTCGTTAGAAATAAACTATGAAATCTATGAAGGTCATCCGGTTATCCGCAAATGGGTAAGGTTTGATAACCAGGGCAGCCAGTGGATTAAAATATCCGACCTGATATTGAAACAATTGGATTTGGGCGCTTCTTTTTCTCAGGCTACTTTGTTAACTCCTGCTGTTCGCGGAGTTGATCCCAGTATCATTGCTTTTAGCGATGCAGAAAAATCTATGGGAGTTATTTCGGTTAGCGAAATCCCTTCAAAAACAAGGCATCTTTCTGTTGACGGAAGTTGTGGTTATAATCCCGGTTATTTTGAATGGGTACTGGGGCCCGGCGAAACCTTTGAATCAGAACCGGTATTTGATTATGCCTTTTCGGGCGAAAGTTACGAAACCGTTTCAGCTAAATCGACAGCCCTCGATCGTTGTGTGGAAAGTGGTTTTGCTTCTTTCCTCGATAAACATATTATTATGCCGGTTGCCGAAAATAAAAGCGTTGCCCCTGTTTTTTGTACCTGGACAAACTACAATTCGAACATAAACGATAAAAACATGCGCGAAGCTACCGACATTGCTTCCGAAATTGGTTTTGAGTGTTTTCAATTGGATGCCGGTTGGTCGGATACCGGCCCCCGTGGAGGTTGGGCAGTATCGACTACCCATCCCAAAGCGAAGGAATTCCCGGATATGGAAGGATTAAGCAGTTATATTCAGTCGAAAAACATGAAAACCGGAATGTGGTATTCTGTTTTTATAAACGAACAGGAGACTGATATTTCGGCTTCTGAACCCGGCTTGTTTAGTTTGCCGCTTATTCGCCGGGCTGGTGGGCTGGCATTGAGTTTTTGCTACGAAAAGTCGCGTAAAAAATATGTCGACGAAATTGTTTATCTGAATAAAACATTCGGGGCCACATACTTTAAGCAGGATTTAAGTAACATTTGTTACGGAGATATTGCCCGCGGCCACGAAAGCCGGACTAAAAAAGAATCGTACCTCCGCGGGTTGCGTGGTTTATTTGCCACGCAGGATGAAATTTTAAGGCAATCGCCCGAAACCTGGCTTCAGTTGTCGCACGAAATCTACTGGGAAACTCCCGGCCCGGCTGCCGATGTGGCGGTGTTAAAGCATGTCGATTCGTATCATGCTTCGCCCAACGAATACTGGGGCGCAGGTAACCGCAAAATTTTGGTCGACGATACCTGGAATTATAATGTTGACAGTTTAAAGCAGAAGTTACGTAAGGGAGCTTTCCGTGCCCGGGAGATTATGTATAACCACCGGGGGCTCCCGCTCGAACGGATTGAAATTTTCGGTGCAGCTACAACCAACTACAAAGGCAGTCTTTCGGCAGATGTTCTCGATCGCCAGATTTGTAGCTGGCTGATGGGGGCGCCACTTTCGTATTCGGGCGATTTAACTTCGCTAACCACCGAAAATATAGCTCAATACCGCAACCGTTTTGCCCTATTGAAAAGGCTCAACCAGCAATATGGTATTTATTCCCGTTTTCAGTACAGCGGTGTGCCTGCACCTACCGATGAAGACTGGCACTGGTGGGGAAAACTGAACGATGAGAGTTGTGGTGCAGTCATTATTTTGCGGGGAAGTTCCGGTGCTGATTCCCGGCAAATTAATATTCCATGGGTGAAAGCTGATAAAACGTATCAGTTGAAAGCATTATTCTCGGGAAAAGATTTGGGTGAGTTTACCGGGCAACAGCTTCATGACGGCAAATTAAACCTTTCGCTAAATAAGTTCGGGCAGGAAATAATTGAAGTTTTAACCCGGTAAAAAGACGAACTATGATGAGAAAGTATATTGTTTTTGCTGTTGTATTTTTAATTGCCACCCAACTGTATGCCTATAAAAACAGGGATATTTTAAGTAAACATTCCAGCACTGTTGATCTTGCGAATGTTCTGATACAGGATTCAACATGGAATAATCTGCCGGATTATTACGATCGCGATTTTTGGAATACCATTCCTGAAAATATTGCAAAACAATACATTTCAAGTGCTGAAGCTTATTTGGATTATAACTGGGCTCCTGTAAAAGCTACAGATTATCTGGAATTTATCCGTTCGGGCGATCGCAGGCAGAATGTGTTTTATAAATCTCAATCGGCTTTAATAACCTTGGTTATGGGCGAATTGGTTGAAGGAAAGGGGAGGTTTCTCGACCAGATTATAAATGGTGTTTGGGCGTATAGCGAACAAACCTGGTGGGGATGGTCGGCACACATGTACATGCAAAAAGCTCCGTTGGGCCTTCCTGACAAAAACGATCGCACAATTGATCTTGGAGTGGGAGATATTTCCAATATGCTTTCGTGGACCTGGTATTTGTTTCATCATGAATTCGATAAAGTGCATCCCCTGATTTCAGAAAGATTAAAGACTGAAATTTATGAGAAAGTATTAAATCCGTATTACAACCGCACCGATTTTTGGTGGATGGGAATTGAAGACCAGTCGCACATTAACAACTGGAATCCCTGGATTAATTATAATATGTTAAACTGTATTTTACTTCTTGAATCTGATCCTGAAAAAAGAGTTTCCGGTGTACAAAAAGTAATTCGTTCGCTCGATGCATTTCTGAATAGTTACCCCGACGATGGCGGATGTCAGGAAGGGCCGGTTTACTGGGGCGCTGCCGGTGCACAAATGTGGAAGAGCCTCGATCTTCTGCAAAAAGTAACAGCCGGAAAGTTTAATGTTTTTGATAACGAACTGGTAGAAAAAATAGGCACCTATATCTATAAAGTTTATATCCATCATCCGTATTTGATAAATTTTGCCGATGCCGATGCCAAAGCCGGAATTAATCCTGTGAGTGTGTATTTGTACGGAAAATCAATTGATGATCCGGTAATGCAGAAATTCGGGGCTTTTCTGGCAAAAAAAAGTAATTGGGGCAAGTTTCCCGGCGGTGGGATGATTAATGAAAGTATCTCGAATTTAAAGTTGCGCGATGAATTAATGAATGCCGAAGCTGCCGAACCTCTGGTGGCAGACTTTTGGTTGCCCGATACCGAAATTGCCGGTGCGCGCGACAGGGAAGGCAGTTACAACGGTTTCTTCTTTGCTGCCAAAGGTGGTTTTAACAACGAGAGTCATAACCACAACGATGCCGGTTCCTGCGTGTTATATTACAATGGGAAACCAGTGCTGGTTGATGTTGGTCGGGAAAAATACACGGCCAAAACCTTTGGGGAAGACCGTTATTCCATCTGGGCCATGCTTTCGCAGTATCATAACTTACCAACCATAAACGGTATTAATCAAAAAAACGGGAATGAATTTAAGGCGAAGAACACTTCTTTTATTGTCGGTAAAACAAAGGTCGTTTTTTCTACTGACATTGCTGAAGCATACCCTTCGGAAGCCGAAATAAAAAAATGGAAACGTATCTACACTTTGCAAAAGGGGAAATCTTTTACAATTGAAGATGATTACCAGTTGGCAAAAATCAACGATAATGAAACCTGCCTGAATTTTATGACTTGCTGTGAAGTGACAATCCAGAAAGATGGAGTTTTAACATTGAAAGGAGAGGATTATGAACTTTCTATGCTTTACGATAAAAATCAATTGGAACCGGTAACTGAATACATTCCGGTAAGCGACGAACTTTTGAAAAACTTTTGGCCCGACGGACTTACAAGGATTGTTTTCAGGTTGAAAAATCAAAAAATATCAGACACTATCTCAATTAAAATAAAATAAAGATGATAAAGATTTTTAAAATAACGTTTTACATATTTCTGGTTGTTCTTTTTTGTTCGTGTGTAAATTCAGGGCAGCAAAATAAGGAATCGGAACCTCAAATAAGCAAACCAAGAATAGTCAATATTATCAACTTTATTCGTTTGTGCGAGCCACGAAAGGACGAAATAACCGAAGATGTGCTTTATGAAACGGTACAAAAGCAGGTCGATATTTTAAATCAGTACAAATTGGGTGGAACTTTTCTTTTGCAGTACGATGCGTTGATGAATGCGCGTTATCAGAAACTCCTGAAAAGCCTTCCGGCCGATTCGTTTGAAATTGGTGCCTGGTGGGAAATTCCGCAGCCACTGGTCGAAAAAGCCGGTTACGAATGGCGTGGAAGATACTCGTGGGATTGGCATGCCGATGTTGGATTTGCAACGGGTTATTCTCCGGAAGAACGCGAAAAACTGGTGGATGTTTACATGAAAGATTTTAAGCAGATTTTCGGGTACTACCCAAAATCGGTTGGTTCCTGGTTTATCGATGCGCATACTTTAAATTATCTGCACGAGAAATATGGCATTGTTGCGTCGTGTAACTGCAAAGACCAGGTAGGTACCGATGGCTACTCCATGTGGGGTGGTTACTGGAACCAGGGCTACTATCCGAGCAAAAAGAATGCTTACGTGCCGGCGCAGAATGCAGAGAACCAGATTCCGGTTCCTATTTTCAGGATGCTGGGCAGCGACCCGGTGCGGCAATACGACAACGGTTTGGGAACAAAAAAACAAAAGGTGGTTTCGCTCGAGCCTGTTTATCCCGAAAGTGGGGGAGATGCAGCTTGGATTAATTGGTATTTTAACCAGTTTGTTGATGGCGAATGTATGGAATATGCCTTTGTGCAGGCCGGGCAGGAAAATTCGTTTACCTGGAAAAGAATGGCAAAAGGTTACGAATTACAAATACCGCTGATTGCAAAACTCCGCGACCAGAAAAAGGTTAAACTGCAAACCCTGGCTGAATCGGGGCAGTGGTTTCGCGAAAATTATAAAACCACCCCGGCAACTTCGGTTACCGTAATGGAAGATTTTAACGGGAGCAACAATAAAACGGTTTGGATTAACAGCCGCTATTACCGGGCTAACCTGCTGTGGCAGGATAACACCTTGAGATTTCGCGACATTCATGTATTTGACGAATCTCTTGAATCGAACTATTTAACAAAGAAAACCACAAGCTCAAAATGCGATTATTACGCGCTTCCTGTGGTTGATGGTTATAACTGGAGCACTGTCGAAGAAATAGCCGGGTTACGTTTTAAAGCAATCATCGATGGCGAGGAAAAATTCCTGGAGGGAGGAACACCCGAAGTTGATGGTTCTGAAAAGGGGCAGTTGTTTATTTCGTGGCCTCTGGTAAATAGTAAAGGAACATTGGTTTTCGAAATGGATGAAGAAGGAATTGAAATTAAAATGACAGGAAACAATAAGCTTAATTGGTTTCTTGATATGACCGCAAAAACGGATGCCGCTTTGCCATTCAAAAACATCAGTTCCGATAAAATTGAATGCAATTTTAAGGGAATGGATTATTCTGTATCGGTATGCCGGGGAACCTTGTCAGTACCCGGTAAAAGTTCAGTTTTTAAAATCTTTCCTGAAGAAAAATTAATACGTCTGTCTTTTATAAAAACTAAATCAGCTCTTGATTAATTAACCAATAAAATTCAAGCCGGTATGAAATTAAAAACACTGTTACTTCCGTTTTTTTGCCTGTTAGCAACAGTTGCTTTTTCGCAAAAACTAACATTGCATGTATCCACTCAGGGCGATGATAGAAATCCCGGAACAGAAGAATTGCCAGTAGCCAGCATTTCGCGGGCAGCAGAATTGATTAATAAAACCAGTTTTGATTCAGCACATGTTCTTATTCACGAAGGCGTGTATCATTTAAAACAAGGAATTGTTGTTAACGGGCAGCAAAAAATTATTTATTCCGGAGTTGATAAAAACAAAGTAATTGTAAAAGGCAGCACCGGGCTTAAGTCTTTTAAAAAGTTGTCGAAACACCATGCTTTATACAAAAAGAATCCTGAAACTGGTAAAAAAATTATAGAATTTGATTTAAGCAATATTGAAGGGTTAACACATGAAAAGCTGCGTTTGGCAGGAGCTTCAAGTGTTCCCGAATTAAAAGATTTTCGCCTGCACGAATTGATTGTTGATGGTAAAACCATGCCTCTGAGCCGTTGGCCCAACGGAGATAATTATGCCGAATTTACCGATTCAATTGTCGATTCATCAAACAAACGGGTAGGAATTCGTTATACCGACGATGAAATCTCTTCATGGGAAAATGAACCCAATATTTTGCTTCACGGCTATTGGAAGTATTTATGGGCTGATGCTTACGAACAGGTTGATTATATTGATAAAGAACGAAAAATTATCTGGTTGAATCCGCCATGTAATCATTATGGTTTTGAGGAGAAAAAACCTTTTGCTGCAATAAATGTAATTAGCGAAATTGACCAACCGGGCGAGTGGGCTTACGATTACAAAGCCCAAAAGATATTTTTCTACCCTAAAGGAGATGTGAAAAATTCAGAAATAGAACTTTCCATTTGTAAAGAACCTCTTTTTCGAATTGAAAACGCACAGCACATTACTGTAAAGAATATTACTTTTTGCAATGGCGCAGGTCCCGGTATTGAAGTAGAAAACAGCAGTAATATTAATATTAAAAATTGTGTTGTAAAAGTATTTCCCCGGGATGGGATTTCTGTTCAGCAGGGACAAAACAATACAATTTCGGATTGTGAGGTTTTCGATACAGGTCGTGGTGCTATAGTTGTAAATTCAGGTTCTTATTCCTTACTGGAGAAAGTTAATTTTCGGATTGAGAACTGTCATTTACACCATTTGTCGCGTATCGATAAAACCTATACTCCCGGAATACAGGTAGATGGTGTTGGAACGACAATTAGAAATTGCGAGATGCACGATATTCCAAGCAGTGCAATACGGTTAAATGGAAACGACCATCTTGTTGAATACAATAAAATGTACGACGTGGTAACCGAATCGGATGACCAGGGAGCCATTGATATGTGGGGCACGCAGAATTACCGCGGGAATGTGATTCGGTACAATTATTTTTACGATGTTGGCCCCAAAGGTGAAGATGCAATTAATAGTCATTGTGGCAAGGCAGGGGTACGGCTCGATGATGCCATTAGCGGGGTATTTATTTACGGAAATATTTTCAGAAATACTTCTGTTGGTCTTTTCGGAGCTGTTCAGATTCACGGAGGGAAAGACAATATTGTTTGGAACAACATTATCTACAATTGTGAAACAGGAGTTTCTTTTTCGCCGTGGAAATTAGAAAAATGGGAGGACTATACCCGGGAAGCTAAAGAGTTTTTTACAGCAAACAGGTTGGCTTATATTACAAAGTATCCGCAAATAATCGAATACGATGAAAATCTGAATAGAAACACCGTGATTGGTAATGTCCTGATTAATTGTAAAAAAAGCAAAGTGCGAGATAAAGAAGGAGTAAATACCTGGAAAAACAATCTCGAAATTAAATACGAAGGAGAGAACCTGGAACAAACAAATTATTCATTGGAAGTATTTTCCAATCAACTTGAAGCAATACAGTTTATTCCGGTGCCTTTTTCAGAAATTGGCTTAAAGAAAAAAGAATGAAATTTAAAGGGAAAAGATTATACTTTTTCCTGGTTAGAGGGGACATTACAAAAGTGGCTGCTTAAAATGTTCTTAAGTTCAGTCAAAATAAAATATATTAAACTCAAATTTTTAAAATAGAAATCAATTAAACCTATTCGTATGTCAATTAAAAATCCTTTTTTGTTACTGTTAATTCCATTGGTTTGTTCAGTTTTAGCCTATACCGGCTATGGTTTCGAATTTCAGTTGGCGGTTGCAGCCAGCTGTATTGGAATCATTTTCATTACATATTGGAAAAAAATAAAATCTTTCTCCGACATTTTTTATGTAATCGGTGCCTTGGTTTTTTCGATGGGGGGCGACTGGTTTCTATCAAATAAAGGAGACAGTTTTATGATGTTTGCCGCAGGAATTGGCTTATACTTTTTTGCCCATTTGGGATATTTGATTTTTGCTTTAATTAACGGGAAAATACATAAGTTACTCTTGTTTGTATTGTTGGTGGTGTACCTGGCATTCTATGTTTTTGCCCTTTATCCGGCAATCGACGAAAAAATACTTTCGGTATTTACATTTGTATATTTACTTATCTCATGCGTGTCGGTGGCAGCCGCGGCTGGTACCGGTTTCCTAAAAGCAGCAAAATGGTCTTATTTTGCAGGCATTGTTTTTATTCTTCTTTCAGATACCATTATTGCATTTAAGGAATTTCTGTCGTACCCGGAATTGAATTTTCTGATTCTTCCAACCTATTATGCCGCTCATATTTGTATCACTTTTGCTTTAATTAAAAGAATTACAAAAAAGCAGGTAAATGGAGCAAAGGTTATTGCCTGATTTACATGAATAAACTATTCAATTAATAAGAAATGAGAATTGAATTATTAAGATGTGAAAAGTTGATTTTGAAGTATTTTGCAATTCAGGTCTTTCTTTTCTTTTTGTTTGTTGATGTAGCATTTGCACAACAAATAAAGGCTGCTGACAGAACACTAAAAACAGAAGAAATAAGGGTGCGCGATCCTTTTATTTTTGCAGATAAATCTACCCAAACATATTATCTGTATGCGTCAATTCATAATCGCACGCAAGATGAAAGTGAAGGGCAGGGAGTTGAAGTATATACCAGTAAAGATTTACAAAACTGGACTCAGCCAAAGGTTGTATTCAAAGTACCGAATGATTTTTGGGCAACTAGTGCAGTTTGGGCACCCGAAGTTCATTTTTATATGGGGAAATATTATTTATTCACCACTTTTACTTCGACTGATACCTTAACGAATCAACCTGAAGCGCCTTCAGAAAAATGGCCTCCCCGTTATAAAAGAGGCAGTCAGATTTTGGTATCTGGGTCTCCGGAAGGACCTTTTAAACCGTTTGCCAATAAGCCGCATACATACAGTGATTGGATGACTTTGGACGGAACTTTATGGGTGGAAGATAATCAACCTTATATGGTTTACTGTCACGAATGGATTCAAATTGAAGATGGTACAATGGATTTGGTCGCATTGAAAGAGGATCTTTCAGCAACGCAGGGAGATAACCGTGTACTCTTTAATGCTTCTGCTGCTCCCTGGGTGAAGGCAGTTAAATATGGGCCGGGGTATGTAACCGATGGTTGTTTTTTGTATAAAACAAAAATTGGTAATCTTTTAATGATCTGGTCGAGCATGGGAGCCGATGGATATGCAATTGGTATTGCAGCTTCGGAAAGCGGTAGCATTAAAGGCCCCTGGAAGCATCAGGGAAAATGCCTGTTTAAAAACAATGGTGGACATGGGATGATTTTTAAAACTTTTGAGGGGCAACTGGTAATTACTCTTCATCAACCGAATACCAGGCCAAACGAACGAATGCAGATCTATAAGTTAAAAGATACCGGAAATAGTATTGAGTTGGATGGAAAACTATTTTAACTCAGATACACTTTTTTGCGCTAAAAAACATAATAATATGAACAAACTAAAGATTAATATTTCATTCCTTTTTTGTTTGCTGGTTTTCTTGTTTTGCTCATGCAGGCAAAGTCAAAAATTTCCATTAGAGCTTAACAAACTTTTTTCTGATCATATGGTTTTGCAACAACAGGAAACAGTCTCTTTATGGGGAAAGAATACGTCTAATCAGAAGGTAACTATTTCGGCAAACTGGGGAGAAGAAGTCTCAACAGAATCTGATTCTGACGGGAACTGGAAAGTAAATATTGCCACACCAGAAGCGGGGGGGCCGTATTCTATCAATATTAGCACAAAAGATACTACAATTGTTATTGAGGATGTGTTAATTGGGGAGGTTTGGCTTGCTTCGGGGCAATCAAACATGGAAATGACTTTATATGGCTGGCCACCAAAAGATACCATTTTAAATGCCAAAAGTGTAATTGACGGAGCAGACTATCCTCATTTCAGAATGTTTACTGTTGAACGCAATCCTTCTGATCAACCTGTTGATACTGTCGCTGGTAACTGGGTTGTTGCTTCTCCTGAAACCGTGGAAGAGTTTAGTGCAACTGCTTTCTTTTTTGCTCAACAGCTTCATAAAGAATTAAACATACCCATCGGAATTATTCATTCGAGTTGGGGAGGAACCGTTGCAGAGGCCTGGACAAGCGAAACTCAGTTAAGAAAACTGGGTGATTTCGATCAGGCTATTGATAAATTATCGACATCGCAAGTGCGTAAAAAGGCAGATAACTGGCTGCATCAGTGGCCAAGAAAGCAGATGCCTGCATCCAGGGAAGAATGGGATACGATTAGTTTCTCTGATCAGGAAGCAGCTCAGGTTAATTTTAATGACTCAGAATGGGGAACTATTGAGCTTCCGGGGAGGTTCGATGAACTTGGAACAGGAGTATTTGATGGTGCAATGTGGTTTCGGAAAACTTTTACTGTAGACAACACACATACTGATTATGTGTTTGAAACAGGGCCGATAAACGATATGGATGCTACCTATGTGAACGGACAAAAAATTGGAGGGCTGGCTGGTGAGAACTTCTGGAAAACTCCAAGAAAAATGATTATTCCCAAAAGTTTACTGGTTTCCGGAACCAATACTATTGCCATTCGTGCCATCGACAGAAGGGGCAAAGGATCTTTTTCCGGTCCAATGACAATAGCAAATAGTAAAGGAGATACAATTTCAATTGAAGGAACATGGAAATGCAAACTGGTTGCCGAAATCTTTATGGACAATATCTATGTTTACAAGTTGGATACCGATTTATCAGAGCGTCCTGATTTGATTGAATTTCATCCAAACTTGCCAACTCTTTTGTATAACGGAATGATCAACCCGTTGGTTGACTATAAAATAAAAGGAGCAATTTGGTATCAGGGAGAATCGAACGTAGACCGATATGAGCAATACAAACGGTTGTTTCCGGCAATGATTCAGGATTGGAGAAACAAATGGAATTATGACTTCCCGTTTTATTATGTACAAATTGCGCCTTATAAATACAGAGAAGGACGATTTTCTCATGAATTAAGAGACGCTCAAAGGCTTGCTTTAAAAACACCCAATACAGGCATGGTTGTGACCCTTGATATTGGAGAGGTGACCAACATACATCCGGCAAACAAACAAGAGGTTGGTAAACGTCTTGCCGGGCTGGCTCTTGCCAACTATTATGGTAGAAATCTGGTTGCTTCAGGTCCTGTATATAAAGGGGTAGAAAAATCGGGCAATAAACTTTTTGTTGAATTCGATCATATTGGAAGCGGTTTAGTCGCATCAGAAAAAGGACTTTTCGGGTTCGAAATTGCCGGAGAAGATAAAAAATACCTGCCTGCCAAAGCCCGGATTGCAGGAGACAAAGTGAAAGTTTTTAATCAGAATATTGCTTCTCCCCAATTTGTAAGGTATGCATGGCGAAACGATAGCGAAGCCAGTTTGTTTAATAAAGAGGGGCTGCCGGCTTCAACTTTTACATCGGAAAACTTTTAGTAACTTGGGAACAAAAACTAACCAATGATTAAAAACAGCCAACTAAAGCTATCATGGATATTGTTCCCTGTTACAATTTTACTATTCTTTGTTGTTTTCGGATGTCAGGAAAAGGGCGGAAATGAAAAATCTGATTGTCGGGATTTGTGTGCTGCCAGTTGGATTGGCAGTGGAAAAAATCATTTGGCCGATTCGCTTTTGTATGGCGATATACCCGCTCCGGTTTTTAGGAAAGAGTTTTATGCGAAAAAGGATATAAAAAAAGCAACGTTGTACATTACAGCTGCAGGATATTACCATTCAACACTTAATGGAGAACGAATTGGTAGAAATTATTTTGACCCGGCATGGACAAATTTTGCCAAAAGAGTTTATTATTCAGAATACGATCTTACCCAAGATATAAACGAAGGAGCCAATTGTATTGGAGTAAATCTTGGAAATGGTTTTTATAATCCCTTGCCAATGACCATGTGGGGGCACCTGAACCTGAAAGAACACCTTCCTAACGGGCAATCCGAATTTATTGCCAGACTTCAGATTGAGTATAACGATGGTAAAACCGAAGAAATTATTACTGACAACTTGTGGAAATATGCTTATGGCCCGGTTAAACGGAACAATGTTTATCTGGGTGAAAGTTATGATGCCGGAAGTGAAATTTCAGGCTGGAATAAAATAGATTTTGATGATTCTGAATGGGCAGATGCAATAGTCGGTAACGGTCCCGGTGGGGAATTACAAAAAGCTTTTTTCCCTCCTGTCCAAATTACAGATATCAAAACCCCGCTTTCAATAACATCAGTTACAAATGATAAATACCTGGTTGATTTTGGAGTTAATTTTACAGGGGTTTACAAGATCCGACTTAAAGGGGAAAAAGGCGATACAATTACTTTTCGTCTTGGAGAGCGGGTTTTCGAAAACGGCGAACTCAATGGTTTAACAACCGTTGCCGGTCAAATTAAAACAGCCGGGAAAGGGGGAGCGGGTGCTCCTGATATTGCCTGGCAGTCGGACCAGTATATTTTTGGCAATAAAACCAATGTTTGGTACAGCCCCGAATTTACATTCCACACCTTTCGTTATCTCGAAATTTCAGGATTAAAACAAAAGCCGGAAACCAATGATGTAGAAGGACTTTTTATTCATTCAAATGTTGACGATCATGGCAATTTTACCTGCTCTTCTGAGCTGATAAATTCAATCCAGGATATCACAGAAAGAACCTTTCTTGCCAACCTGGTTAGTGTACAATCCGATTGCCCGGCCCGCGAAAAATTTGGTTATGGGGGCGATTTAAATTCTACAGCCGAGTCATTTATATATAATTTCGATATGCAGGCGTTTTACCGGAAAACAATTTACGACTGGCTGGATGCTATGAATGATTCGGTTTTTGTTGATACTGCTCCGTATGTTGGATTACAATATTGTGGGTTGAGTTGGGAGTCGGCATTTCTGATTGCACAATACAATCTTTACCGGTATTATAATGATACAGCCCTGATGAAAGAATTGTACCCAATCAATTTAAAATGGATGGAAAAAGTTGCACGGATCCATCCAAATGGATTAGTAGATAAGGGGCTTGGTGACCACGAAGCAATTATAAAATCGCCGGTAGAAGTCACCGGAACAGGTCATTATTTGGAGTGTGCCCGTATCATGAAAACCTTTGCGGCGCTGATGGGAGACAAGGAAAATGAAGTATATTTCGAAAAGCTGGCCAATAAACTCAGTCACATTATGCTGGAGAAATTCTGGAGGAACAGTTTTGAAAGAGCCACCAACAAACAAACGCTTTTTGCCACTTTGTTGTACTACAATGTTATTCCTGAGAAAGAGGTTCCGGCTGCTGTCGATTCTTTAATGCATGCTTTGTCAGAAGCTCCTTCGGGGCACTTTAATACCGGGATTTTTGGAACAAAATTTATTCTTGAGGCTCTTTCAAAAGTTGGTTATGCCGATAAGGTTTTTGAAATAGTGAACAGCACGGCATACCCGGGCTGGGGTTTTATGATTGACCGGGGGGCTACAACAATCTGGGAAAGCTGGAACGAAAGTGTCGTGCTTGGCTCTCATTCGAATTGCCACCCCATGTTTGGTTCTGTAACGGAATGGTTTTACCGCTGGTTGGGTGGTATCAGGATTATTGATGATTATCCGGGCTTTGAAAGATTTGTTATTGCACCAACGCTTCCAAAGGGCCTCGATTCAGTTAATTGTATTTATAAATCGTCGAAAGGAAAGATTGTATCCAATTGGGAAGTAACAAGTCGCGGGGAGAAAATCTTTGAGATTACCGTGCCCGAAAATAGTCAGGCATTAGTTCGGTTGCCGGTGGAAGAGTATCAGACGATTTCATTTGGTCATACAAAAAGGAAACTGTCTGGCGATGAGCAGAAAGGAAGATTTGAGCTTGGCCCAGGAAATTACACTATCACCATAACCAATTAAAACGAATTGAAAGTACATATCAAAGGTTGTCTGATTTTCTTTTGGACAGCCTTTTTCATTTAGTCAGTTCAGTCTTTTTCTGAATTCCGATGGATTAACGCCAACTTTTTTCTTAAAAATAAGACTGAAATAATGAATGGTTTGGAAACCGAGTTCAAGGCTAATTTCTTTTATACTTTTGTCGGTAGATACAAGTAACTCCTTGGCTCTGATAATGCGCAGCTGAAGATGGTACTGCCCAGGAGATACTCCTGTATATTTTTTAAACATTTTACGGAAATAAGAATATCCTACATTATTTTGTTGTGCAAGTTCCTCAAGATTAATTTCCCTTTCTACATTTTTTCGCATCAAAAAACGAACTTCTTCAATCACTTTTGCAATTTGTTTTCCCGAAAATCCTTTTCTTTTTTCGAGAGAAACAATGTAGCCCAAAAGTTTTACAACCATTCCAGAAGCAATTTGCTGAAATCCGGGGCGCTCTTTTTCAACCAAATCAAAGATCTTCAAATACGTGTCAATTATTTCTTCTTTAATACCACATTGTATAACTGGTTGTGTTGTTGAGAATGCTTTATGTTTAAGTAGTTCATCTGCAATCCTGCCGTTAAATCCAATATAATTTTCTACCCATCCAGTTTTTGAAACAGGCCTGTAACGGTGCCACTCATTGGGCGAAATCAGTAATAAACTACCCGGTTTCACTTGAAATCTGCCGTGTCGGTTTTCAAATGTCCCTCCACCGTCAATTATGTAATTTAATTGATATTCCTGTAAAATACGGCCTGTGTCCCATTCGAAATAATATTCTGACGGGTGTTTCTTAGGAGGATACAAAGTTCTTGGTTTTATAGTGGCCGAACCGGCAACATTCAAATACAATCCCCAATTTACATCTTCCTCGGCAGTTGTGAGATATTTAAAATAATCTTTGCTCATTACTGTGCCAAAAAATATAAATTATTTGCCAAATAATGTATTGTTTTCGCTAAAAAATGCCAATATTTTTGATTTCTAATTTTGAATCAATAAAACTTAAAGATCAATAGTATGAACGCAATACTTGGAATTATCTTTCACTCTTTGGGGGGTGCATCATCAGGCAGTTGGTACATGCCCTACAACTTAGTAAGACAATGGCGTTGGGAAATTTACTGGATCGTTGGAGGTCTTTTTTCATGGTTGCTAATGCCCTTTATTGCTGCAGTAATCACATCTCCAGGATGGCAGGATATTTTAGCAGCTACTGATCCGTCCACCATCAGGCTTACATATATACTTGGTGTATTGTGGGGTATCGGCGGTTTAACCTACGGTTTGGGAATACGTTATTTGGGAATGTCATTGGGCAATTCAGTTTTGCTGGGAATTACATCTTTGGTTGGATCTTTGGGTTTACCTATTTTGAGAAATTTAGGCAGTTTAGGTGAAATATTGCCGGCAGGCGATTCTTTTTCCGATATGCTTGCCACTACCAGTGGCCGAATTGTTCTGTTTGGAATATTGGTAATGATGGTTGGAATTGTTTTAAGTGGCAAGGCCGGCTTGATGAAAGATAAAGAAATTGGAAAAGCAAAAGAAGGAGTAAACAGAGAATTTAAGCTGACAACCGGTTTGATAATTGCAGTAATTTCCGGTATTCTTAGTGCGTTCTTCAGTTTCGGTATTGATGCAGGGAAAGAGATGGGAGAATCCGTTCGCGAGATTGCTGTTACAAATGATTTTGCCTTTATAAGCGATGGTAAATATCTGTTTGAGAACAATATTATTTTCTTGGTAATTCTTTGGGGAGGATTAACCACCAATCTGATATGGTCGGTTGCTCTAATCATTAAAAATAAAACAGGTCGTGATTTTATAAACACAAATACTCCTTTGGTAAAGAACTATTTGTTTTGCGCCTTAGCTGGTACTACCTGGTTTCTTCAGTTCTTCTTTTACGGTATGGGAGAAACAAAAATCGGGAATGGCGCCAGTTCATGGATTCTGCACATGTCAACCATTATTCTTACCGCCAACTTTTGGGGATTCTATCGTAAAGAGTGGTCAGGTGTTTCGAAAAAAACCAGAATTACCATTTTGGTTGGAATTGGTTTGATTCTGCTATCGGTAATTATTATGGGTATTGCAAAAGCTGATTTTGTTAACTAAAAGGAATTTTATGCAACGTTTAGCATTTAAAATGCACCTGAACGAAGGGCAAAAAGAAGTTTACAGAAAGCGTCATAACGAGCTTTGGCCGGAGTTGAAACAACTTTTAAAAAATGCCGGTATAAGTGAGTATTCCATTTTCTTGGATGAAGAAACCAATACACTGTTTGCATTTCAGAAAGTAAGCGGAACAGGAGGTTCGCAAGATTTAGGTAAAACCGAGATAGTAAAAAAATGGTGGGCTTTTATGAGCGATATTATGCAAACCAATCCTGATAATTCGCCGGTTTCGGTTGAATTGGAAGAAGTATTTTTTATGGAATAAATCAGAAATAAATCAATAAAAATGAGTGAATTAGTTAAAAAGGCATACGAAATTGCCAGGGAGCAATACGCAGTAATTGGTGTTGATACCGATGCCGCAATTGCAAAAATGAAGGATGTAAATATTTCGTTACACTGTTGGCAAACCGACGACGTTGGTGGTTTTGAAACGGCCGATGGTGAACTGTCAGGTGGTATTTTAGCTACCGGAAATTATCCTGGAAAAGCAACAACTATTGAGCAGATGCGCGAAGATCTGGAAAAAGTGCAATCGATGCTTCCCGGAAAACAAAGACTTAATTTGCATGCGATATATGGCGATTTTCAAGGCGAAAAAGTAGATCGCGACCAAATTGAAGTAAAGCATTTTCAGAGTTGGATAGACTGGTGTAAAAAACAAGGAATTGGAATGGATTTTAATGCCACATGTTTTGCCCACGATCGTGCAGCTGATGGTTATACACTTTCAAGCAAAAAGGAAGAAAACCGTAAATTTTGGGTAGAGCACGTAAAACGTTGTCGTGCTATTTCTGCCGAAATTGGTAAACAACTTGGTACTCCATGTGTACACAATACTTGGATTCCTGATGGTTCGAAAGACACTCCGATCGACCGCAACGGATATCGTGCCTTATTGAATAAATCTCTGGATGAGGCAATGGAAGAAAAGTATTCGAAAGAATACATGAAAGATGCGGTTGAAAGTAAAGTATTTGGAATTGGTGTTGAATCGATGACTGTTGGTTCGCACGATTTTTACCTTGGATACGCAATTAAAAATAACAAGTTAATTTGTTTGGATAATGGGCATTTTCACCCAACCGAGCAGGTAGGCGATAAAATTTCGTCGGTACTGCAATTTGTTGATGAGGTTTTGCTGCATGTAACCCGCCCAATCCGCTGGGATTCGGACCACGTCGTTACTTTAAACGACGATGTTCAGTTAATTGCTTCCGAAATTATTCGTAACGATTTTCTAAACAGGGTTAATATTGGTTTAGACTTTTTCGATGCTTCAATAAATCGGATTGGAGCCTATGTAGTAGGCACGCGAGCAGCTCAAAAAGCATTTTTGATTGCTGCTTTGGAACCAACAAATACTTTAATTGAACTGGAAGAAAAGGGGCAGAATTTTGAACGTTTGGCAATGTTGGAAGAACTAAAAACAATGCCTTTTGCTGCTGTTTGGGATTACTATTGTTTACAGGAAGGTGTTCCAACCGGAGCAAATTATATCAGCGAAATTCAGAAGTACGAAGCAGAAGTTCTTTCGAAGAGATAGATTTTCGTTTAAATATAGATTTTAGTAAAAAGTCAGGCCGGCATTATTTTTAATGTTGGCTGACTTGAGGAGCTGTCATTATGTGACGGCTCTTTGCCTATTTATTGGTTAACAGAATTATTTCAATTTATAGTTAAGCCAATTTTACAGACTCATGCTGATTAAAAAAGTAGCTGCAAAAGCTATAATTGCATAAAGCTCGGGGAACACTGCCAACACCATTGTTTTACCAAAAATATCGTGTCCCGAACCAATTCCGGCTATTCCGTTTGAAGTTACTCCTCCCTGATTTAATGCCGAAAAAAAGCCCACAAATCCCAGTGTCAGTCCTGCAGCCATTATTGCAATCCCTTGGAGCATGGTCATTTCTGATGTAATAATTCCGGAACTGTTGATGATAAAAAAGCCTGCGAAACCATATAATCCCTGTGTGCCGGGTAGTGCACTTAAAAGAAGATAGCTGCCGAATTTGTCGGGCTTCTTTTTTAATGCTCCAACCGTTGCATTACCACCTTTCGAAACTCCAATGGCACTGCCAACTCCTGAAAAGATCAACATAATTGCCAAACCTATGTAAGCTAAAATTACTGCTGTTGTCATGATATTATAGTTTAAAGTTTATTATTCAAATTTTCAGGTTACTTCTGTGCCCTTTTTAAATGGTTCATATTCTACTCCACCTCCTTTAAATCCGGCATTTTTGTAAAATTCAACAAAAGTTAAACGCATGGGATGCACAAACGATCCCAACGATGAAATAAGAATGTTTAATGTATGTCCGAGAATAAGAAAGATGACAAAAAATACAGGTCCCAAAATTTTTGAAGAGCTTAATATCTGCAAGCCGATGTCATTAATTACAAATCCTAAAATTGCACTTGAAAGCCCAAGAGCAAATAGTCGGATATAAGATAACAGGTCGCCAAAAATGCCGGTTACCGTCGAGTAGACATCCCAAACACCTTTTCCAATTCGTGCAAATATATTTACTCCCGGATCGCTGAAAAACAGGATAAAAAAGCCTCCAACTATAAGAATTGCGTATAAGATAGTTTTATTTACCGCAACTATTTCTGCGCGAATAAGAAGGAAATACACTGCACATCCGATAAGAATGGTTAACCAACCCAGTGTTGCCAGGGCATATTGAAACCCGAATTGTTTTATCTGGTTGGCTGCGCGAATAAAGAGTCCGAAAATAATTTGTATACCACCGAGTATTAATGAAAGGCTAAACATTCTATTTGGATTTAAAAACAGTCTGCGAACATTATCGGTTATTGTAAATTCAGTTTCAATTAGATTAATTCCGAACAGTGTACCTGAAATGGTTCCGAAAATAATAGTTGCCACACCGAGTAACTGGATTAATGTAAGGTAGGGTTTTATCGCTTTGGGGGCTTTTAGTTTGTACAGTCCGGCACCAAGCAAAAACAGGAGTCCGTAACCTGCATCTCCGAGACAGAATCCGAAAAACAGCATAAAGAAAGGGGCAAAAAATACGGTCAAATCCAGTTCTGAATAATCGGGAAGTGAGAACATGGATCCAATTGGCTCGAATAACTTACCAAAGGGATTGTTTTTTAACAGCACCGGAATATCATCGCCGGGTGTGGCTTTATCTGAAATAAACAAGATGCCACTTTTTTCCAAAAACTGATTAAGCGATGGTTTTTGTGATTTGGGAACCCAACCTTCGAGTACCATCAGTTTATTATTGGCTTGTTTTGAGGTGTTCAGAATCACCGTATCGAATTTCAGGTTATTGATTATTTTTGCTTTGTATTCCTTTAGTTGAAGGATGGATTTACCCGCATAATCATCGAATAGTAAATGGATAGTTTCAATTTTTGTGCCCAGCTCAACCAGCTGGTTTTTTAGCTGTGTATAAGGAATTTCCGGCAGTATTAACTCTTCTGCATCGATTTCGATGATGCTGTTGTTTGTATGTATTAAAACAATTAGAAGTTGGTTTCCTTGTTCAGAAATGATTTCAACTGGTAAATGTTCTTTTTCTAACTCAGCATATTTTTTCCTGCTTACCCGGAAGAAGTGAAGAAAAATATTCTCCGTCCTTAATTTATGAATTACCTCAGGCGAAAAATCCCCCCAATGACGTATTTTGTCGTACAACTTTTGAGTTTCTTCCAGTTTTATCTCAAGTTGTTCCAGCTCTATTTGTTTTTGCAGTATATCAAAAACAGTTTCCTTTCCGTCAGGTCCGGTTTCCTCATGAGTTGTTTTAATTTCTCTTTGTATCAGAAACTGAATTGTATTTTCGCAATCATTTATTTCGTTAAGTTTTTGTTCCGTTTCTTCCGAAATTTCAATGTCTTTTTTTACCACATGAACTACACCAAGTTCCTGTATTTTTTCAAGAAAAACCATGTATTCCTTATGGAATACCAAAAAGGTATATTTTAGCATCGGTACAATCATGCGGGTACTTCTTTTTGTTTTTGCTGACGCTTTTTTACAATTTTTTGGGCCGACTTGGACAGGTTTTCTTCATCTTCTAAGAAGCGTTTTATTTTTCTGATTGCATCTTCGTAATTCGGTATTTGTACCTTTTCGTACAGATTTACCTTTTGAGTTGTCTTTCTTCTGCCATGATCGAGCAACAACATTTTTCGGTTGAAAATCTCTTTTTCGATAACAATTTTAGCCAGCTCTTTTATCAGTTCAATTCCTTGTGGAAACCATTTGGGATTACCAAAAAGGCTGAATTTCTCTTCTTTAAAATATATTTCGTTTAGTACAGGTACCGAAATTCCTGCAATTTTTTTCGAAGTAGTTTTAACCTCGCCAACGGTAATTAATTGCGGAAGATATTCGTTCCATAAACCAAACGAATCGGCATTTAAGCTGATATTTAGTTGCAGCTCATGTTCCAGTTCGAGGGTTTTGTTTTTGGCTTTTTTTACCTCCAAACGTAGGGCTGCCTCCTTATTTTTTAGCGTAGGAAGAGCTTTTAGCCTGACATTTAGTTGTTTATTCAGACTTTGCAAAGCCGTTTTATTGTATTGAAATTTAATAGCCAAATTGTTCTGTTTATGTACTTTTTAGTCGATTAATTAAAAGATGCATTAAACCGGAAAAATCAGAATAGGAATATTCTTTGTCGTAACAAGTCGTGCCGACAAATCGGAGTGAAACATTTTATAAAATGCTGAATGTTTTACCTTCGATATTGAAATAATATCAATGTCGTTGGCTTCAATAAATTTGTCGAATCCTGTAACAATGTTATCACTTTCAAATAAAACGCATTTAATGTTGTATTCGCTGTAATTTCTTTCCAACATTTTATTCAGCTCGTCCACTTTTTGCTGATGATGCGGGTCGTCGTTTAAGTCGATATGCACACAGTGAATTTTTTTGTCGAATGCTTTTAAAATATCCAGAAGTTTGTTTAACGACGAATTATCGGCATCGTAAAAATTGGTGGCGTACATAACATTAATTTTTTCTTTCCCCTTAAATGTTGCAGAAACGGGAACTGCTAATACCGGATAATGTGTATGCTCAATTACCTTGAGTAAGGTTTTACCATAAAATTCGCCATTTTCTTTACGTTTTGATTTTGTGCCCATCAAAATCACATCTGGATGATATCTTTTGCAAGCAGCAGTAATTACATTTACCGGTGTTCCTTTTAACATACGGTAATGTATTTTTACATTTTCGAATAATTCTTTGGGAATGTGTTTTCTTAGATCGCGGCTAAAATTAACCAGCTTAAGCTGTGCCTTTTCAAAAGCTTCCTGCAATTCCATACGTACATGTTTTTCCCACGATGCTGTATGTCTTTCGGGCTCGTTGAACGTAGGATCGGCATACACATAAAGCAGTTTTACCTCGGCATTTGTTTTTTTTGCAAGGCTCATGGCATAGCGGCATAATTCTATACAATCATTGCTAAGTTTTACCGGCACAAGAATTTTTCTTAATTCAGCAAAGCTTTCATCTTCTTTTACTTTGTCTAAATCATAATCTTTGTGGATGCGCAAAAGTATTTCAATTGCTTGTTCGGTATGTTTGGCTTTAACTTTTAACAACACCTCGTTAGGATTGTATTTATCACTTACAGATAATCCTTCGTTTGTGAAAAACACTTCTATCCCATGCGATTCCAACTTGTTTTTTACAAAACTGCCAAGATTGGGTGTTGTAATTCGAAGTAGTGTAATTAATTGATTTTCCATAACCAGTTCTTTTTTTGTTAATCTCAATTTTGATTTCCGTATTTTTCAACCAATGCAGCTTTAATGCCCGTTTCGGCATGCGTGAAGTATTTGTTGAAAAGTTTCCATGCTGTGTCGATCATTGTATCAATTTCAATATTTATGTCAATGGCCAACAATTTTTCGGAGTATTCTTTTGCAAAACTCATTGTTCGTTTATCGTAATCGGTAAGGTCAAAACCATTTTCAATTTTAGTTTTGGCATTGGCAGCGTCGGCATAAAGCCGAATGGCTGTATTCATTACCTGAGGATGGTCTTCGCGTGTTTTTTTTCCGATTACCAGTTGCTTCAATCGCGAAAGACTTCTGAACGGATCGATAATTACTTTCCCGATATCGGTGTCTTTCCGAAGGAACAACTGTCCTTCGGTAATGTACCCGGTGTTATCTGGAATGGCATGGGTTATATCTCCTCCCGAAAGTGTGGTTACTGCAATAATGGTAATGGAACCACCATCGGGAAACTGGACTGCTTTTTCGTAGAGTTTTGCCAGGTCGCTGTATAACGAACCTGGCATGCTGTCTTTCGAAGGAATTTGATCCATACGATTGGACACAATACTTAAAGCATCTGAATACAGTGTCATGTCGGTTAAAAGAACGAGCACACTTTGGTTTTTTTCTGCTGCGAAATATTCTGCTGCGGTTAAAGCCATGTCAGGAACCAAAAGCCGTTCAACGGGTGGGTTTTCTGTAGTATTTACAAAACTAATGATCCGGTCGATGGCTCCGGCATTTTCAAATACGTTTTTAAAAAAGAGATAATCGTCGTTGGTAATTCCCATACCGCCCAGAATAATTTTATCGGCCTTTGCCCGAAGTGCTACTAATGCCATTACTTGATTATACGGTTGGTCGGGATCGGCAAAAAATGGGATTTTCTGACCCGTAACCAGCGTGTTGTTAAGGTCGATACCGGCAATACCGGTTGCAATTAACTCGGATGGTTGTTTACGGCGGACAGGATTTACAGACGGACCGCCGATTTCAACTAAATTACCATCAACTTCCGGGCCTCCATCAATAGGGGAGCCGTAGGCGTTAAAGAATCTTCCGCTTAACTCGTCGCTAACGGCAAGCTGCGGGGCATGACCCAGAAACACTACCTCTGCATTGGTTGGAATACCTTCTGTGCCGGAAAAAATTTGCAGTGTCACCAGGTCGCCTTCTATTTTTACAACTTGTGCCAACCTATCGTTTACCAATGCCATTTCTTCGTTGCCAATATCGCTTGCCCGCAAAGTGCAAGTTGCCTTTGTTATTTGGTCAATCTTTGTATGTATTTTCTGAAAAGCCGTAGTTTCCATTCCTTTAATTTTAGTTTTGTTCAATTTCAACAACTGCTTTTTCTGCCATTATATCTTTTAGCTCATTTTCAAACTTGTTAAATTGTTCCGATTGAAACTCTGAATAATTCATTTGTTTGAAAACATTAATTATTCGTTTGAAATAAGGATTTACCTCTTCGAAATTTTCAAACTGAAATTGGGTATCGGAGAGAGCAAGAACTTTCTCCATCATATATTTTTGACGAATGATCGGCGTGGAAGCATCAATTTTATCAAAAGCATCTTGTTGCAGGATTACAAAATCGATGATCTCCGATTTCCAGAATATTTCGTGGTACTCAACAGGTACGCCATCGTCGCCAAGTATATTTATTTGTTCGTATGCTTCCCGACCGCGAATAAGAATGTTTTTGGCCTTTAAAATATTATCAACCCAGTTGGGTGCTACTGTTTCTGAAACAAATTCAATAAACTCAGGATATTCCAGATATTTCGAGTAACTGTCAACCGCATCGATGGCCGGGTACCGTTTACTGTCGGCCCGGTTTTGAGAAAGGGAGTAAAAACAACGGGCTGCTTTTTTAGTGGCTTCGGTAACCGGCTCTTTTAAATTACCACCTGCAGGTGATACGGTTCCGATAAAGGTAACCGAACCGGTTTTTCCATTGTTTAAGTACACGAATCCGGCGCGTGCATAAAAGTTGGAAATTATAGCCGGCAAATCCATAGGGAAGGCATCGGGGCCGGGTAATTCCTCCATCCGGTTCGACATTTCGCGTAAAGCCTGCGCCCAGCGCGATGTAGAGTCAGCGAGCAACAAAATTTTTAATCCCATAGAACGGTAATATTCGGCAATGGTCATGGCTGTGTAAACCGAAGCTTCACGTGCTGCCACCGGCATGTTCGAGGTATTGGCAATAATAGTAGTGCGTTCCATTAATTTTCTGCCCGTGCGCGGATCGTCCAGTTCGGGGAACTCAGCAAAAATTTCCACTACCTCATTAGCACGTTCACCGCAAGCTGCTACAATAATCATATCTGCTTCGGCTTGTTTCGACAGGGCATGTTGCAGTACTGTTTTCCCCGTTCCAAATGGCCCGGGAATAAAACCGGTTCCGCCTTCCACAATAGGATTTAAACTGTCGATAACCCGGATTCCGGTTTCCAGAAAATCAAAGGGGCGTGGTTTTTCTTTGTAGCTTTTAATTGGAATTTTTACAGGCCATTTTTGCACCATACTTACGTTATGTTCTTTCCCGTTTTTATCCTTTAAAACAGCAATGGTGTCGTTAATTTTATAGCTGCCATCAGGTTTTATTTCTTTTACCGTAAAATTGCCTTTGAATGTAAACGGGACCATTATTTTGTGGGGAATCCAGTTTTCGGTTACCTCGCCTAACCACGATCCGGCTTCCACCTCATCACCTGTATCTGCCAGTGGTTTAAATGTCCACTGTTTATCTTCTTCTAGCGGATTTGTATAGTCTCCTTTTTGCAGGAAAATACCTTCCATTTTATCCAGGTCGTGTTGCAGTCCATCAAAGTTTTTCGAGAGGATTCCGGGACCAAGAGTAGCTTCCAGCATGTGTCCGGTAAACTCGACATTGGTGCCGGTTTTTAATCCACGGGTGCTTTCAAAAACCTGTATGTAGGCATTCTTAGAGCCGATTCGGATTACTTCGGCCATAAGTTTTATCCCTGCATGGTCGATGTAACAGATTTCGTTTTGCGAAACCGGGCCATCTACCTCTACAATAACGAGGTTTGCAATAATTCCTGCAACTTTTCCTGTGGTAGTCATTTTATCCTGTTTTTTTTACTAAGCTTAATTCTGCCGGGAACTCGTAACTCGTTTTTAGATCGTTTATCAATCGGTCCAGCAGTTGTCTTCCGGTTTCAATATCCAACTTCATCCATCTTTCAGAGATCATAAGTTTTATTACAAAACTTAAAATCTTTTCAATGGTGAAATAGTGAAAAAAGGTATATTCATCCAGGTAGTCCCATCTGATCTTGTCCAAAGCTTTTTCCTTTTCAACGGGTTTTGTATCCGATTCTGCAATTTTGAAAATCTGATCGTTAAACGAGAGTTTATCTTCAAACAGTTCAGCCTTTAAACGTTTGTTAATCAGAAGTGAATAAACCGTATTGGTTGGCTGAACCTTAAGCAGGTGTTCTTCCAAATCGTAATCATAACGGATGCAATTAAAAGCCGTTAATATATTTTTGCTGTTCAACTCGAACAACAGCCAGTTTCTTAGAAATTGGTTGGTAGTAGTTAAAACAAATTCGTAATACAGTGTGTGGAGAATATTTTCAACTTTGAATGTCAGTTCTTTAGAGTTTCTTTTTTTCATCCATCTTATAAACTGAAGCATGTATTCAGGAAGAATTATTTGCTCGTCAGAGGGGGTGAGTTGTTCTTCTAAAACTTTTTTTGAAATCGTTCCGAGCGAATGAAAAGGGTTGTCTTGTTGAAAAAGAAAGTTTATCAGGTTTTTATCGTCGAAAGGCAAAAAAAGATACTCAACCAGCTTGTAGTCGGAACGGCTAAGTTGGTGTTTCAGCTCTTCCCGGAATTTCAGGCTGGTTAAAGCCAGTTTGTTTTCGTTGAATAACAAATCGGGTAGCCCGGAAACCAAACAATAATACTCTTTTTTTAGCATAACTGAATTTTAAATGGGTACTAGTCATTTAAAGCCCGATGTACTTAAAGCTTCAGTAATATGGTGTTATTACAATCCCCTTATAGGTGCAATAAAATATCTTATTCTGGTTCAACAGACTCAAAAAGTATTTTTTTTGTTCTGTCTTTGATGTACCTCTGAAAGTAATTATCAAAATCATTATCCGTAAAACTTAAAATGTAGCTTCCATCCTGCGGCCCGATTTTAAAGCCGGTTTTTATCTTCTCATCAAAGTACACTTCAATCCTGGTATTAAGCGTTTCGTTTATTTTCGAATCGAAAAATTGTAAGAACTCTTTTTCTTCTTTTGCCGGTAAAAGCACTTTTAAGTTTATATCTTCCGACTTTTCGGAATTCCAGTTATTTACTATTGTTAGAATGACTTTTTTCACAAAGTCTGCATCTTCCAAAGCATTTTTTACCGGAACGGCAACCTGCGATGTGGTTATTATTTTTGTGACTTTTTGCTTTAAATTACTGATAAACTGACGCGCTGCCAGTTGCAATTCAATATTGGTTTGCCGCTTAATTTCACTGGCCTGTTTCTGTGCCTTTAAGATTATTCCTTCCTGTTCTTTTCGTGCAGATTGTACTATTTCATCAGCTTGTGTTTTGGCATCAGCGATAATCTTGTAGGCATCCTCCTTTGCTTTTATAACTCCCTCGTTATAGATTTTTTGCGTTATTTCCTGAATTTTGTCGGTCATCGTTTATTGGTTAGTTGGTTGTTATATCATATTGGGATCGAAATCCTGGCTCACTCCGCCAACTGTGAATACAGGCATTTTGCAGCAATGAACAATTTCTGAAACAAATGTCCCGATTTTTTTACCCGTAAATCTTGATTCGCGGTGTGTTCTTATAATTACCATGTCCGGTTTTTCCTTTTCCAGGTACTCCAAAACGGCCCGGTGACTTTCTTGTCCGTGTACTTTAATAATTTTAAAATCGCACTTAACACCTCTTTTTTCAAGCATTTCCTTTAAACTTTCGGCCTTTTTGTAAGCCAGGCTTTTGCTCTCTTTTATATCAACATTAAGTGCAGAAACAATTTGGATTTTGGCATCCAGTTTTTTTGCAAAGAAAGTGGCCCAGTACAGGCGTTTTTTTGTACGTTGAGATATATCGATGGGGATGAAAATTCTTTTTATTTCTTTTACCGGATAATCTTTGTTTATGGTAAGAACAGGGCAGAACGATTTACTTACGTATCTGTCAATCTCCG
Source organism: uncultured Draconibacterium sp. (assembly GCA_947492175.1). Lineage (GTDB taxonomy): Bacteria > Bacteroidota > Bacteroidia > Bacteroidales > Prolixibacteraceae > Draconibacterium. The sequence goes on along the minus strand of CANLMQ010000004.1, from coordinate 70,075 downwards.
ACCTGGAAAGATCTTCTGCATTTTGTTTCTCGCTCTTATCCAATATCACAAATTCATGTCCGCCATGTTCTGATTCCGCAATTAAAGTATTGACAACTGTGCCCCAGCTAATTCGTAACATTATGTTATTGGGAATTTCTGTCTGGAGGTGATTTTTTACGAATTCTGTAAATTTATTCAACGCTCCCTGGTGACGGATTTTGTTTTTTTTTGAATTTGGATTAATGGGGAAAAAAGAGCCGGATTTTATGATTCCCATCAAAAATATCCGCATTCCAAGCTTTTCCTGGAAGAACAAAGCTTGACGTAGAATTAGTTCACCGTTACGATTTTGAGGAATGTGTGCCAGAATACTGTTCGACCTGTACTTCATAGCTGTTAAATTCTAAAAAGTTTAATCTTTTACTAAAAATTCAGTACCGGTCTTAGATGTTTTGTCTTACTACAATATACGAAAAATTGTGATTTTGTTTCATGATTTTGTCATAAAACATTTAAAATAATGATGTTAAGTGAGAAATTTATTTAAATACTCTTAATGAATATATGTTCTTAACGCATTTCGCCGATCAGTCTTTTGCTAATTTTAAAAGCTTCAGAAGGATTTTGAACAAACAGTTGATTGATATCGGTTTGGGTTAATCCGTTTTCGAGCAGGGCAGGAATAAGTAGGTTTTCTATATCGGTAAATCCGTTGAAGTTTCCGCCGTTAGGTTCTCCAGGTTTGTACCAGCCTCCATCGTGTGAGAAAAGCAGTTTCTTTAGTAAATCGTGTTGTTTCATAAACAGCGCAAATTCTACAAACTCTTTCTGGTTTTTATGTGAAAATTTATCGAAAGCGATCCATGCTCCCATTCTTGCTGCTTCAAGGTGTTTTTCATTGTCTTTTTCATTGTTGGCATGTGTCCAGATGAAAGCAGAAGGATGAATACCGTATTCTTTTAAAATTTCAAGTTGCTGAAACGCCGGAACTGCCAGTCCTGTGTGCGACATAATAGTTAATCCTGTTGTTTTGTGTGTGATACAGGCAGCCTCAACTACTTTTTTATTGATTTCTTTTAATGGGGCACGCTCAACGGCAATTTTAATAAACCCCGGGTAAACTCCGGTTTGCTCAATACCGTTTTGTGCTTGTGCAATCCATCTGTCAGCCAATTGCCGGGGAGTTTCTGAAAAAGCATGTTTGGGCATAAATTTAGCATTTATGGCACTGTAATATCCCACATTTGTAAGAATACGAATTCCTGATTTTTCGGAAAGTAGCTTGAGTAATTCCGGATCGCGGCCCAAATATTCAGGGGTACATTCTACCAGAGTTTTGTAACCCAATTCCTTTATTTCAAGCAGGAAGGGCAGAACTTTTTCAATTACTTCGGTTTTATTCCAGCGATGATAACCGGTACTGTCGGCACCAATAAAATCAACCAGTAAATGTTCGTGATGCAGTGTTTTCCCAATTTCATTTGCGGGAATTTCGCCCGTTACTGTAATTATTTTTGATTCCTGTTTATTACAGGAAAGTAGAAGCAGGAGAAATAGAACAGGGAAAAGATTTCTGATATTGAGCATTCTGATAAATTTTTCCCCAAATTACAAAATCTATTTCTTTTCAGAAATGGAATTATTGATACTGAATTAATCAGCGTAATAAATAATTATGAAGGAATCCTGCAATGGAACTTAAATGCTCTTTTTTGTTTTTTTTGCAACAAGTATAGCGCCTGAAAAAACAAGAACTGCGCCCAGAAGAGTTACCAGAGAAAAACGCTCGTGTTGTACCCAATCCACATTCAGCCAGGTAAGAATTCCCATGGTAATAAATGTAATCATGGGGTTTAAAATAATTATAATGCTTACTTTATTTGCTTCGGTGTACTTTAGGGCTTTTGCCAGGCAAGTGTAAGCAATAACCGTATTGGCGCCTAAAAATGCAAGAAGCAGCCACCAGTTAAAATTTAACTGATAAAGAGGTTTGAGATTAATGAAAGGCGACAGAATGATTACCGGCAATCCGAACAGAAAAAGATTAAGGCTGTTGGCCGAATAGTTAACCACCAGTTTTTTTTGTAATACAGCGTAAGTTGCCCAGGCCACTGCTCCGGAAATAGTAAATAGAATTCCGGTTTGATAGCTTCCTTTACTGTCGAAAAATGCCTCTAGCTGATCGCTGTAAAAAAACGAAAAACCAATAATTGCCAAAGCAAATCCAAATAGTTGCCTGCGTTTTACTTTCTCCTTAAAAAGTAAGAAGCCTGCAATTGCTAATAAAAGAGGTCCGGTTTGTATAAAAAGCTGCGCATTACTTGGTGTAGTGTAGTGTATTCCCAACATGTATCCCACGTAATTCCACGAAAGTGCAAAAGCAGCCAGTACAAGTAAAAGAGGTGGTTTTAAAAGAATTTTAAAAGTTGCCGGATTATTGAATAACTCCCAAATGGCCAGTAAAACGAAAGCAAACAGAAACCGGAACCATACCACGGTAACCGGATCAACCTCGCGGACCGCAATTTTTAAAGCAATTGCCAGAAATCCCCAAAAGAATGCAGTAACAGAGGCATATATAATTCCTTTGGAGTGGTTTTGCATAGTAAAATATATATCGAAAACTCAGAGCTTTCTTCGTGAAACTATATGTAAATGTTTAATCACAAAGTAACACAAAGAAAGCTCAAAGGTTCATATGGTGTTTTGCCAATTGCTATCGCAACTCAGCATTAAACTCACGTCCAAAAGCTGCAATAAATTTTTGCATCGTTTTGTCGATTTGTTTGTCTTTTAGCGTTTTGTTATCGTCGCGGAGGATAAAACTAACGGCGTACGATTTTTTACCGGCCGGAACTCCTTTTCCTTCGTAAACGTCAAACAGGTCAACTTCGCGTAACAACTGACGCTCCATTTTAAATGCTGTTTCTTTAATCTGGCTGAATTTTACAGACTTGTCTATTAACAAGGCTAAATCGCGTCGAACAGCCTGGAATTTGGGAAGTTCTTCGAACGTTACTTTATGTTTTTTAAGTTCGGTTAATATTCTTCCCCAATCGAAATCGGCATAGTAAACCGGATTTTCAATATCGAATTTTTTGAGCCACTGTCCTGCAACAATTCCCAATTCAAGAATTACTTTGTTATTGAACGAATAAGCTAATCCTTCAGCGAACAGTTCGTTTCCTGTTTCCGAAACTTGTAAAGCATCAGCTTTAAAACCAAGACGTTTCAGAATATTTTCGGCGTATGTTTTTAAACCGTAAAACGAAGTTGTCTGTTCTTTTGCAGTCCAGCTTTCTGCTTCTTTATTTCCGGTAATAAATAGTCCCAGGTGTTCTTCTTCCCAGTAATTATTTGCCGGTTTATCTTTTAATTGTGTTCCTTTATAGAAATAGGTATTTCCAAACTCATAAAACTTCAGGTTTTTATTCTGGCGGTTGGCGTTGTAGGCAATACTTTCCAAACCACCAAAAAGCAAAGTTTGTCGCATTCCGTTTAAATCGGCACTTAGCGGATTCAGCATTTTTACGGTTTGCTCTTCTTTGTAATTTTTTAAACCTTCGTAATAATTGGCTTTTGTAAGCGAGTTTGACCAAATTTCGTTAAAACCTTGGGCTGTTAACATTTCTGCAGCCAGATTCCGAACTTTGTCTTTGTTTGGTTTTTCCGCAGTTTGCAACGACGAGTTAACCAGTGTTGGAATTTCAATATTGTTGTACCCGTAAATTCTTAGAATTTCTTCTATAACATCGGCTTCTCGTTTTACATCAACGCGGTATGGAGGAACTAAAAGCGACAAGCCTTTTTCAGTTTCGGCTGCAATTTTAATTTCCAACGATGTCAGTATATTTTTAATCATTTCGGCACCCAAATCTTTACCGATAAGACGGGTAACATTGGCATACGAAATTTCAACTTTAAAATCTTCTATGGGCTCCGGATAAATATCCACTATTTCGGAAGAAATGGTTCCGCCGGCAATTTCTTTAATAAGCAGGGCAGCACGTTTGAGTGCATAAATAACTCCATTAGGATCAACGCCACGTTCGAAGCGGAACGAAGCATCGGTATTTAACCCGTGACGACGCGCAGTTTTACGAATAAACACCGGATCGAAGCAGGCACTTTCAAGGAAAATACTTGTTGTTGAGTCTTTCACGCCCGATTTGATTCCACCAAAAACACCACCAATACACATGGCTTCTTCGGTGTTGCAAATCATTAAGTCGGCAGCATCCAGTTCGCGTTCAACTTCGTCTAAAGTTGTAAATTTAGTAAGAGCAGGCATGGTTTTAACCACCACTTTGTTACCTGCAATTTCTGCGGCATCAAAAGCATGTAAAGGTTGTCCGGTTTCAAAAAGAACATAGTTGGTAATATCAACCACATTGTTAATTGGCGACAGACCAATCATTTTTAAGCGGTTTTGCAGCCATTCAGGCGATTCTTTTACCACAAGACCCGAAATGGTAACTCCTGCATAGCGGGGACAAGCTTCCGGAGTTGCTACCTCAACAGGGATTTCCAAATCGTGATTATCAACGCTAAACGCTTCAACCGAAGGTTTGGTGTAAGCAATTTCCTGTGTCTTTTTCAGGAAAGCAGCCAAATCGCGGGCAGCACCAATGTGCGATGCTCCGTCGATACGGTTAGGAGTAAGGTCGATTTCAATTACCCAGTCCGATTCCACATTAAAATAATCTTTGGCTTGGGTTCCAACTTTTGCGTTTTCATCCAAAACCATAATGCCGTCGTGACCGGTTCCCAAACCAATCTCATCTTCGGCACAAATCATTCCCATCGAAACTTCACCTCTGATTTTAGATTTTTTAATCTTGAACTCATCGTCGCCATCGTATAAGGTTGTGCCAACGGTAGCCACAACTACTTTCTGACCGGCAGCAACATTGGGTGCTCCGCAAACAATGGGTAATACTTCATCGCCACCTACATTTACAGTTGTTTTACTTAAATGATCGGAACCGGAATGAGCTTCGCAGGTAACCACTTCACCAATTACCAATCCTTGCAAGCCACCTTTAATGGTTTCAACTTCTTCTAAACCGCCAACTTCCAAACCGGTTTGTGTAAGTATGTCGCAAATCTCTTCCGGCGACTGTTCCAGTTTAATGTAATCTTTTAACCAGGAATATGATATCTTCATCTTTAAATGATTTTTCTGTCGTTTTTTGAATCCGACAAAAGTACAGATTTTTATTACAAATGCGAGTGATCGATTCTTTGATTCTTGAAGATTTAAGGTAGTTTTCAATTCATTGCAAGATAAATTTTACCGGTTTTAATTTTTTTACCGCATCCTGAACAGCGAGAATCTTTAAAATCAGAGTTTTGGGGTGTCCTTCGGTTTTCTATAAAATCGTGAATTCCATCATAACATAAAGTCTGATAAATGTTTATCTTGCGCGGCAAATTAAATTCACTTTAAAGATGAGAAAACTACTGTTTTTTATTTTTGTTGCGGGTGTGGCCCTGAGTTCATGCCAAACCCAGAAAAAAGAAAGTAATTCTAATATGGAAAATCCGTTTTTTGTAGAGTGGAATACTCCTTTTGGAGTTCCGCCATTTGATAAAATTGAAAACGAACATTACCGCTCTGCCATTGCAGAAGGAATGCGTTTGCAAAAAGAAGAAATCGATGCAATTGTTAATAATACTGAAGCACCGACTTTTGAAAATACACTGGTAGCATTGGATAAAACCGGCGCATTTTTAGACAAGGTTTACAGTGTGTTCAGTAATTTAAGCAGTGCACATACCAACGATAGTATTCAGGCTATCGAAAAAGATATTGAACCTCAGCTTTCGGCTCATTACGACGATATTAACCTGAATGAAGGTTTGTTTAAGCGTGTAAAAGCTGTTTACGAACAACGCGAAAGCCTTGATTTAAATACCGAACAGGCACGTTTACTGGAAAAGAAATACAAAAACTTTGTACGCGGTGGTGCCGAATTACCTGCCGACAAAAAAGCAAGAATGAGAGAGATTAACGGCGAATTAGCCACTCTTTCAGTTCAGTTTGGCGAGAACGTTTTAAAAGATAACAATGCGTTTAAACTGGTTATCGAGAACAAAGCAGAGTTGGAAGGTCTTCCTGCTGCCGCTGTTTCGGCCGCTGCTGCTACTGCAAAAGAGGAAGGTATGGAAGGTAAATGGGTATTTACAATCAGCCGCCCGAGTTTGTATCCTTTCCTGACTTATTCGCCTAACAGGGATTTTCGGGAAAAGCTTTACAAAGGTTATATTTTAAAAGGTGACAATGGCAACGAGTTCGACAACAAAGCAATTGTTGCACGTATGACCGAATTGCGTAGCGAACGTGCCAAACTTTTTGGATACAACAACCATGCAGAATATATTTTGGCTGAGAACATGGCCAAGAATCCGGACAATGTGTACGACATACTTACAAAAGTGTGGGAAAAAGCTTTGCCGGTTGCAAAACAAGAGGTTGTTGACATGCAGGCCATTGCAAATAAAGAAGGCGCAAATATTAAAATAGAGGCCTGGGACTGGTGGTATTATGCCGAGAAAGTGCGTCAGGAAAAATATGCATTAAGCGAAGAAGATGTAAAACCTTATTTCGAAGTTGATAATGTTCAGCAAGGTATTTTTACTTTGGCAAACAAACTTTGGGGCATTACGTTTTCAGAACGCACCGACCTGCCCAAATACCACAAAGACGGAAAAGTATTTGAAGTTAAAGAAGCAGACGGAACTCTTATCGGAATTTTTTACACCGATTATTTTGCACGCCCGAGCAAGCGTGGCGGTGCCTGGATGAGTTCTTACCGCAAACAACAAATTGTTGATGGTGAAAACATACTTCCGGTAATTACCAATGTGTGTAATTTCCCTGCACCAACTGAAGATATGCCTTCGCTTTTAAGTTTAGACCAGGTAACAACTATGTTCCACGAGTTTGGACATGGTTTACACGGATTACTGTCGGATTGCGAATTTAATACGCTTTCAGGTACTTCGGTATCGCGCGATTTTGTTGAGCTGCCATCGCAGATTATGGAGAACTGGGCCTTTGAACCGGAAATGCTGGAACTGTATGCAAAACATTACGAAACAGGTGAAGTAATTCCTGCAGAGTTGGTGGCGAAAATTAACAATGCAGCGCACTTTAATCAGGGTTTTGCAACTATCGAATTTTTAGCAGCCGGACTACTGGATATGGATTACCATACCTTAAATACAGTTGAACCAAATATGGATGTGCGTGCGTTTGAAAAAGCTTCGATGGACAAATATGGTTTAATTCCGGAAATTGCACCACGTTACCGCAGTACCTATTTCCAGCATATTTTTGCAGGGGGTTATTCTTCGGGTTATTATGCCTATTTATGGGCCGAAGTATTGGATAAAGATGCTTTTGAAGCCTTTAAAGAAAACGGCTTATTTGATAAAGCTACTGCTGCTGCTTTGCGCGAAAATATTTTTTCTGCCGGTGGATCTGACGATCCAATGAAACTTTACATCCAGTTCCGCGGAAAAGAACCGGGAATTGAGCCGCTGTTAAAAGGTCGCGGATTATTGTAAAAAATAGTCTGGCGCAAAATGCCTGGCGCACGGCGTTGGAAAATAGATATTAAGGAAAAGGTTGCTTCAGCAGCCTTTTTTTTGTATTTGTTTGAAGTTTAGGGATATATGGTCATCCTTGATTCCGGTGAATTTAAAATTATCAGGTAATCCTCAGTCTTATTTTGACGGAAGAATTCTAAGTTTCCTATAACTAACCCCAAATAGATAATTCTTGTGGCTTTTGTCTTCATGCCAGACAGGCAGTCCCTTTTGCATTCGATCAAAAGGAACCAAAAATCTTGTCAAAAATAACCTTTGCATTTTTTCAGATTAACCAATTAGCCCGATTGACGGATTTTTGACGAGCCCGCACAAGGTACGCTGTCAAGGCCGCCTTCGAGAAAGAGCGTCAAGGAAATAAATGAAAAGAGGAGTTTCTTGATTTTAGTGAAAGGAATTTATTCTCTAGTTAATGGTTAAAACCCTGCAATTTTATTGCAGCTACTTTCAGTTTCTATAAATATTATTCCATTGTGAGAAGTTTGAAGCACGGAGCATGAAGTTGTTTTGGAAAAAGGAGTACCTTTCTTCGGTCTTCCAACTTCTGTCTTCCGTCAAATTACGCTTTACTATTTGAATTTCATTCAATCTTAAACCTATGTACTTCCAGTGCATAGTGGTTTAGTTTTACTTTTTTATCGTCAGCGGTGGCTTTTTTTGAATCCTTTTTCACTCGTCTGATTATTGTTTATTTAATTGGCGACTCGTGTAATTCGCAAGCTCATTTCAGCTAAAGGAAAAAGGATTTCCAGTCTGGAAAGACCAATGTAGTTTAGTGTCTCAGAAAGTTAATGTTAGTCTAATTTACCATCTCTGCACAAGAAATATCGAGTGATACAAATTATGAATTGTCTAAATACATCATTTTTCATAATTTACATGTGCAAAAACATTATAGGAAACGAATAATCGTATAGATAATGAAATGGATAAAATTTGGTATTTTATTGATTGGATACATAACTGTGGGGCTTTTACCCAACGCGGTAAAAAAATCGTTGCAACATGTTCAGATAGATGTTAAAGAACAAACACTTAGTTTTCTCAGCAACCAAAGCTTATACGGTAAAGAATTCGTGAGAGGGTATACCGTACTTCTTTTTACCATGGCCATTCTTCTTTATGCATTTTTCTGGCTACTTATAAAATATTACCGGCTGGGAAAACACGGACGGTTAATGCGTACAATTACGTACACCTTTGCATCGCTTGCGCTTTTGGCATTTGTTCCGCATAACATCGAACCGTATAGCTGGCACAGTCTGGCACCCTCGTTACAGCGGTTTCTGCATAATGTTCTGGCTGTGGTTGTATTCTCATCGTTGCCCGTGTTAATAATAACATTTCAGGTTTCAATTGTAAAAAGGTTACCCTTTATTGGCATAACCGGATTATGTATCCTGGGTTTGGTAATTCTGATAATGGCTTATTTATTGGTTGCCAATGGTCTGAATGGCGTAGCCGAAATCTTTTTTATTAACGGTATTTCAGTATGGATTATTTTTGTTTCGGTAACTACTATTCTCGGAAAGCAACCTTTGCAATACGACCAGATGCATAAAAAGATACTCTAATGATATTTTATAGACAATTCACAGTCTAGGTAGGAATTGACTCTGTTGCTGCAAAGAAATATAGTGTGAATTACCCGCTGTCTTTCTTGATGCATATCTTTTTTATTACTACTTGTTTTTTCTTAATAATATAATTCAAATCCATATTCACTTGCTCTTTCCGATATCTTCTCCAACCTTTCTGAATACTCATGTTTTCACAAGTTGGTTTTAAAGCCTAACATATAATTGTTTTATAGGTTGTGCGGAGTTTAACTGTTTAATATCAAACTACTAAACAGTTAAATATAGACAAATCTATTCAATTAGCTATAATGCCCCGCATTACCTATTCGCCTTTATCGAGGCATGTAATTTATTCTCTCCAATGCTCTGGTTTATTCAATTCAACAGAACAAATAATATCTCCTTTTTCAATTACAAATCCTTCCGGATTCAGAGATTGAACCATCCATGCATTTGCATATTCAATTGGTATTGGATAGGGGGCGCTAAATCCAAGTTTCTTAGCATCTGGTATAAATCCAAACTTTGGATAATATTCCATATGTCCCAATACAAAAACCATTTCAGACCCCATTTCTTTTAATCTTTTCAGCCCTTCATTAATTAATAATCCGCCAACTCCCTGCTTTTGATATTCCGGTATAACTGCCAAGGGAGCAAGAATATGTATTAATGGCTGGTTTGTGTTCATTTTATTTCGATACACTCTGGTAAATAAAATATGTCCAATGGGCTTTTTATCATGAAACGCCAGTAAGGAAAGAAGTGGTTCGGCTGTTTTGTCACTTAACAAATCAGCCGTTAATTTAGCTTCTTTTACGTAGCCAAATGCTCGTTCCTCAACTACCATAATGTCATTGAAATCTGTACTATTAGTCTCTCTAATTTGAATATTTATTTTTGTCATGATATTATATTTTTATAACAGCATACGTTGGTATGCCAATTAACTCAATGCCTGCGAAAAACAACTGAACTTTCGCTATTATTCAGGTATTTACAGGACAATAGTTTTTGCTTATTTCAGCAAAAAAAAATTAATAAAATAATTTAATTGAAATACGTATCAATCAGAATCACACTAAATGTAATTTGATTAACACTTTAATTGAAGAGTTCGACAGGTGTAATATATTTGCCCTTATCAGAATAAAGGCAATAATTTGCATATTAAACAACCTGCCTGCTATACCGAATACTTATACGTGTTTTTAATCATAAGATGCAAGGATAGTCTTTTTTGGTAAATTCTCAAAAACAATATTGAAATTTCTCTTTGTTGTTATGCCGGAAGGGTAACTTGTAAGTGGTCGGGGCGGATTTCGAAGAGCGTTGCTGTCGCTTGTAAGATTTCTCCAATAAGTGTTATGGAGCCCAAAAAGCGCAGTACGCCTAATGAAATATAAACATATAGCAAGCAACTATTTTTTCATTTTAATCAACTTAGAATATCCAAGAATCTGATTTTGGTCTTGAACGATAAGGAGATATATTCCTTTGGGAAGTTGCGTTGTATTAATTGTAATATTTGTCATCTCTGGTTCAATTATTTTTGAATCTTCAAATTGCTTTTTCCCATTTAAATCAACTAACTTAATAGTACATTTTGTTCTTTTATTCAGATTTACAGAAATGGTTAGCTGGTCTCTAAATGGATTAGGATAACAAAAAACTTGTAGTTTGGGTAGTTCACTATAGCCGGATTCATTCGTTGAAGCCGCCGTTGAATCAGCTAAATACTCAAAGTTAAAAAGTCCGTGATTTCCATTTATAAAAATCTCAATATTTTCATCTGAATCAAAATTCCCTGTTTTCATACTATTATATAGACCAATGTTTGAATTAATAGTCTCGCTTTTCCCGAATATTTCATTTCTCGTAATATCGTACAAGAAAATTTGATTTTGATCTGTTAAAACAATATCCATATTCTGGTCAGAATTTAAATCATAACATTCTATTGCATTAATAACTCCACAGTTGATCTTGAATTTTGTTATAACATCCAGAAGCATTCCGTTGAGAACCACTATTTTGCCAGTATTCGCGGCGGCAATAATTTCCATACGGTTATCCTTGTTTAAATCGGCGAGAGTAACTGAAGTATAATCATACCGATTATCTTTTGTTAGTTCTTTTGAAAATCCATCAATAATTATTAGTTCTCCATTATCTCTCCATGTATTATATTTAAGAGCAACGATTTCCAGCTGATTGTCTGCATCAATATTCCCAATATTCAGCGATCCTATTTTAGAATCGATTCCAGCTAACTGCGCTGTTTTATGTTCTAATTCTCCTGTTTCCGAATCAAATATATAGATGTAATTTTGCCATTCTTGAGGATGAGAGCTTCCACTTACATTTGTTCCGGAGGTCACTATAAGCTCGTTTTTATTGTCTAAGTCGATATCTGCTATTTCCATATCCAAAACAATACTCATACCATCAATCTGATACGTTTTTATGATCGAGAAATCTTCATCAAAAGCGTAAATATAGGTCCAGGAATAACCAGATTCTACTCCCAGTAAGATCTCATTAATTCCGTCGTTATTAATATCTCCGATTTTTATTGAAGAAAAGTCCTCGGTATGTCCACTAAAAAATTCCTCAGAATTTTGATATTCAATATTCTTCGCATCAGTATCAAAAACAGATAAAAATCCATGGTCATAGTATTTAAGATATTCACCGAAAGAACCTAAAACGATTTCTGATTTCTCATCACTATTAACATCTCCAATATCAAAAGCTTTGAAATTTTTATGAAAATATTTGCTTTGCCATTTTTTCGTTTTTGTTTTTAAATCATAAACAAAAAGATAATCGGCACAAGTACAATCAGCCCCTGTTGTCCAGGCTACATCCATATTTGAATCATTATCAAAATCCGAAACAACTACATTTGTTACGCCATCTCCGGCATTATTTCTAATATTCAAATCTTTTTTTCCTGTTTTCCCATTGTAACAATAGACAGCATCCCACCCACGGTCTCCGATAAAAACATCACTGATATTATCGCCATCATAGTCGTACAGCCATAGGCCCGTAATATACCGATTGTAGTTATAATCGGAGTTCCAAACGGTTGACCATATCATTTTATCCAAACGAGAATTGTATACATATAAAGTATCTTTCGAGCTATATATTATATCCGGGGTGTTATCCCCATTCATATCACTTAGTTGGATCGGTGTTGTTGTATTGGTGGTGAAGAATTTATTATCCGTTTGAAATTCATTGTTCCGGAATTGAATAATATTTCCGTTGGAATAAACAATTTCATTTGACTGGTCATTGTCAATGTCGCCTATCTTAAAATAAGCTGATCCAAACGGGATTTTATACATTAACTCAAAATCCGTATTATATACAAATGTTGTGTCATTGGTACATGCCAATAGCTTTTCGCTGTCACCATTGTCGATGTCTGCAAATTCGATACAGTTTATTCTTACAGAACTATCCCATGGATAGGTTTCTTTCTCCGAAATTTTAATAATGTTAGTGAGCAAGAAATCAGTTGTTGAGTAAATGTAAATGCGACCATCATTTAATCCTAAAAACAACTCAAAGCTTCCATCTTTATTAAAATCATTTAATTGCATTGAATGTATCTCGGTGCCGACATCATCACTAATCCATTTCGGAACAAAAATATTTTGTTCAAAATCGTATTCAAGTACAGTAAAGAATGTTAGACCAGAAACTATAATTTCATCAACTCCATTTTGATCTAAATCAGCGGTTAATAAACCAGCGTCTCCCAGGTCATCTCCCAAAGCTCCGTACTGCCATTCTCTTTTAAGTGTCCCTTTTTCGATTTCCATTGCATAGTCTGTGGTATCGTTGTTGGGAATAAGTTTAACATTAACAGCATCTTCAATTTCTCCTGAAGAGCATCCTGTCGCATCAGAGATATTAATTATTTGGTAGGTGTTTCCGGAATAAATTTCTATCGTATCCTGAAAATTATTTGTTGTAATTGTACTACTAAATGAGCCATTTGAGTAATTGATAGAAAAAGGAGGAGTACCGGTTAAATCAATGAACAAGTTCCCTGTTTCTCCTTCTCTGATGATGGTGTCTCCATATAATCTGCCATCAGGTTTTGGTGAAACAATTATGTGATCAGCTTCAGAGGAGGAAGTCTTTCCTCCATAATTTACCTGTAGAGATATTTTTTTTTCACCACTTTCATGCCACATAATGTAAAACTCAGTTGGTAAGGTATCATTCACTACCGTTGCGCCATCAAAATCCCATTCGAAGGTAGCGTCTGAAGGTGCATTACCAGTGTAAATTATCTTTACCAACTCATCGGCACAATATTCCGTTTTTTCTAATTGAAATTCAGATGAAGCTGAAATTCGGAAGGTATCGGAAGCCGAGAATTCAGAGCCTTCATAAGTATTGTCAATGGTTTGTACTTTCCACTTATATATGCCTGCTTTTAGATTTGTACTTTTCCAAAAATTATTGTGCGAGCAATTACCAATAGCAGAAATTTTTCTTTTGCCAGTCGCATCGTTGGACATCGGGGCAACAACACTTTCTTTTAAGTTTTGGATACTGATATTATAACTAAGCCCCGTTTGTGGTGTTTCTTGATCTGAACCTCGATCCCAACTTAAAAGAACAGTATCACTCATTACTTCGGATTTTAAATTGGCAGGTGGTAATGGAATGGTGTTCTGATAAGTTATATCATTTCTGTATATTTTTGTTGCTGCTATATTTTCTCCAATAATTATTAAATCTAAATCATGATCATTATCAATATCCCCGCAGGCAATATCATGACAATCAAATCCTGAAATATTTAAGTCACTGTGTTCATGTTTCAAAAAAGACTGATTTCCATTATTTGTGTACAGGCAGCTTGTTGTACCGTAGGAATATCCCACTACAAATAAATCCAAGAGCCCATCGTTGTTGAAATCTCCCCAAATGATGGCCCCATCTTCAATTCCTGTCAATTCAGCATTTTCATTTATCGTCAAGTTTGCGGATTTATTCTCATATATTTCAGCAATTTTTGTATCATACGTAGATCTTGAATCACCGGCAATAGCTAAGTCAATATCACCATCGCTATCGTAGTCTCCCCATTTTACACTTCCTCTATGCGTTCCTTTTATTACAGAGGATGTATCTTCTACAAATGAATTATTTCCATCATTCCGAAATAGTTTTCCAATTGATCCTCCATCATATCCTGCAAAAAACAGGTCTAAATCTCCATCATTGTCATAGTCTCCCCAATCGACTTGTCCTGTTTGAAAAATATAAGGCAGAGATAAACCTTTTAATTCAGTAAACTGACCATTGCCATTGTTTTGGTATATAGCAGTTACCTCATGTCCGGCCATTACTATATCCAATAATCCATCGTTGTTATAATCTCCCCATTTGGCAATACCGTGATAAATACCCGGGAGTTGCAAGTCTGACAGTACAAGAAATTTATCGTTACCTATATTCTCATATATTCTGCTAATCGAAACTTTTTCGGGGTCGTTTGCAAAAAGTCCTACCGCGAGAATATCCAGATCTCCATCTCTGTCGAAGTCTCCCCATTCAACATTTCCAAGACATACAGCAGAAATATTTAAGTCAGATAGTTCATTGAAAGTTCCATTATCATTCTTGAAAATTGTTGTAATATAAGTTCCGCTTTCGTCATCTATTCCTGAAATTAATATATCCAAATCATTATCATTATCATAGTCACCAAAATCTACAGATCCAAGTATTAAATTTGGAAAGTTTGTAGGTGTAATATCTGTAAATGTTTGTGCAGATAACAAGCTTGATTGGATTAAAACAATAGTAAGTATCAGTATTCTTTTCATATTTATGTTTTTTGGGCTATACCTCCTGTGCATGATCATTGTAGTTATACATCCAAATAAGGATGTAAAACGTTGTTAACCTGTTGTTATTTAGGAATTGCCAGGCGTGTTTTATTTCATTCAATAGCAGGTGTTTTAATTTTAGTATTGATTGTACAGTTTGGTTTCGCCGCTTAAATGTAAACATAATTCCGGAATAAAGTAAGCAGAATACTATAGTAGTTGCACAACTATTTATTTCTTCTGAATACCTAAAATTGTCATAGAGTTTTGTGGATTCGAAAAAGGAGATTTGTGGTGTAACCAATTATTCCGGAACAACCGTTACCATCGTAAAACCTTATTTGTTCATTTATTAGTCAATCAGCAGCTTTTTATGCTTTAACTTTTTATTCTCTAGTTAATGGTTAAAACCCTGCAATTTTATTGCAGCTACTTTCAGTTTCTATAAATATTATTCCATTGTGAGAAGTTTGAAGCACGGAGCATGAAGTTGTTTTGGAAAAAGGAGTACTTTTCTTCTGTCTTCCAACTTCTGTCTTCCGTCAAATTACGCTTTACTATTTGAATTTCATTCAATCTTAAACCTATGTACTTCCAGTGCATAGTGGTTTAGTTATAGTATGCTTTGGCATATTATGTTCTCTTTTATTGTGCTTATAAAGCAGGAGAGTGTTGTATTGGTGGTAAACAAAGCAGATCGGAAAAACAAAATCCAGCTTCTGAAGTAGGACGTTGAGCTTCAGAAGCTAAACGTCCGAGAAAATAAGTTAAACCGATACCTTCAGAAGCTCAAACAACAGCTTCCGAAGTACAATGTTGAGCTTCTGATCTCGGATGACCAGCTTAATAAGCTCAATGGATAGCTTCAGAAGTTCAACGGATAGCTTAATAAGCCGGATGAATAGCTTCAGAAGCCGGACGAATAGCTTCCGAAGCTATCGCGATACCTTCAGAAGCTCAACGTATACCTTCGGAAGGTAGAAATATACCTTCTGAAGTACCCCCTTAAATTCTTGAAATTACTTTAGGTAAATTGTGTAATGTGCAGTATGCTAGCATTATATGTAGTGTTGTGGAAAGTGTTGTTTGCGACTTTAATGCGCGATGTTCGTATTCTGTGCGACAACTATGACGATACCGTAATGGAAACTAATATGCATTGTTTTTAATCCTCCATCAGTCGGTTGACGGACACCTCCTTTTAAACTACAACCTTTTATACACAAATATTTACGGATGCTATTTCCTAAACTGCCCCTGAGATGCGGCGCATATAATACCTATTCTCTGAACTACTGAATGAATGCGCCTTTTAATAACCTTTACCATTACCCCGGGTTGTACTCTCTGTCAGTTGACGGATCGTTTACCCGGGTTTAATCCCTCCGGGATTTTCTGACGCTGGCAGCGTCAAACGTGAATAACCCGGTGTGCCTGCCGGAGTGCAGCGAAGGTAGGAAACACCGGGAAAATCGGCCGCAATAAATTCGTCCGGCGAAGCAAGTTGTTCAACGCTCTGCTCTTTTCCCGGACGACATTGCAAGACAATCTTTGAAGAAGGCCTAAAAGATGTGTATAAAGGGTAGTTTAAAAGGGGGCTTGCTTCAGAAATCAGTTTCATATAGCAAGGGGATTCAGAAAGAGTGACTACGAGACTTTCATTTTTGATTAACCTCGTTATACATATCATATGGTGCTAGTTAATGACTAACTCCGTGCTTTAGGGCGGAGTTTACAGCAGGAAGATTGACTGGGCTTTAGCCCTAATTGTCGGTACGGACTAAAGTCCGGAGTGGATTGGTTGCGCTGATTGCCCCCGACATAAATGTCGCGGTTAGTCAAAGAATAAGATATTTGCCAATAATCAACTCGGTGCTTCACCTGGCAAAGGGGGATTCAGGGGATGGACTTTGAGACACTTATTTTAAAAATAAGGCATAAAAAAATCCGGAAAACCTCCGGATTCATTTTTCTTATCTTTTTACTTTAGACCTGTAGTTCGCTTTTATTCCATATCGCCCACATCAACATTAATGGCTTTGGTAATTTTGCCGATATTGGCCGGATCAATAATTCCGCTGATACTGATTAGTGAATTATCATCGCCACCCACAACCAGCAGTAAGTCCGAAATTTTTCCGTTTCCTGCATCTTTAGCCAGAAACCGAACCACTTCGTCGTCTTCGGTAACTTCCATCAGTACTTCAAAGTTGTTGTTCTTAAAAAAACCTTCCTGTTCCAGTTCTTTGTAAAAATCAAGCTTTTTATTCAGTTCGGCGTCTTCAACGGTAAGTACACGAATCCCATTTAAACTCGATAACATGTTACCAACTTCTTCATCGCCGGTTTCAAGCTGACTGGCAAAACCCAGCAACTTCCCCGAAATGTTTACTGTGGTAAAACCTTTTTGGTTGGCGTATTTGTCGAACAATTTGTCGACAGGTGATTTTTGTGCAAGCACTGCCATAGGCAATACAACTGCCAGAATCAGAATTAATTTTTTCATCTCTTTATACTTTTACTGTTTTACTACTCTTTTGTAACTTTTACTATCTACTTTTTTAAAACTTCAGGCTGCCGGCCGCTAGCTGTCGGCTTCTGCCTTGGTCTGTAATCTGTTTTCCTGTCTGTTATCTTTATTTTAGTTTCCCGTTTTCTTAATACTTCAACTTGTAACTTTCTTTTGCCTTCTTCTAAAAACTATCCACCTTTGAATCCTGTGGCTGTGACTGCAACTGCGAACTTTCTTTCAGCTTCTCAACTCCTTCGTAAAATTCAACCACCGGCGTTGTACTTTTTTGAATCGATTTATTGGCGATACTCAATTTGTCGAAGTTCGATAACTCTGCCAGCCCTTTGTTGTATTTCCCCGAAACAAATCCCAAGGTTTGAGTAGCGTATGCATAGGCCTCCTCCGGGTTTTTAAAGGTGTCGTCGAAAGGTTTTTGCTGCTCCTGGTACACTAAAAAGCTACCCAAAACTATTATTATTGATGCGGCAATTCCGGTAACCATTTTCCACATCGAGCGGTATTTGGTTTTTTCGCGGTGTTCGTTTTCCAGAATATAATCCATTACATCTTCTTCGATGGTTGCATCGTCGGCAATGTTGGCCAGCTCCGAAATTCCTCCAAAGAACTCAGCGTACTCTGCCACTTCTTTTGCCACATTTCCCGCCTGGAAATAAGCCTCAAGAGTTCTTTCTTCCTCTTGTGTGCTTTCGCCGTTAAAGTAGCGTTGCAGTAAATATTTTACTTCTTTCGTTTCCATCTTTGTTCAATTTTAAAAATTCATCGCGCACTTTTTTACGTGCCCTCGACAGGTTCACCCGTATTGCATTTATTTTCAAGTCGGTTGCTTCGGCAATCTCGTCGTACGAGAGTTGTTCAAGATCTCTCAGTTGCATCACTGTCCTTTGTAAATCAGGCAGTTTTTCAACCAGTCTTTTTATCTGGTTTGCCGATTCGCTTAACTCAACTTTAGAATGAACGTCAATTGTTTTTTCTTTCAGTTTCCGGTCGGTTTCTTCATCAATCGGAATTGTTTTATTGGCTCTTATCACATCAAGACAACGGTTCCGTGTCATTCGCATGGCGAAAGCCTCAATGTTTTCAATTTCGCTTAAGCTTTCTCTTTTTTGCCAAAGTTTCAGAAACACATCCTGAATAACATCGCGCGCCAGGTCTTCATCCTTCAAAAAGTGAGTTGCAAATCGCAGTAACTTTTTGCTAACCGGTAATACGCTTGTTTTAAAATCCCTCGCAACCATGTGTTGTTCTTGTTTCTTTTTCGCCTTTTTAGGCGTCTTTCAAAGTTAAGACGCAGGCATTACAAAAGCATTACATCGCAACTGATTTTTTTATGGAAGGTTGGCTATTTGTTATAGTTAACATCTCTGCGATTGTAACGTTGTCTTCTTTCCATACGGTCTCTGCGTTCGTATGATTTTTCGCGTTCGCGTCTGTTTTTCTGCGTAATCTCCACATTTTTATTTAGAGTGTCCCTATCGTCGCTGAGGTAAACATAGCCCTGCTCAACACCACTAATGGCCAGTATTTTTCCCAGGCCTGCAGGCAGATTAAATTCTTCGGCATCTTTCCAAACTCCTTGCCCCAAAACAGCTATTTCTTCCTGGTTTTCCAAAACCCCTTCCTTGTATTCAAGTGTTCTGTTCATACCTAAAAAGGTTTCGCTTTCGTAATTCCAGCTGTTTAAAAAACCTTCGAGATGTGGCGTTGCATCGTTTAAAAAGCCCGATGAATAGTTTCGGTCTTGTACAATGTAACTTTTAATATGAAAATCTTCGATTAAGGCCAAATGTTCGCCATCGCGGATGAGATAATTAATGGTGTTGTCGTCTTCAATAATTGTTTTCCAGTGCGAACTTTTTCCACGTTGCACTCTTTCTTTCACTTTAACATGGTAATAGGCACACTCGCGTCCCGAAAGCGGTGCAATTAACGGTTTTTCGGCAAACTCTACCTTGCCAACTATTTTTGCGATATCGCCCGATTTAAATTGAGCCAGACTTTTAAAGGGGGCTTTTTTTAGTTTTCGTCTTACAATTGCCTTTTTGCTAAAAAAGTAACTGAGCACAATTATGGCCATGATAATAAATGCGATGATAAAAAAGATTGAGCTTTCCATGAAAGAGAATTATGTGATTATTAGTTTGATTAATTATAGTGAACTTTTCCACAGCATTTTTTGAATTTTAAACCGCTGTTGCAAGGGCACGGACTGTTTCTGCCAATGCTAACCTTCTTTTTATCCAGGTTTCTCGAAACCATGTCTTGCTTAAATATTTTCTCCAGCAGTTGATACAACTCCGGGTGTTTCTGGGCCAGTAATTTGGGTTTTTCGAAAAAATATTCGCTGGCAACCGAAAAGAATTCTGCTTTGTTTGTTCCGCCGTAGGGATTTATGTCGGAACCGGACTCGTATATCTCATCGATTTTTTTATTGATAAGATCGATCCACGGAATGGTGTATTGTTTTTCGAGTAACAAAACCGGAATGCCGTCGACTGCTCCGTCGGTTTTATCAATCAGGTGAACAAACTCGTGTATGGCCGTATTTTTTTTGTCCGACTCATTTTCGAACCCGTGTATTAGTGCCGGTTTCGATAGTATCATTTTACCTTCCATGTACCCGTTTCCTACCATGCCCATAATATTGCGGTCGGGGCCTTGTGTTTCAAATTTCTCGTTGAACCGGGCGGGATACAGCAATACTTCGCCGATATTCGAATATTTCCAATCGCGGAAATTGAACACCGGGATTACCGCACTTGAGGCAACCAGGAGTTTATCGGTAGTGTCAACTTCGGTATTTATTCCGGTAATGCGGCAGTTCAACAGAAACTCGTGAACTTTGTATTCGAACCATTCCTTTTCCGTGTCAGGTAACGAATTGTAGAATGCTACCTTTTGTGCAAGAATAATACGCCATTCAGCAGGGAAAGGGATGTTGGGTTCTTTCCAGTCTGATCTTTTTCGGTTCGCTCTTAGGTATAATAAAATTCCAGTTACAACGAGTAGTATTATAAGTATTAGTTCCATTAAAAATAAGGTTTGTGTTTATTGATTTGTAAACATTCATATGTTTGGGTGGAGTTATAATTGTAGGGTGCCAGTTCATTGTTTGGTTTTTACTTTGTCTAAAGTAAACATAATTCCGGTAATTCTATTCGTGTTGCTGAAGATAAGGCAGACTTGGTTGAAAAAAGGGGGTGCGGACAATGAGTAGCAGGAACAGAATTTTGGACTGGCGATACAGACAATAAACGTTTTAAAAAGGAAACTCCTCGCAGCAAGCTGACGAGGTATCACATTGGATAATAATTATTTTTATTCGCACCAAGATGCGGGAATATACCCTGTGAGATCCCACGTCTATAGCTCGGGATCAGTTCGGCTAAATGATTTTGAAAAACAAAATCATAGTCTCACTGATTTAAATCAGCGTTGCGAAATAAAACGTAGTTGTTGTTCGAGTACCTCCACTTTTTTCATTTCACAACCGGCTTCCCGGGCTGTTTGTATCGGATTTGTATAAATGGTTTGAATTTCCATCGGACGATTATTGTCAAAATCCAGTTTCATACTTGTGGCATAGGGTGTCATTGTTTCTGTCATGGCAATCATTTGATCGGCAACTTTCAGGTCGATTGGATAACCACATTTACAAGCAGCCATAATCACCTCCTGCATTATCTCAAAAGCCAGTTTTTTTGTTGGTTGATGGTGCATCATTCGATCGGTAGTGGTATTTAAAACCACAGTTAAGCCGTTAAACGGAATGTTCCAGATCAATTTTTTCCAGCGGGCAAGTCCCAGATTATCATCAACAATAGCCGGAATTCCTGCCTCTTCAAAATCAGAGCAACATTGCTGAAGCAATCCTTCGCCGCCGGGAGTGAACAATCCCATTTCAATACGACCAAAGTCGATATGAGTAATGTGCCCGGGGCCTGTTTTGTTCGAACAGATAAATGCCATGCCTCCGGCAATATGTATGTCGGGCATTTCTTTGGCAAGTTCAGCTTCTATTCCCAAACCATTCTGGATGAGAATTACCAGACTATTTTTATGAACAATCGGGCGCAAGAGTTCAGGTAACAGATGGTTACTAATGGTTTTTAGACCAACAAGCACTATATCGCACTGCGGCATTTCTTTAACGGAGGAATAGCAGTTTACCGGATGTAAATGAAAATTGCCCTTAACCGAATTAACCTGCAAACCGTTTGCCAGAACATGTTCGTAGTCACTGCGAAATAAAAAGTGTACATCACATTCGTTTTGGGCAAGCTTTCCCCCGTAAAATCCTCCTATTGCGCCTGTCCCTATAACTCCGTAACGAATACTCATACTGTGTTTTTTTTTATTTGTTTGTGCTTCCACAAAATTACAGAGAATGAGTTGCCCAGGCTTAATGGATGTTCGAAAGCCGGACATGTTTAACACAAATGTTAAAGAGGGAGGTTAATAATACTGATATCTGTTTTATTACTTATAATTTACCGCAATAAAACGCAGGAATAAAACTTTAAACAAAGAATAAACTCAGAATATAAACAACCACCATGGAGCCAATTCCCTGAATCAGTGTGGCCATTGTTTGGGTTTTGTAGCCGGTTTTTACATCCATACCCGAGAATTGTGTCACTACCCAGAAAAAACTATCGTTGGCATGCGAAATGGTCATAGCACCTGCTCCGGTAGCCATAACAGCCAGTACTTTCCCGTTAAGCGAGTCGAGCCCGATGGTAGAAAGAAGTGGAGCAATTAATGCCGAAGTGGCAACCAAAGCTACTGTTGATGATCCTTGCGCCGTTTTAAAGGCCGCAGCAATAATAAAGGGTAAAAATATACCCAGCTCGTAACCTGAAAGTATATTTCCCAGCGATTCGCCAATTTGTGTTTCTTTTAAGATAGTTCCAAATGCACCTCCGGCCCCGGTTATTAAAAGAATGGGAGCAGCAGCTGTAATTCCGTCGCCAATCCATCCGGTAAGTGTTTCTTTATTCA
Source organism: uncultured Draconibacterium sp. (assembly GCA_947492175.1). Classification (GTDB taxonomy): domain Bacteria; phylum Bacteroidota; class Bacteroidia; order Bacteroidales; family Prolixibacteraceae; genus Draconibacterium. The sequence continues at coordinate 47,501 of CANLMQ010000004.1, read as the reverse complement.
GCTTTGGAAACAGTAGAAAAGATAAAAGGAATCCGGCAAGCAAGGCGTTTATGGGCTGGCCTGTAAAATTCAGAAACGAGTAAAAAACACCTTCGCCAAAAGGTTGGGTAGGGTATGTGGCAATTGAACGAAATGCTATGAGAACAATCGGTACAAGTATAGGTAACAACGATTTTAAACCCGAAGGAAGTTGCAGATCTGTAAACTCAGTATGACTTTCCAAAAGGCTATCTTCTTCAACAGTATATTTTGGCCCCATATACGATGCCCATGCATAAGCAATAAGCATGGCAAAAGCGGCTACTACAATCCCAAATAAAATTACCTGGCCTAGCTGGTTTTCGAGCCCCAGGTTTCCGGCAGCTGCAATGGGCCCGGGAGTGGGTGGCACAAAAGTATGTGTGGCGTACAATCCGCCGGCCAATGCCAGCGACAAGGCTACCGAAGACTTACCGGTTTTAACTACCAGCGATTTTCGTATGGAAGAAAGGATTACAAAAGCAGAATCGCAAAATACGGGAATGGATACCAGGTAACCGATAATGGCCATTGCCAGTCCGGGAAAACGTTTCCCAACAACTTTTAAAACAATCTCGGCCAGTTTTACCGCCGCATTTGACTTTTCCAGAATGGTTCCGATAATGGTTCCCAGAACTATTACAATTCCGATGTAAGCCATTATGTTGCCAAAACCCGTGGCAATTGTGCCCGCTATTTTTTCGATGGGCAGCCCTGCCATTGCACCTGCTACATACGAGGCCAGCAGTAAAACAATAAAAGGATGTAGTTTAAGTTTTGTGGTTCCCAGAATAATAAATAGCACTGAAACCGCCAAAACAATCAGTAACCAGTAAGTTTCAGCCATTGCGTTTATAAGTCGGTAAAATTAAGTTCGTTTGCGATATAATGAATGGGTGTATCTTTAATAAATTCCCGTAACCACTCGGCACAGTATTCCATTCCCGCTTCCTCCGATTTTACGTGCCCAAGGAAGATAACGGCCTTATTTTTGCCTTGGGTTACAGCATCGTTAACATACGAGTAGGTTTCCCATTCGGGGGCTTCTCCGGCTACCATTACTTCCACATCAGACCCGCCAAGCATTTTTATGTGTTGTGCTCCACCCGGCGCTCCAACAGCCAGCCCAACTTTTGTAAATTTCATATTTTGCTTACCAATTACACGAACTGTTTTGAGCCCCAGCGTGGTTTTCAGAGTTGCCGCAAAATCTGAAAGTCGGGTTTCCGGCATTTCAAAATGAAAGTATGATTCGTTTACCATGTATTTTTTCCAGCCTAGCTTGTTGAGCATCCCCTCGTAAATTCCATCAGGAGTGGTGCTGTGAATGTGATCGTGAAAACGAAAAACAACTAACTGGTTATCGTCAATAAATTTTTTCTTTTCCAGGTAAACCGGATCTTTAGTAAGGCTTTCAGTTTGGTCGAGGTGACTGTAAAAGATGGGTTCGTGTGTGATAATAAAATTACAACCTGCTTCAACCGCTTTTTGCAAAGTAATCATATCAGCAAACATACAAACTGCAATTCCTTTAATTTCCGATTTAGGATCGCCGGCCTTAAAGGTGTCAACAGTTTTATCCGACCATTCACAGGTAATGTTCTGTTTTATTAACGCAACAATTTCTTCGGGCGTTTGTGTTTTTTGTGCAAAAGAAAAGAAAGGACTAAAAAGCAGTAATAGTAATATTGGTTTCATCGGTTTACATAATAAATTACTGCTTAAAAGTAATGGAAAATTGTGTTGGTGCAAAAAATAATTGAACACAGATTGTTTAAATCCGACCAGTAAAAACTGAACGATCTGTGTTACATGCTGTTGTTAAACCACTTTCCTTCCAAACGGAGTCAAAGCCAGCGATGCCATTTTAAAGTGCTGGCGTGCCCATGGAATTCCGATAATTGTAATTCCGAGTAGCAGCCCAAAGAAAACATGAGTAAGCATGATCCAGATTCCGCCAATAAAGAACCATAAAATATTCATGATTGTTGACAGGCAGCCCGGCGCATAATCCATGTATTCAATTCTTTGTCCGAAAGGCCAGAGTGCCAGTACTCCTAATTTAAACGATTGAAGACCAAAAGGTATTCCAACAATAGTGATACAGAGTACCAGCCCCGCAAGCATGTACTCTAAGAATATGGCAAAACCGCCAAACAGTAACCAAATAATATTTCCAAGGAATTTCATACTATTAAAATTTTTATTTTCAACTGTAAAGTCAGGAACTCGCACTTGTTTTAATTATACTCTTTCGTGTAATTATTTTACGTGCTCGTTTCATAATCAATAAATATTAATGTGGTATGAATATAGTGTTTTGATTATTTTGATTATAAAAATAAAAGGTGAATAATCGGATTTTGGAGATAAAACAATGAATTATAGTGATCTGTGTACAACAACGATCGAGTAATTCCAAACCTGATTTAGTAAAGTAAAGCCCCGTTTCTCAAGAATAGTATACAAAAGGAACGAGGCTTTTAGGTGCCCGTATTACAACGTGACAAGAACGAATTTCCCTTTGTCGCCTTTGTTTATTGCTTTGTAGAAACCAATCATTTCGGAGTAGCTTTCTTTGGCGAATTCGCCATTAAAAACCACCAGTTCACGTGTGAAAATAATTTTATTGTCCTCCTGTTTAATGTTGGTTTTATAAGTACCAAATTTACCTGAAATATCGGTCGCGTCGGGTAGCGATTCTACCTTATAGCCCTCAGGCAGGATATAAGTATATTCATCATTTTCGGTATATGCATTTCTTTTTACAACCGCAGTTTTTCGGTTTCCAATTCGTTTGGGAATATAGGTTGACCGGTTAAACTTATTTACCGGGACAAACAAACGGCCATTCATTTCGGTAGCATATTGGTTTACTTTTAATGAAAGGTTGAAGTCAGCTTCCGGATATTTCCCTTCTTTGCGTTCAATTGAATAATCTTCAATACTAAAATCATTCAGATCAATCCAATCGTAGAGAAATTTCTCCTGTTCCTCTTTTCCTTCAAAATATATTGAACGAAGATCGTCGTACCGTAAGCCGGTTAATTTACTGTTTGTATTTACCGTTGCACTTCCGTCAGGCAGAATTTTAAATTCTCCCGAATTATTTATAAGGTTGTTTTTATGGGTGTAAGGCGTTGTAGAAACCAACCTGCTGTTTTCTCCGTCAACAATCAGTGCGGTGCGGTTACCGGTAAATGAACCCTGGTAGCGAAAAGGATTTCGTTGTGATGTACATTCGAGCCAAATTGTATCCTGTTCGTTTGGAACCATTAATATGGCATGGTTAAATTGCGATTTCGGGAAATTGGCCTGGATTTTTTTAGCGTCGGAGCCGGCATTAATTACTGTGTAATTTGATTGAATGCCTACAGCGTTTAACATTGCTTTCATATAATTCGATAAGGCTTTGCAATCGCCATAGCCGTTTTCATCTACTTCAGATGCCGGAGCGGTTTGCCAGCCGCCTATTCCCAGCTGGATACTTACATAACGTGTTTTCGACTGCAGGTATTTGTAGATTTTGTAAATCTTTTCTTCTGTTGTGGTGCACTCAGAAACCATTTTCTTTAATTCTTCAACAGTTTCAGCAGGGAGTTCGCAACGTCCCTCATTAAGTTTTTCAATCCATTGGCCGAGCGTACTCCACGAATCCAGGCTGCCTTCGTACCCATCCATTACGAATTCTTTTGAACGCGTATATACATAAGGCGTAAACTCTGAGAAATGAGGAGAGTGTGGCTCCTGTTTTAATGCTGTGAAGTTTTTTAACGACCAGGTATGTCGGGTTCCGTCTTTTTCTTCCGAAATTTCAACCGGTGTAAGCAGGTTCATTTCTTTATATTCAAAGTTGATATTTTCGGGAATTGTAACTGAGAAAATGTCTGACTCAACCGACTGGTTATAAGACTTTAAAGGTTGCCAGTCGGGATAGAAAAGCATTGCTGTGCTTTCCAGTTCATATTCAAATTCGAAGGTAAACGGGTACGAACTGTTAACAGCTTTGTAGGCTTTTACCCGCCCGTCGGTGAGCGTGCCACTTTGCCCGGCAGCAAGGTTAATATCCATTATGTCAGATGGTTTTACCTTTTCTATTAGCTCTCCGTTGGCATCGTATAACCGGGCATCCAGGTTTTTTATTTTACTGAAATTATCATATACTATCATTAGCCTGGCCAAGTCTTCATCCCGCGAATTTACAATGGTTATTGCGTATTTCCGGTTCATGGTCATATGGCCTTCATCAATAACTTTGTAGTTTCTTTCGTCGAGTCTTACAATTGAGTAAGCATCTTTTTTCAATGCTTCGGGAATATCGGCAAAAACATATTTTTTTTCTTTTGCTGCATACGTGCTCGTTGATACAAGAGCTATAAAAACCAGTAACCAAATATGTATCTTCATTCGTTAATATTTTAATTTTTTGACGGTAACTCTGTTTGTAATAGTTTATTTTAAAGTATTAATTGCCTACCTGTCTTAATCAATCAGACGGGGAACTGCCATGCTCCGAAACTTCGGGGTGATTATGCTTGTTTGTGGCACATCTTTGTCATGGTTGTTTTTATATCTTACGAAAGCTTTTTTAATACAATCATTTCCGACTGCTTGCTAACAATTTTATTGTAAAATTCTTTTAAGAATTGGTATTCACCATAAATAAAAACCGGCTTTTTTATATCAATCCTGCTAATCAATTGAATTGTAGGTCCGTTTTTCTGAACGGCATAGGTAAAACTACCGGCACCTTCGGGCAAGGTAACTCTGAGGCTTTCCGGCATTGTTTCTATTTCGTATCCTTCGGGACACATCAGGGAAATAATAATATCTTCTTTATGAGCATAGCCAAAATCAACGGGGTATTTACGTTCGGTTAATGTAAAAGGATTGCTTTTCTGGCGTTCAACAATTAACGGGTTAATGTATAACCTATCACCGTTTTGCTCCACACAATTTGAAATTTCGCAGTCGTAAACCAAAGCAATTTGTCCGTTTCCTTCCGATTCTTTTTTTGTGAAATCGTTAACGGTCAGCCAGTCGTTATCTGTTTCAAACTCTTCAATTATTTCATCCTCGTTTTTGTCTTCAACCTGTTTGCGATGCATATATGCCGAATAATTTGCGTATTTATAGTTAACCGTTCCGGTAATATCATCTATATCTTGTAAGTTAATGGCACACATTATTTGTTTTGTCGCTCTAGCAGTATTCAAATTTATCCAGGTAACTTCTCCCGGAGCAATTTTTAATCCTTGCGAGTTAAGGCATCTGAATGGTAAATCGCCACAGTTGGATACACGGTCGGTTGCATCCAGCAGAATCTCCTTGCCGTCGATGTATGCTGTTGTTATCATATAATCGAACGAAGAGCGTTTTACCAGGAACTTATTAAAGAGACCTTTTCCGCGCGAGCACAGCAAAACCGGATGACTTTCAATTCCCAGTTTTTTTAACAAAACAGTCAGCATTAAATTAATATCGGTACAGTTACCTTCTTTTTCGTTAAAAGCTTTTCGCAGCGACGAAGATGTGTAGGTTGAATAGCGTTCGTTCCATTTAATATTATCGCGGATGTATTTAAATGCGGCTATGGTTTTCGATAAATTGTCTGTATTGTTGGCCTCAATCTCTTCCACAGCATCTTTTAAATAACCTCCACCCGAAAGTTCTTCGCCAATGCCATTGGGTTCCAGCATTTTTTCTTTAACGATTGCCCATGTACTTGAATAATCTTTGTACACCGAACCTGGAATATTAATACTCGACAATTCGAATTCCAGTGCTGAAATAAAACTTCTCTTGCCAAGCATAAAAGGCTCACTTTTAAAAGCAGGCATTTTTAGAGCATTCCAAAAATAGCGGTTGTAATTAAACTCTGTTCTCGAAATTTTATCTGCTGTTGAAGTTGTCAACGATTCGTAACCTTTTAAATGTGTTTTATAGATGAAATATTCCGGGATATCTATTTGGAATTCTGATTCCTGTACAGGAATGTCGTACTGAAAATTCCAGCCCCTGAGGTTCCAAAACAGATTCGATGAGATTGAATATTTCAGTTCTATCACCGAGCCGGGTTTTACATTGGGGAACGTTATTTTGGTTGTTTCGTAATAATCGGAGGTAGTTTCTTTATGGATTGAACTTTTTTCGAGTTTTGTTTTCACCACTTTACCGTCTTCAATATTATAGGTGAATCCTTTAACAGATCCCAAGTCTTCTTCCGAACCCGAATGGCTGTATGTAGAAATGGAAATGTTGGCATTATCGAGCCCTTCTTTTGTTAGGATTTTAATCCGTTTCAAAACATTATATTTATAAACAGGTCCTTGTGGCCCGTCTAATTCGAAATGAGCATCACCTTTTTCGAGTAATACAACAGCGTGCGCGGAAGTATCGGGTTGGTAGATCTGCATTTCAATTTCTTCGCGGTTTACATCTCCAAATTTAATTTTAACGTCTTTGGCAAATGTTTCAAGACCAGAGAGAAGAACAAAAGCCAGTACCAGGTAAAATAGTTTTTTCATAGTTTGTATATGTTATGGTTGTATTCTTCGATAAATGTGTTTTTTATGATTTTGGGATAGATTTAGTTTCAGAAATTTTATAGGTAGCAAAAAGCAGAGTTGGGAAGTATATTAACATAGTTTGAATTAATTAGATATCTGGTTTTTTAAAGTAGAGGCAAGATAATAATTATTAATTGAAATAGTAAACTGTTGTTTAACATCTATGTTAAATAAAGAGTGACTGAGAAGGGATATATTATAAAAAAGAAGTAGTTAAAATCTTGTTAAGTGCCTGTTATACATCGTCCGGTTACGATTTGGGGCGTCCTGTGAGGTTTTACCCCTCCCTGTATTGTTTTTGGGTCTTCCTGTTAAACAGGACGGCCAAAAACTGTACAGGATTCAAAAAAAAAATGCAACAGAATGATAAAATAAGTTACAGGACCGCGAAATAACCTACAGGAAGACTCAAAAATGGTACAGGACGCCAAGAATTGTAACAGGACCGGATTTTTTCATGCAGGATTGTACTTCGATGCAGCACATCGAAATAGGTTGGAGGTGGTTGATAATTGGTAATTCACCAGATTGTCGTCAACCAATCCCTTTCCGAGAAAAAAAACATGAACTTTGCGTCATTGCATGCATAGCGAAGCAAGGTTAAACTTTAAGCGGATACTCATGATTTTTTATAAACTTCTTTTTCTGTTACGGTATCCAATTCCTGGTAGTTACTTATGCATTTAATTAGTTCTAACATACTTCGTTAATCGATATCGATTCTTGGTCTTTATTTCTCCATGTGTTCATAAGTTGAATTAAAACCGTCTATAAAGTCTTGTTTATTTTCTTCCCAGTTGACAATGGTATCAATTAAAAAAGCAATAAAAAGTCCGATAAATAAAAACAAGATATCGCGTTTGGTAATTTTTAGTTTCAAAATATAATGTAATTTTATTGGTATATGTTTGTTATATAGTGGCTTAAAAGTAAACAACACTTTCGTGTTAGGCAAGAGTTATGTAAATAAAGTCGCACCTGTTCCAATTAATTTCTTTATATCAAGGTATATTGTATTTAATCAAGCTTATATAAATAGTTTTTTGGGTAGGGATTCTTCTTTGTTTTTTGTTGTGTCGCAGCGGCCTCTCCTAACTTTTGTCTTGACACAAAAGTTACAAAAGGTCAAGGCTGCCTGAAAAATAACTTCCTTTTCTTGCTCAACCTAAGTGCGGCCGGGTGATCTTCGAACAAGTTCTCAGCTTCCCGGTCTTACTAAGTTTGATCAGCCAAATGAAAGATTTTTTTCAGGAGGCCGGTCTTTGAACAAGGAGGGGCAATTTATTTTGGACAACTCTGAAATAAAGTTTATGGTAAAAAATGGATTGTTATATTTGTTAGCGAATCTTAAACCGTAAAATTATGTTCCGTTTAATTGTGTTGGTTGTTTTGTTGGGGGTTGCTCAAATTGGATATGCACAAGTGCGTGCCACTACCGAAACCGGTAATAAAGTGATTTTGTATGATAACGGAACCTGGAAGTACGAGGAGAAAACAATAACACAGGAAACTCCGGCCGAGGTTGTGCCTGCACCGCGCCCTGTTTCAACAATTGTAATCGATTCAACACGTAGGTTTATAACAGAGCCTGTTGCATTTTTAGGTTTGCCAAGCCCAATTCTGGAAAGGTATTTTGGCGAAGAAAAAGGACGTATTCATTGCCGGCTTAGCTGTTTAAACCATACAGGTTCCATTCGGATAAATTATATATGGGAAATTCCGGTGGGAGACGGGCATCGTTATTTTGGCCCTTTTAAAGCCGGAAGTCAGATAACTGTGCATTTGCAGGATGGTAAAAAAGTGGTTTTGTTTGTGGGCGAAGACAGTACGATTGATGCACGGCCAAAGTACAATTTTACAGCTATTTCGGGAACAACACGGCCACTTACAACAGATCAAATAGAAAGTTTAAGTTCGCAGCCTTTCCGTAAGCTGGAAGTGCAGTGGAAAAAGAAAACGGAAATATACGAGCTGGAACCTTCGCGTTATTTTATGGAAAATCTGCCGTTGGTTTTTTAGTATCGTTCAGCTATCGGAAGTACGTCTTCTGAAACCGCAAAAAATAAATTCCTGAATACTCTCAAATGGCGTTTTATGATCGACATGGATACATTTTACTTTCTCAAAAGATTGTTTTAATCGTTCCGTCATCGAATTTTCGGAATACTGTTTTATTTCAATTCCGCTACACATTTTAGGTCCGTTTTCCGAGAAAGTTCCTATTACCAGAACGCCACCGGATTTTAAATTTTCCTGAATGGTAGAAATGTAGCTTTTAATCTCGGTTTCTTTTGTGAGAAAATGAAAGGCAGCCCGGTCGTGCCAGAAACCATATTTTTCGGTGGGTTTAAATGTTGCTGCATCGGCCGCAATCCATTTAATTTTCGAAGCTTTGGTTCCCAGCCTTTGTTTGGCTTTATCGAGCGCAGCTTCCGAAATATCGAGCACGGTAATATCGGTATATCCAAGTTCCAGCAAATGATCGACCAACAAACTATCGCCACCGCCAATATCAATAATCTTTTCCGATTTTGGTATGGCAAACTCCTTCAAAAAGTTGAGCGAAACAGTGGGGTGAGCCTGGTACCAGCTTACATTATCCGGCTTTTTTGTCTCGTAAATATTTTCCCAATGTTTTTTTCTGTCCATTTTACTTTCTCCTTTGGTTTAAATATACAAATCGATGTTGAAAACAGGTCGCATCTCGCGAATGTTTTAATCAGTCCAGCTTTTTCTGATAATACTGCCTGTTTCTTCTGAATTCTCAATCCGAAGGTGAATGTCAATTTCCTGTTGCATTTCCTCAACATGCGAAATCACACCTACAATCCGGTCTTCTTTTCGCAGGGCTTTTAACGTATCGAAAACAACACCCAACGCTTCTTTGTCGAGCGATCCGAAACCTTCGTCGAGGAAGAAAAAGTTTTGGTTCGACTCGGTAATTTTCTGGATATTATCGGCCAGTGCCAGCGCCAGCGAAAGTGCAGCCTGAAACGTTTGTCCGCCCGAAAGTGTTTTTACACTACGTATTTTACCGCCGTTCATAAAATCGCGCACCCTGAAATTGTTATCGTCCGAAATTTCGAGACTTAACTTTTGGCGGGTAAGCCTGAAAAAACGGTCGTTGGCTGCATTACACAAATTCTGTAAATAAACCGACGAAATATAATTGACAAAACCACTTCCTTTAAAAAGCGACTTTATGGTTTTTAGGTTCTCTGCCCGCAGTTCGAGTTTATCTAACGATTCTTTTAGCTTTAGGAGGCTTTCCAAATCTTTCTGTAGTTTGCCGAGCAGCGTTTTTATTTCTCCCGACTTTTCCTTTTTCCCGGTTATTTCGGTATTTATATTTTTAATCTCTTCCAGTAGTTGTTTGTGCGCCTCTATGTCGTAACCGCGGTTACCTATTTCTTTTAGGAGCTCTGCAAAACGCGCTTTTGCCAGTGCCAGGTTTTGTTTGAAGGTAGTTATGCTGTTCTTTTGTTTTTCTAATTCTATCGACTGGTATACTATCTGTTTTACCTGTTGCAGATTGGTATATTCCGATTGTTCAAGTTGTTTATCCAGTTTCTTTTGCAGGTCGTTGGCGTTTGTTTTTTCAAGCTCCAGTTCTTTTTTATTGGCGCTTAAAACTCCGTTAAGTGTATCTTTTTGTTTGCGAAGATCGAGCAGTTGTTTGCTAATTTCGGTAAACAACTTTTCTATTTGCAGATAGCGCTGCAAAAGAACCTCTTGTTCCGTCTTAATCTCTTCAATTGATTTTTTCTGATAATCGTTTGCAGAAATAATTGTAAGCTGAACAGAGAACGTTTTTATTTGTGTTTCCAGAATGGTTATTCCTGTTTTGATCTTGTCTATTTCAGTCTGGTATTTCTCTTTGTTTTTTAGGGTCTTATCCAGTTCTAAAGAGATCTTTTCAATAAATTCTTCCTTTTCCGAGATTTGTTTTTGAAGACCACTGGCCGATTCAAACGCTTTTTCTACCACATGTAAATCGTCGTATTTTGGCCACGACGATTCGTATTTATGCGCTTCCAGTTGAATGCTGGCAGTTTCTGATTTCTTTTGCCAGTCGTTTAGCAGTTTCAGGTTGAGTGAACATTGATGATCCAGCTCTTTTATATTCAGAATTGTTTCTGCTATGGTTTCAATCTCTTTTTCAAACGCGGTTTTTGCATGTTGCAAACGGTTTTGTTCGTCGCGTATATCAGCAGCATTGTATATCGCCGGGTGATGTGTTGAGCCGCACAAGGGGCAGGCGATGCCTTCCTGTAAATCGTTGGCATATTTCTCGAGCTGGGCTTTCACCCGTAAATGATCTTGCTCTTTCCCCAGTTTTTCGATGCTGAGCTTTGTTGAATCAATCTTTTTTTGCAAGCGGCCAACTGCTTCTGTAAATTTTGGTTCAGGTGTTAAATCCGTAATATTTGCAGCCTGTAAAAGAGATTTAAAGTTATTCGATAATTGTTGCTTTTCGTTTTGAAGTTTGACAAGCTCCGAATTTATTTCCTTGTTTTGCTTGTCGAAATTGGATTTTTCAACATACCATGTTTTTATTTTTGAGAGAAGGGCAAGGTCGGGAAGTTTTAATTTTTCGGATTTTAATTGTTTGCCGAGATCTTCTTTTTGGGTTTTTAGTTTTTCGGCTTTATGGTTGGTTTGTTTTAAAATTTCGCTCCCTTTTACCAGGCGCGCCTGTTCGTTCTTTATCTCCGTTTCTTTGGCTCTTATTTGTGCAAGTTTATTTAGTTCTTCAGCTTGTTGTTTTAGCTTCTCGCGGTTATCATATTCTTTTTGAATTTGTGCAAGTGTTGTTTCTTTGTCCTTTATTTCTGCTTCTTCCTTTTTTAGTTTGATCGAATCCTGTTCAATCTGAGACGTTTTTAGTGCTATTTTCTTGGTGCTGGCCTCTAGCAAATCCAGAAGGTTTTTAAAATCAACCACACATCTTTCGTATTGTTGAATCTTTTTCTCCAACAGATTAAAGCCGGGTTCCTGCTGTTGAAGTTTTTCAAGATCAATTTTAGCGGCATTGGCTTTTTTAGTGAGTTCTAGAATTTGCTGCCACCCGAGTTCCTGTTTTTGTGCCTCGCTTAGTTTTTTACCAAGATCTTCCAGCTCTTTGTTTAATTGAACGAGTTGTTGCTTATAAATATTTATGTTTTCGGGATTAACCTTGCCAAGTTGCTGTAACTGACCTTCAATGTTTTGCTTTTGTGCGTTATTTTTTGTTTCGAGTGAAGTTACCTTGTAAAACAATTCAAATTTCTCAAGATTGAAAAGCTCTTTCATCATTTTTGTACGGTCTTTGTTTCCGAGCTGCAAAAACTCCTGAAACTGGCCTTGCGGAATAATTACCGTACGTTTAAAATTCTCGTAACTTAAACCAATGGCTTCCTCCAAAACAGTTGGTTCAACAGGAATCCAGTTTGCTCCATCGTACTGGTAAGCACTTCTATCAAGTGTTTTAACATCGTCAAAACGTTTGCTGTTTCGCCGGCCCTTTACTGTTGCCCGGTAGGGGACTTGGTTTTTTCCGGTTTCAAACTCAAAATCGATAAGTAATTCGTTCGATTTCAGGTTCATCATATTATAATTCCGGTTGTCGCCTGAAAGATTCAGACGATCGGTTTTACCATATATTGCAAAAGTTATTGCTTCTAAAACAGATGATTTGCCGCTACCTACCGATCCGAAAATACCAAACAGATTAGCTGTTGTTAGCTTTGTAAAGTCGATGGTTTGTTTCTTTTGGTAAGAGTATAAACCGGCTATAGTAAGTTTTACAGGTATCATATTGTTGTTTTTATTTCACCACGGATTGCACTGATTAACTCAGATTATTATTCACCCTCTGTTTCAGATAAAATCTCCGCAAAAAGTTGTTTAATTTCCTCATTAGGTTTTTGGCCTTTTGCGTGTTCAAAATAGTCGTTAAATAGTTCTTCCATATTTTTACTCAGATCGATAGTTTTTGACTTTTGTGCAGTCGGCTCTTTTTTATTGAGTACTTCCGGAATTATTGTGATTATTCCGTTGTGCGCATTTGAAAGTTGTTTTCGTTCTCCGGCAGTAAGAAATGTTTCTGTAACCATGGTAAGTTCAACCAGGCAGTTCTGATTTTCGTTTAGCCATTCGAGTGCATCGTCGATTCCTTCGGCACGTTTACGTAACAATTTCTTTTCCCGGGTTAACTGTACTTCTGTAACTTTTGCAGTACTGCCCGGTTCAATATCAATAAGAAGTGCCTGTTTTTGTTGATTGGTTTCAGCAAAACTATACGACAGCGGACTGCCACTGTAATAAACCGGGCAAGGTTGCGAATCAACTCTGTGCATTCGGTGTAAATGCCCCAAAGCGACATATTGTATTTGCCGGGGAATGTTTGATGTAAAAACAGCCTGTGCTCCTCCTACATGCAGAATAGGTTTTTCATCTTCGGGTTCTTCGGGCAATTCATCGCCTTGTTTTATTACAAACAAATGGCTCATTAAAATATTAATGCCCTGATTATTGCAGTACTGGTCTGCAAGATTTTGCCAGTTTTGCTGAAGTACATTTCGAAGCTCTTCTTCCTGGTTCTCGGTTCCCAAACAGGTTTTTAACCGAAATTCGTTGGCATAGGGAGTTAGTAACAAGCGCAAATGTGAATCGATTCCCGGAAGTTTAATCTCCACAAAACCCTGGCTGCTTCGAATAATTTTTAATCCCGAATCGAGTTCAAAAACAGGAACCACAGAGTTGGGATAACCTGCAAAAATTATTCCGCATTCCCTTGCCAGCGGATCGGGAGCTTCAATCCTGTCGGGCGAATCGTGATTGCCGGCAATGGCAATCACTGGCCGCGTACCATTTCTGGTTAGTTTTTTTAGTGTTCTATAAAACAGGTCAACAGCTTCGGTAGGTGGATTAAATGTATCGAATAAATCGCCCGCAACCAGAATGGCATCAACTTTTTGTTGATCTGCAATTTCGCAAATCTCTTGCATTATTACTTGCTGTTCCTCCATTCTCGGAAAATTCTCCAGCCTTTTCCCAAGGTGCCAGTCGGAAGTATGTAGGATTCTCATATAGTTTATGTTATTCTTTCTGTTTATTTTCAGAATTACCACTGTTGTTTTGGTTTGGGGTAATACAAAGAAAACAGAAATTTGGTTTCCGAAATGTAATAAGGAGGTTTTAATTCATTAAGTGCATCTCAAATAGATGAGATACAGTATATTATTAAATCGGAAGAAATTTCGGTTAATTTCGGTTTAGCCGGAGAATATTGATTGGGCAATAAAGTTTTAAAAACACGAGGGGGATTATTCTCTCGAATGCAATGCAATTCTGTTACCCTCGCTATCCAGAATAACGGCCATAAAACCATGCTCGTCAGAAATTTTAGTCTTATGCTGAAGAACTGTGCCTCCTGCATCTTCTACTTTTGCCAGCTCATTGTCCAGATCTCCTGTTAGAGCAGTCAGGTAAACTACAACACCATCAGCCGATGGTTTATAAAACTGTTCATGGTATACAAGTGAACCGCCGGATCCATAGGCTCCTTCAATATACGGAAACCAAGCCATGTCAAGTGGTCCCATCTGGTTTCGGTCTAAAGTAATATCAAAAACCTCTTCGTAAAAAGCAATAGCACGTTCCATGTTTGTAACCGGAATTTCGAACCAACCTACAATGTTGTTTTTCATGGTTCTATTTTTTATTGTTTTATATTTCTTATAACGCAGTTTTATACCGAACAGTTCGGTTCTGATTAGTTTGTTCCAGATTAATTTTATACAATTGAGTTTATTAACTTCTTGTTTGAAAGAGAATCTTAAACTCTTCTGAAAATAAACATACTTGCTACTCATATGGGATTTTTGAGTTGAAAGGAGAGTAGTACAAAAAAGAATGCCACCTGCGAAATCCACAGGTGGCATTTTTGTATATCAAAAAAATCGATGTTTAGTCTTCGTTGGTCATGGAGTAGGGGTAGCTTTCTTTTGAGCTTCCTCTTTTTTTGTTGGGGATGCTGTTCATATCAAAAGTAATTTGCCCGCCATCCAAAATGGTTGAATGCTTTATAAAGTTTTTATCGTGCACTGCACCGTTTAGTTGAATTGCATCAACATACACATTCTCTTTTGAATTGTTTTTGGCATTAATTACAAATTGGTTTCCGTTTTCCAGTTGTAATGTAATTTTATCGAATGCCGGCGATCCGAAAACATATTCGTCGGTACCCGGGCATACAGGGTAGAATCCCATTGAGCTAAAAACATACCAAGCCGAAGTCTGTCCGTTGTCTTCATCTCCGCAATATCCGTCAGCCTGATAAGAATACAGTTTGTCGAGTACCTCGCGCACGTGTTTTTGTGCTTTCCAGGGCTGAGTGGAATAGTTGTACAAGTAAATCATGTGCTGAATTGGCTGGTTTCCATGTGCATAATTACCCATACCGGCAATCTGCATTTCGCGTATTTCATGAATTACCTGGCCGTAATACGATTCGTCGAAAACAGGTGGAACAACAAAAACAGAATCGAGCATGGCCACAAAATTGTCGTTGCCCCCCATTAGTTGTTTTAATCCTTCAATATCCTGAAATACACTCCAGGTATAATGCCAACTGTTTCCTTCTGTAAAAGCATCGCCCCATTTGTATGGACTAAATGGCGTTTGGAATGTTCCGTTTTCATTTTTACCGCGCATAAGCTTGCTTTCAGAATCAAATACATTGTGGAAATTGCGTGCACGTTTTTTGAAAAGATCAATCTCTTCCTGAGGTTTTCCCAGTTCCTGTGCCAGTTTCCAGATACAATAATCGGCATAAGCATATTCCAGCGTTCTGGCAGTATTTTCATTTACTCCAACGTTGTATGGAACATAACCCAGTTTGTTATAATACTCCGCGCCGTAACGTCCAACCGAAGTTACTTCTTCCATATAACCTTTTGTGTTTTTAATTATAGCCTCATAAAGTGTTTCAATGTCGTAACCTCTGATTCCTTTTAAATAAGAATCGGCAATTAATGAGGCCGAGTTTGATCCGATCATACAACCACGGTGACCGGGACTGGCCCATTCTGGCAGCCACCCGCTTTCATTGTAAGTATTTACCAAACCCTGCATAATTTGCGAATTCAACTCAGGGTACATCAATGTGAAGAAGGGGAAAACAGCACGGAATGTATCCCAGAAACCATTGTCGGTAAACATATAACCTGGCAATACCTTGCCGTTATATGGACTGTAGTGAACAATTTCGTCGTTTGCATTTATCTCGTGAAATTTACGAGGGAACAGCAAGGTGCGGTACAAACACGAATAAAATGTTTTTTGTTCGGCTTCGGTTCCGCCTTCTACCTTAATTTTCGAAAGTTCCTTTTCCCAAATGGCTTCACCTTCGTTTTTTATTTCGTCAAATGTTCTATTTCCAATTTCTCTTTTAAGGTTTAACTCTGCTTGTTCCAGACTAATAAACGACGAAGCTATTTTTACATTCACCTCTTCGCCTTTTTTTGTTTTAAAACCAACAATTCCACCCACATGGAAACTTTCGGCTTCTTTTGAATTTTGTAGTTCTCCGTCTTTCCAGGTTTTGCTTACTTCAAAATCTTTGTCGAAAACAGCTACAAAATGGTTTTTGAAATTAGCCGGAACACCGCCGTGGTTGTTCTGGCAGTAACCAATTATTTTTCTTTCTTCGGGAATAATTTTTACCATCGAACCACCATAAAATCCATCAAGCAGGATATATGATTTTTCGTTTTCGGGGAAAGTAAAACGAAAAGATACAGCACGGTCGGTAGGCGTAAATTCAGTAGTAACATCGTAGTCGGCCAGATACACTTTATAATAGTGTGGTTTGGCTGTTTCTGCTTTATGCGAAAACCACGAAGCACGTTCATTCTCATCGAATTTTAGTTCTCCTGTTACCGGCATTAGCGAAAATGCCGCGTAATCATTAATCCACGGACTGGGTTGGTGTGTTTGTTTAAATCCGCGAATTTTGTAATGATCGTAACCATAACACCAACCGTCACCCATTTTTCCGGTTTGGGGTGTCCAGAAATTCATTCCCCAGGGACGCGCTATTGCCGGATAAGTATTTCCGTTCGAAAGTTTAAACTCGGAATCGGTTCCCATTAACGGGTTTACCAGATCAGTAAGCTTAACCACATCCGAATTTTGCTCATGTTTATTATGCGTAGATGTGGTACATCCTATAAATAAGGTGAGCAGTATTAAAGTAGATAACAGTTTCATTATTAAATATTTTCGTTATAAAAAACAAATGGACTTACACAATAAGTCCATTTTAGTTGATCAGTACAAAATTAAAATATTTTGAGAAGATCATTACAAATCAATAACTTTTTTATAATTCCGGAAATCTTTGTGGTTCAACTTCTCGCATCATTTCGTATACCGTTCTGAACAGACGTTCAACATTGGGTTTCGAAAAATATTCACCATCAATACCATATGCAGGGCGGTGTTCCATAGCTGAAAGTGTTCGGGGTGCGGTGTCGAGGTAATCAAAAGCTTTTTGTTCTTCCATTACTTTTTGCATCATGTAAGCACTTGCACCTCCAGGTACGTCTTCATCCATAAAAATTACCTTGTTGGTCTTTTTTACCGATTCCAGAATTACATGGTTGACATCGAAAGGCATTAAAGTTTGTACATCAATAACTTCAATTGAAATTCCCTTGAAATCCTGTAACAATTTTGCTGCTTTTACTGCATGATGTACATTCCATGCGTAGGTAACTACGGTAACATCAGTGCCCTCGCACATTATTTCCGGCATGCCAAGCGGTATTTTGTATTCACCATGGTTGGCCGGAAGTTTTTCTTTTACATTGTATCCTTTTAATGGTTCAATAACGAGAGCCGGGTCGTTGCTTTCAAGAAGTGTATTGTAAAAACCTGCGGCCTGGGTGAGGTTCCGCGGCACACATAAGTACATTCCCCGTAACGAGCCCAGTAACATTTGCATTGGAGAACCGGCATGCCATATTCCCTGTAACTGATGTCCGCGGGTTCGAATAATAAGTGGTGCAGCTTGTTTTCCTTTGGTACGGTATTGAAGCGATGCCAGATCGTCGCTCAACTGCGACTGCGCATATATCAGGTAATCCAAATATTGTATTTCTGCAATAGGGCGAAATCCTCTCATAGCAAGGCCAATTCCCTGTCCGATTATAGTTGCCTCACGAATTCCGGTATCCGAAACACGCTCAATTCCATACTTTGCCTGCATCCCTTTCATCCCCTGGTTTACTCCTCCAAGTTTCCCGGTATCTTCGCCAAAAGTTACCAGGTTCGGATATTTAGAAAACAAAACATCAAAATTCTTATTAACCACTTGCGATCCGTTAACAAACTCCGAATTGTCATCGTAAATTACCTGCTTACTTTCAACATTCAGCGCAGAGTCTTTACCTGTTCGGTACAAATTACTGTTATAAAATCCGGCGGTTCGAGCCTCAAAATTCTTTATCCAGGCTTGCAGGTCGGTGCGTTCTTTTTGCAGATCAGGAATTAAATGAATTTCCAGGTTTAAACGTTTTGCAAAACTCACATGCGACCTTCTTGTGGGGAAAATCTTTTTAGTTACTTTCTCAAATCGGCGTAAGCTTTGTAAATCCGTTTTTTTATCGAGTCTATTTAATATCTCTTTTAATGCTTCCCGTTCCTTATTAAAACCATCGGTATAATTTTTCCAGGCTTTATTTTTAGCTTCTTTTGCTTTTTTCCTGGCTGATTTTTCAATTTCAGCTAACAGGTCTTCGTCAGCTATTCCGGTTTTCAGAAGCCAAAGGCGCATTTGGTTAATACTGTCGTATTCATTTTCCCAGGCAAGGCGTTCTTTTGTTTTATAACGCTCGTGCGAGCCCGATGTTGAATGGCCCTGTGGTTGGGTAACTTCATAAATATGAAACAAAACCGGTGTATGTGTTTTCCGGCAAAGGTCGATTCCTTCCTGAAATGTTTTAATCAGACCGGGGTAGTCCCAGCCTTTGCATTTCATTATTTTAATCCCGTTTGTGTCGGCCTCTTTCTCAAAACCTTTTAATGCTTCCGAGATACTCGATTTTGTAGTTTGTAATTCAATGGGGACACTAATTCCAAAACCATCGTCGTAAACAGCTACCGCAAGGGGAACCTGCATAACACCGGCAGCGTTTATGGTTTCCAGGAAAATTCCTTCCGACGTGCTTGCTTCGCCAATACTCCCGAATGCTACTTCATTTCCTGTAACATTGTTGTTTAAATCCTTTTGTAATTCAGGTTGCCGGCGAACAATTTTCGACGCTTGTGCCATTCCCAGCAAACGAGGAATTTGTCCGGCAGTTGACGAAATATCGGAGGCCGAGTTGTATTGCGAAGCAAGGTTTTTAATTTCACCTTCATCGCTGATGTTTCGGGTGCTGAAATGATTGTTGAAATTACGGCCGGCTGTTGAAGGATTAATTTCTTCATCTGTATCGCCGTAAATCATCGAAAAGAATTCTTCGGGCTGAAGCAAACCAAGGGCGAGCATGAAAGTCTGGTCGCGGTAATATCCTGAGCGCCAGTCTCCTTTGCGAAAAGTTTTGGCATAGGAAATTTGTGCTACTTCTTTTCCATCGCCAAAAATGCCAAAATGCGCCCGTCCGTTATGTACTTCGCGGCGTCCCAATACACTAAGCTGCCTGCTTAAATAAGCTGTATAATAATCTTCTATTGCTTCTTTAGTAGATATTTGTTGGTTGGTTGTTAATTCAGTTTTTCCAATAATCATATAAAATATTTTCCGACTTTATAAGTCTTGTGACCGCTAGAATAACGTTTGGAAAAGGGTTTTGTTCGAAGCGTTATTTATGGCCAAAGGTTTTAATATTTAATAAAATCAGGTATTTTTAAAATCTGAATCAACTCTAAAATCTAAACCAGATGATTACAAATTTTTTCTTCCGGATTTTTGTTTTAAATGCTTTTCTGTTTCAGTTGGCATGTACTTCTGTAGAGACCGAATTTTATGTTTCCCCAAATGGGAATGATACAAATTCAGGAAGTAAAGAAATGCCTTTTCAGACCATTGAAAAAGCCAGGGAAGCTGTTTCAAATTCTATTCAGAAAGACAGTGTACAAGACCGTACAATTTGGCTGGCAGATGGTTTTTATGAAATAAAAAATCCTGTTGTATTTAATTCTTTTGATTTTAATAACAGTTCGATAAGGGTAGTTTTTAAAGCCGAAACCGAAGCGCATCCGGTTATTTCGGGGGGACAAGTAATAGAAGGCTGGAAGAAAAATGAAGAAGGTCTTTGGGAAACTGATTTAAACACCGGAAAGGCTCCTCGCGAATTGTTTGTTGGGGGGAAACGGGCAATACGGGCGCGATATCCGAACAGTGATTATTTGAGGGTAAAGAAAGTTGGAGAAGACCGTCGGACAAATTTCTTTTTTGAAAAGGATGAGTTTCCGGTTATTGAAAAAACGGAAGATACCGAACTGGTTTTGTTGCACGATTGGTCGATATCAAGAATTGGGATAAAAGAAATTGACGAAAACAGACTTCAACTTACTGCGGTTGATTCCATTGGAGCCAAAGTTCCTGATTTTTTTAATCTTGATAACTGGGAAAAAGATCCGCGCTATTTCCTTGAAAACGACCTGGCTTTTCTGGATGCTGATTACGAATGGTATTTTGATCAGGATAAAGAAAAAGTATATCTGAAGCTTCCCGGAAATACTTCGCCCGAATTTCTACAAATTGTGGTTCCGGTATCGGAAGGTTTAATTCGTATAGAAGGCGATAAGAATAATCCAGTGAAGAATATCTGGTTCGATGGAATAACATTTCAGCATTGTGCCTGGCAAATTCCCGCCATGGGTTATTGCGGAGTACAAGCCTGCTTCTTCGATTCCCGTCCTTCAGAACAAGGCTGGTCGGTTGTTCCGGCAGCAATAAATGCTGAATGGGCTGAAAATATTGTATTCAATAACTGTGCTTTCGAAAACCTGGGAACTTCGGGTTTATGGTTTGCCACAGGATGCAAAAACTGTTCTGTGAAAAATTCGGAATTTATCGATATTTCGGGAAATGGCATTATGATAGGCGAGGGGCGCGACCGTTTGGTTGGAAGAAATGTCTGGTGGAAGGAAACACCCGAAGATGTTGCACTTGGAAATACCATTGAAAATTGTGTTGTAACTGATTGTGGCGGGCAGTTTTACGGAGCGGTTGGTATCTGGTGCGGCTTAACTGCAGAAACAAGCATTAAAAATAACAAAGTGTTTGATTTGCCTTATACCGGTATTTCAATTGGCTGGATGTGGAGTCCGGAGCCAACACCTTGCCGCGATAACCTGATCGAAGGAAACCATATTCATCATGTTCTGAATGTTTTAAGCGATGGCGGCGGAATTTATATGCTGGGATTACAGCCCGGCAGCAAATTGGTAAACAACTGCATTCACGATGTAAAGATAAATGCCGGACGAGCCGAAAGCAACGGAATGTTTTTAGACGAGGGAACTACCGATGTTGTTGTTGCCGGTAACCTGATTTATAATATTGCCAAATCGCCGCTCCGTTTTCACAGGGCAACTACCAACCTGGTAGAGGACAACTATTTGTTCTGCACCAACAATAATCCTCCTATTCGATATAACCGCACAAACGAAGAAGATATTAAACAAGTGGATAACAAGATTTACTCAGAAGGCGAGGAGAATTACAAAAATGCGTTAAAAACGGGCATTGATAACTGGAATGAATAAACACCTGCTTTTTACCGACGGAAGTGTGCATGTTCAGTCTAAAATTGGCTGGGGTGCTTTTTTAGTTCTTTCTGAAGAAGAAAAGACGATAGAAGAACTGAAGCACCGTGTTGAAACCAAACGCTTCGAAAACACTTCGTCTACCAAACTGGAATTGCAGACTTTGCTCTGGGCTTTATCGGAAATCTCAACAGAGAAACAAAAACTGGTTATTTATACCGATTCGCAAAACATAGCCCGGTTGTTGCAACGCCGGCAAAGATTGGAACAAAGTAATTTCCGGTCGAAAAAAGGAGAACTCCTGAAAAATGCAGATTTATATAAGGCGTTCTATCAAACAATTGATTTGTTCGATTGCCGGATAATTAAAGTTAAGGGACATCAGCCATCACGAAACAAAGATAACATTGAGCAGATTTTTGCTTTGGTAGATAAAGCTTCGCGTAAAGCATTACGAAACGATAATTAACCAAGGGAAAAGTTTGATAGTCTCTTAGGGGAAGTTTAATTCATCATTTGTGTAAGTGTAAAGCAACCGGATTAGCAAAAATCTCATCATACATGAAAAAACAATGAGAAAATATATCCTATTTCTAACCGGACTGATATTATTTGCTTCTTGTGAAAAAGAAGAGAATTTATCAATTCTTCCATTATGTGATGATGAATATTATTACTATTCTGTAGGTTCAATACATTATTTTAAACATTCCCTGAATGAAATCTGGATTGAGTTTAAACAAGATGATGTAACAGGAGAAATGGCAAAATCACTTTTGGAGAAGTATTCTTTTATCAATACAGACAATTTCTCTGCTGATAATTATTATGAGAGATTCAAGGCAATTATTAATAAAGATTGTAACTGCACAGATTTCAAAAACCATTTAAAAGAATTAAATAAGGATAGTGAAATAGTCTCTGCGACACCAGTATTTTACACTTCAGAAAATGACCCAATGTCTTATGCGATTTTATTGAGCGAAGTTATCACGGAATATAAAGAGGGAGTCATCTCTGAACCTGAGTTTATTAATTATGCAGAAGGATTAAATTTAGAACTGATTGAGTCGCATTATTTCCAGTATTTCAGAGTAAGGAAGGTTGAAACTGGTTTTGAAGCTTTAGAAATAGCTAACCAGGTTTATGAAAGCGGAATGGTTAAGTATGCTAATGCAAACTATATACAAAATAGAACATTGCACTAAATCGAAAAAAAACATTAGCAAGTATTTTGCAACTTACAATTATTCGTATCTCAGTGTTAGTGCCGGATTGGTGCGTACCGACTGTATGGTACGATAACTAATTGTTAGCAGAGCAATGGCAATGGCAACCACAAAACCAAGAATAAATTCTATGGCACTTAAGTTAATTCGGTAGTAATAGCTGTGCAACCAGTTTCGGGCCGCAAAGAAAATTACAGGACAGGCAATTGTAGCTGCAATACAAACCAACATAATTATCTCTTTTGAGATAAGGTAGAAAATGCTGCTGTTTGAGGCGCCCAACGCTTTTCGAACACCAACTTCTTTGGTGCGTTGTTCAATGGTAAACGATGTGAGCCCGAATAAACCAAGGGCGGCAATAAAAATACCAAGTACAGCAAAAAACACCGATAATTGGGCATTCTGTCGTTCGCTTTGGTACATCTGCTTAAAATCCTGGTCTAAAAAGAAATATTGCATGGGATTACCTGATGCAAACTTCTTCCAAATATTTTCTATTTGAGTAATTGTTTGGGAACTGGCATTTGTTGCAAATTTTACACTAATAAATCCATAATTGCGCTCATCGGTTTTGAAGCGTAATATGTATGGAGTAATTCGGTTATGCAACGACCTGAAGTGGAAATCTTCAGTAACGCCAATAATCGGGATATATCTGTTTTGATTTTGATTGCCCATGTTGATAAAACGGGTTTGATTGAAATTTTCGATTCCAAAATCATGGATGGTTCGTGCATTAACTACACATGCTTCCTGATCTGAAGTATGGTTTCTCTCAAAAAAGCGGCCATTGGCAAGCCGGATGCTATAGGTTTCAAAAAAATCGTAATCCACCCAGTTGGTTTGCAGTAAATAGGTTTGGTCGGTATTACCTTCTATCATGTATCCGTTATTATTGTTGTTGTGCCCGGGAATAGCCGTTGATGCCGAAACAAGAGCAATACCCGGAATCTTTAATGCTTCCTGCTTAAAGGTTTTTATTTGGTTGCCAATTGCGCCGGCATTGCGGATAACCAAAACCTGTTCTTTATTGAATCCAACATCTTTGTTCAGCATGTATTGCAACTGGCGGTACATAATAATGGTTCCTATTATCAGAATTATGGATATAAGAAACTGAACAGAAACTAAAATACTGCGTAACCTCCCGTTCTTCATGGCATCGCGAACTTTGCCGCGCAATACTTTAACCGGCACAAACGACGAAAGGTAAAAAGCAGGATAAATGCCGGCCAAAAGCCCAACAGTTAATGTGAAAATAATGAGAGCAGGAATAGTATACCAATTGTTAAAGAGGCTCAGGTGGGCACTTGCCCCCAGTAAGCGATTAAAAGCAGGAAGCGTAATCAGAACAATTATTACAGCCAATACCAGGGCAATAAGAGAAATTATCGTTGAGTCGGCCAGGAACTGTGTAACCAAACTACCTTTTGAAGCTCCTGTTGCTTTTTTGATGCCCACTTCTTTTGCACGTATACTTGCCTGTGCAGTTGACAGATTCATAAAATTAATGGAAGCAATTACAATTATCAGAATGGCAACACTGCCGAATATCCATAAATATTTTGGATCGGTAGCCGGTTTTACTTCGTGCTCGATGGATGGATCGAGGTGTATTTTTGTTAAGGGCTGAAGATGAAACTGGTAACGGTTACCTCCATTTAAAAAGTCTTCTAATGTTGTACCAAACATTTCGGTAATACGCGGGCCTACATACTTTTTTACCATAGCCGGGAATTTTGCTTTTACCTGCTCGGGTGTTGAGTTGGGATTGAGCATCAGGTAAGTTTCAAAGCTGTTGTTTAGCCAGTCAGGATCGCGCGAACGTTGATTGGTCATATACGAAGCTAAAATATCGGCACTAAAATGAGTGTTCTCGGGGAAGTCGGCCATAATTCCGGTAATGCGGTATGGTTGTGTTCCGGTACCAATTTTAAGTGTTTTATTAATCGGGTCCTGATTCCCGAATATTTTTTTTGCTATGGATTTGGATAAAACCATGGTGTATGGGGCATTTAAAACTTCTTTGCTGTTTCCGCGCAAAAGCGGGATAGAAAAAAAGCTGAAAAAGGTTGAGTCTGCTTCTGCAAAGTCAGTAATGGTGAAAGCCTGCTCTTCTTTTTTTACAATGGTTTCGCCAAAGGTATTCAGGCGCATAAAACTCTCAACCTCTGGAAAGTCGTTTACAATGCTCGGTCCGATTACTGCTGCGGTCGACGAAACCATAACTTCCTGTTCCCCGATTTTTCCATCAAGAATTAATCTGTAAATCTGTTCTTTTTTTGTGTGGTACTGATCGAAGCTGAGCTGGTGAATTACAAAAAGTGTAATAATAAGGCTACAGGCAATTCCAATGGCCAGACCAAAAATATTAATTGCAGTGTATCCTTTGTGCTTTTTCAGTGAACGGAGACTGTGTTTCAATAAGTTTTTATTCATTCTGTTATAGGCTTTTGTATAAGACGATGGGAATTTCTGGAAGTTACAGTTATTCGTATAAAGGTTGAAAAATAAAACAGAGTTATTATATTTGCGGCGCTATGTTTAATTAGTCACATATCAGGAACTTCCCTTCCGGGAAAAGTTAAAGCACCACACTGTCAGATTAACTGATGGTGTTTGTTCATGTGCTTTTCTATACAACAATTTTAAAATTATCGTATCCGAAGTGGTGTAAGCTTACTATATGTTATACCATTTCAAAATAAATTTTAAATGAGACTAAAAAATATAAGTAAACAAACAAGCAAACCTGCTCTTTATGAGAAAGGAACAGCAGTAATGTGGACCGACGAACACATATCGAAGCAATTGTTACAGGTGCATTTGAATACAGAAATTGACCTGGCCAGCCGAAAAATGGAAACCATAAACAAGACTACGGAGTGGATTCTGAATAAAATGCCCGGACAAAAACTCGATGTTTTAGATTTGGGCTGCGGGCCGGGTTTGTACTGCGAGTTGCTGGCAGGTAAAGGACATTCGGTAACGGGTGTCGATTTTTCAAAATCTTCTGTTAATTATGCAAAAGAGCAGGCAGAAAAAAAGAAGCTAAAAGTAGAATACATTCAGGCCAATTATTTGGAACTGGAACTGCCGGAAAACAGTTACGACCTGGTAATAATGATTTTTACGGATATGGGAGTATTGTCGCCGGCAGAACGCGAAAAAATGATTCGGTTTGTACATAAAATCCTGAAACCCGGTGGTACTTTCATTTTTGATATTTGTAACGATAAAGAAGTGGAGAAAAAACTAAGCCCTAAAAATTGGGAAGTGGCCGAAGAGGGCTTTTGGAAACCGGAACCCTATCTGGCTCTTTCCGAATCTTTTTTATACGAAAAAGAAAAGGTTATTCTCTTTCAGCATATTCTTTTAAATGAAAAGGATGAAGTAGATGTTTACCGTTTCTGGACACATTTTTTTTCGCATGCAGACTTGGGAAAACTGCTGAAAACAAATGGTTTTTATCAGTTTGATTTTTACGAAAATATATTGCCAGAAGGCGGTTTGTGGAATGGCGGACATGTAACTTTTACGGTTGCCCGAAAATAGAAAGTGAAGCCGGAGTAAAACATTCTTTAAAGCTCCGGCTTTTTCAAATATTTTTTACATTTGGCATTCAACTTTAATTTAGACCAATGAGAACTACTTTACAACTATCTGCCTTTTTAATCTTTGCTTTTCTTTTTCAATCATTTTGGGGATACGCCCAATCCAAAAAGTTTGGTGAATATCAAATGAAGGAATTTGATTTCCAGGGAAGAAATGCCAAAATTGTATTTCCTGAAAAGGCCAACGAAGCTCGTAACTGGATCTGGCGTGCGAGGTTCTGGGGGCATGAACCGCAAACCGATCTGGCATTGCTTGAAAAGGGATTTCACGTGGTTTATGTTGATGTGGCCAATTTGTACGGGAATGCTGAAGCAGTAAATATCTGGAATAATTTTTATGAATACCTGGTTGAGAAATACAATTTAAACACAAAAGCAGTACTGGAAGGAATGAGTCGCGGGGGACTGATTATTTACAATTGGGCCGCTGAAAATACCGATAAAGTTTTTTCGATTTATGCCGATGCGCCTGTATGCGATATAAAAAGCTGGCCGGGTGGTTTGTACAAAGGAAAGGGTAGCCCTGCGGATTGGGAGAGATGCCTGAAAGCTTATAATCTCGATTCGAAATCGGCTAAGCATTTTAAAGGTATTCCGGTGTATACTTCAGTAAAAGTGGCCAAAGCCGGCATTCCGGTTATTCATGTTTGCGGCGATGCTGATGACGTAGTACCGTTGAAAGAAAATACGTTAAAATTTGCCAGGCAGTTTAAATGTGCAGGAGGCAAAATCGAACTGATTGTTAAGGAAGGGGTAAACCATCATCCTCATTCGCTGGAAGATCCGCAACCAATCGTTGATTTTATTTTAGATAGTTTATAAAAAAAAATGAGGTGCAACTTTATGCTGCACCCCATGTATCTTAATGGTTATTTAAACTTGTTTTTCTACTTGCCGATAAATCTATTCAACTACAATTTCATCAACAAATAACCATGCAGGTTTGCCTTCACCGGCATGACCTTCGGGGCAGGTTCCCAGGTTTTTAACCGTTACTCTTACATAACGGGCGTTGGCTTTTTTCTTCACCATTAAATCCTGAACCTGGCGTTCGCTGTCGGTGGGAGATACTTTGTTTTTTACCACTCCCAGCTTTTTAAACGATTTGCCATCGGCTGAAACTTCAACAAGCATTTGTGTTGGATAAAAAATCCATCCACCAACATTTTGAATCACACCCACTTTAACCGATGAAAAAGATTTTGATTCACTTAAATCAACAGTGGCAACCATGTCGTCTCCGTTAAATCCTTTCCAGTTCCCGTCACCATGGTTTTTCGATCCTTTAATACCGTTTACCAAAGCATATTTGCCGGTAGAATCGTAGTGTTTACTGTTGGGGTATTTCATATTCACATCGCAGGCAATGGCTTTGTGAATAAAGAAATCGGTAGCCAATGCTTTCGACATCGGTTTTCCGTTTTTAACAACAATCGCTTTTACGGTTGTGGTTTTGTCGATTTCAAACGGAGCAGTGTATTTTGTCGATCCGTTATTGGGTTCTGACCCGTCGAGTGTATAACGAATTTCAGGTTGCCATGCTTCGGTTGAAAGCGAGACATTTACTGTTTTGTTTTGTTCGTTTAACTTGGGTGCTGCTGCAACCTGGAAAGCACTGGTAGCATAATTTATTCCCATGTTTTCGAAACGTTTGTACTGGGTTTCCATGCGTTGCGAGAAATCTCCCCAATCTTTCGATTCTTTTGGCGACCAAAGTACTTCCGACAATGCACTCATACGGGGCATAATCATATATTCCACCTGTTTCCCGTTGGGCATGTATTCTGTCCATATATTTCCCTGTGCACCAAGAATATGTTGTGCTTCCTTTGCATTCAGTTCTTCAGGAACCGGTTCGTAAGAATATACTTTTTTTAGGGTTGTGTGTCCTCCCCACGCTTTTGGTTCCAGCGAAGGATCGCCCTGGTAGTGGTCGAAATAACAATGCGATCCCGGTGTCATTACTACATCGTGACCGCCTTTTGCTGCCCTGATTCCGGGATCAGATCCACGCCACGACATAATGGTAGCCGTAGGATTTAAACCGCCTTCCAGAATTTCGTCCCAGCCAATTAGCTGGCGTCCTTCACTATTCAGGAATTTTTCGATACGTTTTATAAACCAGGCCTGTAGTTCGTGTTCGTCGGCCAGTTTTTCGTCTTTCATGCGTTTTTGGCAAAGCGGGCATTTTTCCCATTCGGTTTTGGTAGCTTCATCACCTCCAATGTGGATATATGTAGAAGGGAATAATTCCATAACTTCGGTAAGCACATCTTCAAGAAAACTGAAGGTTTTGTTTTTACCGGCGCAGAAAATATGCGTAATAGGCCATACTCCGCCCGATGGAACCGGCTGGTATTCTCCGGTACACGAGAATTCAGGATAAGCTGCCAGTCCCGACATAACGTGGGCGGGCATTTCTATTTCCGGAATAATGGTTACGTTTTTCTTTTGCGCGTATTTTACAACCGCTTTAATTTCTTCCTGCGTATAAAAACCGCCGTATTTAGGTTCATTCTTTTTAACCGGGCCTTTACGCGAATCCCAGCCAAGGTGTTCGCGGTCGGCACGCCAGGCACCCACTTCGGTAAGCTTCGGATATTTTTTTATTTCAATACGCCATCCCTGGTCATCAACCAAATGCCAGTGAAATACATTCATTTTATGCATGGCAATGTAGTCGATAAACTTATAAATGAACTCAGTTGGCATAAAATGACGCGATACATCGAGGTGCAAACCACGCCAGCCAAATCGAGGATAATCGGTAATTTCCAAACATGGCAGACTGTTTTCGTTATCAGCAGTTAACAGCTGCCACATTGTTTGAACACCATAAAACAAACCTGCCGTGGTGTTGGCATTTAGAAATACACGGTCGTTTTTAATATTAAGCGTATAGCCTTCTGTCCCGATTTTAGGATCGTAAGGATTATTCAACTGAACAAGTATATTGCCTTTAACCTGGCTTGCAGGGGCAGAAATTTTCAGTTCTTTCCCGGTAGCTCCCATTAAAATTTCCTGGGAAATGGTTGCAAAATCTTTCTCCTTGGTGTTGGTGATGTTAATCAGTAGCTGAGTGCCATCGGTAATTTTAAAACTCCCTTCCTTTTTCTGAATGTTTACCGGATACGGAATAATATCCAGAGGTTGGGCAAATGATCCAATGCTTAAGCATAGCATTAGAATTAGAATCAATTGTTTTCTCATTGTTGTAACTGTTTAATCTAAACTATTTATTGTAAAAAAGGGTGCAACTTGTGTTGCACCCTTTTTTTAAAATATGGGTTCAATACTAAAACTGAATTCATGGTCCTGAGTGGGAAGCATGTATTTCTTCATCGGGAGTGCCCCCCACGAGTTATCACCTGCAATACCCATTTGCTGTAAGTCGGTGCAAATAAAAACACCGTCTTTTTTTACAATGTCGTTGGTATGGCGGTAGTCTTCCATATTTTCCATGTCGAAATCTTCAATCGGATTATGCAGAGCGGAGAATCCAATAGTTGGTATTCCGCTAATTTTTAATCCTACACCGTTTTCATTTCGTAATTCAATCCAGCGTGCATCTGTTTTGTAACCATTTTCTTGCGGACGTACATACTTAAAATACTGGTCGGCAACTTTGCTTTTATAAAGGCCAACAAATGCAGCCCGGTTACGGTCGATGTAGTTTTCGTGTGGTCCACGGCCGAAATATTCAAGGTTATCGAAGTTAACCGGCATTTCCCAGCGCATACCAAAACGTGGCATGTAGGGTAATTTCTCCTCGTTGGTTGAGAATGCTGAATTTACCTCAATCTTTCCGTTGCCGGAAATCGTATAGGTTACTTTTTGCGCTGATTTTACTTTTGGCAATTCGTAATTAACGGTAATTACAATTTTAGCTGTCTCGGGAGTCTCTGCTTTAACAGTAGCCGGAGTTAATTCGCGACTAACCTCGCGCCAAACTCCCAGGCGGTTTAGCATCCTGCTTCCTTTGTCATTATCGTTTATTGGACGCCAGAAATTTACCTGTGGCCCTTTTTGCAGTAATTCAACACCGTTTACCTCATAAGATGATAATGAACCACTTGCTTTATCGAATTTAACGATGAAGTTTTCACCTGTTACAGAATAAGCTTTATCTGTTTCAGCCAGGCTAAGGTTGGCAACTTTATCTGTTTTATTTTTTAGCTCTGCTTGGCCCATGTTTAATTTAAACTGGTCGTGTGCCACTTCGAATCCTGCGTTTCGGAATGGTTGAGCACTTTTTAGCTTTGCCGTAAAATCAACGAAATACTCTACTCCAGGTGCAGGCATTTGCCTTGTCATTGGAATAACAATTGTTTTGCTTTCTCCTGGTTGTAAATTAAAACCGTCAAGAATCATTGAGCGTTTTTGTATTCCGTTTTCAGAAATAGCCCAGCTGATTTCATAATCACTAAGATCGATAAAATCGTGCATGTTGGTAATTTTATAACCCTGAGGACTTTCTTCAAAACGGATGTACTGGTACGCATAT
Source organism: uncultured Draconibacterium sp. (assembly GCA_947492175.1). Lineage (GTDB taxonomy): Bacteria > Bacteroidota > Bacteroidia > Bacteroidales > Prolixibacteraceae > Draconibacterium. The sequence goes on along the minus strand of CANLMQ010000004.1, from coordinate 16,804 downwards.
TTTACCTCCCACATCGCAGGATGAGGAGTATAGTCGGCAGAAATAATTCCGTTACAAACAAAGTTGTAGTCGGTTGGCATGTTTACACCATAGTCGCCACCATAAGCCCAGAATTCAGTTCCGTCGTCGGCCTTTTTTACCAGTGCCTGGTCAATCCAGTCCCAGATATAACCACCTTGTAACTGGTCGTTTCTGTCGCGGTTAAATACTTCCCATAAATCAACCAGGTTACCATTACTGTTACCCATTGCATGCGAATATTCGCTTGAGATAAAAGGTTTGGTTTGGTGTTTTGATCCGTAATTTTCAAGAGCTTTAACTCCCGGATATTGTGGGCAGAAAATGTCGGTATTGTCGCCCATAATTGCACGTTCATAGTGAATAGGACGTGAAGGATCACGTTCTTTTATCGATTTGTAAACCGCGCTGAAAACTTCCCCGTCACCGGCTTCGTTACCCATCGACCAAACAATTACACAAGGATGATTTTTGTCGCGTTCAACCATTCGCATATTACGGTCGACATGAGCTGCAGTCCATTCCGGCTTTTTAGCCAGCGAATGTTCTCCGTAGTACATTCCATGCGATTCGATATTGGCTTCATTGGTTACATAAAGTCCGTATTCATCGCAAAGTTGGTAAAAACGTTCGCAATTCGGGTAATGGCTGGTACGAACCGCATTAATGTTGAACTGTTTCATTAACGCAATCTCCTTAATCATTGCTTCTTCGCTAACAACATGTCCTTTGTATTGATCGTGTTCGTGACGGTTTACACCTTTAATAGTAGCAGGTACGCCATTAATGCAAAACACTGCATCGATAATTTCAATTTTGCGGAATCCAATTTTAGACGAAACGGTTTCTACAACAGCACCAGATTTATCTTTTAGTGCAATTACCAGTGTATACAGGTTGGGTGTTTCTGCTGTCCATTTCTTCGGGTTTTCAATTTCAGTAGAAAAGGTCAGTTGAGCATCTGACTTTTTGTTGATTTTTGCTTCCTGACTGCCACTTGCAATCGGGTTACTTTTTGCGTCAAATATTTTGTATTCAACCGAATAATTTCCGGATTTTAGTTTTGATACATGATTTTTTAAGTCAACATCAAGGCTAAACAAACCGTTTTTGTATTCTGTATCCAAATCGGCATGTGCAAAAAAGTCACGAATACGAACTTTGGGAGTAGAATAAATAAATACGTCGCGTTCAATTCCGCTAAGTCTCCAGAAATCCTGGGCTTCAAGGTACGATCCGTCCGACCAGCGGTATACTTCGGCGGCAATTACATTTTCGCCTTCTTTTAAGTATTTTGTGATGTCCCATTCGGCAGGAGTTTTGCTTCCCTGACTGTATCCAACTTTTTGTCCGTTTATCCAGAGATAAAAAGCCGATTTTACAGCGCCAAACTGAACAAATACCTGGCGTCCGTCCCAGTTTGCCGGAACAGTAAACGTTCTTCTGTACGATCCAACCGGATTATAATCGTGTGGTACTTTCCCAGGATTTGCAGGAAAGATTTTATCAACGAATTTCATTTCGTCAGAAACCGGATGTTTAGAATCGGAAAATTCGTATTGATGATTGACATAAATTGGAATTCCGTAACCTTCTAATTCCCAGTTTGCAGGTACCGGTATTTCATCCCACGATGAAACATCGTAGTCGGGCTTATAAAAATCAGCTGGTCGGTCGGCTGGTTTACGTACCCAATTAAATTTCCAGGTTCCGCTCAGGGTTTTATAATATACGGATTGGTTTGATTTCAGCGTGAGAGCTTCATTAACGGTTCTAAATGGCATTAATGTTGCATGCGGTTTTTCCTTGTTCTGATCGAACATCTGCACGTTTTCCCAGTCAGGCGTCTGACTTTGTACACTCCAAGCACCTGAAAGAATAAGCAGTAAACTTAAAAGAATTAATCGCTTCATGGTTTATTAAAAAAATTTAAAAGTGTTTCAATTTGATAATATTAATTTACAAAGATAAAATTTCTGTATTACGAGGTTCGCTCCAAAGTGTAAATTCGTAATAATAGCACCAAGTTTTGTTTCAAATTATAGGAATAACGGTGTGTTTTAGGAAAACGAATAGTGTTATATTTTTGTAAAGAACACTATGCAAAACAAAAATTCTTGAATCTATTCTATCATTTTTTCATTCCGATTTTACTGCTTATATAATAATAACAAATAATTGATAATCCGAATGTGTTAATTAGCCTGACAAGTAGTTTGCAGAATCTCATTTAGGTTGTTACGGTCCGAATTTATCAGATGCATATAATAAATAATTACATAAAGCAACCATAAATTGAATAACGATAATTAATTATAAAATCAGATTTAATGCTTAGCAAAGTTGAATAAACGAAGTAATAGGAAATTATAGTTGGGTAAAATTCTAAGAAATATGAGCATATATTGGTGTACAACAGGTCTTTTTATTTGTGAGATTTAAAATATATATCTACTTTCGTGCACGCACACGGAAAATCCGTTTTCCATAATTTTATAATCATTCGAAATATTCAAAAATGAAATTAGAGAAATACAGTTTTGGGGTAGGAGACCGCTTTAATCATGAAGGGAAAGCCCAGTTAAGTGCTTTAGTCACAGCCAATAAAAAGGGAGTTAATGTAGCGCCGGTTTGGAATAAATCGAATCGCGAGCATCAAATTGTGCATTCAGAGCCGGCGGGAACAAGAATTGAAGCTGATGAAGCAGTAAAAGCTATAGGTTGGCAAGGTGGTTATTGTGTGGATGCCGATCACATAAATTTGACCAATGTTGATCGTTTTATTGAACATTGCGATTTCTTTACTTTAGACGTAGCCATGTATATTGGTAATAAATCGGATGAAGCAACTGTGGAGGCTTTTAAAAAATCGTGTGAAGAGCTGGGCAATAAAGTAAGTATCCCAGGAATTAATGATTCCATTCTGATTTCTGATGATTTATTAAATGAAGTTGCAGACAAATATCTGGCAGCTGTGCAAGAGGCTGCAAAGATTTACCGCCACATTGAAGCAAAAAAAGGGAAAGGAAATTTTATTACCGAAGTTTCGATGGATGAAGTAGATGCACCACAAACTCCGGTGGATATGTTTTTTATTTTGAAAATGATTGCCAATGAAAATATACCGGCACAAACCATCGCTCCAAAATTTACAGGTCGTTTTAATAAAGGTGTGGATTATGTGGGTGATGTGGAACAGTTTGCTAAAGAATTTGAGCAGGATGTGTTGGTAATTGATTATGCAGTAAAGGAATTTGGTCTTCCGGAAGATTTGAAACTGAGTGTACATTCGGGATCCGACAAATTTACAATTTACCCGGTAATGGCGGAAATTATCAAAAAATACGATAAAGGAATTCACGTTAAAACAGCAGGTACAACCTGGTTGGAAGAGGTAATTGGACTTGCAATTTCGGGCGATGAAGGTTTATTCGTGGCCAAAGAAATATACACCAAAGCATTAGACAGAAAAGAAGAACTTTGCGCACCATACGCCGATGTTATCGATATTAATGAGACACAGTTACCTTCGGCTGAAGAAGTTGCAAATTGGTCGGGCGAAAAGTTTGGAAACACACTTCGTCATATCCCTGGCCATCCGGATTACAATATGAATTTCCGGCAGTTGATACATGTCGGATACAAAGTGGCTGCCGAAATGGGCGATGCTTACACCAACCTTCTGAAAAAATATTCAGACGTAGTGGGGAGTTGTGTGGAAGAAAATATATATGAACGACATTTAAAAAGATTGTTTGATTTATAATAATTAATATAACGAAGACAGTTTCTGGAGGAGCTGAGTAAATAGTGGTCTTCCGGTTACTGTATTTTTGAATCGTTTTTCAAGTATGAAACGAACGTGGTAATTTTTACAAAATAGGAGAATAATTATCATGCAAGTTACATAAGTCACTTTTAAAAAGACTATTACAGACGAATGAAAAAATTTATGGATAAAGACTTCCTTTTGCAGTCAGATGTAGCAAAAGAATTATATCATAATCATGCGGCTAAAATGCCCATTTTTGATTATCACTGCCACATTAATCCAAAGGAAATAGAAGAGGATAAAAGTTTTGAAAATATTACACAGATTTGGCTGGCTGGCGATCATTATAAATGGCGTGCCATGCGAACAAATGGCGTGGATGAAAAATATTGTACCGGCGATGCATCTGATTGGGAAAAATTTGAAAAGTGGGCCGAAACGGTGCCGCATACTTTGCGTAATCCCTTGTTTCACTGGACTCATTTGGAATTAAAAAAATTCTTCGGAATTGATAAGGTGTTAAGTCCTGCAACGGCTAAAGAAATTTGGGATGAATGTAATGCCAAGCTTCAAACTCCGGAGTATTCATGCCGGGGTATTATTCGAATGGCAAATGTTCATACTATTTGTACAACCGACGATCCGATAGATTCATTGGAATATCACCGTCAGATAAAAATGGATGGTTTTGAAGTTGCGGTTCTTCCCGCATGGCGCCCCGATAAAGCGATGTCTGTTGAGAATACAACTGCGTACAACGAATACATCGATAAACTGGAAGAAGCGGCAGGATTAAATATTTCAACATTTGCTGATTTAATGGATGCCCTGGATAACAGGCACGAATTTTTTCATCAAAATGGATGTCGCTTAAGCGATCATGGCCTGGAAACTGCTATTGCGGAAGACTATACGAACGAAGAAATTGAAAAGATATTTTCTAAAGTAAGAGGAGGTAGCGAATTATCCGAAACAGAGATTCTGAAATTCAAATCGGCAATGTTGTACGAATTTGGAATTATGGATCATTCCCGCGGATGGACACAACAATTTCACATTGGTGCTTTACGAAATAACAGTACTCGTTTATATGAAAAATTAGGAGCCGATGTCGGTTTCGATTCAATTGGTGATTTTGAAGTGGCAAAACCATTATCGAAATTATTGGATCGTCTGGATTACGAAAATAAGTTGAGCAAAACAATTTTGTACAATCTCAATCCACGCGATAATGAATTAATTGGAACGATGATTGGAAATTTCCAGGATGGATCTGTGCCCGGAAAAATGCAATTTGGTTCGGGCTGGTGGTTCCTCGATCAAAAAGATGGAATGGAGAAACAAATGAATGCACTTTCCAATCTGGGGTTGTTAAGTCGATTCGTCGGAATGCTAACTGATTCACGAAGTTTCTTGTCCTACACACGTCACGAATACTTCCGTCGTACACTTTGTAATTTGCTGGGTAACGATGTAGTGAACGGGGAAATTCCTTACGACATGGACTTACTGGGATCTATGGTAGAGAATATTAGTTTCAACAATGCAAAAGAGTATTTTAATTTTTAGTAAAGAGCTAATTCATAATCTGAAGTTCAGCATAGTTTTTCAGATGAAATGATATCTTTGCAATCGATTGCATAAAATTAAAACTATATCATGACAAAAATGAATATCAAATCAAGCTCGGAATGCATGTACGATTGTATTTCTCTTGGTGAAGTAATGTTAAGACTCGATCCCGGTGAAGGTCGGATAAGAACTACACGTCAGTTCAGAGCCTGGGAAGGTGGTGGCGAATACAATGTTTCCCGTGGTCTGAGAAGATGTTTTGGCAAAAAAACGGCGATTATAACAGCATTAGCGGATAACGAGGTAGGAGCATTAATCGAAGACTTTATGCTTCAGGGAGGATTGGATACCCAATTTGTTAAATGGGTAGATTACGATGGTTGCGGACGTACAGTTCGTAACGGACTGAACTTTACCGAAAGAGGCTTTGGAATTCGTGGAGCAAAAGGTGTTTCAGACCGCGGAAATACTGCAGCTTCTCAGTTAAAACCCGGCGATATTGACTGGGAATATATTTTCGGAACTCTAGGTGTTCGCTGGATGCATACCGGTGGTATTTTTGCAGCGCTCTCTGAATCTGCAGCTGAAACGGTTATTGAGGCAGTAAAAGTTGCAAAAAAATACGGCACTATTGTTTCGTACGATTTGAATTACCGGCCATCGCTTTGGAAATCAATAGGTGGGGAAGCAAAAGCACAGGAAGTTAACCGCGAAATAGCCAAATATGTGGATGTAATGATCGGTAACGAAGAAGATTTTACAGCATGTTTAGGCTTGGAAATTGAAGGTAATGACGAGAATTTGAAAGAATTGGATTTATCAGGTTATAAACGAATGATAGAAACTGCAGTATCGGAATTTCCAAACTTTAAGGCAATAGCAACTACCTTGCGTACAGTAAAAACAGCAACTGTAAATTCCTGGGGCGCAATTTGTTATTCAAACGGTGTAATTCACGAAGCTCAGCACCGCGAAGATCTTGAAATTATGGATCGTGTAGGTGGTGGCGATAGTTTTGCATCGGGTTTAATTTATGGCTTCCTTGAATTTAATGATGGTGCAAAAGCAGTTGAATATGGTGCTGCACATGGTGCACTGGCCATGACAACTCCTGGTGATACTACGATGGCAACTTTACCGGAAGTGGAAAAAATAATTGGTGGCGGTAGCGCACGTGTTGACCGCTAATATAGAATAGTATTCGGTTGCAGTTTACAGTTAGCAGCATATTTTGTTTCAAGCTAAAACTGAAAACTGCGACTGCCAACTAAAATTTTAAAAAGATGGCAAGATTTTCAAGAATAGAAGTAGCATTAAAAATGAAAGAAACCGGAATGGTACCGGTTTTCTATCATAAAGATATAGAGGTTTGTAAAGCGGTTGTAAAAGCCTGCTACGATGGTGGCGTTCGCTTGTTCGAATTCACCAATCGCGGCGATTTTGCAACATTTGTTTTTGCCGAGCTTAACAAATGGGTAATTGAAGAGTGCCCCGAAATGATAATGGGTGTTGGTTCGATTGTAGATGAGGCAACAGCTGCCATGTATATTGCATTGGGAACAAACTTTGTTGTGGCACCTTTAATCGACGAAGCAACCGCAAAGGTTTGTAACAAACGCAAAATTGCCTGGAGTCCGGGTTGTGGTTCTGTTACCGAAATTGGCCGTGCTCACGAACTGGGGGCAGAAGTAGTTAAAATATTCCCTGGATCGCAGGTTGGAGGACCAAGTTTTGTAAAAGCTGTTAAAGGGCCTATGCCTTGGGCCAGCATTATGCCAACAGGAGGCGTGGCACCAACCGAAGAAAACCTGAAACAATGGTTTGAGGCCGGGGTTACCTGTGTGGGAATGGGCTCTCAACTGTTTCCAAAAGAAGTTTTGGGAGAACAGAATTATGGGTACATTACGCAAAAATGTGCTGAGGCACTGGAAATAATCAATCAATTAACATCATAGTTTTAGTCAATGATAATTGACAATCAATCAACTAAAATTTACCAATGAAACAAAATCTTTTTAAGGTACTTACTGTTTTTCTGCTGGCTGTATTTCTTTTGGGATGTGGACAAAAGGCAGAACATAAGGTGCTTAAGTTAGCACATGGTCTCGATCCGACACATCCGGTACATAAAGGAATGGTATTTATGGCCGAGCGTTTGGCCGAAAAATCGGGAGGTAAACTTACCATTGATATTTATCCCAGCGGGCAGCTTGGTTCCGAACAACAATGTGTTGAGTTGTTGCAAATCGGGAGTCTGGCTATTACAAAAGTATCAGCTGCTGTAATGGAAAGTTTTACCCCAAAATATAAAGCACTCGGATTACCCTATGTATTTCGTTCAAAAGAACATTCTTTTAAAGTATTTGATGGGGAGATTGGAAGAGAATTGCTTTTGGGTACCGAAGAATTCTGGATTCGTGGTTTGTGTTTCTACGATGCCGGTTTCAGAAGTTTTTACACCATAAACAAACCCATTGAAACACCTGACGATCTTAACGGATTAAAGCTGCGGGTAATGAAAAGCCAAACAGCAATGGAGATGGTAAGGGCTTTGGGTGGTTCACCAACCCCAATTTCGTGGGGCGAATTGTATACTGCGCTTCAGAGTGGCGTTGTGGATGGTGCCGAGAACAACGAGCCGAGTTTATATACTTCGCATCATTACGAAGTGTGCAAACATTATTCGTTAGACGAGCATACCTGTGTTCCCGATGTTTTAATCATCAGCACAACGGTTTGGAATAATTTAAGCGAGCAGGAACAAAAGTGGTTACAGGAAGCTGCCAATGAGTCGGTTCCGGTTCAAAGAAAATATTGGGCCGAATCGGTTGAAGAATCGTTACGCGTGGTTCAGGAAGCTGGTGTTACCATTCACCGACCTGATAAATCAAAATTTGCCGAGAAGGTTCAACCTTTACTAAACAAGTACAAGGAAGATAAGGTTTTGGGTGATTTGATCCGGCGTATTCAGGCAGTAGAATAATCAGTACCTTAAAAACGAAATTATATGACTATTCGACAAAAAATAGATAAAGCTCTTGAGATTGTTTTAGTGGCCATTATGAGCCTGTTGGTAATTGATGTGCTGTGGCAGGTATTTAGCCGTTACATACTTTCAGCACCAAGTTCGTTTACCGACGAGTTGGCCGGATTTCTTTTGATTTGGGTAGGATTACTTGGAGCTGCCTACGTAGCCGGAAAAAACGAGCATCTGGCCATCGACCTGATGTTACAAAAACTGAAAGGTGCCAAGAAACGCCGTCTGCAAATTGTAATAAATGCAATTGTTGGCTTATTTGCGCTGGGAGTAATGGTAATTGGCGGAAGCTGGCTGGTTTATACCCGTTTTTATTTAGGTGTAAAATCGGCTGCCCTGGTTTTGCCTTTGGGGTATGTTTACCTTGTTGTTCCCATTAGCGGAATTCTTATCATATATTATGCAATCGATAATTCACTAAACCAAAAATATTAAATCGCAATGGAGTTTTTAGGAATAATTGTATTAGTAGTTAGCTTTATCATTTTACTGGTAATAGGAGTTCCCATCGCATTTAGTATTGGAATCTCAGGAATATTGACCATGGTGGTTACCATTTTGCCTTTACCGGCAGCAACAACGTTTGCACAACGAATGGCAACCGGTTTAGATAGTTTTGCTTTGCTGGCCATTCCCTTTTTTATATTGGCCGGTAACATAATGAATAAGGGTGGGATAGCCATGCGGCTCATCGATTTTGCCCGAATTTTAGTGGGGCGATTACCCGCAGGACTGGCTTTCGTGAACGTATTTGCAAACATGCTTTTTGGAGCTATTTCCGGTTCGGCTGCGGCTTCAGCTTCGGCAATCGGAAGTATTATGATGCCGGAAATGAACAAGGAAGGATATGATAAAAACTTTAGTGCTGCTGTAAATATTACCTCGGCAACAACAGGTTTATCTATTCCGCCGAGTAACATTCTTATTGTGTATTCGCTGGCAAGTGGCGGAGTGTCAATTACTGCACTTTTCCTGGCTGGTTATGCACCTGGAATTTTAACCGGTTTGTCGATTATGGCAATGGCAATGGGAATGTTTACGTATAAAAAATTTGGATTTGGCGGAATGGTACGTAACCTGGGTGGTTTTTTTGCAGTACTTGCTTCAATTGCTTTGGTTGTTGTGGGTATCATGAAAGTTAACTCATTAGTCTCACCGGGAGCAGCTGCAGGAATTTATGGCGGATTAGGGGCTTTGTTTATCGGGTGGTTTGCCTGGTATGCAAGCAGACATAAAGTAGGATTCAAAAATGCTTTAAACAAGTTTATCCGTGCTTTCCCGAGTTTAATGATGCTGGTGATTGTGATCGGAGGAATTGTGGCAGGATTTTTTACAGCAACAGAAGCTTCTGCAGTGGCTGTTTTATACGCACTGGTATTGGCATTTATCTATCGCGAACTTACCTGGAAAGATTTACCGGATGTAATTTTAAGATCGGTAAAAACTACAGCATTTGTGTTACTGTTGGTAGCAACTTGTATAGGGCTGTCGTGGATTATGGCCTACGAAAACATTCCGCAAAATGTTAGTGATGCCTTACTTGCTTTAAGCGACAATAAATTTGTAATCTTATTGATAATAAATTTAATCTTGCTTTTTGTTGGTGTATTTATGGATATGACACCGGCGGTTTTAATTTTTACGCCCATTTTTTTACCGATAGTTACCAATCTTGGTTTGGACCCGGTTCACTTCGGAATAATTATGGTGCTTAACTTAAGTGTTGGTTTAGGAACTCCTCCGGTAGGTTCGTTACTATTTATTGGATGTAGTGTTAGCCAGGTAAAAATTGAAACGGTAATAAAACCATTGCTCCCCATGTTTGTGGCAATGATTGTTTGTTTGTTACTGGTAACTTATCTACCTGAAATATCGATGTGGTTACCAACTGCACTTGGATTTTAATAAGATAGTAGTTAAATATTTTACAAAGGGTTTTCATCGGTCGATGGAAACCCTTTTTGCTTTTATATTTGATTTTTATGAAAAGGGCGAAGTTTTAAAATCACTTCTTTTTTTCAATTATTAATATTGCATTGGCCACTGGTCTTTCCGTTTTTCCGCTTGGGAAATTCACAATATGCTTATCCCGAGTCCACATGGTTGTTGAACCACCTCCGTCTAAATTAATAGCATCAACACATCCTATCATCTTTAAAAACTCCTGAACTTCATAGAGACTCATTCCTTCGGCTTCTGTTGTTCTTCCATCAATTGTTATCAATAACAGGGCTTTGTCTGTTTTACACAGGCAGGTCCGCGGATGGCGGGTTTTTACAAATTTCATATTGGGGAACTGCATTTTTTCTGAATTTTTTAAAAGCAGGGGGCCTGTAACCAAAACTGCCAATTCTTCTTTCGAAGATTCATATAATTTATCCGATTTGCGTGGCTCAACAACAATGTTATGGTTGCGTGTTAAAACAATTGCTCCGTTTATTATACTGTCGGAAATTCCCCATTTAAGCTCAGGCGTTCTTGTTTTGCTGATTACCGTATCGTCTTTTTCAAAATAAGTAACACTTCCTCCTTCATCCATATTAAAAAAGCCGCCGTTAATTGCCGCTACAGTGTTGTTGTTTTGTGCAAACGAACTTGTTGTTTTTAAATCGCGGCTGCATAAGGCAAATTCAACTGCAAAACTGCTCATTGCTTTGTTGGGTAAAATTAACAGGCTGATTATTTGGTTACTGTTAAAAATTGTATCTGTTTTTATTTGAACAAATTTTACAGAATCACCGGCCAAATCTATTTGCTGGTCGATGAAGCGTCGATTTTGAGCATATCCAACCGAAACGGAAAGAAAGATGAATAGCCAGATAACAAGAATTTTTTTTGACATAATTTTTAGAATTGGGACTTAAAAGTATAAATAATATGGTGGATAACTTTAATTCTATTGTTCTCCAATATGAATATTCAGAATAGTTTCTTGTGAACAGTTTACTGAAAATGCAGATCAGAATTTTAACATTCAGTCTTTTTTATCCGTGCAATAAATAGAAAATGTAAACATATTTATGTTTAGTAAGTAAAATTGATGGGTAGTCATAAGAAAATGTGAATCTAAAATTCAGGTGTTTATACTTTATAATCAGTTTTTATTCTGATTTTGTTTGATACACCATCTTTATATTTGTATTATACAAACCCGAAAAGCTAATTAAAGTTAGCAAAAGATAATTTAAAAATTAAGTTGCGAAAAACTGGAGGAGAGGACAAAAAATCCCGGAGTGGACGCCGGGATTTTTTTATGAAGAAATGTAAAGATATACTATAATAAAACCAATTTGATATGATAATTGGTTATAGTAAAAGTAGGTGTACTACTAAATTCTGTAAAAAGGAGTGGATATTTTATTTTCACTCCTTTTGAAAAATCAAGTCATTATTAAAGTCTTCGTGATAACTTCATAGTCATTTATTTTACTGTATAAAAATTGGAAAGGGGATAAGCAGTGTAGACAGGTGTACCTTTTTATTTTAATGATAAGTGAATTGAACAAAACGAAATAATTCTTGAAATAATCTTTCTTTTAACCCGGCACTGATGATTACTAAAAGAAAATTAGTGCCAAAAAGTATAAAAAAAGTCCCACTATCTGTATTGTCATTACTTTTGATATATGGTAAATTTATGGCGTTGAATTTTTTCTAAACCAATAAACTATCAACAATGACTCATTTAAACAGTTTCTTTAAGGAATTTTCAGTATTTGTTGTATTAATCCTGTTCTCAGTTACAGCAATAGCAAAAACACAAGTGGTTAAACCGGTGTGCGAATACCACAAAAATCCAGTTGGTATTGATATTGAAAAACCTCGTTTTAGTTGGCAAATGGATTCCGACCAGAAGAATGTAAGTCAGACTGCGTACGAAATACGTGTGGCAAAGTCTAAAAACGATTTGTCGAAAAAGAGCAAACAGTTATGGAACTCGGGTAAAGTTGAATCTGACAATTCGATAAACATTGTGTACGGCGGCGAGGCATTGCAATCGATGGAATGTGCCTGGTGGCAGGTGCGTGTATGGGATAACAATGGTAAATCGAGCGACTGGAGCGAGACTTCATATTGGGAAATGGGTATTTTAAAGCCTGAGCTGTGGAAGGCGGCCTGGATTACTTTGCCAAATGAAGAAACTTATAAAGGTTCTAAACCGGCTCACTATTATCGTAACGAGTTTTCAACTACCAAAAAGATAAAGGCAGCAAGAGTTTATGTCAGCTCACTAGGACTTTATCAATTGTTCTTAAATGGAAAGAAAGTAGGAGACCAGTTGTTTACTCCGGGATGGACAAGTTTTAACAAACGACTGCAATATCAAACGTACGATGTTACCACTTTGCTTGAAAAAGAAAATGCAATTGGCGCAATATTAGGTGACGGTTGGTATCGTGGCTATATTGGCTGGGGTGATCAAACAAATTATTATGGCGATCGGCTGGCCTTTTTAGCACAATTAAAAATCGATTATACAGACGGGACGAGCGAATGGATTGTAACCGACAAAAACTGGAAGTGTAATACAGGCCCAATTGTTGAATCGGATATTTACAATGGTGAGAAATACGATGCACGCCTTGAATACGAAGGCTGGGCAAATGCAGATTTTGGCAAAAACGATTGGAAAAATGTTTTAGAGCTCGATAAATCAAAAGATATACTTGTTGCATCGCAGGGAGTTCCAGTTGAAGCAGTTGAAGAAATAGAACCTGTAAAATATATTACCACACCTAAAGGAGAAGTGGTTATCGACATGGGCCAGAATATGGTAGGATGGATTCGTATTAAAATGCAAGGTAAAAAGGGACAAGAGGTAAAGCTAAAATTTGCCGAGGTACTGGATAAGGAAGGAAACTTTTATACTGCGAATCTTCGATCGGCAAAATGTACCGACACCTATATTTTTGGTAAGGATGGCGAAGCCATTTACGAACCCAAATTTACTTTTCACGGATTTCGTTTTGTGGAGTTGGTCGGATTTGATAAAAAGCCGGAGTTGGAAGATATTAAGGGTGTTGTAATTTATTCCGATATGCCAGCAACAGGAACTTTTAGTTGCGATAATGATCTGATTAACCAGCTTCAACATAATATCCAATGGGGACAAAAGGGAAACTTCCTGGATGTACCAACTGATTGTCCGCAACGTGACGAGCGTTTAGGCTGGACCGGTGATGCACAGGTTTTTAGTATGACTGCCGCTTATAATTTTAATGTAGCTGCATTTTATACCAAATGGATGAAAGACGTGTGTATCGATCAACTGGACAATGGAATAATTCCTCATGTAATTCCTGATGTTTTAAAAGGTGGAGGCGGTGCCACCGGCTGGGCCGATGTAGTTGCTGTAATACCCTGGACTGTTTATAAAATATACGGCGACAAACGAATTCTGGAAGAAAGTTATCCGGCTATTACAAATTGGATAGGTTATATGAACGAAAGGGCCGGAGAAGATTTTTTATGGACCGATGATAATCATTTTGGCGATTGGCTGGCTTTTGCCACAACACGCTCAGATTATCCCGGAGCAACAACTGAAAAAGATTTACTGGCAACTGCGTATTTTTACTACACCACTACTTTGGCAGTTAAAATATCTAATGTTCTAGGAAAAAAGGTGGAGGCGGAAAAGTATCGAAAACTGGCGGCTAATATTAAAGAAGCGTTTAAAAACGAGTTTGTAACCGCAAACGGTCGTTTGGTATCGCATACACAAACTGCTTATGTGCTGGCTTTGTCGTTTGGAATACTACCTGAGAACGTTATAGAAAATGCCGGAAATTATCTTGCAAAAGATGTTGAGAAATTTAAACATCTGACAACCGGATTTTTGGGTACTCCACTTCTTTGTCCGACTTTGTCTGCTATTAATCGCGACGATTTGGCATTTATGCTGTTAAACCGAAAAGAATATCCTTCGTGGTTGTATCCCGTTACACAGGGTGCTACAACTATTTGGGAACGTTGGGATGGGCAAAAACCTGACGGTACATTTCAAAGTGTTGGAATGAACAGTTTTAATCATTATGCTTACGGAGCAATAGGCGAGTGGTTGTATAGTCATGTGGCCGGTATTCAGATTGACGAGAATAATCCCGGTTATAAACATTTTTACCTGGCTCCACATCCGGGGGGTGGTTTAAATAATGTAAATGCGGAATACGACTCCATGTACGGTAAAATTGTTTCATCGTGGAAAATTGAAAACGATAAAATGGTTTACAATGTTGAAATACCGGTAAATACAACAGCTACTGTTAAATTACCAGAAACAACTATTAAAGAGTTAACAATGGAAGACAGTTTAAAACCAAGTGCAAAACAAATGGATGCAGAGGTTGTAGTTAAGCTTGGCTCGGGAAAATACGAGTTTTCTTATCCGTTACAGATGAAATAAAAAAAGAACCGTTCTGTATTTGTTTTAACATGTACAGAACGGTTCTCTTATTTCGAACTTCCAGCTTCAAACTTCTCGCTTATTACGCCATCAGCTTTTTATATTTAAATCGTTTTGGTGCTTCTCCGCCCATACGTTTTTTACGGTTTTCTTCATATTCTGAAAACGATCCTTCAAAAAAATGTACTTGCGAGTCGCCTTCAAAAGCAAGAATATGAGTTGCAATTCGATCGAGGAACCAGCGGTCGTGCGAGATAACCACGGCACAACCGGCAAAACCGTCCAGGCCTTCTTCTAAAGCCCGCAGCGTGTTTACATCAATGTCGTTGGTAGGCTCATCAAGAAGAAGCAGGTTTCCTTCGGCTTTTAATGCCAGTGCCAGATGCAGACGGTTGCGTTCTCCTCCCGAAAGTACTCCGCATTTTTTCTCCTGATCGGAACCATTAAAGTTAAAGCGGCCCACATAAGCACGTGCATTGGCTTGTTTGTTGCCTAACATTATGGTTTCTGTTCCTCCTGAAATTACATCAAAAACCGATTTTTCAGGATCTATAGCTGCGTGGGTTTGATCAACATAGCTAACCTTAACAGTTTCACCAATCTCAATGTTACCGGCATCGGCTTCCAGTTGTTTCATTATTAATTTGAAAAGCGTGGTTTTTCCGGCTCCGTTTGGTCCGATAACGCCAATAATTCCGGCAGGAGGTAATTTAAAACTCAGGTTCTCAAATAAAATGCGGTCGTCAAATCCTTTGGTTACTCCTTCCATTTCAACCACTTTATCGCCAAGGCGCGGTCCGTTCGGAATAAATATCTCAAGTTTTTCTTCCTTTTGTTTAACGTCTTCGTTCAGCATTTTATCATAAGCACTTAAACGTGCTTTTGATTTAGCATGACGTGCTTTAGGTGCCATTTTTACCCATTCCAGCTCACGCTCCAGCGTTTTGCGACGTTTAGAGTGTCCTTTTTCTTCCTGTTCCAGGCGTTTCGATTTTTGCTCCAGCCACGAGGTGTAATTTCCTTTCCATGGAATTCCCTGTCCTCGGTCGAGTTCCAAAATCCAGCCGGCCACGTTATCAAGGAAATAACGGTCGTGCGTGATACAAATTACAGTTCCTTTGTACTGGGCAAGGTGCATTTCGAGCCATTGGATACTTTCAGCATCCAGGTGGTTAGTAGGTTCATCCAGCAACAAAACATCCGGTTCCTGTAAAAGCAGACGGCACAATGCTACACGGCGGCGTTCTCCCCCAGAAAGCTCTCCAATGGGCTGATTGTCGGGCGGACATTGCAATGCGTCCATCGCACGTTCAAGTTTACTGTCCAGGTTCCAGGCATCCAGTTGGTCCATTCGTTCCTGCAATTTGGCCTGCTCGCTCATCAATGCATCCATTTTTTCCGGATTTTCATAAACCTCAGGTAAGCCAAATTCGTTATTAATTTCTTCGTAACGCGTCAATACATCAACGGTTTCCTGCAATCCTTCGCGTACAATTTCAATTACTGTTTTGCTGTCATCGAGCTGAGGATCCTGATCAAGTAATCCAACTGAATATCCTTCAGAAAAAACCAGTTCTCCATTGTAGGCAGTATCCTGACCTGCAATTATTTTTAGCAGAGTCGATTTCCCTGATCCATTCAATCCGATAATACCGATTTTGGCTCCAAGGAAAAATGAAAGGGAAATGTCTTTAATAACAGTTTTGTTAGGTGGGTAGGTTTTACTCACCTTGTACATTGAAAAAATTATCTTTTTGTCGTCACTCATTTCTATTGAATTTTATTTGGAGCAAAAATAAGAAATAGTTTAGAGTTCAAAGCTGAAAAGTCAATGATTGAATGTGATTTTGATAAGAGATTTTTATTCAGGGATATATGAAACGAACATGAAATTTAATCTGCGATATTTCACAAACAAGCATTACTACTGATGCGTTAAAAATTATTACTAAATAAATTTAATTGTTCTTTGATATTTTGATTGACTTGGGATTGTGTT
>CANLMQ010000003.1 GCA_947492175.1 uncultured Draconibacterium sp. | reverse complement strand
TTGCATTTTTGGAAACGAAATAAAATTTGTTACAAATTGATTATCAACAGTCTATTGTGTTTTTAAGGTTTGACTAATTATATTCTGAAATAATTGATTTTTCTTCTGTGGTTCAAAAATTATTCTAAATTTGTGAATGTTTGAAGCATACCTGAAAATTTGTTACAAAACCACGAACAATTCTTTGCCAGGTTCGTTTGTTTCTGCAAAGAGCAAACTTTTCAAACGAAACGAAAAATTTAATTAACCATGCTGAAACTTTCTAAAGTACTTTTTACACTATTTGCACTTTCGCTTTTAGGTTTTAGCCCGCTTCAGGCTCAACACGGTCACGATAACGAACATACAAACAATACTTCCTCAGAATCACACAATACAGAAGAATTTAATGCAGGAGAATATGTATTAGAACACGTTTCTGATTCATACGACTGGCACATAACTTCCTGGGGCGACCATCACATTAGTATACCTCTGCCCGTAATCTTATACAGCAAAAATCCGGAGTTACATGAAGGCAAGAAGTTTCATCTTTTTATGTCTTCAAAATTTCATCATCAACACGATGACCATATGGGATTCAGAGTATCGCACAACGAGGAATATAAAGGAAAAATTGTAGAACTCGATGCCCACGGTAACGAGTTAGGCCGGCCCTTTGATGTTTCAATAACCAAAACCATAGCTGAAGCAATCATTTCAGTTTTCTTTTTGATTATTGTTCTGATTTCGGTTGCAAGAGCAGCCAAACGAAATACAGGCAAAGCACCAAGCGGCTTACAAAACTTGTTGGAACCTATTATTATTTTTATTCGCGACGAAGTGGCTAAACCTGCCATTGGCGATCATAAATACGAAAAGTTCATGCCTTTCCTGCTATCCGTTTTCTTTTTTATCCTGCTGAACAATTTCATAGGACTGATACCATTTCCTCCATTTGGAGCTAACGTTACTGGTAATATTGCAGTTACCATGGTTTTGGCCCTGTTTACATTCGGGATAACCACACTAAACGGAAACAAACATTACTGGAAAGAGATTTACAATCCGGATGTTCCATGGTGGTTAAAATTCCCCATCCCGTTAATGCCAATTGTTGAGCTTTCAGGAGTAATTACAAAACCATTTGTATTGATGGTCCGGCTTTTTGCCAACATGATGGCAGGACACATGATTGTTAGTGTGTTTGTTAGTTTGATATTTATTTTTGCGAGTATAATGGGACCGGCAGCTGGTTTTGGAATCAGTCCAGTATCAGTAGCATTTTCAGTATTTATCGTACTGCTCGATGTGTTGGTTTCTTTTATTCAAGCCTATGTTTTTACGCTCTTGTCTGCCCTTTATTTTGGAATGGCGACAGCAGAGCATCACTGATATTGAGATTTATTAATAATTAAAACTTAATGCTATGTTATCAGCAATTTTAACTGTATTGCTACAAGCGGCCGCCGGCGCAACAGTCGGTAAAATGGGTGCTGCTTTGGGAGCCGGATTAGCTGCAATTGGAGCAGGTATGGGTATCGGTAAAATCGGTGCCAGCGCCATGGAAGCTATTGCCCGTCAACCTGAAGCAAGCGGCGATATCCGCTCGAACATGATTGTGTCTGCAGCACTTATTGAAGGGGTAGCCTTCTTTGCTGTAATTATTTGTGCACTGGTTATTTTCGTTTAGCAAAAAACATTGGTAACCATCCCGGGGATTGCCCGGGATGAAGTTACCTGACAAAAAAATTGAATTATGGGTTTAGTAATGCCTAATCCGGGGACGGTTATCTGGATGCTTGTTATCTTTGGAATTGTAGTCTTCATCCTTAAAAAGTTTGCATGGAGACCAATTCTTGATGCATTAAAAGAGCGCGAAACGTCGATTGCCAATGCATTAAATTCTGCAGAAGAAGCAAAAAGAGAAGTAGCCGGTTTAAAAGCCGACAATGAAAAAGTGATAGCCGAAGCCCGAAAAGAAAGAGATGAAATTCTGAAAGAGGCCAAGGAGTTAAAAGGGAAAATAGTAGCAGAAGCGAAAGAAAAGGCCGCCGAAGAAGCTCAAAAAACTATCGATCAGGCACGTCAGCAAATCGAAGCCGAAAAAACTGCCGCCATTAACGATATTAAAAAGCAAGTAGCCGATTTGTCGATTGTAATTGCTGAGAAAGTAATCAAGAAAGAGCTTGAAAACAAAGGCGAACAAAAGAAAATGGTTGACGGATTGGTTGACGACATCAAGTTGAATTAACACTATGGACCAAAGCACTATAACGGTAAGATACGCCAAAGCTTTCTTTTCAGCAGCAAAAGAAAAAAATCTGCTCGATATTTTAAAAGCAGATATCGAACTGGTATATGATATTTGCAAAAACTCGCAGGACTTTATTCTTTTATTGGAAAGTCCGGTTGTAAAAACTTCAAAAAAATCGGCATTAATAACATCAATATTTAAAGGAAGGGTGAATCAACTCACCATGAACTTTTTGTTGTTGATTACACAAAACAAACGCGAAGTTCATATCCCGGGTATTTGCCGTAACTTTTTGGAAATAACCAGAAAAGACCAAAACATAAAATCAGCTGTACTTACAACTGCATCTGAAATAGATTCAGAAACGATAAAAAAAGTGGAAGAAATGCTGGGCAGAGAATTAAAGGCAACAATTGAACTGACTACCCAGATAAATCCCAATATAGTTGGAGGTTTGGTTTTGCGCCTCGAAGACAAACAATACGATGCCAGTGTGGCAACGCATCTCAAAAAAATTAAGCAAAACCTGCTTGAAACAGAAGTATAAAATAGTAATCAATACGAGAAAAAATAAAGAACATGGCTAATATAAAACCTGCTGAAGTATCTGCAATTCTAAAGCAACAATTAGAAGGATTTAAGTCGGAAGCTGAACTGGAAGAAGTTGGCACCGTATTACAAGTTGGCGATGGAATTGCCCGTATTTACGGACTTTCGAATGTTGAAGTAAACGAAATGGTTGAATTCGAAAGTGGTATGAAAGCGATTGTACTGAACCTTGAAGAAGACAATGTAGGTGTAGTACTTTTAGGCCCTTCGGAAGAGATTAAAGAAGGCGATACTGTAAAACGATTGCGCCGAATTGCATCGATTAATGTTGGTGAAGCATTGCTCGGACGTGTTGTAAATACCATTGGCGAAGCTATTGATGGAAAGGGAACTATTGGAGGTGAACTTTTCGAAATGCCTTTGGAAAGAAAAGCTCCGGGTGTTATTTTCCGCCAGCCTGTAAATCAACCCCTACAAACAGGACTAAAAGCAATCGACGCCATGATTCCGATTGGAAGAGGACAGCGGGAATTAATAATTGGTGACCGCCAAACAGGGAAAACTGCAGTAGCAATTGATACCATTATTAATCAGCGCGAAAACTTCGAAAAAGGAACTCCGGTTTACTGTATTTATGTAGCTGTTGGACAAAAAGGTTCAACCGTTGCCAATATTACCAACACCCTGACAAAAGCCGGAGCAATGGAGTATACCACTATTGTATCAGCAACTGCATCCGATCCGGCAGCTTTACAATTCTATGCACCGTATGCAGGTGCAGCCATTGGCGAATATTTCCGCGATACAGGCCGCGATGCTTTAATCATCTACGACGACCTTTCGAAACAAGCAGTTTCATACCGCGAAGTTTCGCTTCTGCTTCGTCGTCCACCAGGCCGTGAAGCATATCCGGGCGATGTGTTCTATTTGCACTCGCGCCTGCTTGAACGTGCCGCAAAAGTGATCGACTCTGATGAAATTGCGAAAAATATGAACGACCTTCCGGAATGTTTGAAGGATAAAGTTAAAGGTGGTGGTTCATTAACAGCCCTGCCAATTATCGAAACGCAGGCAGGTGATGTTTCTGCTTATATTCCAACCAACGTAATTTCAATTACCGACGGACAAATTTTCCTGGAATCCAACCTGTTTAACTCGGGTATCCGGCCAGCTATCAATGTGGGTATTTCGGTGTCGCGCGTGGGTGGTAGTGCACAAATTAAGTCGATGAAGAAAATCTCGGGAACATTAAAGCTCGACCAAGCGCAATTCCGCGAACTGGAAGCTTTTGCAAAATTTGGTTCCGACCTGGATGCAGCAACCATGCGCGTACTTGATAAAGGACGTAAAAATGTTGAAATCCTGAAGCAAGGTCAGTATTCGCCGGTAAAAGTGGAACATCAGGCAGCCATTATTTACTGTGGAACAAAAGAATTACTTCGCAATGTTCCTGTTGATAAAGTAAAAGAATTTGAAACTGATTTCCTTGAAACCATGGAGTTATCGCATCGTCCAGTTTTAGACGAATTAAAAGCAGGAAAACTAACAGCTGAGATTGAGGAAACAATAAGAAAAGTAGCTGCAGAAACTGCAGAAAAGTACAAGTAAATTAAAGAGCAAATTAGTGAACGGGGGAATGAGGTCCTTCCTCAATCACCTGATCACTCAATTATACATTTACTATAAAACATGGCAGGATTAAAAGATATACGAAACCGGATTGCATCAGTAAAAACCACCAGGCAGGTAACAAGTGCTATGAAAATGGTTTCGGCAGCAAAGCTTAAAAAAGCACAGGATGCCATTTTGCAAATACGGCCTTACGCCGATAAAATGCACCAGATTTTAACCTCGCTGAGTGCCAGCCTCGAAAATGTAGAAGATTCTGGTTACACCCAGACCCGACTGCCGGATAGAGTTCTGATTATTCTGATTACTTCAAACCGTGGTTTATGTGGTGGATTTAATACCAATATTACCAAAAAGGCAATTGAATTAGCCAACACCCAGTACAAATCACAGCTCAAATTAGGAGAACTTGATTTTATGTGTATCGGGAAACAAGGCGAGCGTCAGTTAAAGCATCGTGGAATAAAAGTAGTTGCCAACGAAAACGAACTTTTTGATTCGCTAACTTTCGATAATGTTTCGGTTGTGGCTGCTGAAGTTATGAAGGCTTTTGCTGAAAATCATTACGACAGGATTGAACTGGTATATAACCAGTTTAAAAATGCAGCAGTTCAGATACAAACTACTGAGCAATTTTTGCCGGTAAAAATAGACGAAGAGACCACAGATACAGGTCACCTGGATTTTATATACGAACCTACCAAAGAGCATATTATTCAGGAATTAATCCCGCGTTCGTTAAAAATTCAGTTTTATAAAGCGCTTCTCGATTCGCATGCTGCCGAACATGGTGCACGCATGACAGCTATGCACCAGGCAACCGATAACGCTACCGAAATGTTGAGCCAACTTTCATTACAATACAACAAAGCCCGCCAAACAGCTATCACAGGCGAAATTTTGGAAATTGTAAGTGGTGCCAACGCATTGAATGGTTAGTAGGCGAAAGTATTTTTTTCGGATTCTATTTTTCTGCACAAATGAAGTTCCTGAACTGTCAATTTTATTCATCTCTCTACAATTGGAGTTTTTGAACCGTCAATTTTGTCCTTTTCTGCGCAAATGGAGTTTCTGAACCATCAGTTTTGTTCATTTCTGTACAATTGGAGTTTCTGAATCGTCAATTTTGTTCTTTTCTGCACAATTGAAGCTTCTGAACCCTCAATTTTGTTCTTTTCTGGACAAATGATACTTCTGAACCATTAGATTTGTCCTTTTCTGCGCAAATTATACAGCTGAAAAAGAATTTTGGGGAATACAAAGCGTAAACAGTAGACATTTTCTGAGGCTAAAAGAAAGTGGGACATACTGGATTCGAACCAGTGACTTCTACCCTGTCAAGGTAACACTCTAAACCAACTGAGTTAATGTCCCTGAGACGGTAAAAATAGTAAAAAACAAAAAAGAGGCACATTACTGTACCTCTTTTCTATATATTTTATTCGTTTATAAACGATATTAAACTCCGAGCCACAGGTTAACGACTGACAACAATGCAATTAACCACATTAACCACGAAATTTCCTTAAATTTTCCGGCTACTGATTTTAGTACTACAAAAGAGATAAATCCAAAAGACAATCCTATTGAAATACTAAAAGTAAGAGGCATTAAAACAATTGTAAGGAATGCTGGTATTGCTTCCGAAAAATCGGTAAAGTCTATTTGCTTGATATTTTTAAACATGTAAACTCCAACAATAATCAGTGCAGGAGCCGTAGCATATCCGGGCACGATTCCAATTAGAGGAGCAAAGAAAAGAGCAAGAAAAAACAAACCGGCGGTAATAACAGAAGCAAATCCTGTTTTAGCACCGTTTGCAATTCCCGATGCCGACTCAATATAGGTTGTAGTAGTACTTGTTCCCATTAACGATCCGGCAACAGTTGCAACTGCGTCAGCTTCAAGAATACGGTCAACATGTTCCACTTTTCCATCTTTATCAACGAAACCTGCTTCGTAAGAGCAAGCTACAATTGTACCAACAGAATCGAATAAATCAACAAACATAAACGAGAAAATCGCTCCAATCAAACCAAAGCTCAAAGCCGACATAATGTCGAGTTTAAAAGCCAGTGGGCTCATTGAAGGAGGCATAGACACAAAAGCTTCGGGAGTTTTCACTTCACCAACAACCAATGCAATAATGGTGGTAATAATAATACCATAAAAAATGCCTCCGCGAACTTTCTTAACTTCGAAAATAGCAGTAATAACTAAACCGGCTATACCAATTAACAGGGTTGGAGTAAATTCTCCAAGTCCGATAAAAGTTGCAGGATTAGCCACAACAAGTCCCATGTTTTTAAGACCAATAAAAGATATAAACAAACCAATACCAGCTCCTGTTGCCAAACGTAAAGCAAGAGGTATTGTATGAATAATTTTTGTTCGAATTCCGGTTACGGTAAGTGCAAGAAATACAATACCCGAAATAAATACAACGCCAAGTGCAGTTTGCCATTCAACTCCTGCACCTAAAACCAGAGTATAAGTAAAAAAGGCATTAAGTCCCATTCCCGGAGCCATGGCATAAGGCACTTTTGCCCAAACTCCTGCAAGTAAAGTACCAATTACCGATGCGGCAATTGTAACCGTAATTAAAGCGCTCCTATCCATTCCTGCATCACCCAAAATAGCCGGGTTTACAAAAATGATATAGGCCATTGTCAAAAACGTAGTTGCTCCTCCGATAATCTCCTTTTTATAAGAGGATCCTCGTGCTGTTATGTTAAAAAATTTATCGAGCATAGTTTATATTTTTAGAAGGTATATTTTACCGCCAAGGTTGGTTTTACCGCAAACTCATCACCTACAAAATTATTACTCACTTCAACTTCGGTACCGAATGAGAAGTTTTTGCATGGGTTATACCACAATTGTGGCTCGCTTAAGAATCTGAAATCAGTATCATCTTTTCCATCAAATGTCCAATCCATTCCTTCTTTCCAGAAATCTGCAAAACCGCAGAAAGTTAATTTACCTTCCAACATTTGAATAGTCCATACACCTGTAATCTGGAAAGCAGCGTCTTCTTTGTCTTTAATGTACTTATAGTTAGCCTGCAAAGTAAATATTTTAGAGAAATCTGCTGAAGCCCATGTACGTTCCAAACCAGCCAGCCAGCATCTTTCAATCGGAATCCAGATATTGCTACCTACATTCATTGTTCCTCCGTTAAATTCAACACGTGGCATAAACTTTTGGGTTTCGTTCCATTTAAAAGCCCTGGCAATTTCCCAGTAAGCCAACGAAATTCCATTATCCAAACCACTAATATCCGAACCGTAATCCATGTCAACAAAGAAAAATGTTGATCCGTATTTATCGGGCCTGAACATCTCTACGGTTGATGTAAGCATTTTCCGACCTTCACCTAAGTCGTAATGAAGTTGAACATTTTGGGCGTTAGTTGCTGCCACAAAGGCAATAAATGAGAATAACAGTAGAACTCTTTTCATAGTATAAAATAGTATTAATTTAATATAATTAAGTTGCAAAAATAGTTTTTTATTGATGTTTTAGAGATGTTCTAAAACGAAAATTTGTTATTCATAACCATTTTAAGCAACTACAAGTCAGCCAATACCTTTTATGCTTAAAATTGTTCTTAAACCAGTAATCCTACAATCAACACAAACTCCACAAATGTGAATCGTCTAACCAATTTCGGCTTATTTATATAAATAACCCCGGTAAGAACTACCGGGGCATTCATTGTAATCGGGAAGATAAAAAATAAGGGTTTGTATAATAAAGTTCCTTTAAATCCTTAAAAGTAACCCTGTTTATCTAAATTTTTCAGCAAATACAGTTCAATTGGAATCATTCTAAGTTAATGCCTCATTTAAAAATGCATTTACCGGATGTAACTGATCGAATAACCCAACCATGTGCTCAATGTACTTATTACCTGTCACAATCTTATCATCTATTTCCTTTGAAAAGATGTAAGATTTATACCTTAGAAGATCGATAAACTCATGATCTTTTGGAAAACCTTTTGGCGCTGTTTTTAGCTTATCATCGTACATCTGCGGAAAAGTTTTTTTAAATCCGGGATCATCTGAAATCGCCAAAAACTCTTCGGCATTTTCAGACATATAATTCCGAATTTGCTTTAATGGTTCCGACGGAGGCATGTAAATTCCACCACCAACAAAACTGCTGCCTGGTTCAATATGAAAATAATAACCCGGATTCATACTTTTGCGTCCTCCCTTGCAAATAAAACTTCCAAAATTGGTTTTATAAGGGCGCTTGTCTTTCGAAAACCGGACATCGCGAAATATTCGAAACACACAATCTTTCGGACTCAATCCTCTTACTTCCGAATCAAATTTTCCAATTTCATTTATTAAAACATCGGTAAGAAAAACGACCTTATCACGGCTTTCTTCGTACCGTTTTCTATTATCATTAAACCATTCGCGGTTATTGTTTGCCGAGAGTTCCGTTAAAAAATGGAGAACCTTATCCATAGTGGAATATTTTTAAGTTATTTTTACCGAACGAAAATTACAACTTTAACAGTAAGCATGGTAAAAAAGTTTGCATTAATTGTAGCAGGAGGAAGTGGCAACCGGATGAACAATTCGGTACCCAAGCAATTTCTTGAAATTAATGGCAAACCTGTTTTAATGTATACTTTTGAAGCTTTTGTGCGCTTCGATCCTACTGTTAATTTTATTCTTGTATTACCCAAAAATCAGTGCAGCTTTTGGGAAGAATTATGCAAAAAACATCAATTCGAATTCAACTATCGCCTGGCTTTTGGTGGCGAAAACCGATTCCAATCAGTTAAAAACGGTTTGGATACAATCGACGAAAATGGTGTTGTTTTTATTCACGATGGTGTCCGACCATTGGTTTCTGAGCTTACCTTGCACAATTGCCTCAGCACTGCCATTACAAAAGGGAATGCGCTTCCGGTAATCCCACCTTCAGAGTCCATTCGTTATTCTTTCGGGAACGAGAACAAAGCAGTTGACCGCTCCAGATATTTCCTTGTGCAAACGCCGCAAACATTTCAGGTGAGTGAAATAAAAAGGGCTTACAAACTGGCACCCCACCAAAATTTTACCGACGATGCTACGGTATTGGAGAACAGCGGAAAAACAATTCACCTGGTTGAAGGAAACCGCGAAAACATAAAAATTACCTGGCCGCAAGATTTAGTCGTGGCCGAATCATTTCTTTTTCCACAATAAATAATTCGGGTTTAATTGGCTCTATTTCGCCATTTACCGATTCTGTATATGGAAACTTTTTGAGTTGAACTAGTTTTACGATGCATTAATTATTCTTGCAAAAGCTTATATTTTAACCAAAACAGAACAACAATACATGAAAACTTTTAACACACCCAAAGTTTCCTGCGATTAAAAGATTAGATTTGCTCCCGTGGAAGAGAAAAAAATAACAATTATTAAAAATGTTGGACAAATGTATCTCAAGTTTGGGATACGTAATGTCACAATGGACAATGTAGCGACAGAATTCGGCATTTCGAAAAAAACACTTTATCAGTATTTTTCCGACAAAGAAGAGCTGGTTTCGCACGTGGTTGACTACTTTTTAGAAGATGCGGAAATACACCGACACGAAACAACAAGTGGAAATGCGATTGATTATATATTTAAAATTCGCGAACATGTAGCTGTAATTCTAAAGATATACAACAGTCATATTGAACAGGACCTGAAAAAATTTTATCCCCGGCTTTATAAAAAAGTTCGTGATACCAAACGACAAAGAATTTTGGTCGACACCATCGACAATCTTAACCACGGAATTACACAGGGATTATACAGAGAAGGACTGGAAACCTACTTTATAGCTAAACTACAGGTAGGCAGAATATTATACACTTTAAATCCTCAGTATGGGATTTTTGAAGAACATGAAGTTAACACACTTGCATTTTTCGATAGTATGATGAACTATCACATGCATGCCATTTGCACGGCCAAAGGGCTGGAATATTATAAGAAACAACTAACTAGAGTTCAGAATGGAAATAAAATTTAAAAAGTATCTGTTGCTTTTAACAATAGCAATTGGTTCGATTAGCTTAAAAGCACAAACCGAGCCCAAAGCGTTTTCGCTTTACGAAGCAACACAGTTTGCGATGGAAAACTCGTATGTTTTAAGCAATACAAACAAAGACATTACAATTGCCCAGAAAAAGGTATGGGAAACCATTTCAACAGGTTTACCGCAAGTATCGGGAACAATGGATTATTCAAAGAATATCAAGGCAACAAAAACTCCCTTCCCTGTTGCCATGATTCCAAAAGAATATTGGGAATTTCTGAAAATTCCTGACGACACACCTCCCGATGGTATGTATCCTATCTCTTTTTCACAAAAATACAACTCCACCTTCGGATTAAATGTGTCGCAGCAGATATTCGACGGCTCGTGGATTGTTGGTGTGAGTTCGGCCGAACTATACGTGAATCTTGCTAAGCAAGCAAATGAAAAAATGGAAATTGATATTCGCGATGCTGTTTCACAAGCTTATTATATGGTTCTTATAAGCCGACAGTACAAAGAAGTAATGGAAGAAAATTTAACCAATACCCAAAAACTTCTCGATGAAACCAAGGCATACTACAAAAATGGTTTTAGAGAAGAACAAGATGTCGATCAGCTAAGGATTCTTGTAAAAACAGCAGAAAATGAAGTAAACCGTTCCGAAAGAGAATTAAAAATTGCTAAAACAGTTTTAAAATATGCTATGGGATATCCGTTGGACACTGAGATTTCGTTAACAGATAATCTTGATATTTTTGTTTTGCCTTTGGTTAAAGAAGAAAACACACTCGCGTTCGAATTTAACCAACACATCGATTACAAACTGGCCAATTCAAACTTTCAGGTTTCTGAAAAATTGTTTAAGCTAGAGAAATCAACTTATTTACCAAAGCTAAATGCATTCTACAATTATACTAAAACGTCATTTAGTAACAATGCAAATCTTTTCAAGGAAGACTGGTATACTTCTTCTATTATCGGACTTCAGGCATCAATCCCCATATTTAACTCGGGACAAAAACGCTCGAAAGTACAACAAGCCAGAATTGATGTAGAAAAAGCTAAAAACGATCTTAAATATGCAGAAATTACACTTCAAAAAGATTACTTAACAGCATCGGCCGAAATGGAAACTGCAATTGATAAGTTTAAAAACGACCGGGAAAGTCGTGATCTTGCCCGAAGTATTTTAGACAAAACCCATATAAAATTTAACAACGGAATGGTAAGCAGTGCCGAGCTTTCGCAACAAGAAACACAATATATCAATTCGTTTCAGGCACTGATAAATTCAACTATGCAACTGCTGCAAGCCGACTTAAAACTTAAAAAAGCAGCCGGAGCCTTATAAAACAGAAACTTAAAAAGAAATCATGATGAAAAAAATTCTAATCTTACTAACAGGTGCTGTTCTCCTCGCATCATGTGGTAACACAAATATAAACGACGAAGCAGCAAAACTTAAACAGCTGCAGGAATTAAAACAACAAGCTCATTCACTTGAGCAACAAATCAATACACTTGAAAAAGAATTATCAAACGGGAAAAAGGAAGAAGTAGTAAAAATTAAAGTTACCGATCTTGCCGAACAAAAATTTGAGCATTTTATCGAGGTAACCGGCAATGTGGAAGCCGAACAGGACGTCGATGTTAGTCCTGAATTGTCGGGAGTTATTAAAGAGGTTTTGGTGAAAGAAGGCCAAAGTGTTAAAAAAGGACAGGTAATTGCACGATTGAATACTGACCTTCTCGAACGTTCGATAGAAGAATTGGAAGTTCAGCTTGAATTGGCCGTTACGAACTACGAACGTCAGAAAAATTTATGGGATCAAAACATTGGTTCAGAAATGCAATACCTTCAGGCAAAAAACAACAAGGAAAGCCTCGAAAAACGTATAAAAAGCTTAAATACTCAGATTGAAATGACTGAAGTAAAGGCGCCT
Source organism: uncultured Draconibacterium sp. (assembly GCA_947492175.1). Classification (GTDB taxonomy): domain Bacteria; phylum Bacteroidota; class Bacteroidia; order Bacteroidales; family Prolixibacteraceae; genus Draconibacterium. The sequence continues at coordinate 257,220 of CANLMQ010000003.1, read as the reverse complement.
GTAAACGGTGTTGTTGACATTGTTTACCAAAAGAAAGGTCATATCGGAAGCCCGCAAGTACCTTTTGCCAAAGTGATTAATATAAGTAAAATAAAAGTGTACGGCGACATTTCGGAATCGTACATTACAAAAATAAGTAAGGGCGACAAGGTTAATGTTTATTTCCCTGCCCTGGATTACAACATCGATGCAACCATCGATCAGATTGGGAATACCATTGATCCGAACAACCGTACCTTCAGGGTAAGAATTAATCTTGACAATTCAAATAAACTTATAAAGCCCAATCTTGTGTCGATTCTTCAGCTTCGCGATTACGTGAATGATTCGGCCATTGTGGTGCCAACCTTATTTATAAAAGAAGATTTTTCAGGTTCATATACTTACATTGTTGATACGAAAGACGGAAAACACATGGCAAAAAAAGTGTATGTAACTCCCGGTGTTACTGATAATAATCTTACTGAAGTAGTCAGTGGTTTGAATGCCGGAATGAAGGTAGTTTCCGAAGGTTACAATCAAATTGCCAACGGTACCGCTGTAGAAATCAATTAATCAACCCAAAAATTCTTCGAGATGGAGAAAGAAAAAAAGTCAATACCAAAAGAAATAATGCGCAAGTTCAGGCCGACCTACATTGCGTTAAAAAATAAAACCACAGTTTACATTTTTACTGCAATGCTGGTTTTCTTTGGCCTGTTTTCGTACAACAATATGCCACGAGAAGCAATGCCCGAGATCGTGGTTCCCTACATTTTTGTACAGACACTTTATCCCGGAAATTCGCCTGTCGATATTGAAAACCTGGTAACCCGCCCGATTGAAAAAGAACTGAAGGGCATGAAAGGGATTAAAAAGGTATCATCGGCATCGTACCAGGATGTGAGTACCATATTTGTAGAGTTTAATACAAACGTTACAATTAAGGATGCGTTGCAGGATACAAAAGACCGTGTTGATAAAGCAAAATCGGAATTGCCAACCGATCTTCCAAGCGATCCGTATGTAACCGACTTCGACCTCTCTGAATTTCCGATTATGAATGTAAATATTTCGGGAGAGTTCAGCATGCGCGAACTGAAAAATTTTGCCGAAGATTTACAGGATGAACTGGAAAGCTACCGCGAAATTTCGGAAGTGAATATACGTGGCGTGGAAGAACGCGAAATTCAGATTGACGTTGATCCTCACAAACTCGATGCTGTTGGAATTGCCTTCGAAGATGTGGCTTTCGCCATTCAGTTCGAAAACATTACCATGGGGGCAGGTCAGTTTACTGCCGACCAGATTCGCCGTACCATCCGCACCGAAGCGAATTACACAGATACAAAACAAATTGAAAACACCATTGTAAAGGTGAACATGGGCAAACCGGTTTACATCCGCGATATTGCAACTGTTACCGACGGATATAAAGAACAGGCTTCCATTGCCCGCCTAAACAACAAACCAGTGGTCACCCTTTCGGTTACAAAAAAATCAGGCGAAAACATTCTTTCTGCTTCCGAAAATGTACTAAAAGGTATTGAGAACATGAAGGAAGAAGGACAACTGCCCAAAAATCTGGAAGTAATTGTAACAGACGACCTGACCACATACATTGAAGATACGATTTCAAACCTCGAAAACAGTATCATTCTCGGGATGATACTTGTAACTTTTGTTCTCTTTTTGTTTTTAGGATTCCGGAATGCTCTTTTTGCCGGACTGGCAATTCCACTCTCAATGTTTCTATCGTTTGTAATTCTCGACCAAAAAGGAATTACCCTGAACTCGATGGTGCTTTATGGCCTTATTCTGGCGCTGGGTATGCTGGTTGACAATGCCATTGTAGTGGTTGAAAATGTATATCGCCTATATAGCAAGGGCTACCCCCTGCTTCGGGCAACCAAACAGGGAGTAAGCGAAATCGCTTTCCCGATTATTTCTTCTACATTAACCACCTTGGCTGCGTTCTTTCCTTTGCTGGCCTGGGAAGGAATTATCGGTGAGTTTATGAAAATTTTCCCACAAACTCTGATCGTGGTGCTTGCTTCATCGTTGTTTGTAGCGCTTATCCTGAATCCGGCATTTATCGCCTCTTTTATGAAAATTGATGACATTACAAAAAAAGCAGATATAAGAAGAGTGTTGCGAAACGCCACTATTTTTGCCGGAATTTCAGTGCTATTTTATGCCGCACAAATATTTTTGCTTGGAAATCTCCTGGCAACAGTAGCCTTACTTATGGTGCTGAATTTGTTGGCACTGCGTCCACTGGCACGCTGGTTCCAAACTAAATTTCTGGTGTGGCTCGAAAGCATCTATACCCGTCAGTTGAGACATGCCCTTACCGGCCCATGGCCTTACGTGTATTTTGGCGGAACCGTATTGCTGCTTATATTCTCCATGGGATTCTATTTCGGAGGAAATCCGAAAGTAGTATTCTTCCCCGATACTGACCCAACCACCGTGTATGTTACAATGGAATTACCACTGGGTACGTCTATTGAACGTACCGATGAGGTATCGCATGAAGTTGAAAATATTGTAAAAGAAACCCTCGAACCAGTAAAACACATTGTAAAATCGGTAACTACCAATGTGGGTGTTGGAAAAGGTGGAATGTTCGAAAGCGAGCTAAGTCCCAACAAATCGCTTACCTCTATTTCTTTTGTGGAATACAAACTGCGTGAAGGCATTAATACCAGTTTGATTATGCAGCAGATAGCTAAAAATCTGGATGGTTTTGTAGGAGCAAAAATTTACGTAGAGAAACAAGACGAAGGACCACCAACCGGGGCTCCGGTAAATATCGACATCAGCGGCGATGATTTTGATATGCTGACAAAAATTACCGACGATTTTCTTCGGATTATTGAGGAGGATAATATTCCCGGAATTGATGAGCTAAAGCTTAATATTAATACCAATCAGCCCGAAATGCTAATTGAGGTTGATCGCGAGCAAGCACGCCGTTTTGAGTTGTCAACACAACAGATTGCACTTGCTTTCCGATATGCAATATATGGCTTTGAGGCAAGTCAGTTTAAAGACGGGGAAGATGAATACGATATTTTTGTTCGCCTGGAAGATAAATACCGAAACGATGTTTCAACACTGATGAACCAAAAGATTCAGGTAAACGAAAGCAGCATTCCAATTTCTTCGGTAGCCAGCTTTAAATACGATACTTCGTACGATAAAATCAGCCGTATCGATTTTAAACGGGTAATTACTATTTCTTCGGAAATTGTGGAAGGTTACAATGCCAACGAGGTTAATGCGCGATTAGCTCAAATTTTGGAAGAGTATGATATGCCGCAGGGTTATATGTATGAGTTTACGGGTGAACAGCAGGAACAGGCAGAAAGTATGGATTTCCTTGCTTTTGCTCTGCTTATTGCTATAGCATTGATTATGATTATTATGGTAACTCAGTTTAATTCCTTTATTCGTCCGGCAATTATTATTGCCACCGTAATTTTTAGTACCATTGGTGTATTTTTGGGGCTGGGAATTTTTAAAATGGAGTTTGTGGTAATTATGACCGGAATAGGTATTATTTCGCTGGCAGGTATTGTGGTTAATAATGGCATTGTGTTAATCGATTACATCGACCTTACCCGGAAACGGAAGCGGGAAGAACTGGGTTATGCAGAAGATACTTTCCTTCCTAAAAAGGTACAGATTGATGCGCTGGTTGAGGCAGGCCGCACACGCTTGCGCCCGGTATTGCTGACAGCTATAACTACCGTACTCGGATTACTTCCTCTTGCCGTAGGTTTAAACTTCGATTTCTTTTCGTTGTATTCAAAATTCGATCCGCAGATATCGATGGGTGGCGAAAGTGTTGCTTTTTGGGGACCAATGTCGTGGACCGTTATTTTCGGTTTATCATTTGCAACGGTTCTTACTCTAATTATTTCGCCGGTAATGTATATGATTACTATCCGGATAAATTATACAATAAAAAAGTGGACAGGAAATCTTCCCAAAGAAAATATGCCGGTAAAAACTCAGATTACAAAATAATTTGGATGGGTAAATAATAGAAACGGGCAAAGCCATTCAGCTTTGCCCGTTTCTATTTCTATGATGGTGCTTTAAATCTGCCTCTAAAGCAATTTACACCAGCGAATCTCCCTTTTTGATTCGTACATCGGTAACAAATTTCTTTATCTGAGTTTCATCTTCGCGACGACAAATCATTAAGGTATCATTCGATTCGGCTACAATATAACCGTCTAATCCCTGAATAACCGCAACTTTTCCTTTCGATATATCCACAATGCAATTGGAAGTATCATATGTAAGAATATTATCACCTCCAATCAAATTTCCATCCGGATCTTTTTCCTTGTTTTCGTACAACGATCCCCAGGTTCCCAAATCGCTCCATCCAAAATCGGCAGTTAATACATATACATTTGTTGCTTTTTCCATAATTCCGTAATCTATGGAAATAGCCGGACACTCGGAGTATGTCTTCCTGATAAAGGGCTCCTCGCTATTTGTATTTAAAAGCTTCCGCCCCTTTTCAAATTTAATGGCAATTTCGGTAAGATGTTGCTGAAAAGCTTCCAGAATAGTATGCAACGATGAAATAAAAATCCCTGAATTCCAGTAAAACTCACCACTTTCAACAAATATCGAAGCCATTTCCTCATCAGGTTTTTCAGTAAAGGTTTTCACTTTGTACAGATTATTCAGCTCCTTAAATTCTTTGCGTTTTTTCACCTGAATGTATCCGTAACCCGTTTCCGGACGGCTTGGTTTAATACCCAGCGTTACTAGTTTATCCTTTTCAGAAATTATATCAAGTCCGTTTTTTACCTGATTTATAAACTCATCCTCCTTTAAAATAAGATGATCTGAAGGCGTAACAATTATCCCCGCATCATGCACCTTCGATTTTATTTTATTGGCAGCATAAGCCAAACAGGGCGCCGTATTTCGACGAAGTGGCTCAAGTAAAATCTGGTCATCTTCTAATTCGGGAAGTTGCTCTTTTACCAACTCTTTATAATTTACACTGGTAACCACCAGGAAATTTTCGGGGGGTATAATTTTTACAAACCTGTCGTAAGTTTGCTGGAGAAAAGATCTTCCGGTTCCTAAAATATCTAAAAATTGTTTTGGCTTGGCAGTGCGGCTTAGCGGCCAAAAACGGCTTCCAATACCTCCCGCCATTATCACACAAAAATTGTTAGTCATTTGATTTTCTTTAATTTCGGGCTCAAAAATATCCAATTTAAGAAAGTTTCTGTAAAAATTACGCAATAAATTGAGGAATGTTGCCCTGCATCAATCAATTTGACAAAAATTTTGTTTAAGGTTTTTAAGTTGTAATTTTAGCGAAACAATAAGCGCATCTTAACAATTACACATGGGATTTTTCTTTCACATAGGACGATATTTTTCCTTGCTTAAAAGAGTGTTTGCCAAACCTGAAAAACATAAAATGTATTTCAGGCAGCTCTTTCATGAGATTGATAGTCTTGGAGTTAATTCGGTGTGGATTGTCGTAATTATTTCGGTATTTATAGGTGGAATTATGACGATTCAGTTTGCCTATTCCATGTCGAATCCAATTTACCCGCGCGACCTGATAGGTTTTGGTACCCGCGATACTTTAATCCTGGAATTTTCTTCAACTATGCTCGCATTAATTATGGCCGGAAAAATGGGATCGAACATTACTTCCGAAATTGGCACAATGCGCGTTACCGAACAAATCGATTCACTTGAAATAATGGGTGTAAATTCGGCCAGCTACCTTATTCTTCCCAAAATTGTAGCAGTTGTATTAATTTTTCCCTTTTTGTTTATTATGAGTGTATTTTTTGGGATTATTGGCGGACTATTTACCGGACCAATTGCTGGCGTTGTAACAGTACCTGAATTCCTCCAAGGCTTAAAATTTGCATTTGTTCCTTACTATGTCACTTTTTCCATAATAAAATCGCTTGTATTTGGATTTCTGGTGGCTTCGGTACCTGCCTATTTTGGTTACTATGTTCAAGGAGGAGCACTCGAAGTTGGTAAAGCAAGTACAAAAGCCGTTGTTAATACCAATATTCTGGTATTGTTTTTCGATTTAATTTTAACACGTTTGCTATTAACATGATCACACTTAAAAACGTATACAAGTCATTCGATGGCAACCAGGTGCTAAAAAATATTTCAACCTCGTTCGAGCCCGGAAAAACCAACCTGATAATTGGTCGAAGCGGCTCGGGAAAAACTGTTTTATTAAAATCTATTTTAGGACTTTTTGAAGTTGATAGTGGCGAAATATGGTACAACGATCGCGATTTCACGAAAATAAGTGACAAGGAACGCAAAGCATTACGTAAAGAGATTGGAATGGTTTTTCAGGGTGGGGCGCTTTTCGACAGTATTAATGTTGAAGGCAATGTACGTTTTCCGCTTGATATGTTTACAGAAATGAGCACTGCAGAAAAGAACAAACGAGTGGAATTCTGCCTGGAGCACGTAAATATTGAAAAGCAGGCTTTTAAACTTTCGCCAAGTGAAATTAGCGGGGGAATGCAGAAACGTGTAGCCATTGCACGTGCCATTGCACTAAATCCGCAATACCTGTTTTGCGACGAACCCAATTCCGGACTCGATCCAGAAACTGCAACAGTAATCGACCAACTGATTCAAACACTTACAAAAGAGTTTCAAATGACCACCATTATTAACACACACGACATGAACTCGGTGATAGAAATTGGAGAGTCAGTACTTTTTATCAGTAAGGGAGAAAAGGAATGGGTTGGCACCAAACACGAAATATTAGACTCTGGCAACCAAAAGCTAGATGATTTTATTTTTGCCAATAAGCTTTATGCACAAATGAAGGGGAAAAGAAACTGATACAACTGCTAATATTTTACAACAAAACTTAACTTATTCTGAATTTAAGTGTGAACTTTGGTTCACTTCATCAAAATATTGCAAAAGAATTTTACTTTTGTTACAAACCACGGAAACAAAACTTCGGACATCTGAATTCCGACTTCAAACTTCTTATTATGAACTACGAATGCCTTATTTGCCAGGTAAAAGCGCTGCAAAAACGAATGGATAAATTCGAAATTGCAGAAGAAAAAAGAAACAAACTGGTTAGTCGGATGCTTAAACAAATTGCGACCATTGATTTAGACAACAGCTTTTCGCCTGAAATTACCAGAAACCTGCTTGAAAATTTAAAACAGAACTCGGAAGTTGCCGATCCATATGCAAAAGAAAAGCAGCAAAGCAACAAAGAACTTTTGGCAAGATACGATGAGTTTAAACAAAGAATAGAAGAATCGGATGATAAATTCGACACTGCACTGCGTCTGGCAATTGCAGGAAATATTATAGACTTTGGCCCCACACATAAATTCGATGTTTCGGAAACCATTGAGAAAGTATTTACAAGCGACTTGGCTGTTGACCATTCGCAACAGTTAAAAGCCGAAATAAGCAAGGCTAAAACCATTCTATACCTCGGCGATAATTGCGGCGAAATAGTACTCGACCGGCTTTTTCTCGAAACTTTAAACCACCCCAATGTTGTGTTTGCAGTGCGTGACAATTACATACTTAACGATGCTACACAAGCGGAAGCCATAGAAGTGGGTATTCCGAAAGTTGCTACATTAATAAGTAATGGCGACGATGCACCTTCTACCATACTCCACCGTGTTAGTAGTGAGTTTCTCGACATTTACAAATCAGCCGATTTAATCATTTCAAAAGGCATGGGAAATTACGAAGGATTAATGGATGAAACCGATCCCCGTTTGTTTTATCTGCTAATGATTAAATGCCAGGTTATTGGTAATAAAGTGGGTGCCAATAAAGGTGACTTTGTAGTAAAAAGATGCTGTTCAAATTAGTGACACTTCAAATAAACAAAAAAATCAGAGGTTCTGATTTCTCAGAATCCTCCTTCTAATTGTCTGAACTTCTAACCTTCTTTTATTTTTTAGGAATCAGGGTTACCACCGGAATAATCAATTCCTCCATTGAAATTCCGCCGTGTTGGAATGTGTCTTTATAGTAATTGGCATAATAATTATAGTTATTCGGATAAGCAAAAAAGTCGCTGTTCCCGGCAAAAACATAGCTTGTACTTACATTTCTCGACGGAAGATAAATGCGTCGCGGATCGCGAACTTCGTAAACATGTTTCGATTTGTAATTCAGGTTTTTCCCTAATTTATAACGCAAGTTTGTATTGGTTTCCCTGTCGCCTATAATTTTAACCGCATTATCCACCCGAATTGCACCATGGTCGGTGGTAACCACCACCCGAATATTGTTGTCGGCCAGACCTTTTAAAAGCTCAAGTAACGATGAATTTTTAAACCAACTTAATGTCAACGAACGATATGCTTTTTCGTTGTTGGCAAGTTCTCGAATCATTTCCATTTCAGTGCGTGCATGCGAAATCATATCCACAAAGTTTACCACCATCACCGAGAGGTCGTTTTTTAAAATGTTGTTTAAATTATCAGTTACCCAACGGTCTTTTTTAATCCCGGTGGCCTTTTCGAAATACACACTTTCTTTTCTGCCAAAACGCTTCATTTGCGTATTTAACAACTCTTCTTCGTGTTGGTTTTTGTGTCCCTCGTTATCATCATCCTCCCAAAACTGAGGATAAATACGCTCTATTTCAGAAGGCATTAAACCGGCAAACATACTATTTCGGGCGTACATGGTTGCTGCCGGCAAAATACCACAGTACAACTCCTCGCTCTTCGTATGAAAATATTCGTTAAAAACCGGGCTTAACGTACGCCACTGGTCGTAACGAAGGTTATCCACCACCAGCACAAATGTTTTTTTACCTTCATCGAGATGTGGAAAAATGCGTTTCTTAAAAATATCGGGCGACATCAGCGGACGATCGCCATTCTCGCTCGAAAACCAATTTTCGTAATTCTCTTTTACAAAACGAAAAAAGGCTTTATTCGCATCGTTTTTTTGCATATTCAGAATCTGGTCCATTGCAGAATCTCCGGATTCGCTCAACTCAAGCTCCCAGTAAACCAGCTTCTTATAAATTTCTTTCCACTCGTCAAAAGACAAACGATCGTTTATTTGCATACCAATTTGCGCAAACTGCATCTGGTATTTCGATGTAGTTTGTTCGGTTACCAATCGTTTCTGATCAATATTCTTTTTCAGCGTTAACAGAATTTGTTTCGGATTCACCGGCTTAATCAGATAATCAGCAATTTTCGCCCCAACAGCCTCATCCATTATATTCTCTTCTTCGCTCTTGGTAATCATTACCACCGGCACATTAGGAGAAATAGCTTTTATTTGGGTAAGCGTTTCCAATCCTGTCATTCCAGGCATATTTTCATCTAGAAAGATTATATCGAAATAACTCTCCGATACTTTATCCACCGCATCCGAACCATTGTTTGCCGTTTCTACTTCGTAGCCTTTCTCCTGTAAAAAGATAATGTGGGCGCGTAATAAATCAATCTCGTCGTCTGTCCAAAGTATTCGTGGTTTTGTCATATAACTCTCTTTTCTGTTGTTTTCGTTTGTAATCCTGCTTTTCAAAGATAGAAACAAATAAAATACGGTTATGGTATGTGATTAACAAACTTTAACCACAGAAGCTCTGAGTTCAGAGTTCAGAGTTCAGAGTTTAGAGTTTGAACCGTTCGTAAAATATTACAGATTGCTTTTTACTGGTTATTTCCCCAAATACACTTTTTTGTAAAAATCCATGTACTCTGTAATGTTCTTCTCTTTCAGGAAAATCTCGAAGTTGGTATTTGTTATCAGGAAGTTTCGATACGTAGCCTGTCCGAGCGGAGCAAACAAATTACGCTGACGTACCACATTGCTGAAATACTGACGCGCAGTTTCTTTGTCAGTCATTCCTTTTACAATTACTAGTTGGCGAATGGCATCCAGTGTTTGTTCTTCAACTTCAAACGATGAATTTGCGAAGTTTGTTTTGTTGTAGTTTTCAATTCCAGTCACAAAGGCTGCCTTGTTAATTCCAGTTGCAGGAATTACAAATACCACCCGGTGTCCACCTTCAACATTTACGTCATAAGGACTGTCGGCCAAAACTTCGGCAGCTGGTTGTGTTGCCGGTTGCTGAGCTGTTACTGTTTCTGAAGTACCGGTAGCTTCTGAAGAAGTTGTACTTTTACGCTGAATATAATTGTCGCGGAAGAACGTGATATAATCGTCGACTTTATTTTTATCGATTAATGCCTGCAGGTTTTCATTTGTTATCAGGAAGTTTCGGTACGTAGCCTGTCCAAGCGGAGCAAATAAACTGCGCGTTGTAACTACCTTACGGAAATACGACATCGATTCGTTTAGTGAAGGAATTCCATTAACAACAACCAACTGATATTCGTTTGTTTGTTTAATCTGCAAAGCCAGATTCCATGCCCTGAATTCCTGTCGGTTAAAGTCAGCAAATCCACGCAACACTTGTCGCATCGACATTCCTTTATCTTTTACTGCAATCACAAAACTCTGTGTAGTATCTATTCCTGTAGAGAACAAGCCGGTTGCTCCTGTGGTTACCGAAACAAATCTTCCCTTCTCTTTTAGCGCGTTGTCTTCAGCTTCAGCCCTTGCCATCAATTCTTCAGGAGAAATATCCGGACCTTCGTCGCTAAAGTTCGAACGAATAAAGCGGCTGTAATTTTTAACAAAGAATTTCAGGTAATCTGCTGTTGATTTCTCCTGACGAACTGCCCGGTAGTTGGTCGACGAAATTACAAAATTCATATAATCCACATCGCGCAGCGATTTAAACACTTCAGCCCTACGAATAATTGACCCGTGGTAGATTAATGCATTTTCTTTATTTGTCATCGACCGAACCAGAACAAATGCCAGTTTATCATCTAAATATTCCGTTTCGATGTCGTAATCAACTTTAGTGTAATGATCGATGTTGTAATTAGCAATATCAAATTTTAAACGGTTCAAATCAATTTTGCTTTCATCTTCTCGCGGGTAGGCAATAACAAAGTAGTGAAGCAGGTCTTCATCGTACGAAAATTTACCACCAAATTCATCGTCGGCAAGGAAATTATCCGGCAGTAACTCTTCATTCTGAATTTCTTCGTTTATGTAACCCATGGCAACCAACTTTTCGTAGTCGGCCAGGGTACTATCCTGTATCAGCGTTAATATTTCCTGAGCCAGTGGCGAGGGTTCCTTTTTCGGATATTTTTCGAGATACGTTTTTAATAATGCTTCAAAATTATGCACATCGGTAAGAACTCCGTTGGCAACCATTTCCATAAAATCAATTTTAGGAACGATTACACTATCAGGTTTCATATGTTTCATTTCGCGGGTTAACGAAAGAACATTAGAGTACCTTCCTCCTTTATAATTCCTGAATGCCTCATCATACATACGGTTCAGGCTATCTAAACGGGCTTCCATTTCAATAAAGAAATTTGGATTTATAAGGTATTGGGCAAACTTGCTTTCGGGGTAGCCCGAGATAATCAAGTTTCGGTAATAATCCGATTTTGGCTTGTTATTTAATAGCTCATACGAATCGTATAAATCGAAATAAGCCGACAGAAGGTATATATTTTCAGGATATCGTTTAAGCAACTCTTCGAATCGTTCGTTTGAGCGCGGATAATCTTCAAACTCCGATTTAAATATTTTTCCGGCATTGTACAAGGCATCCCGAATCTTTTCGTGCGACACTGCCATTAATGAATCGGTAAGCGGTAAATCCTGCGTATAAAATTCCTTCTTTAGAGGATCTTCTTCCCGTTGCTTTTCCTGTGCCAGTTCTTCAGCGTTTTCGTCATACTCTTCAGCCGAAATAGTGGTTTTATTCGAGCGTCTCCAATCGTCTTCCAACTGACGCCTTCCCCATTGTTGCTGAAAAGAAACTTTTCCATAGGTTACTGTTTGCGGATTATAGAAATACCAGCCGGCACCTCCTCCGCCGCCCATTCCCATGCGGTAACGATTCGAACGGTAATATCCCTGGCTGGTAGCACCCTGCATGGCTACATTTTCCATATTTCGTTGCCGTTCCTGTTCTTCCTTCATCAAAGAGGCAATTAAAGCTTCTCGTTCTTTATCTGGCATCAGGGCAACTTTTTGCAAACTATCTTCGCGCTCCACAACTAATAAATTGTCAACCAAACTGGTTAGACTTCCATATCGATCCGAAACACTTTCATAATTCGGATACGTTTCATCAATTATGATCATGGCACTGTCGTAATACGATTGTGCCCCTCTGTAATTTAGGTCTTCATAAAACAAATCGGCCAAAGTAATGGACGAAAGCGCACGCTGAAAAGGATTTTTAAAACTGGTAGCCACCGACTGCTTATAATTTTCTTCGGCCACTTCCCTGTTGCCCTCGCGAAAATATACATTTCCCAAGGCATAATAAATCTGATCCCGGAACTCAACATTTTTCTTGTCGCGAAGCATTTTATTCAGCTCCTTTTTCTGTTCTTCGGTACTGCCTTCCCCCGAAAATACACCGGCGGAATTAATGCGCGCATTAAATGCCATTTTATACCCCGGATTCATTTTGGTAACTGCCTTAAATGCATTTGACGCTTCGGCATTTTGCCCCAGTTCCTGATAAAGTTGAGCTATTATGTATTGTAAGCGTGCTTTGTCTTTTTTCCAGAATGTCTTTTTTATTGCAATATCAAGCATGCGAATAGCATCAGCATACTCCTCTTGTTTTACGTAGTAATTTGCGGTTGCAATTGCAAGGTCGCGCTCCAGCTTTTTAGGAAAATCTTCGTATCCCTGAATGGCCTGAATAACCTCATTTGCTTCGATAAACCTTTCCATTTCGGTAAAGGTTTTTATTAACCAAACCTGCGCCTCATCAGCCGTTTCCTCGTTCGGATATTTTCGTACCACGTAAGAGAAATTGTCAATAGCAGCAAAATAATTTTGTTGATAGTAATAAGCTTTTCCCATTAAAAGGTGGCTATCGTCAATCCATTTATTAAACTCCTCCTGACTGGCAAAATCCTGATACTTCTGCGTTCGTTTTCTCTTTCGTTTTGGTTTTTTTGTAATTGAATGTATTTCAATCAGTTTCGAACACTTTACAACTGCATAATCCATGTCCGATTTTACCATTCGGGCAGTAGAAGGATCGCTCTCTTTGTAAATAGGCAACAAACGTGTAAAATCGTCCTCTATTCGCTCATTAATGGTTAAAACACCTTCTTTAACACTTTCGTTTGCATTAAAATAAACATTGTATTTCGACGTAACATTATGAAATGTACGCGAAGCACGAGTGTTTTTCTCGGTTGAACAACCGGCAAAAAGCAAAACCAGGAAAATAAAAAATATGGTATGTAAAAACAGTCTCTTCAATTAGGTATTGTATTAGCACATTGAATAAACTCATTAATCACAAGAATATTGTTTGTTAACTGTGAATTTATCCGTTTTGTAAATGGTGCAAAAATAAGAAAAAATGAATGTGGAATAAGATTAATTTTCCGGAAGGTCTTTTTATGAATATAAATCTGGGTAATTAATACTAATAATCATTTCAAATGAAACAGGATTCCTGCCTCACTTGAAATGATACAATTCTTTATTTTCTGCTGATCTTTACCTTTTTAGTGGGTGCCATTTGTATATTTCTGATGTGCACCCTGTGTTTTACAGCTGTTGCAACCTCAGCAAAAGAAACACCTGTAACAGTTTCACTTTCATTGGCTATCGGATTTCCGTTGTCGCCACCTTCGCGAATACTTTGTACAATCGGAATTTGTCCCAGCAACGGCAAGCCTAACTTGTCTGCCAGGTTTTTACCTCCGTTTTTCCCGAATATATAATATTTGTTTTCAGGAAGTTCGGCCGGTGTAAACCATGCCATATTTTCAATTAACCCCAAAACAGGCACATCAATCGATTTGCTCTGGAACATGCTCGCCCCCCGCACTACATCGGCTAAAGCTACATCTTGCGGAGTGGTAACAATAACGGCACCGGTTACCGGAACCGACTGTACCAATGTAAGATGAATATCGCTGGTACCCGGAGGAAGGTCAATCAGTAAATAATCCAGTTCGCCCCAGTTGCCTTCGGTTATTAGCTGTTTTAATGCATTTGATGCCATTGGCCCCCGCCAGATAATTGCACTGTCGGTATCAACAAAAAAGCCAACCGATAAAAATTTAACTCCGTATTTTTCGAGAGGATTAATCATTTCACGGTCGTCAATCTTTATTCCCGCCGGACGATCGCCCTCGGCGCCAAACATTTTAGGTATCGACGGGCCAAAAATATCGGCATCGAGTAAGCCCACTTTTGCGCCGGAATTGGCTAATGCAACTGCAAGATTAACTGCAACCGTAGATTTTCCAACACCTCCTTTACCTGAAGCTACGGCTATAATGTTCTTCACATTTGGCAGAACCGGGCGCTCCATATCATGAATAAACTTAACCGCTATGTTATCTTCAATCTCAACCTGCTCGCCCAGGTATTTTTTAATGGCTTTTTCGCAAGCCACAACCAGCGATTCAATATTCGGGTCGTTGCTTTTCTGAAAAACCAGCGAAAAACTTACACGTTGACCTGCAATACGTATTTCCTGTGGCATTTCAAGTGTAACCACATCCTCTTCACTTCCGGGATATTTTACGGTACGTAAAGCATCGGTAATATCCTTCGGTACAATTAACTTTCTTTGACTATCAGCCATATCCTATTGATTAATCTCTGTTTGTAATTGATTATTTGCATGCAAATTTAATAATTGCATTTATAAAAACACTTTTAAGTGTGATTTGTTTTAGAGGATTTTTATTAAACATTTGTTTATTTCACGAATTCAATTCTGTTACAGGATCCCAAAACTTTTCTTTAAAATCGACGATTTGATCACCGTCCATCTTTAAACCTTCGGCTTCCAGTAATTCCTACATGGCGTTTGGATTATCAAAGTGATGTTTACCGGTTAGCAAGCCATTGCGGTTTACTACCCGATGAGCCGGAACATAATCTTTGTGTGAGTGACAGGCATTCATTGCCCAGCCCACCATTCGTGCCGATCCTGCTGTTCCCAGATACCTGGCAATAGCACCATAAGATGTTACGCGTCCTGCCGGAACAAGTTTGACTACTTCGTATACTTTATTAAAAAAATCGGACATCAATAAATTACTTACAAATCTCTTGCCGACCGTCCAAAACTACGATACTCGTCGCGTTCTATTTCCACATCGGGCTCAATGTATTCGCCATTGTGCGGAACAAATGCCAGGTATTTACTGGTAATCCCACGATCGAGCCATTGTTTTTCGTAATAGGTTTTAATACGCAAAACATCGGTTAGGTGATCCCATTCGTAAAGATTATCGGTTTCAGCCAACATCTCAAACTTATTAAGTTCCACCATTGTTTTTGTATAGGTAAACTGAAAGTTACTGTCGCATTTCAAATGAATAACTCCACCCGGCTTTAAAAATTCCCGATACCTGTTTAAAAAGAAAGTAGATGTTAACCTTTTACTGGTCTTCTTCATTTGCGGATCGGGGAATGTTAACCAAATCTCTTTCACCTCATCTTCGGCAAAAAACTGTGCAATTAATTCGATATTGGTACGCAAAAAACCCACATTCTCTAATTCTCGCTCATGTGCCTGTTTTGCCCCTTTCCACAATCGGGCTCCTTTAATATCAACACCAATATAGTTTATGTTGGGATTCATTGCAGCCAGTTCAACGGTATATTCTCCTTTACCACAGCCCAATTCAAGAACAACCGGATTTTCATTTTTAAAAAAATCCTTAGCCCATTTCCCTCTCAAATAAAAATTATTGTTCTCAATTTCATGATACGGAACCTGAACCACATGTTCAAAGCCCTTCATTTCTTCAAACTTCTTTAGCTTTCCCTTTCCCACCTTTTTATGTTATCGTTTGAACGTCATTCTGAAATTATTTCAAAATTAAAGCCGAATGGCTCTGAGTTATTAGAAACTGAAACAAGTTCAGTTTGACGAAATTTATTAAGATTCTACTTTACTGTTTCAAACCGAAACCCAACATCGCTGATTCCATGCAAATTATCTTCACGCATTCCCTGCTGTATCGATATTTTATATATTCCTGAATTAGGGAAATATACATTTCTACGGTAAATTACTTCCCGGGTTTTTAACCCGCTAAAACCTTCACCCAGCCATTTCCCTGCAACATCGGCCAATGCTATTTCAAATGTATCGCGAATGGCAGTTCCTCCGGGTTGTTCAATTTTAACAAATACCCAAAGATTACTAAACGGGTAGTTTATATCGTTTCTGATATTTATGTACAAATTATGATTTTGTATGGTATCGGTTACCGGAATACTAAATGTTACCAGCGAATCTTTTTGCCAGCATCTTTCGGGAATCGGCTTATACTCGTCAAAAATGCGGTTTGTATCGCAAGCAGAAAGTGTTGTTAGAAATACCCCAACAATTATCCATTGAAAAACCTTCTTCATCTATCTCCTTCTTGATTTACGATTTGAGTTATTACGCGCTCCCTGCCCATCTTTATTTCGCTGCACATTTTGCGATTGAGCCTGACGTTGTTCTTGATTTCGAACTTGCCCCTCACCTTGCGCCTGGGTCGGCTTCCGGCGTTTATTTCTGCTCTTTTTTCGTGCTTGCTTTTTGGGCTGATCGAAACGATGTAAATCATCCTGGCCAACCACATTCTGGAACGATTCGGCCTTTTTAGAAGCCACATCTGCACTTTCAGACACAAGCCTCTCCGGCTTTTTGCCGTTCCTGTTCATTCGCTGAACTTCTATCACTCTTCGAACCGGGACAGGTACCAGATTTGAAGGACCGTTTCCTTGCGGGGCGTACCAATATATACCTCCAAAAATATCGGCTTTCAGAAACTGATACTTCATGTTTTCCGATTCCAGCGGAATATTGCTTGGCGGAAAATCTTTTTGCGCATCTA
Organism: uncultured Draconibacterium sp.; assembly: GCA_947492175.1. GTDB lineage: Bacteria > Bacteroidota > Bacteroidia > Bacteroidales > Prolixibacteraceae > Draconibacterium. The sequence continues at coordinate 240,259 of CANLMQ010000003.1, read as the reverse complement.
TGTACGCATCCACTTCAAAATTCAAACAGCATTTTAGCTTTCCACACTGTCCGGCGAGTTTTTGTGGATTGAGCGAAATTTCCTGATAACGTGCAGAATTGGTAGTTACCGAAACAAAATTTGCCATCCAGGTTGAGCAGCAAAGTTCGCGTCCGCAGGGACCAATTCCACCAATGCGACCTGCTTCCTGGCGCGCACCAATCTGTTTCATTTCAATACGGATGCGGAAATTCTCTGCTAAAACTTTAATTAATTTACGAAAGTCAACACGACCATCGGCGATGTAGTAAAAAATAGCTTTTGTACGGTCTCCCTGGTATTCCACATCGCCAATTTTCATATCAAGGTCAAGGTCTTTAACAATCTGCCTCGATTTAATCATGGTTTCGTGTTCCAGCGAAATGGCTTCTTTCCACTTGTCGATATCAACCGTCTTGGCTTTTCGGTACACTTTCCTGAACTCGCCATTGTTTAAAGTTACTTTATGGCGTTTCATTTGTTCAAAAACAAGCTCGCCTTTTAACGAAATAATTCCGATATCGTGTCCCGGACTTCCCTCTACAGCTACTAAATCGCCAACACTGAGGTTTAAGTTATTAACGTTTCGATAGTAATCTTTGCGTGTATTTTTAAAACGGACTTCAACAATATCATCGCCCTGTGTTGCTGTTTTTATATCGTTCAGCCAATCGGTAACATGTAACTTGGCACAGCACCCTGACGGCGTTTTACATATTCCTCTTTCTATGGTATCAACTTCCTGCATAGTTTGTTTCGGCAATTTATCTTCGTTTGTCAAGATAAACATTTAACACACAAAAGTAATGATTAATACCAATTTGATTATTAATCACCTGATTTTTAATTTGAATCTAAAAAAAAGAAGAATCAACTAAGCAGGAAAAATACGAGAATATTTCCCATTCAAACGTGCAATCTCACAATATGGAAAGAAATTACCTTTTTATCAACCTCACCATTCGCAAGGCAGTATCCATAAAAACAATGCGCGGATTTCCGTTCATCGAAATGTGCTTAATAGCCAGTTCAAACTCGTCGGCAAAGGCTATAATATTTCGTTCGTTAATAAAGGGAGCAAATTTTTTAGCCCACTCTTTTTCATCGCGGTTCATATATACAATTTCGCTTCGTTTCAGATTCGATACAAAATACTCGCGTACCAAACGCAGGGCAGCAGCAAAGTAGGCTTTCTGTTTGTCGCGGCCAATTTTAGCCATTTCGTCGGCCCACACAATTAACTCACTCACTTTTCGGGCGTAGGCAAAACGCATCATTTCCTGAAACTTCTGAAAATAAAATTGCTCGTCGTCGCCGGGAGTCAGGTATTCCAACGCTTTAATATAACTTCCGGAAGCCAAATGAACTGCATCGGGAATAATTTCATGATCAATCCCTTCCGTTTTTTGCAAAGCCTGTTCTAAAGCGCTGTTGGTTATAAACGGAAATTTAACCAGTTGTGCCCTCGACCGGATGGTTCCAATAACACCTTCTTCGTTTTCAGTAATCAGCAGGAAAAGAGTTTTACTGGGCGGCTCTTCAATCATTTTCAGTAATTTATTTGAGCATGCCTGGTTCATTTTTTCCGGCAACCAAATAATCATCACTTTAAACTCGGCCTCAAACGATTTCAGGTTCAGCTTTCGCAAAATTGATTCGCTTTCACGTTCATAAATTTCGCCCTGCGAATTTCCGGCATCAATGTGCCCCAACCACTGGCTTAACTGAAAATACGGATTGGCTGTAACCATTTCTCTCCATTGCGGCAAAAAATCATCGCTAACCGGTTTGTTCAGATTTTTCGCATTGTATATGGGAAAAACAAAATGCAAATCAGGGTGCGCCAGCTTTTGGTATTTATGGCAACTGGGACAAACTCCACACGAATCTTCGGCGGTACGGTTTCTACACGAAATATATTGTGCATAAGCTAAAGCCATGGCCAGTTTACCTGTCCCCGAATGTCCTGAAAACAATTGCGCATGACTAATTCTCTCTTCCTGCACCGAACGAATTAGGCGCTTTTTTATTTCGTCTTGTCCAACTACGTCTTTAAAAAACATAAGCCAAAAATAGCACTTTCTGTTATTTCAAAGGTGCAACATCTTATAAATCTGCTGTAATTTTATACCAGTTCTTCTGTTTCGCCCGAAACACCAACAGGTTTGGAGCTACGGTGTTGTTATCGTGAATTTATATGACTTTTGCACTTGTTTTTGGAAATTTCTAGTTTACCGCAACATTAAATTATGCTCATCCTCAAATAGCCGCTGTTTTTTGAGTGTATTAATTTTTAACTTTGATTGATTTTTCAAAAAAACACTAAAAAGATATATTATTATGCAAACTATTAGCAGCTACGATTTTAAGGGCAAAAGAGCGCTTATTCGTGTTGATTTTAACGTGCCATTAAACGAGAATTTTGAAATTACCGATGACACACGGATGCGTGCAGCATTGCCTACAATTAAAAAAATTATTGAAGGTGGTGGTTCTCCGGTAATTATGTCACACCTTGGCCGTCCGAAAAACGGTCCAGAAGAAAAATTCTCGTTAAAACCACTGGTAAACCACTTATCTGAATTATTGGGCGGCGCAACTGTTAAAATTGCTCCCGACTGTATTGGCGACGAAGTAAAAGCCATGGCTGCTGACGTAAAACCCGGAGAAGTTCTTATTCTTGAAAACCTTCGTTTCTACAAAGAAGAAACTGCCGGCGATGAAGAGTTTGCTGCTAAACTAGCTGAAAACGGCGATTGTTGGGTAAACGATGCATTTGGTACTGCACACCGTGCTCATGCTTCAACTGCAATTATTGCGAAGTTCTTCCCTAACGATAAAATGTTTGGTTATTTGATCGAAAGCGAAGTTGAGAGTTTAGATAAAGTCGTTAAAGCTCCTAAACGTCCGCTTACTGCAATTATGGGTGGCGCTAAAGTAAGTTCAAAAATTACAATCATCGAAAATCTGCTCGACAAAGTTGACAACCTGATTTTAGGTGGTGGAATGAAATTTACATTTATTAAAGCACACGGCGGAAAAGTAGGTAGCTCGATTTGCGAAGACGATTACCTCGAAACTGCATTAAACATTGAAAAATTAGCCAAAGAAAAAGGGGTTAACCTGTATATGGCTTCTGATGTTGTTGCAGCCGATGCTTTCAGTAACGATGCTGACACAAAAATTATTCCTGTGAATGAAATTCCTGACGGATGGATGGGACTGGATGCAGGACCAGAAACTGTTGTTAGCTTTAAAAAGGTTATCGAAAACTCGGGAACGATTTTATGGAATGGCCCGGTTGGTGTTTTCGAAATGGAAAAATTTGCAGGAGGCTCAAAAGCAATTGGTGAAGCAATAGTTGAAGCAACTAAAAAAGGTGCTTTCTCGCTTGTTGGTGGTGGCGACTCGGTTGCTTGTGTAAACCAGTTTGGTTTTGCTGACGGTGTTTCATATATCTCAACTGCCGGTGGTGCATTGTTGGAGTATTTAGAAGGAAAAACACTTCCGGGTGTTGCTGCTGTTAGAGGCGAATAAATATAAAACCACAATATATTTTAAAAGGCTCAGGGTGAAAAGCTTGAGCCTTTTTTTATGAAAAATAGTTTATCTTTAAAACAAAAATGGGAAATAAAACAGCTCTTGTTGACGAACGGTTTTCAGAAGTTAATTGCGCACAAACCGTTTTTAGTCTTTTTGCCAATGAAATAGGATTGGATGAAAAAACTGCCTTAAAAATTGCAAGTGGATTTGGAGGCGGAATGGCATGTGCCGAAACCTGCGGTGCAGTTACTGGCGCCTACATGGTAATTGGCATGAAACACGGACATTCCACGTCTGATGCAGAAGCTAAAGCCGCCACTAAATTAAAAATTCAACAATTCAATAAACAATTTAAAGCCGAACACAACAGCCTAATCTGCAAAGAACTTACTGGCTACGACATTTCAACACCCGAGGGAGCAGCTGCAGCAAAAGAAGAAGGCGTTTTTACAAACGAGTGCCCTCTTTTTATAAAAACAGCATGCAACATCATCGACAAGCACTTTTGAACTCAATCCCAATTCTGATTGTTCCATTGTTTAAACCGTAAAAAAGTAAAATTATGAAACGAAATGTAGGATCCGTTGACCGCCTGTTAAGAATAGTCGTAGGAATACTAATTGCTATTGCCGGTGTTGTTTTCAACAGCTGGTGGGGCCTGATCGGAATTGTTCCTCTTGCAACCGGGCTATTCAATTTTTGTCCGCTTTATATCCCTTTCAATATTTCTACTGCCAAAAAAGGAGATTAATAATTATATCCATAGCCTCCCCAATTTTGGTTTAAGTCTTCCTGAGAGATGTAGATTTTTCCGGATACCGGATAATCTCCCTCTGTTAAATTGTATTGACTTATTCCTGCTGAACTCCAGATTCCCAGTCCACCTTCCACATTTGAATACACGGGAACGGGCTCAGAAAAATAATCATCGGAATACCACGATTGATAGTTTACCGTATTCAGATAATCGAAATAATCTTTATTTATTGAGTATAACGTAAGCCGGTAAGTCATAAAATTTCCTGGAGCCTGTTCTTCGGAATAGCTATTACTATAGTTAAATAGTTGAGAAGATAAGGTATATTCTTTCCCATTTATTTTTTTATCGGTGAAAATCGCGTATTGATTTTCCGGAGTTCCCATAACAATATCGTTTGCTTCGTTTTCGCTATTTTCAAAAATCGGATCGTCTAACTGATAACCGTAATAATAGCTTTCGTACAGAACAACGGTATCAGTATTTACATACTGTTCATCCGCATATCGGGTAAGCACTGTACCACGCGTATAATCCATTTGAAAACGATAATAGTTCGACATATCTTCAGGATCTTTAAATTTCAACCGGTAAGCTAAATACTTACCGTAATACTCATTTTCGTCAGCCACCACAGTAACAGTATCAACACTAATAATTTCTACCGGCATTGGCACGGTGGTTTCGCAAGAAACATTGTCCATGCCATCGCAAGCAACTTCAAGTCGATAGGTTTTCCCGGCTTCAACTTCCGTTTCAGAAGTATAAACACCTTTATCAACCGGTGTTTTTGTAATTGCCCCGTAATGATAATGTTTCTCAAGCGTATCGGCTCTGCTTTCAAATTCCAGTGTTTCAACAAATTCGTCGTTAACATATAAATCGGCTTTTGCATTTGCAAGCACTTCAAAATAATCTTTATCCGATAATAAACTTTTACTTTTTGTAATACTTACCGATACTTTTGTCCCTTGTGTCAGCAAGGCGTTTACAACAATTTTAGGCTTAACCTGGTCGGAGTTAAAATCAATGGTTTTTTCGCAAGAACAAAACAAAATTGCCAGGGGTAGAATTATACTAAATAGCTTTAAATAGTGGTACATGGTTTAAAATTTAAAAGTGTAACTAACTGAGGGAATCACAGGGAATAAACTTACTTGTTTTAAGGCCGGTTTCGAATCTTCGTAATAATGGCCTTGCTGATTATAGCCGCTAAAATTTTCATGTCCCCAATACAGGTAAAAAGGGTTTTGCCGGCTGTAAGCATTGTATAACCCGATTGACCAGGTACGTATACCATTTTTTTTCTGCTTATGAAAATTCATGCTAATGTCCATTCGGTGATACGACGGAATCCGGTACCCGTTTCTTCCTTCGTAGTAAGTTATTGGAGTTTGAGAATAATTGTTTTGGGGCAATTCTGACTGAAACTGTTGCACACCCAGTGTTGTGGAATTTCCTGTTCCATATACCCAGGTTAATCCCATGTCGAATTTATCGCTGAATTTGTGGGTAAGCGCCAAACTTATATCATGACGACGATCGTACTTTGCCGGGAACTTTTTCCCAAAATTTAAGTTCTCAAATTGTCGGTCGGCCCACGAAAGCGTATATCCCATCCATCCTGTTGTTTTTCCCAGTGTTTTTTCCAACAGAAATTCAACACCATACGACCATCCTTTTCCTGTTTCAATTTTTGATTCCCAGTTGCTGCTGATTCCGGTAAAAGATGCACCTTCTTTGTATTCAATCAGGTTCTCCATTGATTTATAGTATCCTTCAACTGTAAAATCGTAACCTTTGCCCAGTTTTATTGAACTACCTAAAGCTATCTGATGCGAATTTTGGGGTTTTACAGCCTTGGTAGCGGGTAGCCACAAGTCGGTAGGCAGACTAATGGTTGACGAGCTCAGCAAATGAATATACTGGCTCATTTTGGCATACGAAGCTTTAACCGAAAAATTATCGTTTACCATGTAGCGCAACGAGGCCCGGGGTTGCAACGATTTATAGGTTGTATTCTGAACATTAAACAAAGAAAAATGCAAGCCCAGATTTGCCTGTAATTTCTTTGAAATTTTGTAATTGTCTTCAATAAAAAGAGAAAACTCGGTACCCGAAATATTGTTGTTCCCATAAGTAGTGTCAACGTCCTGCATCATATTTTCCTGATCACTTTTATTTCGCTCGTGATTTACTCCCGGTTTGAACCGATGCCATATGTTTGAAACACCAAACTTTACCGAATGCCCGCCTCCCGGGTAGTAATCGAAATCCAACTTTGCTGTAACATCGTCAATTCCCGACAAGTATTGAAAAAAGTCTTCGGTATACGAATTATCTCTGGTATTTACATCCTTGTAAACTTCCTTTACATCGAAATTATACCTGCTGTAGGTAAGTGTTGCATTACTAAAAAGTTTAGGGTTGTAAATGTAATTCCAACGCAGTGCCGAGGTAATATTTCCCCAGCCAATTCCCATGTCGTATTTTTCATCGAAACGTGTATGATCGTTTACATAGTAATAATCCTCTTTGGAATAGGCTTTGTCGCGCCCCATATAGGTTGAAAGATACAATCGGCTTTTTTCGGAAAATTTATGATTTACTTTTGCATTTAGGTCGTAAAAATAGTACCCTGCATTTACATTTCCTTCATCATCCTGTTTATTGGCAATTGCGATAGCGGGTTGTGCCAAAACATCGATATAAGTGCGCCTTCCCGACACAATAAACGATGTTTTATCTTTTATAATAGGACCTTCTAACGAAAACCGCGAAGAAATTAATCCAATTGAAAATTCGCCCTTTAACTCTTTAAAATTACCATCTTTCATCCGGATATCAACCACCGACGAAAGCCGGCCTCCAAATCGGGCAGGGAATCCACCTTTGTAAAGCTTTACTGTTTTTACGGCCGAAGGATTAAAAACCGAAAAAAAACCAAAAAGATGGCTGGCATTGTAAACCGGAACCCCATCCAGTAAAAACAGGTTTTGATCGGGACCACCGCCACGCACATAAATACCGCTTGTTCCTTCTGTGCCTGACTGTACTCCGGGGAGTAACTGAATTACCTTTAAAACATCGGGTTCGCCCAACAATACGGGTAGCTTTTTTAATTGAGTTGATTGAATTTCAACCATACTCATCTGCGAGCGTTCAACTTTTGATTTATTGGCACTTATGGTAATCTCATCAAGTTCGCCGAGTTGTTTCAACGAAATATTTATGGTGGTGTCTTTCACTAAGTTTATTTGACGACTTGCTTTTTGGTAGCCAACAAACGAATATTGTAAAGTAACATCACCTTTTGGAAGTGTTATACTGTAAAATCCGAATACATTGCTTATGTTTCCTGTCAGTTGATTAGGTTCATAAACATTCGCATTAATAAGCATTTCTCCGGTGGCTACATCCGATATGTAACCACTAATCGTAACCTTTTTTTGGGCTTTTGAGCATAGAGCAGCAAAGCACAATACTAAAACGAGGAGGGAATTTAGTTTCATGACTTTAATAAAAAATGGCTTTTGTGTAGTAAAAAATTAAAATTTCGCCTGCAAAACTAAAATCTTTTTATGTTAATTTTGGTTGCCGTAATTTAATTTATTGGAACAAATGATAACAACAATAAATAAAAGCCAAAATTTTATAATTCCGGAAACGATAAAGTTTACACTAAAAAAATCAGACAAATACAAAGGCGAACAAAAATCATTTATCAAGCACTTAGCGGCAAATTGCCTGCTCTTGTATCCAAAGCGAATATCTGACAAGTAAAAATTAACTATTTTTATGGTCTCGTAGCTATCCATTTTTGTTGGCGCGATAAACAAATTAATTATGAGATCAAATTTCTGTGCACCCGTAATCTTCCTCATTTTTGCACTTTTCACTTCTTCATGCAAGCATAACCCCAAAGCCCCTAATCTACTGATTACAAATGAACTAAATTCAGGCTGGACATTCAGTCAGGCAGGGAAGAACGAGTGGTTGCCTGCAGAAGTTCCCGGAACGGTGCATACCGACTTACTGGCCAATAAAAAAATTGAAGATCCTTTTTATCGTCTGAATGAACACAATCTCCAATGGATTGACAAAGAAGACTGGGAATACAAAACAACCTTTATTGTAGATGAACCAACGCTGGATCGCGATCGCGTTGTACTCAATTTTAAAGGTCTCGACACATACGCCGATATAAAACTAAATGGCAAGCATATTGGCTCAACCAACAATATGTTTCGCGAGTGGCAGATAGATGTAAAAGAATTTTTAGAGGAAGGCGAAAATGAACTGCATATTGTTTTCCGTTCGGCAATTAACGAAGGCATAAAAAAATACGATGCTCAAGGATATGTAATTCCGGTATCGGATAACGACCAGGCAGAAAACGGCAAGGTTGAAGGCGGAAAAAAAGTTAGTATTTACACACGAAAAGCCGGATATCATTTTGGATGGGACTGGGGTCCGCGTTTGGTAACGAGTGGTATTTGGCGGCCGGTTTACTTAAAAGCCTGGGACAAGGCAAAAATTGAAAATCTGCAAATTGTTCAGAATGAAGTGGCAGAAGACAAAGCTACTTTTACAGCCATTTTTGAAATTGATGCAGCTAAAAAGGGAAAGGCAACAGTTTCTGTTAGTAACGATGGCGTACAATTGGCAAGTGCCGCGGTTAATTTAATCCCGGGAATCGAAAAGTATTCTGTCAACTTTGAAATTGAAAATCCAAAACTTTGGTGGACTGCAGGATTAGGAGATCCTTATTTGTACAATATAACAGGCGAGTTAAACATATCGGGAAGAAAAACAACAGAAAGCACCCGGATTGGTATTCGTACACTGGAACTGGTTCGCGAGAAAGACGATGCCGGGACTTCGTTCTATTTCAAACTAAACGGGCACCCCGTATTTATGAAAGGTGCCAACTACATTCCCAACGATGTGTTTCTTCCGCGAGTAACCAAAGATAATTACAAAACGGTTGTTGAAACTGCAAAAAACTCGAACAATAATATGTTGCGAGTTTGGGGAGGCGGTATTTACGAAAACGACATTTTTTATGATTTGTGCGACGAAAACGGAATTCTGATTTGGCAGGATTTTATGTTCGCCTGTGCCATGTTTCCCGGCGACGAGGCTTTTCTTGAAAATGTAAAACAAGAAGCCACCGACAATGTAAAACGTTTACGCAACCACCCAAGTATTGCCATGTGGTGTGGCAACAACGAAATTCTGGCAGCATGGAACGATTGGGGCTGGCGCCGCGAAGCTAAAGCAAAAAGTAAAGAAAATGCAGATAAAATATGGCAGGCTTATATCGATATTTTCCATAAAACCTTGCCCGGTGTTGTTGAAGAGTATGATCCGCAACGCAGCTACTGGGGATCAAGTCCATCATCGGGACTGGGAGTAAGCGCCGATCTTGTTAATGGTGACGAACATTACTGGGGTGTTTGGTGGAAAAAAGAACCTTTCGACACCTATGCCACTCATTTAGCCCGTTTTATGAGTGAGTATGGATTCCAGAGTTTCCCGGGAATTGCTACCATACGCAAATATGCCACGCCCGAGGATTACGACATTTTATCGGAAGTAATGAAATCGCACCAGCGTTCGTCGATTGGCAACAGCACCATAGAATATTACATGCTGCAGGAATACAGGAAACCCAAAGACTTTGAATCGTTTTTATACGTAAACCATGTATTGCAAGCCGAAGGAATTAAATTTGGTCTTGAAGGACATCGCCGGGCCATGCCTTATTGTATGGGAAGTTTATATTGGCAGATTAATGATTGTTGGCCGGTTGCCTCGTGGAGCTCAACCGATTATTACCAGAACTGGAAAGCCTTACAATACTATGTAAAAAAAGGATTTAGCCAGGTTTTAATAAGCCCCTACGAAGAAGGAATTAAATTTAAAGTAGGAATAGTAAACGACCGACTGGAGCCTGTCAATGCAGAAATGCGACTTCGTTTGGTTGATTTTGATGGACAGGTGATTTGGGAAGAAGCACATCTGGTTGATATTCCTGCAAATTCGAGCGACGATTATTACGACGTAAACAAAAACGAATTTCGTTTCATGCATCGCAGAAATATTAAAAATATGGTATTTACTTCCGAACTGATCGAGAATGGAAAAGTACTGTCGAAAAATTTCTATTATTTCCTTCCCTTTAAAAACCTGAGTATAACAACACCAACTATTGAGCACGCTGTTACAAAAACCGACCACGGCTATAACATTACGGTAAGCACCAACAAACTCGCAAAAAACGTTTACCTGCAAATTGCCGACGAACAAGGATTTTTCTCGGATAATTATTTCGATCTTTTACCTAACGAAAAAGAAACCATTCATCTGAAAACATCTATTTCTGAAGAAAAACTAAACGAGGTTTTAACCATCCGCACTTTAAATGATGCATTTTAAAAAAGAGATGTTGGCAGTTGCCTGCTACGCGACTGCTAACACTTCTTATTTCTCACAATCAACTGTTTAAAACATTTCTCCTGCCTGACTCCTTTTTATTTCTAAAATCCTCATTTTTACATATAAAATAAAGAGATCATGAATTTGTTGGTTTTTCTCTTTTTTACTGTTTTTTCGATTTTTACAGGCAAGCCGGCCTCAAAAACCGAAATTTACCTTGAAAAAGGTGCTCATAACGAAGTGGTAGCTTTTCAGGTTACCGGAGCAAAAGGACAGGTTACATTCAAACACCTCGATGCTGCCAGTTATCGTTTGCTGGTTCTTTTCCCACAACAAGAAGGAAAATACATAAAAGAAAAACCAAAACATCAAACATTAACCAAAGCCACCTACAATCCAAAAACAAAAACCTACTATTTCCAGGGAACAGAAGGTTACTTTTCAATTCATTTTTCGGGGCTGTCGAAAATACAAAGCGAAAATTTTAAAGCCGTATTTAAAGAAGACCGCGACGAAGAAGTGACATATGCAATTATTGCTGAATTTGGCGCCCACAAAGATGGTGCTTCTGTTTCGCTTTTAATTAAAGCAATTACTGCAGCCCAGTTTAAAAAAGCCGCCGATAAAATTGGTCAGGACATTTCAACGCAATCAATTCGGGGAATAAAATAAAAAAGGAGAAATCTGTTTCAAATAAAACTGATTTCTCCTCTTAATTTGTTGGTTACAACAATTACTTTATTATTTCCAGCTGCTTTCCAACTTTAATAAAAGCTTCAACAGCCTTGTCAATCTGTTCTGTTGTATGAGCAGCCGAAAGTTGAACACGAATTCTGGCTTTTCCTCTTGGAACCACTGGGAAACAGAATCCGATTACATAAACACCTTCTTTTAGCAACTCATCGGCAAATTTAATGGCAAGTGGCTCATCGTAAACCATAACAGGAACAATAGCTGTATCGCCTTTTACAAGATCGAAACCGGCAGCTTCCATTTTACTGCGGAAATGATTGGCATTGGCCATTGTTTTTGCCGGAAGTTCTCCCGAACCTGACAGCATATCAATAACTTTCATAGTAGCACCAACAGTTGCCGGAGCCAAGGTATTCGAGAACAAATACGGACGAGAACGCTGACGAAGCATGTCGATTATTTCTTTACGACCCGATGTACAACCACCATTTCCGCCACCCATTGCTTTTCCAAAAGTAGTAGTGATAATGTCGATTTTACCAAGTACATCGAAATGCTCGGCAGTTCCACGGCCTGTTTTACCGATGTAACCCGTTGCATGCGAATCGTCAACCATTACAAGTGCATCGTATTTCTCGGCCAACTCAACAATTTCAGGAAGTTTTGCCAGGTCTCCGTCCATCGAGAAAACACCATCGGTTACAATAATACGGTATTTTGCCTCTGCCGAATCTTTTAAGCATTGCTCCAGCTCTTCCATATTCGAGTGCTTATAGCGGAAACGCTGCGCTTTACACAAACGAACTCCATCAATAATTGAAGCATGGTTTAATTCATCAGAAATAATAGCTGAATCGTCTCCCAAAAGTGGCTCGAAAACACCTCCGTTAGCATCAAAACAAGCACAGTATAAAATCGTGTCTTCAGTTCCCAAAAATTCAGAAACCTTTTCTTCCAGTTCTTTATGAATTTGTTGAGTTCCGCAAATAAAACGAACTGATGAAAGTCCAAATCCCCAGTCATTCATTACATCTTGAGCAGCTTTTACAACTTCAGGATTGTTGGCCAATCCAAGATAATTGTTGGCACAAAAATTCAATACCGACTCACCTGTAGAGACTGAAATATCAGAACTCTGCGATGATGTTATAATACGCTCTGATTTATATAACCCCTGTTCTTTTAATTCTTCAAGGGTACTTTGAAGGTCTTGTTTTATTTTTCCGTACATCTCGTAGTTTTTAAATTTTTTTCAAAGTAACGGAAATATCATGAAATAAATAGTGATAAAAGGCAGAATTTTTTTTGAACAGTATTCTGTCTCATCTGGCAGAGAAGTACTTTGCTCTGCAAACCGACAGCAATCGAAATGAGATCCACTTAAAGAAAGCCGGCAGTTCCTGCCTCAGGCTACTCATTAGAACCGAAAACTCCAACTGAATACTATTAAACTAAGGCCTTTATAAACGCTCAATTTCTAAAATTAATCGCTGTGGCTTTGCATTCTTAATTTTTTATCTTTGCAGCGAATTAAAAACAGAATAATGAGCGACAAAAAAGTAAGAGTACGATTTGCCCCAAGTCCGACAGGACCTTTGCATATGGGAGGAGTAAGAACTGCTTTGTTTAACTACCTTTTTGCAAAAAAACACGGTGGCGATTTTATTCTGCGAATTGAAGATACCGATCAAACTCGTTTTGTTCCGGGAGCAGAAGAATATATTATTGAAAGTTTAAACTGGTGTGGTTTAAACCCTGTAGAAGGCCCCGGAATTGGTGGAGAATTCGGACCTTACCGCCAAAGTGAACGAAAAGAACTTTATAAAAAATATGCCGATCAGTTGGTAGAAACCGGTTGGGCTTATTATGCTTTCGATACTCCGGAAGAAATAGATGCACTCCGAAAAGAAGCAGAGAATCAGAAAGAAACATTTTCGTATGGCATTGGAACCCGCGACAGCTTAAACAACTCGCTCAACCTTTCGAAAGAAGAGGTTCAGCAAAAAATTGCTGCAGGCGAAGCTTTTGTTGTTCGTTTTAAAATGCCGGAAGACACTGATGTTACTGAGGAAGATCTGATTCGCGGCAGCGTAACTTTTAACACCACCAAAAGTCTTGACGACAAGGTACTTTTTAAGTCGGACGGAATGCCAACTTACCATTTGGCTAATGTTGTTGACGATCATTTAATGAAAATTTCGCACGTTATTCGCGGTGAAGAATGGCTACCATCGATGCCTCTGCACGTGTTGCTGTACAAAGCCCTGGGTTGGGAAGAAACCAGGCCTCGTTTTGCACACCTTCCTTTGATATTAAAACCTGTTGGAAAAGGAAAATTAAGCAAGCGCGACGGCGACAAACTGGGATTCCCGGTTTTCCCGCTTGAATGGACCGATCCCAAAACCGGCGATATCTCGCGTGGTTACCGCGAAGATGGTTATTTCCCCGAAGCATTTATGAACCTGCTGGCATTACTGGGCTGGAATCCGGGGAATGATGAAGAATTTTTTACACTGGACGAACTGGCTGAAATTTTTAGTTTGGAGCGTGTTGTAAAATCGGGATCGCGTTTCGATCCTGAAAAAGCAAAATGGTTTAACAAACATTATTTCCAGGGAAAAACTGTTGAAGAACTTTCTGACTTGTTCAAACCAGTTCTAGCAGAAAAAGGTGTAGAAGCTACAAACGAAAAAGTAAATGCTGTGGTTGCGGAAATAAAAGAACGCTGCGAGTTTGTTGCCGACCTTTGGGAGCAAAGCAGCTACTTTTTTGTGGCTCCAACAGAATACGATACTAAAACAGTGAAAAAACGCTGGAAAGAAGATACTCCGAACAAACTCAGCGAAATTGCATCGTTGTTTGAAACAGTTGCAGACTGGAAGGCAGATTCAATTAAAGAAGCATTTTCAGCATTTATGAATGAAAAAGAATGGGGCTTTGGAATCATAATGAATCCGCTGCGACTGAGTCTGGTAGGTGGAAACATGGGACCCGATTTGTTTGTAATTTGCGAACTGCTTGGTAAGGAAGAAAGTATTGCCAGAATAAAACAGGCAATTGAAAAAATAGCATAACACGAGATAATACCATACAAAAAACCCGGCCAGTAGCCGGGTTTTTTATTTAATCTCAAAATCGATCAAACTATACCAAACCAATTATAGTTTGGTTTTCACCATATCGTTAATGGTTACTTTTTCTTCTTTTTAAGGAAAAAGAAAGCAGCAGCAGCAATAACAACTACGGCAACAACAATAATAATTACAGTTGTATTCGAACCTGATTGTTGTCCTACATCAGCTAACAAATCTTCATCCATGTACGAACTGTCCTGCGCTCCAAGATTATCAATGTATGTTCCCTGATCCTGTGCCATTAACAGGGTTGGTAAACTCATAATAAACAGTCCGATTAATGCAATTACTCTTTTCATCTTTCTAAAATTTTAATTCCAATTTATTTCCCTAATTTCTCTTTCACTGCTTTTAAAAGCGGTGCTGCATTTTTATATCGTGGATTTACGTTAATCAATTCATTCAATACAGCAAACGACTTTTCATAGTCTTTCCGGTTGTAATACTTTTGAGCCTCGAGCAAATAAAAAGGCTCATACGTTGGATGTATTGCCCTCCCCTTTTCAACTAGGGTATCAAACTCAGAAAGCTTATTTTCTGCTAATTTCAAAATGGCCAAATTTACAAATAACCAAACATTATTAGGGTCATTTTTGAGTTCATTTTGAAGTTTTTTTTCCCCTGTTTCCCAATCTTTTGTTTTGATTTGCTGAATACCTTCCAAGTCATTTTTATCTTCCCTTTTTAGTAAAACTACTAACGGATTTCCTTTGTGGTAAAAGGTTTTTACCGTTTTTGTCGACTGCCAGGTATCGTGTTTTAGCTGATAAGGATGGATATAGTTTATACCAAACAAACCATAATCCCAATCAGCCGAACTTCTTTCGATGTAGCGGGTATATTTAAAATCGATATTGGGTATTTTCTCGAAGTAATTTGGCAATTGAGTATTCATGGCTACCACTGCCTTTTCGTCTCCAATTTCGCTAATTAAATAATCGGAGGCTTCTTTTATTCCATGAAAATAATAGTCGTATTCATAATTACTCCAGGCATTCTTATTCCCTCCAGAAATCGCATTAAAATAGATATAATCGGCCGGGAAAGTACTGGCCTGATGTTTTATTGGCAAAAACATTAAAACCACAACCAAAAGGGTTGCGGGCAATTTAACTATTCTTTTGGCTTTTATTTTTAACATCCCGTAAAAACCGACTGTAGCAAGAATTACAAAAACAGGAATTACAAAAAGCATTTGCCTGATTCCGCTGTACAAATTCGCCCCAATTGCCATTACATAAAGAATGGGAAATAATAACGTAAAAAAGAGGAACAACTCTAAAAAGAGTTGTTCGCTCATCGGTTTAGAAAACTTATAGGTTAAAAAGGCCACAAAATATATAAACCCGAGAAGTAGAAACTCCGGGGTTGATATTGCTATCCATTTTAGCAGATAGTCCCAGGGTAAGCTGGAACTCCAGATAACACTGCCTTCGAAAATTTGCTTGATACTTACTTTGTAATGCTCCATCACCGAAAGACTTTCAATCGGATTATGGGCCATGTTCTGCAAGGCATAGGGCCAAAATAGTAAAGCGGCAAAATACCCTACCAATACTATTAACAATCCCTGGCCCGTTAACCTTACAAAACAAAGTTTAGTTGAAATGATATATTTAAGTAAAAAAGGCTTCAAAATTATAAATGCCACCAAACCTAACCCGAGGTAGGCAAACAGAATCAGTCCACCAATACGCACCGAATTGGTAAATGCAATTGCCAGCCCCAAACACAGCGCTGTTGTCCATTTCGGATTAGGCAATTCCTTTAAAAATTTTACAATGAAATAGATGCCTGCCACATATCCGGCAGCAAACGGAATATCTTTTAAGTTTCCAAAAGCCTGCCCAAACAAACGGGGCGTAAGCAATATCGAAACCACAACGATTGAAGCTACCCAATAACTTCCTGTTAACTGTTTCCCGATTAATCCGCTAAACAACAGCAGTAGCAGGAAAAAGAATGCTCCGGTGAAATGGCGGGTTATAAATTCGTTTTCAATGGAAAAGATACGGTTTACAAGTGCTGTAAAATTATCAACTGACTGTCCGTAATATTGCAGGTTATCCGGCGAATCCAGACAAGACACATCTTTTCCTCCTGTAAAATACCAGTTTACCACTTTTTTTGCATGTGGATAATGCAACATTTCGTCGACATTTACCGCAGCTTTAGGCGCTAGAAATGCAAGTACCAAAGCAGCCACTACAAGGCTTGCAATAAATACATTTCGTGCGGTTAATATGTCAACTATTCTATTCATATATTTCTTTTACCAGATAAATAGGGCGCTTTTGCACCTCCTTGTAAATACGGTAAATGTATTCTCCAATTAATCCTAAAAAGGTAAGCTGAACCGAACCAAAAAAACTAATGGCCAAAAATGTCGATGACCATCCGAATGGAGCCAGACCTGTAAATTTCGATACCAACGTGTAAACAATAGCCAGCAGAAATACAACCACCCCCAAAAGTCCTAAATACAAACACAGTTTAATGGGCCATTTTGAGAATGAATAAATAGCATCAGCGGCCAATGTAAACAACTTTTTTGTTCCCATTTTTGCATCGCCTTCCAACCGGTCCGGACGATCGTAAACAATATTTTCGTGTTTAAATCCAATAAAATTCCTTATTCCGGGGAAATAACTGTTGTGTTCCGAAAATTTCAAAATGGCATTAACCGCTTTTCGACTGAGAATACTAAAGTTTCCGGCTTGTTCAAGCTGGTCTCCTTCAGAAACATTCCTGAAAATCTTATGGAAAACATTGATATAAAAACGCTTCCCAAACTTTTCATGTCGTTCATTTCGAACAGCTGAAACCACATCTGCATTGGTTTCTTTCATTTTGGCATACAGTTCCGGAATCAGTTGCGGCGGATCTTGAAAATCACCATCCATTATTACAACAAAATCGCCTTTTGCATAATCGAGGCCTGCTGTTAAAGCAGGCTGCAATCCAAAGTTTCGCGAAAGAGAAACTATCTTCAACTCCTTGTGTTCTTCCTTAAACTGCAGAAGCTTTTCTACTGTATTATCTGTACTACCATCATCAACACACACTATTTCAAAAGCCTCGCCTGTAACCTCGAGGTTTTGAGTCACCATTTCCATAAGGCGGCTCACCAATGTGCTTTCGTTTAATAATGGTATTACTACAGAAATCATGTTTTTCTCTTATGCTTTGTGTTGCGTTCCCGGCACAGGAATTGGAAATTCCATATCAACAGGCCCCATTTCGTATGTGTCCGGTCCCAATTTCTCAGTCGATTTCATCATCTCTTCCCAGGTTACTTTTTGCCCGGTATACGCTGCTGTTCTTCCCATAATTGCAGTAAGCGTAGAAACCGCTGTGCGTTCGGCCTCAACAACAGGTTTATTTGTTCTGATTGCTGTTACCAGGTGAATATGCTCTTGAATGTACGGCGAGACTTTAACTACTCCGGTCGATCGGCCATCTTTATTTTTGGGATAATCGTAAACCCATTTTACCGAGCCATCCAAATTATAAATGGTGTTTTTACAGTTGGTATAACCTTCTGTTCCCATTATTATCTCGCCCAATTGATTCGCACAACCATCGATTTGCCTTGCAAAACTATGAGAGAACACCCCTTTCTCAAATTCAAAATCTACACTGAAAAAGTCATACTGATCACCGGTTAATCTGCGTGCGCGTCCACCAAATCCAACAGCTTCAATTGGATGTTTGCCCATAAACCAGTTGATAACATCTATATTATGAACATGCGTATCTAAAATAAAATCGCCGCCCAACCAGCAGAAACTGTTCCAGTTACGCAACATATATTCCATGTCGCTCCAGCCTTCCTCACGGGTGCGGAACCAAACATGCGACTGCATCCAAAAAGCTTTTGCTGCTGTTAATTCTCCAATTGCCCCGGAAGCCACCTGTTTATATGTTTCAATATAATCACGCTGATGACGTCGTTGTGTACCGGTAATTACTGTTAATCCCAGGTTCTCTGCCTTTTTAGCCGTAGCCATAATCTGACGTGCTCCAACCGGATCTACACACACGGGTTTCTCAAGAAACACATGTTTTTTAGCCTGAATCGCAGCATCGAAATGAATTGGACGAAAATGCGGAGGAGTAGCCAAAATCACAATATCCAGATCGGCTTCTAATAAACTTTTATAGGCATCGAATCCCCAAAAACAATTTTTCTCAGGAACCTCTATTCTTTGTTTTAACAGTTTATCCCGGCAATCCCAAACCTTATCTTCAAAAACATCGGCAAGTGCTACCAAATGCAAATCATTACCGGCTGCTAAAAAGTTAAGAGCAGCTCCGGTCCCGCGGTTTCCACAACCAACCAGTCCGGCGCGCAAAGTTTTGCCATCGGGAGCCAGATCCAACAAAGGAGGAAATTCATAATCAACTTCTTTGGCTTTGTTGCTGCAAGAACTTAAAGCGCTAAGGCCAACAACACCGGCTGCGCCCACAAGTGCAGTTTTTTCAAGAAAATTCCTGCGTGATAGTTGATTCTTATTCATATTAGTATCGTTTTTATTTTTTTACTGATTAATTGATTCTTTATCGTATTCGCAAACCACCCTGAAACCAACACTTTTTGAGTCGGAGTACCACCAAATACTTTTCGGAATTTGAGGATCGGTAACCAGCCACGCTTCAGTTCTCGTAAAATCACGACGTGCGATTCGCAGATCTTTTGGAGTATTTCTGAACGAACCTCCCCGAACTACATGTTCTGCGCCATTTCGCGGGCCTCTCGGATTTCGAACAATACCTTTGGGATATTTCCCATACACTTTAGGATCGTAATAATCCAGACAAAACTCTGCAACGTTACCCAGCATGTTTTTAAAACCGAAAGGATTTGCTTCAACCTGCTCGGGAGCCTGCGTTTTATTCGGGCTGTTTAAATTAGAAATAACATACCTGTTTATGACTTCCGTATTCGATCCAAATATTTTTTTCAGGAATCCGTCAGCTTCATAATCTTTTGGAGATCCTTCAAAGAAATAAGGAGTGTTCGTACCTCCGCGCGCCGCATATTCCCATTCTGCCTCGGTTGGTAAACGATACTTACGTCCTGTAACGTGCGATAACCAACGGCAATATGTTTGCGCAGCATGATGGCTCATGGTAATTGCCGGGCGGGTTCCCTTCCCCCATCCCTGATCTGGTGCTCCCCACGGAGGAGTAGCCCCCGAAACACCGTCGGTTTCCTCATCAACTTCAACTGCTTCTTTACGGCCCTGAGAACTGGTAGCAGTAAAAAATGCAAGGTACTCGTTCCACGAGACTTCTATTTCAGCCATCCAAAAACTATCAACTTCTACCTGACGAACCGGCCCTTCATCACCTCTTCGATATGCTTCATCAGCAGGGCTACCCATTTTAAACTGTCCTCCTGGAACTGCTATCATTTTAAAAGACACAGAAGTTTCAGGAATTTTTTCTTCAAACGTTTCAAACTTGGTAACATTTGTCAATTCGGTAAATATTTCTTTTGGTCCGGTAGCCTCCTCTTCCATTATCAGACTAACTTCCCCACGGTCGTGCCCCACATTGTGGTGACACTGTAAACAGGAATTATTTTCAGGATCCTGCAAGTATTTAATGTGTTGCTGGCATCCCTGTTCGTTTAAAGTCGAAGGGAACATGTTTGTATGACATTTAATACAACCATCTTCGTAAACAAAACGCTGTGCAACTTCCGTTGATCGTTTTGCTGCCCAATCTATTTCTTCCGTGTCCATGGTTAAATAAGCATACAAATCATGAAAACCATGATAAGCTTTACGTGTTAAAAAATATGCTGTTTGATCTTCAGGCGGAAGGTGACAGTCGACACATTTTACAGAAACCCCACTGGGCGTATTATGATGTACTGAAAGTTTCCAACTTGTTTCGGCATGCGGATGTACATGGCACGAATTACAAAAATCGTTGGTTGAAGTATAATGAACAGTCTTGTTAAACAAAAGTAAAAAGAGAATTACGCTCAATCCTCCGGCAATAAATAACAAATAATGTTTTCGTTTAATTGTTTTATCAGTCATCCCAAAAGTTAATTAAAGCTGCAAGTATACACGCGTGTAGTTACTAACAACTTAACACACTACACAATGAAGCCTTAACAACATCTTAATTTCATATTAATTAAAAACCTAACTATTTGAATAAAAACCTATTCCGATTAAATAAAAAATTATAAAAAAAGTTTTTTTTCATTTCATATTTGATATATTTGGGCTTAAAATAATATCGAATTAAGACTTAACCCGTATTAAATTTTTCAAACAAAAGGTGTATAAAAAGATAAAACATAATATTTTTCTGATTGGATTACTGCTCATCGTCATGCTATCCGATGCAAATGCCACTCACTTTTCAGACAACACTTTTGTTATAGCTAAAGTAACTTCAAACGAATACAACAACGACCGCCTTTGGAATTATATCAAAACGCATAACTGGGCCGGTATTGAACTGGATATTGATAGTATTGCAAACGATGCTATTTTAAAAGACAGCCAATATTCGTTCTCCTCTGTTCTTAGTAAAATTGAAATGCTTGCCGGAGATGATGATTCTAAAATAATTCCAGTCTTTATTAACTATTCAGGAAATATTCTTGTCCTGGATTCAATCATAAACAGTTCATCTGTTTCTTCCCAGATTTTCTATTTACCCCAGGGAGAAACATGGCCATCGTTAGAATACCTTGTTCAGGCCAACCGGAGAATTATCTTTTTTGTTGAAGGAGACATTATCAATGAAAGCCGGATTCTTCATCCTTTGAGTGAATACGCACTTCAGATTAGTGCAAACCAGATTACAACGAATTCTGCAATACTGGGTAAGGCTTCAAATATTAACCGAGAACTTTTTAAAATAAATAATTTTCACCGGCTCCCCACAGGAATCGATCCGAACAAATTAAATTCCAGTCTTTACCCTGATTACACTAAATTTTTATTGGATAGCTGGACAAAATTTGGGAAAAAACCCAATTTTATTTTTGTTGATAGAAACATTTACAATTTCGATTTTATAGTTAGTCAACTAAATTCTTTCCCTGCCATTAAAGGGCTCGTACATACCTCAGCAAAAAACCTCGACCGGGTTTACTGGAAAAATCCGGACATATTAATTTCCGGAGGAAAATTTAGTTTCCCGTTACGTGGCGGTGAAGAAATTATTTTATCACCCTTTGCCCCAGGCTATAGCATGACCCCGTCGCAATTAATTATTACCAACGAAATGGTAATGGCCGACAGTTATTCCATTCAAGCTAACCCTCTAAAATTAGGATACGGAATTAAGGCCAGTTTTCGATTCGATGAAGAGCTAAAAGATGCTGTAAATCCCGAAAGGTCTTTCCCCGGGCAGGGCTATTCTTTTATTCAGGACATTGACCGAGGAAACGTTCTGCGACTTCCGGAAAATGCAAGTATAAACATTGGAAATCCTTCACTTTATGGACTTCCAAACAGCAGTTTTACCGTATCCTGTTTTGTAAAATTTACAGACATACTTGAATTTGGCGATAATGCAGTTTTGGGTAACGCCGAAACAGGTTACCGACGAGGAATGCATTTGGTTCTGCGATCTGGGCATCCCTATTTCGGACTCTATGCAAATGATTTTATGTCGAATGCAACACTAGAGAATAACGTATGGTATCATTTGGTATGGCGCTATATAATTGAAACCGGGGAACAATCCATTTTTGTAAATGGTAAATTTGTTGGCGGTTCTGACGGGCACCCTGCCTATTCTGGAACAAGCGATCTGCACATTGGGAGTGCTCTTTCGGCCGGAGCCAGCCTGCGTGGCTATATCGACAACCTTCATATTTGGAACCGCCCGCTTGGAAATGAAGACATTACGCGACTATCATCTGATGAAGAAATCCAGATTGAAAAACCGGCAATAAAAAAAGATCTGATATTAGTTGGTACCAAAACGATTGCGATGGTAGCAGGTGGGCTGTTAATGCTTGTTATCCTTTTATGGCTTCTGATTCGTAAAAAATCTTCGAAAAAGGAACGATTCTCTGAAGCAAAGATTGTTGTTCCGGAGAAAAACAGAATACAGCTTTTTGGCGAGTTTAAGGCAATAAATAAAGAGGCTACCGACGTATCGGATCTATTTACTCCCAAGGTGAAAGAACTGCTTGTTTTTATTATTACACATGCATTAAAAAATGGAATTGGTGTGCCCATAACCGATGTTAACGAAACCCTTTGGTTTGGAATTGAAACAAAGAAAGTGGCAAACAACCGTGCTGTTACCCTTAATAAACTTCGAAAAATCTTAGCTCAATTTGATACAATTGAAATTATATCCGGAAACGGTTATTTACAATTGAAAACTTCTGAATCGTTCTTTTGTGATTACATTGAAGCATTTAAATTATGCCAAAGTAAGGAAGAATTGACACCCCCGCAACTGGAAATGTTTTTTGAAATTGTTAAAGGCGGACGTTTACTAAAAGGTATTTCCTGGGACTGGCTGGATGAAATTCGTGGGTTCACGGGTAATCAGGTTATTGACAATCTGTTAATGCTGGCATCAGGTTATAAAAAAGAAGGTAAATTAAAGGGAATAGAGAAAGTTGCCCAGCGAATTTTGGATTATGATGATCTGAATGAAGAAGCAACATATCTGCAAATATGGGCACTCCAAAAGGCCAACAATTCGCACCTGGCCAAATTCAACTTTAATTCTTTCTGCTCGAGATACGAAAAGAACTTTGCAGAACCCTACAAAATGAATTTCAGGGAATTTACCCGATTTTACGATGAGAAACTGTAATGGCGTAACGAATTCCGGCTAACCATTATAAATAAAAAACCGAAAATCGTTACACCATAACTTAACAGTAAACCATTACACTTGTTCCAGTTCAACCGAAAAATGCCGCATAATAGGTGCTTCATTTTTGATTTTATAACCGTGCACAATAGTTTCCCTTCTGTCGAAAATATTTTTCAACGCAACTGCCACCACATCCATGTGATTATTTGTATAAGTTCGCCGGGGAATCGCCAAACGCAACATCTCCAGTTTCGGATACCGGTTTTCTTTGGTTTCCGGATCGCGATCGGCCAGCAAAGTACCCACTTCTACTCCACGAACTCCACCCTCCAGATATAACTCAACGGCCAGAGTTTGGGCAATGTATTCTTCCTTTGGAACATGACTTAGAAATCGTTTGGCATCGATAAAAACTGCGTGTCCGCCAATAGGTTTCTGAACCGGAATTCCCCATTCAATCAATCGATTGCCCAAATATGTAACCTGTTGAATACGATTCTCAAGATAATGCTCGCTGGTAACCTCATCCAAACCAACCGAAAGCGCATTCATATCGCGTCCTGCCATTCCTCCATAGGTATTAAAACCTTCGTACATGATATTAAAAACCGAAGCTTTTTTATAAAGCTCCTCTTCTTTCATGGCTATAAAACCTCCAATATTTACAATTCCGTCCTTTTTGCTACTCATGGTCATAGCATCAGCATACGAATACATTTCAGCAACAATCTCTTTTATCGAACTGTTTCTGTATTCATCTTCACGCTCCTTAATAAACCACGCATTCTCAGCAAATCGGGCCGAGTCGAAAACAACTTTTACCCCATATTTTTGCGACAAAGCATAAACATCGCGCAGGTTTTGCATTGAAACAGGCTGACCTCCTGAAGTATTACAGGTAACCGTTACAATTACCATCGGAATTTGATCCCGATCATACGTTGAATAAACACCTTCCAGTTTCACCAAATCGATATTTCCTTTGAACGGATGCAACGATTCCGTATCGAAAGCTTCATCTATTGTACAATCTATTGCTTTGGCCTTTCGGAATTCGATATGCCCTTTGGTGGTATCAAAATGACTATTGCCCGGTACTACATCGCCATCTTTTACCATAACAGAAAAAAGTACATTTTCGGCAGCACGCCCCTGGTGAGTGGGCAAAAAATGCTCGAATCCGAAAATAGTTTTTATGGCATTCTTTAGGTTGTAATACGACGAAGAGCCAGCATAACTTTCATCTCCGGTCATTAATGCTCCCCATTGTTTGTCGCTCATTGCGCCGGTACCACTATCGGTAAGCAGGTCGATGTAAACCTGTTCGCTTTTGAGGTTAAATAAATTGTATTTAGCTTGCTTAATCCATTCTTCGCGTTGTTCACGCGTACTTCTGTAAATGGGTTCAACCATTTTAATTTTATACGATTCTGCAAATGGTAATTCCATGATAATTCTTTTTAATTGAAAGAGTCGCAGACTTATCAACATAAAACTACGTCTTCCTGATTTTTAATAAGTAGAAAAAATTGAGTTTGCTGAAAAAGAAATCTCAGACTTTAAGAATTATACCAATTTTATTTCAATGTGAGCCTTAAATAATTTTAGAATATTTGGATTTAGGCAAGGCACAAAAATGAAGCATAGCCTAAGTTCTGTTGAATTTTTGTAACGCTGTATAAATTCAAAAAAATGAAATTATAAGGCTCAGTTTGGGATAATATTGGTATTATATAAATGGATAAGCATCCCGATTTTTGATGTTCAGGAAACTTCGGTTATGGAGGTAAATTGCCATAAAAAATGTAATCATAACCATTCTCTTTTGTTAGCCGTAAAGTTAACCAGCTTATAATTAACTTTTGATTGACAAATGTCAGTTTTAGTTATTTTTAAAGTTTAGCAAGAAAGTTCCTGAACACTTTTCAGAAGAAAAGAACGGGAATAATAATCTTTATCTACAATTTCGCCGTTCCAAACCACAATATCGAGATCGATACTGCGAGGTCCGAATTTTGGAACACTTCTGTCGCGTCCCATCTGATCCTCAATGCTTTTTAACAGTTGATTAAGATCTTTTTTATTTAGAGCCGTTTGTATTTTTACTGCGCCGTTTGTAAAATCTGGCTGATCCTCAATTCCAATAGGCTTGGTACGGATCATAGAAGAGACCTTAAGAACCTGCATTTTTGTACGCAAAACCTCAAGCGCTTTTTTGATATTTTTATCGGCTTCGATATTGGAGCCTATACCAATAATTACAACATTCATCTCGATGCCTCCATCTCCAGCGAGACTGATTCGGCAAAACGCAATGCATGAGGTTTATCTACCTCTACCTTTGCCCAGCTTACTCTTTCATCTTCCATTATTATATCGAGGATATTTTTTGTCAGCGCCTCAAGCAATTTAAAACGGCCTTCCTGCACCAGTTTAATTATCTTTTTGGTAATGGTTTTATAATCCAAAATACCAAGTGGCTCGTCCACTTCGAGTGCCGAATGGGGCACTTCAGTCTCAATTTCAAGGTTAATAATTACATCCTGCTTGTTTACAAGCTCGTCGGGATTAAAACCAATGTAGGTTCTGATTAATAGATTTTTTACGCGTATTATTGCCATATTCTAAAGGTTAATTCCTAAGTTTTCGCCACCATCAGCAAATAAAAGCTGTCCGGTTAAATAATTATTTTCCAAAATATAATCAATACTTTTTAGTATCGGATCGAGTCCGCCCGGCCGTTTCATTGGAATGTCTTTCGCCAGGTTTTCCAGGTAGTTATCATCCTCATTCTCCGGGGACAGAGTTACACCGGGAGCAATAGCATTTACCCGGATTGCAGGAGCAAACTCGAGCGCCGCCATTTGGGTTAAATCCCAAAGCCCTTTTTTTGAAAGCGAGTAGGCTGTAAAGTTCGATTTATTTGCCGTAATCCGTGTATCTACCATATTAATGATGTTGCCTTTATTACAATAGTTGGCAAAATCGCGCATCAGCAAAAAAGGAGCTTTTAGGTTTATTTCCAGCTGACTGTCGAATAATTCTGTGGATGTTTCCTGCAGGTATCCTCTATCGAACACCGACGCATTGTTTATTAACAAATCGAATGGCCCCCACTCCGCAATGATTTTGGGTATTAAAGCAACCACTTCGTTTGTTTCGGCCAGATTCGCCTTAATCGTATAAAATTCCCGGCCGGTGAATTTTGCAGATAACTCCTCTACAAACATTTGTGCCGATTCTTTCGACCTGTTATAATGCACAATTACCGCCCAGCCTTTTGCAGCAAGATGTTCTGCCATTGCTTTTCCAATTCGTTTCGAAGCCCCAGTTATCAAAGCGGTTTTGTTCATACCGAAAAGTTAGCCATTTTTTGTTAAACAACCACACTTTTCTTTGGTTCAGCGTTTCCCAAATGTTTCGAAAAAAAAGAAGAAACATTAAAAACCAACCGGCGAACTACTACACCACAAACAATTAATTGAATCCCACCGATTGGATTTTATACTATTCTCAAAATCTTATTAGCTCGCTGGCAGGTTTTCGTATTACGACTAAATAGTTATTGGTCGGCCGGAGAGTTTTTATGCAATAACTAAATAGTACTGGCGATCTACTATTTTTTTTATCACAAAAAAAAGTAAGTGTTACCAACATTACACCTATTCGTCTTATAAACTGAAGCTCTTCCTGTTATCTTACAAAACGGATTCTTGGGAAATATTTTGCCAGTGTATAATTTCTTAACCGAAAAGTATTAACCACAACAATTACAATGTTAAAAGCATACATTACTACCAGGAATATTAAATTCAAAAATACCCTTGAACTAATCAGGCCGGCATCAACATCTCCCGAAATATGAATCTTTGCGAAAGCACTTAAGATGATTGCTACGTATCCAAAGAATAAAATTATTGTCCATGTTATCTGAAAATTCAGCAGGTCTTTGGCCAGTTCATTCACATTTTTCACCTTGTCTTTTTTCGAAATCCACACAATTAAAGGCACCAATATGCCCAGAAGTGGAAATACGATAAAAGTTAAGGCCGACAGGTTTAAACCAAGTAAAAAACCATTGTCCTCCTTGACCGTCCAGTCAACAATTTCATCGGGAGAAACATCAAAAGCCACCGAAAGACGCCTTAAAGAATCTCCCCTTGGTTCGCTTTCTCCGTTTTCAATTCGCTGTACGGTTCTTAAGCTCAACCCGGTAATTTCAGCCAGTTCTTCCTGCGATAATCCTTTTCTTATTCTGAGTTCTTTGATTCTTTTTGCTAATTCCTTGTTCTTCATTTTTCTTACGTTTAAATATTCGGCGTAAAAGTATGTTCATCACCAAAATATTGTTACGCCAAGCTTACGACATATTTATGTCATTTCTGTCGAGCTGTAAAATAAGCATCAATTTAACGGGTATAAAACAAAAAAGCCCGCAATGCGAGCTCTTTCTGTTGTATAAATATTGTTGCTACCTATTGGTTAAACGAATTAAGTTTACTCAGATATTTACCAATAATATCAAACTCAAGATTTACAACTGTTCCAACCTCGAAGGTATGGAAATTGGTAAATTCCTGCGTAAATGGAATAATAGCTACCTGGAAAGAATTTTCTTTTGAATTAACAACTGTTAAGCTCACTCCGTTTACAGTTACCGAACCTTTTTCAACAGTCATATAGCCTTTCTTAGCTGCCTCCAGATCGAAATCGTATTCAAAAGTATAGTACCAGCTTCCGTCGGCCTCTTCTACTTTTTTGCAGGTTGCAGTCTGATCTACGTGCCCCTGAACAATGTGTCCGTCTAAACGGCCATTCATCATCATACTGCGCTCAAGGTTTACTTTCGAGCCTACTTCCAGCAAGCCTAAATTCGATTTTATAAGCGTTTCCTTTACCGCAGTTACTTTATAAAGCTTTTTATCTTTATCAACCCAAACCACTGTAAGACACACTCCGTTATGCGATAAGCTTTGGTCAACTTTTAATTCGTCGGCAAAAGAGCAATTCAGGGTAAAATGCATATTTTCCTGGTCTTTTTCAATTGCCACAACTGTTCCGAATTCTTCTACTATTCCTGAAAACATATCTGCTTAAAGTTTAGAGTTCAAAGTTCAAAGACTTTTTACTCAGTTTATTTATTTGAATTTTGAAAATATTAACGACAATGCAATCGTTAATCATCATTCTAACATATACAATCACTTAAGACTCCAGTCCACCCCGTCTTTGGTGTCTTTTAACTCAATACCAATGGCATTTAACTCGTCGCGGATCTTATCGGCCGTGCCCCAATCTTTATTGGCTTTTGCATCTTTTCGCAATTGAATCAACAATTCTACAGCTCCGGCCAAAACTTCGTTGTCACCGGAATCTGCCGTTTCTTCAATTTTTAATCCGAGGATATCAAAAACCATGGTTTTATAAAACGACCTCAGTTCTTCCAAATCCGTGGCCGATATTTTTTCGGTACCTGCTTTAATGGAGTTTATCATTTTAACCCCATCAAAAAGATGCGCAATGGCAATCGGACTGTTTAAGTCGTCATTCAGTGCCTCAAAACACTTTTCTTTTAGCGGCTGAATTTCAACCGATGAATTTTCTGATGCCGAGAGTTCGTCCAGTGCTTTTATAGCGCTCATTAAACGCTCCAAACCTTTTTCTGATGCCTGCAGTGCCTCGTTCGAGAAGTTAATTGTACTGCGGTAATGCGCCTGCAAAATAAAGAAGCGAATAGTCATTGGCGAATAAGCCTGCTCCAAAATTTCGTGTCTCCCGGTAAACAACTCGTCCAAAGTAATAAAGTTACCCAGCGAACGTGCCATTTTCTGCCCGTTAATGGTAATCATGTTATTGTGCATCCAGTACCGAACACTATCTTTTCCCCTACTGGCTGTGTTCTGAGCAATCTCGCATTCGTGGTGCGGGAAAGTTAAGTCCATTCCGCCCCCGTGAATATCAAACTCTTCTCCGAGGTATTTTGTGCTCATGGCCGAACATTCAAGGTGCCACCCCGGAAATCCATCGCTCCATTTCGATGGCCAGCGCATAATATGCTCGGGTGCTGCTTTCTTCCACAAAGCAAAATCATACGAATTTTTCTTTTCGCTTTGTCCGTCCAGCTGCCGCGTATTGGTTTTTATATCTTCCAGATTTCTGCCTGAAAGTTTCCCGTAGTTATAATCCAGATTGTATTTCTCAACATCGAAATAAACCGATCCGTTTGCCTCGTAGGCATAACCATTTTTGAGAATCGAATCAACAACCTCCATTTGCTCAATAATATGACCCGATGCACGCGGCTCGATACTCGGACGAATGATATTCAAATCATCCATATTCCGGTGAAAAGTATTCATGTATTTCTGAACAACTTCCATAGGCTCAAGCTGCTCCAAACGCGCTTTCTTGGTAATGCGGTCTTCGCCAACACCTTCCACCTCATCTTCCAGGTGACCAACATCGGTAATGTTTCGTACGTAACGAACGGTATTTCCTAAAAACGTTAAATAACGATACAACAAATCGAAAGTTACATAAGGTCTGGCATGTCCCAGGTGCGAATTGCTGTATACGGTTGGCCCGCAAACGTAAAGTCCAACCCTGCCTTCTACCAGAGGTTTAAATACTTCTTTTTTGCGGTTTAATGTATTATATATTACTAGTTGATTTCCCATAACTTTTCAATATGAAATCGAATTCACAAAGGTAAAATAAAATGAATGATATTGGGGTGTTAATCAAATCCTTTCAGACAGCTATGCTTCCGCTGTTTTTTCGGTCTCAGCAACTTCCTCTTTTTTCTCTTCAACCTTATTAAAATGCTTCCGATAAAAAAGTAAAATTGAGAAAATTCCGACAGTTATAGCAGAGTCGGCAATATTAAAAACCGGGCGGAAAAAGATAAACGGGTCACCTCCAACTCTTGGAATCCATTCCGGATACCTGCCTTCGATTAACGGGAAGTAAAACATATCAACTACCCGACCATGCAAAAAGCTTGAATAACCGCCACCTTCAGGAAAAAGCGTGGCTATTTGTCCGTAGCTGTCGTTAAAGATGATTCCGTAAAACAAACTGTCGATTATATTTCCGATTGCTCCGGCAAAAATCAATGATATACTTGCTATAAATCCGAAAGGAATATCTTTTTGTTTGGCAAGTTTAAACAGATACCAGCCAATGGCCACCACAGCCAAAATTCGAAAAACGCTTAAAAATATTTTTCCATATTCTCCGGCGAATTCAAAACCAAATGCCATTCCGTTGTTTTCGACAAAATGAAGAATAAACCAGTCTTTAAAAATTACGATTTCATCACTTATTGCGAAATTAGTTTTCACCCATATTTTTAAAACCTGATCGACAATCAGAACCAGAAAAATTATTATCAACGATTTTACACTACGCGACATATACTATTTATTAAAATAAAAATGCTCTCCGAAATTCCATTTCAATAGGTTTCGAAGAGCAATTCCAAGTGTTTTACTTCTACTTACTTTTGACTGTTTTTCGCATCAATACTAAGTGTAGCATGCGGTACAGCACGCAATCTTTCTTTCGAAATTAACTTGCCGGTTTCCCGACAAACTCCGTACGTTTTGTTTTCGATACGAACCAAAGCAGCCTGTAAATGCTGTATAAACTTTAACTGACGCTGCGCCAGTTTTCCAGCTTCTTCTTTCGACAGAGTAGCAGCTCCTTCTTCCAAGACCTTAAACGTAGGCGATGTATCAGAGATATCATTCCCATCGCTCTGAGTTATGGAATTACGGTACATTTGATAATCTTCCTGGGCTTTTTCAAGTTTCCCGGTAATTAAGACTTTGAATTCCATCAACTCCTCATCCGAATATCTATTTTTTTCTCCCATAATGTAAGGGTATTTAGTTCATTTATTTTCAAGAAGCCCCTAAAATAATAAAAAACATCATCATTCTCTGAGTGTGTTAACAAATATTTCTCACACCTTCTCTATTTCTATTTGCGCAGTTACATCCTTGTCAATTTCAACCTCATTTGCTTTCTCTAAATCCACATTTTCAACCAAAACCAAAGAGTCAGCTAATGTTTGTGCACAAATGTATTCCTTGTGGTTTTCCACTGCATCATTAAACCCTACGTGTTTTGCAATAGAAAGTTTTATCCTGTCAGTAACTTCAAAATCGCTCTCTTTTCTGAGGTTTTGAATCTTGTTAATAAACTCACGGGCAATACCTTCCTGCTTCAACTCCTCGGTCACATCAATGTCAAGAGCAATGGTCATCTGTCCTTCGGTTGCGACTGTCCATCCGGGAATATCTTCAGTAAGAATCTCAACATCTTCCAGTGTCAGAACAATTTTCTCATCACCGGCAGATATTTCATATTCACCGGCACTTTCAAATGCTGAAATAGCATCCTGCCCCAGCTGATTTACAGCTCCCGCAATCTGCTTCATCATTTTACCGTATTTTGGGCCGAGTGCTTTAAAATTAGGCTTAATTTTTTTGCTGATCACCCCGGCTGTATCAGTTAAAAACTCCACCTCTTTAACGTTCACTTCTGCTAAAATGATATTTGCCACAGCCCCAAACTGTTCTTTAAAATGAGGATTTAGCACCGGAACCATAATTTTTCCAAGTGGCTGACGCACTTTTATTTTCTCCTTACGGCGAAGGGCCAAAATCATTGAAGAAGCCTTTTGTGCTATGGCCATTTTTTCTTCCAGATCTTTGTCGATCAATTTCTCATCGAATGCAGGGAAATCAGCAAGATGAATACTTTGATCTTCCTCTTTCCCGGTTGCTTTATTTAAATCGGAATAAAGCAGGTCGGCATAAAATGGCGCAATTGGCGACATTAACCTGGCAATGGTTGTTAAACAAGCATACAATGTTTGATAAGCCGAAATTTTATCTGCAGAATATTCACCTCCCCAATATCTTTTGCGACTTAAACGTACAAACCAGTTGCTCAGGTTCTCTGAAACAAAATCCTGAATTGCACGTCCTGCACGGGTTGGTTCGTAATTTTCGTAGCTCTCGCTTACTTCTTTTATCAACGAATTCAGCAGCGAAATAATCCAGCGGTCAATCTCCGGACGCTGCTCCATCGGAATTTCTTCTTCGGCATATGTAAAGCCATCAACATTGGCATACAATGCAAAGAAATTGTATGTATTGTAGAGTGTTCCAAAGAATTTACGTTTTACTTCTTCAACTCCTGCAATATCAAATTTAAGGTTATCCCAGGGTTGCGAATTGGTAATCATGTACCAGCGCAAAGGATCTGATCCGTATTTATCAATGGTTTCAAACGGATCAACCGCGTTACCCAATCGTTTCGACATTTTTACGCCGTTTTTATCAAGTACCAATCCGTTTGAAATAATATTTTTAAAGGCAACAGATTCATCAATCATAGTTGCAATGGCATGCAATGTAAAGAACCAACCACGTGTCTGATCCACTCCTTCGGCAATAAAATCGGCCGGGAAAACATCTTTAAAATCTTCTTTCCACTCGAAAGGATAGTGGCGCTGCGCAAAAGGCATGGCTCCTGAATCGAACCAAACGTCGATCAGATCCGACTCGCGAAACATTTTTTCGCCTTTTGGTGAAACCAAAACAATACGATCTACAAACGATTTGTGCAAGTCGATCAGGTCGTAATTCTCTTTCGAATTGTTTCCAACTTCAAAACCGTTGTATGGATTTTCGGTCATAAATCCGGCTTCGATCGACTTTTCAATTTCAGCCATCAACTCTTCGGTAGATCCGATACAAACTTCTTCCAATCCATCTTCGGTTCGCCAAATTGGAAGTGGTGTTCCCCAAAAGCGCGAACGGCTTAAGTTCCAGTCAACCAGATTTTCCAACCAGTTGCCAAAACGACCAGTTCCTGTTGACTGCGGTTTCCAGTTAATGGTATTGTTTAACTCAACCATTTTGTCTTTAACCGCGGTTGATTTAATAAACCACGAATCGAGCGGATAATAGAGAACAGGTTTATCAGTACGCCAGCAATGCGGGTAACTGTGAACATGTTTCTCAATTTTAAAAGCTTTGTTTTCCTGCTTTAGCATTACGGCAATGTCAACATCTATAGTCGGATCATTGTCATCCAGTTTGTCGTCGTATTCATTTTTTACCGAGCGACCAGCAAAATCGTGGTACTTTTCAGTATTCACATACTTCTCAACAAAAGCTTTATCTAATTCATTTGTAAGATAGAATTTTCCTTTTTTGTCGACCAACGCCTGCATTTTGCCTTCGGTATCCTCAACAATCAGTGGAGAAATCCCATGTTGTTTGGCAACACGGTCGTCATCGGCACCAAACGTAGGCGCAATATGAACAATACCGGTACCATCTTCAATGGTAACAAAATCGCCTGTAATTACTTCAAAAGCTTTTCCTTTTGGTTTAACCCAATCAATGAGTTGCTCGTACTGAACACCTTTTAATTCTTCGCCGCTATATTCTGCCAGTACTTTGTATGGAATATTTTTATCGCCTGGTTTGTATTCGTCGAACGATAATTCTTCGTTTTTCGAACTAAAATAAACGGGGAATAAATCTTTTGCTAAAATCAGAGTTACCGGAATTCCAGTATATGGATTAAAAGTACGAACCTTTACATATCTGATATTCGGACCCACACAAAGCGCCGTGTTCGATGGCAATGTCCATGGAGTAGTTGTCCAGGCCAAAAAGTACAAATCGGTATCAAGTCCTTCGTAAAGGAATTCCGATTTTTCGTTTTTAACGGCCTTAAACTGAGCAATTGCAGTAGTATCTTTTACATCGCGATAACATCCCGGCTGGTTTAATTCATGCGAGCTCAAACCTGTTCCTGCAGCAGGAGAATAGGGCTGAATTGTGTACCCTTTGTACAATAAGCCTTTTTTGTAAATCTGGCTTAACAACCACCACACCGACTCGATGTAACGATTATCGTAGGTAATGTACGGATCGTCCATATTTACCCAGTACCCCATTTTTCGGGTAAGTTCTTCCCATTCGCGGGTATATTTCATCACCTCGGTTTTACAAGCCTGGTTGTATTCTTCCACGGTGATTTTTTTGCCAATATCGTCTTTTGTAATATCCAGGGCTTTTTCTACACTCAACTCCACGGGTAAACCATGAGTATCCCAGCCTGCCTTACGGTGCACGCGGAAACCTTTCATGGTTTTGTAACGACAGAAAATATCTTTTATGGCACGTGCCATAACGTGATGTATTCCCGGCATTCCGTTTGCAGATGGTGGTCCTTCGTAAAACACGAATGTTTCGTGTCCTTCTCTGGTTGAAATACTTTTATGAAATGTATCGTCTTCTTCCCATCTTTTTAACACATCCTTGTTTATCTGTGCTAAATCTAATTGCTTGTATTCCTGAAACTTATTACTCATGAGAATATGCTATAATCTTCTGATTTTAAAAAATATGCAAATATAGAAATTTTTTAAAGCCTATGGAGATTCAACTTCTTTAAAATCATTAGAGTTAAATAGAAGTAAATCTTAATTAACGGTATTTCTTCTTTGCCTAAGAGCCTATTCAAGCCTTTCACACATTCTTCCCTCACTCCTGTGCAAC
The DNA here is from genome assembly GCA_947492175.1 of uncultured Draconibacterium sp. Classification (GTDB taxonomy): domain Bacteria; phylum Bacteroidota; class Bacteroidia; order Bacteroidales; family Prolixibacteraceae; genus Draconibacterium. The sequence goes on along the minus strand of CANLMQ010000003.1, from coordinate 205,268 downwards.
CGCTACCTTTGCTGCATATTCATACTTATGTTATGTAGCTTGTTGCAACATCATCTATTATGCTTTATACATTCCTAAAGAAGCAATAATTTAAAAAACAGAAAACCACTTTTTCGATGATAGAAAGAGTGGTTTTCTGATAGAAATATTCTATTGTTGCCGGATTTTGAGAATTCCGAACTGTGTAATTTTTTCGCCAGTTGATTTCGGGCTTAAATCTGTACTTGTGCATCCTTGCTGGAAACCGGGCGTAACAGAACCACAAATTCAGCCGAACCGAATGCTTACGCATCAATTTATCAAACTGTTCTAAATACTATTATTTGTCACGAAAGACGTGTCTCATAACTATAGCACAAGCGCAGAGTTAAATTCACCTTCGGTAATACCATTGGGGACCATCTTGTCGGCTTCTTCATCATTAATCCAGACAGAATCGTTAACCACATATTTAAACTGATACTCTTTTTCTGTTTCTAATTTTAATGTTTGCGTGAAATCCCCGCTTTTCAGTTTTTTCATTGGTTCAACATCCATACTCCAATCGTTAAATTCACCTACAATTTTTACTGAATCAGCGCTGTCTACTTGTTCTTTTGAAACTCTGAAAGATAATTTACATACAGGTTCGCTTTTCAAATACTGTTTTTTTATACTCATAATTCACCTTTTTAGGATTCAAAATAATATGCAGCAAAGTCAATTTTCCAAACGTATACCGGTTTTCTCTAACACCGTAAAATCCAAAACAGATAAATACAAATTCCGATCACCAACCTACGTCTGTTGGTGATCACAATTTATCGGATAATTGACTACACAACAGTACTAAACTGAATCATTTTTATTCAATTCTTATTTATTGAAGTTTTAGTGTCCCCGTTTGGGCCTGTGATTGTCTTTATGGTTTACACATCAAAAATATGCCTTTAATATTAACCAACAACCGGTTAACCATAAATACACAAGACATTTAACACACAAATAAAATTAACAAATGATATTTTTGAGCAGTTTTTACCGAATAATAGATATATTTTACTCGCGATTTGCGACAATTTGAAACCGCCAGCATCCCTTCACGATTTCTGAAGATGGGCTAATACGAACAAAAAGACACAACTATCTTTTAAAAGAATTCACTCTTCGAATAAATCCCCTTACCCTTTTTTCATCCACCTCATTTTCCCAGTATCCATCTCTTTTAAACGACGAACCAACAATAAAACCATCGGCAATATTCCAATATTCCTGAATATTGTCCACATTGATACCCGAACCTATCAATACGGGTACTGTAACCGATTCTTTCACGTTTTTCACATCCTCTAATGCAGCATTTTCTCCTGTTGCAGAGCCGGTAACAATTACCCCGTCAACTAAAAAGAACTCGGCAGCTCTGGAAGTATTCGCTACCGAAACATCACCTGAAAGAGCATGAGAAGAGTGTTTCTTTTTAACATCAGCAAATATCTGAATGTGTTCTGCCCCTATATGTTTCCTGTAACGCAGTAATTCTCCGGCGTCGCTGTTCATCATTCCCTCATCTGCCAAATGACCAAATACAAATCCTTCGGCACGAATAAAATCAAAGTCTGCCGCCAAAGCAACCGCTAACGCTTCTTTATTAGCCCCAGCCAAAACCTGAATTCCAAGCGGAACAGAAACCTCCGTTCGCAACCGACAGGCAACAGCAGTCATTACCGCCACAATTTCAGGTCCAACAATTCGATTCAGATACGGCCGGTCATGCATATTCTCGATCATAATTGCATCCACTCCTTCCTGTTCCAAAATTTTTGCATCGCTAACCGCATTTACAATTATTGATTGAACAGACTGACTATGTTTTGGTGTGCCCGGTAAAGCCCCAACGTGCACCATTCCGATAATACTTTTCTCAAGTTTCAATACCTTCGTTTTTATATGATACAGATAAAGTTACCTCGAATTACGCTTTGTTTATTCATTCTTCAGAAAAAAAATTGAATAGAAATTGACTTTTCGGTCGAATTTGTACTTTTACATTTCTTTATAACCTAAATCATCGTTACAATGAAAAGTTTTACCTTTTTAATACTTTTAAGTGGCATCGTATTTCTAAGTTCCTGCTCCTCGGACTCAAAGGACAAAACAAACATATTAACAAAAAAAGAAATCAGCGAAGGATGGGAATTACTTTTTGACGGGAAATCGCTTGACAACTGGAAAACCTTTAACGGAGGTAAAGTTACCGGATGGAAGATAATTAACGGCGAACTTAACAATTCGGGCGTTGGCTCTGATCATGGAGGTGATATAATTACAAAAAAACAGTATACAAATTTTGAATTGTACCTGGAATGGAAAGTGACTCCCGAAAGCAATTCAGGGATTTTCTTCCACGTTCAGGAAGGGCTTACAAATGCCATTTACGAATCGGGACCGGAATACCAGCTTATTGACGATAAAGGTTGGCCTACAAAACTTGAAGCAAATCAATACTCGGGAGCAAACTATGCCATGCATGCACCTCAAAACGCAAAAGTGGCGCCAATAAATGAGTGGAACACAACTAAAATTATTGTGGATGGGCCACATGTTGAACATTGGCTAAACGGCACCAAAGTAGTAGACTACGAACTTTGGACAGACAAATGGGAAGCAATTAAAGCCAAAAGCAAATGGGCCAACGCTCCCCATTATGGTATGGGAAAAACAGGTCACATTGGACTACAAGACCACGGTGGACTAACCATGTTTCGCAATATTAAAATAAGGGAGCTTTAACAATATCTCTTGATCCTGCCCTTCAATAAGGTGAATTTTGCAAAGAAGGGCAGGCTTCTTCTAAAACAGCGTACCCTCTTTCAAGAGAGCAACATACTCATTTATGTTACTTCTCCAAAAAAACTATCTTTGCTGTAAATAACGAATAAGATATGGCATTTACAGCGTTCAGGGACATGAAGCCCTTCTCTCAGTTTTTATTCTCAGCTTTTGTAATTCTCGCTTGCTTTTTGGCGTTTATGGTGCTGTCGCTGATTATTGCTTTGCCTGTATTTGGACTAGAGTCAGTAATGAATATTCCTTCGATCAGCGATTTCGAAAATCCTGAAAACATTGCCATCCTAAAGTATTTCCAAACAGTACAAGCCATTGGATTATTCATTGTTCCACCCATTATTCTGGGCTACTTTTTTCATGGTAAAGTCAAGGAGTACCTCTATTTGAACAAGTCCGCAAATTCATCATCATTTTTTCTGATTCTATTGTTAATGTTCTTTGCCGGCCCTTTCATCAATTTTATCGGCGAATTAAATAACAATATGTCGTTTCCTGAATGGATGTCGGGAATTGAACAGTGGATGAAAGAATCGGAGGAAAATGCGGCAATAATAACCAAAGCATTTCTCGATGTAAAAACAATTCCCGGACTGGCATTTAATGTTTTTATGATTGCCTTTCTACCAGCCATTGGCGAAGAATTGTTGTTCCGTGGCGTTATTCAACGCATATTCACCAACATGACCAAAAGTTACCATTGGGGAATCTGGATTTCTGCCATTCTTTTTAGCGCATTACATATGCAGTTTTATGGTTTTGTTCCACGCGTACTTTTAGGTGCTATATTTGGTTATATGCTGATTTGGAGTGGCTCGATGTGGCTACCCATTGTTGGCCATTTTTTAAACAACGCTTTTGCCGTTGTTGGAATGTATTTGATAAATAACGGGCTAATAAGCCCCGACTTTGAAGAAATCGGATCAACTAGCGACAGTTATTACATGGCTGCTTTTAGCCTGGTGCTGATTATTGCTTTTATGCTGATTATTAAAAGACAGAATAACGGGAATCAAATAGTACTTGATGAACCTGCCTTAAGCAAACTCGAATAACAAATCGGTTTGCAGCTCCTCGGCATTCATCTTTTTCTTTTCGTTTCTTCTGAAAACATAAACAATACCATATTCCTGCGCAATTTGTCGTTTTTGCTTTGGTGATTCCGCTTCGACAGTCTCTTCTATTTCAGTCCATAACTTACTGATAAAATCGTTTGTGAGCTTTCGCAGGTTTTGCATTTTATCGAACGAACGCAATGTATTACGCTTTAGAGTTTGTTGAAATACGGCTGCATCATGCAATTCTTCCACCTTAAAATTTACGAGTGCAATCGACGGATTATATATGGCGCTTCCTCCATTTTGTTTACGCTCCTGCTCACCCTTTACCATCTTATTACCCCATTCCAGAATTTCGGCTTCGGTATTTAACGGTGGCAATTTCCCCCCGAAAGTATCTAACCCTCCATAATATTTAATACCACCATTTATTTCACCTCTTTCGGAAGCAAATAGTAGAACCTGCATAAAATGCGAAACATACATCTTTGCAGTATCAAAAGCCGTTTTATAAACTTTTATGTTTTCTGATTGAAGTTTGGTATCGAGTTCGTATTGAGTAAGATGATTTTCAAAATTGTTTTTTACATTTTGAAGCTCCTCAACTGAGTGATTTGAGAAGGCCAGCTTTTTGCCATTCTGCTTAATCACTTTCCCCAGCGCTGCATTTAGTGCGCGAATCCTTGCTTTGTCCGTAGTTGGTAAACGTCTGTATGGCATAATCTCCTGAGTGTTTATGCGAATATACGGAATTGACCACTCAGATTCACTTGTTCGCAAACGGACTTATGCACACATAGCTGTGAATTAACGATCCCAAAGAAGTCATTTCTGCCAAAAACAAGACCTTTTAACTTGAATATAAATCAGCCCAAACACTATATTTCAACTTAAAATATTAAGCAGTATTCTGAATTCTACTCGTGGCCCATAGAACTCACAATCGCTAAAACCAGCTTATATTCATGCTCTTTCTTGATAGCTCATTTTGAACTGACAAGCTCTATTATGCTTGTTTTATCTCTTTAATTAACAATTCTTTTGGCGCTCTATTTGCCGACCTGTCAATTACTAAAGACAATTTCTCACAAAAAAAGCCTCCTCATTGCTGAGAAGGCTTTTATATATAGCGCGAAATTTAAATTCTACTCGCTGATTTTTGCACACAAATATTCGCGGTTTAAACGTGCAATATTTGTAATAGAAATGCTCTTCGGACATTCAGCCTCACAAGCCTGTGTATTGGTACATCCTCCAAAACCAAGTTCGTCCATTTTGGCTACCATGTTTTTGGCACGGCTGGCAGCTTCAACTTTACCCTGTGGCAATTTAGCCAGGTGAGAAACTTTTGCCGAAACAAACAACATAGCCGAAGCATTTTTACATGCTGCAACACATGCTCCACAACCGATACAAGCAGCAGCGTCCATCGATTCTTCTGCATCTTCGCGAGGAACCGGAATCGTATTTGCATCAGGTACACCACCTGTATTTACCGATACGAAACCACCTGCCTGAAGAATTTTTTCAAAAGCGGTACGGTCAACCACAAGATCTTTAATTACCGGAAAAGCACTTGCACGCCATGGTTCAATGGTAATAGTCTCACCATCTTTAAATTTACGCATGTGCAACTGGCAAGTAGTAACCTCAGTGTCTGGTCCGTGCGGACGGCCATTGATGTATAAACTACATGTACCACAAATACCTTCGCGACAATCGTGGTCGAAAGCAATCGGATCAATTCCTTCTTCAATCAGTTGGAAATTTAAAATATCCATCATTTCAAGGAAAGAAGACCCGGTAGAAATATTCTCTATTGTATATGTTTCAAATTTTCCTTTGGACTTGGCGTTGTTTTGCCTCCAAACTTTTATTTTGAGTTTTTTCAAAATTTTATCAGCCATAATCTTACAGATTTATGATTTATAATTTTACCTGATTATTTGTACGAGCGCTGAGTCAGCTTCACGTTTTCAAATACCAAGTCTTCTTTATGCAATACCGGCTCTTCGCCTTCTCCCTTATACTCCCAGCACGAAACATAGGTAAATTTCTCGTCGTTACGTTTAGCTTCACCCTCTTCGGTGGCCGACTCTTCGCGGAAGTGTCCACCACACGATTCGTTTCTGTCAAGCGCATCGCGAGCCATCAATTCACCAATATCAAGGAAATCGGCAACACGTCCTGCTTTTTCCAATTCCGGATTCAGGTTGTTCAACTCACCAGGAATACGAACATCTTTCCAGAATTCAGCACGTATTTTTTTGATCTCTTCAATTGCTTTTTTCAAACCTGCTTCGTTACGGGCCATTCCCACGTAATCCCACATAATTTGTCCTAATTTTTTGTGGAAGTAATCAACCGGTTTCGAACCTTTAATATTGAATAGCTTTTCAATACGTCCGGTAACCGCTTTTTCTGCAGCGTCGAACTCAGGAGCCTTCACATCAATTGTTGGAACCATAATTTCATCAGCCAGGTAATCACCAATTGTGTACGGCAGAATGAAATAACCATCGGCCAAACCTTGCATTAAGGCAGAAGCTCCCAAACGGTTCGCACCATGATCAGAGAAATTCGCTTCACCAATCGAGTACAAACCAGGAACGGTTGTCATCAGGTTATAATCTACCCAAGTTCCACCCATAGAATAGTGGATTGCAGGATAAATCATCATTGGAGCTTTATAAGGATCTACGTCAGTAATTTTTTCGTACATCTGGAATAAGTTTCCATAACGAGCTGCAATTACATCTTTTCCCAAACGCTCAATGGCATATTTAAAGTCAAGGAAAACTGCTTTTCCTTCGGCGTTTACACCAAATCCTTCGTCGCAACGCTCTTTTGCTGCACGCGAAGCAACATCACGCGGAACAAGGTTACCATACGATGGATATCTTCTTTCCAGGTAAAAATCACGGTCTTCATCCTTAATATCGTTCGGACCAATTTCACCTTTCTGTAATTTTACTGCGTCTTCTTTTTTCTTTGGAACCCAAACACGGCCATCGTTACGCAACGATTCCGACATTAAAGTCAATTTCGACTGCTGATCGCCATGAACCGGAATACAAGTTGGGTGAATTTGAACAAAACAAGGATTCGACATCATTGCGCCTTGTTTGTAGCATTGCCAAGCTGCCGAACCGTTACTACCCATTGCATTTGTTGACAGGAAGAATACGTTACCGTAACCACCGGTTGCAACTACAACGGCATGGGCACCAAAACGTTTTACTTCGCCCGAAACCAAATCGCGGGCAATAATTCCGCGGGCTTTACCGTCGATTTTTACCACATCGAGCATTTCGTGACGGTTGTACATTTCAACATTACCTTTCGAAATCTGACGGTTTAATGCCTGGTAAGCACCAATCAGCAACTGCTGACCAGTTTGCCCACGGGCATAAAAAGTACGGCTTACCAATACACCACCAAACGAACGGTTATCTAACAAACCTCCGTATTCGCGGCCAAACGGAACACCTTGAGCCACACACTGGTCGATAATATTTGGCGAAACTTCAGCCAAACGGTAAACGTTTGCTTCGCGTGCACGGTAGTCGCCTCCTTTAATTGTATCGTAAAACAACCGGAAAACCGAGTCGTTATCGTTCTGATAGTTTTTTGCAGCATTAATACCACCCTGTGCAGCAATAGAGTGTGCACGACGCGGGCTGTCCTGATAACAAAATGCTTTTACTTTATATCCTAATTCAGCCAACGAAGCAGCTGCCGAAGCACCACCTAAACCGGTTCCAACAACAATTACCTCTAGCTTACGCTTATTGGCCGGGCTAACCACTTTAATAGCAGCCTTGTGTTTGTTCCACTTTTCGGCTAATGGTCCTTCTGGTATCTTTGATTCTAATATGCTCATAATTTTTTCCTTTCTTATTTATACATTCCCAACATAAAATAAAGTGGAATAACTGCGTAACCTACTGCAATAAGAACTGCGTAAATGTTTCCAATTACTTTCCAGCGGTTTAACCAGTGTTTGTTGTTCAAACCTAAAGTTTGAAAAGCCGACCAGAAACCATGAGAAAGATGTATTCCCAATAAAGCTCCACCAAGAATGTAGAAAACGCCAAGTGGCACACTGTTTATAAAAGCAGCCGAAACCAAAGCGTATGCATTATGCATGTGTTCTCCATTAATAGTCACTTCTGCTAAAAGCGGATCACCCGTAAACTTCATTTTTACAAAAAAGTTCATGATGTGAATGATAAGGAAAACCAACACCAAACCACCTAAAACAAGCATGTTGCGCGATGCCCAAGAGCTTGCTCCACTCATGTTCTTTTTGGCATAACGTACAGGGCGTGCTTTCCAGTTTTGGTATTCAAGGAAAAAAGACCACACAATGTGGATAACAAAACCCAATCCAAGGATAGGTTCCATAACTTTAATCAGCGGGTTTGTAGCCATAAAGTGAGCTCCCTGATTAAACAAATCACCACTGTTGTCAAAAATCAGTAATAAATTAAGACCCAAATGGACAGCGATAAAAACAATCAGGAATAATCCTGAAAGACTCATCACAAATTTTCTTCCAATTGAGGCTGTTAAAAATTTGCTCATAATCTAATATTTATTTTGGTTGTATTTGAAATTCATTTTTCGAGAGCAAATGTAGATTAACGCGCATTCACTCGCAAAAAAGGAGTTCTAAATTAGCTAATTTAAAATGTTTCTACAAATGATTTAATTCTGGGGTAACAATGCTTCTGAAAGTCCCACTATCAAACTTATCCGATCTAAACTTTTGGTTATTAAAATTCTCAGATTACAAAATTCTATAGTCTTATTTTAAATCGTAAAATAAGTTAAAATCGCAGTACTTTCTAAGTACTATTTCTACTTTGTAATTCACTGTTTAACTCTCCAATAAAATAAGAAGGCAATATTCCCTGCCTTTTTTTGAAAGCTGTTTTGAAAGTGTTAATGCTGTTAAATCCGGCAGAAACGGCAATGTAACTTAATTTACTGTTTCTAAAGTCTTCGTCCACCAACAACCTCGATAGCAAATAATTAATTCTTAAATCGTTAATATAATTGTTGAAATTGGATTTTTTTTCCAAGTTAATTACCTGCGATAAATATTTCGAATTTGTTTTTAGTTGAGTAGATACATCATTCAAATTACAATGCGGATCAAGAAAAAAGTTGTCAGATTCCAGCTTCTCCAATCTGTGTAGAATCAGGCTTTTTGTTTCATCGTCTATGGTCTGATGCTTTTTAGATGAAACATCACCGCCATAATCATTCGACATACCGGATATATTTCCATAGTTTTGAATTTTCTGTTTTAACTCAGCCTGCATTGCTGCTAATTCAACGGTATGCCGATAGAGCATTTTATTTTTCTTCCGAGCTTTAAAATACGATACAGCAACAATCAAACAAATGAGCGATACTAAAACAAGAACAATAATAACAGAGTTAAATTTATTCTGTTGAACTTCATTTTCCAATTCCAATATCCGGTTCTTTTGTGTTACCTCATTAACCTTTCGTCTTGCTTCAAGTATGACTATTTTCTGTTCCTTTTCGTTATTGAAATACGAATCGCGGATGGCCGCATACAAGTTGTTATATTCATATGCTTTTGTAAGGTTATTTTGCCTTTCGTATAGCTGAGCCAATATGAGGCTATTTGATTTTACTACATCGAAAGCATTTATTTCTTCTGCAGCTTCAAGACTTTTTTCATAAAAATCAATAGCAGTAATTGTATCGTTTTCTAACAAAAAAAGTTCGGCTTGCAATATCAGCACTCTGGGAATTCTGAATTTATACCCGTTGTTGTTAATTATCGTCAGTGCTTTATCCAAATATTGCTGGGCACTCTCATATTCACCAATTTGCATATAAATTTCAGCCATATTCATATATATGGCACTTTTTATATAATTGCCGGTTGAAGGAATTTTAGGTTCCATTCTCAGACAAAATACATATATCTCCAAAGCCCCGTCAGGATTATCAAGTTTCGCAGTTAACCGGGCAATTTCATCTATTTTGGGAAATAAATATTGTGTTTTTTTTAGTTCAATAATAGATTGAAGTCCTTCAAAGCAATATTTTAACGATGTTGAGTAGTTTTCTGTCCGAAGGTAGTAATGAGACAAAGCAAAATAGGCTTTCATAAACAGATAACCTCTTTTTGTTCGTTCAGCAAAGTCCAACAGATCAAAGCCTATTTCCAGGGCCAGATCATATTCACCTCTTTCCGTGTAAATATAAGATTTTAGTGTCTCTAAATCGGCGTAACATTCTGGGAATGTATTGAATTCAACTTCCTCTTCAATCTTCACAACTTCACTCATACTGTTGTCAAAAAGCCCTTTAACAAACAACAGGAATGCGTGATTGTATTTAGCCTTTAACTCACCCTCTTTAAATCCAATTTTTTGAGAGAGATCAAGAGCCTCTTCATTATATATGCTCGCAGTTTTAATGGACTTAAACCTTGTGGCCTCATATAAATCCAACAATACATTAACTTTTTCAACGCCAGAGGCTTTCTGTTTTTCAATCAGCAACACATCCTGGTCAAGAAAAATATCTTTACTGTATTTAGCGTTATCAAGTAAGTTCTCAATCTGTCTGAAATAATCTGAAATTGTATCGTTATGATGTATTTGTGAATACAATTTGACACAATTGATTGTTAACAATAAAATTATGATCCAGGTTTTATTATGCACAGTATCTTTCTTATTTATTCATCTAATCCCGCAACATCCAATACTTCAAATACATAAAAACAAACATAATTCCTTAAATAGTGGTTATGTCAGGTTTTTCGCAGAAATCCGAACCCAATATATTAAAAAAGTAACTTGGATAAAACAATCATTACACGCATTTAGAAACTTTTTGCTTCAGAGTTTCATCTAAAACGTTACTAAAGATCGGGATCTCTTGAAATAATACTCAGGGAATTTTGTAATAGCTGGAAATAAAAAAGAAGTAACAATACACCGAAATGCCTCTGCTGATGAGAAAAAAGGTTTGAGGATTAACAAAAGTTCTATGCAAAAAATTACTTATAAATTATTCTTTTCGACCCACTTTAATATTTGGCTCATTGCCCAGGAAGAAGGTTAATGTCCCGCCTGATGTAATGTCAGAGTGCCGCAAGGTATTCCCTAAAAATTCTTTCCCATTTAGTTCAATTTTCTGAACATACACATTATCTGCCCCCTGGTTAACCGTGTTGATGGAAAAACTATTACCATTTTTCAGATTAATTGTTGCATTGTTAACCAATGGGCTTCCAATAGCATACTCATCGGAACCGGGAAGTACAGGATAAAATCCCAGGGCACTAAAAACATACCAGGCACTCATTTGCCCTGCATCATCGTTCCCGCACAATCCATTCGTAGCATTACTGTACATGGTATCCATTATCAATCGCACGCGGCTCTGTGTTTTCCACGGCTGATTGGTCCAGTTGTATAAATACGGAATATGATGTCCGGGTTCATTCCCGTGTACATAGTTTCCAATAATACCATCACGTGTGATGTCTTCGTTTTTTGCAATATATTTATCCTCAATCTCTTTGGTAAATATCATGTCCAGGTAGTGAGGAAATTCATCCTTACCTCCCATTAATTCAATCATATTATCAATATCATGAGGTACATACAAGCCATAATTCAGTGCGTTGCCTTCAATAAAACCTTGTCCGTGCGTATCAAAAGGATCAAACATTTTTCGCCAACTGCCATCCGACATTTTTGGTCTCATATAATTCATCTCGGAATCAAATACATTCTGATAATTTTCAGATCGATTCATATAATGATTGTAAATATCCTCGTTATCTGCTCTTTTTGCCAACTGTGCAATACACCAGTCATCGTACGCATATTCCAAAGTTTGGGATACAGAATACGGGCTGACATCTTCGGAAACGTACCCCAATTTCATATACGAACCTAAACCTCCGTAATAGCTAACCTCTGCAGTATTTGATACCGCCTTTACAATCCTCAACAAATCGGCATCTACAACTCCTTTAGCTACTGCATCTGCAATAACCGAAACCGAATGATATCCAACCATACACCAGTTTTCGTTGGCATAATGACTCCAAACCGGAAGCATTTTATGTACACTCTGATCGTAGTGTGCCAGCATTGATTTAACCATATCATTGCTCCTGTCCGGTTGAATGATATTAAACAAAGGGTGTAATGCCCTGTATGTATCCCACAAAGAAAATATGGTATAATTGGTAAATCCATCAGATTCATAAATGTTTTGATCAAGCCCCCTGTACTTTCCGTCTACATCTTCGTACACAATCGGACTTAACATGGTATGATACAAAGCTGTATAAAAGGTTTCTTTTTGCTCAGGTGTTTGGGTTTCCACCGCAATTTTTGCTAACTCAGTATTCCATTTTTTTTGTGTTTCCTGTTTTGTTTGCTCAAAATCCCAGTGTGTAATCTCGTTATTAAGGTTCTTAAGCGCCCCCGCTGTACTAACGGAAGAAAGCGCAAATTTCACCTTTATTTTTTCGTGCTCCCCTGTTTTGAAATTAAAATAGGCTCTGATATTTCTCCCAGCCATCTCCGGAAAGTTTTGCTCCTCACTGAAATAGCGGTAAAAACCTTTGTATTTCACATCATCGTACTTTTTATGCCCATACGAAGTAAATGGTTTTGAAAATTGCATAGCAAAAAATACTTTCCTGGTTCTGGCCCAACCACTTGTCTGTCGGTATCCCGTAACCAGCGAGTCATTTTCAACCCGAATAAAAGTCCACACATTTTTATCCTCATAATGGTAAATATTCCAAATCAAATCCAGAATAATATGCGATTCATCTGATTGAGGAAAGGTATACTGATGAAATCCTACTCTGTCGCTTGTTGTTAATTCTGCCAATATATTATTATCGTTTAGTCTAACACGATAATAACCGGGCTCGGCATACTCGCTATCGTGCGAAAATGCTGAATGATATCCGCTTCCGGGCTCTTTCGCATTCCCGGGCTCCAACTGTAATTTCCCAACAGTAGGCATTACCAGAAAATCGCCTAAATCAGAGTGTCCCGTACCACTAAAATGGGTATGACAAAAACCAAAAATTGTGGAATCGGCATATTGATAACCAGAACAATACTCATAAGCTTTCGGATTATACTCCCCGTTGGTACTATGCCTTTCGAAGTTAGTTGCAGGACTCAGCTGCACCATTCCAAACGGAGTACTTGCGCCCGGATAAGTATGCCCCATGTCTTTTGTTCCAACAAATGGATTTACATATTGAATAAAGTTTAAGGAAGAAAGAGAAGTATTATCCTGCAATGTTTCACTCTTCCATTTTTTACTACATGAAAAAACAAAAAGAGACAGTACCAGAACCACTGGTAAAAACTTTAATTTAAATAACGACATGATAGTGGAATACCTTTATTATGAGCAATTGAATTATTTATATAAAACTATCCGGGGATTATTTCTTTTTCTATTTAGGGAGGCAATACCATTTTTTTGATATTGCCTCCTGCTAAACTAAATCCAAACTAAACTATTTAATCTAATTCTAATAATTATCGTTCTGAACTAAAACGCCTCTCGATGTATTAATCGCCTCTAAAGGTATCGGATAATACTCGTTGGTTCCGGCTTTAAAAACTGCATCTTTTAAGTAAACACGTTGTGCTTTCTCAACTTGTACATAGTCGTTCAGCACATCTGAGGCTATTCCCCAGCGCACCAAATCAAAGAACCTGTGTCCTTCTGAAGCAAGCTCCAATCTACGTTCAAAACGAACTGCTTTAACGGCATACTCTTTATTTGGGAAAGAAGTATATTCGCTAATTACATAATTTGCAGCATCGGTACCATCAGCATTTTTAACAAAACCTTCCGGATTTGCAGCCCTTCTTCTGACTTGATTAACAAGTTCCATGGCCTCCCCTAACTCACTCTTGTCTGCATGAATTTCAGCTCTCCACAATAAAACATCCGAGTACCTCACCAATGGAGTATTAATCGCATTATACTGAGGCAAGCCTGCTGCCGAAATTGTACCTTCCTGATGTTTCCATACTTCATGTTTTTTAGCCACATAAGGGCCTCCGTTTGCCTGGTCACGTACCCATCTCATTCCTGGCATAGGTCCCCAACCCAAAAAATCGATTCCTCGGCGACCTACAGTCCAGTCTAACCTTGGATCAACGTTACCTTCATAAGGCGTAAATGCTGCATCTGAAGGAATTCCCTGGTCATTTTTCAGATCCTCATCATTAAAAGTTTCAAGATAAGGCAAACCATTTTCATCGGTTTTAAATGCATTTACCAGGTTCTGGCTAGGCTGGAAAAAACCACAGCAACCACCACCCGGTGCATCTGCTGCATAAGGATGATTTAAACGATTACCCCTGTTTCCGTTTATATAACCTCTGTCGCCATCGTTCACCGAGTTTTGAACTGCAAATACGGATTCCGAGTTATTATTTGTTTCTCCATTAAAGTTGTCGTGATATTTGTCAACAAGGCTAAATGGCCCGTTATTGATAATATCATCGAGTATTGGAGCAGCAGAAGTATAATCGTGTTGAAACATATGTGCTTTTGCCAGGTATGCTTTAGCAATCCACGATGTTGCCCGACCAGCATCCGTCTGTGTAGCCGGCAGATAATCAATAGCCGTTTGAAGGTCTGCTTCAATATCAGGCCATGTATCATTGGTATTAGGAATGGCTTCAGTGATGTCTTCAGTGATATACGGAATGTTGTTCCAGATTTTTTTAGCATCCATATGGTAATGAGCCCTTAAAAAGCGCGCCTCTCCTTCAAGAGGTTTCAACTTATCCATATCCGTTCCTTTCTCAATTGCCAAAGTAATTGAGTTAATTGTTTGATTACATCGGTATACTCCTTCGTATATGGCCTGCCATTTGCGAATTAAATAAATATTGGTAGTATTAGGTGCATAACGTTCAATCTCGTTTAACGGAGGCTGATCAGATATGGAAGTCCCTTTGTAAAAGTCATCTGATGCAACATCGCCCAATGTCCAGTTTGAAGCAGGCGCCCAAAAATAACCCGGGTTGCCATCGAGCATGGCGTAGGCACTAACAAGCTGTTGCCCAACCCAATTTTCATTTATTTCAATCACTCCTTCAGTGAGCGTCCCCTGAGGATTTATATCCAACTTGTTTTCACATGATGCAAATGCCAGAAATGCAATCAGTGATAGTATTATAATTTTTTTCATTCGTTTATTATTATTTATTTTAATGGTAACTCATGTAACTCGCATAAACATTCGTCTTTCTATTACAAAGACTTTTTATTATGCTCGTTTCATCTTATTAAAATTGTTTATTCATTTAAGTAATATTCTTAAAGTGTTAGATTAACACCAACCATGAATGATTTTGCAACCGGATAAGCTCCCCTGTCGATACCAATATCAAGGTTTACACTGTCGCCACCATAGCTTTGCAAGTTAATCTCCGGGTCAAGACCCGAATATTTAGTCCAGGTAATAATATTTTTAGCCTGAACATAAACTCTAAGCGAGCCAATTCCAAGCTTTGAAGCAACTGCCTCATTGAAATTATAACCAAGCTGGATATTTTTTAATCGCAGGTATGAACCATCTTCAATGTAATCTGTGCTGGCACTTGAGTAATGCTGCGCCGGGCTGTTAGTCAACTTCGGAAGTGTTGCTCCCGGGTTTTCAGGCGTCCATGAATTAAGATACCTGTACGTTTTTGCTCCGGGAAAACTATTATAATCTGTAAAGAATTTTGTAAAGTTGTAAATATCATTTCCCTGGCTCCCCTGGAACATCAGAGCAAGATCAAAGTTTTTATAATCCATTCCCAGGTTTAATCCATAGGTAAAATCGGGATGCGGGTTACCAATAAAAGTACGGTCTTCATCATTAATTACTCCATCCTTCTTTACATCGCGGTATTTAAATGTTCCTACATCAATTCCATCATAAGTGGCCGCGGCATTAAGTTCTGTTTCGTTTTGTATAATTCCGTCGATTATAAATCCGTGGAATGAAGCCAATGGGTGACCTGTCTGCGTTCTTGAAGGATATGTCTCACGGGCTGCATTACCATTAAGGAAATACTCAGAATTATCTGTTAAAGTCAGAATTTTGTTTTTATACGACGACAAATTAGCACTAACACTAAAGTTCAAATCATTTCCTATAGTACCATTGTAGCCTGCAGAAAAATCAAATCCTTTATTTTCCATCGATCCCAGATTGTCATATGGTGCAGTAACATGCCCGATTAATGTAATATCTCCTGCACTACGCAGCAGCATATCTACAGTTTTCGACTGGTAATACTCGAAACTAAAATTCACCTTCTTATCAAAAAGAACTCCGTCAATACCAATATTTTTAGTGGTTGTAGTTTCCCATTTCAGACTTTCGTTACCGATAGATGTTAAGTTATAACCGGCAGAAACAGAATTATTATCTCCTGACACAGAATAATTTGAGGTATTCAAGTCGTTTCCATACAAGTTGTAAACACGCCCCTCGGGAATACTTTCATTACCCAGCTCACCATAACCGGCTTTAATTTTCAGGTCATTTATAAATGATACATCATTCATAAAACTTTCTTCCGAGATTCTCCAGGCTACACTGTACGACGGGAAGAAACCAACACGGTTGTCTTTTGAAAACCTGGAAGTTGCATCTCTACGTAACGACAAAGAAATCAAGTATTTATCAGCATAAGCATAATCAACCTTCCCAAATGCCGAGAAATAAGCTCTTTTGTTACCATAACCTCCGTTTGTACTTGTTCCGGTTCCTGCATCCAGGTATCTGTAATCGATAGCCTCGGTGAAGAATTCAGATCTTGCTGCGTTAAATGATCTAAACTCATTATTGTAATATTCGGTACCTAAAAGTGCATCAATTTTATGGTTGTCGAAAACCTTTGAATAACTCAAAGTATTAAACCATGTAGTTGATAAGTTCAGGTAGGTATTTTCGCTAAGCCTGTTTTCAGATACGGGTTCAGAAATCTCCGGATTTAAAGCGGAAAAAGAGAGGCCATGCTGTGTTCTGTAATCAAGACCCACATTCGATTTGAATGTTAATCCTTCAAACAAGTCTACTTCACCATATACATTTCCAAGCACTCTCAGAGCTTTTGTTCCATTATCTTTATTCCTTTTTGCGGCAGCAATCGAGTTATAACCATTTCCCAAACCCGGACTTTGCGTGCCGGCATAATTACCAGCAATGTCGTATATTGGAAGAATTGGAGCAGCCCTGTAGATAAACGAGATATCTCCGCCGGTTGATTGATTTCCTCCTGCAGCAACCCTGTCAGAATAAGATACAGTAAATGACTCTCCAAATCTGATTTTGTCGGTTGCTTTAAACTCAGAATTAGCCCTGAATGTATATCTTTTAAAACTTGTTTCCAGGGCAACACCATCCTGATTTAAAACACCAAGACCTACGTTAAATTTAGCGGTTTCGGTACCACCCGACATGCTAAGGTTATAGTCTTGTACCAATGCAGGATTAAAATATTCATCAAACCAGTCGGTCCCTTCTTTATTGGCTTTGGTAATTTTATTGGTTAACGGATGATATGTCGACTCATCGGCCGTATTTGCTCCTGCAGGAGTAAGATAGGTTGGCAATACCGGAGTTGCACCACTGCCATATTGAATATGATTTGGAGCTGCTCCATCGTTTTTAAAGCGGGTCCATATCACATCAGCCATTTCCTGAGGAGTGATCATATCCGGATAATCTGAGTTAGAAACAAAGTCAACCCCAACATTACTGTTAAATTCAATTTTTGACTTACTGGCGTACTTACCACTTTTTGTTGTAATAATGATTACACCATTTGCAGCCCTGAAACCATATATTGCTGCAGACGAAGCATCCTTAAGAATCTGAATCGATTCAATGTCGGCAGGATTTAACTGGTTCATTCCAGATGTGGTTGGAGTTCCATCAATCAAATACAAAGGATCGTTGTTGTTAATTGTTCCAAATCCTCTGATACGCACCAGTGCCGCACCACCAGGACCTCCTTCTGAACCTACATACACACCCGAAGCCTGTCCTTGCAATGCCTGCTCCACACTTACCGGAGTTACCGATGCAATCTCTTCAGTATTAACCACACTTACCGATCCGGTAATATTTCTGGTCGACTGTTTAGAATAACCTGTTACAACTACTTCATCAAGTTCACTCAGGCTTTCTTTTAGAGTAATATTTAGAACTGTAGAACTACCAACTACTACTTTTTGTGTTTCCATACCAATGTATGAAAACACCAGTGTTTCTCCCTGAGAAGCAGTAATCGTAAAATTCCCGTCAAAATCTGATTGGGTTCCATTCTGTGTTCCCTCTACCACTACATTTACTACAGGCAATGGTCCTCCCTGAGTATCGGTAATTCTACCTGTAATTGTAACTGTTTGTGCCAATATTGCACTCGATGAGAGTACAATGCACAACAGAAAAAATAAAATTTTTAGCTTGTTTTTCATAAGTTTTAGATTTAAAAAAAATTAATACATAAAGTTCCGTAGGCGTAATCAGAAACAATAATAAACAGAATGTCAGCCTTTTATGAAAACCAACAAAAAAGGAAGTATCAAATTCAAGAATTTTACAAGCAAAAAAAATACGAAACTGTCAAATTCAAGAATTTGACAGTTTCGTATTTTTTTAGAATCCCTTAAAACAACAAATAGTTGGAAATAGACGTAGAGTTTCCTTCAATATTCAGTTAAATCCCAAAGGAAGAAATAACTTTAATTTGTTTGCAAATCCTTAAATGCACGGTTCCATTCGCGCAAAGTAAACCGATCTGTAAGTGCGACTATTTCCGTTGGATAAAAATCGTTCTCTACATCTATGATCTCAACAGTATCAAATGTACATTGTATAGCCACAGTTTTTCCTTCGTCTAATTTCACAAACCCCTTAATACGATAAGCCTGCGGGGCCCATTTTTGAAGAAATAACTGCAGAGAGTTACGAGAAACCTGCCGCGAACTTTTTATTACCATTGAATTAATGTCAGGACGTGACATGACTTTCACATCATCGAAATAGAATTTATTAAGCGTCGAACTCCCCAGTTTAAAATCAATAGCACAGAAAGATGACTGTTTAATCTCAGCGAAAGGATTTATTCTTTTAATCTCCTGCTCAATCGGAACCAGGTCGGTTTTAACCAAATCGGTTTTATTAATTACAATAATGTCAGCCATACGTACCTGGTGTACAACACGCTGTTTCATCAAACCCACTTTTGCAAAGTTTTGTGCATCAACAATACACCAATTCGAAGCCAGATACATTTTTTCAGCCAGTGAACCTGCAGTAATAACTTCAGACACTGCAGTTGTATCAGACAAACCCGAAGCTTCAATAATTAAAATATCAGGCTGATACATGTCGATAAATTTATCGAGCGAGTACACAAAATCACCCAATAAACAAACGCAAAAAACCGAGCCATTATTAATCTCCAACAGGTTAAAATCTTCACCCGTTTTTTTTAGTTCCACTCCATCGATATTAGAAGGGGCAAACTCATTCTGTATTATTCCAATTTTCTTTTCTGAAGAATACTGCTCAATAATTCGTTTTAAAAAAGTGGTTTTTCCACTTCCCAAAAAACCGGAGATAATATGGAAAGGTATCTTTTGCATTTTTCTTCTCTGTGTTTTCTCTTGTCTCTTGGTGGTTTATTCTTTACCACATAAAACCTGGAGATTCACGCAAAATTATTTTTTGTCAACCGCCTCGCGCACCTTGCAAATATGACCTGGAGTAGTGCCGCAACATCCGCCAATAATATTGGCACCGGCAGCAATAATCTTAGGAACCAGGTTGGCCATTTCGTCAGGTGTTTCCGGGAAAACCGTTTCTCCTTCGCGGTAAACCGGCATTCCGGCATTGGCATGTACCAATATTGGGATTTCTGTATTTGCCTTTCTTATTTCCTCTACAATCCCAATCATATCTGCAATCCCATTCCCGCAATTGGCACCAATTAACTCAGCACCGGCATCAACCAGCGTATTTACCATGTCGGTTGGCGCAATTCCCATCATCGACCGAAACTCTCCGTCAACTGTTTTTTCAAAAGTCATGGTGCAGAACACTTCGCAATTTGTATTTTCTTTAGCTGCTTTTATTGCCAGACGGGCTTCATCCAAATCAGTCATGGTTTCAATCATAATGGCATCAGCACCACCGGCTTCCAGTCCCTGTACCTGCGTTTTAAATGCATCATACAATTCCTCCTCCGTTACTTCCCCCATCATAAGGATCTTTCCTGTTGGTCCCACCGATCCCAGCACAAATTTATCTCCGGCAGCCGAGCGACTTATTTCTGCGGCAGCTTTATTTAACTCAAAAACTTTATCGGCAAGACCATATTTTTCTACTTTATAAACAGTTCCACCAAAGCTGTTGGTTTCAATCATGTCGGCACCCGATTCAATGTAGCTTTTCGCAATATCAAAAACATCATCTGCATGTGTCAGATTCCATTCTTCGGGGCACTCACCAGGTTGCATTCCTTTTTTTTGCAAAAATGTCCCCCATGCACCATCAGAAACGAGTATTTTCCCTGCTTTTATTTGATCAATAATTTTTCCCATATCTTAAAAATTACTTTGTGAAACTTCGAGTTGTTCCTTCGTGTAGCTTTGCGATAAAATTCAAAACATAAAGCTCACCAGGCATTTCACAAAGTAACACAAAGCAATTCAAATATCAATTTTACAAATCTTTAATCCATTCTTTCATTACATCCAGCGATGGTTCTGTTCCTTCGGATTTTAGTTTGTAATTCACAGTTACCACTGCCGGACCGTTTACAACACCATATTTTGCCATTTTTTCTTTATCTGAAATCACCTTCACCTCAACATCTTTACCCAATTCGGTAATGGCCCGATGAATATTTTCTTTAAGGCCGGTACACTCATCTGCTTCGCTGCACAATAATAAAATTTTACTTTTTCTGCGCTGAATCCGAAGCTTCAGTTTTTCATTAATGCGCTTCTGAATTGCTGCAACCAACTCAACCTTTGGCGGTATTTGCGAAACAAAAGCAATTTTACCATCGATACAAATAGTCGGGATATTCTTAACCATTAGCGAAGACATAAATGTAACCGCATCCATTTTTTTGATGGCATGTTCGCGCCACTCCACAACTCCTTCGAATTGTGGCGCCACTTTTTTAACGGCCTCAACCATATACTGACATGGTGCACACGATTCAGAATCAAGTGTAATAATATCAACAATTACTTTATCTGCCTGGCCATAATCTTTCATATTAAAGATTTCGAGTGTGCTTTCTTTTTTCTCCAAAGCACGCACAATATCTTGTTTATATGGATCGTGAACCAAGTCGCTGACCGCTTTAATATTTTCAGGAGGAGTATTCATTGGCAAGTCGCAGCCCGGAGCAAGAATAAAACCTTTTTTGCCCCCCATATCCAAACATTCCATTGCATTTTCACGTGAATCGTCTTCGTTTCCCATTAAAAGAACAACAGTTAGTTTCATATTTCCGCCAAAACTGATTCCTTTTTTCAAGGCAATTTCTTTTACAAAATCAAGCGGGATATTTTCGTCGATTGAAACATTATCTGGCTTGCAATTACACATTGCCTCAATGTTTTGCTGAGCGTGTCCACAAACAAAGAAGGAGCTGAGCTTTTCACGCTCACGCACATAGTTAAAAATGCGGGTACAATATGGAGTGACAAAACTTTCAAAAGTCATAGGATCAATCTGACTGGTCATCGGATCAACCACAGCTATAACATCGCAGCCTGCATCCAGAAGATATTCCGACATTTTAATTCCCACTTTTGTACAGAACTCCATCACTGCATTCACCTCATCCGGAGCTTCAAACAACTTCATAAAAATATCAGTTCCCATAAGATGAAGCGCCAGGGTAAAAGGACCGGTTATTAATCCATACAACGCTACATCGGGGTATTTTTGGCGCAAGGTTTTAGCCGACTCAACACAAACCGGAATACGACCATCTGTTATCTCAGGAACTTTTAACTCGGACAAACTAGTACCATTGGCCAGTGGGTGCGAAATTACAGCAGGTGGATTATTGGGTGCCCACTGCAAATTGCATCCTAAAATTTCAGCTTCAATCTGCAAATCGAAAACCACTGGCACACCATCGGGATTGTATTCCTCTATTGCCTTGCTAACACCTGTTATAACTTCGTCTGCCGACTTAAGATAGGTTTCTGCATCTACTCCGGTTAAATATCCTCCATGTACACCAACAAATGGCACCCATGGCACACGTTCAACTTCTTCTAAAGCAAATGCCCTTTTTATTAATTCAAGTCCTTTCATTTTATTTTAGTTTTTAGATTTCCGGTTGTGAGTATTTTTACTGTACTGTTTTTGAGATTTCGGATAACTCTCATTTTTTGGACATACCAAACCTGTTTCAGGAAACCCCCGCTTCCCAATCATATCAATTTCAATAAATTAACTTTTATCTTCTGATTAGAGAATATTTGCGCAAAGCAGCAATCTTACCACTCATCACCCATAATCTCTTATCTTATCTAGGCTACCTGCGAGTTTAAATATTCTACCAAACCCTGTGGATCAGCAGAATATGCATCGGCACCAATTTTCTCACAGAAATCGGCAGTAACCGGTGCTCCGCCAACAGCCACTTTTGCATTGGGCAGCTCTGCTTTTATCGCCTTGGTAATTTTTTCCATATTTACCATTGTTGTAGTAAGCAGCGCCGATAAACCAACAAAGGCATTTTCATGCTCTTTCATGGCAGCCACAAACTGCTCTGCTTTTACATCGGTTCCCAAATCAATTACTTTCCATCCGTTTCCTTCAACCATCATCGAAACCAGGTTTTTTCCTATATCGTGAAGGTCGCCTTCAACCGTGCCAATAATAAATGTACCTTTTTGTTTTACTTCGCCTGACAAAAAAAACGGTTTGAGGTGCACCATTGCAGTGCTCATCGCTTTGGCCGACATCAATACCTGTGGAACAAACACTTTGTTCTCGCGGAATTTAACACCAACTTTTTCCATTCCAACCATTAATCCTTTGGTTAAAATATCCTGGGCAACAACTCCCTCATCAATGGCTTGTCTGGTAAGTTCGTCCGCACCGTCCTGACCTTTCATTTGAGGGGGAAACGGAGCTGCTTTATTTATCTTTCCAAATTCTATACAATCTGCAATTTTTGCTAATAATTCGCTCATGGTTTAAAATAAGTTTACAATATGATTATGATTTTTCACAAAATTATCTGCGATTCTATTCTAAAAAAATAGTAATTTCTTTGATAAAGATGGAATATATTACTGTATTTTCGGGAATCTTTAGCAATTTTAGCATGGGATTTAGCTTTTTGTTATATGATTAAAGAAAACAGGTATTTTAAAATTCCACCACCTTTGGTTGATGAACAACGAAAAAATCCACTTGTTCTCGATTTGTTTATAACCGAAATTGGTGATATTGAGGTAAAACAGGGTACTATTTGGGGCTCTGCAATTCCTCTTGCTAACTACCTGCTTGTATTCTGTACAAAAGGAAATGGTTTTGTAGTAATTGAAGAAGAACAAATACCAGTTTCAAACGACCAGTTTTTTATCATCCCAAAAGGAATTTCGTTTAAGTTTTACTCAGTATTGGATGTGAATTCACGACTTCTGATTGCTTATTTCGATGGCTGGAAAGCTTTGAGACTGGGCCGCGAGTTTGCGTTGGTGCGTAATCTGATTCCATCGGTAAATAATATGGTAGCCAACCGCGAAATGCTTTTTGACGAGATTCTTAATAACCTTGCAAAAGGATTTCACGACGATAATCTACAATACATTAACTTTTGTTTCGGGCATTTGCTTGCCACTTTTATCTACGCTAACCGTACTGCAGAAGATGTTGAGCTCGAAGCAAATCCCGTAGTTAACAGGGCAATTAATTATCTGGAGAAAAATCTGAACAAAAAACTCACCTTAAACCAGTTGGCTGAAGAAGTGGGTTATTCGCCAACCTATCTAACCACACTTTTTAAAAAAGAAACCAATTACTCACCCATCAACTATTTTTCGCATTTAAAAATTCTGAAGGCCTGTGAACTATTAGATTACACAAACATGAAAGTAAAGGAGATTTCATTTCAACTGGGATACACTGATCCTTATTACTTTACAAAAGACTTTACCAAAAAAATGGGCCTCTCTCCAAGAAATTACAGAAACAGAGTTAATTAAACTTGATATTAAAATACTATTGGTTTGTGGAGAATCAATCTCGCGCCAACCATTTTATTACTACCTGTATTAACAACCTTCGGTAATTTTTGCAGCTCATAAATAATTAAAGAAAATATTGTGAGAATGCTCAAATTGGCGTATTTTCCATATCATAAATCAACACACTTGATAAAAAACAAATTATGTTTTGGCTTGTTTGAAAATTTACAGAAACATTAATAAAAAGACTATGAAAAAGATTTTGACGGTGTTAGCAATTGTATTTGCTTCTGTTTCGTTTAGCAATGCACAGGAACTTGGAGTGCGTTTTGGAGATGTTTCCGGAGGAAACGTAGCTATTGATGGAATATTCTCTACAGGTAAATTTAGCAGGGTACATGCCGATGTATCATTTGGCGACGGACTTGGAGTAGATGTACTTTGGGATTTTTTGTACAAACCTCTGGGAGATGAAGCTTTTAACTGGTATGTTGGAGTTGGTCCTTATATTCAAATTGACGATCCTTTCTGGTTGGGAGTTGCAGGTGAAATAGGTTTGGAATATCGTTTTAATGGTGTCCCCATTGCACTTGGTATAGATTATCGCCCCTCCATAAGTATTGTTGAAGAAACCGATTTTCATGCCCGTGGATTTGGATTTAATATCAGATACCGGTTTGGCGATTAATTTTTTAAAAATGGGCTCTGATTAAATAGCCTGACAACAAATAAATTAAAGGAACAAAGAGACCTGACTTTGTCCCTTTTTTTATGCCTTGAATTATTCTTCCCTCTTGTAAGTTTAAGCCAGTTTAATTCAGGAATAATCTTAATCCCCTAATTTAATAATCCCACCTTTTACTGAGGCAATATAATTTTTCAAAATCGAATGCAAAACTCAACTCTAACAATTGAACAGATAAGATTTGAATAAATCGTTGTAAATCCTAACTTTAACATCAGTGATAAACTAAACCAAATGAGTACTCCATTCCTAATTTTCATTGTAATTTCGGCAGTTACTCTGCTTCTTTTTATGGTGTTAAAACTAAAAGTAAGCGCGTTTATTTCGTTGCTAATTACGGCTATTTATGTGGGCATAATTGCCGGAATGCCCTTAAAAGAAGTAACTTCCGCAATCCAGGACGGAATGGCTGGAACCCTTGGTTTTGTAGCAACAGTAGTTGGTTTGGGAGCTATTTTCGGGCAAATGCTCGAAAGCTCGGGCGGTGCAGAATCGCTGGCACACTATCTTATTAAAAAGTTTGGAACAGATAAAGCTTCGTGGGCAATGGTAATCACAGGTTTTATTGTGGCAATCCCGGTATTTCTTGATGTGGGATTTATTATTTTAGTTCCGATCCTTTATGCGCTGGCACGAGATTCAAAACGATCGTTATTATATTATGGTATCCCTCTTTTGGCCGGTCTGGCTGTTACGCACAGTTTTATTCCACCAACCCCAGGTCCGGTTGCAGTGGCCAATATCATTAACGTTCAGTTAGGCTGGGTAATTCTTTTTGGAATTATTCTTGGTTTTCCCACAGCTGTTATTGCGGGTCCGGTTTGGGGAAAACACATTTCAACAAAAATTCATATTGTTCCACCACCGGAATTTGACAAATCAACTGAACAATCATTTGATAAAAGCAACCGCCCTTCGTTTCGGTTAATCGCTCTAATAATCGCCATTCCTTTGTTTTTAATATTAGCAAACACATTTACAGGGCTCGCCGTAAACCAGAAACTTATTTCGCAGTCTATTTGGACTGATATGCTTGAATTTATCGGACACCCGTTTTCTGCCCTGATCATTGCAACCCTGATTGCCACTTACTTTTTATGCATCCGGCGAGGAATGGACAAACAAAAGGTACTCGATTTATCGACAAAAGCACTTGGCCCGGCGGGAATTATAATTCTGATTACCGGAGCCGGTGGCGTTTTAAAAGAAATGCTGGTTGATAGCGGAATCGGAAAAATAATGGCAGAATCGATGGCCAACTCGGCTTTACCTCCCATTGTACTGGCCTGGCTTTTAGCAGCAGTAGTTCGAGTTACACAAGGTTCGGCAACCGTAGCCATGATTACTGCAGCCGGCATTATTACACCAGTCCTGAATGAGTTTGGATTAAACGAACCACAACGTGCTCTGGTCGTTTTATCGATTGCATCGGGAGCAACTTTACTTTCGCATGTTAACGACAGTGGCTTTTGGCTGGTTGGTAAATATTTTGGGATGAATGAAAAACAAACCCTTCAGACCTGGACTGTAATGGAATCTATTATAGCGATTTGTGGTTTGCTATTTACTTTGCTGGCAAGTTTATTCTTTTAATATTTAATAACCAATAATCCTGAAAATAGCATGAATAAACACAACATATAGCGCCATTATAATTTAATGCTGTTTATTTGTAGTACACAATAATTATAAATGAATGCAATTCACGTTTAAACATTTTTCGGAATTATCAACCACCGAACTTTACGATATTCTTCAACTCCGGGCAGAAATATTTGTTGTTGAACAAGACTGTGTATACAACGATTTGGATGGATTGGATAAGGATGCAGTACACCAATTTTATAAAAAAGAGAATAAAATCATCGCCTATTCCCGATTGTTAAAACCCGGAACTCGATTTCCCAATTATTCAATTGGACGTGTTATTGTTAAAGAAACCGAACGTGGCACCAGGCTTGGAATTCAAATGATGGAAGAAGCAAAATCATTTATTGTAAACGAATGGAAAGCAACTAAAATTAAAATAAGTGCTCAGAAATATTTGCAGAAATTCTATGAGAATCTGAATTTTAAAGTGGTTACAGAAGAATATCTCGAAGACGGTATTCCTCATTTTGGGATGATCTTTGAAAAAGAATAATCTTGAATTACACACAAATTTATATGCGAATATATATATTCATACTATTTCTAATTCTTGCATTTTCTGGTAAAGCTACCGAAAAGGACAGCCTTATTGCTCAAATTTTTAATTTGGCCTACAACCAGAAATATG
Organism: uncultured Draconibacterium sp.; assembly: GCA_947492175.1. Lineage (GTDB taxonomy): Bacteria > Bacteroidota > Bacteroidia > Bacteroidales > Prolixibacteraceae > Draconibacterium. The sequence continues at coordinate 178,066 of CANLMQ010000003.1, read as the reverse complement.
AAGCAGCAGAACTACTCTTGCACGCAAACAAAGCGAACATCGATACTCTCCACTTTGCTGTTATGGAGATAGATATGAGCTATTGGAAAAATATAACAGGAAACCATAATCCCGACTATAAAGCATTTGAAAAAACGCTTAGTTTGTTTGAGATAGAATCTCCTGAAACTTTCAATCAAGAAGGAATTCAGCTTATTCAGTTATCGTACAAACTCCGTTACGAATTAAAGCGGTTTAAGTTACTCGATGCAATTTTTACCCACAATAAAACCAATACACTTTTTAAACAATTAAAAAGCGATTCTGAGATGCAAAACGTAAACGACCCTGAACTTTTTCAGCTCTACAATTCCATGTTCTTGTATTTCAGCAACTACCTGAAACCATTGGGAGGCAAAGCCAAAATACAAAATTGCAATCAGGCTTTACTTGAACTGAAGGTTCTTTCAAAATCAAGCAACCTAGTTACAAAAACTATTGCATGTTACTCCTTAGGTAAAACATATTTAACTTATGAAAATGCACCTAAAAAAGGACTTTTACACTTTAAAGCTCTGGCAAAATTGTACCCTGAAAATAGAAGATTCCCAGAATTAATCACCGAATGCGAAGAAGAACTAAATAAAGAAGATTCTTAAAGTTGACTTCCCGGTGAGAACCAAGGAATATTACTCAACCAAACAGGGAACTACTCCTATGTATTAGAAAGACTCTTTTACTATAGTTAACTCCTCTGTCAGTCACTCTACTCAAATCTTACCTGAATTTTATAGTGAAATATAATGAGATCCCAGAGCAAATCATAAATAATTATTTGATTAAAACATGTTAAAAAATCGAAGCCAACTGGTAATTAAATTAGTAGAAACTCATTTCTTTATCTAAATTTATAGGGATGATTAAACAACTGCTTATTCTGTCTGTACTTCTTCTTTCGGCTACTAAATTGTTATCTGCCAATAACAACGATAGCATTTCCAATCGTGTCTTCACGCTGATATACGAGCAAAACCTTGCGGAAGCTGAGGTCACATTAAAAGCCGGGAGCCATGAACTCAATGACTTTTACAGGTTATACTTAAATCTTGATTTACACTGGTGGAAATACCGCACTACTTATTCAAAAGAAAATTCACGGAGATTGGACGAATTAATCGAAAAATCTGTTCTCAACGAAACCAATACCTACGAAGAGAAAATGCAACAGATAATTGTAAAATCATATGAATTACGTTATGCAAAAAAGAAATTCAATCTTTTTGGAATGCTTTCGGCACGTTCTACTATCCGGGATTTAATTCAGGAAATTGAAAAGGAAGATCCTCCGCTTTCGGGCGACGAACAAAAACTATTCGAGACTTTCATAATAATGTACCATTACATAGAGAACATTAACTTTTTTGCCAACGAACGCAAATCAGCTGAGCGGGAAAAGAAGCTCTCCCGCATGGAGAAATTTACCACAGAAAACAGTATTATTCTGAATACTGTTGCCCACTTCTTTCTGGCACGCATGTATCAAAAAATTGAAGGCAGTCCGCAAACAGGCTTACAACACTTCAGAATATTAACATCGCAATACCCCACAAATAAAACATTTGCCGAGTACCAAAAGGAATGTGAAGCAAAAATTTAGGGTACCTTATTCCCAAAGTTCATGTTGGGTAAAATCACGATGGAAAGTTCGTTTGTGACATTTGGGGCAAATTGCTTTTTTCAGACGATGAATATTTGTGAGTTTTAACCGGCTTTTACAATCCCTGCAACGGAATTCGCTTTTATGAACCACCTTCTCATCTCTGAAAACCGTAACCTCTACCTTATCATACAAAGTACGGCACTTCGGACATTTATAAATCTGAAATCCGGCTTTTAAAAACAACTTATCCTCTTCCTCCGAAAGCTTTCGCAGCAGATTATGTGTTTTGTAATGAAATATTTTTGTACGCTGCTTTAAATAGTCGGCAACCGATTGCGAATGAACCAGAAAACCATGCCCCTGGTTAAAATTCTCCTGGAACCCACAATATTCGCAACGGTATGTATAGGCATGTCCCATGTGGTAATACTTTCTTTAAAAGTAAACATTTTATACCTGATTTAAAATGCTTTATGTTGTAGAGAATACAATTTAAAAAACCAGCTATTGTCAAACAAATCGAACTCTGATTTGTAATTTAGTATTAAATATTAAAAGCATAGAAAAATGAAAACAAGAATAATACTGCTGTCTTTACTGGTTACTATAGGATTAAACAGTAGAGCGCAAGAATTAAAAGTTGGCGACAAAGCTCCTCAATTTAAAACACTTACTGACGATGGCTCAACCTGGGATGTTAATAATTATTTAGGCGATAAATTTATTGTAGTATACTTTTACCCCGCTGCCATGACGGGCGGATGTACAAAACAAGCCTGTACTTACCGCGATCTTAAAACAGAAATAGAATCGGCAGATGCCGTTGTTGTGGGCGTAAGTGGCGATAGTGTGGAAGGCCTTAAATTATTCAAAAAAGCGTACAATTTGAATTTCCCCTTGCTCTCGGACGAATCAGGTGAAATTGCTGCAAAGTTTGGTGTTCCTTTGCGCGATGGAGGAACAATAACACGCGAGATAAACGGGCAGACCTACGATCTTACAAGAGGCAAAACTGCCAGCCGCTGTACGTTTATAATTGATAAAAAAGGAAACATTGTATATAAAAATACGGAGGTTGATGTTTCAAAAGATACCAGGGAAATTTTGGAATTCATCAAAAACAATTCTTAAATTAGCAATTATTTGCAAACCCATAAATTTAAGAAAATGAAAAAGTTAACGTTTTTTTGGCTTGGTGTGTTTTTATGCACTGTTGTTTTCTCCCAAAACCTGGTTGCTCAAGTTACAAAAATTGAAGATCCTGCAGTTCAAATCAGTATTAAAAACCAGTATGGCGACATCTACACATTGAATTCAGGGACTGCAAACATCCAGATTACACCATCTGGTATTTATAAACGAATCATCACATTTGAGCTGGATCCCGAAGATCCGTTTCTTAATCTATCCATGCCCTATGCAGTTGTTCGAATTAGTTTGTGGGCCGACACAGACAACGATGGCAATAACGACATTAAAATAAAAGATAAAAGAGTGGTTGTTACGCCAAGTGGCAAGGTAAAAATTGTACATCATTACAATCCTAACAAATAAGCAGTTGCGTTGCAATACAATATTGGGGAGCTATTTAGCTCCCTTTTTTATTCCCATGTTTCGGTTAATAGCTATCTTTGCCCAAAATTTTATGGTTTGGAAACAAGTACGTTTCTGAAATATTTCGAGGGGCATCCCGAATTTGCACCGCTTGCAAAATTAATGGCAGCCCCCCCTGGTGAAAAAATTCACCTGCACGGGCTTATTGGCTCATCCAAAACAATTTTACTCTCTAAACTTTTTGCCGGGCTAAAAAACAACATAGTAGTTTTGCTGAACGACCGCGAAGAAGCAGCCTATTTTTTCGACGATTTTAACAATCTTGGTTTTCAAGAAAATATCCTCTTTTTTCCCTCGTCATACAAAAGATCGGTACAATTTAACCAATCCGAACAGGAAAATATTGTACAACGCACCGAGGTTTTAAACCTGCTGTCGAAAAACGAAAAAAACTACCTTGTAGTTACGTATCCCGAAGCGGTTATTGAGAAAGTAATTTCACACTCAAACCTCGAAAGCAATACCCTTCAAATAAAAACAAACGATAAAATATCCATTGAGTTCATCAATGAATTTTTACATGAATACGGTTTTGAACGAGTAGATTTTGTATACGAACCCGGGCAGTTTTCGGTGCGTGGAAGTATTGTCGATATATTTTCTTTTTCGCACGAAGATCCATATCGCCTTGATTTTTTTGGCGACCAGATTGACTCCATTCGTAGCTTCGACATTGAAAATCAGTTATCGAAAGAACGGTTTTCGAATATCACAATTATCCCGAACATTCAAAACAATACTATAGCAGGAAATCGTGTTTCACTAATCGGTTTTTTAAAACATGATCACATTTATTTCGGCAATAATCTGAACCAGTTTATCGATCGGGTTTCCGAAATTTACCGGCACAGTATTATCGACCGCGAGGAAGAATATATTACCGAACAAATAATTGCAGGTAACGAACTTTTAAATGAGCTTAACAGTAAAACTGTTTTCGATTTTGGCATTGATCAGGCTTTTGAAAACAATCGGCGAATCGATTTTTCAACCTCATCGCAACCGGTTTTTAATAAAAATTTCGAGCTGCTTGCCACCAACCTTATAGAACATCACGAAAGCGGATATGAACTGTTTATCCTATCGAACCAGGAAAAGCAGATTGAACGATTACAGTCGATTTTTAAAGATGCCGACTTTAAAGTAAATTTCAACCCGGTAAAATTTATTTTACACGAAGGTTTTATCGATCATAAATTAAAAGCCTGCTTTTACACCGACCACCAGATTTTTGAACGCTATCACCGGTTTAAACTAAAAAGCCGAAAAGCCCAGAAAGAAGCCATATCGCTAAAGGAGCTAAATAAACTGCATCCGGGAGATTATGTAGTTCATATCGACCACGGGATTGGGAAATTTGCAGGATTGGCCAAAACCGAGGTCAATGGGAAGATGCAGGAAGCCATCCGCCTGGTTTATAAAAACAACGATTCGCTTTTGGTAAGTATCCACTCCCTGCATCGTATTTCGAAATACAAGGGAAAAGATGGCAGCGAGCCCAAAATAAATAAGCTGGGTACAGGTGCATGGCAAAAAATGAAAAACCGCACCAAAGCTAAAGTAAAAGACATTGCCAAAGAACTGATTGCTTTATATGCCAAACGCCGGGCCGAAAAAGGGTATGCCTTTTCGCTCGATTCGTACTTGCAAACCGAACTTGAAGCATCGTTTATATACGAAGATACACCCGACCAGGAAAAGGCAACTTCTGCTGTAAAAAGCGATATGGAAAAGACCATTCCAATGGACCGCCTTGTTTGTGGCGACGTAGGTTTTGGAAAAACAGAAATTGCCATTCGCGCCGCCTTTAAAGCAGTTTCCGACAGCAAACAGGTTGCTGTTTTGGTGCCTACAACAATTTTGGCACTGCAGCATTTTAAAACTTTTTCTGAACGTTTAAAAGATTTCCCTGTAAGAATTGGCTATGTAAGCCGCCTGAAATCAACCGGCGAAATTAAATCGGAACTTAAAGAAGTTGCCGATGGGAAGGTGGACATAATTATCGGGACACACCGCCTGGTAAGTAAAGATGTAAAGTTTAAAGACCTGGGCCTACTTATCATCGATGAAGAACAGAAATTTGGAGTTTCGGTAAAAGAAAAGTTAAAGCAGTTTAAAGTAAATGTGGACACGTTGACCTTGACAGCCACTCCTATTCCACGTACACTGCAGTTTTCTCTGATGGGAGCGCGCGACCTTTCTATTATTCAAACACCACCACCCAACCGTTACCCCATTGTAACCGAAGTACATGGCTTTAACGACCAGTTGATTAAAGAAGCCATTGAATACGAAATCGACAGAAACGGGCAGGTATTTATTATTCATAACCGTGTGCAAAATATTTTTGAAGTTGAGGAAACCATAAAACGTATTGTTCCGGGCGTTAAAACTGTTGTTGGACACGGACAAATGGAAGGACCAAAACTTGAAAAAGTAATGCTCGACTTTATAAACGGCAAGTTTGATGTACTAATTGCTACAACTATTATTGAGTCGGGGCTCGACATTCCGAATGCCAACACAATAATAATAAACCAGGCGCAAAACTTTGGGCTAAGCGACTTGCACCAGTTGCGCGGGCGGGTTGGGCGTTCAAACAAAAAAGCTTTTTGTTACCTGATTGCGCCACCACTTTCAACCCTAAGTACCGAGTCGCGGCGAAGACTGGAAGCAATCGAACAATTTTCGGAACTGGGAAGTGGTTTTAATATTGCCATGCAGGATTTGGATATTCGCGGAGCAGGAAACATGTTGGGTGCCGAACAAAGCGGATTTATTGCCGATATTGGTTTTGAAACCTACCATCGCATATTAAATGAAGCCATTCAGGAATTAAAACAAGGCGAATTCAAAGAACTGTTTGAAGACGAAGACAAGAAACAAACACAGGCCTTCCTGAATATTAAATACGTTAACGATTGTGTAATCGACACCGATATGGAACTGTTGTTTCCAACCAGTTATATACCGGGAAACTCGGAACGGATGATGTTGTACCGCGAACTCGATAATATTGAAGACCTGGAGCAACTTGAATTATACAGAAAAGGACTGGAAGACCGTTTTGGTAAACTCCCGAAAGAAAGCCGCGAGTTACTTGATATTCTTCCGCTGCGTTGGAAAGCCCTTGATTTAAGCATGGAAAAAATCATTCTGAAAAACAAAAAGATGATTTGTTATTTTGTTTCCGATCAGAAATCAACATTTTACCAAACGGCCGAATTCATGAAAATTGTACAGTTTATTCAAAAGGGTACAAGCAAGGGGCAAATGAAAGAGGCGAAAGGGAAACTAACACTTACGTTCCCGAATGTTCCGAATGTTGAAACCGCAGATTATATACTAAAAGAAATAGTTGAACATCTGAAAAACTAAGATGTAAACAACAACGGAACAACTATTTTCTGGTCGAAACAATTCATGTTTTCTTTAATTGTTTGTAATTTGGCTCTTTCTGTAAATACAGACGCAACCCAAAATCAAAAATTGCATCAATTATACAATGACTATTATATCTCGAAAAAAATATTTTTATTTGTATAAACTAAAATTGAACACAAATGACTAGATTTCAGAAAATTGGAACTTTTCTTGGCTTGTTTCTAATGACAGCAGGACTAATTTCGTGTAACGACGATGACTCTACAGCCCCATTCGAAATAATTGGCGATGTTTTGGTAAACAAACGCATGCAGGGAGACACTGCTGTTGTATACGCCAATTCGTACTTTGCCTATGGAAACCAGGCTATGTCGGTAGCAAAAGTACAAACTCCGGCAAATGAAACAATTGAACTTGATCCGCTTGATGCCTATTCGCAAACTTATGCCGCTTTCGACGAGTTCACTTCAACTCCTCCGACAGTAGGAAACTACCAGTTTAATGTGGTTTTCCAGGATGTACCACACCAGGCAATTGACATATTGGTTTACGAAGACCTTGATTTTCCTGTTTTTACAAACACCGAAATTTCCAATGGTACCTTAACAGTAGAATGGGAAGAAAATACTGACACAGACAAACATATGATTCGTTTGCTAAATGAAGATGGCGACATTATTTATAACAGTCCTCTTATCTCATCTCCTAATACCCGGTTAGATGTAAGTTATTCGTCGGGAGTTGGAGCTTGGAAGTCTGGTTATCCAAACGTTGACGATGTATATACACTTGAACTTCACGGATTGTTATTCGAAGCAACATCTACTGAATATGACGAGCAGTACAATGTTCAGCAAGCTTCAATTAGCGAAAAAGAAATTATCTGGGAATAATTGCACCAGAACAAATCCTATTTAACCACTTGTTTTTCAGGTGGTTTTTTTTTGCCCAAAACTACGCCTACTATTTATATAGTAGTTTTATTATCGAAATAGTTTTGATTCTAAAAAACTAGTACTATATTTGTAGTAGACTAATTTTTAATATGATTATTGTACTCGGTACTCACTTTTAAATACTCATTATTAAAAAATGAAGACATTAACAAAAGCAGAAGAACAAATAATGCAAATCCTGTGGGATTTGAAAGAAGGCGTTGCCAAACAGGTAGTTGATGGCTTTGGTGAGAATAAACCGGCCTACACAACCGTTGCCACTGTTTTAAAAGTGCTTGAGAAAAAAGGTTTCGTTGGCAGCCGAAAGGTGGGAAATGTGAATCTTTTTTCACCAAAAATCAGTAAGAAGGCCTATACCGGATTTCAGTTCAGTGCTTTGCTTAAGAACTATTTCAATGGCTCGTTCCCGAAAATGGCCACTTTTTTTGCCAAAGAAAACAACCTTAGCATAAACGAACTGGAAGAAATGCTGAAAATTACAGAATCGGAACTCGATAAAGAAAACAAAAGCTAGCCATGGAAGCACTTCTTATCTATTTAGCAAATGCATCTGCCGGGATTGTTCTCTTCTACTCGGTATACTGGCTGTTTTTGCGTAACGAAACTTTTCATACTGCCAACCGGATCTACCTGATTGCCGGTCTTATTTCAGCAACGGCACTGCCCTTTTTCCCAATCCACTATTCAGTTTTTGTTGAGGCAGAAAACTCACGCAACACTTTTCAATCAATTTCCGATACGTTTAAAAATATACCCGTATTTTCACCTCAGGCAGAAACATCCACAAACATTAGCTGGCAACAAGCTGCGTTAATGGTTTATATTACCGGAGCAGGCATATTTTTACTTCGTTTGTTAATCCAAACCACTGTATTAATTCACTTAATGATAAAACATCGTATAAAATCATTTAACGGTGTTCGCATCTTAGAAAACGAAAAATACGGTTTGCCCTTTTCATTTTTTAATATTGTATTTATCAATCCGAAATTTCATACACAGGACGACCTGCCGGAAATTCTGGCTCACGAAAAAGTGCACATTCGTGAGAATCACTGGTTCGACCTGCTTTTTATAGAACTGTTAACAGTCATCTTTTGGTTCAATCCATTTATTTGGCTCTTTGAACGATCAATTAAACAAAACCACGAGTATCTGGCCGACAAAGGTGTTCTTGCGCAGGGACACACTGTAGGCCGTTACCAGGCTTTATTAGTAAACCAGCTGATGGGCATGCAAATTATTGGAATTACCAATAACCTGAATTTTGCCCTTAGCACAAATCGATTAAAAATGATGACGAAAAAGAAAACATCGGCCCACCGGCTGATACGATTTACCTGGGCGCTGCCCGCTCTCGCGCTGTTATTGTTCGCTTTTGCCGAACCTAGTTATCGTGCAAAAGATGCAAATCCGAGAGGAGAAAAAACCAGCAGTGAAAAAACTTTAAGTAAAAAAACAATTAAAATGGCTGGTTTAGTTTTTGATGAAAACAACAAACCAATGCCAGGCGTTTCGATAGTAATTAAAGGTTCAACAGTTGGATGTGTGTCTGACTTGAACGGAACTTTTAAACTGGAAATTCCAGAAGATGCATCAATCGTACTTTCATTTGTTGGCAAGGAAACGATTGTAGATAATTACAAAGGAATTACTTCAGGGAATAAAAAAGGAGCTGTATTTTTCCGAAAATATCACATGAAAGATGTGGTAATTATGATTGATACCCAGGTTCCACCACCTCCGCCACCACCAATTCCAAATACAACGAAAGAAACAGGAACTCCTCCGCCTCCTCCACCTCCACCAGCAAACGGGAAAGCGGAACAAACAAAACTAAAAAAGGGAGAGCAGGAAAAAGAAGTATTCTTTATTGTTGAAGACATGCCCCAATACCCAGGCGGACAAGTAGAACTGGCATTGCTCGTACAGAAAATGCAAAAGAAACTTGCCAAAGAGAAAAAAGTAAATGGCAAAGCAAAAGTCATGTTTACGGTTGACTCCAAAGGCAAAGTAACCGATATTAAAGTGGTAGAAAAAGACAACGACATGGCTGCCAAAGGAGCTTATATTATTGCCAAAGAAATGAAAGACTGGACTCCCGGCTACCAACGTGGCAAAGCTGTTCCGGTTAAATATTTACTTCCGGTAGAGTTTAAATAAAAACAGAAAACAAAATAATTCTATTACAAAAACACCCGGTGACTATTCGTCATCGGGTGTTTTTTATTTCCTGATTTACAATTGATTTCTTAAATTGAAACAATTATCTAAACCATTTAAATTTAAGTCAGGATGACAGAACGACGAGATTTTATCAAAAAAAGCCTGGTGGGTACTGCAGGCATTGCCATTGGTGGCATGGGTTTAACTGCCAAATCTTACGGATCAGTCCTTGGTTCAAATGACCGGATAGCCGTGGCAGTTATCGGAATTCGCGGCCAGGGGAACGCACATATTGGAAAATGGTGTTCGCTTAAAGAGAATCGCAATGTAATTTTAAAAACGATTTGCGATGTAGATGAAAATCTATATTCCGAAAGAATAAAAAAAGTGGAAGATGCCACCGGAACACGACCAAATACCGAATGGGACATGCGTAAGGTATACGACGACAAGGAAATTGATGCCGTTTCCGTTGCAACTCCCAATCATTGGCATGCACTAGCTACTATTTGGGCAGCCCAGGCAGGAAAACATGTATACTGCGAAAAACCTTCGAACCACAATGTATGGGAAGGAAAAAAAATGATTGAAGCGGCCCGCAAATATAATATTCGCATTCAAATTGGCTTCCAAAACCGTTCGATTGCCAATGTTATGGAGGCCATTAAATTCTTACACGATGGCGGAATTGGCGATGTATTTATGGCCAAAGGAAATTGCTACAAACCACGCGATTCGTTTGGGATTGCTGAAGACAGCCTGCCACCGGAAGGATTACACTACGATATGTGGCTGGGACCCGCACAATGGCGGGCATACAACGAAAAACGAGGCCATTACAACTGGCATTGGCACTGGAATACCGGAAATGGTGATACGGGAAATCAGGGCCCGCATCAATTTGATATTGCCCGGTGGGGACTGAACAAAAACGAACACCCGGTAACCATCGCCTCTACCGGCGGAATTTTCGGAATTGATCCGAAAGAATGCTCACAGGAAACGCCAAACACGCAGACTTCGTTGTTTACTTACGAAGATGGCAAAGTTCTGGAGTTTGAAACACGCGGAAGATACACTAACGCAGAATCGAGCCTGGATATAAAAATCGGGAATATGTTTTACGGAACCGAAGGATACATGGAAATTAACGGAAGCAAATGGAAAGCATTCCGACAACGCGAAAAAGAACCATTTGCAGGCTCCGATTTAGCCACTTCTGAAGTTCCCACCGATCCTACTTTCCTGGCCCCTCCCGGAGGTGCAGAACACTATGCTAATTTTATCGATGCTATTCGTTCGGGCAATAGCAACGACTTGCACTGCGACGTTCGCGAGGGTGTTATGTCTTCCGATCTTCCGGCTTTGGCAAATATCGCCTATCGTTTAAAACGCCAGCTTACTTTCCGCGGTAGTTACGAAAAATTTGCAAACGATCCGGAGGCAGATATGATGCTTTCACGTGTTTATCGCAAACCTTATGTCGTTCCTAATGAGGTGTAATTCGAAAATTACTAAAGTCTCAGGTTAAAGTAAATTTGGTATAAAATAAAAAATCCGGCTTTTCACTGAGCCGGATTTCTTTTTATCATTAATCTTTTGTTTCTGCTAATTTAGTCCGCTTCGTTTTAAAAGCGCATCAACAGTTGGTTCCTGACCACGGAAACGTTTGTACAATACCATTGGATGTTCAGTACCTCCTCTTTCCAGAATATTCTCGCGGAAAGAAGCAGCTACCTCTTTACTGAATAAACCTTTTTCTTTAAAAACACTAAATGCATCGGCATCCAAAACTTCGGCCCACTTGTAACCATAATAACCTGCTGCATAACCTCCGGCAAATAAATGACCAAACTGGGTACTCATACAAACCTCATCAATTACAGGAAATATCTGTGTTTTTTTCCATGCTTTTTCCTCAAAGTCTTTTACACTTCCGTTGTATGGGTTTTCCAGGGTATGCCATGCCATATCAAGGTATCCAAAACTCAATTGACGAATGGAAATATACCCGGCCAAAAAGTTCTGAGAAGCGACAATTTTATCTACTAGCTCTGCTGGAATTGTTTCACCGGTTTGGTAGTGTTTTGCAAAACGATCAAGAAAATCCTTTTCAACCGCCCAGTTTTCCATAATTTGAGATGGCAGTTCAACAAAATCGCGGAAAACACTTGTGCCGGAAAGACTCCCATAAGTCGATTTTGCCAGCATCCCGTGTAAAGCGTGCCCAAATTCGTGCAAAAATGTTTCTACCTCATCAAAAGTTAAAAGTGCGGGTTTGCTTTCGGTTGGGCGTGTAAAATTCATTACAATGGTAACATGCGGGCGCGAATCAACTCCATTTTCCATCCACTGTCCTTTAAAATCATTCATCCAGGCACCACCGCGTTTACTTTCTCTTGGATGAAAATCGGTATAGAATACCGACAGGAATTTGCCGTCAGCATCGAAAACTTCGTAAGCAGTAACTTCTTCGTTGTAAACAGGAATATCCTTGTTTTCTTTAAAGGTAATTCCAAACAACTCAGTTGCGAGGCCAAATACACCATCAACCACATTACTTAATTCGAAGTAAGGTTTTAGCATTTCGTCATTCAGGTCAAACTTTTCAACTTTTAGTTTTTCGCTGTAATAACTCCAGTCCCACGGCATAATTTCACCTTCGAAACCATTTTTTTCAGCATATTCTTTAATCTCTGCCTTTTCTTTTAAAGCGACTTTATACGATGCTTCATACAAATCGTCAAGTAAACCATAAACCCCTGCAGGATTCATTGCCATACGACGCTCCAAAACGTAATCGGCGTAATTAGTGTACCCCAATAATTTTGATGTTTCCAGACGCAACCCGGCAATTCGTTTTACGTTTTCGTTGTTGTCAAATTCATTTCCTTTAAATGATTTTGATGCATACGCCAGGTACAATTCTTTACGCAATTCACGGTTATCCGCATATTTCATAAATGGCAAATAACTGGGCATTGTTATATCAAATATCCAGCCTTCCTTATCCTTGGCTTTTGCTTTTCCTGCTGCTGCTTCAATTGCTCCTTCCGGTAATCCGGCAAGTTTGCTTTTATCGGTAATATGCAACTGGTAACTGTTTGTTTCTTTCAAAACATTCTCTCCAAATGTCAGGGTCAGTTTCGAAAGTTCAGTACTTATTTCTCTGAATTTCTCTTTATCTGCCTCAGAAAGATTGGCTCCCTTCCGGACAAAACCAATATATGTATTTTCGAGTAGTGTATTTTGCTCGGTCGTTAAGTCCAGCTTATCTTTCTGTTCGTAAACTGCTTTTACTTTTTTAAACAGAACCGGATCTAACGAAATATCGTTTTGAAAATTAGTAAGCAAAGGCGAAACTTCCTGTGCAATGTTTTGAAGTTCGTCGTTTGTTTCAGAGCTCAGGAGATTAAAAAATACACCTGCTGTTCTTCCCAGTAAACGGCCTGTTTCTTCCAGGGCCACCACTGTGTTTTCAAAGGTTGGAGCAGCCTGATTATTTTTTATTGCATCAACTTCAGCCTTACCCTGTATAATTGCTTCTTTAAAAGCAGGCAAAAAATGTTCGTTTTCAATCTTATCAAAAGGTGCCGCCTGGTGTGGCGTATTAAAGTCGCCTAAAAGCGGATTATTTTGTGCGTTTATCATTCCTAAACTCATTAAAAAAATTACTATTACTACGTTAATTCTCTTCATTTTATCCAAATTTTATTTACTCTGAAAGTAGTATCCTATCAGATTCAATAATTACAAATACAAAATTGCTTTGTTCAGAAAACAGGCTATTTTTTCTTTTTCTTCTTTTTTTTCTTTTCAACCGACCAGCCAAATTTCCCGATCTTTTTGCCCATGCCAAAATAATGGCCATGACTATACACCAGCGGATTGGCTTTTGAAAAGCTAAATGCATCTTTTTCATTCAGGTAAGCATCGTCAACCGAAACTCCAACCACATCTGAAATAAACATATGGTGTGTGCCAAGTTCAACTATTTCCTTCACCCGGCATTCAATATTCACTGGCGACTCTTCAATAATGGGGGCATTAACAAACTTTGCAGGAGCCGGAGTAAGATTCATCTCTTTCCATTTATTGAATTTTCGCCCTGAACGACACCCACACCAATCGGTTGCTTTTGCTAATTTTTCAGTTGTAAGATTTATTACATATTCGCCGGTACGCTTTATAATATCGTACGAATGCCGCCCCGGGCGCACTGAGATATAACACATCGGAGGATCACTGTTTATGGTTCCTGTCCATGCAATGGTTATTATATTATATTCTTCGGGATTTTCGCCACAGCTAACCATTACAGCAGGAAGCGGATAAATAATTGTTCCTGGTTTCCAATACGTTCGTGCCATTTTTATACTGTTTTAAATTGCTGGTCAAAGATAAGAAATGCTTTTTAAGAGTGGAATTTCAGTAAAAACTACACCGACAAGAAAATAATAAGAAGGATTAAACAACAGAACAACAGCATCCTGCATCATTTTGTAGTTTCCTGCAGACATGTATGGCGCCCTGCTTGTTTTTAATCCTCCCTGCTCGAATTTTATGCATTTCTGCACCGCAGGAATTTGAAAATTCTTAGCAGGACGAGAAAAAATTATGCAGAAATTAAAAAAAAGGCCGCAGGATAATTAAAAAGGCTGCAGAAATTATAAAAAATGACGCAGGGACCTAAAAAAAACGGCAGCAGACCAAAATTTTCCGGCAGGGCGATTAAATTATCCTACTTTGCTTGATAATGCATTCAAATCCAAAATGAACCAGATTTAGCGCGAAAGAGCATACTTAACCAGATACTAGTCAACCGGATCTTTCCAGTCTCCATTTTCGCGAATTAGTTGTTCTAATTCTTCCACAGCATTTTCGTAACTGATATGACGTTTCACCGGCTTTAATCCCTTGTAAAGATTAACTTTTCCGTTTCCGGCACCTACAAAACCATAATCAACATCTCCCATCTCGCCTGGACCATTCACAACACACCCCATAATACCAATTTTCAGATGATCGAGGTGTTTAAAATGTTCTTTTATATTTTTTGTGGTTTCGTGCAAATCGAATAGAGTTCTTCCACAACCTGGACACGAAATAAATTCTGTTTTTGAAACACGCATGCGACTGGCCTGAAGAATACCAAAACTCAAGTCCTTCAACTCTGTAAATGTAATATTCTCACTGTCGTTTGCCAGACAAATACCATCGCCATAACCATCAATCAGCAATCCTCCCAAATCAGCCGATGCCTTGATGTGCATGTCTTCCAATCGGTCTACATCATACTTTCTGTAAAGAATTACCGGCACCTTCCAAATATGCGTATCCAGTGCCATAAAAAAGGCACGAAGTTCAGCCATTGGATTGGCATTAAAACTTTCAAGAATCAGAACAGTTTTACGTGTCTGTTTCAGCTTCATGATTATTTCAGGATGCATATCCATAAAACTGTCGAAATTAGCTTTACTGGTACGAATAAATTTCATCCGTCCCCAGCGCGTACTTTCAAAGAGGTATTCTTCCAATGTAATTACAGGATATTCTTCACCCGTAATATCCAGTACTTTATTTCCGGAAAGGAAATAGTCTGGAATCAGTTTCCCTCGAATTGGAATCATCTCACGCAAACTGCGTTCTCCCAAATCTGCAATTACCACCGGCAATTGTTTCCCTCCCATATTAAGTACAGGACGGGTATCGCGACGTTCGTACTCGAACGGGTTGGTTTGAGCAATCATTGGAGCAGTTATGGGCTCGTGATTCTGATAACTCTTAAAATGATTAACCAGTTTCAACGCCACCGGAATTTCGTTAATCGGCTTTTCTGTTAACGAAACGCGCACTGTATCACCAATTCCATCCGAAAGAAGCGCACCTATTCCTACTGCCGATTTAATACGCCCGTCTTCTCCTTCACCAGCTTCGGTAACCCCAAGATGTATCGGGAAAGCCATATCTTCCAAACGCATTTTAAAATTCAGCAAACGAACCGTGTAAACCATTACACGTGTATTGCTCGATTTTATAGAAACGACAACATTGTTGAAATTTTCTTTCTTACAAATTCTCAGAAATTCCATTACCGACTCGGCAATACCGGCAGGTGTATCGCCAAAACGGCTCATTACCCTATCAGAAAGCGAACCATGATTGGCCCCGATTCGAAGTGCGGTGTTTGTTTCCTTTAGCAATTTCAGAAACGGCACAAACTGTCCTTCAATCTTTTCCAACTCATTTTTATATTCTTCGTCGGTGTATATTTTATTCTGAAACTGTGCTCTCTTATCATAGAAGTTACCCGGATTAATCCGGACTTTTGATACATACTGAGCTGCCACTTCTGCCAGTTTCGGGTTAAAATGTATATCAGCAATTAACGGAGTTGTATAGCCCCGCTCAACCAGTTCCTTTTTTATTACCTTCAGGTTTTCGGCATCGCCCATTCCTTTTACGGTAACCCGAACATAGTCGGCGCCCTCCTTTACCACACGAATTATCTGCTCAACAATTGCATCCGTATCCTGCGTGTTGGTGTCGGTCATGGTCTGAATCCGAATCGGATTATTACCACCAACGGGAACACCGCCAATCACTACTTCAGTTGTTTCTTGCCTTTCGTATTTCGTTAAATCCTTTATGTAATTGAAATGTTGGTCTCTCATGTACTGAATCTGTTATGCTGAGCTGCAAATTTAAGCTAATGCTTCTAAAATAAAAAGAATCAGCTATTTTTGTTTGCATTAATCAGTGTGTATGACAGTAGAAACAAGGAACATAATTAAATTATTTGGCAAACAGAAAGCTCTTGACAATGTTAGCTTTTCAATAGAAAAAGGCGAATTAGTCGGTTTTTTGGGACCAAACGGTGCCGGCAAATCTACCATGATGAAAATTATTACAGGTTATTTACCACAAGATGCCGGCGAAATTTTTATTCATGGTCAAAAAATTGTTTCGGAAAACCTGGAATACAAAAAAGAAATAGGTTACCTGCCCGAACACAATCCGCTTTATACCGATCTTTACGTAAAAGAATTCCTGGAAATTACTGCCGGATTTTACAAAGTGAACAATAAAAAGCAACGTGTTGCAGAAATGGTCGAACTTACCGGGCTCGGCCGGGAACAACATAAAAAGATAAGAGCACTTTCGAAAGGATACAGACAACGTGTGGGCCTGGCACAGGCACTAATACACGATCCTTCCATTTTAATTCTTGATGAACCAACAACAGGGCTCGATCCGAATCAACTGGAGGAGATTCGGGGTTTAATTCGCGAAATCAGTAAAGAAAAAACGGTTATTTTATCGTCACACATTATGCAGGAGGTAGAGGCTGTATGCAACCGGGTGATTATAATTAACCGGGGAAAAATTGTAGCCGACGGAGGGATTGAAGCGATTAAAAGCAGACAAATAAAACGAAACCAGGTTGTTCTGGCAGAATTTGATGCGGCGATAACAGTCGAAAAGATTCGGTCGGTTGCAGGCGTAAAAAATGCTACTCTTAGAGGAAATACCTGGGAAATTGAGGCAATAAGTTCAGAGGATATCCGCCCTTCTGTTTTCGATTTTGCGGTAAAAAATCAACTAAGGCTTTTAACTCTTCAGGAAAAACAACAAAACCTTGAGAATGTCTTTCATCAACTTACCCAAGATCAGAATTGAAACCTGATTAATGAATAACGAAACAACAGATCATATACAGAAGGATTAAATTTGATTTTGATGGGTTAAAACGCGATTTAAAATAATTCTAAATAACTTTTTTATTCAAAATAATCCCCTTACATTTGCCCCTGCTACGTGGAAAGATTTGAGATTGATTGCAACCACATGAAAAAAACGCTAAAACAATCGCATTTTTCAATATCAATCGAACATCCCGCAGTTATTTTAATGTTGAATCAGAGCAGTTATATCAGGCTCGTCGACCTGAACTTATTTTAAGTTCTTAAAAATACTGAATTCGTTAGCTGACGGACAAAGTAGTGTTGACACAGATACAAAGCTCAACAAAAAACTTAAAGGGAAATGAATTATTTATTTACAAGTGAATCAGTTTCGGAAGGACATCCGGACAAAGTTTCCGATCAGATTTCAGATGCATTGCTGGACCAGTTTCTGGCATTTGATCCCAACTCGAAAGTTGCCATTGAAACCCTGGTAACCACCGGACAGGTTGTTGTTGCGGGCGAAGTAAAATCGAGTGCGTATGTTGACGTACAGGAAGTAACCAGAAGTGTAATTAACAAAATTGGTTACACAAAAGCAGCTTATCGTTTTGATGGCGATTCGTGTGGTGTATTAACAGCAATTCACGAACAAAGTGATGATATTAACCGTGGAGTTGATAAGGAAGACAAAAAAGAACAAGGTGCCGGCGACCAGGGGATGATGTTTGGTTATGCTTGCAAAGACACCGATAATTACATGCCGCTTTCACTTGAACTGTCGCATGTTATATTGCAGGAACTTGCAGTTATTCGCCGCGAAGGCAAGGTGATGACTTATTTGCGTCCCGATTCAAAATCGCAGGTAACCATTGAATATTCGGAAACAAATGAACCGGTAAAAGTACATACCATTGTTGTTTCAACACAACACGACGAGTTTGATGCCGATGAACCAATGCTTGCCAAAATCAAGGATGATGTAATTAATATTCTAATTCCACGCGTTAAAGCATTATTACCCGAGCGTGTTCAGGCTTTGTTTGGCGACGATATTATTTACCACGTAAATCCAACGGGTAAATTTGTTATTGGTGGTCCTCACGGTGATACCGGATTAACCGGTCGCAAGATTATTGTAGACACCTACGGTGGACGTGGAGCTCATGGCGGTGGTGCTTTCTCGGGAAAAGATCCATCGAAAGTAGATCGCTCGGCAGCCTACGCCTCGCGCCATATTGCCAAGAACCTTGTTGCTGCTGGTGTTGCCGACGAAATATTAGTACAACTGGCTTATGCCATTGGTGTAGCCGAGCCGGTTGGTGTTTTTGTAAACACTTATAACCGGTCGAATATAGAACTTTCGGATGCTGAAATTGCTGAAAAGGTAAAAACCATTTTTGATCTTCGCCCTGCAGCAATTGAAGAGCGTTTGAAGTTACGCAATCCTATTTATGTTGATTCTGCGGCATATGGCCACATGGGAAGAACTCCGGTAAAAGTTACCAAAACCTTTGAATCGCCATACAATGGAAAAGTTACCAAAGACCTGGAACTATTTACCTGGGAAAAACTTGATTTTGTAGATGAAGTTAAAAAAGCTTTCGGAATTTAATTCCGGGGGAGTATTAATAATACGCCTTGGAACGGTTCTTCAATGAAGAGCCGTTCTTTTTTTACAAAAAAAACAGGCAAGTATTGCAGATAAAAAAAAAGGTATTATATTTGCACCCGCGTTCACGAAGACATTTCAACAGAAATAAAGATATATTGCGGGATGGAGCAGTTGGTAGCTCGTTGGGCTCATAACCCAAAGGTCGTAGGTTCGAGTCCTGCTCCCGCTACAAGATAGGACAGGTCGGTGTTTTCACCGACCTTTTCTTTTTTATTACCTCCTGTATCCCTTGTGTTTCCTGGTCTTATAAGCATAAACTTATTAATATCCTTGGTTAGATATTGCCTTTTTTCGGGAACTATGACTAAACCCTTTGGAAACACCGCTCTTTGTATTCTATCTTTTATCGGATAGCTTCCCATTGTCCAGTATTTACTGAGGTTCTGTGATGCAAATGCTATACTTTCCAAGTGAACAAGATGGTTAGATAAGTCACCGTTCATGTTTTTGGTTTTTGACTGAATTTGGGATTTCTCTGCTTCAAGTTTCGCCTTATGTCTATGATAAACTTCAGGCTCTAAATCATCATAAAGATACCTATCTTCGAGCTTCTCCATTTTTACCTCAACAGCCTCCAATTGTTTACCCAAACTACTCTGAAGCATAACCGCATCTTTATTCAAATAACCAAAGATTTTACGCACGTGCTTCTTAAATAGTCGTGCTGAATGAGGTTCTAATTCAATTCCTTTTAACAACACATTGAAACTATCGTTAAGTCCCATCTCTTTAGCTCTAACCGTTGTTTTAGCATTCATATTAACACCTCTACAAACATTACACTTGTAGTAGTGTGCGTTCTTTTGACGCACCACATAACCAGTTAACGGTGTACCACATTTCTCACATATTAAAAACCGTGCAAGCGGTCTGTCATCATTTACAGAGTTGGTATTATAAGTTCCACCTGTTGATGGCTTTAACATTTGGTTTACCTTCATAAAACCTTCAATACTAACCATCGCTTCCCAATTCCCAATAACAGGCTCATCAAGTAAACTATTGGTATTAACACCACTATAAACTGGTTTACGCCAAATATCACTTAATTTTTGTTTACTTATAACAACACCGTAGTCAGCCATTTTCTGAAGAATTACACAATCTCTTTCACCTTGCAACTTCCATTGCCATGCTTTTTTTAGCACCTCTCCTTCTTCATTAATTACCATTTCCTGGTTTTCTCTTATCCTGCTTATATCAGTAACCCTTTTGCCGTAAATAGTATAACCATAAGGAGCATTACCCAACCAATTCCCCGCGATTAAAAAAGCTTTCATTCCAGGCAAAGTTTTCTTTAACCTCTCGTGGTTTTCTTTTCTAGCCTCTAGCAACTTGTTATAAATAGCCATTCTACCGTCAAATGTTTCTGTTGTCAATTCCGAGGATGTTTCAATTAAATGAACACCGTAGTTATCAACTAAGTCCATAACAATTGCAATTGCATTGTCACCCGTTCTTGAAAAACGATTAATGAATTTTATGGCTACGGCATAAGGTCTATCCTTACGCTTTTTAATCTTAGTAATCAACTTCTGGAACTCCTTCCTCGTAAAATCATCCGAAGCACTCTCATATTTTTCACCAAAAGTATCTACGATTGTTAAATTGTGCTTTTGGGCGTATTCTCTAATTTCTCGTTGCTGTTCTTGCAAACTATAATTAGATTGTTGCTGTTTTGAGCTTACTCTCGTGTAAGCAATTATGTTCCTATTGACCTCTTTTTCTTCCTCTGGTTTTTTCATAAAAACCTTAAAATCATTTAATTTGTTTCTTTCCATATTTCTAATTGCTATTTAATTCAGATTCAAACATTGCAAGACTAAGCAATGCGAAAGTTTGTCTTATTAACTGAACATCTTCATCAGTTGCGTTTTCAAATCCTTCTTCGGACCTAATTTCTTCGTCAGTAAGCGACCATTCGTATTCATCATACTTACCATCATCTTTGAACATTTTGTGCTTCGGTCAAAACCCATTTTCTATCTGACCTCGGGCAATTTTTTCCCTACCCTGTTTTTAAAAGGGTCTGGTTATTTGGAGAATGAAGCTGATTTTGTCAGCAATACGCCCCGCTATATATAATTTAACGAAAAAAAATGAATAAAAGAAATTTCGACCTAATTAAATTACTGATAATCTGGGCATTATAAAGTTATATTCTTTATAATTTTTATAACTTGTTCAATGTTAAGCCAGTAGGTTTTACAAAAAAATCAAAAAAAATTGGAACTGATATGTGTTTTCTGCCGTGGTCCGGCAGAAAACCTTTGCACCTTTTTCACACCTAGTTGTTAAAAATCAGAAACGGATTACCACCTTCAAAAACCACTTCAATAGAACCATCTTCCAAACCATCCATTAAATTAACAGTTCGTTGAAACAGCTCATCATCGGTGGCAGTTAAAGCTGTTTGGTACAGTTCACTTTTCAGTTCATCAATTTTTTGTTGATTATCTTGTAGCACCTGAAGTTCATCTTCAGCTTGTTCAATGCTGAAGTAATCGGTGGTGGTTGTCACAAACAATCCATATTCTTTATAAACCGATTTTATGATTTTATTAACCTGATTTTCTGCAAAATTTTTATTTTTTTCTGTATCCAAAAGAATTAAAGCATCGTGTATATTTAGTGTTTCCATACCCGCATCCCAGGTTCTTTGTAGTATATTTCTGATTATCTCACTTTCCAATCTAGTCATTTTGAGGGCTAAATTTTCTTCACCATTTTTATTTACTTCTCTCCTAAAATCGAGAATGGCAGAATAAACGTTTGGAAATATTGTTTTAAATGCCTTTGCAAACTCACGCTTCCAACTTGAAAGTTTTTTATTATAAAAAACCTGCTCAAAAAGCTTTTCTTTTAATAGGTAACGTGGCACATTTTGTAATCCACCCGATAATTGAAAAAAGTTCCACAGCTTACCATTCGAACTCAAATAAATGTATAATAGTACGTCCCTTGGTATGTGGCTCTTGCGTATAAAAGCTTTTGAGTTGTTTTCCAGTTCGTTATAGAGATTCTTACCAGCATTATGGATAATAGTGGTGTCATTATTATTATAATTAAATGAAGTACTATAAATATCATTTAGTATATGTAGTTCAATATTGTACTTCTGTATTAGAAAATAATTTAATAATAGTGGTTGACTATTACTAACATCTGTACTGAACCGCAAGGGAAGAAAGTTTCTCATTATTTTTGGTGTTCTGGTAAACGTAGAATAGATTCTTCTCCTTTCATCCTCAGATAAATTAAATACTCTATTCTCCAACTTATCTAAAACTTCAAAATACGTCACTTTGGCTTTTTCAGAGCAGGGTAATTGGTAAATAAAATTTCGAATATCATATTTAACCAAACCTAGTTTATTGAGATTAGATTCATACTGTTTCCTAAAAACTTCATCAGATATTTTTTCTACTTCTTTATCATTAAGTTTTTTGTATAGTGTTTTGAGTTTTTCTAATCTTTTTTGAACGTAGAAATTTTTATTTGTTCTAATCTTTACCTGATATGGTTCGAATATAGTATAGGTGAATGAAGATTTTCCAGGTATGTAATAATCAGATTTTGAGATTATACCATTGAAACACATACTTTGAAGCATTAGATTATAATGGGGACCAATTAGCTTTTGCAGTATTGTTGCATTTAAGCGGTGATTATCTTTATCATAGTTACCTAATATCAACAGGTGAACCAATAATTTAAATTTATTTACGGTAATAGCCTCACTTGGTTTGCCAGGGTCTTTGAACTTGAAATCTTTTAAGTACTGATTTGCAACACTATTTACTACTGGTGAATCGCATGGAGTAAAATTTTTTATTGCTCTTTGTTCTTCCAAGAATGTAAGATAGTTCAGGTATAACGCTTCAGCTTCAAGTCCTTCTATACTGTATATGAGTTTCTGTGTTTGTGCGGTCATATATAAAAATATACGAAATTTTATTGTTAAAAAGAAATCTGGCACTCATTAATTGTCAGACATTTAGTAATAAATATCAAGATTTTTTGTTTTTGTCGGACTTTTTCCGAAAACCGACATATTTATAGAATATGAAGAAGGTTAACAAGGTTACCATACGTATAACCGAACAGCAGTTGAGAATGATTGTGGATAACACAATTGATAATAAACAGACTAAATCATCTTATATACGTCAAATTTTGGATGAAAAACTTGACCAAAATTGTCGTAAAGATGTATTGTCCTAAAAGTCAGACAAATAATGTAAAATTAGGTGCTGGTAGTGTGGTACGGGAAAAAACACGAACTAGTTTGGATGAAAATACACTATCACCCAAGTAAATTAATGACAAAATGAAAACAAAATACAAAAGAGAAGGAGTAGTTGAGGCTACACTAGAAGATTACGTAAAAGAGAATCTAAACATTTCAAACTTAGACTTGAAATTCATTCGAGAATTTGCACATTTTAATAATATGGACGATGAACACGATGCAATTGAGATAGTAACCAATGATGCTGAACTTTGTTCGTTTGTTCATTGGGTTATATTAGTGTACAAACAGTTTCTGGAAGAGAAAGGCTACGAAATTATCAAAAGCTAACAGGTGCTAGACAAAGTTGAATGTATAGTGTTTCTTTTTTAAACTACAATGTAATTTAATAACGTTTTTTCTGGCATATTAACGAATTTGCTGCTACTTTAGTGTTTCTATATAATAATACTAAAAGAGAAACAGATGAGCGTAGCATATTATATGAGAACAAGCCACTACCTTCAAAATATCGCAACACAGGTTGATAAAATAGAACCAGGCTGGAAAATATATGAAGACAAAGGTATTTCAGGTCGTTTATCATTCGAAGACCGACCAGCAGGTAAACGATTATTGGAAGATATAAAAAGCGGTAAAATTTCAGAAGTCAAGGTGTTGCGTATCGACAGACTTGGAAGGTCTGTTCAAAACATATTGGACACAATTTCCTATATCCATTCTTATAAAGTACCAATAGCAAGCTTAAACGAAGGTGTAACAACGCTAGACGCCAACGGAAAACAAACACCTGTTACTGGTCTCTTGGTGAACGTTCTTAGTTCGCTATCGGAATTCTTTTACCACCAGAACCGTGAGAAAGTACTTAGTGGGATAGAACGTGCGAAGCTGATTGAAGGGAAGTACCAAGGACGTAAACACGGTAGTGCCGAAAAAATCAGCAAATACAAAGCAAAACCCAAAGTGAAGAAAATAAAAGAACTAATCGAAAAGGGTGTTGGTGTACGCTCAATTTGTCGAACTCTTGAATGTTCGCCTAATAGCGTATATAAAGTGATGGACGTTTATAAACTAAGAGAAAAATAGTTTTATTTTAATTTTGTTAGCTCTGGTTACCCGAATTATAATTCCTACATTTAATTTTTTATTGTTAAAATCAATCAACTAATGTCAGAAGAGCAAAAGAAGCTACTCGAAGCACAACTGTGGGGCATTGCCAATTTATTGCGTGGAAAAGTGAGTGCCGATGATTACAGAGACTACATACTCGGATTCATTTTTTATAAATACCTATCAGAAAAACAACTGATATATGCCAACCACTTATTAGAGGGTGAAGATATAACCGATTACACCAAAGTAAGCGATGAGGAAACATTGGAGGCGATTAAGGAAGAATCGTTAATTACATTAGGGTACTTTTTGTTACCCTCAGAGTTGTTCTCAGCACTTGCAGACAAAGGCAATCATGGACAAAATAAATATATTTTAGACGACCTTCAGGCTATAATGAACCACATCGAACAGAGTACAATGGGTACGGAATCGGAAGACGATTTTAACGCATTGTTCGAGGACATTGACTTGAATTCAACAAAAATAGGACGTACACCCAATGCCCGAAACGAAATCATTGTTCAGATTTTAAACTACCTGAATAAAATTGATTTTAAGTTGGAAGACACAGAAGCCGACCTGTTGGGTGATGCCTATGAATATTTAATTGCAAAATTTGCAAGTGGTGCAGGTAAAACCGCAGGGGAGTTTTATACACCACAACAGGTTTCAAAAATACTGGCAAAGATTGTTACCACAGGTAAAACTAAAATTAAAACAGCCTACGACCCGACTTGTGGTTCTGGTTCCTTGCTGTTACGTATTGCAAAAGAAGCTGAGGTAAGTGAGTTTTTTGGTCAGGAATTAACACGTACCACCTACAACCTTGCACGAATGAATATGATTCTTCACGGTGTACATTACCGTGAATTTGACATTCGGCACGATGATACATTGGAGAACCCGCAACACCTCGACCAACGTTTTGAAGCGATTGTTGCCAACCCGCCATTTTCAGCACATTGGAAAAGCAACGCTAATCCATTAAACGATACCGATGAACGATTCAGCCAATACGGAAAACTTGCACCCAAAACCAAAGCCGATTACGCTTTTGTAACGCATATGATACATCAGTTAGCCGATAACGGCACAATGGCAACTGTTGTACCACACGGTGTATTGTTTCGTGGTTCTGCCGAAGGTGTAATTCGTGAATACCTGATTAAAGAGCTAAATTACCTCGATGCCGTGATTGGACTACCTGCTAATATCTTTTACGGTACAGGTATTCCAACTTGTATTTTGGTGTTTAAAAAATGCCGTGAAATTGACGATAACATTGTGTTTATTGATGCAAGTAGTGAAGGTCATTACGAAAAGGTAGGTAACCAAAATGTTTTGCGTGATGCAGATGTAAAACTGATTGTGGACACTTACAGAAATCGTGAAACGGTTGATAAATACAGTTACGTTGCAACACTTGATGAGATTAAAGAAAACGACTACAATCTAAACATTCCAAGGTACGTTGACACGTTTGAAGAAGAAGCACCAATCGACCTGAATGAAGTATCAAATGAACTAAAAGATTTGGGACGGGTGTTAGGCGAAGCCAACACCCGGATAAAAGCTTTTTGTTTCGAACTTGGAATCTCAACACCGTTTTAACTATGAAAGAAGCTAGTAACAAACCAAGGTTGAGGTTTCCTGAATTTAGTTCAGAATGGAGCGAAGTTTTGTTTGGTGACATAGCAAGTTTTTCGAAGGGGAAAGGTATTTCAAAGAATGACATTGTCGAAAATGGAAATCTTGCTTGCATTAGATATGGTGAATTATACACCGATTATTCAGAAGTCATTCAAGATGTCAATTCTAGTACAAACCTGAAGTCAAGTGATTTGGTTCTAAGTGAAGAAAATGATGTTATTATACCTGCTTCGGGTGAGACACAGATAGATATTGCTACTGCATCTTGCGTGGTAAAAAAGGGTATTGCTTTAGGAGGTGACCTAAACATCATCAAATCACCTACAAACGGTATTTTTCTTGCATATTATCTCAATGATAAAAAGAAATACGATATTGCCAGACTTGCACAAGGGATTTCAGTTGTTCACCTTTACGGTTCACAGTTAAAACAATTAAAGCTTTGTTTGCCTTCTGAAATAGAACAAACCAAAATCGCTAAATTTCTCACCACCGTTGATAAACGAATTAAAATACTCACCCAACAAAAAGAAAAGCTTGAACAATACAAAAAAGGGGTGATGCAACAAATCTTTAACCAGCAAATACGGTTTAAAAATGAGAATGGTAATGACTTTCCTGAATGGGATGAAAAGAAGTTGGGGGAAGTTTATGAAATAGTTGGTGGGGGTACACCTGAAACCACGAAAAAAGAATATTGGAATGGAACAATCGAGTGGTTTACACCAACTGAAATTAAATCGAAATATATTGAATCAAGTGACCGAAAGATAACCCAAAACGGATTACAGAAATCTTCTGCAAAACTTTTACCTAAAGGAACACTCTTGTTTACCTCTAGAGCAACAATTGGTGATGTCGGTTTTTGTTCGAAGGAGTGTTGCACTAATCAAGGTTTTCAATCTTTTGTTCCAAATGAAAAAAATGAAATTGAGTTCTTGTACTACTGGATTCTGAAAAATAGAAAAGAATTTATTAGACGTTCTTCTGGTTCAACCTTTTTAGAAATTAGCAAGAAAGAAATACAAAAAATAAAACTATTTCTACCGTCATTAAAAGAACAACAAAAAATTGCATCATTCTTATCAGCACTAGATAACAAAATTGAATTGGTAAGCCAACAAATTGAACAGACCACAACCTGGAAGAAAGGTTTGTTACAAAAAATGTTTGAGTAATGACAGAAAAAGAGGAACGATATAATAATGCTTGGCTGAATCCTGCTGGATGGTTAGGAAAAGCGGAAAATCATATTATATCAGCGGAATGTTTAAATAATAGATATGTTTTTCTGTTTAAAGATTTTGACAAAACACATTCCAGCGGGACTATTAATGAACAGATTGCTCTTTTGGAAACTGTGCCATTTTTATGTGGCATTGCTATTGAGAATGCCATAAAAGCTCTTATTATTCATCGGAATTCTGACATGAAAACACAGGAAGAACTAATAACAAGTAAACAATGGAAGACCAATCACGATATTTTAACAATGCTTGAAAATGAGAATATTGTTTTTGATAAAACTTTTATAAAACGAATACAGAAAGCTCTTATTTGGTCAGGTAAGTACCCATTGCCATCCACCAAACAACTTCGGCACGATAAAGATTATAATTTGCACGAATATTCATCTGAAGATGTTAATACAACTAAAGAACTGGTTTCACAAATCAAACAACTGATTCAAACCCAATGAATACCCAACCTGAACAAATATTAGAAAACAGCTTGATTGACCAGCTTGTAAAGCTTGGTTACAAAAAGGTAGATGTACACGATGAAGCAGACCTCTTACTCAACCTGAAAAAACAACTAGAGGTACACAACAAGGTTAGTTTAACGGATAACGACTTCACCCAAATATTGAATTACATTAATAAGGGTAACATTTTTGAACGGGCAAAAATACTTCGTGACCGTGTACCGTACACCAACGAAGATGGTGAAACAAAAACCATCGAACTGATTAACCAAATCCATTGGTGCCAGAACCAGTTTCAGGTAACGCAACAGGTAACAATGGAAGGTGCGTACAAAAACCGCTACGATGTTACCATTTTGGTTAACGGTTTACCGTTAGTACAAATCGAATTAAAACGTAGAGGTTTGGAGTTGAAGGAGGCGTTTAACCAAACCAACCGTTATGAACGTCATTCCTACGGTGCTGGTTACGGTCTGTTTCAATTCATTCAAATATTCGTTATCAGCAATGGTGTTAACACCAAATACTATGCGAACAGTCCTTTAAAAGCGAGGTCGTTTAAACAAACGTTTTATTGGTCAGATGAGAACAACAAACTGATTACTCAACTGTCAGCTTTTACCGATGTTTTTCTTGAACCATGCCACATTTCGAAGATGATTTGCAAGTATGTGGTGCTAAACGAATCGCAACGTATTTTGATGGTGCTTCGTCCATACCAATACTATGCCGTAGAAGCGATTATAGAGCGTGTTAAGACCACTAAAAAGTACGGGTATATCTGGCATACAACTGGGAGTGGCAAAACTTTAACGAGCTTTAAAACAGCCCAGATTCTAACATCATTCCCCAAGGTTCATAAGGTGGTGTTTGTGGTTGACCGAAAAGACCTGGATTACCAGACTACGAAGGAGTTTAACAGCTTTAGCAAAGGTAGTATTGACGGTACAAACAACACCAATACTATGGTAAAACAAATGGCAGGTGACAACAAATTAATTGTTACCACCATTCAAAAACTAAACACCGCAATCAGCAAGCAACGATACATCGGAAAGATGGAAGCGTTGAAGGATAAACGTATTGTATTTATATTCGATGAATGCCACCGTTCACAGTTTGGTAAAACCCACGAAACCATTAAGAAATTCTTCACAGGTTGCCAAATGTTCGGTTTTACAGGTACACCGATATTTGAAGAAAATGCGGGTACGAACGAGTACGGTAAGCGTACTACAAAAATGTTGTTTGGCGACTGTCTGCACAAATACGTAATTACCGATGCAATACGTGACGAAAACGTATTAAAGTTTTCGGTGGAGTACATACGTACATTTAAAAAGAAAGACCACATTGCCGACATCGAGGTTGAAGCCATTGACGAAGCTGAGGTAATGAATGAACCTAAGCGATTGGAAAACATCGTTGATTACATCATCGCTAACCACAACCGAAAAACTCACAGTAAAGAATTTACAGCCATTTTATGCGTTTCAGGTGTACCAAACCTTATCGACTACTACAATTTATTTTATAAGAAAAAACAAAAAGGTGAGCATAACCTGAAAATCGCAACTATATACTCATATCAGGCAAACGAAGACGACAAAGATGCCGTTGGTTTTGTTGAAGATACAGAGTTTTTGGAGGAAGACACGTACAATAAAAAGATGGTTGCAGAAGGGGGTGTTGAGTATGTGTTACCGGGGACCGGTAACACAAATCAACACTCACGTGATGCTCTAGAGGAATTTATTGGTCACTACAATAAACAGTTCAGCACCAACTACACAACCAAAGACAGCCAGTCGTTTTACAACTACTACAACGATATTGCAAAGCGTGTAAAGCACAAGCAAATTGATGTGCTACTCGTGGTGAATATGTTTTTAACAGGGTTTGACAGCAAGGCGTTAAATACGTTATACGTGGATAAGAATCTGAAGTATCACGGATTAATACAGGCATACTCTCGTACCAACCGTATATTAAACGAGTTAAAATCGCAGGGTAACATTGTTTGTTTCCGTAATCTAAAGAACGCCACCGACCAGGCAATTACTCTGTTCTCCAATAAAGAGGCGATTGATGAGATTATAATGCAACCCTACGAGGAATACGTGGCGAAGTTCAATGAAGCGTTCATTGCACTACTTAAAATTGCACCAACCGTGAACAGCGTAAACGACCTGCCAAGTGAAGACGAGGAAGCGGAATTTATTAAGGTGTTCCGTGATTTAATGCGTATCAAAAACGTATTAAAAACATTCACCGAATTTACACACGATGACCTTTCAATGACGGAACAATCTTTTGAGGACTACAAAAGCAAGTACCTTGACCTGTACGAAAAAACCAAAGGTTCTGGTGCAAAAGAAAAGGTTTCAATATTAAACGATATTGATTTTGAACTTGAATTAATACACCGTGACGAAATCAACGTTGCATACATTTTAAAGTTACTCGCCAAACTAAAAGATGCCACACCTGAAGAACAGGAGAAACAACGAAAATCAATACTCGACACCATTGCTGGTGATACCCAACTACGAAGTAAACGGGAACTAATTGAGAAATTCATTCAACACAACTTACCAAATATTGAGGATTCAGACGATATACCCGATGAGTTTCACACATTCTGGAACAAGGAACGTGATAACGCAATTGTAACATTAAGTCAGGAAGAAAATCTGGATTCTGAGAAACTGGAAAAAATGATAGGTAACTACCTGTTCACCGAAAAGCTACCGTTACGTGACGAGGTTATTGGTGTAATGAAAACCCGACCATCGTTAAAAGAACGTAAGGTAAAAGCTGAACGTGTAACCAACAAGGTGCTTCACTTTGTGGATACTTTTATCAGCGGTATTACGGGTAAGTATGCTGAGGTGGAATAAATAAAATATTTGAGTATGAAGTTATTGGTTACTATATTTTTCAGCTTATGTGCCTTTTATTTAATCGCACAAGAAAAAAAAGTTGTTGACAAGAAGTATTCTAACGGTATTCAGAAACTAAGTTATACGGTGTTCAAGTTCAATAATCGTGATTCCGACAAATATTGGCATATTGGGAAAGCACAAATGAACTATAAAAACGGGCAAGAGTTTGTCAGTATGGAATGTGATTCAAATGGGTATTTTATTGGTAACAAAATGGTGTATTACTATAAAGATGGTAACCCTTTTATCGAAATTGAACTTTTCAATATATCACAAGGTGAATTTGTTCAAAAAATAAAAAAAGGTTATATAAAAAAACCGTTTAATAAACTTTATCGGAAGTTCGATAAGAAAGGTCGAATAATTCTGGAGAAGACTTGGTATGAACCACGAAATTTAAAACATACGGGAAACACGAAAATATACACCTACAATCGGGATGTTACAAAGATTGTTGAAAGGGAATATAAAAATGGCAAAAAGATTTCAAAGCGAGAATACGAACTAGACTAACAGTTTCTCACATTTAGAATTTTAATAGGTAATAATTTTTTGGACAAAATGTTCGCCCTCAGACGTGATACTGACTAAGTACCTGCCCGAAGGCAAACTTGAAATATCAAATGTCTCGATATAATTAGAACTAGCAGGTTCTATCTCTCTCTCGAATTGAAGTTCTCCTTTCATATTCAATATTCTTACCTGATATACCGTGTTATTAGTAAATTTAATTTTAATAATATCAAAAGCTGGAGAGGGAAATACAACTATATTTCTATCGCTGTTCAAATAGTGCTCATTGTTAGTAGTTGGATTAATAACTATGGTATGAGTACAGTAATCACCAACACAAAGATTATTAATACAATCGAAGAATTCATAGTATCTAATTAATGAAAACGGATGTGTGGTGGAATCAAGATATTCACTTGTGAAATTAATAAATGAGTTGTTCTCGCAAGTGATAGAAGTATAACCACCACCAACCATAAATTCTTCCAATGTTTGAAACGGAGGTGGTGCATCCTCAACTTTATTTACCGTATCATTGGGTGGGCAACTCATTTCTGGATAAGACCAATCACTTAAATGTATTACTTGCTGACACGTTTTGGTTTCATTATTCGAGTTTTTTACGGTGTACGTAATATATGCGAAAAGCGAATCAAGTGTAGGTGAATCAATAACTTCATCACCCCAAAAACTTGTAATTTCATACGGATTGCTATAAACTACACCACCTAGGTTTTCAAATTCTTCAATGCTTTGGACTGAAAAAGCTCTAGGATAGGGGCATTCTACGGATGTGTTGGATGGACAAACTATGTAAAAATCAGTAGAATCTGACAAATTGTTAGTTCCATCTGTTGCAGAAACTATATACCCTGAAAATATTAGAAATATAAAAATCAGATTCTTTTTCATTTGAAGTTAAACGGCTTGGTTTTTTCATTTAAAGATACAATTTAATTGAGATTTCAATGAGACACCAGGTTTTACATCAAACACAATAGTATTGAAAGTTGTTTTACAAAATCGTAAAACAATATTTATCCGAAAATTTCATCCCCTGGATTTTTTTCTAAGTTTTAGAATCACACATTATTGTCAACCATTGTTGAGAATTTACATCTATAATTTCTATCTAACATATCTTTTCGTAAAACAATATTTGGGGGTCCCCACGGGAGGTTCTGGTGGCAATACCTGGGTGAATTACCGTGCTGCAGATTATCCCCCCTTAAATATGGTATAATAGTTGATTTCTGGTAAGTGACGATAGCGTGAAAAAAATTTTTTGGAAAATTTTCTATGTTTAGTTAGCATCTATTTCTCCAACGGGAAATATGAGTTTTGTTGAATCATTAGGATTAACAACAATCTCAACTGTATGTTTGTAATAGTATTTAAATGATTCAGCATTACTTGTTAAACTGCGATATTCAAGAATAACTTCACAATTCCACTTTTCACCAAGTAGGAAACGCTTATACAGTTCAGGATTAATATAGGCAGCAAATGGAGTATCTTTCGTTACTGGATAAATTATTGAAACATCGGTTTCAATGTTTAACCTGCTTTCAGATTCCTCTGAGAAAAATTTTATTGATTTTAACTGATAAAGTGCAGGGACATTTCCACAGTTGTTTACTTCAAAACCCATTGAGTATTCAGATGGACACCCAAAAGATACTATATTGAGAAAAGGGCGATAATTTAATTCAAATTCCTCTTTCATTAACTCAAAACTTCTCTGGTTGGTTGTATCTTGTCTAAGGATTGCCTCAACACTTTCAGAGTTAGTTTTATTCGTTTGGTATTGTAGAAATAAAGCTACTGCACCAATTATGATGAGTGCTGAAGTCAGTAAACCGTTAAACTTTGTATTAGCATCAATATTTCGCAAACGGAATTTATTTGCTTCTATTTTTAAACGCTCATTCCATTTCTTTTCTCGTTCTTTTTCAGGTAATTTCTGTAACTCATCCCATTCGTTAAAGAACTCATCTAATTCTTTTTTTGCCTTTTGCTCTTTTGTTAACTTTTTACTCATTAAAGTTTTTTGTTAAATATAATCAGTAATTGTAGAAATACCTTCAATACATTGAAATCAATTATTGTTGGGATATCAGTTTGTGCACAATTAATAAAAATTAGTATTACTGATGAGGTAATCATATAGATTTACTAACAAATAATAGTGGTCAAGGAAGTTAGATAAATCCAGTTCTCCCGCTACATTTAAAGCCGGTAGATTTTCTATCGGCTTTTTTATTTTCCAATATTAGAACCACATCAATTTATTAAAAACATATCGCAGGGTTCCTTCTTATTCCAGATTCATTTCATTATATCCACCTTTTAATATTTCTGATCGGGCTACCAAAACTTCAATCACCTCAGCTTCAATCCACGTCATTTAACTTCTGCAAAATCAAATTCACAAAAAGTTAACACCTCACAACTACCTGTTTTTCTGCAGATTTAGACACTACAAAAAGCAATTAAAGATTCTTTAACATTTTTAGTTGACATTATCAACTATTGAGAATTAATTTTGTACCAAAAAATAAGCTATGCAACTAGAAAAACCACTTGGTTATTTACTTGGACAAACAATGAGGATCTTTCGAAACAAGCTAATCGAAAAATTTAGACAGCATGACATCGATCTAACTTTTGATTTAGTTGTTATCCTTTTTGAAGTAAGAGATAATGAAAACATGACACAGCAAGATTTATCTGAAATAATCCACAAGGACAAATCAGCTATCCTGAGACAGGTTAACACACTATTAGACAAGCGATACCTGGTTCGACTTCCTGATAAATCAGACAAACGAAAAAAGAATCTAATTTTAACTCATAAAGGTTACCAAATGCTGGCTCAAGCTAAAGCAATCGGATTAGCTCTTTCCAATGAACTCCTCGAAGGAGTAAGCGATGAAGAGTTCCTAACGTTTTTTCGTGTTTTAACCAAAATTCGTAAAAACAGTGAAAAAGAAGAGTCGGCAAAATTAGTTGATAAAAACAACCATTAGCAATAAACAAAAGAAATTAAAACAGAAACAATTATGCATTTTAGAAATTTGACATTCATTTTAGCACTGTTTGTAGCAGCATCTTGCTCAAACAAACAGGGAAAAGGAGGCCCGGGAAGCGCCGGGCAGGTAAAGGAGTACCGGGTAATGGCTGTTGAGTCGCACCCAGTAACCCTCGACAAACATTATCCGGCAACCTTACAGGGAAAGCAAACCGTCGAAATCCGGCCCCGCGTAGCAGGTTATATAGAAGAAATTTTAGTTGATGAAGGAGCATCAGTCAAGAAAGGACAAGTGTTGTTCCGACTAAATGCGAACGACCTTCAAGCCACTGTGCGCTCAGCTGAAGCTCAAGTAAAGGTTGCTGAAGCTCAAATCGTAGCTGCACAAATCACCTTGAAAAAGACCAAACCACTGGTCGAAAAGAACATTGTAAGTTCATTTGAATTGGAGTCGGCAGAATCAGCCTTGCAGGCGAAAGAAGCTCAGCTTGCCCAAGCGAAAGCCAACCTGGCAAATGCCAAAGCCAACCTGCAATACACACGGATAACCAGTCCGACGGATGGAATTATCGGAACGTTTCCTTACCGGGTTGGAAGTTTGGTAAGTAGTGCTATTGCACAACCACTAACAACAGTTTCCAATACTCAGGAAATGTATGCCTACTTTTCGATGAACGAAAAAGACTTTCTGCAGCTCACCAATGAACTTGAAGGAGACAACCTGCAGCAAAAGTTTGGACAAATGGCCGATGTTTCATTACTCCTTGCTGATAACTCCATCTACCCACAAACAGGACACATTCAAACGGCAAGTGGGTTGGTTGATATTGCCACAGGTGCTGTTAACATACGTGCAACCTTTCCAAATGCAAATGCCCTGCTCAGAAATGGTAGTAGCGGAACGGTTCGTATTCATCAGCATCTTGATTCGGCTTTACTTATTCCTCAAAAAGCCACATTTGAATTACAAGAAAAACATTTTGTGTACACTGTTAGCAATGACAATCAGGCAAAAACAACGCCCATTGAAGTTATAGCCGGAAATCTGAAAGATAATTACATTGTAACTTCCGGCCTGGCAAAAGGAGATAAAATCGTGGTTGAAGGCATTGCTGGCTTGAGAGACAATACGCCGATTAAACCGAAACTGGTAAAACTTGATCTTCAGGCTAATGCAAACAACTCTTCCTACTAATTAAACCAGAAAATTAGCGACAAATCATGTTTAGAAAATTTATAGAAAGACCAATTCTTTCATCGGTTATATCCATTATTATTGTTATTCTGGGAGTTCTGGGAATCATTGGCCTTCCCATCGAACAATATCCGGACATTGCCCCTCCTACCATACGGGTTTCGGCCAACTATACCGGAGCAAATGCCGAAACCGTTCTGAAAAGTGTAGTCACCCCGTTGGAAGAACAGATTAACGGGGTTGAAGACATGACTTACATGACGTCAACGGCCAGTAACGATGGGTCGGCAACTATTCAGGTTTACTTTAAACAAGGAACTGATGCCGATATGGCGGCTGTAAACGTCCAAAACCGGGTTGCCCGAGCCACAGCTCTACTTCCTTCCGAAGTTACACGGGCTGGAGTTATCACGGCAAAGCGGCAGAACAGTATGCTCATGGTATTCTCTCTTTTCAATGAAGATGGGCAATACGATGAGACCTTTCTTCAAAACTATGCACGGATTAATGTTATTCCGCAAATTCAGCGAATTAACGGGGTTGGTGAAGCCATGGTTTTCGGAGCTAAAGACTATTCCATGCGAATTTGGCTAAAGCCCGATGTTATGGCTGCTTACAATTTGGTGCCAACAGACATTATTGCTGCACTGAATGAGCAGAACCTGGAAGCAGCTCCCGGCCGCCTGGGAGAACAAAATAACCAGTCGTTTGAGTATGTTTTGAAATATAAAGGAAAGCTGACTCAGCCGGAAGAATTTGAAGACATCATCATAAAAGCAGACCAGGACGGTAATATTTTACGCTTAACCGATGTTGCCCGAATTGAATTAGGAGCACTCAACTACTCCATTTCTACCTCAACGCAAGGAAGCCCGGGGATTGCCATGGCGATTTTCCAATCGGCAGGTTCCAATGCCCGCGAAGTAATTATCGAGGCCAAGGAGGTTTTGGATGACGCTTCTAAGTCTTTCCCTCCGGGAATCACCTACAATATTTTGATGGATGCCAACCAGTTTTTGGATAGCTCCATCGAAAAAGTAATTCACACGCTGATTGAGGCCTTCATCCTGGTTTTCATCGTTGTGTTTGTCTTCTTACAGAATTTCAGAGCCACATTGATCCCTGCAATATCAGTGCCTGTAGCGATTGTTGGTACCTTCTTTTTCCTAAATCTTTTTGGATTTACCATCAACTTGCTTACCCTGTTTGCACTTATCCTGGCCATTGGAATTGTGGTAGATGATGCCATTGTGGTTGTTGAAGCCGTCCATGCCAAGCTGGACAAAGGAGCCAAAAATGCCAAAGAAGCTGCTGTTTCAGCGATGAATGAAATCTCTACAGCAATTGTTTCAATTACCTTGGTGATGTCGGCAGTATTTGTTCCCGTAGCATTTATTACCGGAACAACCGGTGTTTTCTATAAGCAGTTTGGGATTACCCTGGCCATATCCATTATCCTTTCGGCCATCAACGCCCTAACGCTTAGCCCGGCACTTTGTGCTATCTTCCTGAAACCACACCAACACGACCCAGAGAAAAAGCAAAGCTATCTGCAACGTTTTTATACGTCATTCAACGTGGCTTTTGATGCGATGACCAATAAATACAAGCACACGACAAGCTTCCTGATGAAAAAAAGATGGATCTCGCCTGTGCTAATCATTGCATTTTCCGGAGCACTCTACTTCTTGATGAAAACAACCCCAACAGGATTTGTTCCATCAGAAGACACCGGACGTATGTTTGTTGACATTAGTCTGCCTCCTGCAACATCGATGGAGGAAACTCAGCGAATTGCCAACCAAGTTGATGCAATCTTGGCCGCCACTCCGGAAGTTGAAAGCCGGTCAACCGTTGTTGGAATGTCCCTGATTAGTGGACGTGGTAGTTCATACGGAATGGTAATCTGTAACCTGAAACCTTTTGAAGAGCGAGAAGATGAAGGAGAAGACCTCAACAGTGTAATTGGGAAACTCTATGGTGCAACCTCACAAATCAAAGATGCCCGAATCATCATTTTTACACCTCCAATGGTTCCCGGATTTAGTATATCCGGAGGAATTGAGCTCAAGCTTGAAGATAAAACCGGAGGCGACATCAAGAAGTTTGAGGAGATTTCCAAAAACTTCTTAGGAAAACTGAATCAGCGCCCGGAAGTTCAATATGCCACCACTTCATTCAACACCAACTTCCCACAATACCAGGTTGATGTGAATGTGGCTCGTTGCAAGCAGTCTGGCATTCCAGTTAACTCGGTCTTAACAACACTACAAGGCTACATTGGAGGCTACTATGCATCCGACTTCAACCGCTTTGGAAAACAATACCGAATCATGGTTCAGTCAGAGGCTAACTACCGGGGAAATCCGGAAGACCTCAACAACATGTATATCCGAACACCCTCTGGAGAGATGGCACCAATTACGGAGTTCATCAACCTAAAACGGGTTTATGGTCCAGAAAATATTACGCGCTTTAACATGTATACCTCGATTGATGTTAATGGAGCTCCAAACCCAGGCTACAGTACCGGTGATGCGATTTTAGCGGTACAGGAAGTAGCAGCAGAAACCCTTCCAACCGGCTATGCCTACGAGTTTTCCGGACTTACCCGAGAAGAGTTAAAGTCTGGGAACCAATCCATCATCATCTTTATTTTGAGTTTGATTTTCGTGTACTTCTTGCTGGCAGCTCAGTACGAAAGTTTCCTATTGCCGTTATCAATCATCTTTTCATTGCCGATTGGTATTGCCGGATCGTTCATCTTTGCCCGTATTATGGGTGTTGAGAACAACATCTATCTGCAAATCTCCTTAATCATGTTGATTGGTTTGCTGGCAAAAAATGCCATTCTGATAGTTGAGTTTGCATTGCAACGACGCCAAGCAGGCATGAGCATTGTTCAATCGGCCATTGAAGGGGCGACCGCACGTTTACGTCCGATCCTGATGACCTCATTTGCATTCATCTTTGGACTAATTCCATTGGTGTTGGCAACAGGTGTTGGAGCCAACGGAAACCGCTCCATTGGTGTGGGTGCTGTAGGTGGAATGTTAATTGGAACCATGATCGGAATCCTGGTTATTCCATCCATGTACGTGCTGTTCCAAACGCTACAGGAAAAGGTTAAGAAACCCGAAATCAAGGAAATTTCAGAATTAAACAGTTTTGAATAAGCCGGCAAAAAAGAAAATGATTATGAAAATACATTCATTCAAACAAATACTACTACTGATTGGAACTTCGGCCCTGCTGTTCTCTTGTGGAACTTCGCGCCAATTTCAACGATCAACAGTCGAAACGGAAGGGTTGTACAGAGCCGTAGAAAATATGGACTCAACCACCACTGCAACACAGCCATGGGAAGAACTTTTTACAGACCCTTTCCTGAAAGATTTAATTACTGAAGGACTTGCCAATAATCCGGACATGCAGATTGCTGTGCAACGGGTACTCGAAGCAGAAGCTTATTTCACACAAGGGAAAGCAACTTTGCTTCCGGGAGTTTCAGCCCGGGCAGCGCAGAATTACACACGCAATCCAAAATCAGTTTATCCTGATGGTCCCCGCGATGTTAACTCTTACCAACTCGGACTTGAAGCCAGTTGGGAAATTGATATCTGGGGGAAATTGCGAAGTTCAAAGCGTGCTGCCTACGCCAACCTGTTGGCAACCGACGCTGGACAAAAAGCAGTTCAAACCCGCTTGATATCAACAATAGCTATGTATTATTACCAGCTTGCTGCACTCGATGCGAAACTGGAAATAACCAAGCAAACCGTTGCAAATAACATTGATCTAGTTGAAACAATGAAAGTTCTGAAAGAGAGTGGACTCGTTACAGGAGCTGCCATTGTTCAAAGTGAAGCAGCCCGTTATGCCGCTGAGGTAACTTTACCCGACTTGGATCAACAAATCAGGGAAACAGAGAATGCACTTTCCATGCTATTAGGAAGAGTGCCTGGCTCCGTTGAACGCGGTTCTCTGAGTGAGCAAGAAATCAATAGTACTTTGGCTGCCGGTATTCCTGCTCAACTGTTAGATAATCGTCCGGATGTTATGCAAGCTGAATTCCAGGTTATGCAGGCTTACGAATTAACAAACAATGCCCGAGCCTATTTCTATCCTTCGTTAACCCTTACAGCTTCATCAGGATTTGGGGCTACTGAGCTGGATGAACTATTGGATCCTTCATCTTTTGCAGCCAACGTCATTGGCGGTTTGGCAGCTCCCATATTTCAGAAAAAAGCCAATGTTACTCGCTTGAAGGTAGCGGAAACCAAGCAGGAAGTGGCTCTGCAAAATTTGAAGAGCACGTTGCTACAGGCCGGACAGGAAGTTAACAACGCACTTAGCCTGTACGACAACTCGGAAAAGAAAATGGTTTTGCGGGACTCACAACTCGAGGCGCTGGAAAAATCGGTTGAATACACCCAGGAACTGCTCAACTTTGGCTCAGCAACCTACACGGAGGTGTTGAATGCGCAACAAAGTTTACTCGCAGCACAGCTCAGCCAGGTAAACGACCAGATACAACAACTCACTGCGGTTGTTTCACTGTACCGGGCACTGGGAGGTGGCTGGAAATAGTTTCAAGTATTGCAAAAGAGGCCATCTCAATAAAAGAAACTGAGATGGCCTTTTTATTTTATGTACATAAGACTTACAGATCATCTGCAGAATTAAGTGAATTAAAACAATCAGTAGCAAATCAATTGATCCTCTTCTCCAGTCTGCGACCAATACTACCTCCACAAACGTAATAGTTGTTAAATAAGGGTCACCATTTAGGCCAATTAATACAAAAATTATTTATGAGTGTAAACCAAACACTTTTCTCCTGCCATTCGGTCTCATTTTCCAAAACACCACACAACTACATAAAACACAATGCAGTGATGCAGAATGATGACAAAAAAACCAGGAAAGCAATTACGCTACCTGGTTTTTTTGTGATCCATCCGGACCTGAATCTATTATCAATTTGAGGCCTTGTTTTGTTCTCTCTGTGCTATTGAGAAAAATATTGAAGACGGCAATATTTTATGTTATTGCTTGTTGATAAGCACCTTTTTCGGCGATGTCAACCTCCTTCAATCTTATTTTTATTACAAATGGATCTTTGGCTTTTCCGATGCTTTTCGGAATTTCAATATTGTAATAATAATTTCCGTATTTATCGCGTCCGCCATTTCT
Organism: uncultured Draconibacterium sp.; assembly: GCA_947492175.1. GTDB lineage: Bacteria > Bacteroidota > Bacteroidia > Bacteroidales > Prolixibacteraceae > Draconibacterium. The sequence goes on along the minus strand of CANLMQ010000003.1, from coordinate 137,344 downwards.
TATTACTGCTGGATTCACGTTTTTCAAAAACTCAGCTTTTTCAATTACATACACCATTTTTCTTGTTTTTGCCCTTGGTACTTTTACTTTCAGCAAATCATTCATGGGTTTGTTAAAAACAGTAAGGTAGATATCATCGTCTTTTTGGGTTGAATAACCCCAATCTTGTTTTTCAAGTATTGAATGATGAGTAGCGTAAACAGCCTCTTTATTTTCCTGCATCCAGTCACCTACTTTTTTGGCAACTTCGGTTTCTTCGCTGCGAATATTTCCTTGTCCGTCCGGGCCAAAGTTGATAACGAAATTTCCGTTAAGCGAAGAAGCTTTCACTGTCATTTCTATTAACTCGTAAGGAGTTTTAATATATGTTAAAGACCAGTCGCGGTGGTAGCCCCATTGGTTTTCGGGAATGGTCATTACACAGTCCCAGTCGAAACCTTTTGTGTCTTCCAGTGTATTTGGCAGGTTCCGTTCGTATCGTTGATCATAATCGTCAATCAGATCTCCGTTTGCATCCTCATGACGATTACCCAATTCATCAGATCTGAAACGACTACCGATAATCAGTCCCGGATGTTTGTCTCTGAGTTCTGCTCCCAAAGTATCTACCCAGGCTGCATTTTTTACCCAGGCCACATCCCACGACCCATCAAACCAGAGGCCTTTAATTGCCGGATAATTATCTAACAGTTCCAAAAGCTGGTTACGTGTAAATGATTTAAAATCTTCGTAAGCTTCTTCCTGCTCTTCTGTTTTAAAAGGATTGTAACTTTCTTCTGACTGAAATGCTTTTTTAATTTTTGGCGAATTAATATTACCGCCAGAAACGTATCCCGGGTGGCTCCAATCGATGATTGAAAAATATAGATAAACATCGATTCCTTCGGCAGTATAAGCATCAACCAATTCTTTTACAATATCTTTTTTGTAGGGAGTATTCGCAATGCTGTAGTCGGTATATTTACTGGGCCACATACAAAATCCATCGTGATGTTTTGTAGTAAAAATCATGTATCTGGCTCCCATCTGTTTGGCCTGTTTTGCCCATTGTTTTGCATCGAAATTTACCGGATCGAATTGTTTGTAAAGATTATCGTACTCTTCGTGACTTATTAATCCTGAAGTTCTGAACCATTCGGCTGCATATTTAGTCGTTTCCCCATTCCACTGTCCACCAGGTATAGCATAAACTCCCCAGTGAATAAATTGTCCAAGGCCATATTCGCGCCACCTTTGCATTGCCGCGTCGCTGCGTTTTCCAATACGGTGAGCCCCATGTTTTAACGGGATTCGTTCCTGGTTTTCATTCTGGGCAAATACTTGTAACAAAAAAATGCCCAATAAAGCTGTTAAAACTATTCTTTTCATTGTTGTATAATGTTGTATTGTAATATATCTTATCTAATTTTAATTGTTGCCCACAAATTATTTTATGTTTTTTCATTGGAAAATTATCCAGGCTCAAATATAGCAGAGAATTCAACTATTCTATCTACTTCGACAATCTATAGATCTCCGTTCCAGCCATCAAAAAAGCACCGGCACCATAAACTGCTGTCATATCCTCTGTTACGCTTTTTGGATCAGCACCAATTGGTTGTACCCAGCCCAATTTTCCATCATCTCCCACCATTGCAACTAAGGCATTCCACGATTTTAATAAAAGAGGTGTATAAACCTTTTTATCAATAACCCCCTCATTAATACCATACGCCAATGCATAAGTAATTAACGCGCTTGCGCTTGCTTCGGGTGCAGGATAATTCTCAGGATCGAGCAAACTTGCATGCCACGAACCGTTTGTATCGGCTAGTTCTACCAGACGTGAAACGTGTTCACGTAACAGGTCTTCGTAAAAACTGCGGTACGAAGAGTCTGTAGGCAAAGTTTTCAGGATATTAACAATTCCGGCTGCAACCCATCCGTTTCCTCTTCCCCAAAATATTTTTTCGCCATTCAGTTCGCGTTTTTCAAAGTAACTTTTATCTCTAAAAAACAGCCTTTCATCTTTGTTATACAACGAATTATAAGTTCGTTTGAATTCAGAATCCATAAACTCAAGGTATTTTTCATCTCCTGTTAATGAAGCCATGCGGGCATAAACCGGAGGTGCCATAAATAATGCATCGCACCACGACCACCATTTTTTCCCTTTTAGTTGTTGGTCGTTGAAACTTGAAATTATCCAATCTAACCTTTGCTGCGTGGGTATTCTCATGTCTTCGCACTTTTTAGCTTCAGCCAAGGCTAGGAACATTTGTCCTACGCAATATTCGTCGGCATGATATAAACTGTATGCAGGAATGTCGGCAAAGTTTTCGGGGAGTTTCCAACTGCATTTTGAGCCGATGTCATTCAACCAGTTATAATAGTCTTCTCTGGTTTCCGAGATTTTTGCATACTCTTCCAATCCAATGTAAAATACTGCATTTGTCCAGGCATCAATTCCGTAGTCGTGCAAATATCCGGCACTGCCTTCTTCTGCATATTCAAAGTTCCTGATTTGCCAATCAGCTACTTCTTTCATTACATTTTTAACCGATTGCTTTTTAGGGTAGGCCAATTCGGAAGATGTACAGGCAGTAATCAATAATAAAATCAATAAAAAAAGCGGAATACTAAAATGTTTCATTGTTGTTAAAAGTTTAATACAGGTATGATTAGCTGGTTTGTTAAACAGTAAATATTTCTAACAACCTCTAATCAGCTCCTAAAAATGTCAGGCACAAAAATATTTTTGGACATCATGTAGCTATTACTCTTTTTACCATTTCTTTTATCTATTTGATGCACATTAATCTCATTTAAAACATATCCGTAAAAATGGTAAGCCAATCTAACAGGTATCCGGAACACTCACTTTAATATACACACGCTAAAATTATATTCAGGTTGCATTGGGCTTATGTTTTTGTGCAAAAGCGGTAGGTGTTTGTCCAAATTCTTTTTTGAATGCATTGGTAAAATAGGGCTGACTCTCAATTCCAACTTTTTCCATAACCTGACGCATACTTAAATCTTGTTCAATTATAATTCGGGCAGCTTTACGTAATCTGTAATTTAAAATAAATTCCACAATCGATTTATCCGTCATTGCTTTTATTTTCCGGTACAGTTTACTGCGGCTCATAGACAATTCGGAAGCAATAAAATTGACATCGAGCCGGGAGTGATCGATATGATCATCAATTATTTTTACAAAGTCGTTAAGAAATTTATTATCACGTTCGTTTGATGATAATTCAGCACTGTCGGCAAAGAAATTTCGGGCATAAAACTCTTTCAGATGCTGGCGTTGTTTAAAAATGTTTTGAATACTTATTTTCAGCAACTCAAAATCAACAGGTTTTTCAAAGTAAAGATCAGCTCCCGATTCAGCACCTTCAATTTTACTTTCGAGCCCGGTTTTTGCAGTAAGTAATACTACAGGGATATGAGAAGTTTCTACATTTTCTTTTATCTCGCGGCTAAGAGTAACACCATCTTTATGTGGCATCATAATATCGCTGATAACCAGATCGATATTTTTCGAAGATAGTATTCCGGAAGCCTTTACTCCATGCTCAGCCTCAGTAATCTCAAAATCTGCCGACAACAAGTCGGCAATAAGGCTACGTAGGTCATCGTTATCCTCCACAAGAAGAATTCGCCTCCTGTCTTCCTGCATTCCCTGTATAACATCCTCTTCCAACAGATCATCTACCAAGGCACTCTCCTCTTCTTCCGGTACTTCTTCCTCAGGCGCTTCGATGTTTTTCAGAAAACAGTCATTCTGATATGTTGACTTATTGACCGGAAAGGAAACAACAATGTCGGTTCCTTTATCTGGTTCACTATAAACAGTAATTTCTCCCTTATGTAATAATACAAGGCTCTTCACCAAAGCCAGGCCAATTCCTGTCCCCAGTTGCGAATCGAAGTTTTTGATACTGTTTTTATAAAATCTTTCAAATACTTTTGGGAGCATTTCGTCTGACATACCAATCCCGGAGTCTCTGATTACAAGATGAAATACGCCTATTGGCAACTCCGTGTTTTTTACCTTGTAGCTGTATCGGTAAGGTGAAATAAAAGGCTCTGTTTCTGTATATATTTCTACCGAAATCTGTCCTTTATCACCTGTAGATTTGAAGGCATTATTCAACAAATTCATTAACACCTTTTCAAGGATGCTTTTATCGAGCCACAAAGGAGCTGACAAATGAGGACTACCTTTAAATTTAAAATCGATATTTCTTTGATCGGCATAATCAGTAAAACCCGAAGTAACATCTTCCACAAACCTGTTCAGGTCGAGTGATTGAAGTTCCAGTTTCATTTTACCATTTTCGACAGTACGAAAATCCATGAGTTCATTTACCAGGTTAAGCAACCTTTGCGAATTACCATTCAAAATACGGTAATAGTATTCTTTTAAACCTTCTCGTCTTAGTTTATCGAGTGCAGCTATTATCAAAGACAAAGGTGTTTTAAAATCGTGTGAGATATTGGTAAAAAAACGAAGTTGAGCCTCGTAAATTTCTTTATTTTTTTGTTTTTCTACGTTTTCAAGATAAAGCTGCATCTGTAGTTTCTTCCTGTCGGAATAGTATTTCACAATAAGCCCTACCACAACAATAACTAAAACTACATACACGATATATGCGGGCCAACTTACCCAGGGAGCAGGTTTCCTGACCACTTTTATTCGTTCAGGAGTATCGTTCCAAACACCATCGTTGTTAGCCGCCATGACCTCGAAATAGTATGATCCCGGCGGAACTTTAGAATACATTGCTGAGCGGTTTGCTGCATCAACTTCAATCCAACGGTTGTCGTATCCTTGCAATCGGTATTTAAACCTTGTTTTTTCGGGAATGAGATAGTTATCGGAAGAAAAGCGAAATCCAAAATTGGTTTGATTGTACTTTAAAGTAGCTTCCGGAATTTTACCTGCACTTTCGTTATCGACATCCAATACTGAAGAAGTTTGATCGACCAAAAAATCAGAAATAACTACCCTGGGCGGATTCTGGTTTAAAGTAATTGCCTTTGGATCGACAATGGTAAAACCTTTTGTGCCTCCAAAATACAGATTTCCGTCAGGACTTTTCATTGCAGCCAGCGGATAATAAACATCGCCCTGTACACCATCGTGTTTATTATACCGGTAATAGGTACGATCTGAAATATTATATCGAATCAAACCGTTATCTGTTCCCAACCACAGGCTTCCTTCATTATCGTAACAGATATTAAAAACCGAGAAAATACCATACTTCTGTATGTCGTCGAGTACAGTAAATTCATCAGATTCTGGATTATACTTTAAAATTCCGTTATTCAGCGTGCCAATCCACAGGTTCCCGGAATCATCGAGACAAAAAGTTCTGAAATTCATAAAAGAAGAATCGGGCGGAGCAATTTCTTTTACCCGGTGTTCTTTTACATTAAAGAGAAAAATCCGGTTGCTACTAATCATCCATAACTGATTTTCTCCTTCCCTTACCATATCAAAAATATAGTGTTCATTATCTTTCCCACCAAAACTAAAGTGTGCTATACTATCATCAGAAAACGATAAATACGAAATTTCCTGTTTACGACGCTGGTAGTTAATCCATAATCCGGAATCACTTTCAAGTACAATTTTCCGTATATTATTCGAAATTAACGAATGCTCATCTCCTGCTCTGAAATGTTTAAATTGCTCCTTTTCGATGTTGTATTTATCTAGTCCTCCCGAATACATTCCAATCCATAAATTTCTGTTTTTATCGATTGCCATGGTCTTTACATTATTGTGCGACAGGCTATTCAAGGTATTCCGATGAGAATAGTAAGTAAATTTGCCACTTTTTTTATCCATTCTGTTTATTCCACCGCCTTCGGTAGCAATCCATAAAAACTCATTATCTGTAGTAAAAGAACTTACCGGAATATGGTTTAATTTTTCGGGTTGGGGTGCGTATGATCTAAATGGATTTTTTTCGTCGAGGTTGACATAACAAATTTCTCCGGCATAAGTCCCGACCCATATATTTCTATTATAGTCTTCATAAATGGTCCATATCGAGTTATTTGGGATACTAAATTTATCGGTTTTTGAATGTGTATATTGATGATGTTTCTTGTCGGCAGGATCCATTATATATAATCCATTCATACCACCAAACCATAACATTCCGTTTTTATCGATATGAAATGTTCTGATATTTTTTTCTTCCAGTTGTTGGTAAACATCAATATGGTCTTCCACCTTAAAGGTGGCCAAATCAATACGATATAAGCCATAAGAACGAACAAGCACCCATAATTTCCCTTTATGTGCCTTTATGTCAATAACAAATCCATCACTATCGGGCATAATCATACACAGCGAAAAACCGCCTGTAGTATAATTGTACTTATAAATACGCCCATAATTGCTTGATACGTATAAATCGTTGTTATAAGGGCAAAAAACGGTATTTATGTAAGGAACTTTTTTACCATCGTACAAAGGAGATTCAATACTGTTTTCTTTGCGATTTAAAGTACTCCAGGTTTTGTTACCTCTGATCCAAATGTTGTTGCGGTTATCAACTTTTACTTTTTGTATATTTCCTCTCCGGCAGAGATCAAAATTATCGAATGACCGATTATATACATATAAACCATTATTAGTAGTTACAAACAGGTCTCCTGTTGCATCTGAGTCGATGTCATTAAACTCCCACTCTTTGCTTTTATCGGATTCAGCAATTTTCCCGTAATAACGTTTATACTCGTAACCATCAAAACGATAAAGTTCATTCTCCATGAGTATCCACATAAAACCATCTTTGTCCTGTTGAATGGATTTAACTCCATCATAATAAAATCCTCCTTCAGGCGACATGGTACGAAAACGATAGTCAACCTTTGCCTCAGTTACTATGGCATTTAGAAGTCCAAAAAGAATGATGATTAAATATTTCCAGATCATAAAGCTATTGAGCTATTTAGCAAGAAACACAATGTAGCGGGAAATACTGTATCATAGCAACTTACATTAATAGACAGTATCTAATTATTTACTTGTGTCCTGTTTATATTATTTCGCGTTTTTCCAAAATTTCAAGTTTGCAAAAGTAGAATACATTCACGATTAACGACTGTTAAAACTCATAAATTAGAATTTTCTACCGATGATAATTCCGAAGGACTGAACCAAAAAAAAATTGCCCGGGTAATTGCCCGGGCATTTTCTTTTAAAGAATAGTATACATTATTCAACTATGATTTTTCCTAATCCAAATTCGGCAATTTGCATGGTACTTCCACTCTTTGTATTCCACGATGTAAGTTCTACTTTCACATAGCGGTATTCAAATCCTGCCGTTGCTTGAGTAATCGGATCCGGTACATCGACCAATGGAATACGATACACATTTTCATCTGTTGTATGAGGTGCATTATCACCGGTATTCGGTATTTGTACATTTTCCTTAATTACCGTCCATGAAGAGCCGTCGTTACTTCCTGAAATAGTGAAAGAATAAGGCCTCAGGAAAGAATATTTAAGTGTACTACGATGTTGCCAAATTACATAATCGAAGTTTTTAGCCGTTTGCAGATCTACAACAAAATAACATTCTGAGTAAGTTGATCCGTCGTATGATCCGAAAGTTTTTCCAGGTTTAACCAGAGCCAAATAAGTGGCCTGATCCAGGTCAAACAAATGTTCAGGATTACCGGTTGAACCATCAGTCACATAATTATTTCCATCAGAATAGCTCACCGAAGTTGTTACTATCCATCCGGTTCGTTCGATATCAATCTCGCGTTTTACCAAATTAAGTACAGTAATATTACAATCGCGTGAGATATCACTTCCATCAGCAGTTGTAATGGTAATAACGGCATTACCTACACTTTTAGCTGTAATAATACCTTCAGCACTTACCATAGCCACATTCTCATCGGAAGAAGTATAAGTTACCGATTTATCCCATGTATCTGCAGGAGAAATGGTAATGTGGTCGGCTAGATTAAAAGTTGCTCCGCCAATTTTTAATTCAATATTACTTGCTTCGGCAGAAACAGTAATACCGGTTGCTTTCACCTTGTGGTCGGTAATATTAACCCGGTAAGAAGTCTGAATATCCGAACCGTCGATAGCTTTTACCGTGATTGTGTCAATACCAATAGCTTTTGGTATCAACACTCCTTCCGGGCTGATGCTTAGTATTTCTGCATTTTTATTAGAATAAACAACTTGCTGATTCGAAGCATCCTGAGGCATAATAAAAGGGTTGAGTTGCAATGTTTCGTTGTCCTTTAACGAAATTTGCATATTATTATCCACGTATTCAGCCTCTAGTAAGGTTACTGCAGCTACCTTTACTTCATCGTCCTCCTCGCACGCTGTAAAAAACATGCAAAACAACGACAGGATAATTATTGCTTTTTGATAATGTATTGATTTCATATAATTCATTTTATCCTAAAAATATTCTGGTTTATTATCTCTCAATATCTTCCCAGCCGGGTGATTGTGTCAGGTTCTCATTCAGCGTAAGCTGATCAAACGGGATAGGCCAGAAATAGCGTTTGTCGCTCCATGGTAGAGTTCCATCGGTTATTCTTGAATCGCGTGGATATGCAATCAGGAATCCATCTCCGTCTATCCATACTTCTTTCCCGATGGTAGCTTTTTTTGCAGTCCATGTTGGAGGATTTGTTGCGGCTTCATGTGTTCCGTCGTACATCGCTTGTTTTTCTTCAGTAAACTTCATACCTCTGAGCGGAACAGTTAATAATTTACCGGCTTTCCAACGCATCAGGTCTTCATAACGTAATCCTTCGAGTACCATTTCCACCCTTCTTTCCCTACGGATTTCGCGAATAAGTGGCGAAACCGGGTAATCCAGCTTTTCTGCATAAATTCTGTCAAGACGTGGATCGTCAGGTAAGTTAGAGATATTGAATTTTGAATTTGGATACGCATCAAAATCAAACCCGGCTCTTTCTCTTAGTTTATTAATAGTTCTGTCGGCATCGTCTTGGTTGAATGTTCCAAGCTCAGCTTTTGCTTCTGCCAACATGAGCAATACTTCCCCATAACGGAACATTACACCTGTTTGTGTACCTTTTGTTACAGCATTGTATTCTTCGAAATCTTCTACCCAATGTTTACAGAATAAATAACCGGTTACCGTTGAACCATTTGAAGTGCGATAGTTGTATGCAATAGCCGGATAACGAATTCCGTATTTCTCAATATTCCTATCGCCTTTACCTGCGGGAGAAATAGTTTGAAATTCACCCGGGCGGGCAATTGTTTGACGTAAACGCGGATCCCTGTTTTCCAACTCAGTCCACAAACCATCGTAACCAAGGAAGTTCGGGTTCGTTTCATAGTTACCTTCAGCTCCTCCGGTATAAATCGGGCGACCATCAATACACAAATACTCATCTACCAGTCCTCTTGTGGCGCCTTTACTGTAGCGTCCACCAGCGCCTCCGTTATTTTGGTCGAAATAACGTTGAGTGGCGTGGCCAATTTTATCGCCGTCGTAAACGCGGGCAAGAATAGCTTCGGTATTACCATCGGCAGATGGTGTTTTTTGAAAGCTAAACATTTTCCAATACGGATCGGTACCTTCATTATACAATTCGTAACGACCGCTGGCAATAATTTCCTCACATGCTTTTACACATTCTTCCAGAAATTTATTGGCGCTTGATTCAAGACCCAATTCAGTATAATACTTGCGGAACGTACCTTCGAAAAGACAAATTCTTGCTTTCAGGAAATTAGCCATATCGCGGTTGATACGACCGTCAGGACTTCCTCCTTCTTTAACGTGCTCCACGGCATAATTAATACTCGTAAGAACAGAGTCCATCAGTTCGACACGGGGTGTACGAGGTGCATACAATTCTTCCGAATCTACGTTCAGATCGGTAACATACCAAGGAACTTCGCCAAAAATAACCACTTTGTTATAGTAGTCCCATGCCTTGAAGAAATGAGCTTCGGCAGCCCACTTGTTTAATTCATCGGGGCTGTTTACCGAACCTTCAGCCATACGGTAGTTGCGCAGGAAGTAGTTAATTTTTCGCAGGCTCGACCAGCTCCATCCCTCGCTTGAACCGCTTTGTGGCACAATATACGATTCGTTTAAACGGCTACTAAGAGATCCCGCTTTTACCATATTGTCCGAAAACAAATCTTTATAGATAATAGGGCTTCCTTGTACATCTCTAAAAGGAGCTACACGAGAGTAAGCCCAGCCACTCTGGTGACCTACAATATAATCATCGTAAACCTGGTTCAAAAACAAGGGTAAGTCTCCCTCATTTTTCAGGAAAGCACCTTCGGCCAGTTCCTGTATTGGATCTTGTTGCAGAAAATCGTCGTTACACGAGTTGAACAGAATGCCACCCGCTAAGCAAAATGCAACAATATAATATTTTAGATTCTTCATCTTTTTTTGTTATTAATAATTCGAAAATTGAATCTTTTATAATCTGTTATTCAATTGAATCCTGTTAAAAACCAACCTGTACACCAAATGATACAGTTCTTTTTGCAGGATAAGCATCCGAGATCTGATCCGGATCAAATACTCCCGGAATATCTGTGATTTCAAACAAATTGTAACCGGCAACATGTAAACGCAACCTGTCAACACCAACTTTTTTAGTTAATTCGGCAGGCAAAGTATATCCCAGCATAACTTGTTTCAGTCTTAAATAAGCACCATTAAGCAGGTATCCTGTTTGAGTGCTTGCGCCTGAAGTGTACATAGGGAATTTAGCATCGGTACGTTCCGGAGTCCACGAACGATCGTACATCCATTGCGAACCGGCACCGCCGCCCCAATAAGCTGAGCTTCCTGTCCAAACATCGCGTTTTGCTACGCCCTGGAAGAATATACTAAAATCAATTCCTTTATAGCCCAAATTACCTATTGCACTGTATTTATAGCGAGGAGTACTGTTACCAATAATTCTTCTGTCGCCTGAATCTTCAACCGTTGAATTTCCGCCGCTAATTTTTCCGTCGCCGTTAATATCGCGGTACCAAAGGTAACCCGGGTAAAGGTTTCCTGAATGATGTGGACCATTAAAGATGTAACCGGTTCCCGATTCTTTTTTTACCAGGTCTTCTTCCTGTAAAATACCTCCTGTTTCATATCCCCAGATATCACCGGTGAATGCACCATCGTACAGGTAACCAATGTTCTTGGTTGGATTGGCTGCATAGTGTTCCACTTTTGTTCTTGAATCGTATACCGAAAGTTCTACCCCGTAACGAAGACCGTTTTGCAACTGGTCGTTCCATTTAAGGGCCAATTCCCATCCGTAGGCTTTGATAGCACCTGAGTTTTCAAGTGGAGCACTTGCTCCTAACACTGAAGGATAGGCTACGTTACCGTTGGTAAGAATGTCGGTTGTTTCACGTTCGAAGATATCGAGAGTCATGTTCAGTTTGTTGTCCATGAATCCGGCATCAAGTCCAAAGTTGGTTGTAGTGGCTTTTTCCCAGGTTAACGCAGGTGCTACCAGCCCCGGTGCATTAACTGTTGATACGTAAACACCATCGATGATCATTCCGGCACTGGCTGAGCTCATTAATGCCTGGTACGGATAATAGCTACCCGGCTGGCTTCCTAATTTACCCCACGAAGCTCTTACTTTTAAGTTGGTGAGCCAGCTTTTTGTATTGGCCATAAATGCTTCTTCGGTGATGCGCCATCCAAATGACAACGAAGGGAAAAAGAAATAGCGCTCGTTAGGTGTAAAACGCGAGCTACCGTCGTAACGGCCGTTCATTTCTACCAAATAACGCTCTTTGTAATTGTAGCTAAGACGGCCAAAAACTGCACGGCCTGTACGTTTCTGAGCTCCTGTTTCAAGCGTGTGAAGGGTAATATCTTCAGCTGCCTTGGGATTTTGAATATCAGGAGAGAACAAACCTCTTAAATTACCAACTAATGAACCGTAAGTAACGCTTTCCTGGCTAAAACCGGCAATTGCCGAAACATTGTGCGCACCGGCAAAAGTTTTATTAAAATCAGCATAGGCATTTATCAAATAAGTGTCAACCGAACTTCTCGACAAACGTGCCCTGTTGTCCTGGGCTTCCGACTGTTCCGAAACCAGGTTATCCCAACTTATAGTTACATAACTATGTTCAGGACTGTGACGATTATATACAGTAGTTTGTGGTAAATACGATAAATCAGCCTTTAGTTTTAACGTTTTCGGAATAACAATAATTTCGGGTGAAATAGCCAACGAAGTTGAAGTTTTAATTGTATTGGTTTTTGCCCCATAAGATACCCAAGCCAGAATATTATCGGTATAGGCATTCGGAACCGGATCGTTTGGCCCGGTCATAATTGGCATATTTATGTTTTTACCCGTTTCGTTACGCATGGCACTCCACAGATTCCCTTTTCCGCCAACCACATAAGGAGCATCGTAGCTTGTTCTGTTGTAATTGATTTTTGCTTCAACGTTGAACCAGGGTTTAATTTTTGCATTCACACGAGCACTGGCATTATAACGCTTAAACTGGTCGGTGTTAATGTTATACATTCCTTCCTGATCCTGATAACCCAACGAGAAATAGTATGAAATTCTGTCGGTACCATCAGTAAAGCTAAGGTTGTGTTTTTGCGTAGGTGCCCAGTTTCTAACAGCTTCTTCATAAGGATTCATATTACCCACCCATACAATCGAATTTCCATCCATGTAATAAGCATTTTCAGGAATCGGGTTGTCGAGGTACTTTTGCATAGCTTCCAGCTTTTTCATAGTGGCATCGCCTACCGAACCACCAGTCCAGACAGTTTTGTCCATTCCGGCTTTTTGGATAGTGTACGAATCGAGGATGTCGGGCATTGCCGATGGGGTATCCCACGAAATGTCGTAGCTGTAGCTAATTTTACCTTCCTGGTTAAAATTACCGGTTTTGGTCGTAATCAGAATTACACCAAAAGTAGCTTTGGTACCGTAAATAGCAGCAGCCGAAGCATCTTTAATAACACTCATACCGGCAATGTCGTTAGGATTCATCTGGTTCAGCAATGAAGCAGACATTTCGATACCATCTACCAGGATAAGTGGCGAACCCGAACTAACCTGGTACTTTTTTGAGCTAGTGTTATAGTACATGGAAGTTCCACCCCGGATATTAAACGAAGGAGTAGCATTGGGCGAACCGTTGCTAATGCTCACATTCAGGTTAGGTACTACCCCCTGCAAAGCCTGGCCAATATTGGCAACTGGCTTGTTTTCGAAAGTTTCGGCAGTAACAGTGCTCACTGCACCGGTTACGTTTACTTTCTTTTGGGTTCCAAAACCAACCACTACAACCTCATCGATATTTTGCATATCTTCTTCGAGAGTGACTGTAATAGAAGTTCTTCCATTAACTTCTACTGCTTGTTTAACGTAACCAATTAAAGAAAATTCAAGAGTTGCATCGGGCTTAACTTCATTCAGCGAAAACTTGCCATCAATGTTGGTTACTGTTCCTATGGTCGTTCCTTGTATTACCACATTAGCTCCAATAAGCGGTTCGTTGTTTTTATCTTTAACAAAACCACTTATTACCTGAGCCTGTGAAAACAGAGTCAACGAAACCAATAAAAAAAATAGAATTGCAGACGTTCGTTTTGGAGTTAGGAACTTCTCCAAAAGCATCTTGTTAGGTTGTTTCATATCATAACAGTGTTTAATAAATAAATAATAAATATGATTGTTGCAATATTAAGGAAGGGGTGTTTTTTCGATTTACTCAAATTGTTATTTGTTTTACTCTCCTTACTCTATATGTCTGCCAGCAAAATCTTAAACACTGTTATTCTGAGCATTACAGAGTTATTTATTTTACTATATTGTGTTTTGCAGACTAATTCCCTAATGGTTAAAGATTGCCTCCTGCGAGAAATGTTTCGACCATGTAAGCCGATGAATCTTTTAACAGAACACTTTTATCGGCATCTAAAAGATAAAGTGAGGGTATTGCGCGAAGGTCGTAGAGTTCCTGATTCAGAATTCGCATATTTTTATCATATCCGTTAATCCAGGAGGTCGGTATTTTCGAAATATAATTTCTCCAGGCACTTAAATCCTCGTCGGGATAAATGGCAATAAGTGTTAGTTCTTTTCTTATTAAAGCAGCATTTATCACCTCCGATTGTTTCAGGAACCTGAAGGCTTCTTCGCATGCATTGCATCCCGGATTATAAAAGAACAACAGAGTGTAAGGTGCAGAACTGTTGTAAATACAATCGCTTTCTCCCGATTCCATAGTAAAAACTACATCAGCAGCTTTTGTCCCCACGCTGTTTTTTAGTACTGATTGTTTTTCGCGCTTTGCCCTTTCTTTGTCTGTCCAATCGGAATGCGGCGAATTAAGAACAGTATTGAGAACCGTCAAATAATAATCATCGTTTCGAAATGGCGAATTAGGATCGTACAGGTAGCTTTTCAGACCCGGCAAAAAGTAGCTGAACACAGGCTGACTTTTTTGCAATTTTTCAAGAAAGAAGTGTAACGAGGCATCGGCAGTTTCACTGTCAATGATGGCCAAAACCTGAATATAACTTGCAAGTGCTTTGTTTATAACTGCTTTATATACCAGAAATGTTGTATCCTGAAAATCGAAATTATCCCAATAATGTATAGCCAGGTAATTTATTTTATCGTTATTGGAAACAGAATCGGGAATTGTGATTTTTGGAAAATTTCTTTCCGACTGTGCCCAGGCAGTTTTTACACAAAAAAAATACAGCAACAGGGTACAAATGCACAAAGCTAAGCGTTCTACAATAAGTTTTCGTTTCATTTTTCTGATGCTATTTTACCTGAATTGTTGTTTATCTGAATCTTTCATAAAAACCGGGCTATATAAATAATATCTCAGTTCGTTTTTGTGAATACAAGCATCCAGGGCCTAAAAAAGAAAAACAGGCCTCCAAGGTGTGAGATTGTTAATCGCATACTTCTTCAGTCTGTTTTTCAGCACGTCTATGTTGTGAAATTAACGTATCAAAATTTTAGTTTGCCGGGATTTATTTTCTGTTTCGCATTTTACAATATAAATACCAGGCATTGAAATACTCAATGGTTCTTTTGATTGTTTTATTGCTTTTTGCTGAATTAATTGCCCGGTAAGGCTGTAAACACTAATTGTAGCATTTTTAGGTAACGAAATGGATTCTACGTAAAAAGTATATCCCACATTCACCGGATTTGGATAAACCTTTAGTTCTGAACCAGTTTCTATTTCAGAATAAGAAGTTACATCTTTTGCCTCGCGCACACAACGAATTGATCCATAATGACGCGAATTGCGGTTTTTCCGTTCCATCGATAACGACGATGCAGTAAATATTTGGTGGTACCAAACCGATGAAGGATCAAAAAAGCTGGCCTTATTTCCTTTTTCATCACCACTGTCGTAGGCTGATGTGTTGGTATTGTAAACGCCGGCTGGTAAAATATTGAAACCTACCTGCTTTCTTAACTCGTTTGTACCTTTAGAACCTAAAGCTCCTTTTTGCCACACCCCATCAGCTTCATCATCCTGGTCTCCACCACAGATCATACACGATCCTACCTGATCTTCTGCTAAGTTATACTCCTCTTTTACTGCCTCGTACAAGTCTATCCAATCCTGTTTGGTAGCTGCTCTCCACCCTTCAGGGCACCAGTCTTTTGCCATTTCACGCGAAGCATAAGTAACATACATTCTTCCAAATACTTCACCTGCCGGATCTTTTTCCGTTTCAGGATGAATGCTAAGCACATATTTAGGCATGTTTGGATCAGAAGGATTGTTTAATCGTTCATCCGAATAATTCAGGTTTTCAGTAAACCAGTCAAGTGATCCATATTTTTTATAGGTATACGTTTTTCCATCGCGTGTATCGGTAATAGTGCCTGTAGAAGTTGAATAATCGCAGTATTTCTTTTTGGCATTTGCCCAGTCTACTTCTTTCTGTGCCGAGTCTAAATCAGGAGTTGCTTCACCAACCATTGGCAACGGACACCAATCAGGTAAATCCTGCCCAGTTACCTGGATTAATTCACTTACAGTACGCGGCAACTCAACTATCTTACCGGCATTTAAAGCCTCTTCAATTTTTTTGTTAAGTACACCCTTGTCATAATCGCTTGTAAGTCTGATTCCCCATTGATTAAAAAATTCCCGCAAATCGTAACCGGTTATTTTCGATGCTTTCCAAATCAGATACCTGCGTCTTTCGGTTTCCGAACCACTAACTGTTCCTTCCTCGCGCGTTACCCGGTGCAGCTTTTTATAAAAATCATCCCCAAAAATCAGAAACAAATGTTCCCATACCATAAAACGTAATTCATCGCGGTTAAAACCAATAATTGCAGCCAGGCTGTCATCATTCATGTCATATACACGTTTTTCCACAGGTAAGTTTAAATAGGTACTCTGAGCCTGTTTCCATCTTTCGGCACTGGTTCTGTTATACGATAGGTTTCCTTTTTCGTGCTGAATGTGCCGCTCGAAAAAATAGGAATAGATGTTTACAGTTGATTCGGTTGATTTATTAATCTGATAAGCCGGTTGCTGGTGTTGGTGTCCGACTTCGTGTCCGATCATCCACGAGCGGTCCCAAATACCCGTGTAGCTTAGGTAGCGCCAGGTATGTCCTTCCGGATAACCAGTGTAGCCGGCGGAACTCGCATGGGGACTAGGGCTTGCATTCTTTGTAAACAAATGACGTACTTCGCCGGCATATAAACGATGATGTACCGGATTCTCGTCGTCATCGTCAAGTCCGCTAATTTCATCTTCTTTTTCAAAAAGCAAATGCAGGGTACTCATCCATTTGTGTTTGTCTTCTTTTAATGAAATTGAAATAGCATCTTCCCTCGTTGCTGTTACAATTGCGTAGTCGGAATGGAAAACTACATCAGGAGTCTGGTATTGTCCCAGCATACTCGAAAACTCTTCTTCGCCGGTAACTCCGTACACATAACGAGGTGCTCTCACATGCTCACTTTCAGAAGTAAAAGAAACTTTAACCTTTCCTTCAGGATCGTAATCAGCCCTGGAAGTAGTGTAAGACAGATAAACCAATCCACCACTATGCTGCGAACCTTCAATAGTATTCACACCACTTTTAAGTTGAAAATCTTTGGGTTTATTTTCGATTAAACCCAGTGTTCCGATTGTAAGAACCGGACTTCCATATTCCGAAGAAACCAGTTCCTCCATTTCTACAACCAGCTTCTTTCCCGGATACAGATAAAATCCGGTAGGCTGACGATCGTATTTTTTCTGACCCTGTGCCAAACGAATGCGCTCTTTTTCGGCACTGTTTATTTGTTTTAGCTCGAGTGTTGTTGGATATGGAGTTGTTATTTCTGTATCGGCAAAGGTTTTGTTTTTAATACAACGCACATTGCCATATTTTTCGGTTTGTGTATGGCGTAAATTTTCGTGGCTGTCGTTTCCGGTGTCGGTAGTACCGGTCCAGTAAAGCTGACCATCTTGCACATGCATTAACGTTGAATACCCCGATCCTTTATTTGTACCTGTATTAAATGCTGTTCCTTCTGCATTTAGCCATCCCGATGGCAAGCTATTAAATTGTACCTGGTCGGCTTCATCAGCTTTCGTACCATATTTCCAAACCGGCTGCTCTCCTTCGGTTGTACCACCTCTCAAGTAATGCGCGGCTTTCCAAAACAGATAATATTTTGTGTTATTGGCTACCAAATCGGGAAGATTATATTCCTCGCTAACTGATTTTACAAGATCTGCTAAATCACTTTTTGCTGGAAGCGTCCATCCTTCCGGACAAATATTCTCTTTGGTTTCCGAAGTGCTGTAATATCTGCCGTAAAGCAAGCCATCTTTGTTATCTTGCGAAGCTGTTACTCCAACTGTATTTCTTGTCGATTCGTTATTATTTTTATATCCATCCCAGTTTAAATTTTGCATAAACCAGTACGTATCGCCGTATTTTTTATAGGCGTATTTTTTATCGTCTCGCACATCTGTTACCGTTCCGTCTTTTGTCGAAAAATCGTTTTCAGTTAAAACAGATGGAATTTGCGCGGCAACCTGCGACCATGACAGGATTAACAATGATAGAAAGATGAGTGAAAAACTTCTCATATAAATAGATTTAATTTTATTGTAAGACAAAATAATCAGTAATCCCAGAATTGCTCTTACTCTTTTTGTTCATCGTTTTATCAAAATCAGTAGAAAGAAAAGAATAAGTACCTCCAATTTTAGCCCAGACATTTACAGCCTGATAATCAAACCAATGAACCATTCAAGAAAAATATACAAATTGTAAATTTCAGAGTCTCGTTTGTGAGTTTTGGGCAGTAGTCAGTGCGGTAATCAATATTCAAATCCATCCTGTTTCATATCTTTTGGGTGAGATAAAAAGTTGCAGGGACTAAAATTCTATTTTAATTTCTACTGTTTATAACAGAATATTAATAATAACCGTTTCCATATTTTTTTGATCGGCCTTGTTTTGCGTTAACAGGTGTATTTCTTAGGTTTGGCCTTGTATAAAAGTTAACGTTAATTTTATAAATAATTGAATAATGAGAAAAGGGGGAGTATTAGTATTTCTGTTGCTTATTTGCTGTATTTACGGTGCAATGGCGCAGGGACGAAAAGTACATTCTTTTAATGAAGGATGGCAATTCAAAAAAGGGCCATTCCCGAAGAATCAGGTTACTTTTTTAAACAGCTGGGATAAAAAGTGGAAGGAAGTTACTATTCCGCATACCTGGAATGCCAAGGATATGCAGGTAAAACACAACGATTTTTATGCCGGCGAAGCATATTACCGGAAGTCGTTTCACGCATCAGAAGAACTAAAAGACAAGCGTATTTTTTTGCGCTTCGAAGGAGTGGGCCAGGTTGCAGAACTTTATGTCAACGGTTCGTTTGTGGGGAATCATAAAGGTGGTTATTCTGCTTTTGCTTTCGACATTTCACCAGTATTGAACTGGGGACAGGATAACGAAATCCTTGTAAAAGTCGACAATACCTCACGTCCTGATGTTGTACCTGTAAATCATAGTTTGTTTGGAGTATACGGTGGAATTTACCGCCCCGTTTGGATGATTATTACCGATAAAGTTAATATTGCTGTTAGCGATTATGCCTCAAACGGAGTGTATATCAGTCAGCGCAATGTGAGTTCAAAAAGTGCAGAAGTAAGCGTAAAAGTAAAATTGGCCAATAAAAATCTGCACAACCGCCAGGTGACACTTGAAACCCGGATAGAGGATATGAATGGAAAGAATGTTGACAACGCTTCAACCGATATCAATCTTTCTCCACAAGGAATACAAAGTTATGTACACAACTATACCATCCGTAAACCACATTTGTGGCAGGGCTTAAAAGATCCATACTTATACAGAGTAGTTACTACACTTAAGGCGGATAATAAAGTTATTGACAGTGTAATTCAACCTCTGGGATTGCGCACAATTGAAGTAGTGGCCGGGAAAGGAGTATTTCTAAACGGAGAAAAATACCCGATGTACGGAGTGTGCCGTCACCAGGACTGGTGGCAATTGGGCAGCGCACTGGAAAACAAACATCACGATTCTGACCTGCAAATGATAATGGAAATGGGAGCAACTACCATTCGTTTCGCTCATTACCAGCAGTCAGACTACATCTACTCAAAATGCGACAGCCTGGGGCTGCTTATTTGGGCAGAAGTGCCTTTTGTAAACCGCGTAACAGGAGAAGAAGGACCAAATGCCAAACAACAATTGCGCGAGCTGATTCGCCAGAGTTACAACCACCCATCAATTTACGTGTGGGGACTACACAACGAAGTTTACCGCCCTCACGAATACACTGCCCAGCTTACACAGGAAATGCATGATCTGGCAAAAAACGAAGATCCCGGGCGTAATACCGTGTCCGTTAACGGTTATGGTCACATGGAACATCCGGTCAATCTGAATGCCGATATACAGGGGATGAACCGCTATTTTGGCTGGTACGAAAAAACAATTCCTGATATTAAAGGCTGGGTTGAAGGTCTTGAGAAAAATTACCCGGGACACAAGTTAATGCTTACCGAATATGGTGCCGACTCCAACATTCATCATCAAACCGAGTATCTTGGCAACACTATTCGCTGGTGGGATGACTATTTCCCGGAAACATATCAAACTAAAATGCACGAAATTCAATGGGGCGTAATTGAAAAACATCCCTACATAACCGCTTCATATCTTTGGAATATGTTCGACTTTGCTGTGCCTATGTGGAAGCGGGGAGGAGTTGAAGCCCGAAACTTGAAAGGATTGATTACATTCGACCGTAAAATCAGAAAAGATGCTTTTTACTGGTACAAAGCCAACTGGAGTAAAGAGCCTGTTCTTTACCTTACACAACGTCGTAATACCGACCGCGAAAAACAACTGACATCCGTAACTGTGTATTCCAATATCGGACAACCAAAGGTCTACCTCAACGGCAAAGAACTTACCGGGATTAAAAATGGAACTACCGATGTACATTATATTTTCGAAAATGTAAAATTACAGGAAGGTACCAATACAATTGAAGCTGTTGGAGTTAACAACGGCGAAACCATTAACGACAAAATTGAGTGGATCTATACCGGAGAAAAGAAACGCGAAAGCCTGGAATACCTCAATAATAATGCACATTTTGGATTTTAAGCAGATTTAAATCTTCTCCATCTTTCGGAGTTGTTGTTTTTCAATCCACTAAAAGAAATAACTAATAAAATAAGAATTAATAAGAACTATATGAGAAAATTACTTTTAAGCCTATTGGTATTAAGTGTGTTTGCTACTGCTGTAATTGCACAACCAACATCCTCAAAGGATGTAAAATATGGCCAATACAATGGATTGCCTCGCCAGGATGAAGCAATGAAAAAATGGAGATCGAACCGTTTTGGCCAATTTATCCACTGGGGGCTTTACTCCATACCCGGAGGAATTTGGGAAGGGAAAACTTACCCCGGTGCTGCCGAATTTCTGAAGTCTTATGCTAAAATACCGAAAGAAACCTGGGCCGATTTACACAAGCAGTTTTCAATCGAAAAATACAATCCGGTTGAATGGGCAACTATGGCGAAAGAAATGGGTGTAAAATATGTAACCATTACCACCAAACATCATGAAGGTTTTTGCCTTTGGCCCAGCGAATACACCGATTTTGATATCGAATCAACTCCGTACAAAAAAGATTTACTGCGCGAATTTGTAGATGCTTATACGGCTGTTGGTATCGACGTAAATTTATACTATTCGGTACTGGACTGGCATCATCCCGACTGGCGTTACGATATTAAGTCGAAAGAAGATGAAGAAGCTTTTGAAAGGCTGAAAGAATACACAAAAAACCAATTGGTAGAGTTGGTTACCCGCTACCCTGAAGTTAAAGGCCTTTGGTTCGACGGTACCTGGGACAATTCGTGGAAAAAGAATGGAAGATTCTCTTACGAACTTGAAAAACTGCTGAAGGATTTGCGCCCGGGTCTTATTGTAAACAGCCGAATGAGAGCCGATGAATTTGGAAGTCGCCATTTCGACAGCAATGGTGTTCTTATGGGCGATTACGAATCGGGGTACGAACGCCGCTTGCCAGAACCCTGGAACAAAGAAGTGCTTACACGTGATTGGGAATGTTGTATGACTGTACCAGAAAACCAGTGGGGATACCACAAAGACTGGAGCATCAGCCACGTAAAATCGCCTCTTGAATTAATAGAAATGCTGGTTCAATGCACTTCGCAAAACGGCAACTTCCTGCTTAATTTCGGCCCAATGGGAAATGGCGATATCCGTTCCGAAGAACGTTATATAGCAAAGGAGATTGGTAAATGGATGAAAACAAACAGCGAGGCAATATACGGTTGTAAACCTGCCGGTCTGCAAAAGCAAGGCTGGGGCTACTTCACCAAAAATGAAAAAACAGGTAAAGTTTATATGGGAGTTTTCAATAACCCGGTTACCGGTAAATATCGTGTAAAATTGGAAAAAGGACAAACTCTTGAAAAAGCTTATCTGATTAGCAACCAGGGCGAAGCACTTAATATTGAACAAATCAGTAAAAACGAATATTTTGTAGCACCAGGCAAGGTAAACACCAAAGAGCCATTTGTTATTGTTTTGGAAATTGCAGATAAAGAGTCGGGCAAATTTCATCAAAAAGCTTTAACCTAGAACCTGTTTGCAGGTTATTAAAACAAGTGTTAAAATATTCGTCAATCAAAAAGAGAGGAGCAGCATCAATTAAATAGTAAAGAATAATAAACAGAATATTTAATGCTGCTCCCCTCTTTATCCCCGGCAAACCACAATTATAATCCCAAAGATTAAACAAGTATTTAAAATATAATGTGATGAAGTTGAAATTGTGTGTGTTACTGGTCTTAATACTCGCCGCATATTTACCGGCAAAGGCTAGCCGAAAACAAATATTATTAAATAACGACTGGCAGTTTACTCCAGGTTATGTGGTTCGGAAAAACGTATCGGAACGTGTTGATATTCCACACACCTGGAACCGAACCGATGCCCCCAACGGCGAGTTGGATTATTACCGTGGACTGGGCAATTACGAAAAATCGCTTTTTATCGATTCTTCCTACAAAGGGAAACGTTTATTTCTCAAATTCGACGGAGTTAATACCATCTCAAATGTATTTATCAATGGCAAACACATTGGAGAGCATCGGGGTGGTTACACATCGTTCATTTTTGAAATAACCAACAATATCGAGTATGGAAAAGAAAATCAGATTATGGTTCGTGTAAACAATGCTCCACAACTCGATATTATGCCACTTTTGGGCGATTTTAATTTTTATGGAGGAATTTACCGCGATGTAAACCTGATTGTTACCGACCAGGCCTGCATTTCTCCGCTTGATTATGCATCACCCGGTGTATACCTCACCCAAAAAAGTGTGTCGCGCAAACAAGCAGAAGTAGAAACTTCAGTATTAATATCTAATCCGGCTCAGAAAAAGAACCTCAAGCTGGAAATGAAAGTATTTAATGGCGAGAAACTCGAAATAAAAAAAGAGAAACTTTTGAATGCCGGCACAAACAAGGTAAACATTCCATTTAGTATTGAAAAGCCAAGGTTGTGGAATGGCATGGCCGATCCGTTCATCTATCGTGTTGAAGTAGTACTGAAAGAAAACGGACAAATCATTGATCAGGTGGAACAACCGTTAGGACTTCGCTATTTCCATGTCGACGCCAACAAGGGTTTCTTCCTGAATGGCGAACATTTACAGCTTCGAGGTGTATGCCGCCACCAGGATCGCAGCGAATTCGGCAACGCACTTCGTCCCGAACACCACGAAGAAGATATTGCGCTTATTAAAGAAATGGGAGCCAATTCAATCCGTCTTTCGCACTATCCCCACGACCCGTATTTCTATAAACTTCTGGACCAAAACGGTTTGGTTACCTGGTCTGAAATACCTTTTGTAGGCCCGGGCGGTTACCGCGACAAAGGTTTTGTTGACCAGGAATCGTTCAAAGAAAACGGAAAACAGCAGCTTATTGAAATGATACGTCAAAACTATAATCATCCGTCTATTTGTTTCTGGGGATTATTTAACGAACTGAAACAAGACGGCGACGATCCGGTTGAATATGTAAAAGAATTAAAAGCCCTTGCCAACAGTGAAGATCCTACCCGTACAACAACAGCAGCAAGTAACCAAAAAGGAGACTTAAACCAGGTAACAGATAACATTGCCTGGAACCTGTATTTTGGCTGGTACGGCGGAACTCCTGATAAAATTGGAGAGTGGGCCGACAATATGCACAAAAATTTCCCGAACCTGAATATTGGAATCAGTGAATACGGTGCTGGAGGAAGTGTTTACCATCATGGCAATGAGTTGAAAAAACCGGTGGCTAACAGTATGTGGCATCCCGAAGAATGGCAGGCACATTTCCACGAAGAACATTGGAAAGCTATTGATCAACGTCCTTTCCTGTGGGGAACATACATCTGGAACATGTTTGATTTTGGTGCAGCACACCGTACCGAAGGCGACGTATTCGGACGCAACGACAAAGGACTGGTAACTTTCGACCGTAAAATTAAAAAAGATGCTTTCTGGTTTTACAAAGCGAACTGGAACAAAGACGATTATTTTGTGCATATTGCTCAGAAAAGATACACAACCAGAAATGTAGCTAATACAAAAGTTAGAGCTTATTCTAATTGTAAAGAAGCTGAACTTTTTGTGAATGGAAAGTCGATGGGAACAGTGTCTGGCAATTACGGTATTTTTGTGTGGGAAAACGTTGCTCTTCAAGAAGGAGAAAATGAAGTTGAAGTAATAGGAAACATTAAAAAGGAAAAAGTAAAAGACAGCTGCAAATGGGCAGTTAGCCTTTTTAAGTAACTTTGAATAATTTAACACGAATCATAAAATTACAGTAAATTAAAATTATAGAGATGAAAAAAATCAGCAATCTGTTATTGATGTTTTTATTGGTAGCATTTGTGTTACCGGTGAATGGGAAGGAAAATAATTTAGTAATTGTTCCTGTTCCCAATAAATATGAAATTTTAGACGGGCAATTCAGCCTTGCTAAAAATATTACTATTTCTACCGATACCGATGAATTTGAAGGTGTAATCTCTGTTTTTACAGAGCAGGTAAAAAAATATACTGAAACCAAATGCCAGGAAAAGAGAAAAAAAGCCCTGATAAAACTGATTAAATCGGCTCAAACAGGTTCTGAAGAAGCATATCGTTTAAAAATTACACCGGATGAAATTACTGTGGAAGCAGAGGCAGCGTCAGGTGCTTTTTACGGATTACAGTCGGTGGTTCAATTGCTGATAAATGCACAACAAGAAAACTTAAATTATATCCCTTGCTGTGTTATTGAAGATGCGCCAAGGTATTCGTGGCGGGGATTCATGCTCGACGAGTCGCGTCATTTTTTCGGTACCGAAGAAGTGAAAAAAATTATGGACATGATGGCGCTGCAGAAACTAAACAAGTTCCACTGGCACCTTACCGATGAACCGGCATGGCGAATCGAAATAAAAAAATACCCTTTACTAACTGAAGTTGGAGGCGCAGGTACAAAATGGAATCCCAATGCACCGGTTAAGTTTTACACCCAGGATGAAGTAAAGGAAATTATTGCTTATGCCGCAGAACGTTTTATTGAAGTAATTCCGGAAATTGACATGCCAGGACATGCCACTGCAGCCGTAAGAGCTTACCCCGAGTTTGGTGGTGGCGGCTCCGAAAGAAATCCTGATTTTACTTTTCACCCCGGGAAAGAGGGAACTTACCAATTCCTGACTGACATATTAAAAGAGGTGGCCGGCCTTTTCCCTTCCCAGTTTATTCATATTGGTGGCGATGAGGTTCATTTTGGCAACCAACAGTGGTCAACCTTTCCCGAGGTTAAGGAGTTGATGAAGAATGAAGGTTTGAAAGACCTGGTTGATGTTGAACACTATTTCCTAAACCGTATGGCTGATTCTATCCGGTATATGGGAAAAACAGTAATGGGATGGGACGAAGTAACCAATGCCGGCTTAAAAAAGGAAAATACCTGGGTAATGTGGTGGAGACACGATAAACCGCAAACCTTGCAGCAAGCATTAGATAACGGATACGAAACCATTCTGTGTCCCCGTCGTCCGTTGTATTTCGATTTTATTCAACACGACTCACACAAAGACGGAAGACGCTGGGGAGGTTTTTGTCCGATCGAAGATGTGTATGCTTTCCCAAATGAAGCAATGACAGGTGGCAAATTTTACAATAATTCTTTGGTAAAAGGTATTCAGGCCAATGTTTGGACCGAAACCATGCATACAGCTGAACGACTTGAATTTATGACTTTCCCACGTTTGTCGGCATTGGCCGAAGCTGCCTGGACCAACGATACAAACAAAAACCTGGATGAATTTAAAAACCGTCTGAAGTGGTTGTTAAAATTTTATGAAGGACAGGGAATCAGCTTTTTCGATCCCTTAAATCCGGCGGGAACAAAGGAAATTGAAGGTGTTTCTAAAACGAAAAATTAGATTGTACATCAACAAACTATAACTAAAAAAAGAGCTGCCTATTTCAGACAGCTCTTTTTTTATACGTCATTGCAATCGATTGCAAAAGAAGTTTTTATATTTGTGGCAGAGTTAAAAATTCTTTAAAACAAGATAACAAAAACAAACAAAATGAAGAGGATATTATTAGCAGTGGTGGTTTTGGGCACCCTAATTTCATGTGCAAAAAAGGAAGAAAAGGCTGATATAATTAGCGATAACATTGCATGTGCCGTAGCACATAACGAGGTTCAAACCCGTTTGATTGAAGAATCTGGTAAAGTTTTAATTCCACGTACTATTGAAGACGGGAAGATAAAATATGTATCGACTAGCTCGTGGGTTAGTGGTTTTTATGCCGGAAGTATCTGGTACATGTACGAATTAACCGGCGATGAGAAATGGAAAAACTTAGCGGTTAAGTACACCGAACATCTCGAAGAGGTTAAAAACTTAAAATGGCACCATGATATTGGTTTTATGATTGAATGTAGCTACGGAAATGGTTTACGGTTAGCTAAGGGCGAAAGCTACAAAGATGTTATTATCACCGCTGCACAATCGTTGTCAACACGGTTTCGTCCAAATGCAGGCGTTATTCAATCGTGGAATGTTACTGGAAACGGGTGGCAATCAAAAAGAGGCTGGGAATGCCCAGTGATTATCGATAATATGATGAACCTGGAACTTCTATTTAATGCAACAAAATTATCGGGCGATTCAACATTCTTCAATATTGCTGTTTCGCATGCCGATAAAACTATTGAGAACCATTACCGTCCCGATAACAGTTGTTATCATGTAATTGATTACAGTATTGAAGATGGCTCAGTACGCCACAAACATACTGCTCAGGGGTATGCACACGAATCAGCATGGGCGCGTGGCCAGGCATGGGGAATATATGGTTTTACTGTTTGTTACCGCGAAACAGGTGATATTAAATATTTGAAACAGGCAGAAAAAGCTTTCGAATTTGTAGTAAACCATAAAAATTTCCCGGCCGATTTTATTCCGTACTGGGATTTGGATGCTCCGGGAATTCCTGACGAGCCCAGAGATGCTTCTACCGCAGCTATTATGGCTTCTGCCTTATACGAAATGTCGACCTATGAAAAAAGCGATTATTACAAATCGTGGGCCGATAAAATTGTGACAAGTTTAAGCAGCGATCAATACCGTGCAACGCCCGGAACAAATGGCAACTTCATTTTAAAACATTCTGTTGGAAGTATTCCTCACGGTGCAGAAATAGATGTTCCGTTAAATTATGCCGATTACTATTTCCTTGAAGCATTAAAACGAAAAAGGGAGTTAGAACGTAATTAAGAACAGGAATAATTTTAAGCGAGATATTCATATAAATAGCGAATACATTTTAATTGTAAATGGAACGTAGAGATTTTCTGAAAAATATGTCGTTGCTTTTGGCTTCGACCCAGTTTCCGGCTTGTGTGTTTTCGGATAAAAAGAATTTTGATTTTACGGTTAACACTTTTGAGAAAGAGTTGACAATGGAAGGAATGCAAAGCTTTTGGGCAATGTTAATGACAGGGTATAAAAACGTACTTACTCCGGAACAATCATGGGGAGTTATTGACCCTTCATACAAACAATGGATTCTTACTCCTAAAGAAATAAAAGGTGATCCGGAATTAGTAACTCGCACCATGTTTGGCCTTGGAGCCTGGTTTTCGAAAAAGAACCGTCCTTCAACAATAACTTTCAGAGACGAAGAAATTAATCTGAAGGAACTCCTGCAAAACGGAATTAAAAACGGAACAAATCCTGAAAGTCCGGGCTACTGGAATGGCTCTTTTACAGGGAAGAATCCCGGAGGAACACAGTTGGCAGTTGAAGCTCCGGCCGTTGGTTTGGCTTATGTATTATCAAAAGCGAACGGTAAAATAGAATTCTCGGAGCAGGAAAAAGAACACCTGAATAACTGGTTACAAATTTATAGCCAGCAAACCCGATCGAATAACTGGAGTTTATTTTATGCCTTAACACAAACCGTTTGTAAAAAACAGGAATGGGATTACGATGCCGATTTACTGAAAACCAATCTCGATACCGGGATTGGATGTTACGAAGGTGGAGGCTGGTTTTCGGACGGAAAAGGAGAAAGGCATTTTGATGATTACAATAACTGGGTGTTCGCCACTTTCCTGATGTACTGGGCAATGATTGACGGGGATTCTTACCCTGAACTCAAAGCTAAAATCCCGGGAGTAATCAAGGAGTTGTGTGCCATACAACCTTACTTTTATGGTGGCGACGGTTCACACCCGGAGAATGGAAGAAGTATTACCTATAAATTTGCGCGTTTATCGTCGTTGATTATGGCGTATAAAATGGGCTACACCGACTTGCCGGCAGGTTTAATAAAACGTATGTTGCGTCTACACATTCTTCATTATGTGAAAAACGGTGCCATTGATACACAAAGCGGAATTGTACTGCAAGGGCTGAGCAAAGATGGAACGCTTGATATGAGAGAAGTATACAACTACACCGGCAGTACCTATTGGTTTATGCAAACTTTAGCTGCACTTTGGATGCTCGACGATAACGATGCGTTCTGGACAGCCAAAGAAGAATTGTTACCGGTAGAAAAAGCCGACTTTGCCAAACACATGGCAATTCCGGGATGGCTTGTTGTTGGCAACAAACAAAGCCAGAGTACCATCGTTTACAATGCTGGTGTGGATCATGCCAAAGGATGGCAGGAACCTTCTTATGCCGCCAAATACAAAAAAAATGCTTATCATAGTCAGTTAGGGTGCCTGGCAGGAAATAACAAATTTGTTCCGTGCGATAATATGCCGGTACTTCACTATAACGATAAGCAATACTATCCCGTAATCGAATCGTTTGACATTCAGGAAGGCAGTATTTCTGTTTTGCGGGTAAAACAGACTTTTAAAGCAGACGATATTAAGGGAGACGTCAGTGTGTCAACCATTCTCTTTGTAAAAGGAGAAGATATGATTCGTTTATCGAAATTTGAGTGCGACAAAAAAATAAAGGGTGCGAAAATTCATATTGGAGGCTATCCTTTGGGATTAAATACCACAGATACTGTTACCATAAAACAAGATACAAACATTGTTTCAGCAACTGCAAATGGCTATCAAACAATACTGGCAAGCCTGGAATCCAAAGCATTTACTTTAAATGCCGACAAGCGTGGTTACCTGGGCGATGAAGGAAAGCATACGAAATACAGTTCATTCTATCTCCCGTATTTTGAAGGAGAGTTAAAACCCTCTCCCGCTCTTCTGGCAGTTGCCATTCGTGGTTCAAATGTGAATGTCGACACCACAAAATGGATGCAGGATATTGAACTTAAAAATTACGGACCGGAAAAGGCTGAATTAAACTGGAAAGGAACTGAACTCCAGGCACAATTCATATAATAAAAAACAAAAACTTACATTTAAAACATATCCCTTGTAGCTTAATGTTACAAGGGATTTTTTGTGCATTATATTCTTCAATCCGGATATATGAAGTCGAAATTTGTCGGCTGGTCAATTGTAATTGGCAAGCCAGTTCAAAAGAGAACCAATTTTTTATAATTTTAGTTCCTTTTATAAATCTTGAACTAAACAAATTTACTAATGATTACATTTTTTTCGTCGCTACTCATTTTACTATTAGGGTATTTTTTCTATTCCAAAATAATTGAACGAATTGCCGTAATTGATCCCAGTCGGGAAACACCTGCTTATTCCATGAAAGACGGAGTAGATTATTTACCTCTTCCGTGGTGGCGCATATTTCTTATTCAGTTTTTAAATATTGCCGGGCTGGGGCCAATTTTTGGAGCAGTTGCCGGAGCCATGTGGGGGCCGGTTGCTTTTATCTGGATTGTGTTGGGCTCCGTTTTTGCCGGAGCAGTACACGACTATTTCTCCGGAATGCTTTCCATTAAACACAAAGGATTGAGTATTACCGAAATTGTTGGCATTTACATGGGAAAAGGTACCAAACAGTTTATGCGTGCATTTACAGTTCTGTTAATGGTAATAGTTGGTGCGGTGTTTATTATGGGACCGGCAAAAATACTATCGGGATTAACTCCTGATTTTGCCTCAATGACTTTTTGGGTGTGGATTGTATTCATTTACTACCTGCTGGCAACCATGCTCCCCATTGATAAAATTATTGGCCGGATATACCCGGTTTTTGGTTTTGCCTTGGTTTTTATGGCAGTTGGATTAATTGTAGCACTTTTTGTAAAAGGTTATCATATTCCGGAACTAAACCTGGCCAACATTCATAATTATCATGCCAGTTCTGACAAATTTCCCATTTTCCCCATGTTATTTATTACCATTGCCTGTGGTGCAATTTCGGGATTTCATGCTACCCAGTCGCCATTAATGGCGCGCTGTGTTACCAACGAAAAATACGGAAGAAGGGTATTTTACGGAGCCATGATTACGGAAGGTGTTGTAGCCCTTATCTGGGCAGCAATAAGTATGAGTTTTTTTGGCGGGATTCGCGAGTTGAACGAAGTAATGAATGCCAACAGCGGAAATGCAGCATTTGTTGTTAACGAAATTTCCAACTCACTTTTAGGGACATTTGGAGGAATTCTGGCTCTGTTGGGTGTTGTGGCAGCTCCAATTACTTCGGGCGACACGGCATTCAGAAGTGCCCGGTTAATTGTAGCCGATTTTATGAACTACAAACAGGGTCCGGTTAAAAACCGTTTGATGGTGAGTATCCCGCTTTTTGCAGTTGGGTTCCTATTAACACAAATCGATTTCAGTGTGATTTGGCGTTATTTTGCATGGTCGAACCAAACACTGGCAACCATTGTTCTCTGGACAATTACTATTTACCTGACACAAGAAAGAAAGTTTTACTGGATTACTTTGCTTCCTGCGGTATTTATGACAGCAGTTATTACAACTTACCTGTTGTTTGCTCCCGAAGGATTTTCTCTTTCAAAAGAAATTTCATATTCCATTGGAATTCTCTTTTCGCTGGTGTCGTTTGTTGCATTTTTCTTTTACAGAAAAACCTATTTTGAAAGGGTACTTTCAAGGGCATAAATTAAATATTTCAAACCAATACCAATAAACCTAAGAACTAGAACCATGAGAAGAAGAGACTTTATTTATCAATCGGCAGCCGGAACTGCATTTTTAACTTTCGGTGGGCTAAACGCTTACACACAAACCGTTATTGATAACAAGAAACAATTTTGTTACCAGTCAGCCAGACAAATTCCCGTTGCCTACGAAGTAGACGTGGTAGTGGTGGGCGGATCAACAGCAGGAGTTGCTGCCGCGGTTGAGGCAGCCCGGGCAGGCGCAAAAGTATTTTTGCTGGCACAGGAACCCTATCTTGGCGAAGATGTTTCGGGAACCTTCAGGCTCTGGACAAACGATTCGTCGGTTTTGGATACCGAACTTGGCAGCAAAATATGGGGAGAAGGTTTGCCGTCGCAGCTAAAGGTGAAAAAAACACTCGACGATGCACTGATAAACCACAATATCAATTTCTTGTACTCGTGTTTTGCTACCGATATTTTAACCGATACAAACGGAAATCCGGCCGGAGTGGTTATGGCAAACCGTTCAGGGCGGCAGGCGGTTGTTGCAAAAACAATAATCGATGCCACTCCGCGTGGTTTGGTGGCACGAATGGCAGGTGCTAACTTTGGGACTTATCCTGCAGGAGAACAGGAATTTAAGTTTACAGTAGTTGGCAATAAACTGAAAACAGGAATAAACCTAACCGGAAAAGAGCTGGATGATCCGGTACAAATTAATTATGCTTCTTCTGGAAAATCGGACGACGGAACTTTCGAAAAAACAAATATTCAGTACAAGGCTATTGAATACACATTAAACATTAATATGAAAGATGGCAGCTGGTCATCATTCGCCAATGCTGAACAGATCGCGCGAGGCATGACATGGGATGCGGACCAGGTAGAGGCATCTGATTTATTGTTTCAGAATCCACCGGATAAACTTTCAGGACAAAAACGCTGGAATAAAGCCGATGTAGACCTGAACCATATAAATTTAAAAGTATTTCAACCCCGGAAAACAGAGAATCTTTTTGTTTTAAGTGGAAGTGCCAATCTCAGCGAAAAAGCCGCAGAAAATCTTTTACAACCGGGTAAAATGATTCGAATTGGAGAGCGGATTGGAACCAGGGCAGCAATTATTGCCAGTACCATGACAACTCCAACAGCTCCAAAAATTAAAGGGAAAAAAGATGTAAATCTTGTTACCGGCGATGTGAAAGAACTACTGGATGGATTGCGCCCGTCGTTAAACAGGGGAAATGTGTTGGCCGAAGAAACTTCTCTTCCGGTTTTGGGGAATTACGATGTAGTTGTTTTGGGAGGAGGAACGGCAGGAGCACCGGCTGCTGTTGGAGCTGCCAGCCATGGAGCAAAAACACTTGTTATTGATTACATGCACGGTCTTGGAGGAATAGGAACGCTCGGAATGATTGGGAAATATTACCATGGTTATCGCGAAGGATACACAAATATTGTTGACCGGGGAGTAAAAAATATGGGGCCTGATAATCCACGAAAAAAGGACAGGCTGGAATGGTGGGTATTTGACTGGAAAACCGAATATTTCAGAAAAGAGATTCAAAATGCAGGTGGCGAAATTTGGTTTGGCGTTATTGGATGCGGTGCAGTAGTAGACAAAGGTCGCGTAATTGGAGTAGTGGTTGCCACTCCCGAAGGAAAAGGAATTGTATTGGGAAATACAGTCATCGATTCAACCGGGAGTGCAGATACAGCTATTGCAGCAGGAGCAGCTTACAGGTACACCGACGGAAAATCGGTAGCTGTACAGGGTTCCGGCTTTCCGTTTAAAAACCCTGACGACTTTTATAACAATACCGACTGGACCTTTATTAACGATTCTGACATGCTGGATGTTTGGCGGGCTATGGTTGTTGCAAAAGACAAATTTGAAGAACAATACGATATTGGTAAAATTCCGCAAACCCGCGAACGCCGCCGAATGGTTGGCGACTTTACCGTTTCTGTACTTGATGTATACAATGGACGAACCTATCCCGACACCATTTCGATACACAAAAGTTCGTTCGATACACATGGTTTTACCGAAGATCCGTTCTTCTCGCTCAAACCTCCGGCACACAGCGGAGTTGATGTAATTGCTTATGTTCCTTTCCGGGCATTACTTCCTAAAGGATTGGATGGAATTGCTGTAACCGGTCTTGGTGCTAGTGCACATCGCGACGCTATGCCGGTAATTCGTATGCAACCCTGTCTGCAAAATCAAGGGTATGCCGTAGGATGGGCTGCAGCAATAGCGGCTAAAAAAGGACTGAAAATTAGGGACGTAGATATAAAATCACTTCAAAAAGAACTGGTTAAAATAGGCAGCATGCCTCAATCAGTTTTAACTGATACCGATAATTATCCGCCGGAGTTTAAAAAAATACAAAGTGCAGCTAAAACTGTAGTAAACAATATGGAAGGATTAGAAACGGTTCTGTGGGATCGTGAAAGAGGCATTACTGCCTTAACCGACCAATATCTTTTCTCTCAGATTGAAGCACATAAACTGGTTTATGCTCGCATTTTAGGAATGTTGGGAGTGTCGGTTGGCTGGAAAGAGTTAATTAAAGCAATTGACGATTACGAGGATTGGGATGAAGGTTGGAATTTCCGGGGAATGGGGCAATTCGGAAAAAGTATCAGTTATCTCGACAGCCTGATAATAGCTGCAGGCCGGACAAAAAAGACAGAAGTACTTCCTGCAATATTCAGGTTGGCAGAAAAACTTATCCCCGATAGTCATTTCTCTCATTTCCGCGCTGTGGCTATTGCTCTCGAAACCATTGCCGATCAGGATGCAGCTGAACCTCTCTTCAAATTACTGCAAATGCCAGGCATTCGCGGACATTCCATGCCCGACATTCAGACAGCAAAAAAGCTGGCTCCAAAATTCAAAAACGATGTAACTACCAGAAACAATTCGTTAAGGGAATTAATACTCGGAAGAGCTTTATACAGATGTGGTGACATGAATGGTGTTGGAAACGAAATTCTGAATGAATATTCGAAAGATTTACGTGGACATTATTTCAGACATGCCGACGGAGTACTAAAAATGTTTTCGAACGAAAGACTTGAAAAAATAGAACTTTAGGCTACTCCATAAAGCGGAAGATTAAATTCAAAGCGTGTACCCTGATTTAATTTACTATACACATTAATGGTTGATTTGTGTAAATCGAGAATCTTCTTTACAATAGCCAGTCCTAAACCTGTGCTGTTAGCTCCTTTAGTCTTTGTTCCTTTGTAGTAGCGCGTAAAAATGTACGGCAGTTCATCCTCGGCAATTCCCCTTCCGGTGTCGGTTATTTTTACTAAAACAGCTTTTTTCTGAAGTTCGAGTTCAATGGTTACCACATCGTTGGCATTGCAGTACTTAATTGCATTATCGAGTATATTCTGAAAAACACGGTCGGTCATTTGAATATCGGCATAAACCAGCGGTAAACTTTTTGAATAAATGGTGTTAATGCTGATGTTTTTCTCTTTGGCAATAATTTGAAACTTATCGGCCACATCCTGCACCAGTTCTGCAACCTGGACAGGTTCTGGCTTAATCATTTGTGGGTTCGATTCAAGTTTTGAAAGTTCAAATAAATCGTTTACCAGCTTACTTAGATTCTCTGAGTTTTGTAAGATTATTTCAAGGTACTTTTTACGTTCAACATCCGAAATTGAAGACTCTTTTAACAGAATGGTCTCGGTAAAACCCTGTATCGAAGCAATGGGACTTCGAAGATCATGCGAAATATTGGCAATTAACTCCTTACGCAATTCTTCCACACTCTTTAACTGAATAATATTTCGCTCAATGGTTTCGGCCATGCTGTTAAACGTTTCTGCAACATTAGCAAGCTCTCCACCGGTTTTTAGCTGAATTCGTTCGGAATGATTACCGTCTTTAAACCTTCGAAAAGCATAAATAATCTTATTAAAATTTCGCGTGATAATCCAAATAGACAGCAAACCTAAAATGGAAGTCAGCAACACGGCAATTAATAAACTGCGCACACCCAGTTTCAGGATAAAACTGTTTTCGAGGGCCGCTACCGTTGAGGTGTACTGGCTGCTTGCCAGGATAATGTACATATACCCCTTTAATGTTCCGTTTTCAATAATTTCAGCTGCCGAAAATATCTTTGGAACACCCGGGTCTCTTGGGTCGTCGCCTTTTACTGTCCGGTCGTTAGTTCGGTTTAAAAACTGTTTTATGGGCTCCAGTGCAACTGCCTTTGTTTTTACATCTTTCCCTGGAACAACAAAAGTTATAATTTTCCCCTCAGGGTCCAGCAAGTAAACTTCAATACTAGGATGAGCAACCATCATCGAGTGCATTAAATCGTGCAGGGCTTCTTTGTTCACCTCATCGTTTATAAATATTGGTGAAACCTCTTTTATTGCACCTACAGCAATTTTTCCGTCGATTTTTTGTTGCGCTTCCTGGTTGTATTCTTCCGAAAATTTTACCGAAATCAGAATAAAAATTACCGAAAGTGTAATTGTAAATACAAGAAAGATACCTGAGATTTTCCAGTATAAGCTATTGAATATTTTATTTTTTGCCGTCATAATTTATAGTTCATCGTTAAACTTGTATCCCACTCCCCAACTGGTTAATATGTATTTTGGATTATTAATGTCGGGTTCTATTTTCGATCGCAAACGGTTGATATGAGAATTTACAGTGTGCTCGTATCCGTTAAAATTGTAGCCCCAAACTTTCGAGAGTAAATCATTCCGGCTGTACACCCGCCCGGGTTTTTGCGCCAAAAGAACCAGTAAATCAAACTCTTTGGGAGTTAAATCCAGTTTATTGTTATTCAGAAGTACTTTTCTTTTTACCAAATCAATTGCAAGGTTTTCAACAATAAGATTTTCGTTCCGGGTTTGTTCTGTGTCGCCACTGAGGTTACGAAGCCTACGAAGAATGGCCTTTACCCTCGCAATAAACTCTCTTATACTAAACGGTTTTGTAAGGTAATCATCAGCACCGGTCTCAAGACCAAGAACTTTATCAATCTCTTCCGATTTAGCAGTAAGCATTAAAATATGGGTATTTACCTTGTCGGCACGCAACAAACGGCATACTTCCAACCCATCCATCCCCGGAAGCATAATATCCAAAATAATCAGACTATACGCACCGCTACTGGCTTTTTCGTATCCTTCCCTGCCATCAGTCGATATTTCAACCTCGCAATTAAGATCTTTTAAATGAATACTCACCAATTCCCCAATGTGAGGGTCGTCTTCGATTAACAAAACCTTTTCCATTGATACTTACTTATTTGTTACAACAACAGTAACACTTAAGTATCACAAAAAGGTCACAAAGAGGTTGATTTTCTATAAAAGTGTACGTTCAATCCCGAATTTCAAAAAGATTAATTTGCTGTTCTGTTTTGGGTACGAAACTTTCCCGGAGTAACTCCTTCAATCTCTTTAAAAACTCTTGAGAAAGAAGCTACCGAGCCAAATCCCGATTTTTCGGCAATGTGCTCCAGCGTGTATATGTTTAGGAGCTCTGAAGAAAGCATGTATTTGGCATCAATAATTCGGTACTGATTTACAAATTCATTGAAGTTCATTCCAAATTCATCATTTATCAGTTTTGAAATATAGGTTCGGTTTGTCTCCAGTTTTTCGGAAACAGTTGTAATCCGCAAATTAGGATACTTGTATATTTTATCTTCCTCGAAGAGTTGGATCAACTGGCTTTTAAGATTAATCCCATTTTCAGATTCTATTTCTTCAAATATTGCGTCCAGATTTTCGTCGGCTGTTATGTGCTCCGATAATACAACTTCTTGGTTTCCGTTAAAACCAATAATAAAAAGTACAGCACTAAAAATTAGCGAAGGTATAACCAGAAAAACTTCATTCTGACTAAAATAGCTTCGGCCAATGAAAGTAAAAATTATACTGGATACGGAAACAAATAAAATAACTACGTTAATATCTCTAATCCGGTTTAATGTTTTGCCTTCAACGTTTGAATAGTAATTATGTACTTTTTTAGTATGCTGAGCAACCACAGAAATGCCTTTTATTGCATAAAAAATTACCTGCATAAGAAATATAAACCGAGAAGTGAAAAAGATTAACGCTTTAAGTCCTACCGTGGATGCAGAAAGAATACTACCTAAATTTTTATTAATTAAAATATCGCGAACATAAGAAACCCGTTGTTCAGGAGGCAGTAAGAAAGTAGAGAAAAGCGATAACACAGCTAACACAATAGCCGGAAGAAAGTGTTTGTAATGTGTTTTAATTCCTGCATTATGGCCTGCTCGCAATAAAATGTATATATAATAAATAGGATAAATTGACAAACCGGTAAGAATGTAAACACTTTCGAAATAGGAATAAACAGCGTATAACTTACTAAAATAAATGGCATGTGTACCATACAACAACAAACCTAATACCATAAACCCCCCAAGTAATAACCGAGGTTTGCTATGTTCTCTTTTTGGGATAAAAAATACGAAGCTCCAAAAAATAGTAACATAAATTGGTGTAAGTAAAGAGATCGCTTTAACCATAACAATAAATATTGTTGGCGGATTGCGAAATTACGATTTTTTATGATTATTGCTTGCTTTTTTACAATTTGAGACATCCTTTTACGATTTGATTGTATCGATTTACCATAATTATCGACATTTATCGGCGAAATAAAATCTTACGATTAATTGCATCTGTAAAAAAGAAACTTGGTAATTCTTATGTTCAGTTTTTTCTGGCATAAAATTACCAACCCTCCTCCTATAAGATGATCTAAATGCAAAAGGTGGCCAGTTGGCCACCTTTTAGTTTTTATATGAAGTGAAATTTTATATTTCAAAGGCATCAACTTTTCGGTAAGCTTCAATCAACGCCAGTTCACCTTCTTTCCCGGGTTTACTTTTTCCGTGCTCTGCACACAATACACCATCGTATCCTTTGTCGTAAATATGTTTAAAAATGTTCAAATAATTAATTTCACCCGTTGTAGGTTCTTTTCTTCCCGGATTATCGCCAATATGGAAAGCCCCTATGTAATCCCAGCATTTATCAATATTGGGAATAATGTTTCCTTCGGTAATTTGCTGATGATACATATCGTTTACAATTTTACAGCTGGGGTGATTTACCGCTACACATAACATATACGCTTCGGGCATTTTAGTA
This sequence comes from uncultured Draconibacterium sp., assembly GCA_947492175.1. GTDB lineage: Bacteria > Bacteroidota > Bacteroidia > Bacteroidales > Prolixibacteraceae > Draconibacterium. Next base: position 99,014 of record CANLMQ010000003.1, on the reverse strand, counting down.
AGTATAAGCCCCGGATGATTTGTCCAGGCATTAAGAGGCTCCATTACCAACTCTAGTCCCGAGGGGCCAACAACATCGCAGCACAAACGTAAATTGTCAATAATATTTGCCATTTGATATGCATATTCAAGCCCTTCATCAAAATGTCCTGGAACAATCAAGGCTGTTTTTACTCCGGTTCTTTTTTGTACTTCCAGCCCCTTTTGCATAGTCTCTTTCAACATTTCCTTAATTTCCGGCTTTTGTGTAACAAACGATTTGGTTTTAAAATCGGCATACAAAACAAAAGGTCCTAAATCCATTCCCTGGCGTGCCAGTTCGTTGGCGATTTTTTCCTGCAACTCCGGAGGTTTATTCATTAAACCATTATCAAACATTGCGCGAAAGCCTTGATCTGCCATAAATTTTATGTTGTCGATTGGATCGTTGCCGGCATGTTCGCGAAATGTTCCCAGACTTGGTGCATATTTTAATTTAAATTTAGCTGAATTCGAAGTTTTCGATTCAGAAGCACTGGCATTTAACACACTGGTTAAGCCTGTTAACGCCATTCCACTTGCTGCTGTGCTTTTTATAAAATTTCTACGTTTCATGGTTTATGTGGTTTTATATTATTCATAGAAGCTAAAATAACGATAATTCTGCGTTTCTAAGCCCCATTATTTACTTGATAATAAAAGCCGGGATGCTGCAAAACAGGTTTTCTCCCAAAAATATTTTTCATAATTTGTATACCAGTTAAAAACCATATCACGATTAAACCCGTTTACAAACTCGTTTATCGTTTCTTTTTTTTAACTCTCTATGTTCACATGCCACCGGGGTGGTATGTACACCGGTTTTTCTAATGCCGGCGATAAAGAGGCCGCCCTCGGCCTGACAAACTTCGGGCGGCCCAACAATAATTAAAGTATACTTTAATCATTAATTCTCAAAGTTATGAGTTTAAATGAAAGTAAAAAACGTGATTTTGTTTCGCAACTAATTGTAATTATGGAACAGAATGCACAGTTACTTAACGACAAGGGCTTTGACCCGGCAACAAAAATTACGTTGCTAAAAGAAGAATTAGGGGCTGCCGACGATGCAGAAGGCCGCCAGTCTGAAGCAATGGCTGCCGCCAAAGATGCTACCATAGTGGCAAACAACACTCTGGATATAGCATATACCGATGGCTCGGCAACCGTTGACTTGATTTCCGGCTTACTGGGAAAAAACCACAACCTGGTGCTGGAAATTAAAAAATTACGGAAAACAGGGAAAGCAAAAGCGAAACCCGGACCGGAACAAGACTAAATTAAAAAAGTCCGCTTTCTTTTCGAAGCGGACTTTTTTTATCCTGTTAACCATCCCCGGAATTATTGTTCTGCCTTTTGGAATACCTCTTCTGACATATAGAATTATCCTTCTGCACCATCGAATCATAGATATTCACAAGAGAACAATACCAATTCCATAGAGAATATCTATTATTCCAAAAGGAATTATCTTTCAGCACAAGAGAATTATCTCTCTGACCTATAGAATTACCCTTCAGCAACATGGAATAATACTTCAGCACTATCGAATTGTTATGCGGCTTTATGTCACAAGCTTTCTGCTATACACAAAAAACAACTGAAAGCCGCGACAACAGGGAGTATTCAATAAACTTTGTCATCAAATTATTTCAATAGGTATCGAGCCTGAAAGCAAATAATCTAATTTAAATTTCGCTTCCCATAACGTTTTTGACTTTTAATTCATTATAATCTACTGGTTTATCCTTAAATCAGAACTAATTTTATAAATACCCGATTGCAGACTAAGCGAAACTTTGTTTTGCACACCTAATTTTGAAATAATATTCTTAGATGGCGTTTTTTCGTTAACTGTTACAGAATTTATATCTGAAGAGGGAAGAACAACAGTAGCCGTTGTGTTGTGCGGAATTTCGACTTCAATCTGAAATGTATTTTCGCTTCGTTCCCATTCCGACCGGATAATTCCATAGGGTGAATGAAAACTTGCTTTCACAAAAGTTAAATCGCCTGCCACCTGTGGTCTGATTTCAATGTTTTTGTAGGCAACCGAAATCTGTGCCTGCCCGATTCCGGCCAAACCGGCATAAAACCATTCCATAACATGCCCCAGCATTAAATGATTGTTGGAAACATTCTCCAATGCCTGCCACGATTCGGTTAGCGCTGTTGCTCCCTTTTTTAATTGGAATCCATATCCCGGCACGTCGTCTCTGTTAATCATTTCATACATCAGTTGAGAAGCTTCGCCTTTGGTCAGTGCTTCAACAAGGTAATGAAATCCTACATCTCCAGCAGTCAGGGCTTTATTTCCTTCAATAATTGAATCTGTCAGGTTTGCAAAAACGGCTTCCCTGTTCGCTTCTTCCACAATTTCCATGCAATAGGGCATCGACATCGCTGTTTGGCTACCAGTTGAATAAACATTGGTTTCGGCATTAAAAAATAAAGTATTAAAAGCCCGTTTAATTTCTTCGGCCCAATCTTTCAGCATCTTTTCTTCCGGTTTATTATAAATGGCCGCCATTTCTGCCATCAGCTTTACATCGTAAAAATAACTGGCTGTGGCAGTGAGCGAGATGGGTGTAAGCTGGGAAACCCCGGGGCGCATTGGTCCCAGATCGAACCAGTCGCCCAGTCCGTGGTTCAGAATGTGCTGCTCCGATTTACTCTTCAGGTAATTGACATAGCGTATCATCATTGGCCATGCCGTATCGATAATCCGGGTATCTCCATACCATTTATATAACAAATAAGGAAGAATTACAGCTGCGCTTCCCCATTCCGGCGAATCGCGAAAACCTCCTAAAAATTCAACATATTCAGGTACAATATCCGGAACCAGTCCTTCTGATGTTTGGGCGTCCATCATATCAAAAACCAATTTTCTGTAAAGATGATAAATATCGTATCTGAAATGAACTCCTTGTCCCATAAGATAACTTTGTTCAAGCCATCCCAGTTTTTCGCGGTGCGGGCAGTCGGTAAGCACACTTTGAAAATTACTACGGATGCCCCAGTCGATTAAATCATGTACCTGATTTAACAAATTGTTACTGCATAAGAATGTACCGTTCCCGGGAGCCGAGTTTCGTGTGTGCAAAAAGCTGATTTTTTTAATTACCGGCCACCCGTTTTTATTCTGTTCACCTTCAGGAATGCCCCCTTTTACCTGAACGTAACGAAATCCGTAATAAGTGAATTTGGGTTTCCATGTTTCAATGCCGTCGCCTTTCAGGGTATAGGAGAAACAGTAAGGCTTGCCGGAAGCTTCTTGGTTGGCAGAGCTATCTGGATGAATCAATTCAGAAGGCCACAGTGTTACCTGTTGCCCTTTTCTCCCGGTAACAGATAGTTCAATAATACCTGAAGCATTTTGCCCGAAATCGTAAAGGAATGAGCCATCTTGCAGTTCAGAGATGGATTTTACTTCAAACCGGTTCATCTCTTTTAACGGATAATCATATTCTGCCATCAGTTTCCCCGATGGAGCCCTGGCCTGCAATGCCGTTTCCCAGGCTGAAGCATCGAAGCCGGCATTAAGCCATCCGTTATACTCATGGTTTGCGTCGTAATCCTCTCCTCCGTATATACTTGCAAAGGTAGTGGGCGAAGGTGCCATTTTCCAACTTTCGTCGGTAACAATATGTTCAGTGGTACCGTCTGTATATTCCAGCTTCAGAAAAGCAAGTAACTTGGGCATACCATAAGCAATAACCAGTTTGCGGTACCGCTCGCGGTTAATGTTGTAAAATCCGTTCCCTGCAACAGCGCCAATAACATTTTCTCCGGGTTTAATGTATGACGTTACATCGAAAGTGTTGTACAAAACCGTTTTATCATAATCAGTCCAACCGGGTGTAAGAAAGGAATTACCAATCTTTTTCCCATTCAGAAATGAAACATAATGTCCTAACCCCGAAATTGACAGCGTTGCTAAACGGATTTTTTTATCAATATGGAATGATTTCCTGAATTGCGGGACAACAGGCCTTCTGACAGCTTTTTCTTCCAGGTGATCCCCTGAACCATGTATGCCGGGAACAAGAAGCAGGGAAGAATCCAGCTCCTCGTATGCAACCCAGCGGGCCCCTTCCCAGTCACTTTCTGAAAACAATCCGGTTTGCCACCACGATGTTTCACTCCATGAAGATTCCTGGCCGTTTTTGTCCCATATTTTTACTTTCCAGAAATAACGTTTGCCGGGCTCCATTCTTTTGCCATCGTACCTCACATTTATAGATTGGTCGGAATCAATTTTCCCTGAATCCCAAATGGTTCCGTTCTTTTTTTCAAGCTCTCCGGTTTGTTCAGCAACAAGGATACGATAGGCAGACTGCCCTGTATTTCTATCCGGTGATTCGATTTGCCATCCCAACAGAAGCTCCTGAGTATCGATTCCAAGCGGATTCTCCCGAAAATTGCAGGTTAATTGAACTACTTGCGATTCGCTTTTTTGCTGACAAGACAAGGCCATGGAGGCAATAAATATTAGCATTGCAATCCGGCCGCTAAAGGTTGTTAATCTCATTTTTTCTGTTTTTATCTGATAGTAAAACTATAACTTCCCGCCTTAAGTTCCAGGATAAACAGATTGTTTTGTGAATGAATAACTTTTATAAAGGGATTATTTTCCAATGCTTTGTCCCCTTCTTCTATTTTTTCCCCGGGAAGATGCAATGTTGCCGTGCTGCTTGCCGGTACAGTCACATTGTACTGCACTTTTTTTCGCATTTTTTTCCATGACGAAATAATGTTTCCGTAAGGACTCTCATAAGAAGCTTCGAACTCTTCAAGCCCTGAAACAAAGTTGGGTTTTAGCACCACGTTTTTAAATCCAGGCTGTTGCGCGTCGGGGAAAATACCGCCCAGTGCTTTATAATACCACGCATTTATCTCGCCAAACATAATGTGGTTCAGAGAAACATCACGGGCTGCATCCAGCGGCCAGTTTTCGTAAAATGTTGTAGCGCCATTTACAATCCACCAGCCCCATGAAGGAAAAGTTTCCTGTGAGGCCACCTCATAAGCCAGATTTGCATATCCGTTTTCACTTAAGGCGTTCAGTACAGTTTTGGTTCCCAAAAGTCCCACGTCTATATGTTTGTTATCGGAGATAACCCGTTGGGCCAAATTCTCGGCTACTTTATTTTTTAATTTATCAGGCACCAGCCCCCAATACAACGCTGCACTCAATTCGGTCTGCAGTCCGCTGCCGTAAATACCAGTTTCTCTATTTAGATATTTTTCGTTTAGGGCATTTTTTATTTTTTGCGCCAGGGTTGCATATTTTTCTTCATCAGATTGTTTCCCAACAATTTTTGCAGCTTTTGAAAGAATAACTGCATCTGCATAATAGTAGGCTGTTGAAGTAAATTCTTTGGGTGCTTTAGATTTTACCGGAACCCAGTCTCCCAGCCCCCAATCGGTAATTCCTGAAGGGTACTGCTCATCAATATAATCAACATACCTTTTGATGTTATCGTAACAGTGTTCCAGCAACCGGGAATCACCGTAAAACAGATAAATATTCCAGGGAATAATAGCTATAGTACTTGTCCAATCGGGCCCATTTGCCCATTGGTACCCCCACCCACTGGTAGGTATAATAGCCGGGAGCACTCCATTGGGCTGCTGTTCATCGCGGTGATCGGCCAACCATTTTTCATACACGGTTATTCCATCAAAATTATACAACCCGGTTTCGATGGCTACGTGTGCATCTCCGGTCCAGCCGTTTTTTTCGCGCTGCGGACAATCGGTTGGATAACCAAACAAGTTGGATAAATATGAGGCATTAGCCGCCTGCCATGTTTTATTCAGTATATTGTTTGTTGAATGTATTTTGCCCACCGGAGGCACATCACTGTGCATAAAATAAGCAGTGAGACTTTCTTGTGTTAACACCACCGGCTGGTCAGAAGTTACCTCCACGTACTGAAATCCTTTGTAATTAAACCGGGGCATAAAAGTTTCTTCCCCTTTCCCTTTGAGGATAAAAATATCGGTTTGGAACGGATCGGAATCATCGGTGGGGCGGTAGTGAACATCAATGTTCGACATATCAGCCCTTCCGTCAGCTGTCAGTTTTTCGGTATGTTTGAGGCGAATGGTGGTGCCTTTCGGGCCCGAAATTTTCAAACGGGTAACCCCAGCCATATTCCTTCCAAAGTCGAAAAGCCAGGTATGAGCATCTGTTTTTTTCATTTCAACACACGGAATCTCCGTTACATTTCTGATGGGATGCAACACCTGTGCGGTGATGTTTTGTGACGGGACACCGGTATTTACCGCATTTTTCCATTCTTCACCCTTAAACCCGGGAGTATCCCATCCCGGTTGTTCCAGCCGGGCATCGTAATGTTCTGCTGTATAAATGCTGTTAAAAATCACCGGACTAAAATGAGTCTGCCAGTCCTGTCCGGTAGCAATTATTTCTTCCGATCCGTCGTTGTATGTAATGCGTAAGTCCAGACAGAATTTAGGGCGGGCACGCCATGGGGCTTTATCAAAATACCACACAGCAGTTGACTGATGATTATACCAACCATTTCCGAGCAATACACCAATGGCATTTTTCCCTTGCTTTAAGTTCTCTGTTACATCGTAGGTAACATAAAGGTTTCGACGATCGAACCGGGTGTACATCGGGTCGAGCCGGTGATCACCGATGCGTTTGCCGTTGATGGAAAATTCGTACAATCCAGCTACGGCAATATAAGCCCGTGCTGATTTTATCTCTTTGTCTGTGCTGAATTCTTTTCGAAAATAAGGAGCTGGTTTAACGTTATAGTCGTGTGTATCTGTTATCCATTTGCCTTGCCAGTTGGTCTGTTCCATCAGACCTGTTTCAAAAAAGGCTATCGGAGACCAGTCAGACCAGAGACCGTTCCCTTCCTGAATTCGTACACTCCAATAATAGTGGGTAAAGGGTTGTATTTCTGGTCCTGTGTAAACTGCCGGGATAACCTTACTTTCAACTGTTCCCGATTCCCAGATGTTCCCTTTTCCTAGAGACACATCTTCTTTTTCTGTACCTACAACCAGCTGATAAGCTTGCTGCAGGCTTCCAGGTTTTTCTGATTCTACTTGCCAGGAAAAACGAGGATGGGATTCATCAATACCAACTGGATTTACGAGGTATTCGCATTTTAATTTTTTTAGAATTGTTTGAGAATAACCTGGGAAGCTGGTAAGTATTAAAAACACAGTAGCAACAAATAGGGTTATCTTTTTCATGATTACATTTAGTTATATTAGGTTTTAATTGCTTTTTACTTTGAAATTGTAATTGCCGGATTCCATTTCAATAATTATTCGGTTGTCTTCTTTAACTACGTTTCGGATTCCTTGTGCATTTTCTGAAAAACGATTGTCCTCCCATACTTTTGTCTCGCCCTCGAAAACGGTTATCTTCTCAAAGTCAAAAAGAGGAAGAACAACCGTGGCTAATGAATTGGCAGGTACTACAACCTGGTGTGAAAACGAGCTGGCATCTTTTTTCCAGGAAGAAGTAATTTCTCCGGCAACTGTTTCTATCGAGGCATTTACAAATTTTAGTCCCTGCGGAACATGTGGTTCAATATAAATATTTTTATATCCTTTTGAAGTGTTCCCTTCCATGGTTGATTGTATCCCAGCCAAAAACTTATAAAAATATTCTGTTACCGAACCAAACATCTGATGGTTATGCGAGTTTCGCCCCGACCACTCTTCGAGAAGGGTTGTTGAGCCGTTATTAATCCAGTACCCATAGCTTGGAAAGGTGGTTTGTGTTGCCACCTTAAAAGCCAACTCATTTTCGCCGCCCTGCACAAGTACCGGCCACAGGTATTTTGTTCCGATAATACCTGTATTCAGGTGGTTATCCCGCTTGCAGATATCTTCTACAATAGTATTGAATACTTTCTCTTTGTAACCTTCGGGCACCAGGTCTCCCACCAGTGCCAGTAACTGGTAGGTTTGATAGGTTTCTTCGGTGCCATATAATGAGGTTTCCGGATTAAAGAATTTTCTGTTGAATTCCTGTTTAATGGTATCCGACAATTCTCTGTAATATTTTGAATCTGACGAATATCCCAGTTTTTCTGCAATCTTCGACAGCAACAAGCTATTGTAATAGTAATAAAAAGTATTGACTACCGCATGATTTGGGCAATCACTCTGCCCCGGGGCACACCATTCGCCCAGCGAATACCAATAACCATCGAAATTATCGATTATGTAGGGTTCCGACGGATCTTCATCTTTTGCTCCCAGTTCTTTCAAATACTGCAGGTACTTTTTCATCGCGGGGTAATGCTCTTTAAGGATACGGGTATCGCTGTAATAATTGTGCATCCACCAGGGTATAAGTACATATGCGCTTCCCCAGGCCACGCCTCCTCCCATACCGCCAACGAGGATTGGCGCGGTATTTGGGATTCGCCCGTTTTCTTCCTGCGCGTCACGCATGTCGTTTAACCATTTTTTATAAAACGGGGCCATATTAAAATCATGTATAGATGTCTCTGCTATGACCTGTCCATCGCCGTTGTAGGCTCCTTTTTCACGATGGGGGCAATCAGTCGGGTAACTGAGCGTATTCCCTTTTTGCGACCACAAACCTGCCCGGTAAATCCTGTTCAACAGGGAATCGGATGAAACAAAGGTTCCGTTTCGCTCCAGGGCCGAACGCACTACCCTTCCTTCAACCACTAGCTGCTCTGGATTTTTACTGTCGCTGGTTGTTACCTCAATGTAACGAAATCCAGAGTAAAAAAATCGAGGTTCATACACTTCTGTTTCATCGCTTTTTAGCGTATAATCAGTCCAGGTTTGGGCATGATACGGGAACTTTGTACTGAGTTTATCTCCCTTTTCCAGTGGTTTCGCAAAAAGTGAATCGTTTAGTGTTTCGGCCCCCCGAATCCGGATTACCTGCCCGCGATTGCCTTTTACCTTTAGATGCCACCACCCTGCCAAATTCTGTCCAAGGTCGAAAAGAAAAACGCCCGGCTCGGGATTTGTCTGTATCACGGGTTGAATGGTTTGGGTTACTTTTATGGCGGGCATCATCTGCCACTTTAGTTTCCCTACCGGCTTTTTTGCCAGTGCCACCTTTTGCCACGATGAATCGTCGAAATTAGCCGCCGCCCATCCCGGACTCTCTTTACGGGCATCGTAGTCTTCACCTCCGTAAATATTATTGTAGGTAATCGGTCCCGGAGCCGATTTCCAGGTATCATCAGAAACAACTACCGTATGGCTGCCATCGGTATAACTTATCATTAGCTGCATGAAAAAAAGTGGATTGCCAAAGCTGGAACCGCCTCCGCCCCAGCTCCACCTGTCTTCGGCTTTTCGCATATTCCAGGCGCTGTTTCCCAGCATAGCGCCGACTACGTTGCTTCCTTCCTTCAGTAAAGAGGTAACGTCATAGGTCGAATACAAAATAGTTTTGCGATAATCGGTAATTCCGGGATCGAGCACATGGTCGCCTGCTTTTTCGCCATTCAGGAATAGCTCGTAGTAACCACAGGCCGAGACGTAGGCAATGGCCTGCTTAATTTTTTTATCAGCCTGAAACTCTTTCCGAAGCATGGGACTTTGATGAATAATTTCCTCTTTTGTGTTTATCCATTGTGCCTGCCATTCTGTTTCGTCGAGAATTCCAGTGTGAAAGGAAACAGGTTTGCTCCAGACGGTCCTCCCGTCGTCCAGCCATACCCCAACCCGCCAGTAATAGGAAGTATTGCATTGAAGTGCTTTCCCGGCAAACTCAATATTTACAGTTTGGATACTTTCCACCTTGCCTGTATCCCAGACCTTGCCAGTTTCATTTTCCACATTCTTCAGGCTTTCGTCAACAACTAACCGATAGGCCAGTTGCCTTACACCCCGCTTTTCCGAATAAATTTTCCATGAAAAACGGGGGAGCCCTGTATCGATTCCCAAAGGCTTGCTGAGGTATTCAACCGTTAAATCATCGATACGCTCACCTTGCGTGATAGTGCAGCCTTGTAGTAAAAGGATGATTGTCGCAAGAAAAAAGACAACCGAGAGATTTGGTTTGTTTAGTTTAGAATGGTTCATAAAAAATAAGGTTAAATCTTTTTAATAATCTATGATTTGCAATTCAATCAAAAGTAAGTCAGTGGCTTTTTCGTATTATTAATTTTAAATAAAATATTTTTATGTCGGATATTCATCCTGTAGTTGCGGGTAGAATGGATATATGGGTATCGTTAGGAATAGACGTTCGATAAAATTGAATTATCATATTTCCAAGATATTATGGCAGGAAAGTGAATTAAATCAACTATTCCTGCCATAATTTATTCAATTAATTTAATGGATTTGACTAGTATCCTGGATTTTGCTCCAATAATTCGTTAATTTGTAATTCACGATAAGGAATTGGATAAATTAACTTATCGTTTGTAACATTAAATGCAATTGGTAGAACAAAACCATAAAGATTTTTCATTAAGTCACCGTGCTCATTCATTACCTCAACCGCTTTCCCCGTACGAACTAAATCTGTCCACCTATGATTTTCAAACGCTAATTCATGCCGACGCTCTATCGCAACATTTTCTTTCGTAGCAACTTCCTTATCTAGCAATCCAGCTCTTCTCCTTACTTGATTCAAATAAGAAGTTGCTTCTTCGTTTCTATTTTGTTCAACAAGGCATTCAGCTAATAACAACAATGCATCGGAATAACGAAAAACCGGCCAATTTGTTCCAGTATTAAATTCTTTTTCATAAGGAGGATGATAGTATTTATTGACAAAATAATGATATGCTTTTCCTTCAACAGGAATATAATCGTCAATCATTTTAACTGCTTCTGCAAAAAAATTATCACCATTCTGTATACCCTCAGCAACTGCAATTGAAACGTTCAATCGTAAATCCCCATTTTCATAGGAATCAATCAATTCCTGTGTTGGAACGTTCCATCCACCGCTTGTATATGCATAATTATTACCCTTTACTCCCATCAAAAATTCGGTATTATCACATTTAGGTATGAATCGCCAGATATAATCACTTTGCTGTCCTGCATCACCATCCTTATACTGAACTTCAAAAATAGACTCTCTGCTATTCTCATTTGCAGGATTAAAAACATCGGAATAATTTTCCAATAATGCATAATTCATATTTGTAATATCCTTAAGCTGGGTTTCTGCTTTTGAATATTCTCTCTCAGGCTTTGACATATAAGAATAGGCTAAAAGCATTTTTGCCGCACCTTTTGTCGTTCTTCCTGACTGAGGGAAAGTATTAGCAACTGGTAACCCCAATATCGCTTCTTCTAAATCAATAATAATTTGTTGATAAATTTCATTAACCGATGAACGCGCTAAAAAAGCTTCGTCTGCAGTTTTCACTTCTTCCAGATGAAGAGGAACTCCTCCATAATGCTGTACCAGATCATAGTAGTAATATGCCCTCAAAAATAATGCTTCACTCTTAATTTTTTCTTTTACCTCATTTGAAAAATCAACATCTTCAATTCGTGAAAGAATAGTATTTACCCTAGATATACCGACAAAACTTGCATTATATCTGCTTGAAACATGCCCATTTGTTTCATCTTCTAAAAAAAGAGCAATAACTTCGTTATATAAATAAGGTCCTCTATCTCCAGCATAATATGTATAGAAAGTATTATCCGACCTCATTTCATCCATAAAAATACCATCAAAAATAAGAGTTCTTAATGGCTGATAAGCAGCTACAAGAGCTTGTTCAAAATGAGTTTCTGTTTTATAAAAAGTTGCTGATGTTAATGATGTATCTGGAGCAACATTTAGAAAATCATCACTACAAGAAGATAACAACAATGTTATAATTATAATATTTAAAATCTTATTTTTCATAATTCGACAATTATAAGTTTATATTTAACCCAATGCTATATGTTCTTGGGACAGGATAAAATGTCTCATCAACTCCTTGTCGCAAACCACTCAATCCATTTCTACTTACTTCAGGATTCATGCCACTATATTTTGAAACAAAAAAGGCATTTTGTAAACTGATAAATAAACGAGCACTTTTTATTTGCTCAATTTCATTCATTGGCAGCGTATAACCTAAAGTTATGTTTTTGGCCATAATATATGAAGCATCTTCAATCCATCTTGAATTATTGTAACGAAACAATTCTGTTGTACCACTTCTGGTTCTTGGTATATTCCCATTTCCCGGGTTTTCAGGAGAGCGCCACCGCTCTGCTATCTCTTTGGTCATATTAAATACACCATCAATGTTTTCAGTCCATTCAAGTACCCGATTCAGAACATCGTTTCCATATGAACCTGAAAAGACAATGGTTGCATCAAAATTTCTATACCTAAACTCATTTGTAATACCATATATAAAATCAGGATTTGGGTCACCAATAACAGTCATATCATTCATATCAATAATACCATCCGGCAAACCATCAGGGCCGCTAACATCTTTCATTCTTGCAGTCCCAATCATTGAAGAATAGTGCTTGGGTTGTGAGTCTAATTCTTCCTGAGTCATATAAACTCCATCGAATACATATCCCCAAAATAAGCCTAATGGCTGTCCAACCATGGTTCTATTTTCGTCTCCTTGATTTGCATATCCTCCAATAGGTGTATCATTTGTTCCTAATTTTATAGCTTTATTTCGATCGAAAGAAATATTAAGATTTGCATTCCATTTAAATTCTCCAGTTAAAATATGTGATTCCAAACTAATTTCATGCCCCCAAAAATCAAATTGTCCAATATTTGATTGAATATTTGAAAATCCAGATTGCGTAGGAATATCAATAGCGTACAATAAACCATCAGTATTTTTTGAATAATAGTCATACATTAAATATATTCTATCTTTAAATAAACCTAAGTCAAAACCAATGTCAAATTGGTTCGTTTGTTCCCAAGTTAAATCAGCATTTCCCATGCTCGACAGAGCCCTACCTGGTTCTACTGCATCATTAAAAACATAATTCACAGTACCAACATTTGCCAGATAACTATAATTACCAATATTATTATTACCAGTAATACCATAACTCGCTCTAAATTTTAACCATGAAATATTTGAATATTTATCCATGAAATCTTCATCAGAGATTACCCACCCTGCTGAAACCGAAGGAAAATTAGCCCATTTGGCATTTGAACCAAATCTGGAAGCTCCATCTCTTCGAAATGCAACAGATAATAAATATTTACTGTCAAAATTATAGTTTATCCGACCAATGTACGAAAGCATTGTCCAAGCACTTGTCCCTGCATTTCCTACTCGTGTAGTGGCAACATTTATCCACTCAATTTCGTCATCTGGATATTGACTAGCATTAATGCTACTATTCTCATATGTTGATTTTTGAGCATTATAACCAGCCAATAAATCAATATTATGCATTCCAAACGTTTGAGAGTAACTTAGTGTATTATCCAATAGCCATGAAAGATGGTTGCCTGTGTTATAACTTCCAATAGGAGGAAGTGGCGGTGCAGAAAACATTCCTCCTCTTGCAGTTGAAGGTTCAAATGTTCTGTTTATAGTACTCCTCAAGTCCGTACTTGCACTTATTTTATATTTTAAGCCTTCAATAAATTCATATTCCCCAAAAATATTTGATAGAACATTTAACTGTTTTGTAGGATTTATTCTTTGAGTGAGGACAAGATAATAATTTGGATTAGCAAACATCCCTGGAGCATGGAAAGAAATAGGATAAGTTCCATCATCATTCTTATATTTTAATGATGGATCCATTAAAAATGCTGAACCAATTATATTTCTTCCATTACTTAACCCAGGAGTTATTTGACTTTTTTGATAAATCACTCCTAAATTCAATCCGAATCTTAAATTCTCGCTTGCATCATATATATTATTAGCCCTAGCATTAAAACGTTCTGAATATGTATTCAAAATAACACCTTCTTGTTTGTTATAGTTCAAATTTACAGCAGATTTAAACTTAGATATTCCAGAACTAAGGGAAAGATTATAATTTTGCGTCAAAGCATTCCTTAAAAGCACATCAAACCAATCAGTCCCATTTTGATACAGTTCTGGATTTTGATATTGCTCGGGAACGCCTCCTGTATATCCCTCATACTTAGCCGCATCCTCATAATATTCCTTTTTAAATTGTGCAAACTCTTTTGCATTCATTAAATCCGGACGACCTCTTTGAGGAACAACATCAAGCCCAACATTTGAACTAAATTGAATCTCACTTTGGCCACTTTTTGCTTGTTTTGTTGTAATCAGAATTACTCCATTGGCTGCTCTTGAGCCATAAAGTGAAGTAGCCGAAGCATCTTTTAAGACTGAAATTGATTCAATTTCATTTGGTGAGATTGATTCAATTCCTGTCAATGTCGGAAAACCGTCAATAACAACTAACGGGCTATTCCCAGCATTAATTGATGCTTGACCTCTGATTCTAAATGATATCCCTCTCCCAGGTTCTCCATTTGTTTGAGATACCTGAACACCAGCAAATTTACCTTGCATCCTTTGTCCAACATTCATCACAGGCATATCTTTCATATCTTCCGCGTTTACAGAACTTACTGCACCTGTAATCTCCCTTTTTTTCTGGCTACCATATGCAATAGCCACAACCTCCTCAATTCCAATCGTTTCTTCCTGCAATCTCACATTTATACTCGTCTGGCTTCCAATCTCAACCTCCTGCGTCCGCATCCCCACAAAAGAAAACACTAACGTGGCATCTTTCGAAATATTAGAAAGCGAATAGTTACCATCATTACCGGTAACCGTCCCCTGCGTGGTACCCTTAACTATAACGGTAACTCCGGGCAGGGGACTCCCCGATTCGTCGGTAACTTTCCCTGAAATTTTTTTATCCTGTTGACTTTCCGATTTATTCGAATTAACTCTATTCTCCTTCACTAACAGAATCAACTTTTCCTCTTTTATCGAATAGGAAATATCTGTTCCCTCAAATATGTCCGTCAAGATTTTCTCTACGCTTGCATTTTGGGTTTGCACGGTTATTCTGCGGTTCAAATCAAGCTGTTCGTTCTGATAGAAGAAACGAAATTCACTATTGGTTTCAATTTCATTTAATACATCGATAACCTTTTGGTTTTTCAGATTAAATGAAAATTTGACTGACTGAGAATATACTGAAGCAGAAACCTGAAGCATTCCTGCCAGTAGTAATATCCAGGTTAGTTTCATAATAATCATAAGTTTTCGTACCATCCTGAAATGAGGAATGGGCCAATTCATAAAAAATTTCATAAATTTGATTGTTTTAGTAATTAATTATGGTGTTGGAGCACCGTTATTAAACTCAAATGCCGGTTGATGTTGGAGCATCGCCGGCTTTTTTTATTATCCGGTTAGGTTTTTCTCATATGCATTTTATTTGATTTTTGTTATTATTATTTTTTGTCCGATAATTTCATACTTAAGTGGAAGTGTCAACGAAATCAAATCGAGTATTTCCAGAATGGTTTCGTTTTTGATTGTTCCAGTATAATGAAGATCAAGAATCTCAGAATTTAAAATCTCAATATCTACCCCAAACTTACGTTCCAGAAGTACAAAAAGCTCATCTAAATCCATATTTATAAAAATCAACTTATTGTCTTTCCAGGTTGTATATATTTTTGTGTTTACCTTGCTCAATATGCCTTTCTGGCTTTCTTTATTTAATGAAAATTGTTCGCCAGGTTTTAATCTTGGAGAATAAGCAAGTAGTATTTTTTCGCCCGACTCAATTACTACGCTTCCTTTTTCCAGTGTTGTTGTAATTTTTTCGTCCTTTTCGTAAGCTTTTACATTAAATTGTGTTCCTGTTACATTTACATTATAATGCGATGTTTTGACAACAAATTTCCGTTCCGGATTATGATGTATATCGAACCATGCTTCTCCATTTAAACGCACCTCATTCACCTGGTTATTTTTCCCTAATGCATACTCCAGTCTGGAGCCTGCATTTAAAATAACCAAACTGCCATCAGGCAGTACCGTTTCCGAAATAGAACCTTTTGGAGCATGCGCTGTAAAGTACACAGGTTCATAGGATGTTTGTTTTAAACCCGAAACAAAATATCCAGCTACCAAACCTATTAGTAAAGCGGCAGCAACTCTGATAAATATATTTCTCAGATTATTACCTGTTTTCTTATCCTCTTCTTCAAGCCATATTTTGCTGATAATTTTTTCAAAAACATGCTGTCCCGGCTGCTCTGATTTTCGTCCCTTATAAGCCTCCCATGTATCTTCCAGCAAAGGTTCTATTTCCTTGTATTCAGAATTATCCCTAAACCACTTCTTCATCTGTAAATGATCGTTTACTGAATAATTCCCCTTTAAATATCTTTTTATTACTTTATTTTTATTCGTGTTAATCATTTTCTCGGAATTAAAAGAGGAAGAATAGTATATCTCCCTCTTTACGTTCTAACTAAACTAATCTATATGCGATACAGATTCAATTCGTGCTTCTAATTACTACATCAAAAAATGCATAAAATCCCTAACATTTTTTTGTTTTTTTTTTGCAGCACTCAATAATAAAATATAACTAAGTGATTTAGTGACAATTAAGAGTTGTGTCTTTTGTCTATGTTGAATAACATAAAATTCAGCACGATGCCTGATATACCCAAAGCTTTAAATTCTTCTCTTAAATATTTCATGGATTTAGTGATGTGATACTCTACCATTTTTACTGAAATATTTAATTCCAGGGCAATGTCTTTGGCTTTTTCTCCTTCCAGTTTTTTCTTACAAAATATCAACTTTCTTTCTTCAGGCATCTTCTCAATAAGTTCTTCCAGCTTTTTAAGCAGATCTTCATAAGAATCGTTAAGAGTAAATTTTTCTGAATCCCGGGTTAACAGAACAAGCAATTGGTCTTTCAAATCTTTTTCCTTCGACAAATTATTATAGGAATGACGAATCAGATTTAAAGCAATGGTTTTAAGCAAAGATTTGAATGAACCTGTATTTTTTATTACTGACCTTCTATTCCAGATTTTAATAAAAGTTTCCTGAACAATATCTTCAGCTGCATCTTTCGATTTTAAAAGGTTGTATGAAAAGCAATACAATTGGGGACTATACTTAACATATAGTTCTTTAAAGCTTGAATGCTTTCCTTCATTCAATCCTTTTATAAGTACTATTTCAGAATCATTATTAGAATCAAGCATCGTCCAGGTAATTTCTTGTCTATAGAAGGCTCGTGTTGGTTACTAAAATAGTAAAATAACATACAAATCCCAATCAGAGGGTAAAAAACACAACACAGAATATGCCAATGCCACACTAAAACCAGCTTACGACGATACCTCGGCTTTCATAAACGTGATTGAAGGATTAACGGTCCATCGTTCCCAGACATAATTCTATGTGCCAGACTAAAAAAGATGAAAGCCATCTTCCATTAAAGAATGATTTCACTCGCCCCGATAATTCCCATCTTTTAAACGACAAAAGCTATCTTATTAAAGTTAATAGCTCTACCTCGCGCGACAACCCTTCTCTTGTAACAGATAAAGATTATCTTCCATCAGAAAATCATTCTGACACGATTTCTGACGACTATCTTTTACAAGATACTTATTCTACCCCGCCAGATAGCCGTTCTCTGGCGAAAGACAATGGCTATCTTATTGAAGAGATAGATCATCTTTTACCAGATGATCATTATACCCTAAAGAAAAAACAACAGAAAACCTCGTTTAATAAAACTTTTAGCTCTTTTTGCATTAACCACCGGGATGCGTTGAAACATTGCGGTGGTTGTTTTTCGGGTTCAGTTGGAGAAAGGCAGATTTCTCAACAAATAATTATTAATTCAGGTTAAAACACACGTAAAAAAAAAGCATCCGGATTTCTGAAATATATAGAGAAAACCGGATGCCTAAAATAATATGTAAAATTCTCTTTTCTAATCTTTCACAACCATACTTCCCCACCAGTTATTGCCGGGGTCGAAATCCTTTGAAAGAAAGTCCATGCGCTGTTTTTCCAGTGCCGGCCAGCGTTTATCAATTACATTTTGAAGGTACGCTTTTTCCCGTTCTGCTGTCCATGTCGGATCTTTTTCCGGGTAACGAGCGCCCATTTCGTCAAGCATATTAAACAGCTTTTCACTCATCTGCTGTACCCGTTCACTGTTCTCAGGTGCAAGATTTGCAGTTTCTTCCAAATCAGTTTTCAGGTTATACAACTCTTCACGTCCATCTTCGTAATAATGAATCAGTTTCCAGTCGCCATCTCGAATTATTGACGATGGTTCACCTCCCTGATTTCCATAATGCGGATAGTGCCATATCAGTGGTCGTTCAGAAATTGTTTCGCCTTTTAAAAGAGGCACCAAACTTACTCCATCTGTATGCTCCTGAGGTTTTAGTTCTGCCCCGCAAAGTTCAAGAATTGTAGGATAGAAATCGGTACCTGTAACCGGGGTACTACATTTTTCACCACCTTTCATTCCGGGAAGTTTTATAAAATAAGGCTCCCGAATACCACCTTCAAACTGGTACCCTTTCCCGGCACGAAGAGGCTTGTTGGATGTAGCAAATGCATCGCCGGCAGCTACCCCTCCATTGTCGCCTGTAAAACAAATTATCGTATTTTCATCCAGTCCCATTTCTTCCAGAGCATCTAAAACCACACCAACAGCATCGTCCATTGCTTCTACCAAACCAGCATAAACCGGGTTATCCTGCGTTTGACGTATTGGCAGGAAATGCCCCATTTCGAAACCGCTATCCGCAATTCCCATCGCTTCGGCTTTTTCGCGGTATTTTGCCCATTTTTCCTGAGTAGTTTGGATTGGTCCATGAACCGCATAAAATGAGAGATAAGCAAAAAAGGCTGTGTCTTTGTTGTTTTTTATGAACTCTACAGTTTCTTTTGCCAGTCGCATTGAAAGGTTTTCGCCATCGGGGCCACTTGGCAAATTCGGATTTTTCCAGGGAGAAAAATAACCTCCTATAGGACTTCCAACATCCCATCCCCCTTTATTAATATCAAATCCATGATCTTCGGGCCACGATCCTTTCTCTCCAATATGCCATTTACCGGCAAAAAAGGTTTTATATCCTGCTTCTTTCATGGCTTCCGGCAAAGTAATGTATTCGTGCGAAAGAGAGTGTACATATTCGGGAGGAAGCAACTGTGTAGCACGTCCCATTTTGCTCCAGGCTTCTCCTGTTGGGGCTCCAATCCAGTCGGTAATTCCATGACGTGCCGGAAATTTACCACTCATAATACTGGCACGCGACGGACTACACACCTGGCAAGTTGCATACCCGTCGGTAAAAATCATCCCCTCGCGGGCAATACGATCAACATTGGGCGTTTCGTAAAATTTACTCCCCATTATACTGCAATCAGTGTAGCCATAATCATCCACCAAAATAAAAAGCACGTTGGGTTTCTTCTTTTCAGACTTTTCAACTTTTGTTTGGCAGGAAAACAGCGTAACTGTTATAATTAAAACAGTTACTAGTAAAGTTAAATTCAGTTTCATAATTTATATTCTTTTGATAGTTTCTTAAAATTATGCTTTAGAGGAAATCCTCCCGCGCCGGATTGAAAACGTCAACCAGTACTCCTGCTGACAAACACACCACTCCATGAACTATGTTTGGCGGTGCAAAAAAACAATCTCCCTTTTTTAGGTGTTGTGTTTTATCTCCTATTTGTACTTCAAATTCGCCACTCTCCACGTAAGTCGACTGAGAATGTGGATGACTGTGTGCCGCCCCAACAGCCCCCTCTTCGAATTTTACAAGTACCATCATTATATCATTATTATAACCGGTAATTTGCCTTTTTATGCCAGTTCCAACTTTCTCCCAAACGTACTCGCGGGTATTAAAAAATACGTTGTTATTATCTCTCATAATTCTATTATTCTTTACTTTAGCAACAAATTGTTACCCGAAATCAAGCAATGTTCAGTTCTTGTTTTTATCAAATTTGAATACCTCCGATTCTGTACGTGCATTTTTCATCAGTTCCAATAACTCTTTTACCAATTCAGGATTTTCTTCTGCCAGGTTTTTCTCTTCTCCCGGATCTGAAACTACATTATATAGCTCTGTAGTAATTTTATCAGGATTAAGTGCGTTGTAACGAACCAGCTTCCAATCGCCTTTACGTAAAGCCTGTCTGCCTCCACGCTCGTGAAACTCCCAATATAAATAATCATGTTTTGGTTGTTCTTTTCCTAAAAGTTCAGGTAAAAAAGAAATTCCATCGGTATTCTCAGGAATTGGAACACCGGTAATTTCAGCAACAGTAGGAAATACATCCCAGAATGCTGACGGGTGATCCGATTCTGTTCCTGCAACAATTTTACCATTCCAAACTGCAATCATCGGAACCCTGATTCCACCTTCATACAAATCGCGTTTGTAGCCTTTAAAGGGGCCATTCGAATTAAAATAATCCGGATCGGCTCCGCCTTCCAAATGAGGGCCGTTATCAGAAGTAAAAATTATCAGAGTATTTTCGTATACACCCAGTTCTTTTAGCTTGGCAACAATTTCGCCCACCTGCATATCGAGGTAATCAACCATAGCTGCAAAAGCTGCATGACATTCAGCTTGAGATCCATATCCCCCGTTTTTATATGCTTTTCCATCATCAACTCCTTTGTATTGTTTTTCGGGCAGGAGTTTACCCCTGTACTTGGCTATGTATTCTTCGGGAGCAAACAATTCGGCATGTGGAACAATAGACGGGTAGTACATAAAAAACGGTTTATCCTTATTATCTTCCAAAAATTTCAGCGCATTATCATGTATAATTTTCGGCCCGTAAACTTCCGTTTTTTTATCCGCATTCCCTTCTAAAATTACTTTCTCCTGGTTATGCCACATATGGTAAGGATAATAGTTGTGGCCTATACGCTGGCAGTTATATCCATAGAATTCATCGAATCCCTGGTTATTTGGGTCACCTTCCGAACCTGGATAACCCAATCCCCATTTCCCGAAAGCTCCGGTGGCATAACCAGCTTCTTTCAATGCTTCAGCAAGAGTTACCGCTTTTGCTTCCATTGGCCACTGTCCTTCAGGATTCCATTCTTTATTACCGCGGATGGGTGTGTGACCGGTAGTTTGGCCGGTCATTAGAGATGATCGCGATGGAGCACAAACTGTACATCCCGAATAATGTTGAGTAAATTTTATTCCCGACTTAGCCAGGTTGTCAATGTTTGGCGTTTGAAATTTAGTTTGTCCGTAGCAACTTAAGTCTCCATATCCCAGATCGTCGGCCAGAATGTAAACGATATTAGGTTGTGCCGGTCTTTTTTCCTGTTCTTTTGGTTTTGTTTGGCACGAACTAAATATTGTAACTGCCAAAACAAACAGAATAAATAAGTTTTTCATTTTTTAATATTTTAGGTTATAAATGCTTGCTCTTAAAAACGCATTTCATCCGTTTAAATTTTTTATTTTTCAATTGCAACGTATGGAACTCTCGATGAAATTTAATCATGCTTGTTTGTGAAATATCGCAGATTAAATTTCATGTTCGTTTCATATGAATTTACATCTTTTCAAAAAATGGTATGTCGTTAATTGTTACCGGAATAATTATTTCTTTATTCCCTCTATAAACTTTGCCATTAAAAGCCTTCCACTTTCCTTCAGGCAGGTAAACTTTATGCTCCGTAATACCTTTTTCAACAATTGGAGCAACCAATAAATTTTCTCCTATCAGAAACTGTTGGTTTATTTTTCCATATCCATTATTCGGATAAGAATATTCAAGAGACCGTATTGTAGGCTCGCCCGTTTTTGCTGTTTTTTTGGCTTCCTCCAAAATATAATTTACAAATTTCCCGCGTATTTCAACAGCTTGTTTTACCGCCTCAAAATGTGTTTCATCCAAGATGCGCCACGGAGCAACTGAAAACTGCATCATTGGCATAAGGGCATGGCATTGTGCCGAACGTACAATTAATTCCTGATCAATTTTGTTACTTCCTAAAAATGACGAAAACTCGCCACCACCAATTAAATCGGGACAATTAAAATAATACCCCATAATTCCTTGTAACAACATCGATGGCACCAGTTTTTGTAAATCGTTCCAATTGTGAGCCTTGTCCATTAAGCGCTGTACCAGTGGTTGTCCTCCCATTTTCCACATAGCGCGGTATTCGTTTAAAGGATAGTCGAGACCGATTTTACCAAACAGAGCTGCCTGGTCGTTAGCCGAAACATTTCCCTTACTTCTTCCTTTTGTATAGTAACGTGCATCGCCGGCATCAAATTTAAATCCGGCAACACCATATTTTTCCTGAAGAAAGTCAAGTTGGGATTTAAACCATTCTTCGGCTAAAGGATTCGACAAATCGAGCACTGCACTGTAACCATTCCACCACGAAACTATTTCAGGCTGTGCATTCCCCCGGAAATCAACCGTTGGCATGGTATTGTTTTGTTTTTGTCCTGCTCCGTTAATTAAAAATGCGCCTTTTGATGCCAGTTCCCGATAAACATCACAATCTGGGCTAACAAAGGGACAAACCCAAAGCATAACTTTAAATCCAAGATCTTGCAGCTCTTCCATCATTGCTTTTGGATTTGGGAATCGCCCGGGATGAAAGTCCCATTTCCCATAATCTTCCTGCCAGTTATCATCGATCATAAGTACTCCCGGAGGAAAACCATTATCGATTAAGTCGTGTGCATATTTCAAAACATCTGCCTGGTTCTGATCATACATTAATTCAATCCATGTGTTGTATTGAGGTTTCGCAAATAAAAGCTCATCAGGTAGTTTTCCGCTTGCAGGGAAATAGGTTTTTGATGCATACAGATAAGCGCTTTTAAGCGTAGCTCCCGCTTTTATTGAAAGCACCTCTCCCTTCGACTGCAGTATAGTTACTTCATTGTTTTCAATCTTAAACTCAAAAGGTTCTTCACTCCAAATTACATCACCCTGATTGGATAGAAGTAAAGGTTGCACCTGGTTTCCAAAAGTATTATCAATTAAATTGGCACTAAAAGTATTTGAAACCGGCATTAATTGTCCTTTAGCAGTAATACCCGCCCACCAAAGTTTCTCTGTAGTCTTTTCTTGAGCTAAAATATTTGTACTAACGAAGAAAGTAGCAATTAGAAGTAGTAAAAGCTTATTCATTTTATTTGATTAAATTTTTATATTCAACACTATAATATCTATTCCTATTTATATTCTTGTTGTCCGGAATCTGTTAGGAAAAAGGTCTCTGAAAACGATTTACATCTAACAGGATTAAGATGTTTATTCTTTAGTCTTAATACTGATTTTAGCAGTTTTCAATCCTTTCGACCTCACTTCCAGTTCTATTTCTCCTGCCTTGTCAAACGACTGAACAGTAACTACCAGCTTCCCACTAAAAGCTTTCATGGATGGCAAGTGGAACAACTCCAGAGAAGTAGCATCGCCGTTACATACTGCTCTGAATTTACCTGCTCCCGAAACCTTAAAATCGAGTTGATTATCTGCATTGGGGCAAAGGTTTCCTTCTTTATCGACCACTGAAACAGTAATGTAACTCAAATCGTTTCCATTGGCAGAAATGGTTTCTCTATCGGCAGAAAGTTCAAAATGATGTGGTTTGCCGGCCGTGTGAATTTCTTTCTCTGCAATCGGTTTCCCGTCATTATCTAAAGCCACAACTTTTATGGTCCCCGGTTGGTATTTTACGTCCATCCACATCAGCCGGTAACGGTGTAGCTTACTTTTGGTTTTCGTTTTTGTCTGAATCCCCTGACTAACACCATTTACAAACAACTCGGCACTATTGTAATTTGTATACACAAACACCGGAGTTGTTTCTCCTTCGCGACCTTCCCAATTCCAATGGGGCAAAATATGTAAGGTTTCGTCGTCGGTATTCCAACGGCTTCGGTACAAATAAAAGCGGTCTTTGGGCAAGCCAGCCAAATCGCAAATTCCAAAATACGAACTGCGCGATGGCCAGGCTTCGTTGTAAGGTGTTGGTTCTCCCAAATAATCAAAACCGGTCCATACAAATTCGCCAATTACCCATTCATTATCGTCTTGCCAAACAAAATCTTCATCAGGTACGTTCGACCAGTTACAGGCCTCCAAATCGTATGATGAGCTTTGAAAATCGTTGTACAACTTATGCTTGTATTCTTTGACGGGAAATTTGTAAATACCTCGCGAACTAACTGTTGAAGCCGTTTCGGAACCCAAAATAAATCCCTGCGGGAATTTTTCGTAAGCTTCGTCATACAGTGGTAAACGATAATTTAATCCGGGAACATCCATAATTGATCCAAATCCACTTTCCATGGTTGCTTTTACCTGGTCCATCCCAACTGTTACCGGGCGTGTCGGATCTTCGCGATGAAATATATCCTGTAACCATTTAGCACGTTTTACTCCAACGCTCCCATGCTGATCGGGAACCTCATTTCCTGAACTCCACATTACAATACACGGATGATTCCGAGTGGCACGTACCAGATTAACAACATCTTTTTCTGCCCACTCGTCAAACCAGCGGTTGTACCCATTTTTTACTTTGGGTTTTGCCCATTCATCAAAACTTTCTGCCATAAATAAAAATCCCATCTCATCGCACAATTCAAGTTGTTCGAGCGAAGGCATATTATGGGACGACCGGATGGCGTTGCACCCCATATCTTTTAAAATAGTAAGTTGACGTTTTAGTGCAGCTGTATTTACAGCAGTTCCCAAAGGACCTAAATCGTGATGCAAACACACACCTTTAAACTTTGTTACCTTGCCATTTAATACCAACCCCTTGCCACGTTCGTATACAACACTTCGAATCCCAAAACGAGTAACCATTTCATCTTTTAACACATTGTTTTTGTATAATTTTGAATGTGCTGTATATAAATAAGGATTCTCAATATCCCAGATTTTTGGATTTGATACAGCGATATTTTGTTCCACTGTATTTCCGAATTGTTCATCAGATGTTTTACCGGCAACTATATTTCCTTCAGCATCTTTAATCTCGGTTACAACTTTAATGTTTTCTCCGTTAACACCGGACTTGATGTTAACCTTTGCAACTTCTTCAGATATAAAGGGAGTTGTTATAAAAGTTCCCCACTGCTGGAAATTTACTTCATCTTTAACAACAATCTGAACTTTACGATAGATTCCGGCACCCGGATACCAGCGCGAAGAAAAAGGCAAATTTTCCAAACGAACAGCCAACAGATTCTCTCCATCAGTCAAGTAATCGGATATATCAAAATAAAAATAGGCATATCCGTACGGATGGCTTCCCACCTTTTCGCCATTTATGTATACCTGTGCATCACTCATGGCTCCGTCAAAAATCAAAAGTGCTTTTTTGCCGGGTTCAAATTCAGGCAGAGTAAATGTCTTCCGATACCAGCCTACTCCAATATGTGGCAGAGCACCGGTTCGTCCGGTTCTCATTTTTGCTTCCTTTTCCAAATCCTGAGTAACACGAACTTTTTGTGCATCAATTTCTTTATCGAATGGCCCTTTTATAGCCCAATCGTGCGGAACTGAAACAGTTTCCCAATTGGCTGTGTTTGTGTCTGTTTTATCAGCTCCAGCAACTTCTTTATTTATAAACTTCCAATCGTGTTCGAGCTTTTTAACTGTGCGTGTTTGAGCACAAACAAGATGTGTTGTAAATAGTAATGCAATGAGGATAAATTGATAAGCAGTCTTCATAACTTCATTTTAACTGGTAGGTACTGGTATGATAAAGTACAAATATGCAAAGAATTTATTACAAATTACTCATTAAGATTTATATCCTAGAACACAACAGTGCAAGGATTATGTCCGGGGGTAAATACCTTAAAATGAAAGCTCCTTATTTCTATGCCATTCTATTTTTCGTTCGGACTATTTTTTTGTAACGACACCTCCATAAGGAAAACCGGGTGTTTCGGAGCGCCTGTTGCTAAAAATCCGGTCAATTTCTTTAACAATTTCCGGATGTTGGTTTGCAACATTATTTTTTTCAGAAATATCTTTGCTTAAATCGTAAAGCTGAATATCCGATTCAATGCCGTAACGAACTCCTTTCCATTTTCCCAAACGAGCTGACTGCCTGAATCCTCCATCGGACATCTTACTTCCCCAACCATCAATTTGCAACTCCCAGTTTAAACTTTCGTGTTGTAACTGCTTTTCACCTTCTAATGTATTTAAAATTGATATTCCATTCGATTGATCGGGAATATCAATTCCGGCTATTTCTGCTAAGGTTGGCATCAGATCCTGAAATCCTGCAACTTGGCCTGAGGTAGTACCAGCCTTAATTTTTTCATTCCAATACGCGATTAAAGGAACACGAATTCCCCCTTCATATACATCTCGTTTGTATCCTCTTAATTGGCCGTTGCTGTTAAAGAATTCATAATTATGCCCACCTTCTCCATGAGGTCCGTTATCGCTTGTAAATAAAACCAGAGTATTTTTCAGTTCACCCGAATCCTCCAGTTTTTTCAAAAGCTTACCAATTTGCTGATCAAGCAAGGTAATTTTTGCAGCATGCCTTCGCTCTTTTTCCTTCCAACCATGCTCTGCATATAACTTTTTGTTATGAATGTAAGGTTCGTGTGCATGCGGTGCGCGATACGACATAAACAAAAAAAACGGTTTGTTCTTATCTTTTCTGTCAAGATAATCCAGTGCAATTTTTGTGCGAAATTCGTCTTTGCATTGCCATTCGTGATCGTTGTAATAAACAGAGTCTTGTTTTCCATTAATCCAATGCATTTCTGCATCATACTCTATTCCTCCAAACCGCGAAGTCCATTGTTCCTGTACTGCAAAATCAAATCCCCTGTTGTAGGCCCATGTTGAAATGTCGTTCGGATCGTCGAGATGCCATTTACCAATAAATGCAGTTTGATATCCACCTTTCTTTAACATCTCTCCCAGTGTTACTTCATCTTTTTTCAATGCAACCCGCATCCACCGATCATCATTAAAATAACCACTGTTACCCCGAATGGTATTATATGAAGAAGATTTACCTGTCATTAATACCGCTCTTGATGGTGAACAAACCGCATTCCCGGCATAAAAATCGGTAAAGCGCATCCCCTTACTTGCCAAATTATCGAGTACGGGAGTTTGAATGATTTCTTGTCCGTAACATCCCAACTCTCCATAACCAAGATCGTCGGCAAGCAAAAAAAGAATATTCGGTTTTGATTTATCGTTTATTTCTGCCATGTTTTTCCGGACCTGATTCTGACAAGAAGTAAAAATAAATATTGATAATGTAAGGATGTAAAGAGCTAGTTTCATCGAAGTATAATTTATTAGTTGCGGCCAAGTTAATATGCTTTGCCAGTTGTATTAAAAACCGTTTTGGTTTAGAAGGATAACCTGGATGTAAGTTTTATTACTTACTTGATAGGAATGCTATAAAAAAACAAAGACCGGGGAGGACTTTGAATTTATCACTTGTTTTTGGTTACGACATTAAAACAAGTGCTTCTTTCCCTGTCATTCCTTCTTTTATACCCAGTTGAGCTGCAGCTTTGCTAACTGCAACAACTTTTGCCGAAAGCATATCATCGGGTGTTTTTACCCCCGTAACAAGTGCACAAACATCGTTCACTTTATTGGCAGTTTCAATATTTAAATAGCCACATCCAAGAATACCTTTTTCGGCACCAATTAACAACACATTTGTATTGGTAGTTGGAATGCTGTAGGCTGTAAATTCTCTTTCTTCGAAATTCATTTTATTACGTTTACAATTTATCGGTTGTTATCAGCTAAGGGAAGACTAAAACCAAAAGTGCTTCCTTTGTCTTTTTCGCTTTCAACCCAAATCTCACCACCACTTTTCACTACAAACTCTTTACACAGTATCAAACCAAGACCTGTTCCTTTTTCGTTGGCAGTTCCGTCTTTTTGTACAGTATGCTCAATCTTAAACAATTTATCAATCGTTTCAGAGTCTATTCCAATCCCCTCATCTTTGATGCTGATTATTACCATTTGTTTTTGAGCACAGGCGGAAACCTCTATTTTGCTGTTATTATGCGAAAATTTAATGGCATTATTAACCAGGTTGCGAACCACAAAATTAGCCATATTATAATCGGCATAAGCGTTTAATTGAAGATTTTCCTGGATTGCTATGGTAATATTCTTTGTTTTTGCCATCTCGGAGAAAAGAGTGGCAACGGTTGCAAATAACTCATTTAAAGAAAATACCTGTGGCTCCATTTGAATGCTTCCGATTTGTGATCGCGACCATTGCAATAAATTCTCAAGCAAATCATGTCCCGATTTTGCAGTTTGAAACATTCCTTCCATTAAAGCTTCGTAATCCTTAGTGTGCTTTATTTCCGGGTTACTGATCATTAGTTCAGAGATACCAATTAAGATATTAAACGGATTTTTAAGGTCGTGAGCAATAATTGAAAAAAATTTATCTTTTGTAGCATTGAGTTCTGCTAAGCGGATTTCATTTTTCTTCAACTCTGAATAACTCTTTTCGATAAGATCTTTTTGATGATTAATCAGTTCATTGCTCGATTCGAGCAACTTGTTGTGTTTTCGTTTTGTTGCATAAAAATATAAAGCAAGCAGCAATACAGATCCAAGCAGAATAGACAAATTAATGGTAAAATAGTACTTCGACTGTACCTTCATCAGTACATTTTCATTTCTCTGATTTTCCAGCTCTTGTTTCAATTTTATGTTTGCTCTTTCTTCAATAAGAGCTTCTTCTTTTTCAAACTCCCCTAAATATTCGGCAATTTCATTTAGCTCAGCTTTTTCTTCTTCCCGGTATGCCATCTGTAAATATTGATATGCTTTGGTATGCTCTCCCAATGCCGAATAAGCTTCAGCCACATTTTTAAAAATTTCATTTAACGAATATGTGTAGTTTAGCTTATTATACCTTTCGATAGCATCTTGCAAAACGACCAGGCTTTGTTTATTTTTTTTTTGTTTAAGAAGAATCTCTCCTTTAACAGCCAGCATATCAGCATCAAACAATGGATAGTCAAAAGTATTCGAAATCTCCTGTCCTTTTAAAACATAGTCATTGGCCATGCTTAGCTCTCCGGTCTCTGTATAATAATTGGCAAAACGTTGAAACAAGACAGCTTTATAATAAGGATCATCTATGCTAACCATAAGTTTCTTTGCTTTGTCAAGATTCTCAAGTGCATCTTCGTATCTATGTAGTTTAATATTAACATTTCCTACATCTAAATAAGATATGGCCAGATCTTCGAGAGAGTTTTTTTTCAGATCTACTTCAAGTGCTTTATTATAATACTTCAGAGCTGAGCCATATTCTTTCAAATCAAAATAAAAACCAGCTACGTTACTATAGCTTTCGGCCAATGAAAACGAATCTCGCAACGATTCTGCTATAAAGATTGATTTTATAAAATATTCAAGGCTCTTTTTGTGATTTGTTCCGTAAGAATATAAAGCACCAAGATTGTTGTAACAACCTGTTAAATGACTGGAATCGCCAATCTCAACAAATAGCTCCGATGCCTGCTCCAGACTACTGATTGCCTTATCGTATTTACCAAGAACATCGTAATAATAGCCCTGAAAAAAGCCAGCTTTTGCAGCCCCTTTTTTGTATGATATTTTATTTGCAAGCTGAATGGCAGAATCAATATAACTCAACGCACTATCTATTTCCTGAAGAGAAAACAAATCAGCAATTACAATATAATTTTCTACTATTTTTTCGTTGTCTGTTTCTGCAAAAATCACCTGCTTAACAGAATCAATTTTATTTTGGTCCTGGGCTGTTGCAATAAAAGAATTGAATAAAAAGCCGGAAAGGAATACAAATATGAAAATTAATTTTTTAACCATATACCTATTAATAAGGACTATGGATAAAGATACATATTTTTATGTATGCGGCTAGTCTACCGGAGGAAATGATAAGCAGACTTAATATCAAAAGTGCAGACTTTTCTTTACCATTTACCTTTATTTCACCAACACCTGCCTGAACTGTAAATCTGAATGTATTTTAGCCCTGCAACCATTAGTAAAATTCACATTATGATTATATTTAGCCAGAGACATCGATTGTTTGATATACAGTAATTAATTCTTCAATTCTCATACGATTAAAATTGTTTATTTATAAGGCATCATATGGAACTCACATATATTTTAATTATCCTCTTGGATGTAACTATTTTACATGTTCGTTTCATATAGTTTTTTGTTCCCGAAACAAAAGAATACAGCCAATACTTTGTAAACATTAAATTGTGCGGCTTGTTCTTATAAAAAAACTTTTTTGTATCTTAAGAATATTAGTTTCGCCGGCATAATTAATGAATTGATATATGACAAAACACCATTTGAGTTATATTATCCTGATTCTGTTAACACTTCTTACTGCCTGTAATCCCAAAAAATTCAACAAAAAAGGTGCAAGCGCACATCCTGCAAACAATATTGTTCAACGCGATCTTGATGATATAAAAAAAGAGGGTGTGTTAAATGTTTTAACTACATACAGCAGTACAAGTTATTTCTTGTACAAGGGACAACCAATGGGATATGAATATGAAATGCTTAAACGCTTTACCAAACATTTGGGCGTTGAGTTAAATATGGTTGTTTCCAACGACCTTGATACCATGCAAAGAGAATTAAATTCGGGAGAGGTTGATTTAATAGCACACGGAATAACTGTTACTCGCGAGCGTAAGAAACATACTCAGTTTTCCGATTATCTGTATCTAACGCATCAGGTTTTGGTACAACGAAAGCCCGACAATTGGCGTTCAATAAAATGGAGTGAACTACAAAAATCGCTAATTCACGACGCTGTTGAATTAATTGGAGATACAGTTTCGGTGCGGGCAAACTCATCGTATATTAACAGGCTGGTAAACCTGAGCGACGAACTGGGAGGTGAAATTTACATTGACACTTTACCCGGAAACCTTTCCACTGATAAGATTGTAGAAATGGTAGCAACCGGTGAAATAAAGTACACGGTTGCCGACAATAATATTGCAAGCATACATGCATCGTACTATCCCAATCTTGATATTGATGTTCCCATTAGTTTTTCGCAGCGAATAGCCTGGGCCATTCGGAAGAATTCTCCGGAGTTGGAAAAAGCACTGAATGAATGGATTAGAATGATGAAAAAAGAGGCAATATATTATGTGATTTACAACAAATACTTTAAAAACTCAAAAAACTTCAGACGACGCGAAAATAGTGATTTCTACAGCCTCAACAACAACAAAATAAGCCCGTTCGATGATTTGATAAAAAAACACGCATCGGAACTGGGCTGGGATTGGCGCATACTGGCATCGCAGATATATCAGGAATCGAGATTTAATCCGGAGTCTGAGTCATGGGCCGGTGCAAAAGGATTGATGCAGATGATGCCTGAAACCGCAAAACGTTTTGGGGTGGAAGATCGTTCAAATCCGGAGCAAAACCTTGAGGGTAGTACTAAAATGCTAAAACTGCTTTGGGATAGATTCGACGAAATCCCGGACTCTGTTCAGCGGTTAAAATTAACACTGGCCTCGTACAACTGCGGTTACAGTCATGTTGTTGACGCCCAAAAGCTGGCTGAAGAAACCGGAATAAAAAGTGATACCTGGGATGACAATGTGGAAGAAACAATATTAAAACTCAGCTACCCCGAAAACTACAACAAACCATTTATTAAATATGGCTATGTACGTGGAATAGAGCCGGCTACATACGTAAGACAGATTTTCAGCCGATACGATCATTATGTACAATTTATCGAATAGCAGATAGTACCTACTTTTTTCTGATTGCTTCTCTCTGATTAAAATTATTCCCACAAAAAAACCGCCTCACAAACATGAGACGGTTTTACTATATAATTCTAAGAAATTTCTTAGTTAACGTCAATAGCGTTTAAGTCTTCAAAAGCTACTTTCAAACGAGCAATCAATGACTCTTCTGCTTTACGTACCCAAACACGTGGATCGTAGAATTTTTTGTTTGGTTTGTCGTCACCATCAGGGTTACCAATTTGTCCTTGCAGGTAATCGTGGTTAGCTGCGTCGAAAGCGCGTACACCATCCCAGTATGCCCACTGAGTATCAGTATCAATATTCATTTTAATTACACCATACGAAATTGCTTCGCGAATTTCTTCGTGTGTAGAACCTGAACCACCGTGGAATACAAAGTTTACTGGTTTTGTATTAGTTAAACCATGTTTCTCAACAATGTATTTTTGTGAGTTATCCAGAATTTTTGGAGTAAGTTTTACGTTACCCGGCTTGTAAACACCGTGTACATTACCAAACGATGCAGCAATAGTGAAATTAGGAGAAACTTTGCTTAATTCTTCGTAAGCGAAGTTTACTTCTTCCGGCTGAGTATACAATTTAGAAGCATCAACGTCAGAGTTGTCAACACCATCTTCTTCACCACCGGTGATACCCAATTCAATTTCAAGAGTCATGCCCATTTTCGACATTCTCTCCAGATATTTTTTGCTGATTTCAATATTTTCTTCAATTGGCTCTTCCGAAAGATCCAACATATGCGAGCTGAACAATGGTTTTCCGGTTTCAGCAAAGTGTTTTTCACTTGCGTCAAGTAATCCGTCAATCCAAGGTAATAATTTTTTAGCAGCATGGTCAGTGTGAAGAATTACACGTACACCATAAGCTTCTGCCAAAGTATGAATGTGCTTTGCACCGGCAACAGCACCTAAAATAGCAGCTTCCTGGCCGTCCATTTTAAGACCTTTACCTGCATTAAAAACAGCACCACCATTCGAAAACTGAATCATTACAGGAGAGTTTACCTGTGCTGCAGCTTCCATAATTGCGTTTATTGATGAAGAACCCACAACGTTTACTGCAGGAATAGCAAATTGATTTTCTTTTGCCACTTCAAAAATGAATTGTAAATCTGAACCGGTTACTACACCTGGTTTTACGTTTTCGGCTATTTTACCCATAACTATTTTATTTATATGATTTTAATTTAAGTCTTGCTGTTGAAAGACAAACAAAATTAAGATTTCAGTTTTTGCAACGCAAGATTGATCCGTTAACGAAGATTAAATTCTTTATTATTTAATATATAAATTGACTTGTAGAAGAATTTAGGGAGGCAAGTTTGTCGAAATTATCAGCAAAGATAATATAAGACCCCAGGAAGTTGTGGGGAAATATTTTATTTCAACTCATCAAAATAACTATAAATATAGTTAATAAATCTAAAAACGTTTGCGTAACTATATTTATAGTCATACATTTGTGATGAAGGATTGACTTAAATTAACTGATATGGACTTAACAAAAGCAGAAGAGCAAATTATGCAACATCTATGGGATATGAAAGAAGGTATTGTTCGTGATATCCGTGACAAATTCGAAGATCCCAAGCCTGCACGAAACACAGTATCTACTGTTTTGCGTGTTTTAGAGAAAAAAGAATTTGTATCGCATAAAAGTTATGGTAATGTTCATGTTTATTTTCCTTTGGTTTCAAGAGAAGAATATTCGAGAACTCAGCTTACTGGATTAATGAAAAAGTATTTCGATAATTCTTTTAGTTCTCTGGCAACCTTTTTTGCAAAGGAAAAGGATCTAAGTATTCAAGACTTAGAGGAACTGATGAACGAAACAAAGAAAAAGCTGTCTAACTCATAAACATCTAAAAACATGGAATCTTTTGCCTTCTATTTGCTAAAATCAACTATCTGGATATTGGGCTTTGCATCTATTTATATTTTGTTTTTGCAAAACGAGCGTTATTTCTTGCTAAATCGGCTGTTTTTAATCTTAGGTATGTTCTGTGCATTTGTTTTTCCTCTAATTACATGGAATTATAAGATTGAATCAATTCCTGAAAAAATAAATCCTCGCTCATTAAACAGCATCACTGAAACTCAGATCAATACTGTAAATGAACCTCTATTTTCCATTCATGGCATTGTGTTGATTATATATATTGCCGGAGCTTTGTTTATTGTTGCCCGGAATATTTGGCAAGTAATTCCAATTATCAGAAGCATAAAACAATATCAAATAGTTCAGGAAGGAAATGTAAAAATCATTCAGACTGCCAGGTTTCAGAATTCGTTTTCATTTATTTCATACGTGTTTGTCAATCCTTCAATCAATCTAACAGAACGATGTGAAATTATGAACCATGAACAAGAACATATTAGGCAGAAACACTGGATCGATTTAGTATTGTTTGAGCTCTTACGCGCGATACAGTGGTTTAATCCTTTTGTTTGGCTCTATGGCCAAAAAATAAGGCAAAACCACGAATATCTGGCAGATAAACATGCATTAAGACGCAGTGTAAATCCAGGTGTATATCATGCAACTCTGCTAAACCAAGTGTTTGGCGGGTCGGTAATTTCACTGACCAATTCTTTTAATTATTCATTCAACAAAAAACGATTTAACATGATGAGTTATAAATATCAATCACCAACTAGAAAACTTAAATTTTTGTTTATTCTTCCTATTATTGCAGGTATTTTCTATGCCTTTTCAGAACCGGAATACACTAATTCTGTAACAACTACAAAAATACAAACATCTGATGTGAAGGTGGGTAATATGATTTGGTTAAATAATACAGCTTACTCTTCTAAACAGCTTGGCAAAGTATTGGGAATTAAAAAGGGCGAAACTTATTCAGAAGAAAAACTGGATAAATATATGTATGGCCAGGTATCGGATTTGTACCTGAATAATGGATATGTATTCTTTAACGTTGAAATAAGAGATACGGTAAAAAATGCAGGAGTAATAGATTTGACGTTTAGCATCTATGAAGGTCCGCAATGTAAAATTGGGAAAGTGGATGTGAAGGGGAATGATAAAGTTTCAACTGATGAAATAATGAAAGTTGTAACAATACGTCCCGGAGAGTTATTTAGTAAGGATAAATTGAATGTATCTTTTCACAATATAAACAAAACCGGTAAGTTTGTTTCTGAAAAAACTGATCCGGAAGTAAAACCTAATCCATCTTTCAGAACTGTTGATATTACTTTTAATTTGGAGGAGAAATAGAAGGATTAACAATAAAATGGCATCCACACATATGGATGCCATTCCAAAAACCAATAATCAACCTTGATTTATCAAGAGTTATCTCCCCTTTTAAAATCCCCCATTTTACCTTATGCTGTGATTTCTTCTCCTAAAAACATTTTAAGATCGTTGTCAACTTCGGTTATTCCGCCAATACCAAAATTTTCAACCAATACATTTGCTACGTTTGGCGAAAGGAATGCCGGAAGCGTTGGTCCAAGGTGAATATTTTTAACACCCAGGTGAAGTAGTGCCAACAATACAATCACCGCCTTTTGCTCGTACCAGGCAATGTTGTAGGCAATAGGTAATTCGTTAATGTCATTCAGTTCGAAAACCTCTTTCAGTTTTAATGCAATTACTGCAAGCGAATACGAGTCGTTACACTGTCCTGCATCAATAACACGCGGAATTCCGCCAATGTCGCCCAACGGTAATTTGTTGTAACGGTATTTGGCACAACCTGCTGTTAAAATAACTGTGTCTTGTGGCAGCTGCTCAGCAAATTGCGTATAATAATCGCGGCTTTTCATACGTCCGTCGCAACCGGCCATAACAAAGAATTTCTTAATCGCACCGGTTTTTACTGCATCAACAATTTTATCGGCCAAGGCAAAAACCTGTGCATGGGCAAAACCTCCAACAATCTCGCCGGTTTCAATTTCCTGCGGAGCAGTACATTTTTTTGCATGTTCTATAATCTGGCTAAAATCTTTCATTTCGCCTTCCTTACGATCAGGAATGTGAATCGCACCTTCCAATCCCGAAGCTCCGGTTGTATAAATCCTGTCGGTATAAGTTGCCGAAGATTTTGGAGGAACGATACAGTTTGTTGTAAACAAAACAGGCCCGTTAAAGCTTTCAAATTCGGTGTTTTGTTTCCACCATGCATTTCCGTAGTTACCAACCAGGTGATCGTATTTTTTGAAAGCAGGATAATAATGGGCCGGTAGCATTTCGCTGTGAGTATACACATCAACTCCGGTTCCTTCGGTTTGTTTTAACAGGTCTTCCATGTCTTTTAAGTCATGCCCTGAAATTAAAATTGCCGGGTTGTTACGAACACCAATATTTACTTTGGTTGCTTCCGGATTACCATATGAGCTTGTGTTGGCAGCATCGAGCAAGGCCATTACATCAACACCATATTTTCCTGTTTCCAGCGTAAGCGCAACCAAGTCATCAACAGATAAGTCTTCGGTAGTTGCAACCAAAGCCCGTTGCATAAACGCAAAAATTTCATCTTTTTTACCACCCAGATTATAAGCATGTTCAGCATATGCCGCCATTCCCTTTACACCATAAATAATCAATTCGCGTAAGGAACGGATATCTTCGTTTTTTGTACTTAAAATACCAACTTCTTCGGCTTTCGCTTCAAATTCTTCAACCGAATCCGCATTCCATGAAGCTATGGCCGGAAGTTGGGCAGGCAACTTAACATTTAGCGCCAAACACCTTGCATGCAATTCGTTACGCAACTGCAAGGCTTTTATTATACGTTTGGTAAAAACATTTTTATCGAAATTTGCATTTGTTATTGTGCTAAACAATCCGTCGAATACAAACTTATCCACCTTTTCAGGATTCACATTTTGGGCACGCAGCTTTTCGTTGTACCAGCTAATTCCTTTCAACACATAAAGTAATGTATCCTGCAGATTTGCCACATCACTTGGTTTACCACATACTCCAGCAACGGTACAACCCGTACCTTTTGCTGCTTCCTGACATTGGAAACAAAACATACTCATATCTCTAACTTTTTAAATATTATATACTTATTGGAATAAAGACTATCGACTGTGCAGTAGTAAATTTCAGTCTTGTCTTTTTGTTTGATTTAAAAAAAATGAAGGCACCTTTTTCAAGATGCCTTTTAGCCTTTTATACCCATACTTCACTTAA
This sequence comes from uncultured Draconibacterium sp., assembly GCA_947492175.1. Lineage (GTDB taxonomy): Bacteria > Bacteroidota > Bacteroidia > Bacteroidales > Prolixibacteraceae > Draconibacterium. Next base: position 62,003 of record CANLMQ010000003.1, on the reverse strand, counting down.
TACCTCTCCTTGTATACTAATCACAACTTCTTTCACAGGTACCTTTCTTGATGCCATTTGCGTAGCCATTTTTACCATTTGCGATAATCCACCGCAACAAGGTACTTCCATTATAACTACTGTTATTGTATTAACTTTTGAATCGTCTATTAAACTGACCATTTTTCGAATGTAGATATCTTGCCCCTGATCTAATTTCGGGCAGGCGATAACCATTTTACGGCCTTTTATAAAATCGTTATGAAAATTTCCGTGTGCAAATCCCGCACAGTCGGCAGCAACCAATAAGTCGGCGCCATGGAAATACGATACTGCGGGATTAATTAAATGCATTTGTACCGGCCACTGCGTTAACTGCGAAGGAACTTCCTGTGCCGGAGACGCCATTTTTAGGCCGCCCGCATCAAATGACATTGGTGCTGCTCCCGGACAACCACCTGTTGCACAACCACCAGATCCCTGAACTTCGGCAGTTTTTGTACTATGTAACAAGTCGTGCACTTCGCTAATTTCGAAAGGCATTGCTTCACGGTTTGCTTTAATATATCCCAATGCTTCGCGTAAATATTCTGTTTCGTTATGGTCTTGTAAATGTTTTAAATGGGCAAAAACAGTTGCCTTACCGTTTTTAATCATCTGTGCAATTGTTGCAACTTCGTCGTATGCTTCGGCTTCGCGCTCTTCAATGGTTATGGCTCCTTGCGGACAGTGGCCGATACAAGCTCCCAGCCCATCGCACATTAATTCACTAATCAACCGCGCTTTACCTTCAATAATTTGCAAAGCTCCTTCGTGGCAGTTTGGAACGCACACTCCGCATCCGTCGCACAATTCATCATCTATTTTTACAATCTCACGTATCATAGTTTCCTAACTTTTTCTTTAAGTTTACGCAACAAAAGTAGCGTGAAGCTGTTTTTCAGATTGTACCAAATGTTACAAACAACAAAAAATCATGTTGAATTATAGCTTATTAATGCAATGCCCCGTTTTTATGGGAATATCAGAAAATGAAAGCCGAGAACTGCTTTCAAAAATTCATTTTCAGATAAAAAAATATGAGAAAGACGAAGTTGTTGTTTTTGCGGGCGACGAAGTAAAAAGTTTGCTTATTGTTTTGTCGGGCAGCGTGCGTGGAGAAATGATCGACTATTCGGAAAAGACAGTAAAAATTGAAGATATTGAAGCTCCCAAACCGCTGGCATCGGCTTTTCTTTTCGGAAAACAAAACAAATTTCCAGTAACGGTTACTGCAAACACCGAAGCCAAAATTCTGGCAATTCCGGTTACTGAATTTCTGAAGCTACTACAACTAAGCACCCGAATTCTTAGAAACTACCTGAACAGTATTTCATCGCGGGCACAATTCCTGTCGCAAAAACTGCATTTTCTTAGTTTTAAAACAATAAAAGAAAAGGTGGCCCACTTTCTTTTGCAACAGGCCGGCGATAAATTTCATTCGTTTGAATTAAAAAACACACAAAAACAACTGGCCGATCTTTTTGGAGTAACACGACCGTCGCTGGCTCGCGTGCTAGGCGATATGCAAACCGAGGGACTAATTAAAATTGAGAAGAAAACGGTTACTTTGCTCGACAAAAACAGATTAAACGATCTACTCAGAAATGGATAACAACACACATTTAATTCACTATAAAGTATTCGAGCCTTTTACAACTATTTTGGCATTTACTACAACCAGGCTTACTTTGGATATCGAAAATGTTCGGTTTTCCAATAATTCCGGAAACCGGGCAAAATTGGCAAAAGCAATAAATGTAGATGCTGAAAAACTGGTGTTTCCAAAACAAACACATACCAGTTGTGTTGCCGAAATTCACAGCCTAAACGAAAATACAATCGACCAAACTGATGCTTTGGTAAGCAACAAACCAGGCATTTGTCTTTGTATTCAAACCGCCGATTGCGTGCCCGTTCTCCTTTTCGATCCGGTTAAACAAATAGTGGCTGCAATTCATGCCGGTTGGCGCGGAACTGTAGGAAAAATAGTACAAAACACGGTTGAACGGATGATTCAAAACTATAACAGTTTACCTGAAAATATTCTTGCGGCAATCGGTCCTTCCATCAGCCCTGAAATTTACGAGGTGGGCGATGAGGTGGTTGAAGCTGCAAAAAAAACGATCCCAAACGCAGAAACGGCACTTCATAAAAACCATTCGGGCAACTATCATTTTAACCTTTGGGAAGCCAACCGGCAATTGTTACTTCAAAAAGGAATTCCCGAAAAAAACATAGAAATCAAGGAAGAATGTACATTTACTGAAAAAACAAAATACTACTCAGCCCGCCGCGATGGAATTAATACAGGCCGAATGGTTTCCGGAATTATGTTTTATTGATTTAACCGTATTAATTATCGTAAAATAATTATATGTTTATACCTCTAATTTAAACCATTACACAAAATGAATCTCAAAAATTCTAATGTAATTCCACCAGTGGCAGTTTTAGCCATCATACTTTTATTCATTTCTTTTCAGTTAAAAACAAATGCACAGGAGGGAGCATACTGGACGGGCCTGTCATTTAAGAACCCGGCGGCAATTTCTACTCCATCCGATTGGATTTATGGAAGTTTCTCTCACCTGGCCTACGATTTTGCAGACTACGGGAAGGAATCTTTTAATTTGGTAACGGGATCGTTCGACTACAGAATCTCTCAAAAAGCCGGGACCATAGGGCTCGATTTTTACCATACAAAATTCGGTCTCGAATCCGCTAACCTGGTAAAAGTAAACTATGCTTATGACTTCAAAGTTTTTGAAGCTGCCATTTTAAGTTTTGGAATTTCGGGCGGTACCACTTTTTACAAGAATGTCCTTTCCGAATATCAGCTTTATCCTCTTGAACCCAATGACCCATTACTTAATAATATTCAGGATGAACATTATAAAACGTTTAATGGAAACATTGGTGTATATTTTTATTCGGAAAGGTTAAGTGCAGGGTTAAGTGCAACTGTCCAGGAACAAATTTCCGGAGAAAATAATTTGAGTATCGATATTCCTGCGGTTTTTACCGGAGTTTTTTCTTATAAAATTGTTAATACACAAAACTTCGCACTCACCCCAAATCTTATGACCGATTATTCCGATAAGGACTTTAGCTTTATACCGGGAATTTTTGCAGAATACAAAAAGACATTTTGGGCGGGGTATCAGAATTCAGATTTTGAGGATTTTCATTCTCTGATGTTAGGAATAGACCTTAAACAAAGATTCAGAATTGGATATAGTTATAGCTTTAATGATTTTCTGAAAAGTGAAACATTGAATACTCACGACTTCTTACTGGGATTCAATATACAATAGATAATTTTCGGCAGGATTTCCAATAATTAGATGTTTCTGTATTTGTTCAATCTCCTTCTATTTTAATTTCTGTGGGTCTATTGCTACCTAAACGTTTCAATTTGAAGCAAAACACTTATCTTCGCAGCTATTATATAATTTGCAAAAATTTCAGCATTCTGAAAACACATTAAAATGAAGCAATACAAACTGTTTAACAACGTTTTTGGCTGGGTAAGTTTTTTAGTTGCGGCCATCACTTATTTATTAACGATTGAGCCAACCGTAAGCTTTTGGGATTGTGGCGAGTTTATTACCACTGCTTTCAAATTCGAGGTAGGACATCCACCCGGAGCACCTATTTTTATGATTGTTGGACGGTTTTTCACCCTGTTTGGCGGCCCCGAGGATGCAGCGAAAATGGTTAATGTACTTTCGGCACTGGCCAGCGCCGGAACTATTATGTTTTTATTTTGGACCATTACCCATCTGGCAAAGAAACTGCTTGTTAAAACAGATGAGATTTCGATGGGACAAACCATTGCCATTGTGGCAAGTGGATTGGTAGGTGCCTTAGCTTACACTTTTTCAGATACCTTCTGGTTTTCGGCTGTTGAAGGCGAAGTTTATGCCAGCTCGTCGCTACTTACTGCTCTTGTATTTTGGGCCATTTTAAAGTGGGAAGATATTGCAGATGAACGCTATTCTAACCGTTGGCTGATTTTTATAGCCTATATAATAGGGCTTTCAATTGGTGTTCACTTACTGAACTTATTGGCAATTCCTGCCATTGTATTTGTTTATTATTTCAGAAAATACGAGGTTACACGAAAAGGATTTATCCGCGCCTTGGTTATTTCGGTAGTATTACTTGGTGGTATTATGTACGGAATTATTCCCGGATTCGTAAATATTGGTTCGTGGTTCGAATTAATGTTTGTAAATTCTTTCGGACTACCTTTTCACTCTGGAGTACTGTTTTATGCAGTGGCTGTAACTGCAGCTTTGGCCTTTGGAATCATTTACACACACAAGAAACACAAGGTGGTTCTAAATACTATTTTGCTAGGCGTAGCCGTTATTTTAATCGGTTATTCATCATTTGCCATCATTATAATTCGTTCATCGGCCCAACCACCAATGGATCAAAACAGCCCGAACGATACATTTTCGTTGCTTGGTTATTTAAATCGCGAACAGTATGGCGACCGACCTTTGTTCAGCGGTCAATATTACAATTCTCCTTTAGATCCGGCAAAAAGATTTACCGAAGGACGGGCACTTTATTCGCAAATCGATGGGAAATATGTTATTACCCATCATCGTTACAGTGCCAATTACGATCCTAAATTTACCGGTATCTTCCCAAGAATGTGGAGCTCGATGGATCCTTCGCATGCCAATGATTATGCAGAGTGGGGTAAAATTAAAGGCACACGTATTCAGCACAAAAATGAACGCGGAGAAACAGAAGTAATTGTAAAACCAACCTTTGCCGAAAACATGCGGTTTTTCTTTACCTATCAGGTAAACCATATGTACTGGCGGTATTTTATGTGGAACTTTGTGGGCCGTCAGAACGACATTCAGGGCCATGGAAGCATTTTGTATGGAAACTGGTTAAGTGGTATTAAATTCATCGACGAAATACGTTTGGGCGATCAGGATAATCTTCCTGCAAAACTGGCAAATAACAAAGCACACAACACGTATTACTTCCTTCCTCTATTGCTCGGTATTTTGGGAATTCTATTCCAATACAACCGTGGCAAAGAAGGTAAAAAAGGACTTTGGGTAGTTTTCCTGCTCTTTATATTAACCGGTCTGGCCATTGTGGTTTACCTTAACCAGTACCCGCATCAGCCACGCGAACGCGATTATGCTTATGCCGGCTCTTTTTATGCTTTTGCCATTTGGATCGGGCTCGGTGTTTTAGCCATTTCAGAAACATTAAAAAAATATATTCCGGAAACTATTGCGGCAGGAGCAACAGGTGTGATTGCACTCATTTTGGTTCCGGGACTAATGGCAGCTCAAAACTGGGACGATCACGATCGGTCGGGACGTTACACTGCTCGCGATTTTGGAGCAAACTATCTCGAAACATGTCAGCCAAACGGAGTAATCTTTACCAATGGCGACAACGACACTTTCCCACTTTGGTATAACCAGGAAGTGGAAGGAGTTCGTACAGATATGCGCGTTTGTAACCTGAGTTATTTACAAACCGACTGGTATGCCGATCAGATGCGACGAAAAGCCTACAATTCAGATCCTCTTCCATTCACCTTACGATCGGACCAGTATCGTACAGGAACGCGCGACATGGTTTATGTTATTGACGATCCGAGGATAAAACGCGACCACATAGGTTTAAAAGAGGCGGTTGATTTTATTGCCAACGACAATCCGGCTACCAAATTGCAACAGGCCGACAATGCTGCTTATATTCCTAAAAAAATATTAAGATATAAGGTTGACAAAGAAGCTGTTATCCGGAACAATGTGGTTCGCCCTGAAGATTACGATAAAATTGTTGATGAAATTGTGATCGATCTTTCAGGCAAAAATATGTTATCGAAAGATGAAATGCTGATTCTTGATCTTTTGGCAACAAACAACTGGGAACGACCAATTTACTGGGCAATAACAGTGGGGCGGGGCAAATATATGAACCTTCAGGATTATTTCCAGGTAGAAGGTTTTGCTTACCGTTTTGTGCCTATTAAAACTAAAAGCTTGCCACAACAACTGCAATTCGGGCGGGTTGATACAAAATTGATGTACAATAACCTGATGAATAAATTCAAGTGGGGCGGAATGAATAATCCGGATATTTACCTGGACGAAACCAATACCCGCATGATGACCAACATCAGAAACAGTTTTAATCGCCTGGCTTCGGCACTTATAGCTGAAGGAAAAAAGGATTCGGCAATTGCAGTGGTTGATCATTGCAACGAACTCATTCCAAACGAAATTATTCCTTACGAATACTTTGCCCTGAATTTGGCTGAAAACTACTTTAAAGCAGGAGCTACCGACAAAGGAGTTGAAATGCTTAACGAAGCATTTACCGACTTTAACGATGAATTGAATTACTATTTTGCATTAGATACAAAACACCGCTTTACAAAAGGAGTTCAGGAAGAAATTCAACGCAACATGTTTTATATGCAAAATATGGAACGCATTGCCCGTACTTCGGGACAAACAGAATTAGCCAAGAAAATTGGCGAAACACTGCAAGCACATTTTCAAACATACAGCAGTATAAATTCGTAGGTTTTTAAATAAGAACAAAATAACATACTGAGAAAATGAATATTTTAATAGTTGGATCCGGAGGAAGAGAACACGCCCTTGGGTGGAAAATCAAACAAAGTAACAAAGTTGAAAAACTGTTTTTTACTCCCGGAAATGCCGGAACAGCAGAATTGGGAATCAACCTTGAAGCTGGTGTTTCCGATTTTCAGAAAATAAAAACTTTGGTTCTCGAAAACAACATCGACTTAATGTTGGTGGGCCCCGAAGTTCCATTGGTAGAAGGATTACACGATTTTTTCGCAGCCGATCCTGAGCTTAAAGAGGTAAAAGTTGTAGGCCCTAAAAAAGCCGGAGCCGAACTGGAAGGCAGTAAAGATTTTGCCAAAGATTTTATGGCGCGCCACAACATTCCAACTGCAAAATATTTTACCGTAACTCCCGATTGTATCCATGAAGGAGTGGCTTTTCTGAAAACAATGACTGCTCCTTATGTTTTAAAAGCAGATGGTTTGGCAGCCGGGAAAGGCGTACTGATTATCGATTCGATTGAAGAAGCTGAAAGCTCGCTAAAAGAAATGTTAGCCGGACAATTTGGTGCAGCCAGCAGCAAAGTTGTAATTGAAGAATTTTTAAGCGGTGTTGAGGTTTCGGTATTTGCAATTACCGATGGTAAAAGCTACAAAATTTTACCCGAAGCAAAAGATTATAAACGTATTGGCGAAGGAGACACCGGCTTGAACACAGGTGGAATGGGAGCTATTTCTCCGGTTCCGTTTGCCGATGCCGCATTTATGGATAAAGTTGAAAAACAAATCATTCAACCCACTGTAGATGGTTTGCAAAAAGACGGAATCGACTACAACGGATTTATCTTTTTCGGGCTAATAAATGTAAACGATAATCCTTATGTAATCGAATACAATGTTCGAATGGGCGATCCTGAAACAGAAGCCGTAATGTTACGGGTAAAATCTGATTTTGTTGATCTGCTCGATGGTGCAGCTACAGGAACTTTAGCCGAAAAAAATATTGAATTCGATGAGCGTACTGCCGTTACAGTAATGTTGGTTTCAGGTGGCTATCCGGGAAGTTACGAAAACGGGAAAGTGATTACCGGAACTGATAAAGTTACCGACAGTATCATCTTTCATGCCGGCACAAAAACCAGTGGTAAAGATGTTGTAACTGCTGGAGGTCGTGTTATTGCTGTTAGTTCATACGGTTCAAATATGAAAGATGCCCTTGGCATTTCGTTTAAAAACGCTGAAGTAATCAACTTCGACGGGAAATATTTCAGGAAAGATTTAGGTTTCGACCTATAGAGATGATATTAAAAAGAATAAAAACAAACAGTGCAACAAATTTATTTCTCATTCCGGTAGCAGCCCTTGTTTTCTGGATGAAAAATTTGTTGCACCCGTTTGTATATGATTTCTCGGTTTGCGAACAGCAAAACCTACTCTTCTCTCCCATTCTCAATCTGATTGGCGAACATCCTTTTTTGCATGTTTTGTTAAGCATGCTGTTGGTTATAGCGCTTGGTTTTTTAATGCAACTGCTAAACAACAAGTATTCGTTTATACGCATTCGCAGTAAATTGCCATCCATTCTTTTTGTAATAATTATGGGTGGATTTGTAAACATGCATACCTTGCATCCGGTTTATTTTGGCGCTATATTTTTATTGTTTGCCATTGACCGTTTGTTTGGAATGTTCGAAAAATCGCGCCCGTATTCTACAGTATTCGATGTAGGTTTTTTAATCGGTATTGCCTCACTTTTTTGTTTTAATCTGGCAATACTCTTCCCTGCTTTCTTTGTAGCAATTGCAGTTCTGAGTCGCGAGAAAAAGTGGCGCGAACTGCTTATCTATATTCTTGGATTTTTATTGCCGTTGGCCTTTGCGTTGTCGTATGCTTTCTGGAATGATGAGCTGTTCGAAACGCTGGAATTAATTCAACGGAATTTTACAACCCCGGTAAATCATTTTCTGTCAGATTTGGCACTACAGGTTTATTTGGGAATCTTGATAATTTATACAGTTATTGGAAGTATCGATATTTTAAAACAATACGACAAAAAGAAAATCAGCTCCAGGAAATATTTTACAGCCTTTTTCTGGATCTTTTTCAGTTCGATGATAAGTTTTGTTTTCATTCCAGCAGCCTCTCAGGAAATGCTCATAATAGCTGCCATACCGGGGACTTTTCTTGTTGCAAACTTTTTTGTTTTTATGAAGAAAAGAATTTGGGGAGAAGTGTTGTTTGCAGTGCTATTTATTAGTGTAATTTTTATGCAATTTGCCGAACTCGTTTTTAATGGATAAAACCAAACCAACATTAGCCATTTATGGAATTCAGGATCGTTTCGAATACAAGCATCCGTTTTATGTGCACGACCACAACCTGGCTTTCATGCAAAATGGCAGAGTAATAAATTTTCTGCAACAGGAACGCATTTCGCGCCGGAAACGCGATAATACACTCCACATTCATTTAAAACAGATTCTTAAAGACAAAAAGCTGGTGGGAAACGAATACGACCTTGTTTTTGTCGATAATGTAGTTGGACGTACGTTTTTGTTACAAAATGGCGAAGCACGGTTTGAAGCGCCTCTGGCAAACGATCTGGACAATAACTTGGAAAAGGGGAAGTGCTGGTGGTTTGGCGAAGAAAAAGAAGCTTGGGTATTAAATCACGAGTTGGCACACCTGTTCTCGTGTCTGCCTTTTTTTGGCACTTTCAGAGACAACAGTCTGCTTGTCCATTTTGATGGAGGTGCCAGTTTGAGCAATCTCTCAGCAGGCACTCTTAAAAACGGAAAATTTGAATGGGTAGAATACCACTGGGATTTGAAGCCCTACTCTACTATATACAATGCCAATGCTTTGGTCTTTTCCATTATCGGGGCAAAACTTTCGGAGCAAAATGCTGTGCCCGGTAAATTTATGGGTTTTGCCGGGCTGGGCACTTACAAACCCGAACTTGAAAATTGGTTGATTGAAAACAATTTTTTTCAGGATATCTGGGGAAAAACCTCCCTGTTTTTTCGTGCTGCAAAAAACAACTTTGGCATTGAATTAAAATCATTCAACCAGAAAGATCCTTTTATTCAGGATGTTGCAGCAACTTTACAACAGATTTTTGTTCGCAAAATTCTGAAAAAACTGCAGGAACTCCAGGAAAAGACAGGTACTGAAAACCTGTATTACACAGGAGGTTCGGCCTTAAACATTGTGGCAAATACTCAGATAATTAACAATAATATTTTTAAAAATGTATTTATCCCACCCTGCACCGAAGATTCAGGTCTGGCATTGGGCGCCGCAGCATTTGCAGAATGGAAAAAACATGGCCATGTTGAACCACATTCTGCCTATATAAATAACTGGGGAATTGAACAATACAACTCTTCTCATTCAGCTGAAACAATAAAACAGGTTGCCGAATTACTTCTTCAAAAAAAACTAATTGGTGTTTGCAACAACTTTGGAGAAGCCGGCCCGCGTGCGTTGGGAAACCGAAGTATTTTAGCACTGGCAGATTCAAAGGGATTATCAAAAAAATTAAGCATGGAAAAAAAAGGCCGCGAGTGGTACCGGCCGCTTGCCCCAATTGCTTTAGAGGCAAACACCAGCTATTTTACTGGTCTTAACACCATTCATCCGCTCTCAAAATATATGCTACTCGATTTTGCTGTTCTTACACAACGACAAAAAGAACTTGCCGGAGCCATTCATGCCGATGGAACTGCACGTTTTCAGACCGTTTTTCAAAAAAGCGACAATCCTTTCATATATGATTTGCTAAAACATCTGGATAACGAGTTTGGAGTAAAAGCATTAATTAACACATCGTTTAATGCCGGAGGTGAACCCATTGTTCATACCGAAGAAGATGCCTTAAAATCAGCAAAAACAATGGGATTAGATGGTGTGGTTTTGAATGGTAAATTTGTGAACTTATAACTATTTTTGCATACGTTTGTTAACTTAATTCAAATGGCTATAATTTTAAATATAGAAACATCAACCGAAGTATGTTCGGTTTCGCTGGCAGAAAACGGAAAAACTCTTTTTCAGAAAGAGAGTGACAACGGATTAAAACACTCGGAATTATTAACTGTATTTATTCAGGATATTTTCAAAGAAAATAATTTTGAGTTTAACAAAGTTGACGCCGTATCGGTAAGTAAAGGCCCTGGATCGTATACCGGTTTGCGCATTGGTGTTTCGGTGGCAAAAGGAATGTGTTATGGGTTAAACATCCCGCTTATTGGAATCGGATCAATTGACGCAATGGGAGTATACGCCGCACAAAACAGCAGAGATTTTTATGCAAATACAGATGATGACGAACTGCTGTTTTGCCCCATGATTGATGCCCGCCGCATGGAAGTTTACACAGCATTGTATAATTCTAAAGGCGAACAAATTACCCCGGTATCGGCCGAAATTATTGACGAGAACTCTTTTACTGATTATTTAAAGGATAAAAAAATATTGTTTTTTGGGAATGGTGCCGAAAAATGTAAGGAAAAGATAACGCATGAAAATGCATTGTTTAAAGGCCCTTTGCAAACTTCGGCACGGTTTATGCAAAATCTGGCAGAGACGAAGTACAACAAAAATGAATTTGAAGACGTTGCTTATTTCGAGCCTTTCTATTTAAAAGATTTTGTAGCAACTATTCCGAAAAATAAGGTCCTAAAATGAATCGATTCCTAGTTATTCTCCTCATTATATTGTTTGGTACAAACAAGGTTTTTGCAACCAAAGAACATATTCGGTTTAATTTAAAATTTGGTTTTATAAAAGGAGGCGAAGCCGAAATGACAATAACCGATACCACTTTTAACGGCAAACCAGCCATTCATTATCACGTTTTGGGGAAAACAACAGGATTAGCAAATAAACTCTACGGAGTTTACGACATTTACGAAACTACAGTAGATGCCGAAACTCATCTTCCATTAAAAACAATAAGAAGCGTTAAAGAAGGAAGTTACCGTCGTTATAACGAAACTTTGTTTTATCACGATATTGATTCTATAAACAGTCAACGCAGCGGTTGGCGGAAAGTCCCCGAAAACCTTGTAGATATTATATCTGTCTTTTTTTACTTTCTTCATAAAAATCCGTTTGAGGACCTGGCTCCCGGCGACGGAGTGGTTTATCCGACAATAAATGCCGATAAAATTTCAGATGTTTCAATTACCTATTTTCGCGATGAAAAAATAAATACTGACATCGGTAAAGTAGATTGCCATGTTTTAACTCCTACCGTTCGGAAGGGAAGAGTTTTGGAGCGTTCTGATGGTATTCGGTTCTATCTCTCCAAAGAGAAAAAAATACCGGTTTTTATTGAATTTCAAATGCGGGTTGGCTCTTTGAAAGCTGTTATTAAAAGCTATACTATCGACGGAGTTAAGCAAAGTACCAGTTAAACTGTAACTTACCAATCTCTTAAAAGAAATTTGAAATGCTTGATTTTTAACGGATTTAATTATTTTTGCAGCGTTTAAAGTAAAAAAGTAAAAGATATAGATTATGGCTTCAACATCAGATTTCAAAAATGGAATGTGCTTCATGTTCAAGGGAGAAATTTATACAATAAAAAGTTTCCTTCATGTAAAACCGGGTAAAGGTCCGGCTTTTGTGCGCACCAAACTAAGAAATGTAAAAACAGGACGAATTATAGAAAACACGTTTAACTCAGGAGTAAAAGTTGATGAGGTTCGCGTAGAACGTCGTCCGTACCAGTTCCTTTATCGCGACGATATGGGTTTGAACGTAATGAATACTGAAACTTACGAACAGATTTCTATTCCTGAAGATATGGTTGAAAATAACGACCTGATGAAAGAGGGACAAGTTATCGAAATTCAATTCCATGCAGAAGAAGAACTTCCGTTAACAGCAGAAATGCCTGAGAAGGTAGAATTAACCATTACCGATACAATCGAAGGTGAAAAAGGAAATACGGCAAGTTCAACCGCCTTAAAACCTGCAACGGTTGAAACAGGTGCAGAAATTATGGTTCCAATGTTCATCAACCAGGGCGATGTTATTAAGGTGAGCACCAGCGACCGTTCATACAGTGAGCGTGTAAAACAATAATAAAAAGAGCACTTATACGATAAAAACGAACCGGCTTTGAATTTCCAAAGCCGGTTTTTTTATGGTATTTTAGATGCCGACAAAAAATAGTACCGAAAATGAATGTTATTAAAACATTTGAATTTCTACAATGAAATAACATTAAAAATGGCAATTTGTAATAATTGCTATATTTGGGTTTTACAATATCCAAAATAATTTAAACTGATAGAATTAATAACATTTTTCCTTTAAAAGAACAAGAACATTTTCATTTTGTCGAACGAACAATCAAATAACGACATAATAGCACGCCTAAAGAATAATGAAATAAAGGCTTTTGACGATATTTACCACAAATATTGCAACAGATTATATGGTTTTGTATTAAAGCTCATAAAACAAGAATCTGATGCAGAAGAAATCGTACAAGAAGTTTTTGTTAGAATTTGGGCATCTCGCCATAAAATAAACGAGAAAGATTCGTTTGAATCATTTCTCTTCACAATTGCCTATAACAATACCATCAGTATACTTCGAAAACGGGTAAACGAAAAGAAATACCTGAATTATCTTCAAAACCTCCAAATCGGAATTAACTCCGATACTGTTATAGACGACCTTCATTACAGAGATTTATATAAACGATACAGGGATACAATAGATCAATTAACACACCGTCAAAAAGAGATTTATTTACTTAGCCGCGAAGATGGATTGACTTACAAAGAAATAGCAGAGAAGTTGAACATTTCCATCAATACGGTAGAAATTCACATATCGAAAGCAATAAATTTCATAAAATCACACATAGACAAAACCCTGTTATTCAACATATTATTTATTGATTTATTTATTTCTTAAAAAATATTTAAATTTTAAATAGTGGTTGAATCACTATTAAACGTATAACTCCTAAACAGCGAAAAAAATATCGCTTAATTTCAACATAATGGAATACTGTAATGTATTTCTTTTAAAGGGGAGAATCTTTTAAGATACTATGACAAAAGAACTTCTACACAAATTTTTAAACAATCAGTGCACTTCTGAAGAGTTGACTGCGGTAATTGATTGGATTAAAACCAATGGTTGGTCAACCGATCTTGAAAAGTGGGGATTAGATGAGTTACGAAATTCAGAGGGAGAAAAACAATATCGTTCAAAAGAGTACTACAACTCCATGCTCAATTCAATTCATCACGAAATCATTCTTGAACAACTGGGACCGTCTGAAAAAAGAATTGGCAGGAAGGTTTCTTTGTTAACATGGCTAACAAGAGTTGCAGCACTATTTATGTTGCCGGTAATCGCTTATTTATTATTTACCATTTCTCAACAAAACCTTGAAATAAGTACAATAAGCAACGTTCAAATTGATTCTCTGGAAATTATTGCACCTATCGGTTCAAAAACGATAGTTCAACTGTCAGATGGCTCCGAAGTATTTTTAAATCATGGAAGTAAATTAAAATATCCGCAAAAATTTACGGGTTCCACAAGAAACGTAGTTCTAACCGGAGAAGCTTATTTTAAAGTTGAACACAATCCGGAGAAGCCATTTATTGTTGAAACCAAAGAACTAAACATTACAGCATTAGGAACTGAATTTAATGTATTGGCATATCCAAACGAAGATGTTATTGAAACAACCCTGGTGAACGGAGTAGTTTCATTGGAACAAAGTTCTGATGGAATAAATCACTCTCTGGGAAAACTAAAACCCTCACAACACGTAAAGTACAACACAAATTCGGGACAAATAATTAGTACTATGGGAAATGTAGAAAGATACATTTCGTGGAAAGAAGGTAAAATTATTTTTAAAAATGAGCCTATAGAGCAAATTGCCAAAAGGCTGAACCGCTGGTATAATGTAGAAATAGTATTTGAAAACGAAATAGTGAAGGACTATACCTACACGGCCACTTTTGTTGATGAAACTCTTTTTCAAATACTGGACCTGATGGAACTTGCAACCCCGATAAAATACAAAGCAATGCCCAGAACGAAGCTTGCAGGGGGAATCTACTCAAAGCAAAAAATTATTATTGGATTAAAGTAGCAACACCTAATTATGAACCAAAACTTACCTGCCTATGTAGAATAAACAAACCAAAAAAAAGACAACAGGGAAATGCGCCAACATCTCCCTGCTTAGTGTTAAAAAAACCCTCTCGTAAGGGATATTTCTAAACTTCTAACATTTCAAAAGTATGAAAAAAATTGATTGTGAATCGATTTGGGAAATGCTATTTCCCAAAACGTTAAAACTTTTATTGGTAATGAAACTAACTGTATTTCTAACTTTAATTTCAACCTTAAGTATTCTGGCAAGCGAAACCTATTCGCAAAGTAAAAAATTATCTTTAGAGATGTCTCAAGCTACGGTTCAGGACATTCTAACTGAAATCGAAGAACAAAGTGAATTCTATTTTCTATACAGCGAAAAGATAATTGATGTTAACAGAACAGTTTCGGTTGATATTGAAAATAAAGACATTGAAACAGTTTTGAATGAGATATTCAAAGGAACCGATGTTGTACATGTTGTTAAAGACCGCATAATTGTTTTGTCATCACCTGGTATGATTCAGGAAAGTGTTGATGGTATTGGGGAGCAGAGAACAATTACAGGGAAAGTAACCGATTCGAATGGAGAATCACTTCCGGGAGTTACAGTACTATTTAAAGGCACAACCAACGGAACCGTAACAGACATTGATGGTAATTACAGCATTCCCACAGTTGCCGAAGGAACAATCCTGGTTTATTCATTCGTAGGAATGAAAACACAGGAAATAGAAGTTGGCAACCAAACTGTAATTAACGTAACCCTGGCCGTTGATGCAATTGGCATTGAAGAGGTTGTGGCAATTGGATACGGTTATCAGAAAAAAAGCGACTTAACAGGAGCAGTTGTTTCGGTTTCGAGCGACGATATGAATATGGGAGGAACAGTAAGTAATGCTGCACAAGCGCTGCAAGGACGTACAGCAGGTGTACTTGTTACCCAAAACTCAAAAGCTCCGGGTGGTAGTATATCCATTCGTATTCGTGGATCAAACTCTATCAGTAGTAATAACGAACCACTGTATGTTGTTGATGGATTCCCAACATCCAATGGTGCCGATATTAATCCAAATGATATTGAATCGATGCAAATTCTGAAAGATGCATCAGCCACAGCTATTTATGGTGCACGCGGTGCTAACGGTGTAATTTTAATTACAACCAAACGCGGGAAAAAAGGTGAAAGCCAGATTACTTATAATGGCTATACCGGTATGCAAAAAATTGTTAATCCTTTCGATATGATAAATGGTAAAGAGTATATGGAATTGTCCAATGCCCTATACCAGGAAATTGAAGGTCAGGAAAATCAGGAGTATGCAGTATACACTCAATCTCAATTACAATCGAATGTAAATACGAACTGGATTGAAGAAACTACACGAACCGGAATTGTTCAGGATCATAACTTACAATTCAAAGGTGGTAGTGAAAACACCAAAGTTTTGTCCAGTCTTGGTTATTTCAACCAGAAAGGGGTAATGAAAAACACCGATTTTTCAAGAATGTCGGGACGTTTAAATATCGATCAAACTATAAACGAATACATAAAGGCAGGAGCCACAGTTTTTGCACAACGCGAAAATTCAAATTTCCAGATTTACGGTGGAAACATTTTACAACAAAACGTATTGTTGGGAATTTTAACCTACGATCCTACTGTTCCTGCTATTAACGAAGACGGAACTTACGGAAGACCTCCGGGTGGACGTGGCGACAACCCGCTAGCAAATCTTTTGGAACGTACCAACGATATGACTAAAGACAAATTCAACGGTAATGTTTTCCTGGAAATTGAACCCATTAAAAATCTGAGCATCAGAGTCAACGGTGGTGTTGAGTTGATCCACACTTTTCAGGGTAAATACCTGCCTCGTTCAACTTACCAGGGAAGCATTGACAATGGTGTTGCCAGCAGAAATGAATTTTCTTCGCTTAACCAACTTTTAGATGCAATTGTAAATTACAGAACTACAATAAATGACGATCATTCGTTAAGTGCAATGGGTGGTTATTCTTATCAAAAATTTGGTTACCAAAATGAATCAATTGGAGTTAAAGGCTTTTCAACCGATTTATTTTCATACCACAACGTAGGTGCAGCATCAACAATCACCGGCGTTTCTTCATACCGAAGAGAAAGCCTTTTGGTATCGTTCTTTGGTCGCTTCAATTATGCATATAAAGATAAATATCTTGCCACTTTCACTTTAAGGGGTGATGGCTCATCCCGATTTGGTTCAGACCAACGTTGGGGTACTTTCCCTTCAGGATCTCTGGCATGGCGTTTAGACCAGGAACCATTCATTCAAGACATGGATTTATTCTCCAACTTAAAATTTAGAGTTGGATACGGAAGAACAGGTAACGACCAGGTTGGTGAGTACGCTTCGTATGCTTTAATGAGTAACACACACCTTACTTTCGATGCATCTACCAATACTGCAGGTACACACCTAAATCCGAATACTCCGGAAAATCCATCGTTGAAGTGGGAAACCACTGCACAGTACAACATGGGATTGGATATGGGTTTCTTTGATTCACGATTGGGAGTTTCAATTGATGCTTATAAGAAAAATACTTCTGACCTGTTAATTCGTAAAAATCTTCCAACGTATTCTGGTTTCTTCGTAGTACAAACAAATGTTGGAGAAATTGAAAACAAAGGATTTGAAATAGAGTTGAATTCGATTAATACAACAGGAGCATTGGAGTGGAATACACGTTTTAACTTTGCTTTGAACAGAAACAAAGTGGTAAGTCTTGGCGGAGAAAGTGAAATTTATATCACCTCTTCTAAACCTGTTGGAAATGTATCGGAAGAACAATTTGCTGTAATTCGCGAAGGTGAACCATTAGGATCATTATTCGGCTATGTGTACGACGGAGTTTTGCAAGAAGGCGAAACTTATGCACCACAACCCAATGCAAAACCAGGAGATCCTGTATACCTCGATATCTCCGGCCCCGAAGGTGTTCCTGACGGAGCGATAACTTCTGACGACCGTACAATTATTGGAAGTGCTCAACCTGATTTTATCTGGGGACTAACAAATGATTTTAGATACAAAAATTTCGATTTATCTATATTCTTCCACGGTTCGGTTGGAAACGACTTGTTAAACATGTCACGTATGAATTTGGAGTGGAAACGTACTACCGATGCACTAAATCGCTGG
Source organism: uncultured Draconibacterium sp. (assembly GCA_947492175.1). GTDB lineage: Bacteria > Bacteroidota > Bacteroidia > Bacteroidales > Prolixibacteraceae > Draconibacterium. The sequence goes on along the minus strand of CANLMQ010000003.1, from coordinate 44,069 downwards.
ACACCTACCAATACCAATACAGATCTTCCACGTAACGGATTTTATTATGCGCAATACGGAGGATACATTAACAGTCACTTTATTGAAGATGCTTCATTTGTTCGCCTTAAAAACATTACTCTGGGATACACAATTCCTTCAAGTTTGAAATTTGTGAACTCGTTGAGATTATATGTTGCAGCCGAAAATCTATTAACTATAACTGATTATTCAGGATGGGATCCGGAAGTTGATACCAAAGGTTATGAAGCGAAAGGTTCGCAAACAGCAAATGCTGGTGCAGGATTGGATTTTAATTCATATCCAAGTATGAGGTCGTTTACCGTTGGACTTAACGTTACCTTTTAAGAAAGCTAATAAATTGTTAAATACAAAAACGTAAAAGAAATGAGAAATATAATAATACTATTAGCACTGGTTTTTGTTGCGAGCTGTACCGATCTGGAGCCGGAAATGTATAGCGACATGACCACATCGAATGCATACTCTACTGAAAGCGATATCAATGCAGCGTTAGTTGGTGTTTATGCCGACCTGGCGCCATTCCCCGGAGATGGATGGATGTATTATAACGGGTATTTTATTATGACCACTGATTATACTACTGATATCGGATTCTCAACTGCAGCAGGTGACCCTACTAAACTTAGTAATTTCACCTACGATGCAAACAACCGGTATTTTAAATACAACTGGAGATATATGTTTGAAGTAATCAGCAATGCGAACATGTTGATTAATAAAATTGAAGCGGTGGAAATGGATGAAACCAAAAAGAAACAAATAATTGCACAAGCACGTTTCTTAAGAGCCCTTGCGTACCGCGATGCTACCGATGCCTGGGGACCTGTTCCATTAATTACCGATGTAATCAATCCAACGGAGACTTACGATATGGAACTATCGCCGGTAAGCGAAGTAGACAAAACGATTATTGAAGATTGTAAGTATGCCATTGACAATTTACCCAAAAGTTGGACTCTTGATGAAGGTTTAGCCAGAGCGACAAAAGGAGCTGCAGCCATGCTGCTTGGAAAAGTGTACATGCGTGCTCATGACTATTCCAATGCCAAAACATATATCGATATGGTTCTTCAGCTTAGAAACGAAGGAGTATATACACTTAATCCGGATTTTAAAAATGTGTGGTCGGAAAGTAATAAAAAGGACGATGGTATGATTTTCTGTATCCTGCATGAGGCATCTCAGAATGGAGGTGAAATTACCAACCACTTTGGCCCGAGAGACCATCCGGATATGGCTAAATGGCAATATTACGCAGTTTCGCTCTACTTCTGGAGAAACTACAACGATGCAGATCCTCGTAAAGAATTCTTCTACTATAATTACGAAGGTCGTTCTCCTCGCGACGGTTCTACTACACACGGGTTTTATTACATGATGCCCGAGGAAGGCCAAACAGTTCCACCGAGCGATACTATTAAATTACTTCAGAATGTAGCCACAAAAAAATACTCTTACGAAATGGTTAATCCATCGTATTACGACGGGCGTACAATTCCTGTTTTCAGATTGGCTGATGCTATTCTTTGTAAAGCTGAAATTGAAAACGAATTAAGCGGACCAGGTGCTGCATTACCATATATTAACGAAGTAAGAGAGAGAGCTGGTGCTCCTGTATACGGAGATCCGGGATTCCCGGAACCAACCAATAAAGAAGAAATGGCGGATAAAATTTTGGCCGAACGTGGATATGAACTCGTTTTTGAATACAAACGTCGTCCTGATTTAATTCGCTTTGGAAAATACGAACAAATATGCAATGCATACCTGGAATCTCGTGGATTGTCTCCTGTTGTAAATCAGAATATGAGACTATTCCCGTATCCTTTGGTAGATGCGCAATTAAACAGCAATATGGCAACTGAGAATTTAAACAGGCTGCCATAGTAAACAAAAATGATTCATTCAGTTAAAATACTGATGGACTATTTAATAACCGTCGAAAGTCAAATTTCGGCGGTTATTCTCCACAGTTAATTTATTAGTCATATAAATATTTCACAATTAAGGACTAAATGGATAAGAGATATAGAATTTGGATTGTACTTGGGATTGGGGTTTTGACCTTAATTATTGGGCTGTTTGTGATTTATCCACAAACAGTAGCTATTAAAAATATTCAATTAACCTCGCCCCATAATTATGCCTTTCAGGAAGAGATTAATGTGGAACTTGATAAACCGGCAAGCATTTTTATACGTTACTGGCAAAAAGGTTCTTCAAATAAATTTCGAACTCAAAAGACAAAAATATCTACAAACCATAAAGTTAACCTGTTGCTGCTCGAAACCGGCGCAACCTATGAATATCAAATTATTATTGACCGATTTGTGAATTCAAAATCTAAAATCTTATCATTTAAAACAAGAGCACAATCTCCCTGGTTAGATTTTAACTGGGTGCAGGAAAACAGACCACACGATGCAAAAGCTTTTGGCGATGGATTAATTATGCTTTGTTATGCCCGAATGCCCGGATATATTGCTTTGGTAAACGCTAAAGGAGATATTTGCTGGCACTGGCAGGTTGACGATATCGGTGTACGTGCAGCTACCTTAACTCCCCGCGGAACAATTCTTGCCATGTTGCGTCCCCCGAAAAAGGACGTAATTGATGACAAACCCAAAGAACACCGTAAAATACTGGAAGAAATACAAAAGCCAATGCGCAGGGGTAAAATTGGATTTGCCGGGGGAACCGCACTGGTTGAAATTGACCTCACCGGGAATGTACTCTGGAGACTCGATCTTGACAAAAAGGATGATTATAAAATTATTCATCACGATATTAGGATGGATGAAAACAACCACATACACACCCTGTACAGAAGTACGCTCCCCTACGATATGACAGAAATTAATGGAACCGGGTTGGATACCCTGGGAGGCGATGGAATTCTGGTAATGGACACCACTGGCAAAGAGATCTGGAACTGGTCAGTTTGGGATTCATGGGATATAAAAAATGATTCCTTAATGAAAGAATTTGCCTACGACCGCTTTCATATGAATGCCCTGAATTTTGATACTGACGGAAACTACCTTGCATCAGTGGCAATTGAAGATCAGATTTGGAAAGTAAATTCAAAAACCGGCGAATTAATGTGGAAATTTGGCAGAAACGGTGACTTTAAAATAGACACCTCTTCCCTCTTTTCTTTTCAACACGCCATTAATATTAATTCTGAAGGCGATTACATGCTCTTCGACAATAACCTCTTCAGAGAAGAATCGCGCGCTTTGTCATTTTCGCTCGACACTGCAACCATGACGGCAACCACCAAAATTAATGCGCCTTTACCCACCGAGAAATATACTTCGCGGATGGGAAACGCCTATCTCCTGGAAAATGGAAATTTGTTGCAAACCAGCTCAAAAACCGGATCGGTACTTATTACCGACAGAGAAGGCGAAATATTGTGGGAGCTTAACTCTCCGTTTGTTCCATACCGGGCAGAATATATACCCGCAAAAATCTGGGATAAATACTTTACCAAAGAGTAGTTCAAATTCAATAAAACAACAACGATGAACCACATACAACCTATACAAATAATCGGCACACAGCGTTCAGGATCAAACTTGCTTCGTTTAATGCTGAACCAGTTTGACGAAATAACAGCTCCTCACCCGCCACATATTTTACAACGTTTTACGCCATTGCTTCCCATATACGGAAACCTTGACAGCAAACGATCTTTTCTGAAATTGATCGACGATGTTTGCACACTTGTAGAACGAAATCCTGTGGCCTGGGAAGGAATTAATCTGGATCGGCAAAACATTTATTCACTCTGCAAATCAAATAGTCTTATTGAAGTTTTTAAGGTGATCTATGACTTAAAGGCAAAGAAGGACAATGCATCGTTTTGGGCCTGTAAAAGTATGGCAAACATTCAGTATGCCGATGATCTGGAGCAAGCCGGAATTCGTCCGTTGTATATACATTTATACCGCGACGGGCGCGATGTGGCATGTTCATTTAAAAAAGCAATTGTAGGAGAAAAACATGTTTATCACATTGCAAATCAGTGGAAAAACAACCAGGAATCATGTCTGGCTTTAAAAGAAAAAGTTGGAAGTGATCGCTACATCCAACTCAGCTACGAAAACCTCATTCATTCACCTGAGGAAGAAATGAAAAAGCTAAGTCAGTTTCTGAATATTCAATTCAATCCCAATGTATTCGATTTTTACAAATCTGAAGAATCGAAAAACACAGCTGTAGCCGGAAAAATGTGGGCCAACGTTACAAAACCAATATTGAAGACAAATTTCAATAAATACAAAAAAGAACTGAGCGAATTGGAAGTCGGGATTTTTGAAAAACTGGCAGGAACCATTCTTGAGAAACTGGATTACAGGTTGGAGAAAACAGGAATAATAAATGGCAGACCATTTACTTCTGACGAACTCAACCAATTTGATAAAGAAAACAAATACCTAAAAGAAAGGGCTCTAAAATCTATTGATCCACAAGGAGTTATATTGAGAAAAGGACAAGAGCTTCTGTTAAAAGAAATACAAGCACGATCTGAATTTATATTACAATAATATATACTTCATTCTTTATTAATCTTTACCATTGCTTTTGCCTGGTTTTCAATAACACAGGGGCAATCTAAATCAAATAAAACCATTCATCATGAAAATAATGTTCATTGTTTTTTGTGCCGTTCTGCTTTTTTCTCAGCAAACTGCATTCTGCCAAAAGGCAACAATATCAGAACAAGTAGTTGATTTTAAAACCTATCCATATTCCGATCCCGATCCGGTGGCACACATCACACAATACTATCCCTATTATCGTTTCGACGGGTTTACAAACACCGCCAAACAACAAGAATGGAAAATTGTAACACTGGAAAACAAATACATTAAAGTTTTGGTTGCTCCCGAAATTGGAGGTAAAGTTCTCGGCGCAATTGAAAAATCAACTGGCGAAGAATTCATATATTTTAATAAAGTAGTAAAATTCAGAGACATTGCCATGCGTGGAGCCTGGACATCAGGGGGAATTGAATTCAATTTTGGATCAATTGGTCATGCTCCAACTACAGCTTCTCCGGTAAATTACCTTTTAAAAGAAAACACCGACGGAAGTGTAAGCTGTTTTGTAGGTGCTCCCGACATTACATCGCGTACCGAATGGAGAGTTGAGATTCGTCTTGAGCCTGACAAATCTTATTTTGAAACAAAAGCCATTTGGTATAATCCGTCGGATTTAAACAGTTCGTTGTATAACTGGATGACAGCATCAGTTGATGCAACAGATGACCTCGAATACTACTTCCCGGGTAAAACGGAAATTGGTCACGGCGGAGAAGCTTCGCCCTGGCCCATAAACAAACAAGGAACAGACATTTCGCTTTATAAAAACAATAATTTTGGCGGCCCAAAATCCTACCATGTTCTGGGAGAATATGCCGAACATTTCCTGTGCTATTTCAGAAATAAGAATTTTGGGTTGGGACACTGGTCGCCATACGACGAAAAACCGGGACAAAAAATCTGGCTTTGGGCACTTTCAAGAGAAGGAGAAATTTGGGCCGATCTTCTCACAGATCCCGGAAACGTTCAATATACCGAAATTCAAACCGGACTGTTATTCAATCAAGCAGCACAAAAAAGTACCGAATCTCCGTACAAACATTTGTTTTTCAATGCAGGCTCTGAACATAAATTTAATGAAATATGGTTCCCAGTAAAAGGAATTGGAGGAATGGTAAAAGCCGACGAATACGGATCGTTAAACGTTGAGAAAAACAAAGGTGTGGTTAAAGTCGGATTTTGTGCCAATCAAATTATCTCCGATGAAATAATTATTTGGGCTGACGGACAAGAAATTGCAAGAAAGAAAATAAGTCTAAAACCTACTGAGGCATTTGTGGATGAATACGAAACAGAAGCGGAAAACATTCAGGTTAAAATAGGAGATATTGTTTCTTATTGTACAAAAGATAGTAAGGAAAGAATACTATCAAAACCCACTGAAATTAGGGATAAATTTAATTGGGAATCAACTGATGGTTTGTTTACCGCCGGCCTGGAATTGGAAAAACAAAGGTTTTATAAAAAGGCGGAAGAAGGCTATACTCAGGTTCTCGGAAAAAATCCATTTCATACAGGTGCTCTTACCAAAATGGCAGGATTACTGTATCGAAAAATGGAATACCAAAAAGCAAGTGAATTTACATTAAAAGCTTTGTCGAACGATACATATAATCCTGAAGCCAACTATAATTTTGGACTTATAAGTTTAAAGCTGGACAAGAAATACGATGCACTGGATGCCTTTAGCATGGCTGCCCGGTCAATGGAATTCAGGTCCTTGGCTTATACCCAGATCTCATCCATCTTCTTTACCGATGGAGAAACAAATAAAAGTCTCAGGTATGCAAATGAAGCCCTCGATTACAATCAAAACAATATCAATGCACTGAAGATTAAAGCCCTCGTGTTTGAACAAAAAGGATTGCAAAACAAGCGAATTGAAACCCTGGAGCAAATTCTTAAAATTGATCCGTTAAATACGTTTGCCCAATTTGAAAAAGAAAACGATTTTTCGGTAGTACTGAACTACGAAATGCCACATGAAATTTGTCTGGAGCAAGCAATAGCCTATTCCGGATTGGGGCTAAAAGAAAAAGCTATAAAAATACTGGAAAAGAGCCCCAAAACACCAATCATAAATTACTGGCTTGCGTATCTTTCGGGAAACAAAGATTATTTGCAACAGGCCACCGAGGCTTCTCCTAACCTGGTTTATCCGTCGCGCCAAGAAACTGCAGAAGTTTTAAATTGGGCACTAACTCAGAATTCCCATTGGAAAACGAAGTATTATCTAGGTTTAATATACTGGTCGAAGGGTTGCACTACCAAAGCCATAAAATACTTTAATGAGTGCGGCAATCAACCTGATTATTTTGCCTTTTACCTTACCCGTTTTAGTTTATTACAGAACGAATCGGGTTACAATGGAGAACGCGATTTGCTAAAAGCCATGGAGCTGAATCAAGATGAATGGCGCTCTTATCTGGCTTTATCGAATTATTATGAATCGAAACAAAAGTTTCATGAAGCACTTGAATGGGCAGACAAGGGATTTGTAAAATTCCCCAACAACTATGTTCTCGCTTATCAAAAAGCTAAAACCTTACTGATATCAGAGAAATACCAGGAATCGCTTAAAGTGCTTACCGAAACCAATATTCTTCCGAACGAAGGTGCCAGCGCCGGACGTATTACTTATCGCCAGGCTTGTATAATGGACGTAGTAAACCAGCTAAAAAACAACAAAAACAAGAGTGCTTTATCCAGAATAAACCAGGCCCGCCAGTGGCCCGAAAATCTTGGTGTTGGGAAACCATACGATACCGATGAAAGAATTGAAGATTACCTGGAAAGTTTGTATTGGCATAAAAAAGGAAATTCAAAAAAAGCAAAGCAGCTGGAAACTGCAATTTTGAATTTCTCTGCAAATACCTCTGACTTCTCCTCAGGTCAATATCTGGAAGCTATCCTGCTAAATAAAAACGGCAAAAAGCAAGAAGCTCAACAACTACTGGATCAATGGAAAATAAAAGCGGCTGATAACCTTATTGCAGCCTGGTGCTATGCAATGCTGACTGACGATACTAAAGAGGCAAACAAGATACTAAATGAAATAAAGACTCAGAACGGAGGGACACTGTTTAATCCAAAGTTCGTAGATACCGGTTTTGCCCTGATTGTGGCTATTTCTGAAATAAACTAAGAAACTTAATGAGATGTATTCAACCCGTTTCTTTATCCATAAATCATAAAGCCGAAACATTAGATTTCAGCACCAAATTATTACTACAGTATTTACAATAACCTTGTTTAGGTTAATAAAACAACAACAACATGAAACTACTAAATTTACTAATCCTGTTCTTTTTCTCTTCTGTGGCATTGGTTACTGCTCAGGAAAAAACATTACTAAACCCAGATCTTTACGGAACCGGAAACTGGGATGCAGACTCTTTGGGAAACCACAGAGTAGTTATTAAAGTAAATGAACAGGCCGATGTTGTATGGGCGCACATCCCCTGGAGAAGAAGAGACCTTAATCCGCAGGAGAAGGGAATAATAATAGTTGATGCCTCAACTGGCAAACAAATTAAGAATATTTACCCTGCATCTGTTAACAGAGAATATGGCGACATCTTGTTTCAGGCTCAATCCGTGCCAGGGAAATATTACATTTATTACCTGAAACATAAAATGCATGGCCGCAGTAACTATCCGAAGGTGAGTTATCCAGGGTTTGTTTCAAAAGCAGAAAAAAACTGGCTTGCTAAAGCTAAAGCGGCATCCAGTAATTTTTCCCAACTTCCAAAATCGGAGTTATTAGAGTTTCAGGCTATTGATCCGTTTAATTCATTTTACCCGATGGAAATTATCGCTACACGCGAAGAAACCAGTCAGATTATTCAAGAACACCCGGGTTCAGAGTATTTACTTTTCCCCGAAGTGCGGGAGAATTCTATTCGAATGACCACCGACCTTCCGTTAAAATGGATACAGGACGGAGTTAAATCTGAATTTACAGCAAAAGTGCAGAAAGGTGAATATTTCACGTTTCAGATTGGTTGTTTTGCAGCACAAAAAGACCTTAGTAATATAGAGGTTAAATTCTCAGGACTAAGCCAAAATGGAAATACAGTGCTTGATGCCAACGCCTTTACTTGTTTTAACACGGAAGGAATTGACTGGGAAGGAAAACCATTTAAAAAGACTTACAAGGTTGCCAAAGGGCACGTTCAGCCATTGTGGATGGGAGTTGAACTGCCTGTCGAAATTACAGCCGGAGAATATGAATGTACCGTATTTGTAAAACCTGAATCTATGCCCGAAACCCAGGTTCGGGTTAAATTACAGGTCTCAGAATTTGCCATAGCCAACTCGGGAGATAACAATCCTGAACGTTTATCGAGACTTCGCTGGTTAAACTCAACCATTGCCGAAGATGATGAAATTGTAGCCCCTTATCCGGCTTTAGAGATAAACGGAAACAAAGTGAAATGTCTGGGCCGTGAAGTTACGTTTGGCAAAAACGGTTTCCCAGAAAGTATTCAAAGCTATTTTTCGGAAAGTGTAACCCGGATTCAAAATGAGGGTAAAGAAATTCTGGCTGCTCCGATTGATCTTTTCGTGCAAACAACTGAAGGAAAACAAGAATGGACAGCGCCATCCTTTAAAATGATAAAACAAAAAGAAGGTGCCATTGCCTGGGACATTAAAAACGAAATGCCCGGTTTACAAATGACAGGTAAGGTGCAAATGGAGTTTGACGGCAACATCAACTACAAATTAATTCTTACCGCCACAAAAGACCTTGAAATTAATGACATAGGCCTTGAAATACCTCTACAACCGAATGCCGCAAAATACATGATGGGACTGGGCGAAAAAGGAGGTTTTCGTTCCAAAGAAATAAACTGGAAATGGGCAGTTGAGAAAAACCAGGACGGCCCATGGATTGGAGATGTGAATGCCGGTATTCAGGCTCGATTTACCGATAACAATTACGTAAGGCCATTAAATACAAATTTCTATCAGGACAAACCTTTGTATATGCCTGACTCATGGTATAACGATGGCAAAGGTGGTATAAATATCACTTCATCCGGGAAAAATACCGTAACGTTGAATTCGTATTCGGGAAGCCGTACTATAAAAAAAGGAGAGCAACTTCATTACTACTTTAATCTACTTATCACTCCTTTTCGCCCGGTTGATACAAAAAAACACTGGCATAACCGTTACTACCACAGTTCGGTACCTGTTGACACTGCACTTGCTCACGGTGCAAATACCATTAATCTTCACCATGCCAATAAAATCAATTCGTTCATCAATTACCCGTTTTTTATACCGGCTAAAATGAAAGCTTATATTGATGAAGCCCACTCGAAAGATACCAAGGTAAAAATCTATTACACTGTACGCGAGTTAACCAATAAAGCACCGGAACTATTTATGCTTCGCAGTTTAGGTGAAGAGATTTTTTCGTATGGTAAAGGAGGCGGATTTTCGTGGCTACAGGAACACCTCGATCCGAATTACATGGCGGCCTGGTTTGTTCCGTCTATTAAAGATGCAGCAGTTGTAAATACCGGAATTTCGCGTTGGCATAATTTCTATATTGAAGGACTAAACTGGTTGGTTAAAAATGTAGGTATCGATGGTGTTTACATTGATGATTTAGCATTTGACCGCACCTCTATGAAACGTATTCGCAAGGTTCTGGAACGTGGAAATCCAGGAGCTTTAATCGACCTGCACTCAGCCAATCAGTACAATCCGCGCGATGGTTTTGCCAACAGTGCAAATCTTTACCTCGAACATCTTCCATACATCGACAGGCTTTGGTTTGGAGAGTATTTCGATTACAATCTGCCACCCGATTTCTGGTTGATTGAAACCTCAGGATTACCATTTGGATTAATGGGCGAAATGCTACAGGATGGAGGAAATCCGTGGCGTGGAATGATTTTCGGAATGACAGGACGTGCTCCAAGAGTAAACGTATCTCCTTTGTGGAAAGCGTGGGATAACTTCGGTATGAAACAAAGTGAAATGATTGGGTACTGGGATTCCAACAATCCGGTAAAAACAGGCAGTAAAGATACGTATGCAACAGCCTATGTAAAAAAAGGAAAACAGACATTAATCGCAATTGCAACCTGGGCTCAAAATGATGATGAAGTTAAACTGGACATTAACTGGGAAACAATTGGCCTAAAACAATCGAAAGCAGAGTTCTATGCTCCTGCAATTGAAGGATATCAGGATGAAAACAAATGGGCTCCAAATGAAAAGATAACTGTACCAAAAGGTAAAGGATTTCTAATTATTGTTCGCGAAAAAAAGTAAAATAAGATGATAAAAGCAAAGATACTGGTTTTGATGTTCATCATTGCATCTGCAGGAATTACGCCGGCACAACAACATACCAATCAAAATATGTTCAGGCAACTGGTTGAAGAGCTTCCCACTCCGAACCGTTTCAGAACAGCTACTGGTCATCCCGGCCCGGATTATTTTCAGCAGCAGGTTGATTATAACATGGATATAAGGCTTGATGAAGAAGCAAAATCAGTATCTGGCAAAGCAACAATCAGTTATCAAAATAATTCCCCCGAAACACTCGATTACCTGTGGCTGCAACTCGATCAGAATATTCGGGAACCGAATTCATTCCGAAGTAAAATTCAGCAAAGTTCACTATCAGAGAATGTTAAAATGTCGACATTAAAACGCATGAATAACAATTTCGACGGTGGCTTTAAAATTACGTCGGTAACCGATGACAAAGGGAATAGCCTGGAGATTATAAAAAACCACACCATTTTAAAAGTTATTTTACCCGAAAGTTTACCATCGGGAGCAACAACCAATTTCAATATCGAGTGGCACTACAAACTGAATAACGTTAAAGAAATGTGGGGCCGCTCAGGATACAATGAAGCAGAAAATGGAACCGGGAATGTTTTTGCAATTGCCCAGTTTTATCCTCGTCTTTGTGTTTTTAATGATATTGGCTGGCAGATTAAACAGTTTGTTGGTGCCGAATTTGCACTCGAATTTGGAAACTTTAATGTAAATATTACCGTCCCCTCCGACTTTGTAGTTGCTGCAACCGGGGAGTTGAAAAATGGAAAGGATGTATTAACAGCAACACAGCAAAAAAGACTGGAAAAGGCTCGGAATTCCAAAGAACCAGTTTTTATAATAACGGAAGAAGAGGCTCAAAAAAATGAGAAATCGCATTCCGAAAAAACAAAAACCTGGCATTTCGCGGCTGAAAATGTAAGAGACTTTGCTTTTGCGTGTTCGCGTAAATTTATTTGGGATGCAATGTCCGTTCCATTTCCCGGGAATAATGTTCTGGCCATGTCGTTTTATCCAAAAGAAGGAAATCCCTTGTGGGAAAAATATTCGACAAAATCCATCGCCCATACTTTAAAAATTTATTCCAAATACACCTTCGACTTTCCTTACCCAACTGCAATTTCGGTTAATGTACAGGGAATTTCGGGAATGGAATATCCAATGATATGTTTCAATCATGGGCAACCCAGAGCTGATAAATCGTACAGCGCAGCAGCGAAACGTGGAGTTATTGGGGTTGTTTTCCACGAAGTCGGGCATAATTATTTCCCGATGATTGTAAATACCGACGAGCGTCAGTGGGCATGGATGGATGAAGGATTTAATATTTTTTTGCAAGGAATAGCAGAACGTCATTGGGATCAGGAATGGAGTTGGTCCGGCCGTCCTGTTGAAATGCTTGGTTACATGGATGACGATAAAAGCACAATAGTTCCGTTAATGACCAATGCCGACGCCCTGTTACAGCCCGGAATGAACAGTTACCGGAAACCCGCTGTTGGGTTAACAATTTTACGCGAAACCATTCTGGGGCGAGAGCTTTTCGATCAGGCCTTTAAAGAGTATGCACAAACCTGGATGTTCAAGCACCCGCAACCGGCAGATTTCTTTCGTATAATGGAAGCTGCTTCGGGTATTGATTTGGACTGGTTCTGGCGGGGTTGGTATTTTTCAACAGAACATGTGGATTTAGCCATTGAAAATGTAAAAGTTTACGAACCTGCTTTTGACAGCAACAAAGCAGAAAAAGTTGCCAGGGAAAAAAGTGCAACAAAACCCGTTCATATTGCAACAATAAGGGATAAAAAACAAGTTACCCCGGCCATTGAGTTGGATGAGTCGCTGAAAGACATGTACAACCTCCCGAAACCAATATTAAGTAATGCCGAGCAGTATTATATGGATGCACTAAAGGATAAATTAGACGCCGACGATTTGGCCTTCCTTGAAGAAAATCAAAAATATTATGAAGTAACGTTCTCTTCTCCGGGAGGCATGCTAATGCCATTAATCGTTCAATTTGAGTTTGAAGATGGGTCAAAAGATTTGCAGCGGATTCCTGTTGAAATATGGACGAAAAACCACAAAAAGGTAACTAAGGTTTTTAACTATTCAAAAGAAGTTAAAAGCATCATCCTGGATCCGTATTCAGAAACTGCCGATGTAAATACAATAAACAATTACTGGCCACGCAAAACCGAACATATTTATTTCAAAGTAAAAAAGTAAGTCAGCAGTCGATCGAAATTTAGTACCTTAACCCAAGTTTTCGATATATGAGTAAACATCAAGATACTTCATTAAAATACCTGTTTTTAACCTTTCTGAAAATTGGTGCAATCTCGTGGGGTGGATTTATGGCCCTTATATCGGTTGTTCAGCAGCAATTGGTTGAAAAAGATAAAAAAGTGGCCGACGAGATACTTCTGGATAGTATTTCGTTAGGGTCTGTTTTACCCGGGCCACTGGCCTTTAATGTTGTGTCGTACCTGGGATACTATTTAAAAGGAATGAAAGGCGCACTGGTTAGTATGGTGGCCATCCTTCTTCCTTCTTTTATTTTAATTTTAATACTTACATACATCTATTTTGTTTACGACCAGCTTCCGGCCTTTAATCATTTCTTCCTGGGCGTATTACCCGCCGTTGCTGCAATTATTATCAGTGTGGCTGTTAATATGTCAAAAAAGAACATTAAAGATTACCGTCAAACCATTATCCTGATCTTTTCCGGACTATTTCTGGTATTCTTCCGATCGTTTTACACCACCATGCTAATTATGGCAATTGGCGCAATTTCAGGATACTTTTTTTATCGAAATACAATCTCATCCGAATATCAACCTGCATCTATAAAAACAAGATTCAACTTTCGTTCGCTAATTACTGGCGCTTTGGGAATTGCAGGCCTGGTTTTACTAATCTGGTTATTACCTGACTTTTTCCAGGGAGAGAACTCAGACAAGGCAACTCTGCTTCGCGATATCTCATTAACTTTTTCAGGAATGAGCCTCACGTTATTCGGAGGTGGTTATGTTATTATTCCTGCCATTCAGGAAATTGTTGTCGACGGACTTAATTGGCTAAGTATTCAGGAATTTAGCGATGCAATTGCCATGGGACAAATCACTCCCGGCCCAATTTTTATCAGTGCAACCTTTATCGGATACAAAGTGGGAGGTTTATTAGGAGCAATCGCGGCAACCATCGCCATTTTTTTCCCACCTGCATTTTTAATGATTTTTTGTTCGCGGTTTATCGATCAAATCAAACAATCCAAAACAATATCAGCAATTTTTAAAGGATTACGTCCTGCTGTAATCGGGATGATATTTGCTGCCGCATACACAATAAGTAAAGGGGTAGAATTAAACTGGCAAACAATACTTCTTTTTGCCGGTGTTTTGGTTTTATCAATAAAGTTTAAAATAAACGTGGTTTATTTGATACCACTTTCCGGATTGGCTGGTATTTTCTTATTCATGTGAATTTGCAAACAAAGAGGCTGTCCTGCAGCCATTTTGCCGTTTCCTGCGGTTTTTTTTGCAATCCTGCAGCTATTTGGAGTAATCCTGCAGCCTTTTCCCCGGTCCTGCACTATCATTTTGCAATCCTGCGGCGCAGGAATCCCTAAAAACCATGCAGGGAGGGGTAAAAGTAAACAGGGCACCCTACAAGTATGCCCTGTCTTTCTTATTCCGGTTTTCATGAATACCAAGTAGGAAGTTGAATAAAACAATAGTAAATTAGGGACTTAATCATAATAAGCTGTAAGAATGAATAGTAAGATATATCTGTCAGTTTTCTGGACACTTTGTTTTTTCTTCTTGTTAACAAATAGTTTTGCACAAAAACGAACAGGCAACAATCACAATCCGGTTTTTGAGGGTTGGTATGCCGATCCGGAAGGGATTGTATTTGATAACAAATACTGGATATACCCCACCTATTCAGCTCCGTATGAAGAGCAGGTTTTTATGGATGCCTTTTCTTCAACAGACCTGGTGAACTGGACAAAACACAAATCAATTATCGACACAGCAGCTGTAAAATGGGCCAAAAAAGCGATGTGGGCTCCGGCCATTATAAAAAAGGGAAAGGAGTATTTCTTGTTTTTTGCCGCCAATGATATTCAGAATGATAAGGAAATTGGAGGAATTGGTATCGGGATATCGGAACATCCCAATGGCCCCTTTCGTGATTATCTTGGAAAACCTTTACTCGACAAATTTCATAACGGAGCACAGCCCATCGACCAATTTGTCTTTAAGGACAAAGATGGTCAGTATTACATGATTTATGGCGGTTGGAAACATTGTAATATTGTGAGGTTGAAAGATGATTTTACCAGCTTTTTACCTTTTAACGATGGTAGCGTTTTTAAAGAAATAACACCGGAAGGCTATGTTGAAGGCCCGTTCATGTTTATTCGCAACGGCAAATATTATTTTATGTGGAGCGAAGGCGGCTGGACCGGACCAGATTACAGCGTTGCCTACGCCATTGCAGATTCTCCGTTTGGCCCTTTCGAACGTATCGGCAAAATACTTAAACAGGATGGCAATGTGGCAACCGGTGCCGGTCATCATTCGGTAATAAATATTCCGCAAAGCGATGAGTATTTTATCGTTTATCATCGTAGACCTTTAGGAGAGACCGATGGAAATCACCGTGAAACATGTATCGACCGGATGTATTTTGATGATCAGGGAAAAATTAAACCTGTTAAAATTACCTTCGAAGGTGTAAATCCCACTCCTATAAAATAGAAACAGAGTATTATGGAGCATTTAAATCATAAATCAACTAAATAAAAGCAGACCAATATGAAAAAAAATCTTGCGATTCTTCTTTTAGGATTATTATCAATTCATGTTTTTGGGCAATGGCAACCAGCAGGCGATAAAATCAGAACTGCCTGGGCCGAACAAATAGATGTAAACAATGTGTTGCCGGAATATCCGCGTCCGATACTGGAGCGTAACAGCTGGAAAAATCTAAACGGACTCTGGGAATATGCCATTACAAAAGCCGGAGCCGTTCAACCCAAAAATTTCGATGGAGAGATTTTGGTTCCATTTGCAGTTGAATCAAGCCTTTCAGGTGTTCAGAAAAGAGTGGGCGCCGAAAACGAACTCTGGTACAAACGCTCGTTTACAGTTCCTTCAAACTGGAAAAACAAAAACGTGTTGTTACATTTTGGCGCTGTCGACTGGAAATCAGATATCTGGATTAATGGAATTAAAGTAGGAACACACAAAGGCGGATATACTCCTTTTTCGTTTAATATTACTTCGTTCTTAACAAAATCGGGAGAGCAGGAACTTGTCGTAAAAGTGTGGGACCCGTCGGAAAAGGGATACCAGCCGCGCGGAAAACAAACCAGTAATCCGAAAGGAATTTGGTATACTCCGGTAACCGGAATCTGGCAAACTGTTTGGTTAGAACCGGTAGCCGAAAAATACATCGAAAATGTGCGCATTACACCAGACATTGATAACAACAGGATCTCGGTTGAACTAACTTCGGAAAATACAGTGTATGCCGATGTATTTGAAGCAGTAGTAACAGATGGCAACAGACAGGTTGCAACCGCTAAAGCATCAACAACACAGGAACTTGAAATTTCAATTCCCGAAGCGACATTGTGGGATACCGAAAATCCGTTCTTGTATGATATAAAAATCAAACTGATAAGGAACGGAAAAATAGTCGACGAAGTAGACAGCTACTTTGCCATGCGTAAAATATCAACCAAAAGAGATGAAAATGGCATTGTTCGTTTACAGCTAAATAACAAAGACCAGTTTCAGTTTGGTCCGCTTGATCAGGGATGGTGGCCCGATGGATTGTACACAGCTCCCTGCGACGAAGCTTTAAAATACGACATTCAGAAAACAAAGGATTTTGGGTTTAACATGATTCGCAAACACGTAAAAGTTGAACCGGCACGCTGGTACACACATTGCGACAGGATGGGAATTTTGGTTTGGCAGGACATGCCAAGTGGCGATCGTTCACCACGCTGGCAAAACCAACAGTATTTTAACGGAACCGAGCTAAAAAGAAGTGCCGAGTCGGAAGCAAATTACCGAGCTGAATGGAAGGAAATAATGGATTATTTGTATTCAAATCCATCGGTTGTATGCTGGGTTCCTTTTAACGAAGCCTGGGGGCAATTTAAAACCGAAGAAATTGTTGAATGGACAAAAGCTTACGACCCAAGTCGTTTAGTAAATCCGGCAAGTGGAGGAAATCACTACACCGTTGGAGACATGCTTGATTTACACAATTACCCGGGTCCCGAAATGTATTTATACGATGCACAACGTGCTACTGTACTGGGCGAATATGGTGGAATTGGCCTGGCTCTTGAAGGACATCTTTGGGCATCTGACCGAAACTGGGGCTATGTTCAGTTTAAAAATTCGAAAGAAGTAACCGACGAATACGTAAAGTATGCCGAAAAGCTGATGAAGATGATTAAAACAGGGTTTTCGGCTGCAGTTTATACGCAAACTACAGATGTGGAAGGCGAAGTTAATGGGTTGATGACCTACGACCGGAAAGTAATAAAGCTGGAAGAAAACCGGCTAAAAAATATGAACCGGGAGATTGTAAATTCGCTAAACCGTTAATAATTAATTTTGTAATCAATAAGAAGAATCTCCGTGAGATTAATTTCACGGAGATTCTTTTTTATTGCCGCCTAAAACCAAAAGAGGCTGCCTCAAAAAAGACAGCCCCAATGTAAAAAACATCAATTCTTATTTAATAATTGAACTTTGAGCCTTTAGTAATTCAGCTAAACTATATTATGTATTGATCAATCTTTTCAATCCTTCGCATGTGTCTCCCTCCCTCAAATTTCGTTTGCAAGAATACCAATGCGATTGTATTAGCTCTTTGTTCGGTAACAAAACGGGCAGGCAAACATAAAACATTGGCATCGTTATGCTTGCGGGATAAAGAAGCAACTTCGGGCTCCCAGCATACTGCCGCCCTTATATGCCTGTTCTTATTTGCTGCTATTGCAACCCCTTGAGCGCTTCCACAAATTAAAATTCCAACATCCTTGCTATCTTTTACCGCACCGGTTACCTGGTGTACATAGTCCGGATAATCTACCGGATCTTCCGTATCGGTTCCATAGTTTGTAACCTCATATCCCAGTTTTTTAAGAAAAACATTCATTTCTGTTTTTAGCTGAGTTCCCGCATGGTCGTTGGCAATAAAAATCCTTTTCATGAATTTCCAATCTTTTAGACAGAATACCTGATTCGTTAAATTAGCGTTTTATTCCTTCACGTAACCTTCAATTAGCTCAGCCCATCGTACATAGCCCGATCCGGTTAAATGAAGACCATCGTTGGTGTAGTTCTTATTTAATTTAAATCCGGTTTCATCAGTAAAATGAGAAAAAAGATCGAGATAAGTAATGTTTCGGCTGGCAGCTAAATCCTTCAACTTCCTATTAATTTCAGGAATCATTGCCCAGTGTACTACATGCTTTTTGAAATTGCTATAGTTATCATTAACCGGTAAAATACTTTGCAGATAAATGCCGGTATTACCACTTTCTTTTTGAAATCTATCAATAATCTGTGCAATATTATTTACAACAGAATCTTGTGGAATATCTCTCGAAATATCATTAATACCAATCAGAAGAAACAGCTTAGCAGGTTTCCCCTTAACAATCGGATCTAGTCTGTCAATAATCCCCTGAATAATATCACCACTAATTCCCCGGTTTTTAATGTTACACTGATTAAACAGTTCTGCCCACTCAGCACCATCAGTAATACTATTACCCAGAAAAACAATATCATTACTGTTTATCGGAAGTTTTTCGAAAAGACTTACCCTGCGTTCATAATAAATACTTTGACCTACTGCTTGCTGCCCTATTATTATCAGGCCAAGAATTAAAAAGAATGTAACCGAATTAATTTTCATCTTGTTTGTATTATTCAATTTTAAAGACCGGTTTTTTTAAAATCAATGTGCTTTTTCATCTGTATAGCCGGAGTTCCATGTAAAAACAAAGAATACCGTTGCAATTACGCCGGCAATTACAAGAATCAGAAATCCCATTGGCCATCCATACTGTTCAACAATATAACCTAGCCCCCATCCTGAAAGAATGGTACTCATATAAGCAAACAAACCGGTTAGTCCGATGGCAGTAGCTGCAGCTTTTTTTGTGGCAAGGTTAGCCGCAATGATACCAACCAAAGCCTGTGGCCCGTAAATAAAGAAACCAATTACACATAACAACATTCCGTAGAATAACGGACTTTCCTGAGGTAAACGCCAAAAGAAAAATACAGCAATGGTACAAATGAGCATATAAATCAGGGCAGCGCGTCCTCCCCTTCCTTTAAAAACTTTATCCATCATCCACCCGCTTGACAACATCCCAAGAATACCAAATCCTTCGTAACCGGCAACAAGCCATCCGGCCTTTTGTAATTCCACATCTTTCATCTCGGTCAGGAAAGTTGGTCCCCAATCAAGAATTGCATATCGAATGGTATACAAAAAGAAATTGGCAAAACACAAAAACCAAATGGCTGGATTTCCAAATACTTTTTTCCGAAGAAATGCCTTAAAGTTTCCATCCTTTTCATTGTCTTCACTTTTTTCCTCCGAAGGCTCATTTCTGAATTCTTCTACCGTAGGTAATCCCAAAGACTCAGGACGGTCGCGCAAACGATTCAAAATGAATACGGCTCCCAATACCGCCAAACCCGCTGGAACCAGGAAACAATAGCGCCAATCGTAAACTACCAGAAAACTGTTAAGTACTAAAACCAAAGCTGCACCTATCGAGTGCGATGTATTCCAAAAAGCAAATTTCACTCCGCGCTCTTTGGCAGTAAACCAGTGCGTTAAACTATTGGCACAAGGAGGAAAACCCATCCCCTGAAACCATCCGTTCAGCAACCAGAATACACCAAAAGCAACAACTCCACTACTTAATCCAAAGAGGAAACTCATGGAAGCAGACAACAACAAACCTATAGCCATAAAATACCTGGGATTGGTTTGATCTCCCCAAAAACCATTTACAAATTTCGATATTCCGTAAACCACTCCGTGTAAGGTTAAAAATAGCCCCAAATCTGCTTTTGAGATGCCAAGATCAGCTTCAATTGCCGGCATTGCAATCGAAATGTTCTTTCTTACAAAATAAAACAGTATATATCCAATCATGGTGGTGTACATTACTCTTGTACGCCAATACCGATATTTTGCCTTAAGTTCGTCGTTATCAGTAATAGTTTGTTCCAAAGCCGGTGCCGGCTTTAAAAGGCTTAGTAAACTTTTCATTCGTTTATAATTGTTTATTTCTTATGGTAACTCATGGAACTTGCTCATAATCACCCTCCTGTGTGCAGGATACTTTACATGCTCGTTTCATTTTATTAAATTTGATTATTCATAAGCATAAAATGAACTTGTATGATTACAATATTTACCAAATAAGAAAAGGATCATCATACTCGTTTCATTATATAAGTTATTGGCTTGCTTTTAAACGCTTTATTTTATTGGTTTTTAGTATGTCTTCTCCTGTTATTTTTGGGCTAATAGCTTTTTTACCTGAATCCGTACATTTTCTCCGGTAAATCCGAATTTCTGATCCAGAATGTTGTAAGGAGCAGAATACCCGAAAGAATTTAGTCCCCATACTTTACCGTTCTTTCCAACCAGTTTTTCCAATGTTACCGGAAGACCTGCAGTTAATCCAAATACCGGAATTTTAGGTGCAATTACCGATTCCTGGTACTCGCTGGTCTGTTTGTAAAATAATCCTTCAGAAATGGCCGATACCACACGTACTTTCAGGCCCTCTGCACGAAGCAAAGCAGCTCCCTCAACAAGTGTAGCAACCTCCGAGCCTGATGCAACCAGAATAACATCCGGATTGTTTTCGTGTTCTACTACATAAGCTCCTTTTTCAGCTTGTTTGGCTTCTTCCCTCCTATTGGTTTCTGCAGGTAAATCGGCTATATTCTGACGCGAAAATAACAGCCCGGTTGGAGTTTTTGTATTCTTTAGAGCCATTTCCCAGGCTACCGAAGTTTCGTGTACATCTGCCGGACGAAGCACCAGCATTGAGTTTTCTCCTTTATGGTTTTGCAAGTGTTCCAACAAACGAATCTGCATTTCCTGCTCAACCGGTTCGTGGGTAGGCCCGTCTTCTCCAACACGAAAAGAGTCGTGTGTCCAGATAAATTTTACCGGCAATTCCATTAAGGCAGCCATACGAACGGCTGGTTTCATATAATCAGAAAACACAAAGAAAGTTCCGCAAACAGGAATCACACCTCCATGCAAAGCCATTCCAATCGACAGGCAGGCCATTGATAATTCTGAAACTCCTGCATCAAGAAAAGCACCACTAAAATCGTTTTTAACAAAACGTTTTGTCTGTTTCAGAAAACCATCTGTTTTATCGGAGTTAGACAGATCGGCCGAAGCACAAATCATATTTTCAACCTGTTTTGCAAATACACTTAAAACATTAGCAGACGCAGCTCGGGTTGCCTGGTTTGGCTTTTGTTCAATAGCCGACCAGTCTATTGCAGGAATTTCATTCGAGAAAAATTTATCCAACTTTTCCGCCAGTTCAGGATTTACCTTTGCCCAAGCTTCTTTTTCTTCTTTTCGTTTTGCAATTTGCATTTCCAGTTCTGCTTCTCTCTTTGCATACAAAGCTTCTACATTAGGAAAAATTGCAAACGGATTATCCGGATTACCTCCCATATTTTTAACCGTGGTACCAAAACAAGCTCCTGCATTCGACAAAGGCTGTCCGTGTGTTGATACCTGGTCTTCAAAAATGGCGTTTTCTGCTGTTACTGCACCTTTCCCCATTACTGTTTCACCAATAATCAGACTGGGCTTTTCGCTTTCGTTTTTAGCATTTTTTAAAGCCTCTCGAATTTGTTCCACATCGTTACCATTCATGGTAACCACGTTCCATCCCCAGGCTTTATATTTTGCAGCCACATCTTCGGTAGATACTTCATCTACTTTTGATGACAACTGAATATTATTTGCATCATAAAACATTATCAGGTTATCCAGTCCAAGGTGTCCGGCAATACGACCAACTCCCTGCGATACCTCTTCCTGTACACCGCCATCTGAAATGTAAGCGTAAATGGTTTGATTCATTATTTTACCCAAACGAGCTTTCAGAAACTTAGCTGCAATAGCTGCTCCTACTCCGTATGCATGTCCTTGTCCCAATGGGCCCGAAGTATTTTCGATTCCACGTTTTAGATCTCTTTCAGGATGCCCGGGAGTAACACTATCCCACTGGCGAAAAGCCTTAAGTTCTTCCATATTGAACTTACCTGTAAGTGCCAGGGTAGAATACAACATGGGCGACATGTGCCCCGGATCAAGGAAAAACCGATCGCGACTTTCCCATTCCGGATTTTTGGGATCGTACACCAAAAACTCGGAAAATAATACATTCATAAAATCGGCCCCGCCCATGGCTCCTCCCGGATGACCTGATTTTGCCTTTTCTACCATTGCTGCCGAAAGAATCCGAATATTATCGGCAGCTTTATTCATTGTTTTAATATCGTTCATTTTTTTCGTTACTGTAACTTCAAACACAACGTGTTCTTTTATTTAATAAGTGAATGAAAACACGATACACTATTTTGCTGTTAATGTCCGAGCTTGTTTTAGCAATCTTCCCAATGCCTCCAGGTTATCAACTACAAGATGAGGAATTGGTTTTGCTGCTTTCGCATCCTCAAGAGTGGCTTCGCCTGAAAGTACTAAAACCCCAAATGCGTTGGCATTGTGTGCCATCATAATATCGGTGTAAATACGGTCACCCACCATAGCGATTTGTTCTGCTCTTAAACTATAGCTTGTTAAAATGCCGTTCAACATCTCGGGTTGAGGTTTACCCAGCACAACGTCAGGATCTTTTCCGGTGGCCTTATCCAACATGGCGCAAATAGCCCCACAATCAACCAAAGTCACGGGTTGATCGGTTGGGCACACATAATCGGGATTGGTTGCAATATATGTTTTCCCCTGGTCAATCCACCAGGCCGCTCTTGATAACCTTTCGTAGGTTAAAGTAAGGTCGAACCCTACAATTACGGCATCAGGTTCAGCCTTCGGATCATCCGGCATCGATTCAAAACCTGCTTTCTCAAATTCAGTAATCATACTCGGAGTTCCAAGAATAAACAGGCGCTTTTTTTCAGGGTGATTTGCTTTTAAAAAAGCAATTGTTGCCTGAGCAGTCGTAAATAGCTCCTCTTTTGTGGCATCAATTCCCATCGTTTTCAGATGTCCCAGATAATCTTCGGTACTTTTTGAGGGATTATTGGTTAAAAAAGAATAACCAATACCCATTTCCTTTAAGGTCTTTAAAAACGCGGAAGTAAAAGGGAAAACAGTACTTCCCTTGTAAATTGTCCCATCCATGTCGAGAGCAACATGTTTTATTTTTTGAAGACGTTCTATTACCTCCTGGTCATTTTCAAATGAGGTTAAATGTATTTTTGGTGTAATCATTATATCAGTACAAATTATTCAACAAAGGGGTTAATTGCCCGATGCGAAGCACGATATCCAATATTGTAAACCGTGAACGGATGAATTGTGACCGAACAAAAGTTTCTTTCATTCGTTCTTTTGAAATGCCAATATGTTCCGGTTCAAACGGAGCTCCAACTGCTTCAAGACGCTGCTTGACCTCTTCTGCAGCCACCAATTGATTTTTCAGGTCTTCTTTTAGTTTTGGCCACACCTGTTTTAGTTTTTCGACTTGAACTGCCAACTCTTCTTTCGAAATGTGCTTATCTCTTGTTTGATTAATCGCTGTATCTAAAAAGTCGGTATTGCCAAAACGATCTTCTGCTTGTTTTTGCATTTCGTTCCATGCCGGCCATTGGCTGGCACATGTAGCTGCATCAAGCAACTCAACAGGCACTTTTAAAAACTCTTCGTATAAACGTGTTATTCCCAAAGTAGCTACACCTACCTGAAATCCATGACATGGAGCTTCTCCGTTATATACATGATGTTCCATGTTCCATAGGTGACTAAACTGATGTTCTGCTCCGGAAGCCGGACGACTTGATTTTGCCCATTGCATTGCGAATCCTCCCAAAATGAGCCCTTCAACCAACGGAGTAATTGCCTCAACTTTTCCTTCTTTTGCGCCAACCGGATCGGCCAGTGCTTCTTTAAGTTCATCCTGTACAATAGCCCAGGCAGTTGCATCAATTTTTTCAACATCCAGCGAATCGGCAATTATCCAATCGGCACCCGCTGTAACTTTTGCGAAAAGATCAGCATAGCCAGCTGCTGTCATAGCTGCCGGAGCCTTTCTTATTACCTCAATATCAGCCAGCACTACTTGTGGTGCCGGACATGAAAAGGTCTGTTTCGATCCCTCGAAAGTAATTGATGCACCAAAAGCGGTATAGCCGTCCATTGAGGCAGCAGTTGCCACACACATGTATTGCCTGCCTGCTCTCGACGAAGCCAGTTTTGTTAAATCATTAATCGTTCCTGAACCAACAGCAACCGGAATTGCATCATGTTGTTGTAACGATTCTTCTAAAAGAGTTACGTTTCCAAATTCAGCATAAGGTTTGCTTTCATTATAAACAAACGGTTCTGTATATGCCAGTCCGGCTTCTATAAAATAATCATGAACTTTTTTCCCGGCCACTTCGAAGGTTGTTTGATCGCAAACAACCACGGCCTTTTTCCCTGGAAACTGGGATGAAAAAAGCGCAGGCACACGGTCAATAATATTTCGACCGATTTCAAGTGCCCTTGTGTCACTGGCCGAAGCCAGTGCTTTTTTTATACTTGGTTTCATTATAATCTTATTTAAACAGTTTTTGCATTATTAGGAAGTGTGATAAACCGGGTTAAGAATGCACTTAAAAAGTAGAGACCAGCCAGTAACCAGATAACGCCTTCGTTTCCGATTAGCTGATGAAATACTCCTACCAAAAGTGGCCCGACAAATACCGGCAAACCGGCCCCTAGGTTAAGTACTGCCATGGCAGCGCCTTTGTCCTCTTTAACCAACGAAGGCACCAAAGCTGACAAAGGAACATAACCTGCCAGTAAAGCACCCCATAATGTTCCGGCGGCCAAAACCAACCAGAAGTTTCCTCCACCAAACAATGGAGAATAGAAAAATAATAAAGTAGTTAAACCACATCCAACACCACCAAACCACATTACAGTATTACGCCAGCCAACACGATCGCCAACAAAACCAAAAATGAGATTAAAAACAATATTTCCGGTAAAAATGGTTCCCCATATTTGCAGCCACTCCTGCGTATTAAAGCCATGTTCAGCCATATACATTGGTAAAAACACCGGAAAAGCAAACTGTGCAGTTGTATTTATAACCCGTACAATTCCGCCAATTAATACTTTGGGTTCGTCGCGCATAATGGTAATTCCCTTCATTAGGTCTTTAAACTTTGATTCTGCTCCTTTTCGTTCAACCTTTTTGTATTTGTTTAACCACAAGGCAAAAAACGCTCCTATTAGTGCCCAGAATACTGAAGTCCAAAGAGTAGTTATATTTCCGTATTTTATAATGGCCCAGCTTGAATAATAAGCTCCCAACACATTTAATCCTCCGGTAAAAACGAACCAAAACCATCCAACTGCTCTTCCCAGTTGTTTTTGGGGTGTACTGTATGTAATCCAAACTAAAAACGAATAGGCAAACAACGGATATCCAAATCCTCTTAGCGCGTAAGTTGCCAGCATTACAGGATAATTGAGCTCAGGAATTCCCATTCCCACAAAACCGGTTGTACCCAATAAATACAAAATCAAACCACTAATCATGGTTTTACGGGTTCCGTAGGTTTCGGCAAATACACCTGAAAACCACGAAGAAATGGCAATGGTTATACCATACACCGTAAATAAAGTAGCCGATGCTTCAAGACTTAAGCCCCGTCCTACCAGATAGGGACTTAACCAACCTTGCTCAATTCCGTCGCCCATCATAAAAATGAGCACTCCAAGGTAACCCCATGCCAAATGTTTTGGGAGACCAACCCGCTCGAAAAATATATTCCTGCTTTGATTCATTTTATTGTTGAATGTAGATTTAGCATTGCTTCTATTTTAGGCTACAATATAACCTTTTGCCACCTTGGTAAACTCTTTTATTTGCTCAGTTTCCCATTCAGCTGATTTCTTAAGCTCTTTTGCCAGAATCTGTGCGACCCGAGGCGCCATTTCAATGGCAGCCCTTGCATCAACAAATAATGCTCTTACCCTGCGGGCCAAAACATCTTCAACCGTCTGAGCCAATTCTTTTCGCACAGCCCAAACCACATGAGCTTCTTTAAAAGTATACTCGGGATGTAACAAAGCATCGTAAGAATTCTCTTTTTTTATCAGCTTGTTGATATTATCGATATCACTGCCGTACACATAATCCCATTTCGATTCGTCGACTTTAGTTGCATAACCATGAACTTTCATGTTGGCTGTTACACACTTTCTTGGAGACAGTCCGTTGGTTTTAATGGCTTCATCTACCACTTCCTCTGCCATTTCGCGATAGGTAGTCCATTTCCCGCCGGTTATGGTTATCATTCCAGATTTCGACTTATACAGTTTATGGCTTCTTGAAATTTCTTTTGTTTTTTGCTCGCCTTTTGAAGGTGCCGCCAATGGTCGTAAACCGGCAAAAACTGATAATACATCTGATCGTTTGGGTTTCATTGCCAAATACTGCCCAGCCTGATTCAGAATAAAATCTACCTCTTCTTCCAACGCACGAGGTTCCATATCGGCATCATTCAAAGGAGTATCAGTAGTTCCCAATACAACTTTATCGTGCCATGGAACACCAAATAATACCCTGCCGTCATCCGTTTTAGGAATCATTATAGCGGATTTACTATCTCCTAAAAATTTCTTGTCAACAACCAGATGCACTCCCTGACTTGGGCGTACCTTTTTCTCCGATTTTGGAATATCCATTCCCATTAAATCGTCAACAAAAACACCGGTAGCATTTATAACACACTTACTTTTTATTCTGAATTGTTTTCCTGATAACATATCGCTTGCCTCAATACCAACAAGTTTTCCGTCAATGTCTTTTATCAATCCTGTGGCTTTTATGTAATTTGCACAAATACCGCCGTTATCAAAAGCAGTTTGAGCAAGCGAGACTGCCAAACGTGAATCATCAAACTGTCCATCGTGATAAACTACACCTCCTTTTAATCCATTAGTGCGTAAACCAGGTATTTCTTCCATCACCTTTTTCGATGTCATCGGCAACGATCTTCCCAATCCCATTTTACCTGCAAGAACATCGTAACATGTTAACCCGATTGTATAATATGAACGTTCCCACCATTTATAATTCCCGATAATAAACCTCATATCTTTTACAAGATGAGGGGCATTTCTACGCATTCTTCCTCTTTCGCGTAACGCTTCAATAACCAATTTAATATCGCCCTGTGCCAAATAACGAACACCGCCATGTACCAGTTTTGTACTTCTGCTTGATGTTCCTTTTGAAAAGTCGTGTTGTTCAATCAACACTACTTTATAACCTCTTGATGCTGCATCAACAGCAATGCCTAAACCGGTTGCACCTCCACCGATTACAAGCATATCATAAACCTGCTTCTGCTCCAGCCTATGCAGTAGTTCTTCTCTTTTCATAAATTCTATACCTAGTTCTTATAATAAAATCGTTTGTTTTTTCAGAAAACAACATCCTCCATCAGATTCGGATTACGAAGCCACCAAAGTCAATATTGTTTCTTTTTCTTTTCTTTTGTTTCGTTATCCACACCAAATATAAACAAAAAGAAACCTTAAAAACAAAACAAAACTTTAAATGCAATGTTTTTTTTCTTTTCTTAACATTTTACACAAAGAACAGAAAACGTAAACACTTGAAACAATACGCTATCTACCAGCACATAAATCAGTTAAAAAAACACTCCTCAACTTCAACAAACTCATATTCAACATATTTACAACAATACAAACAGATCTAATACGAAACAGCAGAACTATAATCAGAAACTATTTCATTTTGTTTGTATACATTTCCGAAAGGATCAGTAGCCCGAATCTCCAACTCTGCCTCACTATTTACCATGCGGTGCAAAAACAAATGCTTAGATGGAGGACTATAGTTTTTGGGATTTCTATTCAGAACACCAATATGATACCCCAACGACCACGCATCTCTCAGACTATCAGATAACCGGGTTAAATTCGCAACCTTCACCCCATCTTCATAGGCCTCAATTTTCCAATTCTTATCAGCGTTCCACACATTGGCAATAATGGAATTAGCAGCAAGATCGTACGAATAAAATCCGTTACTACCGCCAAAAACAGCATCCCCTTTATGCAAGCGAATCTGAAATTCAGGGGCTAAAAACGTTGGCTTGTAGTACCAGTTTTTAATGGTGGCTCCCGATATTTCATAAACGGCATAACCATTGGGTGTGCCGTCTCCATTTATGGTAGATTTCCACCACGAACCACAAGCAGCCGCATGAACGTGCTCGTAGGCTTGTACCTGACTTACAATCTCAAAATTTTCGTTGTAATGCGTATGACCACTCATCAAATGAACTTCAGCAAAACCTTCAAGCGATTGCAAAAAACGATTTCGATTTATTATACTTTCAGAACCTCGCAAAGGAATATGATAATAAACAATTATCATTTTATCTTTTGAAACATGAGACAAATCGGCTTGCAACCATGCAATTTGTTGCGTCAAAAACCCTCCGCTATATGACGACGAATTTGAATAGATAACATTATCAAGGCATACAAAGTGAACATCTCCACGATTGAACGAATAGTTAACCGGTCCGAAAGTCGACATGTATTTCTCACTCGTACGGGGTAAATCTTTATTTGACTGTGCAGTTTTATCGTGGTTTCCTATTGCAGTAAAAGTTGTCATATTTGTGGTGCCCAGCGCATAATGCATTTGCCCGTACAAACCGGGAGAATCGCTCACCAAATCACCTAAAACAATACTATATACAGGTTCAGACCAACCGTTAAAATAATCACTCAAATCTTCAATCGTTTCTGCATTAAAGCGATTGAAGTCGGCAGAGCTATAAGGCTGCGGATCACCAATGGCTGTCAATGTAAATTCAGTTTCTACGACAGGCAGTTTTTCCAGTTTAAAATCATATCTTTTACCAGCACTCAGCTTAGTATAAAATTTTGCCACATTATTTGTTTCAGAGTAAGTAGCAACTTTGTAATCTGCCGGAGTTGAATAATACACAAACTTAGCCTCATTATCTTTTTTCATCTGATAAATACCATCACTGTCGGTAAGCACACAGGAAAACCCATCTGTAACCACTACTCCCGACACCGGATTTCCGTCCTGATCACTAATAATCCCACACAAATCCATTCCCGGCTTCAGGGTAATTCCTTCCACTTCTGTTTCCGGATCTGGTTGAGGAACCATTTCAGTTTCATCATCCGAGTCGCACTGCACTAATACAAATGCGATTCCCAGCACCATCAAATAATAACTCATCTTTTCAAAAACACTTTTCATAGTTTCAGATTTTTGTTTATTGTTAAAAAGGACTTGAAACTGGTTGTTTCATATTATATTCTCTAACCAATTTACATTAACAAGGAAGAGGGTATTGCCTGTGGCAACCCCTCTTCGGAATTCAACTACTACGAATTCTAACTAACCATTTATGACTTATTCCCAACCTAGGTTTTGAGGTAATAAATTAGGATTCAACAAAGTAGCATCTTTTGGAATTGGCCTTAGATACTTTTTGTCTTCCCATTTTCGGTTCACATTGTAAGCCCATTCAAGATGTCCGCTTGCCGTTCTTGTAATGTTTGCTCCCAGTACTACATATTTTACACCCGCTGTTGGACTGGATGGCATTGATTCTACTACGCTAAAGTCCGGAATAGCATCTCCATTCAAATCGTAATTAACACCCAATTCAGGGATATAGATTCCTTGCCACTTCAATGTCTCAGAATCAAGCAACTCTCCCAGCTTCCAACGCATCAAATCCTGGTAACGCAAACCTTCAAAACATAGCTCAATGCCACGCTCTCTTCTTATTTCCAACAAATACTTATCATTTATACCAGCGAAGAAAGTTGATTGCAAATAATTATCTGCTGTTGCAGGCTCCACACCCAAAACACCGGCACGTTCGCGCAGTGGCTTTATTGTTTCATTCCATTCTGCAGTACCAAACTCGCCAAGTTCTGCCTTTGCTTCCGCATAATTCAACAAAACTTCTGCATAACGAAAAACAGGAATGCTGTTTGTACACTGACCTTGTCCATCGTGCCACGCGTCATCCAAACTCCATTTCATAATATGATATCCTGTTAACGTTACAGCAAAATCGGGAGGCGCTATAACACCATCTGCCCGTTTATACCCCTCGGTACGAATAGTCTGACTTAGTCGATAATCGCGATTACGCATTTCCGAGACAAACTCAATCTCGTCGTAATTCGACTTGTCGGTAAACCGACTTCCATCTCTCATTAAATAAGTATTGACAAAAGGTTTAATTAACGACCAGCGGCTACCATTGGTTGGCGAGTTAAAATTCCACGTCAGATCGTGCCACTCTCTTGAATCGGTATCCATATTAAGTGCAAGTATTACTTCTCCCGTAATTGCCCCAATTCCCGAAAGATTCTCGGAAGTAAACAAAGTTCTGTAATCTTTGGCCGGATTACCTGTATTCAACAAGTTATACTTACCTGAATCGATTAATTCCCTAGCAGCATTTGCAGCCTCTCGTAACCAGGCATCCGAATCGTTTAACCCAAGCTCTGCATGATACCTACGATAAGTTCCTTCGTACAAACAAATTCTTGATTTTAATGCCAGCGCAGTATAACGATTAACCAAACTACTGAAACCGTCTTTTACTTCCCGCATGTTTTCTGCGGCAAAACTAATGTCTTCCAATACTTTACCCATCACATACTCACGACTGTCGCGGCCTTTATACAAATCTTCATCATCGCGATCCAGCGCCTTGTCGTACCACGGTACATCGCCAAATGTTTGCACTTTTTGAAGATAAAAAAACGCTCTCCAAAAACGAGCTAAACCTTCGTAATGCTTCAGCACACTTTCATCAACAGGAGTATCCTTTATATTTTCAAGGAAATAATTTATATTTTTCAGATCATTCCAATCAGATACAGACCAACCATTCTGATCTTCTGAACTCCAAACTCCGGCAATGAAGTCGCTCGGATTATTAATTGCAGCATAATCAGAAGTACCGTCAGTTTTAGCAATGGTATTAGCTGTGGGCAATCCAAATTTATAGAAAGAATATGAATAAATTTTAAGGTCGTTTTCGTTGCTGAAAAACGTTGATGCATTCAGCTCATGAATAGGATCTTTTTCCAGCAAATCATCGCAGCCGGTAAAAACAACACTACTCCCAATCAATATCAGATATAATAATACTTTTTTCATTCGTTTATAATTGTTTATTTTTTATGGCAACTCATGGAACTTACTTATAATCATCCTCCTGCGTGCAAGATAATCTACATGCTCGTTTCATCAGTTTACAATTTAAAAGGTTACATTAACACCAACGGTAACACTCTTCAACATCGGGTAGCTATAACCATTCTCCCGATTTTTATTACTTGCAAATTCACTGTCTCCCGACTCAATAACTTCAGGATCGAAATTATTTGTATGTTTTGTTAAACCGGTCAAGGTAAGTAGGTTTTCACCTGTCACATAAAACTTCACACCTCCCAATTTCAACTTATTTACTACATCTTTCGGAAGTGTATAATCAAGGGTAACATTCTTCAATCTTATATAAGCAGCATTCTGCAGGTAACGATTGTTTGCATTTCCCATTGTTTTACTACCCGAAGTTGCAGTATACGAACGCAAACGAGGCCAGTATGCATTAGGATCTTCGTTTTCGCCTTCAATCCACGTGTTTCCAACCTGATCTGTCGGGTAATACCCGTAATGACGGTTGAACTGCCCCCAGAAGTAACCTGTCTCAACATCAGGATACCAATCTCTTTTCCCAACTCCCTGGAAAAATAAACTAAGTCCGAATCCAGCATAATTTGCTCCCATATTTACACCGAACTGGTAACGTGCCTCTGAATTTCCGATAACACTTAAATCGCCATGATCATCCAAAGTATTATTTCCTTTATCAATCCTTCCTGTATCATCAATATCTCTGAATTTCAGATCTCCCGGCAACCAAATACGCCCTTTTGACACTTTAAAAATATCCTGATCAGCATGGCTGGCAATTTCTTCAGCACTTGCAAATAAACCATCGATTGTGTACCCCCAAATTTCACCAATCTTTTGTCCATCGTAATAAGAACTCAAACTGTTAATATCATTCCCTATATATTTGGTAATCCAACTTTGGCTATCCCACAACATTACCTTAAAATTATACGACAACTGCCGGCCGGCCAACATAGTACGATTCTTCCAACCGACTACCAACTCCCAGCCGTTTGTTTTTAAATCGGCATAGTTTCCTTTTGGGGCATTCTCTCCGTAAACTTCCGGTAATTTTGGTCCGTAAACATACATATCTGTTGTTCGGCGCTGATATAAGTCTAAACCTAGACTTAAACGACCATCGAACATATCTGCATCCAATCCAACATTGTAAGTTGTTGCTTTTTCCCAGGTTAAATTATCGGGTACCGTGGCAGGCATTTCTGTATAGGTTTGATATCCTCCTCCTAACAAGTGAGGAGTTTTAGAAACACTCAACAAATCCAGATAATCATAAGGTTTTACATTACCATTCCCCAAAGTACCGGCAGAAGCCCGCAACTTTAGATTATTCAACCAATTATTCGTTTGCGCCATAAATGACTCATCCGAAATTCTCCAACCAATCGATCCGGATGGAAACATCCCCCATTGTTCGTTAACAGGGAATTTTGAAGAACCATCATATCGTGTACTAAATTCAACTAAATACTTTCCTTTAAAAGCGTAATTCGCCCTAAAAAATACTCCCAGAAATCCCCAGTCCTCACTTCTCTCTTCAATAAAATAATTTTCACCATCCATAAGAAGAAAGTTTGGTTTATCCGGATACAAATATCCATCTCTTCTGTTGTAATATCTTCTTTGCTCCGAATTTTCGACATTAACACCGCCCAGTATTCCTAAACTATGGTCTTCTCCTAAATCGGGTTTATAGTCTACTGTTAAATTTGAAGCAGTATAATTGGTTTCCTGGTTCCACATACGCCTTAACGACTGCCCTTTCTCTCCAAATTTTTCGGGTCCTTCGCTATAAGGTGCATACCTGTTTACCCTGAAACGACGATAGTCTTTATTACTATAAGTAAAGTCCCCTTTCACTGCTATGGCTTTAAACGGTGTATAAACAAAACCAACCGTATTTCGCACGTTCATTGTTTTGCTATCCTGAAATGACGTTCCATTCTGAAAATCACCTACTCCTGTATAAATTGCCGAATAAGTATATGTTCCGTCGGGATTATACATCGTTGCAACCGGAAACCCCTGGTGCTCCAGGTTACGCTGAATCAATTCGTCACCGTATGACATAAGCGGATAACTATAATCCATGTAATCCATTGAGAAATTATTGGTCAACCTCAACTTCGGACTCAATTCAATTTCTCCTTTCCCGCGGAAGTTGTAACGATCTATATCATCTGAACCATAACGGTAAATACCATCCTGTGTAAAATATCTTCCAGAAACATAATAGGAAGCTTTTTGAGTACCACCATTAATACTAATTTTATGATCTGTACCGGTTACCAAATCATCATACAAAAGATTGTTCCAATCTGTATCTCCGAAATACTCGTAACGCCCATCATTATTAACCCTTATTTTAGGAAGCTCCGGATTATCGTTTCTTCTTTTTAACTCATCGTACCAGGCACGGTTAAAAGGAAAAATATTATTGATTGAAGTTGGATCGGTTCCGTTGTAATCGCTATAACCATGATACGAACGCAACATATTAGTGGTCCATTCATAACCGTTGGTTACAAAAGAAGGCTCAACAGTACGGGAATAAAACGAAACATTCCCGTCATATTTCACCTGCACATCACCGGCTTTTGCATTTTTTGTAGTAATAAGCACTACTCCGAAAGTACCACGGGCACCGTAAACTGCTGCCGAAGAAGCATCTTTCAAAACAGAAATACTTTCAACATCGTCTGGATTTACCGAGTTTGGATCCCCTTCAACACCATCAATCAAAACCAGCGCACTACCACCTGCTCCAATTGAAGTTTGTCCTCTTACATTATATTTCGGACTACTACTAGGCTTACCATCAGTCATAGTAATGTTAAGGTTTGGTATTTGCCCCTGAAGTGTACGGGTAATACTTGGATTTGCACGGCCTTCCAAAGCTTCCTGCCCAATCTGATCGACAGCACCAATCAAGTCTCGCTTTTTTACTGTACCATATCCAACTACAACAACTTCATCGATTTCAGAAAAACTGCTTTTTAAAACAATATCAATCGAAGTTTTTCCATCAATACTTACAGTTAAATCCTCAAATCCGATGTAAGACACAAGCAGCTCATTTTTATCAGCCGAAACCTGCAAACTAAAGCGCCCGTTAACATCGGTTGTAGCACCATCAGTTGTTCCAACAATAACGACGGTTGCCCCAATCAACGGTTCTCCACTTTCATCTTTAACCGAACCCGTAACAACATGTTTATCCTGTGGAGCCTGAGTTTTGTTTCCACTTTTCAAAACTTTTTCAGCCTTTACATCAAGTGAGAAAAAGCAAAGCATTATCAAACTAAAACAAACAAAAGCAGATTGTTTTAGTAATGTTTTATATTTTTTTATCATAACTGTTATTTCTTTTTTATGAGAGCTAACCAACAGGTTCTCACCTTGCCCGCCTACTATTTATCTACAAACACGGTACAGTCTTCTGCATTTTCAATATCCGCAACAGAAGCTCCCGGCCGTTCTTTAAGGTTAAATCTGAATTGTACTCCCGATCGTGGTACAAGCCATTCGGTTGGAGTTACCTTACCTCCGAGCTTTATAAAATCTCCCTGATCCTGAGCTCCTACCGGGAACAAGAAATTATTAGTTCCCTGTCCGAACATTAACTGCTCTTCACCGGTCTCTTCATTTACCCTGCTATAAACATCGTTATCCGGCAATTGATAATTCTCGTATGTAACTGTTGTTCCATAAAATATGGCATCAACCGGAACGGTATTTTTGTCAACTACAGTTCCCTTAAACACAGCAATACCATCGGGAGCAGATTTTTTTACAGTTGAAACCGATTTCCCGGAACCATTACCTAACAACCCACTTCCTTTTTTAGGAGCACCGTTATTATTTCCACCAGGCTTGTTATGATAGTTAACCGACCAAAACTTATCTTCATCCAGCTGCTGACTTCCATTTAACACATAATAACTGGCAATTCGACGCGAACTTCCACCTATGTAGAAATACTGGCCTTTTTTCACAGAACCGGTTTCCAGGTTCATTTGGTAAACTTTTTTATTTTCGATATTGTACACTCCGTCTGCCCAGCCATATTCTGTTGGTGCACCCGAATTGGTACAAACTACTGCATAAGGTTCTTCGGTAAAATCAATATCTGCCAAAGCCATTAGCTGAACATATTCATATTCTCCATCGTGCTCATAACCATCTCCCGAAAATGTTCCGGCATCCTTACTATCAGAACCACGAGGGTCGTGCATAAATCCAGTAATAACAACTTTAGTGTCGTGGAAAATCTTACGGATTACAAAATCTTCTTCATTATCCTCACTTGCTCCAACAGTACTGGTTCTCTGCTCATAAACAATTACATTATCGTCATCATACACATACACATTGTAGGTTCCGACCACAGTATTTGCAAAAAGAACACTTCCATCTTCAGCAGTCATTGCTTCTTTAATAAATACAGGATTTACCCCCCCGGTATAAAGGGCTACTTTACGCCCTACAATAGGATTATCTCTGTTATCAACTACTCTCACTTTGAGTCCATAGTTCTCAACAAAAACATCCATTTCCAAATCAATCTGAATGGGTGTTTCAGAATCGGGAACAACGATAGATTCTGTTCCTACCTCTTCATTGTTTGTGTTAAATGCTTTTAAAGCGTACTCTCTTGGTTCCAAACTTCGAAAAGAGCCGACACCAAGCACCGAAGTAAATGTAGAATCAACTACAAAATCCGGCCTTTTGTCAGTGTAATAGAGCTTAACCCAAACACTGGATAACGGTATACCCTCTTTATTTTTTAAAGTGAGTTCACAGTCACTAATGTTTGGGATCTTAGGTTCTTCAAATTTCTCGCAGGCCATGTAAGTAAAGGCCAGTGAAAAAAACATAAAATAAATGATCCGTTTCATAGGTTTATTATTAAAAATTAATCGAAAAGTCTAGTTCATTCCCACCCGGACAGATTTCTTCCGGTTTTGCTTCAGGATTCGGCCAATCACCAAAATCCTAGTCAATCAAATACATTTTTATGTTAATAGATACTACTTCGTTTCTTCCGGTCTCACCAGTTCCCAGATTTCAAGAGGCAGATCCGACTCGATAATATCTGGTTTTGTTTTTATTTCTTCCAAATAAGCTTGCCTGCGTTCTTCTACTGTTTTAAGTTTATCGTGTGTTGGTGCATACGAAACCATACAACTTACGCCATGCGCCCTTAACTTTTCTACTATTAAATAGTTATTTTTATCGATAGTTCGCCCCACATAGGCAATCATATTCTCCCATGGAGTTCCACAAATTGCAAGATCTTCATACTCTTTCTTATTCCGTGAAAAAGCAGACTGCATTAAACCGGGAAATTTATCGTAATAATACCTTGATTGTGCACCCGTATGCACTGTAACCATTATATAATCATCAGCATCCAATTCCTTAATTAAATCTGCAGTCATCCATAGCGGAACATCTTTTTTATCCAGATTTAGTACTGTTTTTCCCTTACTCCATTCAATGGCATCCTTTAAAGTAGGAATCTTAAACTCTGTAACCTCACCTTCATCATCTTTCAACCAAAGCTCCTGCAATTCAGCATAAGTATAATCCTGAACTTTTCCTGTACCTGTTGTTGTCCTATCCAGCGTATTGTCATGAAGCAAAATAATTACACTGTCCTTTGTCAACCGGGGATCTACCTCAAAAACGATTGGCATTTGATCAGTAAGCTGCTTAAACAATTCAATACTATTTTCGGCAACTCCCTCTCCTTTTCCTCCACGATGGCCACTCACTATAACAGAGCCATCACCTTTGTATTTGAAAAAATCATTTAATTCCGGTTTGGATTTTACAGCCACCCCCGAATCAAGCACCTTTTTATTGCACTGCTGACAACTACCTAAAAATGCAGCCAACGCTACAACAGTAATAATTTTAGCAAAGTTTTTTTTCGACCTCATATTGTGTTAGTTATTTAATTTTCAAGTTTAATAAATCTCTTTCTTATTTAATGCCGGAGACAAATCTACATAAAAAGAAACAATAAAACAACATTGCGAAACCCTACTGTTTCGTTTTGTGCTCTTTGATTAATAAAAATAACAACAAGCTTTGCACAAACTACGCCTATTCGAAACAATTTTTCGAATAAAACAAAAAACAACCTACCAAATGAATAACACCATACTAAATGAAATAATTCGAAACAACCTGATATTTTAATCATCGCCAAACAATGAACACTAGTACGTATTAACGAAAAAAGGCTATATTTGATTATCTAAAAAGTAACTTAAATATGTTAAGCATAGCAGAAAGGCATCAATTCATTTTAAACACATTGAAAGATAAAGGATTCGTTAAAGTTTCGGATATTGCAAAAGAACTAGATGTAACTCCCGTTACAATTCGAAAGGATTTGAAAACTTTAGAAAAAAAGAAACTCCTTTACAGAACACATGGAAGTGCCAGCCCCATCAACCCTCACACAGCAGACATTAACCTGAACGAAAAAGAAAAACTTCGCCCCACTGAAAAAAGACGCATTGCCCTGGCTGCATGCAATCTTATTGAACCAAACGACTCAATTATTATCGCCTCAGGTTCTACCGCACATACCTTTGCTCAAGAACTAAAACCAAACAACAGTCTTACCGTTGTTAGCGCGTCGTTAAAAACATCTATGTTACTAAATAACAGAGAAAATATTGAGGTAATCCAGCTAGGAGGCATCGTTCGTAAAAACTCTTTTTCTGTTGTTGGCGATTTTGCATCCAACATATTTCAAGACTTAACATGCTCAAAACTCTTTCTAGGTGTAGACGGGATTGATATTGAAAACGGAATTACAAATTCAAACGTAGAAGAGGCTATCTTAAACAAAAAAATGATGTCTGCCTCCTTGCGTACAATTATATTATCAGACTCCACAAAATTTGGACGCCGGGGATTTGGTAAAATCTGTAATCTTGATAAAATTGACGTTATTATTACTGATTCCGGAATCTCCAATTCAGTAGCGACAGCAATTGAAGAAATGGGTATTGAACTTATTATAACATAATATTGAAATGATATATACAAAAAATAAAGCCTGATACTCTTTTCGAATATCAGGCTTTTTTGTACCCGGGGCGGGAATCGAACCACCTCGGTAATACACTTATAATCAATGTGTTATTTCAATGCAAATCGTGAGGTCTCGTTTTTGTCTCTCACTGGTTCATTTTCAATATTTTATACCTTAAAAATACAAAAAAATGTGCTCTTAATCAAAACTATACAATTTAGGTTTACAAGGTATTTTGAACTAATACATTTTAGTTTTCCAATCCTAATTGAAGGAATGAGCTATAAAACACGTATTTATAGCCCATATTTTTGCTATATTTGGGCTATAAACGTAAAATTTATAGCCCATGGCTTATAATGTTTGGAATTGGATGCTTAAAGATTGGCCACAATTTTCTTATGATGCCAAGGCATTGGAAGCATTGGAATACCAGTTTTCTGAAAATAGCGGTACCGTCTTCGGCGTATTAAAGCACGTTCAGGAAGAATCAAAAGACAATTTTCTGGTAGAAGTTCTTAGTGATGAGGCCATAAAAACATCGGAAATTGAAGGAGAATATCTTAACCGGGATAGTGTACAATCATCTATAAAGAAAAATCTCGGATTGGCTATTGAAAAAAGAAAAATCCCACCAGCAGAATTTGGTATCTCTGAAATGATGGTTGATTTGTATCTCAATTACGACAAAACCTTAACCCATGAGCAGCTTTTTTCGTGGCACAAAATGATAACCAATGGCAGACGAGACATAAAAGATATTGGTTGTTATCGTACGCATGAAGATCCGATGCAAGTTGTTTCGGGAAGACTGGACCTTCCTAAGGTTCATTTTGAAGCACCTCCATCTAAAATTGTACCTGATGAAATGGAAAAATTTGTTTCCTGGTTCAACCAAATGCATCAAAAAGATGTCAATCAGAAGCTCCTACCCTTAGCAAAGGCAGGAATAGCCCACCTCTATTTTGTAAGCATACACCCTTTTGAAGACGGCAACGGTAGAATCGGAAGGGCAATTGCAGAGAAGTCGATAGCACAAAGTACTTTACGACCATCATTAATTTCACTTTCTTCCACTATTGATGCCAATAAAAAGAGCTACTATGCATTTCTTGAGAAAAGTAATACCACACTTGAAATTACTGATTGGCTTGTATATTTCTCAAAAACCATTCTTGAAGCACAGGAACATACATTAAAGCGTATAGATTTTTTGATAGAAAAAACCAGATTTTTTGACCGTTTCTCATTTCAACTAAATGAACGTCAATTAAAAGTTGTAAAACGACTTTTTGATGCAGGACATAAAGGTTTTAAAGGAGGATTAAGCGCCAACAACTACCAAACTATAGCCAAAACTTCTGCCTCAACCGCCACCAGAGATTTACAGGATTTAATCAACAAACAAATACTAATTAAAACCGGTACATTAAAAAGTACAAGGTATTTTCTTAATATTGAACCATTGAAATCTTCAATTTAAAATGTTATCCTAAAACTTGAATAACACTTTTCAATATTGTCGTTTTGATTCGACATTATTAATACTATTTTGTCGATCACAATCGACACTTTTAATGAAGCATGAGCTATAAAATACACATTTATAGCCCAACATAATCTAAATTGTGAGCTATACAAACAATTTCGAGATTGTAAGTCAACTCCATATATTACCGTTTTACTCTTCCGAAACACACTTTTTCGAACGACTTTTCGTGAGTTGACACATTTTTTCGAACGACTTTTGGTGCCAATTAAAAGAAAAATACTCCCATCTTCATTCATTTCCAAAGGCTATCCTTAATCCCAAATCGTAAACACCGGTTCTTTATAATTCAGGCATTAGGCAAAAGGAAACGGAATAAATGGACTGAAAGATGGCGCTGGAGGACAGTAAATTGGCAAGTGATTTTCCAATGCTTTGATGCCAAGTCTCCTTTCGAAGTATGAGAAAGGTGTATTGGCATCAAAGAATACAAACAATTCCAAAACTCTTGTCAATTTGCTGGCTGCGTTTATGCCGTAAGCTTTTGACGTTTGACTGAATTGAAATCAATTTGTTGAAGATTTGGGAAAACCTTATGACCTACATCCGGTACCCTCTGTTCTTTTTCTTTACAGGTTTTATGCGTTGATATGACTCCCTCATTCGTTGTCTTTCTTCATCCTTTTCTGCCTGAAGTAATCCCTCTTTTATAAACTGATAGAAAGCCTGATCCAGCGATGGATTATCAATAACCGCAACGTATTCCTGTCTCCTATTCTCATCCAGCCTGTACTTGATTTTTGAATAGCTGAATTGCCTGTCAATTTTAGAACCATTAAATTTTAAATCGTTTTTGGTAAACGAAATCCCCTGAACAACATTTGTATCCCCCTGCATTTGTAGTTTACTGTA
Organism: uncultured Draconibacterium sp.; assembly: GCA_947492175.1. GTDB lineage: Bacteria > Bacteroidota > Bacteroidia > Bacteroidales > Prolixibacteraceae > Draconibacterium. The sequence continues at coordinate 3,078 of CANLMQ010000003.1, read as the reverse complement.
ATCCCTTCTCTGTTCAGTTTAGCTTCCAGTTCATCCATATCTTTACATTTGGGCACAAGCTCTTTCAGGCAATTATAAATCTCATATTTTGTTTTGTCCGGTTCTTTTAGCCGGTGAACGTTTACATTTTCTTTTCCCTTGGCAAAATACAAGTCATTCTTTCGTGTAAGCTCTTTACAGATCTTTTCACTACGGTAACGATCGTTTTTATTGGATATCGTTTTCCCCTGATTGTTCACCCTGTTATACACAATATGAATATGTGGATGCTCCTTATCGTAATGCCGGGCTATTATAAACTGGGTATTTATGATTCCCATTTTGTTTAGATAATCATCTGCAATATTTAGAAGAAACTCGTTATTCAACTTTGCTTTATCCTGAACGGAGAAATCCAATGAAATATGACCTACCGGTTTGCTTACCCTCGAATTGAGTTCTGTTTGAGCAACAAAACTTTTTGTTATCGAATTGGTATTTTTCAAACGTACGCCCTCTCCCATTAACAATTCAGCCGCTTTTTTGGGATCTAGGATATAATCTACCGCCCCGGCAAAGTCTCCACCTGTTGTAATCTTGGCAATCATAGAATTTTTTTTATGATTCGGTCAATCTTATTAGCAAGAAACAGGTATTCGCTACGAATATGATCGTACCCCAGGGCATTGGCTTTTCGTGCAATCTGATTTAGGTTATTGGCCATTCCTGAGAGTTTTCTTATCTCAGCATTCAGTTCAGGTGTTAAACGTTGAACAACTGTTGTATTCATTATTGACTGCCTGACAAACTCACTTTGTGAAATCCCAGCCTCCTTCGTTTTACCAATTAAGGAGTAATATTCAACGGTCGACATTTTTACCGTTACCTTATATTTCATCTTATCACCATCCAATTTCCGTGGACGGCCACCTTTGTTAAATTGCACCATATTTTATTACCATTTTTTAGACCAACGGGATGCTAAACATGGGTTTTGGTCTGACCAAAACATAAACTTGCTATCCTACCTCGAAAGGGTCTTTTTATGGAAATAAAGTTAGGTAACAGAACAGAAAAAGAAAACAGCAAATAAGCTCAATATCAGCCAAATAAAATGAATATTGCTATTTCATAAATAAACAATTATAAATTCGATTTTATGAAAAATAAAATATCATGAAGTAAGACTACATTTAGAGTTAATTTGGTAGTTGTATAAAACGATTGAATTTTAGAAAAGGTTATATTCAAAATTGCTCACTCATAAAATATAATTGAAGTAAAAAGGTTTTTATCTTTGTAATCTTTGCCGGATTTAAAACAATGGAAACAATTATCCTAATCGGGAGCATAATAGGCATTGTAAATAGTTTTATTCTAATTACATATTCTTTAGTGTCAAAAAAAGGCAACCGAAAATCAAACCTGATTTTTGCTCTTTTCATATTCATGCTTACCCTTAGAATCTCAAAGTCAATTCTTCTAACATTTTCTGATGGTCTACACGATTTTCTTTTAACAATAGGATTGTCTGGCTTTATGGCAATTGGTCCGGTTTATTATTATTTCACACAATCGGTTCTGAATATCAAATTTGAATTTCGTTGGAAGCAACTTATTCACCTTTTGCCTGCCATTATTTTTACTTTTATGTGGGTACTTCTTGATTCCATAAGAAATGACGCTAGTACCTGGCATATTTTTTATCGAACCATACTTTTGCAGTACATCATATATTTAACAGTAACAATTTACAATACTAATTTTAAAGAATGCGATAATCCAAAAGTTTGCAATCAACTAAATGTAATTAGCATTTTTCTGTTGGGAATTTGGTTTGCATATTTACTAAATGAGGTTTCAGGATTTCCGTATATATCGGGTGCAATTTTGTATAGTGTGCTAATATATTTTTCACTCATTATCATTATCAATAAAGGTTATATTATAGACACCTCCAATCCGAAGTATAAAAAGACAGGATTGAAGTCGGACGAAAATGAACGCATATTCAATGAATTGAAGCTTTTATTGAATCAAAATTCTGTTTACCGCGACAATACTGTTTCCTTAAGCAAACTTGCCAAAAAGATAAATACTTCCACACATGCACTCTCTCAGGTGATTAACGAGAATTTTCAGTTAACATTTTTTGAATTAATTGGGCAATATCGTATTGAAGAAGCGAAAAGTAAATTGAAAACTGAACCGGATACAAAAATTTCCGATATAGCCTTTGAAGTAGGTTATAATTCATTATCGGCTTTTAATACCGCATTTAAAAAAATGACTGGTTTAACACCATCGAAATACAGGAATGACTAATAGTGCGCGACATATTATTGCAGTTTTATTAGTTGTTATTCCTTTCTATTTAACAGCTATTCTTCAAAAAACTTTGCTTAATCCTGCTAATATAATTGCCGAAGAGTTTTTGGGTTATTATATGCTTTTAAGCTTGTTTGGAATAGCAGTTATTCTGTTGTTGAACAAATACCTCCTTAAAAATAGCTTCAATGTCTTTATAATCGGAAAACGTAAGTTTATTTACGATATTACGCTTGCATTACTACTACTTGGAGCAATTTATTTTATTCAAAGCCTTAGCGGAATCTCGTACGGCATTTGGATTGAGCAGGATAATGACCGGACGGCAATGATGGAATTGTTGAATATCGTTTTTTCAAGTTTTATCAATGGTATAATCATTATTGGGCCATTTACGTGGTCGAATGAAGCATTTGCTGTTTTGTCGTTGGCATTTATATTAAACAATTTATGGGCAGTTAGCAGTAATAAAACCTGGACCTGGTTTTCTATAATCTTCGCAGCCTTGTTATTTTCCTTGTTGCAAATAAACAATGGTTATTCCGCAATTATCGATTCTTTTTTGCTGATCAGTTTTTCCAACTTTATATACTTTCATTATCGAAGTATTTTACCCCTTTTTATTGCTGCCACACTTTTTCAAATGATAGACTTAATTGCTTACTGGGTCTACATGATGTAGATGAATTTTTATTTAGTCAAACCTTAAAAACACAATAGACTGTTGATAATCAATTTGTAACAAATTTTATTTCGTTTCCAAAAATGCAA
>CANLMQ010000002.1 GCA_947492175.1 uncultured Draconibacterium sp. | reverse complement strand
AAATCTTAAATCTTTGGAAACTTCTTTTTTTCGAAAATATGGCCCCGAAAAATATTGGACTTTTTAAGGTTTTACTAATTAACAAAGTTTAAAAACTGTTTTTTTAAGGGGAATTAGATGGGAAGAGGGCAGGTTGTAAAATCAAAAATCTACAGATTGTCTGATGCAGAATTACGATTTGATTTTGTGTCAGGAGATTGGATACCCGGATTAGGAATACTGGTTCTCAAAGAGAGCAGAATTTGTAATTAGGATAATGCCCGAAATTAATTGTAGTAAATAAGCTGTTTAGTCTTTGCTGGCTCTTGATATCTTGCTGATCTCACTCACCTCAATAAAAGTATAAATCAGGTAAAGGAGCATTAAACAAGCTACAAATGGAATTGCATTTCCCGAATCGAGGGCAATGTAAATTACAGCAACCACAGAGTAGATAATAAGCTTGAAAAAAGTGATCAGCATATTACTACGTGCAAATTTACCAATATCTTTTTTTGCAAGGTTCATTTGATAGGCATGAATTCCTATGGTAATCAAGTAAAAAAATAATAACAAATACGGTAACACAGGTAAATAATATTCAGGTAGTGCCAATGTAAATACCAACCAGCCGATTAATGCAATTGCCAGGGTTATTCCGGTAAGTTTAACGATAAATGATTTCATAAGAAAGATATTAGTACGTCATGCTGAGCTTGTTTCAGCATCTTTTTAAGTGAGATTCCAAAACAACTTCAGAATCTCACAAGGCCTGTTTTGTTATTTCTTTTTTAGTAAATTCTTTGTGCCGTAAATAATGGCAACAATAACCGATAGAACCATCAATCCAAAAGTAAATCCTTTAAATTGGTTATTCATCCATTGGTCGATTTTAAAGCCCAGAAAAGTAAAGCCTCCAATAATCGCCATCATTTCGAATCCAAGGCCCGAATACTTTATAAACGAATTAATTTTTTTGGTTGTATAAGGTTTTTTCTTTTTCATTGCCTGTTGCAGTGGCCGAACTTCCCATGGCACAGGTTCCGGTGAAAGTAGCTCCTGGCTCAACCGATAATTTCCCGGCAACTATGTCACCTTCAATTGTCGATGAGGCCTTCATTATAAGCAAATCAGTAACAGTAACTTTCCCTTTAATAAACCCGGCAACCTCAACATTTGTACATTTTACTTCGCCTTCAATTTTCCCTTTGGGACCAACTACTAATTTCCCTTTCGATGTAATATTACCAACTAATTCTCCGTCAATTCGGGTGTCGCTGTTTGCGTTTATATTTCCTTTTATTGAAGTGCCTTCGCCAATAATATTGATAGAAGAAGTTGAGGTTTCTGCATACGTTTGTTTTGCCATTTGCGTATTATTTTTGTTTCTGTTACTAAAAATCGAACTCATTGGTCTTCATTGGTTTTTAAAGGGCTTTGAAATTACAATTTTTTGTTTCTTCATCAAAAGGAAAACGAAGTATTCAGCTTTTTTTGTTTGTAAAACATAAAAAGTTAAAAAAGGGGGTTGAAAATATACTACAATACTAATGTCCTATTTCGGATCGTAAGCCCATTTAAGGTAAACGCTTCCCCAAGTAAAACCTGCACCAAAGGCAGCAAGAATTACATTATCTCCTTTTTTGAGTTGTTTTTCGTAATCCCATAAGCATAAAGGAATAGTTGCTGCGGTTGTGTTTCCAAACTTCTGAATGTTAATCATAACCTGATCTTTGTTGATTTTCATTCGTTTGGCAGTGGCCTGGATAATACGCATATTGGCCTGGTGTGGTACCAACCATGCTACATCATCAGATGTAAGGTTGTTTTTGTCCATTATTTCTACCGCTACATCGGCCATACTTGATACTGCAGCTTTAAAAACAGCTTGTCCTTCCTGGTACAGATAATGTTCTTTGTTTTTTACAGTTTCCTCACTTGCAGGTTTTAACGATCCTCCTGCTTTAATGTGCAGGTGGTAGCGGCCAAGCCCATCAACGCGGTTAATGTAATCGTGAACTCCCAAATCTTCAGTATTCGGTTCAACCAACACCGCAGCTGCACCATCGCCAAAAAGAGGGCAAGTCGAACGGTCTTCGTAATTAATAATCGACGACATTTTTTCAGCTGCAACAATAACAACTTTTTTGTATCGGCCCGATTCTATAAACTGGGTTGCAGTTGCAAGGGAAAAAATAAATCCCGAACATGCTGCATTTAAGTCAAAACTCCAGGCATTGTGGATACCAACTTTGTGAGCAATAATGTTTGCAGTGGCAGGTAAGTTCATGTCGGGCGTTATTGTCGCGCATATCAGCATATCTACCTCGTCGGCTTTGGTTCCTGTCTTTTCAAGCAGGTTTTCAACTGCACGTGCTCCCAAATCGCTGGTTGCTTTGCCTTCCTCTTTCAGAATGCGTCTTTCCTTAATTCCAATGCGTTGCATAATCCATTCGTCGGAAGTATCAACCATTGTGCTTATTTCTTCGTTTGTTAGCCGGTATTCCGGCAGATAAGCGCCTACTCCTGTAATTGCAGCCCTGATGTTAGCCATTGTTAAAATTGCTCTTTTAGTTGTTCTTTTTGTATTAAATAATTGATGGTAAAAACAGGTGGTGAATATAGAGCGAAAAAAAGGTAATTTCAAAGATTTGGAGGCAGATTGCTGTTGTGTTTAACAAATTCTAACGGAAGGTCGGAATAATTAACAACGATGTTCGAAAAGTCTGAATTTTGTGGAAATATGAAGCATCTGAGGGCAAAAAAAATTCCACCTCTAATCTAATAAGAGATGGAATTTTTCGATACAAGCCAGGAGTTATTCCGGGCCAATTCAGTTTTTATTAAACTGCAATTTCTTTTTCAATTACTTGTTTTCCTCTGTAGTATCCACATTCCGGACAAACGGTGTGGTATTTTACAGTAGTTCCGCAATTTGAACAAGTAGCCAGAGTTGGAGCCGTAGCTTTGTAATGTGTACGTCTCTTATCTCTTCTCGATTTCGATGTTTTATGCTTCGGATGTGCCATTGTTATGTATTTTAATTATTATTTTTTAAATTTTTTAATGCTGCCCAACGCGGATCTATATCCTCTTCCTCCACGTCTTCAATATGTGTAATATTTTCTAATCTGTCAAGCATCTCCTGGTTGCAACTGTTTGGCCCGGTTTCGTCGGGATGAACATGGCGCAACGGAATACTTAATGCAACGTATTCGTAAATAACATGGGCCAGATTAATGTGATGCTCCTCGGGTAAAACCCAAATTACATTGTCGCCTTCGTCAAACTCTTTTTCTTCACCAAACTTTATAAATAGCTCAGTTTCAAGTTCAACATCCTGCTGGTAATTTTCCAAACAACGATCGCAGGTAAGTTCCAGCCACCCCGAAATTAACAGGTGCAATTTTAAAAATGCACTACGTTTTTCGAGTTTAACTTTTGCTGTTACCTCGCCATTTTCAACCAGACCCTCGTTAAAATGTTCAAAGAACTTATCGTTAATCTCAAATTCGTAGTCGTGAAGACCTTCTTTAAGGCCTTTAAACTCAATATTATATTTTGTTTTCCAGCTCACGATTCGAAAAAGTGGATGCAAAAGTATAAATTTTTTATTAACAGATGAAGTATGAACCTAATTTTTTTATATTGAGGAAGATAATTAATTTTTAGCAGGCCTGATTATTCTTTAATGAACAGGCTTTTGGAGCGACTAAGGTGACTGGTTTAAAACAGATTTACTTAATCAATAGTATTCTGAATGTTGTGCCTTTGCCCGGCTCCGACCATTTAATAAAAATTTTCCCCTTGTGGTATATTTCAACAATACGTTTGGCCAGAGAAAGGCCAAGTCCCCATCCTCTTTTTTTTGTAGAGTACCCCGGTTGGAAAATAGTTTTGTAATGACTTTTTGCAACACCAATTCCGGTGTCGGTTATATCAATGCACACGTGGCCGTTTTTCTCTTTCATATTTATAGTAATTGTTCCACTGTTCCCCATCGCATCGATGGCGTTTTTGCAAATGTTCTCAATTACCCACGAAAAAAGGGCGGCATTTAATGGTGCTTCTATATGGTCATCTTCATTGTATTTGGTTTCAAATTTTACTTTATCAGAAGAGCGGCGTTTCAGATAATTAACTGATGAGTTTAATACTTCAACCACATTTAAACGCATTAACTCGGGTTTGGATCCGATTTTAGAAAAACGTTCCGTAATTCGTTCCAGGCGTTTGGTATCCTGTTCAAGTTCTTTTATCAGGTTTTGATCAACATCTTTTAATTTTAAAAGTTCAATCCAGGCCATTAACGAGGAAATTGGTGTTCCGAGTTGATGGGCCGTTTCTTTTGACATACCTACCCAAACCTGATTTTGTTCTGCCTGGTTGGTTGCATTAAATGCAAAGTAGGCAACAATTATAAAAATTACAATTACAAAAAGCTGTACCAGCGGGTATAAACGGAGGTTTCTCAAAATACTCGATTCGCTGTAGTACAATAGCTGATAATCATTTTCCGAAAGGTCTATTCGTATGGGTTGCACACGGTCTTTCATTTTGCTTAGCTCTTTTTGCAAAATTTCTTCTTTCCGGGCTTTAGTGTAATGAATGTTTAAAACAGAGTTTATTGTGCCATCCTCATTAACAACAATAATTGGGATGGTCGTATTTTTATCAGCTGAAGTTACTTCCATTAAAAAATTCAGGTATTCAGATCCTAAATCTTTTGTATCGCTGATTTGTTTGATAGCTTTTGCCCAAAGCTCAACTTTGTTGCGCTCTTCAATTGCCATTTTTTTTGTGAGCCAATTGGTGTAGAGCAACGAAGCAACACCTATTAATACGGCCACTATTAGAAGAAGGATTTTAACGCGGCGTCTTTTTATATAAATATCCAATGCAAATTGTTTTAAACGTACAAATCAGGAAACGAGTTAAATATAAAAATATTATACTGAATATTAGTTGTATTTGAATCAGCTAAATAAACTCGAGGGGCTTCGTACTAATTTCGCTGTAAAGAAGTTGTTTATTTTTCCAGAAATTCCATAACGGCTTTTACAATTCCTTTTGAGTCAATTCCACATTCTTTGTAAAGATCTTCAGGTGTACCGTGTTCAATAAATCGATCAGGAATTCCAAGAATTTTTATTTCCGAAGTATACCCACTTTCAGCCATATATTCGAGAATAGCACTTCCAAAGCCTCCCTGAACAGTGCCGTCTTCAACGGTTATTATCTTGTCAAATTTTTCAAAAACTTCGTTTAATAAGTTTGTGTCCAGAGGTTTTACAAAGCGCAAATCGTAATGTGCCGCAGAAATTTCTTTTTTAGCTAAACTTTTAATAGCCTGTTTGGCATAAACTCCGGATTTTCCGATGGTTAAAATGGCGATGTCGCTTCCTTCGGTTAATTTTCGTCCTGTTCCGATTTGAATTTCTTCAAAGGGCTTTTTCCAGTTTGGTTTTATACCGCAGCCACGCGGATAACGGATTGAAAAAGGTCTCCCTGTTTTTTCAAGTTGCGCAGTATACATCAAGTTGCGCAATTCAATTTCATCCATAGGTGCCGAAACAATCATATTCGGGATTGAGCGCATATATGCAATATCGAATACTCCGTGGTGTGTAGGGCCATCTTCTCCAACCAAACCACCTCGGTCGAGACAAAATATTACGTGCAGGTTTTGCAGGGCCACATCGTGAATCACCTGGTCGTAGGCACGTTGCATAAAGGTGGAGTAAATGTTGCAGAACGGAATCATTCCCTGCGTAGCCAGTCCGGCAGAGAAGGTAACGGCATGTTGCTCTGCAATTCCAACGTCAAAAGCCCGGTCTGGCATTTCTTGTATCATCAGGTTCATCGAACAACCTGTTGGCATGGCAGGTGTTATTCCTACTATTTTTTCATTCTGCCGGGCCAGTTCAACTAGGGTTTCGCCAAATACATTCTGAAATTTAGGTGCTTTATCCAATGGGCAATCGCAAGAGTAAATTTCACCGGTTTCCTTATCGAAAATACCAGGTGCATGGTATTTGGTCTGGTTTTGTTCAGCCAGTTTAAACCCTTTCCCTTTTTGTGTAATTACATGTAGCAGTTTTGGTCCGGGAATTTCTTTCAGAGCTTGCAGTACTTTCGAAAGGTAAACTACATCGTGTCCGTCGATTGGTCCAAAATACCTGAAATTAAATGCCTCGAAAAGGTTGTTCTCTTTGAAAATCATATTTTTCAGCGCATGTTGGTTTTTTTGAATAAACCGTCTGGTTTTTTTCCCGATTCCATCCAGTTTGCCAAGTCCTTCCCAAACATCGTGCTTAAAACGATTGTAGGTATTCGATTTCGAAATATTGAGTAAATATTTGTTTAATCCGCCAACACTCGGGTCGATGGCCATGTTGTTATCGTTCAGAATTACGAGCAAATCGGCATTTTCGCCGCCGGCGTTATTCATTGCTTCAAAAGCCATACCTCCGGTCATCGCTCCATCGCCAATAACGGCAACCACTTTACGGTCTTTTTCTTTTTTTAATTTCGACGCAATAGCCATTCCCAGCGCTGCAGAAATGGAAGTTGATGAGTGTCCGACACCAAATGAGTCAAACTCGCTTTCGCCACGTTTGGGGAAACCGCTCAGTCCTTTAAATTTCCTGTTCGTATCAAAGTTATCACGTCGTCCGGTTAAAATTTTGTGCCCGTAAGCCTGGTGACCAACATCCCAGATTAACTGGTCGTAAGGCGTGTTGTATACGTAGTGCAGTGCCACAGTAAGCTCGACTACCCCTAAGCTGGCTCCAAAATGCCCGGGATTAGTAGACAGAACATGGATGATATAATCGCGTAGTTCTTTACAAACATCTTCCAGCTCATCTTCCGATAGCTTTTTTAAATCTGTTGAGTTATTTATTTTTTCGAGTAGCTTCCCCTTAACTTCGTCCATCTGCGTAAAAATAATTGCAAAGATAACATTTACTAACCTACTATTTGTTCAATCGAATAATAAAAACTTTGCGGTATAACTAATGTAAAAAAAATAATTTTTGACAAATTGAAAAATGATATCTGCCAGTTACAGGAATGAATTTATTTGAATTAATCCATCAAGTGTTAACATTGACTCAATTGTTTTTACATTTTTTGTAAGCGGTGCAACAATGGCACTAAGTCCTCCGGTTGCAATTACGGAAAGCTCTTGATCAAGTTCGTTTTGTGTGCGTTCAATAATCGAATCAACAAGCCCGGTAAAACCGTAAATTACTCCTGATTGTATCGCATGAACTGTGTTTTTTCCTAAAACAGAAGGTGGAGGAGTGAGGTGGATTTGGGGCAGCTGAGCGGTTTTCCCGGCCAGTGCTCCAACAGCCGTGCGTAGTCCGGGAGCAATGGCTACTCCCAAAATTTCAGCATTATCGCCAATGGTTGTAAAAGTTAACGCAGTTCCAAAATCGATAACCATCGTATTTTTTCCAAATTTCTGAAAGGCTGCTACGGCATTGGCCACAAGGTCTGTACCAATTTGATACGGATTCAGAATTTTAATGGGTAACTTCTCGTAAATTTGAGGAGTTACTGTATTTAGTGCTACATCTTCAAACAGAGTTTCAAACATTTCCTGAAACGGATAAACAAGTGAAGGGACTACACTGCAAAGTATAATATGATCGACAGCTGACCGACAGATTTTCCCGGCAGTGAGCAACGAACGAAAAATAACTTCATATTCGTCGGCAGTTTTAAGCTGGTCGGTTTGAATGCGCCAGTGGTTTATCCATTTGTTATTTTCGTATATTCCAAAAACAATATTTGTATTTCCAATATCTATAGCTAAAAGCATTGTTTCTAAATTTAAAAAGGCAGGTCAAATGTACTTATTTAAAACAATTCAAACCGGTTATGTTTTGTTGAACAGCCTATGTATATACTTTTATTACTCTCTTTTTATGTAAAATGTTTTCACACTCGTTTTTTTAAACTAAATTTGAGAGAATTACATTTAATAGTTGTATCGATAACTATTGATTATTTTCTTTTAAAAAAAGTAGTATTTTAGTGGAGCAGCTTTAACAATAATCAAGTAGCTATGCAAAAGACAAAGAATCCGCTCATTTTTATTATTGAAGACAGTACTGTTTATAAAGACTTAATTGTAGGGTACCTGCAGTCGCAAAAGTTCACTAATCTGAAAGTGTATAAAAATGGAGATGAATGTTTACGTAATATTCATCTAAAGCCGGATTTGATAATTCTTGATTATTGCTCAGAGGGGAAGTCGGGATTGGAATTGATGGTGCAAATACAAAAAGAACATCCCGACACAGATTTTATATTTTTAAGCGGGCAAAACAATCTGGAAGTTGCTGTAAAGATTATGAAAATAGGGGCTGCTGATTATATCGTAAAAAATGATCAGGCGCCTTACAATCTTGTAAAATCAATCGAATATATAATTAACAATACAAAACGGGCAAAAGCAACGAAAGGATTTAAAATTGGAGTAGTTGGCTTTTTTATTATGCTGTTTTTTATTATAATGATTATCATGTTTATGTCGATTTTCTTTGAGTTGGAATTTTAAACAGAGTTCCTTTCTACATCTTCCGACTTCTAACTTTTTTGTTACCTTGCGCGCCATAAAAATAATTAGGATATGGCACTTGTTTCGGTATTAAAAAAATACAATCGCAGTTTTTGGGTAGCTAACACAATTGAATTATTTGAGCGTTGGGCCTGGTATGGCTTTTTCATGTTGTTTGCGAATTATCTTACCGGTTCGGCAGATATGGGAGGGTTGGAATTTTCTCAGGAACAAAAAGGTTTGATAATGGGTATTGGCACTGGTATCCTTTATTTTTTACCGGTAATAACAGGATCAATCGCAGATAAATATGGTTACAAACGGGTATTGTTTATTGCCTTCTTTGTATATACCTCAGCATTCATTTTATTGCCTCACTTCAACACATTTGCAGGAGTTTTTGCTATGTATCTTTATCTGGCCTTGGGCGCAGCACTTTTTAAGCCAATTATTTCTGCTACAATAGCCAAGACTACGACTGACGAAACAGCATCTATTGGGTTTGGTATATTTTATATGATGGTGAATATCGGGGCTTTTTTCGGGCCACTTGTTACTTTAATCTACAAGGGACAATCAGAGTTGATTTTTTATATTTCTGCCGGTATTGTTGCCCTGAACTTTATTCTGTTGTTATTTTACAAAGAGCCCGACAGAACTGTCAATACCGATTCGATCTGGGTGTCGATAGGCAAGGTCTTTACCAATATTGCCATGGTGGTAAAAGATTTTAAATTTTTATTGTTTTTGGTTATTGTGGCAGGTTTCTGGACCATGTATAATCAGCTTTTTTTCACATTGCCGGTTTTTATTGCGCAATGGGTCGACACCAGTGCAGTTTATAACTTCTTTCATCAGTATATGCCATTTTTTAGTGAAAATTATGGAATTGCCGAAACCGGGCAAATGGAAGCAGAGTTTATTACTAACTTCGATGCAATGTTCATTATCATCTTCCAAATTATTGTATCTGCTATTGTGATGAAATGGCGCCCGTTGCGTTCTATGATGACTGGATTCCTGGTATGTGCAATTGGTATGGCACTTACATTGTTTACGCAGAATGTACTGTTTACCCTTGCTGCAATCTATATTTTCGCCATAGGCGAAATGGCAGGTTCGCCAAAGATTACTGAATACATTGGGCGCATTGCTCCGGCTGATAAAAAGGCACTTTATATGGGCTACTCATTTATTCCTGTATTTCTGGGGAATGTGTTTGCCGGTATAATTTCCGGAAATGTGTATGGAGGGATGTCTGATAAAAACGTGTTTGTGAAACAGGAGGTAGCAGAAAAAGGCATTCATCTTGCCGATGGTCTTACGCAAAATGAATATTTTAATGCCGCAGCTCAACGGATGGGAATGACTCCGGCAGAGCTGACCAATCAGCTTTGGGATAAGTATAATCCCTCGCAAATATGGATGGTGATTCTGGCGATAGGACTGGTAGCTGTTGTGGCACTCTTCCTATACGATAAGTTTGTGATGAAAGGAAGACAACAATATTAAGCTTTAAGATTGAAAGTTTGTGAATACGGAAAATAGATTGGAGTTGTTTTATAATTGATACTGGCTATTCAATAGCGGTTATTTCTCCATTATAAAACGCCAGGGTTTACTGATCCATGGCTCTCCGGCATAGTCAATACCGATGCGCGGAACTGTTTTATAAGTGGGATTACAAGCAGAGTCTTCGATCCACATTCGGGCTGATGTAAGCAGGTCATCGCCATAAAATGATTTGTCGAGTTGAAGCGCTTTGCCAACTCTGCCCGGTCCGGAAATATCTCCAATGCCACGGATCAGAACTGCAGAAGCATCTTCTTTTTCTCCGGTAACAATATTCAACAACCAGTAAATGCCGTAAATCAGGTATACATATATTAATCCTCCTTCGCGAAACAGCACTTCTGTCCGGGCGGTCTTTCCTTTGTTGGCATGGCAGGCTTTGTCGTCTCTTCCACGGTAGGCTTCCACTTCCGTAATTACATATTTTTTAACTGATCCATCCTCAAATTGCCGTACCAGAGTTTTTCCAAGCAACTCCGGAGCAACTTGCGTGACTTCGCGTTGGAAAAAGGAATATGGGAGACGTCGATTCTCTTTCAAAACAGTAACAGTGTTAGATTTTGTATTGTAAAAAAGCAAAATATATTTCGAATGATCTTTACTGTACACTAATTTTATATTTTTAAAGTTTATTAGATAGAACTCTGCTGAATATGCAAAATATCCACATGTGCGATTTATATGGCCAGTATCTAACTATGAAAGATGAGATTGATACGGCCATACAAGAGGTAATAAAATCAACCCTGTTTATTAAAAGCGGGAGAGTTCTTGATTTTGAAACGAAGCTTTCGAAATATTTACAGACCAATGTTATAGCCTGTGGTAACGGAACCGATGCGCTTCAAATGGCTTTTATGGGGCTTGGATTACAGCCCGGCGATGAGGTGATTACTACGCCTTTTACCTTTGTATCAACTGTAGAAACTGCTGTTTTAATGGGATTAAAACCTGTTTTTGTTGACGTATGCCCGGAAACATTTAATATCGATGTATCAGAAATAGAAGAAGCAATCAGTTCAAAAACAAAAGCAATTTTACCGGTACATCTTTATGGTCAGTGTGCCAACTTGGAGGTAATTAAACAAATTGCCCAAAAACATGATCTTTTTGTAATTGAAGACGCTTGTCAGGCACTCGGAACAGATTATATATTTAGTGATGGTTCGCAGAAGAAGGCCGGAACGGTTGGAGCGGTTGGGTGTAATTCATTTTTCCCGTCGAAAAATCTGGGAGCATTTGGCGATGGAGGTGCTGTTTATACAAATGATGAAAACCTTGCTAAGGTAATCCGCTCCATTGCTAACCATGGTATGAAGCCCAAATATCAATACGAACGGATTGGTGTAAATTCACGTTTGGATAGTATGCAGGCGGCAATACTCGAAGTGAAGTTAAAGTATATCGACAAACATATAAAAGCCCGGCAAAATGCAGCGGCTTTTTACGATAAACATCTTGAAAAACTGGATGGTATCGAAATTCCGAAGAGGAATGATTACAGCACACATACCTTTCATCAATATACAATAAAAGCTGAAAAAAGGGATGAGTTACAGGCCTATCTTAAAACCAAAAAAGTGCCAACAATGGTGTATTATCCCCAGGTTCTGCATTTACAGGAGGCCTACCGGTTTTTAGGTTACGAAAAAGGTGATTTTCCGGTAAGTGAGAAATTGGCAAGGACGGTATTATCGTTGCCTATGCACACTGAGCTGAGAGTGGATCAGTTGGAATATATTGTTGAAAGGATTAAAGAATTTTATGCAAGTTAACCGCTGAGATGTTAAGGCGGAAAGCAAAAAACGTAGCGCCTCCACGGTGAAAATAGAATAAAATGAACAAAGGATATTACTCACACGAAACAGCAATAATCGACGATGGAGCGATCATCGGTTCGGGAACTAAAATATGGCATTTTAGCCATGTAATGAGTTGGGCTGAGATAGGTAAAAATTGTATTCTCGGGCAGAATGTATTTGTGGGGAGCAAAGTAAAACTTGGCAACAATGTAAAAGTGCAAAACAATGTGTCGTTGTACGAGGGAGTTGTTTGCGAAGACAATGTGTTTTGTGGGCCGTCGATGGTTTTTACCAACGTGATTAATCCTCGAAGCGAATTTGAACGGAAAGCAGAATTTAAACCCACATTGGTGAAAAAAGGAGCAAGCATTGGTGCCAATGCTACAATTTTATGTGGAGTAACGTTGGGAAAATATTGTATGATTGGAGCAGGAGCCGTAGTTACCGAAGATGTGAAACCTTTTGCATTAATGATTGGTGTTCCGGCCAAACAAACAGGATGGGTGAGTAGGGCCGGAATTGTATTAAAAGAGGATTTGGTTTGCCCCGAAACCGGGGAAAAGTATAAATTAGCAGGCGATTATTTAGAAATAGCGGATAATGAATAACAAGAAAGAAATACTTGAAAAGATTCAACAAAATAAACTGGTAATTGGGATTATTGGTTTAGGTTATGTGGGATTGCCACTGGCGGTTGGATTTGCTGAAGCAGGAGTAAAGGTCATAGGCTTTGATAAAAGCGAACAGAAAGTACAAAAAATAAACAACGGAGAGAATTATATAAAAGATGTTCGCGATGCTGCTTTAAAAGAGGTGGTAGACAGTGTAACTTTTAATGCAACCACCAACTTTTCGTTAATGAAAGACTGTGATGCTCTTTTAATCTGTGTTCCTACACCTCTGGATAAATTTAAGAAACCCGATATGAGCTATATTGAATCGGCTTGTACCGAAATAGGCCGATACATGAAACCGGGAATATTTATTAGTCTGGAAAGTACTACTTATCCGAGGACCACAGAGGATTTTATGTTGCCAATAATAGAGCGGGAATCGGGATTAAAGCATGGCGATGATTTTTGGCTGGCCTATTCGCCCGAGCGAGTCGATCCGGGAAATAAAGACTTTGTGACGAAGAATACACCTAAGGTTTTAGGTGCGTTAACCGAGGAAGGATTGGAAGTTGGACAGGCCATTTACAAATTCGCCATCGATAACATTCACCCGGTAAGCTCTCCACGCGTAGCAGAAATGGTAAAGATTCTTGAAAATACCTATCGTTTAATCAATATAAGTTTAATTAATGAGCTTACCCTGCTGGCAGGGAAAATGGATATCGATATTTGGGAGGTCATTGAAGCGGCAAAGACCAAACCTTTCGGGTTTCAGGCGTTTTTTCCGGGGCCGGGAGTTGGCGGACATTGTATCCCGCTCGATCCTTTCTACCTGGAACATATTGCCAAACGATTTGATTTTGACCTGAGTATGATCCACACGGCCGGGCACATTAATATGCGAATGCCACACTATATGTACATTAAAATTTCTACTGCCCTTAACCGACAAAAAAAGGCAGTTAACGGAAGTAAAGTATTGTTTCTTGGAGTGGCATACAAACCCAATATCGACGATGAGCGCGAATCGCCTGCATTGCAAATTATAGATAAAGTGGTTACAAAACGGGGGGTGGTTAGTTATCATGATCCTTATATTCAGCGTATTAAAACAGAAGAAGGCCATGCTTTTGAATCGGTTGATTTAACAGAAGATGCACTGAAAGAAGCTGATTGTGTGGTAATTGCTACCAATCATTCTGTATTCGATGCTGCCTTTATTGAAAAGCATTCGAAACTTATTGTTGATTTACGTAATGTAATAAAAGAGAGTTCAGATAAGGTTTATAAGCTATAATAATAGTTAACCGCAGAGACGCTGAGACACAGAGAAAAAAATTAGGAGGCAAAAGAAAAAGGCTTGGCGTCTTAGCGACTTCGCGGTGAAAAAATATGGACTATGAATAAAGACAGGTTCAATCAGCTATCAAAAGAAATACTTGATGCAGCGATAACGGTTCATAAAGAAATGGGGCCTGGCCTTCTTGAATCTGTTTATGAATTTTGTCTCATGAAAGAATTTGAACTGCGTGGTATTTTTGCAGAGAATCAAGTGCCTGTTAAACTTATTTATAAAGGTTATCATCTTGATAAAGATTATCGTATAGATGTACTGATTGAAAAAGAAATAATCATCGAGTTAAAGGCTGTTGAAATAGTATTGCCAGTTCATGAAGCACAGATAATTTCACATTTAAAACTTACAGATAAACGACTTGGTTTCTTAATAAATTTTAATGTTCCTTTACTTAAACAAGGATTTCGAAGATTTGTGAATAATTTTTAATTAGGAAATAGTTTAATTACAAGGTTGAGGAGGTACAAAGAAAAACATAGCGTCTTACTTAGGGGAGAAAAAGGAATATGAAGAAATTTGCATTAATAGGGGCAGCCGGATATATTGCGGAAAGACATATGCGGGCCATTAAAGAAACCGGAAATACACTGGTATGTGCTTCCGACCGTTTTGATGTGATGGGGTGTATGGACAGTTATTTCCCCGATGCCGAGTTTTTCCTGGAACATGAAAATCTGGATAAATACATGGATAATTTGCGCATGGCCGGCAACCCGGTTGATTATGTAAGTATTTGCACTCCCAATTACATGCATCCTTCGCATATTCGTTTTGCTTTAAGAAGCGGAGCAAATGCTATTTGCGAAAAACCCATGGTGATTCATCCCGACGAAATGCGGATAATAAAAGATATTGAGAGAGAAACAGGTAAACGGGTATTTACGGTTCTGCAACTCAGGCATCATCCGGCAATTATCGAATTAAAAAAACAGATAGAAAGCACTCCGGTTGATAAATTTTATACTATCGACCTGAGCTACATTACCACTCGCGGGAAGTGGTACTTTAAAAGCTGGAAAGGAGATGTAAATAAATCGGGTGGTATAGCGACAAATATCGGTATTCATTTATTCGATATGTTGATCTGGATTTTTGGGAGTGTAAAGGATTGCAAGGTGGATTTATATGAGCCACACAAAGCGGCTGGTATTTTAAAGCTTGAAAAAGCAGAAGTTAACTGGCACCTGAGCCTTGATGAGAATGATTTGCCCGAAGTAGTGCGAAAATCGGGACAAAGAACCTTTCGCTCAATAAATGTTGAAGGCCGGGAAATTGAATTTAGTGGTGGCTTTACCGACTTGCATACAGTTACTTATCAGAATATTCTTGCCGGTAACGGATTCGGGATTGATGATGCCCGCGAAAGCATTGAGCTTACCGAGTTGATACGTAGAACAGGGAGTAAATAAAGAAGTTAGCTACTGAAGACTACGTTTGTACATTTGTGTTTTAGCGTTTTAGAATCTTATCTGTAATGTTCGTGTATTTGTTGGAAAAAAACTTTCAATTGATTTCATATTGAAATGATTGAATGGATTGATGAGATTGAATTAGTCTATCTACATCAATCTGTTTTCAATCCATCGTCAATCTTTTCTGACTCGTTCAGGTTAAGAGTAGATTGAATTACCAGGTTAGTTTTTACTTATTCTAATCAGAAATCGTATTTTTAAGCTTGTAATTTTTAAAAACGAATTCTTGAGAAAATATATCGATATCGCTTTGTCTGCAGCAGTACAAGCAGGGGAGGAGATAATAAAAATATACAACGATCCTTTACAGGATTTTTCCATCGAAAAAAAGGCCGATAATTCGCCTTTAACCATTGCTGATAGGTTAAGTCATAATCTAATTGTAAATGCCCTTTGCGTTACTCCTTACCCTATTCTTAGTGAAGAAGGAAAGGATATATTTTATGAAGAGCGAAAAAACTGGAAAACCTTTTGGCTGATTGATCCGCTGGACGGTACCAAAGAGTTTATAAAACGTAACGGCGAATTTACCGTAAACATTGCTCTGGTAAAAGATGGAAAGCCAGTTATGGGGATAATATTTGTACCGGTTTTAAAAACACTTTATTTTGGCGAGGTGGGTTTAGGAGCCTGGAAAATTGAAAACGTCTCCGGTGAGGATAAGGTTACAGTTGAATTCATAAAAGATATAGGAATTCAATTGCCGGTTATTAATACTGAACGGACATTTACTGTTGTTGGCAGTCGTTCGCACAGTAATGCAGAAACAGCATCTTATTTTAAGCAGCTGGAAAAGGAATACGGTGAAATTGAAATCCTGGCTAAAGGCAGTTCTCTAAAAATATGTATGGTTGCAGAAGGAAGCGCCGATGTATATCCGAGGTTTGGTCCAACCATGGAATGGGACACAGCTGCCGGACATGCCATTGCTCTTGCTGCCGGGAAAAATGTAACTTTAGCCGACTTTAAAACACCTTTGATATACAATAAGGAAAATTTACTGAATCCTTATTTTATTGTGTGCTAATGGCAAAAACAGAATATCAAGCTAAACTTAATTCAGTATCTCGCAGATAAGATCTTGAATTCGTTAGCTGATGACGGACGGTATGACGAAATATAGATATTGACGATTTCGAAAGACCTTAATGGAGCGAATTATTGTAATAAATAAGATATAAAAAACAAAAACGGGGAGATTTGGTAACAGGTGGTAATGGTTTGATTTTCGAGCTTCCGACTTCCAACTTCCGGCTTTTTTAATATGAAAAACATACACCCCGTATTCGATAAAATTGTATCGCGCGAAGCAAAAGAAACGCGGTTAAAACAAAAAGCAAAAGTGATTTGGTTTACCGGACTCTCAGGAGCAGGGAAAACCACCGTTTCGGCGGCGCTGGAAAAGAAACTATTTGAAATGGGGTATTTTACCCAGTTGCTTGATGGTGATAATATTCGCTCGGGAATAAATAATAATCTGGGGTTTTCGCTGGACGACCGCCAGGAAAATATCCGAAGAATTGCGGAGGTGTCGAAACTGATTATGAATTGCGGCGTTGTGGTGTTATGTGCTTTTATTAGTCCTACCAATGAAATACGTAACATGGCAAAAACGATTATTGGCGAGGACGATTTTATTGAGGTGTTCGTAAGCACCCCCATCGAAGTATGCGAACAGCGCGACACCAAAGGTCTCTACGAAAAGGCCCGTAAAGGTCTTATAAAAGATTTTAGCGGGATAAACGCTCCTTTTGAAGCGCCGGAAAATGCTGATGTGGTGGTAGATACTTCGGTTGTTCCATTGCAAAAGTCGGTAGAGAAAATTTATGAGGCGATCAGGGATAAGATCTCAGAACAGGGACAAGAAAGATGAGGTGAAAATCATAAAATTAACCACGAACGCTTTTTTATTACCACCGCGTCAGGAGGGGAAACGTTTCGTTTGCTACTTTTTTGTGCAGTATAAAATTTGTTTCTGGAAAAAGAAATTTCTCCTCCTTCGTGGAGGAGGGGACCAGCGCAGTTGGTGAGGTGGTTAAATTATTCTGTTTGTCTTCTTTTCCTTCCAAATTCCAGAATATCCTTTTTTATCATATCCGGATATTCATACGCCCATCTGTTTTTATAAAAGCTAACGCATTAAAGGAATAAGCACCACCCCGTCAGCGAATTTTAGTTTTGAATATTATGGCAAATCATGAGTCGCTTCCACCCCTCCTGGCAGGAGGGGAAATAGTTTGTGCTACTAATTTTTTTGAGTAGTATAACATTTGTTTCTGGAAAAAGAAATTTCTCCTCCTTCGAGGAGGAGGGGACCAACGTAGTTGGTGAGGTGGTTAAATCCGGGTTAAATGAATTAATTACAAATGTTAAACAACACATTGCTAGTGTGTTATATTTTTCATAATTTGTATACCAGTTAAAACCAAAACATCAAATAGACCCTTTAACTGTCTGTTTTACTGTTAATTTTTAACTAGACACGTTCACATGCCACGGGGATGGCGTGTACACCGGTTATTTATATAGCCGGCGATAAAGAGGCCGCCCTTGGCCTGAGAAACTTCGGGCGGCCCACAGTTAACAACGAATTTCTTCGTTATTGTAAATGCCAAATCTAATTAAAAATGGCAACATTAAATGAAAAAGAGAGTCGTGATTTTGTATCGCAGGTGATTGTTATGGTCAATCAGAATGCCGGTTTACTTACCGATGCCGGTTTCGATCCTACCAGCAGAGTTGGAACTTTGCAAGGCAAACTGCAAACTGCCGACGATGCCGAGGGCGAACAACAAAAAGCCCAGGCTGCTGCACTTGACGCTACAAAACTGGCCAACGAAACACTTCAGTTGGCGTACGACGATGCATCGGCTTTTGTAAACCTGATTGAAGGTTTACTTGGAAAGGACAATAGTTTGGTGCATAAACTGCGCCAGCTAAGGAAAAAGTAATTTTTCGGTCTGTTAAAAATTCCGTTTCTCTTTTGGAACGGAATTTTTTTTGCTTTCACTTCTGCATATTGCGGGTTAAAACCATAAGATAGTAACCATCTTCCGTCAGCGAATCATTCTACCCTGCCCGATGATGACAATCTTGTTCCCGATGGAGACCATCTTCTATAAGATAGCGATGAAAAACCATAAGATGGAGGCTATCTTATAGAAGATAATGATTCTACCCCGCCAGATAGTCTTGCGCTGACATAAGATCATGACCATCGGGTATAAGATGGCGACGATCTTCCATAAGATAATCGTTCTCTGGCATAAGATAATGACTATCTGATGGAAGATGATGATGCTACCCCGGATTGAAATTTTGCTGAAAGCCCTTTAAATAGTGGCGTTTGAAAATTGTTTGGAAAAATTTGAATTGAGATAGACCAAGTACACTTAAGTTTTGAGGCGATAGTGATTTTGTTTGTTTAGAAAGGTTATTTTTGACGAGTTAAACTTTATTGATGGCAGAGAGTCTAAAACAAAAAGCAGCCAAAGGTTTGGTGTGGAAATTTCTGGGGCAAGGAGGAACTCAATTTATACAGTTTGTTTCTGGAATATATATAGCACGAATATTATCTCCTGAAGACTATGGGTTGGTGGGGATGATGGCTATATTCCTTGGTATATCCCAGATGTTTGTCGATAGTGGATTTCGTGCTACGCTCATTCAAAAAGGGAATAATGTAACGCACGATGATTATAATGTAGTTTTTATCTTTAATATCTCTGTTAGCCTCTTTTTTTACGCATTAATTTATATTGGTGCTCCCTACATTGCCTCTTTTTACGATGAACCGAGATTGCTTTGGGTTGCTAGAATTCTGGGTATAAATATTATTTTACTGTCATTTACTATTATTCATCAAACCATTTTAGAGAAAAGGTTAAACTTCAGGACACTAACAAAAATAAGATTAGTTTCAATCTTTATTTCGGTTATAATAGGAGTTGTATTAGCCATAAATAATTTTGGTGTATGGTCATTGGTGTTAATGATAATTTCCGAAAATTTAATACGTGTAATCTTACTCTGGTGGGTGAATAAATGGATTCCAACTTTGAACTTCGATATGAAGATCTTTAAGGAGCTTTTCTCAAAAGGAATTCAAATATTTGTTGCAGGAATATTGAGACAATTTAATCTTAACATATATGCAATGATTATTGGAAAGTACTTTACGACGGCGGATGTTGGTTTTTATAGTCAAGCAAAAAAGTTACAAAATCGAATTGGGGATTTTATAAGTGTTTCTATACAGGGAGTAATGTATCCAGTACAATCATTGATGAAAGATGATATCCCTCGACTAAAAAATGCAGTGAGAAAAAATGTTAAACTTACAACAATCATTATAGTACCTATAACAGTTGGGCTTATTGTTATTGCTAAATCATTTATTCTTTTATTCTTAACCGAGAAATGGCTTTCAAGTGTTTATTATTTACAAATACTATCAATAGCTGGATTAATTTATATTCTAAGAGCTTCAGTAAGTAGTTTCTTAATGGCTTTAGGTAAGTTTAATATTGTGGCAGGTTTAAACTTATTTAATACTATTATTTTAATTTTTCTTATTATTATCGGAATTGCTTTAAATCTAACGATACAGCAATTTGTTATTGGAAAGGTCATTCAAGAACTTGCTGGATTAGTTGCCATTCTTTATTATTCCAAGAGGATTCTTAAATACAATATTATTCAAGTCTTAATAGATATTTATCCAGCGATATTATTTTCTATAATAATGGGAATTGTAGTGTTTTTCATGGGTAGTCAATATAATATAAGTTTTATTGTACTTACTTTGCAAGTACTTATAGGTATTTGTGTTTATGTAGTCTTAAATTATTTTTTTAATCGCCGTTTGTATTTTGAGATACAAAATATTATTATTTCTTTTCTTAAAAAGAAATAATTCTTGATTTTTTTAAGAAAAGAAAATTGAATAAGAACTTCATTCATTTAATTGAATTTAAATCGGATTTTTAAGATATTATATGATAGGACTGATAAAATGATTTTCT
This sequence comes from uncultured Draconibacterium sp., assembly GCA_947492175.1. Classification (GTDB taxonomy): domain Bacteria; phylum Bacteroidota; class Bacteroidia; order Bacteroidales; family Prolixibacteraceae; genus Draconibacterium. The sequence goes on along the minus strand of CANLMQ010000002.1, from coordinate 305,552 downwards.
TTCTTTTTGTGTTATTCATGGAATTCAAATTAATGTTATGAGATTTCATTTTATCTTTTCAGGTACTTTTTACATAAAAAATATAACTCTCAAAATAGTAGTCAAATTGAGGATGGGTGAAATATTACATAAAATATAAATAGGATATATAATGAGTAAATTAAAAATAGCAATTGTTCGTGCAGATACCTATAGCGGTAATCGAGGGGTGGGAGCATTGGGATTATCAACATTATATATGTTGAATATGTTAGGTAAAGAATTTGAATGTGAATTTGAAATTTATGTAATTAACAATAACTATGGAAGTAATTTAACAGATTCTTTTTCATTTGGTTCTGAAACAGTTAAAGTCACAAATTTACACCCCATTAACTTTTTTAATTTTATTGATGCCTTGAAAACAATAATCATGGCAAAGAAAAGAAGAACTCTTAAGTATTATCCGAAGTTAGATTATGTGTTAGATATGGGGGCGGGTGACAGTTTTTCAGATATTTATGGGGAAAAACGGTTCTATTCAGTATTTGATCAACATCGAATGACCAGGCTGTTTAAGAAAAAATTACTATTGCTTCCGCAAACTATTGGTCCATTCAATGATGTAAGAATAAAGCGTAAGGCAAACAGAAGCATTGAAAAGGCGAATTATGTTTTTGCCAGAGACAATAAGAGTCTAGAATATATTAATCAGAATACTACACAAAGTTTTTCTTCGGGAAGCATAGATGTTGCGTTTTTTCTCCCATATAAGAAAGAGAAATTCTCGAAAGATTTTATTCATGTTGGCTTAAATATTTCGGGATTGCTTTGGAATGGAGGATACACAAAAAATAACCAGTTTAATCTTAAAACAGATTACCAGAAGCTTATTCATTCTCTAATTGAATTTTTTCTAGGCTTGCCCAATGTTAAACTCCATTTGGTGCCACATGTTTTAGCTACAAATGATACATTGGAGAATGATTATGCAGTTTCATTTAATTTGTACCATTTTTATAAAGCGTATAACATTATATTAGCACCTTTTTTCCTTGATCCAATTTTGGCCAAGAATTATATTGCTGGCCTAGATTTCTTCTCAGGGGCTCGAATGCATTCAACTATAGCAGCTTTCTCTTCTGGAGTTCCCGTTTTTCCGCTGGCTTATAGCAAAAAATTTAACGGACTCTATATTGATACCCTTAAATACAATTATATTGGGGACATGGTGAAATATAGTAATTCTCAAATTTTGGGTGACCTGAAAGTTGCTTTTCAGAATCGGGACAAGCTAAAAACGATTGTTGAAGAGAAATTAAAAACTACAGTAAAAGAAAAAGAGAATATAATAAAGAAAAATTTGGCTGATTTTCTTGGATTGACAAGATAATGATGCAAGGAAAAATTAGATGAAGCAAATTAATAAAATAATAAAATCTGGTTTATGTCTTGGTTGTGGACATTGCGAAGGTATTGTCACATCTGATAAATGTAAAATGCAAATAAATGCAAATGGCTTTTATGTACCAGAATTTAGTAAGAGATTATCAAAGCAAGAAATAGCTAAAATATTGGCTGTTTGTCCCGCTATAACAGTTAACGGATATGGAGAAAAGAAGGTTTGGGGTGAAACCAAGATTGTATCTGAATCTTGGGCAACTAATGTCAACTTAAGAAATGTATCATCCTCTGGAGGTGTTGTTAGTGCATTGGCGACTTATTTACTGGATAAAAAGGTTGTAGATGGTATTTTACATGTCGGCGTAAAGGAAAATTCTTACTTATTCAATGAATTGAAAATATCAAAAAATGCGAATGATATTTTACGAAATGTAGGTTCGAGATATGCTCCTGCTTTAATTTTTGATAAAATAAAATTAATATTAGATAGTTCAAATGAAGTTTTTGCATTTATAGGGAAACCTTGTGATATAGCAGGGATGAAAAATTATTTGGAGGTCTATCCTGAATATAGAAAAAGAGTCACTTTTTTCATTGGTATTTTTTGTGCGGGAATTCCAAGTATGAATGGTACAAAAAAGATGATAAAAATGGCAGAAATTGATGAGACACCAATTTCTTTGAAATATAGGGGAGATGGATGGCCAGGATTTTTTGAAATTAATTATAAAAATAGCCCAACATTTAAAGTATCTTATAATGATAGTTGGAGGGCTGTTCTTGGTAAACACGTTGGACTTAGATGTAGGATCTGCCCAGATGGCATTGGGTTGTTGGCAGATATAGTGGCAGGGGACGCATGGAGTACAAGAGATGGATTTCCTGATTTTGAGGAAAGAGAAGGAAAGAGCTTTGTTCTGGCTCGGACGACGAGAGGAGAAGAGATATTTAAAGAAGCTCTTAAAGATGGAGTACTTGTTAGTAAAAATCTTGATGTTAAAAATATTAAGATAATGCAACGTTATCAATATAGAAGAAGAGTTTTAGTTGGTTATAGACTTATTGCTATTCAAGTTCTAAGCGGATTTATACTACGGTTTCGAAAAATTGGCATTTGGAGATTGATGTTAAAAGCTAATCCGAAGTCTGGAATTTTAAATATGATCGGAACAGGTAAAAGATTTATTATAAGAAAAAGTTCTATCTCATAAACTGTAAATGATTTTTGGGCTTTTTACCTTAGAAATTTTAAAATAATGCCTCTCAAATACCTCTTCCATTTCGGGTAACTATAAAAGGAAGGGATACTCAAAATCGACTGTTTATTATTTTTTATTTTTAGGCTAAATTCTGCTAAGTCTTTTTGCTTAATTACTGGAAAACCTCGCTTTTCGGAGTTAGATACATTTTTCCCGTGCACTAGTTGAATCCAGTATGGTTGCTCGATAATGAATGTCGATTTTCTATTCTTATTAAAAAGTTCTTTAAATACTTTTAATTTCAGTTCATCCCATTGTGTGTGTGATTTATAGAATATACTTTTAATATCTTTTTTATCCCTTTTTTCGATAATACTTATAAACGGGCACTCAGGATAAAAGTAATGCGCCATTTGGTGGGTATGCAAATTAAAAGTATACCCCGATGTAAGCGAAATTAGATATTCGTCTAATGGCTTAAAGTTATCCTGTATGGTTTTAATGGCATTTTTATGGAAGATATCATCATTGTCGATACGAGAAGAAATGATCCATTCGGAGCCTCTGCTCATTTCTCTGATATCGTTAATGTGGTCTTTCATAAAACCATCGTTTCCTTTCGAAAAGCGAATCTTAATGTAGCTTCTGTTCTTTAATTCTTCAATAATCCAGTTGAATTCTTTCGGGGTTTGTTTATCGAAGTATATCAGCCACGTAAAGTTTTTACCCGTTTGATTGTCGATAGATGGCAAACAATATTCTTTGAAAAGCTCAATTCGTTCCCTTGTCCAGTTAAGCCATTCTTCTCCTTCTTTAAGTTCGTTCCCAAGGGGGAATTGTAATAAATTAAATTGCGTTATAAGGAAATGGTTAAAAATCATTTCGTTTCGTATTGTTTATTGAATTTTTGTAGACTGCGAAGTAGTGCTTCGTAACATTTTCCCATCTCATTGTTTTAGCTTTTTTATGTACCTTCTCTGCCAATTTACTTCCCAGATTTTTATCTTCTAATAAACTATGCAATTGGGATTGGAATTCTTCAAAGTTTTCACAAAAAAGCATTTCCTCATTTTCATCAAATACACCCCATACTCCTTCGCCTCTATAGCCAATTATGGCATTGGAGGTGGCTGCAGCTTCCAGATAAACCAATCCAAAAGTTTCTTTGCTGCTAGGCAAAGCAAAAATATCGCTTTTCTTCATATAATTAAGCACTTCTTCTCGTGGAATTCTTCCCATGAGCTCAATGCGCTCATCGTGTTTGCTTAATTCAATAATATCTTCTCTGTTACAAACTTCACCAATCAGCTTTAGCTTAACTGGTTGTTCCCCCGAATATGATTTTAATCCTCTAATAACCCAATCCACATTTTTTGTTGGGAGTTTGTCTGCTACACTCAGAATAGTAAGTTCTTTTTTCCCCTTAACTACATGGTTGATTAAGAAAGCTTCTTGCTCTATACCATGTGGCATTACGGAACAACTAACATTGAAGTTAGATTCGACAAAATCTTTATACCCGCTGTTGGGAACCAGAACTTGTTTGGCAGATCTTATAATTTTCGATGCCTTATAATAATCAGGATTTTGGGTAGAGATTAGTTCCAGGTATTGTTTGTCTTGGTTACGAAAAGTGAGCACATACGGAATCTCATATATTTTTTTAATATGGTAGGCTATTTGCCCATCGGGGAAGAGGTAATGCGCGTGTATAAGGTCGAATTTGTTATTTTCAATGTATTCTTTTCCAAATTTGCTTAAGCGGAATAAAAGCCAGTACCTGGCTTTACGAAAAGGAATATTGATATAGGGAAAGGTTGTTATTTTGAAATTACGGGTTTCCCATTCTTTAAGTCCTACAAGGTCGACATACTTGGGGTGATGTTTTAGCCAGAAAGGTACCTTTTCTCTTGGGCGTAAGATGGATATGTCGCAAAATTCGGAAAGTTTTTCGGCAATAGTGAGAATGATTTTATTACCCTTCCTTCCCGGCCGCGGAATATTTTTTGCTATAAAAAGGACTTTCATTTTGCTCTATTTTTCAGTTTCCTTCAGAAAGCACTCTGCGCTCACCAATTTGAAAAAAGATTCAAAGTTCTTCATTTTTTTTGCCGAGTTTTAATAACCTTTCAGTCCCTGCTATTTTAAACAGAAACTCGTAATCGTTAAGCGTAATATCCTCTTCCCGGGAAAATTTATTAAGGAATTCTTCCCACTTGTCTTTTTGAATGGCATCGGAAAGTTTCAACGCATTATAAGGTAGCAGCTCTTGTATTTCCTTGGACTTAAACAGCATTTCATAAATCGGTTTATAATCCCAGGCTGCCTGTAAATGGGTTTTAACATTTAATCCAAGCTTATTTAACAGCTTATTACGATAGCGTTGTGTTTGTCGAAGTACATATTTTATGTAAAAAGGAACAAAAGTTAAAGCATTATATGGTACCATGCTAATCCCGCCAAAGTCGGTTTTTTCCCTTGCTAATTTCGGATCCAGTTTGTACATAACAGCTCTCTGGAAGTTCGATTTGTTCCATCGCCATTTAGCCGGCATTGGTAACCCGATCTCCAGATTTCTTCTTAACAATAGGGGAGCAATGCTATTCTGTGTTGAGAGAGCAATATTGTTTCCAATAACCGCATAATTCTGCCATTTGGTGAGCGCAAATTTGTCAATCTGCAAGGACGCAGGCTGCCCTTCAAGATTATCAATGGAGTCTTTTAGCATGTTAATAAAATACGCTCTCGATTTCTCTTTGATCTTTAAAAATTTACCTGTGAATATATCCGATTGATAATCTTTATTCATCGGACGTAGCTTGAGAAATCGTTCATGATCGATTTTATACCTTTCGCGGTATAAATCCAGTGCATATATTTCTTCCCAGAAACAATCCTTATAAAAGGGGCCCCCTGTTCCATTGACTAAGACATTACCAAATTGGGATTGCTGGTCTCTCATAAATAGAATTCTACCTAATAGATAGCCTGGTTCATCGCCATTTCCCAAAACAAGAGATTTTCTGTAATACGAATCAATATTATCCGTATAGGCTTGTGTTAATTCAATAGTATGATGTTCAAAATTATGCTTCTCAGCAATTTTCTTAACATTCTTCAGCTCTTCGAATTCTTCTTTTCCAAATGTAGTAGTCGAAAACGGCAGGTTTTGCGATCGGAAAGCAGCCATAATAATCCTTGAATCCTGTCCCTGGGTCAAATCCATCGCAGCTTTTCCAAACTTCATATTTATTAGTCTGGCCGTTTCTTTAATGCTCTCAACAAATAGGTTTACAGATTCATCAAAGGAGCGGTCAGTGATTGATGATGGATAATTCCAGTAAACCGATTTCTCCGGGGTATTGTTTTTTACACGATAAATAGTGGCTGAGTCAAGTCTGGATACATCTTCGAAGATAGACCTGGACGATAAAATATAATATCGCCAGAAGATCTCATTAAGCGCATCCAGATCGGGTTTAATTTCCCTGATTACTGAAGCAGGAAGTACAAATGGCGTAAATAGTATCAGGTCATCTGTTTCAGTCAGGTAATTAATTCTGCTACGGATAAAATCAGTTATTACCAGGTGCTTATTTTTGCTTTTATCGTATAGCTTAATAACAAAATGCCCATCAAGTTCATTAACAAAGTTTTCGCCATTGATTAAATAAAGCTCTAATAACTGTTTGGCATTATACACCTTGGTTTCTTTCAGCGCAAATACGGTGCCTTCATAGGTAAGCCAGTTTCCTTTTGAATCCTGAAAATATTTAGATTCGTCATTTTTTCTGAATTCAACAAGAAAACTATTTGGATCAGCTTCATGAAAATGAATACCATGAAAAAAATCTGAAAATTCCTTTTGAATGTATTTTTTTAATAAATCCTTTTTTCCAGAGAATTCACGATCACCTGTATTTTTCTTTTTTATCAGAAGTAATGTTCCTGCCATTTTTGAATATTTATATTCTTCCTAATTTTTTTAATGCCCTGAATTTAATAAAGTACATGCGAAAAGCATTGAATAAAGTATTTTGTTTATCGAACTTAATCATATACTTCTTAAATACTTCATCATTTGTTAATTGATAAAGCATTTTTAACTGTGTAACATGCAACTTTTGATAGGAGATTGTTGCCGGATCGATTTTAGGATACCAGGGGGCATCGCATAAATTATAACGCGACCAAAATCCCATATCGTAAGCCGGTAAGCTGTTTTTTATTGTTTCAATTCCTTCGTCGTATAATTTCTTTGCCAGTTGATTTTCGGGAAAAGCACGTACAAAATCATATAGCCCGCAAATTGCAAATATTTTACCATTCAACACCAGTGTAGGAACCGTTGATGTATATTCTTCGTAATAAGGTCCCCATTGAGTAAATGAGGTTACTCCTCCTTCAATTACCGGAAATGTGAAAGGAATTAGGGCCTTTTCTGCCATTTGGGCATACTTTTGATCTTTTGTTAGTTGATAGGCACGTAATAAAATAGAAATACCGCGACTTTGCGAGAAGGCCGATTGCCAGTTTTCGGGTGTTTGGTAGGCCGGAAGTTTAACCTCTGTTAACCAGCGTGCTCCAAGTTTATCGGTTACTTCGGCATTGTTATAAAACCAATCGGCAAACTTTAAAAACCGTTGTTTGTCGCTTTCATTGTTAGTTTGCAGCCAGGTGTTAAAAACAGCAAGTCCCATCTGCCCTATAGAGATTGGGAAATAAACAAAATCTTTGTCGTGTACATCGATGTAGGTTTTGTTTATAGGTATTCCGTTTTCATCGAACTTATTGATTAAAGCCTGATCTTTCCCTGCCGACACGCGATTTTCGTTAAAAACAAAATAATAATCGCCAAGCGTTTCGGAGTGAAGATCATTTGCAATTGGGTATCGTTCTTTTGGAGACTTAAAGTCGGCAATCAACTTTTTAAACATGAAAATTGCTTTTTTCATACGATTAAAATTGTTTATTTATAAGGCATCGTATGGAACTCACATGTGCCGAAATTTCGGGACATGTTCGTTTCATAACATGCTTTCAAATAATTTGGCTAATTTTTTTGTGAGTTTTTTTCGTGAATAACTATCTATTAGTTCGACTTCAACATTTGGTATGATTCCTTTTTCCCAATTTGTATAAGCCTTTATCAATTCTTGTTTTATTTCTTCCGAATTTTCCGGATTGCAAAGTTTACCGGTTTTTGTTTCGTTTAGTATCGCAGATGATTCTCCTTTGGTATTTCCTATTCCGAGTATTTGGTTATGAGTTGAAATGTATTCGAAAATTTTTCCGGGAATATGTCCTTCATACCCTTTTACCTTTTCAAGAAAAAGTAGAAGTAAATCTGCTTTTTTCATTTGAGTTACAGCTTCAGTATGAGGGATGTAATCATTAAATTCAACAATGTTGTGATTCGTAAAGAGCTGTTCTATTTCTTCTTTTATTGTTTTTTCAATACTCCCCGTAAAAACAAGTTTTATATTATTTTTAGGTAGTATGTTGTTCTGAATGAGTTCGATTAACAAAACAAAAAATGATTTGAAATAACGGTTCCATGTTAAACCGCCAATATAAAGCATTGTAAATTTGTCGTTACTTTTTTCAGTCGAAACAGTGTCTGTTTCATGGTCAAATCCGTTTGTAATTATGTTGAATTTAGGTTTCCTGGTTGTAGTAAGTAAATCAACAAAATTTTGGCTTACGCATGTAGCTTTATCGCACTTTTCAATCACATTTGCTTCCAGCATTTTATTGTAGTTTTTTGAAAGCGAACAGATAGGCTGGTTTTGCAGGTAGTGAATATTAGTCCAAGGATCGCGAAAATCAGCTACCCATTTTATACCACTCCATTTAGCCAGTTTCTTTGCAATAAGGTGTACGGTTGGTGGGGGAGACGTTGAAAAGATTATATCGGGTTTTTCCTGTTCAATAATTTTTTTCCCTTGCTTGAAAGCATATGGAATCCATCCAATTTTAGCATCAGGAACAAAAAGGTTTAGACGTATCTGGTTTGATAATTTCTTTTTCCAGCTTACATTCTTTTGTGCCAGATTTGCAACCGGTATTTTATCGTTTTTTTTCATGCCGGTAAACTTCCGGTATAAGAAAGAAGGTTCAGCTACTTTTGTTTTGTAGACCTTACAACCTGGAGGAATGTCTTTTTCAAGAGATTCGTCTATGGCCGGATATTCTCCATTTCTTACAGTCAATATAATTGGCTCCCAGCCAAAATCAGGAAGATACCTGGCAAACTTTAAGGGCCGTTGTACACCAGGACCTCCACTTGGTGGCCAGTAATAGGTTATTATGAGTACTTTTTTAGACATTTTATAGCTGCTAGTCGCTAGCTTATTTTTACTTATTATTTATTTTTTATCATTGCCAACTGCGACTTTCTTACCTGCTTTCTAATTTCTTTTTACTGTAATAGTTTTTTACAAAACCTTCTGCTTCTTTTTTACCCAGTATTTTTGTTTGCCATAAAGCCTTTACGAGCCCAAAGCCATAAGCAAATACCTGGATGTTTAATGTGATTGGTGATAAAAAAGCTGCTTTAAGGTTCTTATAACGTATAAATGACTCTATAAACGCCCAAAGAATGATGGTGCCGTATCCAACCCCGGTTACTTTCCAAAGCAGGCTGCCTAAGGCCGGAAAAATAAGTGAGAAAAATAAAAGAAAGACCAGCCCAAAAACAACCACTGCTGGTAATAAATGCACCGGCTTTAACATAGAAGGGTGCGCATTTGACAGGTTTATTCGTGCCACACCCCAATTAAATATCTGTCGATAGAATTTTGACAAACTGGTTCGTCGTTTGTGATAAACAAAGGCATCAGCAATTAGTCCTACTTTGTATCCTGCATCGTAGATACGCTGTGAAAAATCCATGTCCTGTCCGTGGCGAAGTTTTGTCATTCCCCCTATATCTGCAAAAATTTTTCGATGTACTCCCATGTTAAAACTACGCGGATAAAACTTAGCCACACTTTTTTTATTTCCCCGTGTACCACCCGTACCAATAATCGAGGTCATGGAGTAATTAATTGCTTTTAATAAAGGGCTGAATGAGTCGTGGCAGGTATCGGGGCCACCAAAACAGTCGTATCTGTAATTTACAACGTGTTCATCAATGGTTTTAAGCCAATGTGGTGGAAACATGCAGTCGGAATCGACAAAAATAAAATATTCGCCTTCTGCATTTCGCATTCCGTTGTTACGTGCTTCTCCCGGACCTTTATTCTCCTGGTAAATTGCCTTCAACTGGAGTCCTGTTTCGGAGTTGTAGTTTTTTACGAACTCCTGAAATCCGTCTCTTGAACCGTCATCAACAAACAGAAATTCAAATTTACTTCGGTCGAAGTTCATTCTTTCAGCACTGTCCAGAAGTTCCTGCACTTCGCCAATACGGTTGTAAACGGCAATTATTATCGAATATTTTAACATTTTGTAGTCTTATGCTTGATCAGGTATCTGTTTGTTATCTTTTATTTCCTTATAAATCGAATATCCAACAAGGGCAATTACCATAATCATTATAAGGTAATAAAAGATCATTGACATGGTGTTGGCTTTCGCATAATAGTCAGGATTGAATGTAAACTCGATGGTATGCTGACCCTCCGGAACAATCATTGCCCGAAGCGTATAATTCGATTCAAAATAGTTGGTCGGTTTTCCATCAATGGTCACTGTCCAGTCAGGATAATAAATTTCAGAAAAAACGACCATTCTATCTCCTGATGTATTGGTTTTATACTTCAAATAATCAGGTTCATAAATTGCAAGTGATATGGAATCGGAATTTGTAGACTTCTCAAAGGTTCCAACCACATTTTTGAATTTTTCATTGATTACTGTTTTCCTGGTCACATCAATTCCGTTTAGTGCGGCAATTTCTTCATCGGGAGTTTTTCCCCAAATTACGGAGTCGACAAACCAGGCTGGTCCTATTACATTTGGATTGACCTGAAGACCTTTCTGGGTGATAAAATATTTGGCGTTCAGCATATTCAGTATCTGCATATTCCCTTTTACGATGTGGTTTTCAATAAGGTCCTGGTAGCGACGTAATTTGGCAGGGCTGTAGCCACCAATTGACCGATGTGATCCTGACACCCGGTTATCCTGAAATGCAGATGTTGTGAGATCGTAAACCCGGTAAAAGGTATTCTTCTGGATGATGTATTTCTGAATGTCTTCCTGCTCGGCCTGAGTTTTTGGATTGAATTTTTGATAGGCTTCCTTTATTTTTTGCTCCAGTCCTGGGGTATTTTGAATTTCACGGGCAAATATTTGTTTGTCAATATCTGTAAGCAGGTATTCCTGTTCTACAAGATTTTGCCGGGTGAAATCGTTTTTATTTACATAGTGTTGACCAATTGTCCATACATCAATCAAGGCCAAAATGCCGATTACACCAACCAAAACAAGCGTCTTAATTTTTTGCTTTTTGAATAAATATATTGACAGAATTGTTGCCGCTGCAAATAGGAGAGTCCTGAATAAATCCGTCCGAAAAACGGAAATCCTCAAACTCTCAAGAGCTGACATGATTGAATTGATCTGTGCATCGCCTGCTTGTTGCCGGTAGTTATCAAACATAGCCAACTCCTGATCGTTAATGTAACGATTTAACAGATGAGGGAAAGCAATATTTAGTACCAGAAAAGCTATAAATCCTAATCCTCCAACGAGGTATAAAGGCAGGTTCTTTTTCCCAATCTTAATTTTTGATTCCTGTTCCAGTAACTCAGGATTCTTTATCAACTTTGAAACGGTAAGAAAAGCTAAAAATGTAATAAAAATTACAGCGACAGCCAATATAGAAACCGGTGTTCTGAATTTATTGTATAGCGGTACGTAATCGATGAATAGATCGGTAAAGCCCGAAAAATATTTTCCCCAAGATAAGAGCACAAAGAGAATAACCGAAATTAATATACCTTGCTTTAAAGGACCTTTAATAACAAATAGCCCAATTATAAAGAGTGTGAAAATTACTGCTCCTGCGGTATTCGGACCTCCACTTCCACCCTGGTCGCCCCAGTATTGGTTCATATTTCCAATAGTATCGCGCATCTGGCGGTCAACCTTATTCAATAAATTACGATCTTGCTTTACATAGGCACTTGCTCCACCTTTTGCCCGTGGTGCGAAAAGCATCATACTTTCAGCACGGCCACTGCTCCAGGCGTTAATATAATCACGATCTAATCCTCCTTTGGTTTTAATGTGTTCCTTACCTACTGTTAATTCACTTTTCCCCCGGATGGATTGCTTGTTATACCGGTACAAATTCGAAAGTTTCGAATAATTGGGGCCGATGGCCAGTAGTGCCGCCAAAACCAGAAGTCCTGCTGCCTTTCCAAAATCAGTGTATCTTTTCTCTTTTATGTGGTTGTACAGTTCCACAAGTCCGATACAAATTAATCCAAGTAGCAGGTAATAACTCATCTGGATATGGTCGTGTGCAATCTGATTGGCTAAAAAGAAAGCAGTCAAAACAAATCCCCACAAGTATTTTTTTCGAAATGTGAGTAACACGCCTGCCAGTGTTGGTGCAATAAAAGCTATGGTTCTGACTTTCTTAAAGTGCCCTGCTTCAATGATTATTAAATTATAAGACGTCAGTCCAAATGCTAAAGCACCTGCTAGAGCCAACCACGGATTTACGCGAAAAGCAATAAGCAAAATATAAAAACCCAGCATATACCAGATAAGCATCCCTACCTCTGTGGGGAATCCCAGTTTTTGTGGTATGTAATATAGTTTCTTTACCTTGTTTGAGCTTTTATAGGTTGCACCTAAAAAATCAGGCATTCCTGAAAAACGCGCATTGGTCCACAGTACATTTTTATTTTCGTATTTTCGGTATTCCAATTTATCCCGCAGACCTCCTTGCGACTTTACAATATCATCTTGGCGTAAGGATTTCCCTTCAAAGGCGGGTGAGAAATATACAGATGAAACAACCATCATAGTAATAATGGCGATAAAGTGCGGGATAAGATTTTTGAGGATAGGTTTGATTTCCATTGTATTCGGAATTTGTGGTTCTACGTAATAAAAAATATGTGATAAAATTGCATAAATTTTATCACATATAATAATTATGAGGGGCGATTAAAACTTAGGTTACTTACAATTTCTCAAACAACTCTTTGTAGCTCACCTGCTTGCCAATAATATTTCCCAATTCCGAAATGGCAACACGTTCCTGTTTCATGGTGTCGCGGTAACGGATGGTAACTGAGTTGTCGTCAGCAGTTTGATGATCAACGGTAACACAGAAAGGAGTACCGATGGCATCCTGTCGGCGGTAACGTTTACCAATCGAGTCTTTTTCGTCGTACTGGCAGTTGAAATCAAATTTTAGGCTGTCGATTATTTCGCGGGCTTTTTCCGGTAAGCCATCTTTTTTTACCAATGGAAGCACGGCCAGTTTAATTGGAGCTAATGGAGCTGGTAGTTTTAAAACTACACGTGAATCTTTCTCCAGCTGCTCTTCGCAATACGAGGCTGCAATTACCTGAAGGAACATGCGGTCAACGCCAATTGATGTTTCTACAACGTAAGGCACGTACGATTCGTTTAATTCAGGATCGAAGTAGCGAATTTTTTTACCTGAGTATTGTTCATGTTGCGAAAGATCGAAATCGGTGCGCGAGTGAATACCTTCCACTTCTTTAAAACCAAAGGGGAATTTATATTCCACATCAACAGCAGCATTGGCATAGTGAGCCAGTTTCTCATGCTCGTGGAAACGGTAATTGTCGTCGCCAAAACCAAGAGCACGGTGCCATGCAATACGGGTGTTTTTCCATTTGTCGAACCAGTCTAACTCGGTGCCGGGACGTACAAAAAACTGCATTTCCATTTGTTCGAATTCGCGCATACGGAAAATAAACTGACGGGCAACAATTTCGTTTCGGAATGCTTTCCCAATTTGTGCAATACCAAAAGGGATTTTCATACGACCGGTTTTTTGAACATTCAGGTAGTTGACAAAAATACCCTGTGCTGTTTCCGGACGAAGGAAAATTTTTGAAGCACCCTCGGCAGTCGATCCCATTTCTGTAGAAAACATCAGATTAAACTGACGTACATCGGTCCAGTTACGTGAACCTGAAATCGGACAAGCAATTCCTTCGTCTTCAATTATCTTTTTTAATTCTGCCAGATCGTTATTGTTCAACGCATTTGAAAAACGCGTATGCAGCGTATTCCATTTTTCCTGGGTGCCCAGAACACGCGGATTGGTTTCGCGGAACTGTGTTTCATCAAAGGCATCGCCAAAACGTTTTTTTGCTTTGGTTACCTCTTTATTCATTTTTTCTTCGTACTTCGCTAGTTGGTCTTCAATCAGAACATCGGCACGGTAGCGTTTTTTCGAGTCTTTGTTATCAATTAGCGGATCGTTAAAAGCATCCACGTGGCCCGATGCTTTCCAAATGGTTGGGTGCATAAAAATAGCAGAGTCAAGTCCAACTACATTTTCGTGGAGAAGAACCATGCTGTCCCACCAATATTTTTTTATGTTGTTTTTAAGCTCAACACCCATTTGACCATAGTCGTACACTGCTCCAAGCCCGTCGTAAATCTCGCTTGATTGAAAAACATAACCATATTCTTTGCAGTGTGCTACTAGTTTTTTGAAAATATCTTCTTGTGCCATCTATAAATAATTTTCTGAATTGTGAACGCAAAAATAGGATAAAATTCTAAAGTTCAGAGGAGAGAGTTCAAAGTTTAAGGTTTCCGGTTCAAAGTTTAAAGTTTACCCTGTGAAATAAATCAATGATTTAGTGCTACGCACTATTTCACAGGGTGAAGTTCAAAGTTTAATGTTCCTGGTTTTAAAGTCTTTTATCCGGCAATTCTGAGTGTTACATCTTAATCTGCAAACTGAGACTGAGACTTCCCACCGGTTTTAATCTACTTCTTCAAAATCGACATATTCGCCATTATCTTGATTGGTATTCTTGGAATTTGAACGGGGTTTCTCAACAGTAACTTCACCTTCAGGACGTTTCGGTTGTTGGTGGTGCTGTTGGTTTTGCATTTTTTGCTGCATGTTTTTTATTCCCTTATCAATAAGCATGGGCATTATGTAACGCGAAATAAATCTTATGCCGAAGTAAATTATTGCAATAACAATAAGGGTTCGCAAGAATCCAACAATATAAAGTGTAATAAATAATGTCATGTTTTCTAGTTTTCTGCTTTGGAAAATAAAAAGTTTACACCAAAACACAAATTTAAATTTTTTGCCGAAGTTGGCTGCACTAGTTCTAAAAAATTATTTGTAGAGATAAAGTACTGTAAAGATTTGCTGGTGTAACTTGCTCCTAAGCCCGGGAATACGCGTTCGAAATCATAAACATTTATTGTGCCGGCCAATTCAAAATTCTGGCCCAGTCTGGTTCCTATAAATCCTGTTAAATAATTTACACTTTGGTTTTTGTAGTATGTAAAGTGATTTGATAACCCGAATTGTAAGTGATTTGCGAGTTTGTGTCGCAGCATGGCGTTAATTTGAAGAGGGAGGGTTTTAACCAGCCCTTTTTGTATGTTGTTGATAGTTGTAATTGAAGGTATCGAATCGGAAAAAGCAGCCAGAGCTTCCGACGGAGACCAGTAGCGGGGGGCTTCGGGATGGGCCGACTGGTACAGATCTTCTTTTGTGTAATGAATGGGGTGCGTGTAGGTTACGTTGTAGGTTTTATGTTTCAGCCCGGTAAAGCCAATATCGAGTATTGATACAGAAAGTTCGGTTTCTTTATTTGGAGTAAAATTTAGTCCCAAATCAATGCCGGTACCCATGTTTCTGAAATTGATAAAATAATCGCCGGGCTTAATATCGGGTTTTATTGCCTCAGTATTATTTTCTTGGTTAACAACAACTTTTATGGGGCCTGAAACGGTATAATTTCCTTCCGGTTTTAAAACAAGTATCTCCGTTTCGTTAAGTGTTTCAACTTTGTAGAACGCATCTTCAATGGCGTAATAAAACTTACTGAAAAGTATTTTTGGACGTATGCCGATATGTAAATTCGGTATAATCTCGGTTGAATAGGCAAATGCAATTTCTCGATAATAATGAGACGAGAATGAAAGTGGCCCAAAATCCTCGCTTTTCCCGTAATAAGGGAGAAGACCTTGTGCGATAAAGTTTACCATTTCGTCACTGAAATTCGTTTTTCCGATAATCTTCTCTGAAACAGAGAAGCGAAAAGTACCAATGTTGTTTTTGAAGCTTAAAAAAATGAGTGGGATATGTGTTGAATAAAAAGCTTTGCCGGATTTATTTTCCAGGCTGTTATAAAAATCTGTTGTAAAATTATTGGTACTAAGGTTATTAATGGGAAAATTTGACTGCCAGTTTACAGTGATTCCTGCCAAAACAGGCAAGCCAATAATTAATTTATCTGTTTTATTTTGAAATGCCGGATTGATTCTGGACGACTGACTGACATCAGATAAAAATTGCAAAGGATTTCCATCCTGGGCAAGCACAGGAAAAATTACGGTGATAAGTAGTATCCAAAGACTAAATTTTTTACAAACAGAATCCTTCATACAATGCTAGTAAACACAAATTTACAGTTTATGTTGAATTCATAAATACAGAGCATAAAAAAAGGCGGTGAAAACCGCCTCTTTCATTACTATTATTATTTTACTTGCGCCTAACATCACCACCACTCGATTCATCGGTATCGCGAATTTCAGGATTACCATAATAGCTGATGTCAGCTCCGCTACTGGCTCTGGCATAAAGTTCGTCGGTGACTGTAGCAGTAATATCGGAACCACTACTTGCCCTGAGTTTACCAATTTTTGCTTCGAGATCATGTGCTTTTATGTCGGAGCCGCTGCTGCTTTCAGCCTCAAATGTTTTTACCCTCCCGCTGATTTTGGCATCGGAACCACTGCTGGTATCTACCGACAGGTTTTTGTAAAAAACGTCGAGTACAACATCGCTGCCACTACTGGCTTTTACTTCCAGCGATTCTCCTTTAATTGTATTTTCGGATTTTACATCGGAGCCCGAAGATGCGTGAAGGGCAACCAATTCGCGAACAGTTACATAAGCTTTTTTGGTTTGGTTGCCACCCCAGTTAAACCAATTGTTATTTTTTTTCAGGTAAATGTGTAAAGTACCATCTTTTACTTCGGTTTTTAAGTCGTCAATAATATCGTCGTCTGCAACAATTTTAACTTCTTCCGAGTTGCCCATGGTCAGGTATAAGTCAATTCCTGTTGAAACTTTTATGGCATTAAAATATTCAACATTGCGGATTTGTGTTTCATCGCTGTTTCCAGCAGTTGCATTGTTTATTCCGACAACCGTTGTCAGTATCAGAAAAAACAGAATTTTAAATGTTTTCATTCGTAAATATTTATTGGTGTTTTATAATTCTCCAGTGTTTTCAGCAGATTTGTTTTGTTCCACTATATTCTGATTTTGATTCTTTGTAATGACGAAAGAAATAATAGTACGTTACAAATAGTGGATGCTAAAATTGATGATTTGTATAATAACACGCGCTTTTCATTGTTCTTTTCTGATTACATTTCCTCCTGAAGATTTTTCAATTTCAGTACTTTCCGGGTTCCCGTAATAAAAAATATTTCCTCCGCTTCCGGCTCTTCCTTTCAGGTTTTTTTCTGCTGTAATCCAAATGTTTCCTCCGCTACTGGCCCGTGCTTTGCAGCTTTGAGCTGTAAGGTTGGTGGCTTTTATATTCGATCCCGAACTAACTTTCACCTCGAAGTTTTTTGTTTCTCCGCTTAATGTTATGTTCGATCCGGCATGTGCTGAAACAACTGTTATATCCGAATTTATTTCGAGCGAAATGTTGCTGCCTGCAGAGGCGGAAATTTCAAGTTCATAAGAATGAATGATGGTTTCTGAATACACATTACTTCCGGCAAATGCTTTTAACATTGTTAAATCTGGTGTAGTAACATAAACATTTTTAGCTGTTGCATTTCGAATGTTGTTTTTTGCTGAGATTTCCAGAACGCCACGAACGTTTTCTGTTTCAATAATATCCAGAAGATTTTCATCAGCCTTTACTACAATGCTGCTTTTTTTGCCCTGTGAGATATAAACATTTATTCCGCGGCTAACTTTAATTACATCAAAATTACCCGGGTTTCGGGTTTCCTGTTCCACATTTCCATTTCCCTTTATTGAAGGTGAAAAAATACACGATGAGCAGAAATGCATCATTAGTATTGCAGTTAGAATTACTAAAATCTGTTTCATGGTGATAAATTGCTTGGTTTATTATTTTGAGGCAAGTTATTGGAAACTGGTGTTGTAATGACAATTTATTCGTCAAATGAGGGATTTTTATCGATGAATCGGGCATAAAAAAGCCGGCAAATTATTTTGCCGGCTTTTCGTTTTCTGTTTTAGCAAATACTTAAGATCTTTCCCCCAAATATCTTTTATTGCCTCTTTGCATTTCTCTTTTTTCAAAATCTCCTTTTCTGTGGTGCATTTTGTTTTTCATGGCGTCAAATTTAATAAGCTGTTCTTCGCTAAGCATCGAGCGAATTGCCTGGTGTTGTTTTGCCATCACCTTTTCAATGTCTGCTTTTAATCCCGACATTTTATCAATGTTTGCATTAATTGCTTTCAGATCTGCATTGTCGGCAGTAGTTAAAGTTTGTTGTTTTGCCTTTAGTTCGTTTAACTCATTTTTTAAGGGCTTAATTTGTTTGGCTGTTTCCAGCCTGAGTTCTTTAATCTTTGTTTTTTGATCTTCAGTAAAAAAATTCTCGAAGCGGTCTGCCCTTTGTTTGTGCTGGTTGTGCAATACCATTTTCTTTTGCTCCTGATTTTTTGGGTGTGGCATTTGATTCTGTGCCATTGTAGTTGTTGAAATTGCAAAAACTGCAATTAACAGCATGCTTAAAATTCTTGTTTTCATTCGTTTATATTTTTAATTGTTAACGGTAACTCATGGAACTCGCAAGTGGTATAATCATATTTCTCTGTGAAATTTCACTTGCTAGTTTCATTTTTTTCTATTTTAATTATTACCAAACTGAAGTTTTGACTCTCAGGAGTTTTGAAGGTTTAACGGAGATTTGATTTTAACCTCAATTAACTTTTGTTGGTTTCGTTTTGAACAAATCAGGCTGGAAAAATCTTCATAAAATACTGGTTTTAATATAAATTAACGTAACGGAATTGTAGTGTTGGTGACCTATATAAAGTAAGTTTTTATACTTTTGGCAATTCAACAAAAAATATTGTCAGATTATTAATACAGAAAACAAGACAATGATGAAGAGGAAAATTTGGATCGGAATAACAATAGTAGCGGTAGTTGGAATTACATTTTTCAGTTTTACCCGCGATGAGAAAAATTTTGAAATTGCAAAGAATCTGGATATTTATCATACCTTATTCAGAGAGCTGAATATGTTTTATGTTGACGAGGTTAATCCAAATGAATTGGTAAAAACCAGCATCGATCAGATGTTGGAATCGCTCGATCCTTACACAAATTATATTTCGGAAGACCAGATGGAAGATTTCCGGTTTATGACCACGGGAGAATATGCCGGGATTGGTGCTTTAATTGGAAAACAAAATGATAAGATTGTAATTTCTGAACCTTACGAAGGTTTCCCGGCACAGAAATCGGGAATTAAGGCAGGAGATCAGATTCTTGAGGTTTCAGGAAAAGATACAAAAAACATGAGCACCGAGGATGTGAGTAATCTGCTAAAAGGACCTGCCCACAAACCGGTAGAAATAAAATTGCAGCGGATGGGCACAAAAAAGCCATTTACAGTAGAAGTTATTCGCGAGAAAATATCGATAAATGCAGTGCCTTATTACGGAATGCTGGATAATAAAACGGCTTATATTTGTTTGTCGCAGTTTACAGCTAATTGCAGCCAGGAGGTTCAAAAAGCTTACCTTGAGTTAAAAGAAAAGAATCCTGAATCGTTGGTACTTGACCTGCGCGGAAATCCGGGAGGATTGTTGATAGAAGCGGTAAAAATTGTGAACTTTTTTGTGCCACAGGGTGAAGAAATTGTAAGTACTAAGGGAAAAGTAAAACAGTGGGACAAAGTTTATAAAGCTACCGCGGCTCCTATGGATACAACAATAAAAATTGCCGTTTTGGTAAATCGTGGTTCTGCTTCGGCTTCCGAAATCGTTGCGGGAGCAATCCAGGATCTGGATCGTGGCATAGTGGTTGGTTCGCGTACTTTTGGAAAAGGATTGGTACAAACTACCCGCGACCTGAGCTACAACACAAAACTTAAAGTTACTACAGCAAAATATTATATTCCGAGTGGGCGTTGTATTCAGGCGTTGGATTATTCTCACCGGAACGAAGATGGCAGTGTTGGACATGTTCCTGATTCTCTGATTTCGGAATTTACCACAAAAAAAGGCCGCAAAGTATACGATGGCGGTGGTGTAGTTCCGGATATTAAAATCGATGCAGACAAGCTAAGTTCATTAAGTATTGAGCTGATAACCCGTTTTCTGATTTTCGATTATGCTACTAAATTTTCGAACGAAAACGAATCGATCGCTCAGCCGGAAGATTTTAAAATTACAGACGATATTTATACACAGTTCACCGATTTTGTAAAAAACAGTGATTTCAAATACGATTCGCAATCGCAGGATGAGTTTGATAAATTGATGGAAACGGCAAAAAGAGAGAAGTATTATGGTATTGCCGAATCGGAATTTGCAGCCTTAAAGGCAAAGCTGGAGCCGAATCTTGAAAAAGATTTACGAGAATTCAAAAGTGAAGTGAGCGATCTGTTAAAAGATGAGATTGTTACACGCTACTATTATCAAAAAGGAGCAATTCGTTCTGCAATTAACGATGATGACGGTATTAAAAAAGCCATTGAGGAGTTAAATTCTGAAACGGCGTATTCGTCGTATTTCCAGGCGGGGAAAATAATTGCTTCTATTCATCCTGTAAATGAACGTAGCGAGGATTACTTTTGGGAGAATGTTGTGGCCAACTAATCCTGCTTATTTCTTATGAGTCAGGGTTTAAAGTTTAAGTAAAAGGTGCTCCGGGCTTTGGCTGTATAACTTGTCCATGCGAGTTCCACGGGTATCGAAGCACTAAATCTGCATTGGCGTTAAATGAGATTGTAATACAGGACATTAACCAAAATATATTCAAGTGAAAATCTATTTTGCAGGATCTATTCGGGGAGGGCGAGAAGATGCAGCTCTTTATTTTCAAATCATTGAATTTCTGAAAACCTTTGGAGAGGTGCTTACCGAACATGTTGGCGATCCGGCACTCACCAGTGTTGGCGATGATGGCCCGAACGATAAATTTATTCACGATCGTGACCTGGAGTGGCTTAAATCTTCTGATGTACTGGTTGCTGAAGTAACAACTGTTTCAATGGGTGTAGGTTACGAAATAGGTCGTGCTATTGAATCAGGGAAAAAAGTACTGTGTCTTTTTCGCCCTGACGTTGGTACATATCTTTCGGCAATGATTTCGGGTTGCGATGATCTGACTCTTGTAAATTACACAGATTTGGCTGAAGCCAAAAATGTCATAAAGTGTTTTTTCAAGGATAGAGATAAAAATCCTTCGTAGTTAAATACCCCTAAACTTTAGCATTCGGAAATTAATGTTATTTTAGTTTCTAATTAACTTCGTAAGAATGCGTAAATCTGTTTTAATACTGCTATTATTACTCCCTATTTACACATTTGCACAGGTAAAATTTATTGGTACTCCAAATATTCAGAATTATTCTAAAACAGTTTATAAAGCTGGTACTCAGAATTGGGACATTGCAGAGGATAAAAATGGTTTTATGTATTTTGCCAATAATGACGGTGTTTTAGTATTTGATGGTTTTCATTGGGAATTAATTGAGGTTCCGCTTTCGGTGGTTCGCTCGGTTCTTGTTGATTCGCAGGATCGGATCTTCGTGGGGCTGCTATATGACTTTGGAATGTTGGAAAAAACATCTGGAGGGAATTACGTTTATAAGAGTTTGGTTGATTTGATTCCAGAAGACAATCGTGAGTTTGGTGATGTATGGAAAGTACATGAAATAAATGGAAATATTATTTTTCAGACCTACGAAAAACTTTTCATTTATGATGGCACACAAATAAAAGTGTTGAATCCTGTTAGTAAATTTCATTTTTCATTTAACGTAAACGGACGACTTCTTATTCAGGAGCCAGGTGTTGGATTGTTCGAAATGTTTAACGGATTTATTGAAAAAGTACCTTGGGCAGAGTCTTTAAAACATTTTGAAATTTTGTCGATTCTGGAAGTTAGTGAAAACCATTTATTAATAGGCACCGCACATAATGGCTTTTATTTTTACGATCATGGGAGAATTAGTGTTTGGGAGACTGAAGTAAATGAAGTGGTAAAAAACAGTAAACTATTTAGTGCAACTACTTTATTGGGAAATCATCTGGCCTTTGGAACTATTCTGGATGGATTGCTAATTTCAGATCAGGACGGAAGGATTGTTCAACGCATAAACAAGAGTAATGAACTGCTAAACAATACAATTTTGAGTGTATTCTCTGATGAAGAAAAGAACCTGTGGTTAGGGTTGGATAATGGCATCGGATATGTAGAAATTAATTCGCCGGTTAGTTACATTACAGCCAAAGGGAGGTTGGGAACCGGTTATTGCTGCGAGGTATTTAATAACAAATTATATATGGGAACCAACCAGGGACTGTTTGTTAAGCCATTTAATGATATAGGGCAAAACAAGGAGGATTTTGAACTGGTAGAAAATACAGAAGGTCAGGTTTGGTCGTTGGCTGTTTTTGACGGCCAATTAATTTGTGGACATAATTTCGGAACTTTTAAAATTGAAAATAAAAAAGCAACGAAAATCTCGGATGTGCCAGGAGGCTGGGTGTATATTCGATTAAACAAAAATCCTGATTATTTATTGGGAGGGCATTATGATGGTTTGGTATTACTTGAAAAGAATGGCTCAGGTTGGAAATTCAAAAGAAAACTAAAAGGGTTTGATGTGTCGTCGAGGTTTTTGTTTCAGGAAAAATCGGGCGAGATTTGGATGAGTCATGGAGGTAAAGGAATCTATCGTTTGTCGATAAATGATGCGTTGGATAGCGTTATTAATATTAAGTTATACAACCGTCGCAATGGGCTTCCTTCTGATGTGCAAAATGTTTTATTCAGTTTGAATGGTAAAAAATATATTTCTACTATTGATGGTGTGTATGATTTTGATGCTGCTACTGATTCTTTTAAACCTGCTGAAGAAATTAACGAACTGTTTGAATTAAAGGAGCGAATTAAAACAGTAATAACCGACGACAGTGGTAATATTTGGTACATTTCGGAGAATGAATCAGGAGTATTACGTAAAAATGAAGATTTGACATACACAAAAATATCCAGTCCCTTTGAATCGCTGAATGAACATTATGTAAGTGAGTTTGAGTTTATTTATCCGCGTAGCAATGATCACGTCTTTTTAGGCATCGACGATGGCTTCGCTCATTATTCTTCAAAATTTCCCAAATCTTTTGCAAAGGATTTTAAATCGTTTATTACAAAAGTTGAACTTAACTATATCGACTCTCTAATCTATCCTTTACAAACTAATGAAAAACAATATGAATTTCCGTTTAGAAAAAACGCAATACGATTTCATTTTACTGCCCCGTTTTTTGAAAGCCTGGTCGACCTAAAGTTCAGTTATTTCCTTGAAAACTATTCTGAGGAATGGTCGGATTGGACTACCGATATATACAAAGACTATACGAACCTCCCTTTGGGGGCGTATTCGTTTAAAATAAAAGCCTTAAATAGTTACGGGATTGAAAGTGATGTTGATGTATTCAATTTTGTTATTCTACCACCATGGTATAGAACTTCGCTTGCCTATTCGTTATATATTATCTTTTTGGTTATTCTAATCATACTTATTGTTCTTATTGTCCGGCATCGCATTAAAAGATCAAAAGAGTTGGAAAAGCAAAAACATCAGAAAGAAATGCAGGCAAAAGAAGAAATATTTCAACATCAGGCAGTTGTGGCTGAAAAGGAAATTATTAAATTAAGAAACGATAAGCTCAGGGCTGATATGATATATCGGGATAAAGAACTTGCAAACCAAACCAATAACATTATTCAAAAGAATAAGTTCTTAACAAAGTTAAATCAGGAGTTTCAGAAAATACAGGAGACTACAGACGATGGTACAGTAAAATCAAAAATGGTGATTTTGAAAAAAAGAGTGAATAAAGAAATTGATAATGAGCAGCAGAATCAAATATTTGAAACTTATTTTGATGAAGTTCATAACGATTTTTTTGATCGACTAAAAAAACAATACCCTCAATTATCGCCAAAAGATTTAAGGTTATGTGCTTACATCAGAATGAACATTTCTTCAAAAGAAATTGCTACTCTTTTAAATATTTCTGATCGTGGCGTTGAGATAAGTCGTTATCGTTTGCGGAAAAAGATGGACCTTTCACGCGAAGTAAACTTGTCAACATTTTTATCAGGAATTTAGGATTTTTAATGTCTGGTGTTGTATAGCATGTTTTTATAAGTAGTAAAGAAAACATGCATTTGCAAGATTAAAATACCAAGAAATCAATACGTTATAATTTTTTTGATGTGTTTTTGATGTAGTAATTGCACTTAAATGTAGTATTTAAGAAGTGTTGTTTTTTTAGGAGATAAGGTTTGATACGGATTATTTCACATCAAAATTTTATACGACTTTGTAATAAAACGTTAATTCAAATCTTATGAAAAAATTTCTTTTAATGATTTTTTGTACTCTGCTAACTTTTGGTGTCTTTGCTCAGACGACCACCATTAAAGGTGTAGTTACATCGGCAAGCGACGGACAACCATTGCCGGGAGTAGCAGTAGTTGTAAAAGGTACTACAATTGGTACAATTACCAATTTCGACGGTGTTTACGAATTGAAGGTTCCAACAGATGCCGTACTGATTTATTCATTTATTGGAACGAAACCCAAAGAGGTAGTTACATCAGGCCTATCTGAAATTAATGTTCAGCTTGAAAGTTCATCTTTTGATGTTGATGAAGTAGTTGTGGTAGGATATGGAACTCAGAAGAAAAGTCTGGTAACCGGAGCAATTTCAAAAGTAGATGGAGAAGACCTTAGAAAGTCTTCTGATATGAGAGTAACACAGGCACTGCAGGGAAAAACAGCAGGTGTTGTTATTTCAGGAAACTCAGGTCAGCCTGGAGACCAGGTTTCTGTTCGTATAAGGGGTATTGGTACTAATGGCGATGCTGAACCATTATATATTATCGACGGACTACCAATGAGTGGAGCCGGAACTGATTTCCTTTCATCGAGTGATATTGAGTCGATTGAGGTGCTGAAAGATGCTGCGTCCTGTGCTATTTACGGAGCTCGTGGTGCAAACGGGGTAGTTCTGATTACAACAAAAAGCGGAAAGACCAACGAGAGATTTACTGTAAGTTATGATGGATATTACGGAGTACAGAATCCGTGGAAAAAGGTGAATCTGTTAAATGCGCAGGAATATGTTATGCTTACCAACGAAGCTTCTGTAAACGGGAACGGAAGTTTGTTTTTTAGTAATGAAGATATTGCTGGTTTTACTGCTGATACTGATTGGCAAAACGAAATGTTTAATTACGATGCGCCAAAACAAAACCACTCTGTTTCATTTACAGGCGGAAGTGAAACAACAGCCTATTCGTCATCATTAAATTATTTCAACCAGGAAGGTATTGTTGCAAAAGGAAAGTCACAGTACGAGCGTTTTTCGTATCGTTTAAATACTGTTTCCGAATTTGGGTTCTTTAAAATGGGAACCAACATTAATTTGGTACGTGTTATTAGTAAAGGAATAGACACCAACGATCATTTCGGTAATGGACTGGCACAGGCCATAAATATGCCACCCATTGTTCCGATAACAAATGGCGATGGTTCTTGGGCAACTCCTGAACAATTTGGGATTGGGTTACAGGAAATTACCAATCCGGTAGCTTTGTTAAACTATTTGAATTCAGAAACTACAACCAGTAAGTTTATAGGAGGATTAACCGGAGATATTGATTTTGGTCAAATTTTGAAATCATTGCAAGGACTTACATTTAAATCTTCGATAAGTGGCGAATATGCATCAGTCGACTGGAGAGGTTATACTCCACTCTATTATCTTGATGCCATGCATTTCACTGTAGATGATGAAGCTTCAAAAAGTCACGACTTGTATACACGTTGGAATTTTGAAAATGTTTTGACTTATGATAAAACATTGGACGATCATCATTTTACATTAATGGCCGGTACAACTGCTTTTAAAGATAAGTATGAGAATGTTGGCGGATCAAAAAAGAACGTAATTTTCGATGATTTCGAGCATTCTTATTTGGATAATGCTACTGATCCGGAAAGTGCTAATGTTTACGGCGGATATAGTGAACACACTGTTGCTTCAATCTTTGGACGTATTAATTACGATTATTTAGACCGATACATGCTGGCAGCCACTCTTCGTCGAGATGGTTCTTCTCGGTTTGGCTCTGAAAACAAATATGGATACTTCCCCTCATTCTCTGCCGGATGGGTAATCTCGCGAGAAGGTTTTATGAGTAGCCTGGAAGACAAGATCGATATCTTAAAAATACGCGCCAGCTGGGGGCAGAATGGTAGTGAGAATATTGGAGACTTTGGTTATACATCAATAATTGGTAATCAAAACATTTATTATTTTGGCGATAGCAAAACACAATACAACGGAACACAGCCTCAGAAAATTGCAAATCCATCGTTAAAATGGGAGACTTCTGAGCAAACCAACATTGGTATTGACCTGGCAATTTTAGAAAGCAGCCTGCGAGTTTCGCTTGATTACTACAAAAAAACCACAAAAGACTGGCTGGTAACTGCTCCTGTTCCAATGTTGGTAGGTAACTCGGCTCCAATTATAAATGGAGGAGAAGTTGAAAACTCAGGATTTGAAGCAGAAGTAAGCTACAAAAAACAAATAGGTAAAGTTTATGCAAGTGTTTCAATAAATGGAGCATACAATAAAAATGAAGTTCTTGACATTCAAAATGCGGAAAAACGTCTTCAGGGTGGAGACGGTGGTTTTGGACAGTCGGGAGTTTTATATGCGGGAGTTGGAACTCCAATGGGAATTTTCTGGGGAGTAAAAACCAATGGCATTTTTCAGACTGAAGAGGAAATTGCAAATTATACAAATGCCGATGGCGGATTAATTCAGCCCAATGCAAAACCCGGTGATATTATTTTTATTGATGCAAACGGCGATGGCTCTATTACCGACGATGATCGTGTTGATTTAGGATCTCCTTATCCGGATTTTACAGGAGGATTTAACCTTGATCTGGAATATGCAGGTTTCGATTTTAGCATGTTTATTTATGCTGCATTGGGGCAGGAAGTGTACGATGCAACTCGTCGTTACGACATGAACGGTACCAATTATCGTGGCGATTGGCTAAACCGCTGGACTGGTCCCGGTACTTCGAACGAATATCCTCGTGTAACTTTTGTTGACGACAACCAAAACATGAAAACCGTTAGCGATTTCTTTGTTCACGATGCAAGCTATGTACGACTTAGAAACATTACTATGGGATATACGCTCCCTGAAAATATAACCGACTACATAAAAATAAGCAGGGTGAGATTGTACGTAACAGCAGAAAATCTGCTCACGTTCACTCCTTATAAAGGTTACGACCCGGAAATTGGAGGAGGAGTATTTAGTAATGGAATCGACCATGGTATTTATCCACAGGCTCGTACTGTACTTGGAGGTGTAAATATTACTTTTTAATGTAAACGTCTAAAAACTAATAAAATGAAGAATAAAGCAATATATATATTCAGCTTCATTGCCCTGCTGTTTATACAGGTGTCATGTTCGGAGGACTTTTTGGAATTAAGCCCAAAAACAGGCCAGGTAGAAGCGAACTATTATCAAAATGAAGAACAGGCATTTCTCGCAGTTTCTGCTGTGTACGATGCTTATTCCGTACAAAACTGGCAATTTGTTCCTACAATGTCCGACATTTTTTCGGATGATGCTTTTTGTGGCGGCTCCAATGTAAGCGACATGAGCCAGTTTCAGGAAATGGAAATGTTTAATATGACTGCTGAAAACAATGCCGCAGCAGATTTGTGGAATCGTTGTTACTCGGGTATTTACCGTGCAAACCTGTATTTGCAAAAGCAGGAAGAAGTTGAATGGGTAACTGATGGTTTAAAGGAAAGACTGGAAGCAGAAACCCTGTTTTTAAGAGCTTATTTTTACTGGGATCTTGTTCGTCACTACGGATATACTCCTTTAATTGCTGAAGTTTTACCTTCGGTTGAAGACTATAAAACAATTCCTCAAAGTGCGCCTGATGAGTTGTTTACGCAAATTGCAACCGATCTTTTAAAGGCAGAATTGGTATTGCCGGTTTCGTTAACATCGGATGAAACCGGACGTATTTCCAAAGGTGCCGTACAGGCGTTAATTGCACGTATTTATCTGTATCACGAAGGATTTGCAAAACCGGTTCTTGGTGTTTCAGCATGGAGTAACGGAAGCACAACAATTGATAAAGCTTACTCGAAATCGGCTCTGGAATCGATTATTGCGAGCAATGAATATTCTCTGGTTTCAGATTATGCCGAACTTTGGAGCTGGGAAAATCAAAATAACGAAGAGTCAATTCTTGAAATTCAGTATTCCGACAAAGCAAAGTCAGGTGATTGGGGAGGCTGGAACATTAACGGAAATTTTTCGAGTGTTTGGATTGGTGTTCGAAATCCGGAAGGAGACAACGGTAAAATTTTTCCAGGCTGGTCATTTTCAACTCCAACCTGGAGTCTGGCCAATGAGTTTGAAGACGGAGATCCGAGAAAAGACGTGACATTATACGATGCAGAGGTTCGTCTGGACAATTACACCCGTGCTTTTATGAATACCGGTTATTTTAATGGAAAATACCTGGCATTAAACGATTACATAGGATCCGGTGGCGATGCTGCACATAACTTTCCCCGAAACCATGTAGATATTCGATATGCCGATGTATTGTTAATGGCTGCCGAGTTAAATTTGGATAATAATGTAAAAGCAACCGGATATTTAAACCAGGTAAGAGTCCGGGCTTTAGGCGAGGATGCTGCACTTTCTGCTATTACATTAGATGATATTTACCACGAGCGTCGTGTTGAATTTGGAGGAGAAGGATTACGTAAATGGGATTTGTTACGAAGAGGAAACGACTATGCTGCTGAAAAAATCAACGATAGTTTCAATGTTCCGTCTGATGTTTCCAATCCATCGCACTTCAGTCCCCGTACTTTTAAAGCCAACACATGGGGAATGTTCCCGATTCCGGCAAGCGAAATAAGAAATACAAATGATGGGGTACTAAAACAGATGGTTCCTGCGTATCAGTAGGCTTAAATTTTAATCAATAAAAAGACTAAAATGAAGAACAAAATATATTTCAAATTACTGGGTGTGTTTGCGCTGCTAGTTATTTTATTCAGCTGCGAACCATTTATGGATGAAAACCCTGAATCGAGCTTTAACTTGCCACCAGATGCAAGCGTAATGGATTTTTCGATCTCACCAGGAAACGACGATTACCACTTTAATGTGGCATTGGTTAGCCCGAGTATTTCAGGCGTTTATAGTGTAAAATTCGATTTGGGAAATGGTGCTAAAGTAAACAAGGAATCAGCAACGGCCTATTATCCACTGCCGGGTGACTACATAATTACAATGACGATTACCACCAATGGCGGTAGTACAAGTATCACAAAAACACACACTACTACAGAAACCGACTATTCTATTTTTACCGATGAGAAATACATTTTTTTGAGTGGAGGAATAAATGCAAGCCAGGGAAAAACATGGGTAGTTGATAGTTTAACCTGGGGCCATTTTGGTATTGGTCCCGCTGGAGGAAACTGGCCCGAATGGTGGGGAGCTACATCTTTGCAAAAAACGAATTCAGGTGCTTATGATGATGAGTTTGTGTTTAAAATTGACGGATTTGGTTTTGAATTCAAAAATAACGGAGATTCATACGTAAAGGATTACAGGAAAGATTTACCTGAATATTCAAATCCTGTTCCATTATATGGTGAACCTGATTGTAAAGTAAATTATACTCCTTCTTCAGCAACATGGACAATAGTTACTAAAGATGACGGTGATTATATTGTTTTTAGTTCAGAAACTCCCGTATTTTTTGGTTTCGATTATGGTGCTATAAACGATGAATTCAGAATTGAGGAACTTTCTGAAAATAAGATTTCATTAAGTTGTATTGGTGGCGATGGTAACAGATGGTATTATTTGCTAATACCCAAAGGTTACGAACTGCCAAAAATTGAATTAGAGGCTGTTGTCGGCGAAACAGGCGAAATAAATACTTTTGAAGCAGGAATTAATGTTACCAACATTCCGGTAGGAGAATCTATTGAAAAATTTACAGTTGATTTTGGGAATGGTACTATTGAGGAAACAACTGATCTGAATGAACGTGTAACGAATACTTATATGCGCAAAGGATCGTATATGGTTACAATTTCTGTGGAAACAAGCCTGGGAGAAATTGTAAAAACAATTACCGTTGATGTTACAGATAACCATCCGGATTATGAAGAGTTTTTACTGGATGAAATTGTTATGTATGCCGACTTTAGTGAAGTAACTCTTGCACCTGTAAATGGCGAAAATTGTTCTGTCGCTGTAGTCGATAATCCCTACAAAACATATCCCAATAAGAGTTCAAAAGTAGGATTCTACTCAAAAACAGATAACGAGTGGGCGAATGCAAACATGAAATTACCATCAGGTTACCGCTTCGATTTACGCCAAAAGAGTTTAATAAAGCTAAAGGTTTATGGTAAAGCCGGAGATGTTGTATTGCTTAAGTTTGAAAACACCGATAGAGGCGGAAATGCTTGGCAAACCGGTGCAGAACTTACTTATACTATTAAGCAGGAGAATACCTGGGAAGTTGTGGAATATGATTTCGCTGGTGTTGGAGCCGGATGGGACTGGACAGGTGACCAATTTACAAGCGATATAACAACCGATGACAGATTTAATAACGGATTCTATAATATCATCCGTATCATGTTAAATCCTGGGAATGGTAGCGGAACACACGAATTTTATTTCGACGAATTGGCAGGTCCTCACGTTGAGGGAATTAAATCTGCTTCAATACAGTAATAGTTTGGTTTGATAAAAGGAGAGAGAAATCTCTCCTTTTAAAACTTTTAATGTTTAAAACCGAATGAATTCTGAAGAAGGGATTGGTATGATCTGGGTACTTCCGATAAATATCTTCACTAAAAAGAATTGTAATAATGTTGGCTGCGGTGAAAATAAAAATTAATAAGTGGTTTTCCTTTTCTCTGGTAACTATTGTAATGTTACCATTTATAAGTTCATGCGGAGAAGAAAATACCGGATCGTCTTTTCGTGCCGGCTTCGGTTTCGAATTTATCGACGAAAACAATGTGCGTTTCTCCAATCAGTCGGAAGGAGAATATTATCTGTTGGATTGGGATTTTGGAAATGGAGAAACCGCATCAAATACCGAAAAAAGCAAAATCTATGAAATGTACTATCCTCAGGCAGGATCGTACTTGACCAGACTTACAATTATAGATTTTGATGGTAATCGCGAAACTGTATCAAAAAATGTAAGCATTACAAAGGACGATTTGCTTGTTTCGTTTACTGCAACTGTTGATGCCACAAATCCAAACAAGGTTAACCTGGAAAATACTTCAGTTGGCGAATTTTCTTCATTTAAATGGACCTACCGCGATAAAGAGATTGAAAACGAAACATATACAACAGCTTATTTTCCCTTTAAAGGCAGCTATGAGATTGAGTTGCAGGTAACAAAAGGGAGTGCTGTTTATTCGGAAAAACAAACGGTAAATATAACGAGAGATGATCCGGATTACATCAATAGTTTTTCATTAAGCTGGGCCGATGAATTTGACGGGACTGCTGTAAATACTTCGAACTGGACGTTTGAAACCGGAGCAACAGGCTGGGGGAATAACGAGCTTCAGAATTACACAAAAGGCGACAATGCTGAAATTAAGGATGGAATATTAATTCTTACTGCAAAAAAAGTCAATGACAATACTTCTGTGGGATCGTATACCTCAACACGATTGATCACCAAAGGGAAAAAAGAATTTGCCTACGGAAAAATGGAGATTCGGGCAAAACTTCCTTCGGGTAAGGGAATTTGGCCGGCAATATGGATGCTTGGAGCCGATATTGGTTCGGTTGGCTGGCCGGCATGTGGCGAAATAGATATTATGGAATATGTGGGATATCAACCCAATACAGTACACGCAACTGTACATACAACTGCGGGTTCAGGTGCAAATGGAAATGGCAATAATAAGACGCTGGAAACCGCCGAAGAAGAATTTCATATTTACGGTCTGATCTGGACTGAAAAAGAACTGGTTTTTTACACCGATTCGCCCGAAAATGTAACACACCGATATGCACCATCAACCAAAGGCGAAGATAACTGGCCATTTAATAAACCGCAGTTTTTTATATTGAATGTAGCTGTTGGTGGTAACTGGGGCGGGGTGCAAGGAATTGATAATACCATTTTCCCACAAAGTATGGAAGTAGATTACGTGAGGGTTTATCAGCCAAATGAATAAATAAAACTTAGCCAGTATAGCATTTGTAAGAACTTACAGAAAACGATTTTGAAATTTGTAATACAGAAATGATGAAACACTTTTTTAGTCTATATATAGTCAGTGCCTTACTAATATTAACGGGATGCCTGAATCAGCATGCCGGAAGAGAGGGTATGAATGATAAGAAAATCCATGATTTGATTAAGCAAATGACCCTTGAAGAAAAGATAGGGCAAATGCAGCAAATTAGTGGTTTTAATGGACAGATTCCCGATCATTTAAAACAAGACATTATCGATGGAAAAATAGGATCGATAATAAATGAAGTGGATGTAAAAACCATTAATGAAATGCAAAGAATTGCGCTTGAAGAGAGTCGTTTGGGTATTCCATTAATCATAGGCAGAGATGTAATTCATGGTTTTAAAACTGTATTTCCGATTCCTTTGGGGCAGGCAGCAACCTGGAATCCGGAGCTTGTAAAAAAGAGTGCCGGGGTTGCAGCAAAAGAAGCCTGGTCATCGGGTGTAAACTGGACTTTCGCACCAATGATTGACATTAGCCGCGATGCGCGTTGGGGAAGAATTGCAGAAAGCTGTGGCGAAGATCCATACCTGACTTCTGTTATGGGAGTGGCCATGGTTGAGGGTTTTCAGGGAAAAAACTTGAGCGACAATGGAACTATTCTGGCTTGTGCCAAACATTTTGCAGGATATGGTGCAGCCGAAGGCGGACGTGATTACAATACCACTCTGATACCGGAAAACGAATTACGAAATGTTTATCTGAAATCGTTTAAGGCGGCAGAAGAAGCTGGAGTTGGCTCTTTTATGTCGGGATTCAACGATCTGAACGGAGTGCCTGCAACTGGTAATCGATTTCTGCTTAAAAAAGTACTGCGCGACGAGTGGAATTTCAATGGTTTTGTTGTAAGTGATTGGGCTTCAGTAACCGAAATGATTTCGCATGGATTTGCCGCCAATCCAAAAGATGCGGCGTATAAAGCAATTACCGCCGGTGTTGATATGGAAATGACTTCGGAGTCGTATAAAATGCATATGAAAGAACTGGTTGATGAAGGTAAAGTGGACAAAAAATTATTAGATGATGCTGTTTACAGAATCTTAAAAATTAAATTCGATTTAGGATTATTTGAAGATCCGTATGTAAAAGTGGAAGATCAAAACAAGTTTGCATTGCCTGAATACCTGGATGTAGCCAAAAAAGCAGCAACACAAAGTATGGTATTACTTAAAAACGAAAACCACATTTTACCACTAACCAATAACATTAACAAGGTAGCTGTTATCGGTCCTATGGCAAATCAAAAATACGAACAATTGGGAACCTGGATTTTCGATGGAGATAGTGATTTGACAGTGACTCCTCTTGAAGCTTTACGATCGAAATTAGGTGCAGATAAAGTAGTATTTGCTGAAGGATTAAAGTACACGAGATCAAAAGATAAAGCAGATTTTGCACAGGCTGCAAATACCGCACAACAAGCTGATATAGTTGTGATGTGTTTGGGCGAAGAAGCCATCCTTTCCGGAGAAGCTCATTGTCGGGCATCAATTGACCTGCCGGGGGTACAGAAAGAATTATTGGAAGCTGTTTCAAAAGCCGGAAAACCAATTGTGTTGGTTGTTATGGCCGGTCGCCCTTTGGCAATTGGAGAGGCAAGTACATATGCAGATGCGGTTTTATATGCTTTCCATCCCGGAACGATGGGAGGACCTGCATTGGTTGATTTATTGATGGGAATTTCAAATCCTTCTGCTAAATTACCGGTATCCTTTCCAAAATCGGCTGGGCAGATACCAATTTATTACAATCACAAAAACACCGGGCGGCCTGTTGATCCGAAAAGTTGGGTTTGTATAGATGATATTCCTTTAAACTCAACACAAACATCATTGGGAAATACGTCGCATTATCTCGATCTTGGTTTTGCCCCGCTTTATCCGTTTGGATTTGGTTTATCGTACACCACTTTTGAATATAAAAACCTTAGTATTGAAATACCCAAAGTAAAATTGGGAGATGACGTGGTTGCCTCGGTAATGCTTGAGAACACAGGTAATTTTGTTGGTGAGGAGGTTGTACAACTTTATATTCGCGATTTGACAGGATCGGTTACACGTCCGGTAAAAGAATTAAAAGGATTTAAAAGAGTATTATTAAAACCCGGCGAGTCTCAAAAAGTAAGTTTTAAAATAAATACTTCGGAGTTGGCATTTTATAACCAGGAAATGGAGGAAGTTACCGAACCCGGCGAATTTTATTTATGGATTGGGGGGAGTTCTGATGCCCGGTTAAGGGCTGACTTTGTTGTGGAATAGTTTACTGTTTCTAGAATTGATGACACTGCATATTATAAAAAAACGGGAGTAATTATTCGGCTCCCGTTTTTTTATGTTTTAAGCTTCGGATTATAATGTAACCGTTTGTTTATTTACCATTACAGAATTCTCCATAATTACATCGTAGAAATATCCTGCCCCAAAGTCTTTGTTTAAGAAGATAGTTCCTTTAAAAGTTACGTCATCGTTTACCGAAGGAAGATCCTGGCTGGTTATGGTAAGATCAAAGCGGTTGTTGAAACTTGATCCGTCCTGAATATGAATCCAGTTTTTCCCCATTACCTGTTTGTTTACTTTAACAACAATTCCTCTGATTTCAATTTCCTTATTACTGAATTTCGAAGGATTCTCAAAAATTTGAGCAATTGTAATTTCATTCTCAGCCTTTTCAACAGAAATAGTATTGTTTTGTTGTGCCTGTTTTTTGCCTGAATGTGCAGCAACCATCGGATCAGATGCAGCTGAAGAATGACCGGCAATAGGATTGGTACTAACCGTATTTATAAAGTAAATGGTTTCAAAATTGCGATCAAGTTCTTTACTGTGAAAATTGGTCATTTGTAACTCGCTGTCGTAATAAAGTTTGTCGCCTTTTGCTGCTTCCATTCTTGTAACCGCAACCCACCGTTCGGCTGAATTTTCATTCACTTTCATATAAGTGTATTTCGAGGTTTGAATAACTTCGGTAACCTCGAAAGATTTTATGTTTGAAGGCATTGGGTTTGTAACCGGAACTCCTTTTTTATTCTTAACACAAGAGGCTGAAACAATAAGAAACACGAGCAGTACTATTTGATACAATTTCATATTCAGTAATTTATGGTTTAAAATTTTTTTCTCAGGTTTAGGTAAACCCTGTTGTACATGTTTGCCTCCTGAAAAGTTGTTTCAAAATTAACAGCAATATATAACTTTTTGTTGAACCGATATGATAAATCAATTTCGGCAATGTGATGATTTATTTGTGATGCCGTATTTACATAATCAAAGTTTACCAACCGGTAATTAAGCGTTGTGAAAAGTTTATTGCTTGCCAAATCTTTTGATAAACGTGCGCCAAACACCTGACCGTTGAGATAGCTGTTTTGCATTAAATTTGCCGACAATGTGAGCGATGTTTTAATGCCGGGAATCCGGGTGTACGTGGCGTAACCATTTAGTGTATTGGTATGGCGGGTATCGCCTTCGCGAAAACGAGTACCGGCATTAACACCCAACATGAGTTGGTTTAAAGGACGGTAGTTTATTCTTGCCCTGAATCCCTGGCGGGCAGCCTGTTGCAAAATCTCATCGGTGTAATTTCTAAATGTTTCGTAATAAATTACGTTTTTGCGGTTATCGTACGATCCGAACAGCGAAAGTTGGCGCGACACCCGGTAACGCAGCGAAAGATACAATCCCGTTAAACTCAGCGTGTTTTTTGCTTTCTGATTTTCGAGTTTATACAAATCAATTTCGAAAGAAGAAAAAAACGAGACATTTTTAAGCAGCGTATTACTGTGTTGAAAATAAACAAAACGACGATCGGTATTTCCTTTGTTTTTTTGCTCGAATACAGCCAGCGACGATTGGGCAAAACCATTTCCCGATTTTGTGTTGTGTCCGATGTATGCTCCGTATTCCAGTAAGTCGGGATTAAATCCGTAATCCGTAAAGTCAGGTCGGGAACCAGCTACTGCTCCCACATAAAAATCATTCCATTTTTTCTGAAACTGAAGCCCGTCAACTGCTCCCAGGTTTGCAATTTTGGGGTTAATTTTACGGCCTGCCCATAACGATGTACTTTTATTAAAATCGTATTCTAAAGCCAGGCTGTATATTTTTAGTGCATTGTTTAGGTTTTCCTGAACTACGTCCCACTCATTCAATTTGTGTGAAAACGATAGATAAGTTTCAAGCGAAACTTTTGATCTGGAGATGTTTTGGGCATGCATGGAAAGTGTGTATCGAAAACGATGGTAATCATTGTCGGTGGCATCTGAGAAATTGGAATATGATGCAAGCGACAAACGTCCCGTTACTTTTCCTTTTGTATCGGTTTTTGGTCGCCAGGTAGCTGATGTCTTTAAAACCTGTTGATTAACATCCTCTTCAATAACTGTTGGTTCTTGTTCGGGTACAATAGTGGTTTCTTTTGGGAGAGCAATTTTACCTGATATTTTGTCTCCTACTTTAAATGTTAAGTTTCCAATGGAGGTGCAAAGACATGAAATGGAAGAATGGTGCATAACCTGCAATGCAGGTTCTGGTTGATTGTTTTGCAGGATAAAAAGTGTATCTCCATTTGCAATTCCCTGAGTGCTTTTGAATTTCACATAGATATTTTGACCGCTTATGTACGAAACTTCACCATCCAGCCTTTTGTATTCCTGTGCATTAAGATGAAAGAATCCGGGAAGCAGAATCAATGGCAGTAACAAAATCCTGATATGTTGCTTGTTTTTAGTCATCTGCATTACCGGTTGGATGGCACGCCAGACAGCTGGCGCTGTTGTATGCATAATCAGATACTTCCTGGTGCTTAGCATTCATATCGGTAATATTATGCTCGTGGCAATTTAAACATGAAAAGGCGGAGAAATTAGCAGATAGGGTATGGCAATCAGTACACGTGTTCCATTCGCCCCGATGTTCCCCCGAATAAATTGGGAAATACTGGTTGTCGTGATTAAAAGTTGAGGGAGTCCAGGCACTTTCAGTATGGCATGTTTGGCAATCGGTTGAAAATTGTGCCGAAAGATGGTTGGGATCAGTGGTATTGTTGTAATCGTTGGAGTGGCAGTTGTAACAAGTATTGGGAGTGTTGGTGTAATTTCCTGAGTGACATAAATAACAACTGTTTGCCACAAGCGCATGAGCTCCGCTTAAGGTATAGTAATCGCTATGATTTGGGAATAATGCCGGAGCCCAACCGGGGGCGGTAGTGTGACAATTTTCGCACTCTGCAGATATACCAAGAGATATATGGTTAGGATTTGTAGTATTGTTGTATTGTGTTTGATGGCATCCAGAGCATAATGTATTTGTTCCGGTGTAGCCTGAAGAATGGCAACTAGCACACTCAGTAGCAATATGCGCTCCGGTAAGTGGAAAGTTGGTATTGTTATGATCGAAGTTGGCAGCATCCCAGCTGTTTATTGTGTGGCATTGCAAACAATTGGTTGGGAATCCCTGTGTAACATGGTCTTTAGCTTCGTTGTAATTGTTCTGGTGACAACTGATACAATCCGAATTGGCTCCGCTTGTTGTTCCCTGGTGACAATCAGCACACTGTCTTCCTGCATGTCCTCCAATTAACTCAAATCCTGTGGTAGTTGTGTGGTTGAAATTCGAAGGTGTCCATCCATTTTCAATATGGCAGGTTGCACAATCGGTTGAAATTCCCGCACTTACATGATCAGGATTTGCAGCCTGGTTAAAATTTGCAGAGTG
Source organism: uncultured Draconibacterium sp. (assembly GCA_947492175.1). Taxonomy (GTDB): domain Bacteria; phylum Bacteroidota; class Bacteroidia; order Bacteroidales; family Prolixibacteraceae; genus Draconibacterium. Next base: position 267,433 of record CANLMQ010000002.1, on the reverse strand, counting down.
GCAATGGTTACAGTCGGTTGAAGTTTCTGCATAACCAGATGTATGACATGCAGAACACTCTGTAGATACATGTGCGCCTTTTAGTGGGAAAGTGGTTGCATTATGATTGAATGCCGATTCTTCATTACCGGTTGGATGACAAGCCAGGCAAGCTGTGCTATTATATGAATAACCGGCTACATCTTTGTGATCGTCATCTGTGTCCGGTTTGTTGTGTTCGTGACAATCGGTACAACTAAAAACCGAATAGTTTTCAGGTTGTTGGTGGCAATCGGTACAGTTGTTCCATTCTCCATTGTGTTTTCCAGAGTATATCGGAAAGAGATTATCGTGAGTTTTAAACTCTGCCGGATTCCAATCGGGATTGGTAGTGTGGCAATCCAGGCAATTGGTTGAGAAGGCTGAATTTTGATGCGATGGATTGGTGGCATTCAAATAATCGTTTTGATGACAACTGTAACAATCGTTTGAAACAGGTTCTGATATACCGGAAGTATGACAAGCTGCACATTGGTTAATTGCGTGTCCTAAAGTAAGCGGGAAAAAGTCGTGGTTTATTCCGGAGGCCGACCATTCGTGCGCATCAATTTTATGGCATTCAATACAATTGGTTGAAAGTCCTGCTTGCTGGTGGTTTGGATTTGTTGTGGCCATATAGTCTTGTCGGTGGCAGTCGATACATTCTACGCCCAATGGTTCAAACTCCAGTCGCGATACGGATGTGTGACAGTTGTAGCAATCAGCGGTAGTGTGTGCACCGAGTAACGGGAAGCGACTCATTTGGTGCAGTTCGGTGATGTTTGAAACAATCCACGACTGGGAATTGTGACAGCGTGCGCAATCCGATCCTACCGTTGTATTGTGCATATCGGTATGGCAATCGACACAACTGGTTTTGGCTTCCGAAAAAACCAACGAAGTGTGGCAGGTTGTACATTCGGTAACTTTGTGTTGTCCTTCCAATGTAAAATTGGTGGTTTTGTGGTTAAACTTTCCGGTATTTACAAAATTCCACCCTTCAGTGGTGTGGCAATCCGAGCAATCCTGTTTCAATTGTTCGCCATGTGGATTTTCCTGTGCTGCTGCAACAAAAGCCCAAATCAGGATTACAATATTTAATGACAAGCTGCGCATGTGATATCTTCAAATTTGTATATCATATAGTTTTGAATTAATCCATCGGTTGGTTTGTGACATTGTACGCAATCCAATCCAACATGTTCACCATCCAATCTAAAACGGGTATTGTTATGATTAAATTTTTCAGGGTTCCAGTTGTTGGTGGTATGGCAACGCTCGCAATCGGTTCTTTTGTTCAATTCAAACTGGTTAAAATGAACATCATTATGACAGTCCTCGCACGATGAGGAAAGATTTGTAAACAGTTGTACTCTCGTTTCGTTTTGTTCTGAAAAATGACAATTCCGGCAAGAAACTTCCATGTGTTTTCCTTCTAATTTATAGTTAGTCTGATTATGATTAAACTGAATTTCAGTCCAAACTGCTGTGGAATGACAACTCCGGCAATCGTTTTCAGGAAAGTATTTAGTGCTTATGGCATTTTTATGAATGTTCTCATGACAGTCGATGCAACGTGTTTTTGTGTTGGAAAAATCCCATTTCGCCTCACGTTTGTGACAAGCAAAACAAGGAGTGGCCACGTGTGATCCTTCAAGAGAGAATTGAGTGAGTTTGTGTTGTTCGATTGTGTAGTTTGAAGGAGAAAAACCATTTACTGTGTGGCATTCAATACAATCAGTCGTAATTCCGTTTTTCTCAAATTGGGTTTCATGATAGTCGTTGTGACAATCGGTGCAGAGCGTATGTTTTTGTGCTTTGGTTAAACTTGTCTTGTGACAAGCCTTACAGTTTACCGACCGGTGCATTCCGCGCAAAGGGAAGTCTGTTTGCTCGTGGTTAAACGAGGTAAGACTTTTAACCTGCTTAAATGAAAATTCGTTGTGGCACTTTCGGCAGTCATTTCCAAACTTGTTTTTATGTACATCGTTGTGGCAGCTGGTGCAGTTTTCAAATTTAATACCGGCAAACTGCTGAAATTTCTGCCCGTTTTTTTGCGATGTTTTGTGGCAGGCCGCGCATTCTATTTCTTTGTGTTTTCCTGTTAATACAAACCGGGTTTCATTGTGATTAAATCCTGTTGCCGGGCGAAAAGCATTTTGGTTGTGACATGAAGTACAATTTGACGAAAGTGTATTCTGGTGAAAATCAGTATGGCACGATAAACACTCTGTTCCCAGTCCTAGAAACGTGCTTCCTTTTTTTTGTGAAATTTTACGTTTGACTAATTCGGGATTATGGCAATCGTTGCACTTAATCCAATTGTGTTTCCCTTCCAGCATGTAGCCTGTTAACACATGATTAAAGTTTTCCTGGTCGAAACGCGTAACCTGGAAATTGCGCCCAAAATGTTCGCCGTGGCATTCGGCACATTTTTTCCCTTTTACCTCTGCCGAAGAATGATACCCTTTCCCTTCTTGTATTAATTGCTGAATTTCTGTGTGGCATTCCAAACATTTAGAGGTGGTTTCTTTTTCGCCTAAAACGTGGCAGCTGGTGCAGTTTTTCATGCCTTCGAGGTGAGCGTGGGCATTGGATAATTCGCCTGGCGAAAGCTGAGCAAACACCTGATTTGTAACAATCAGGATTAAAATGAATAAATAATATTTTAATTCATTTCTCAAATTAAGTTGGTTTTTTTATGTGTTAAAATGGCCTCGCCAAATTTGGTGCTGATTGCGATACCTGCTTTTTTCAGAAATGCAGTAGGCAGCTCACCTCCGGCAAAAATGTATACTAAGTCGTTTTCCAGTTTTAAATCACCGGCTGTATTCAGTTTCAGTGTGATGTCATTTTTTTCAATCGAAATTAGGTTCGAATTAAGTACTGAGCTAATCTTATTTTTAGCAATTGCCTCCTTGAATTTTTCGTTGTTTTTAGGTTTTAACCTCGAAAATGTATCCTTGCGATAGGAGAGTGTCACCTCATTTTCATTCATTAAAAGCAGTGCCGATTCAATGGCAGAATCGCCACCACCAACCACCAGTATTTTTTTGTTATGAATTAGTTCGGGTTCCAATAAACGATAGGCAACTTTTTCAGAACTTTCACCAGGAATTCCCAACTTTCGGGGAGTTCCGCGTCGGCCAATGGCAAGCAAAACTTTTTGTGTATAAAATGTTTCGCCTGTTTTTGTTCTAACGATAAAACCTCCATTTTCAGTAGTTACTTCTTCTACTTTTTTCTTTTCCCGGATTTCGATTTCATTTTTCCCCAGCACTTCTGTCCAAAGATCGAGCAATTCCTTTTTGTTGGTTTCGTATAATTTGACTTTTCCGTGAAGCGGCAAATCCATGGGAGAGGTCATAACAATTTTCTGCCGGGGAAAAGTATAAACTGTACCTCCCAGCGTATCTTGTTCGAGGGTTATCGTTTTTAATCTCATTTTACGGGCTTGCAAACTGGCAGATATTCCTGCCGGGCCGGCACCGATAACAACCAAATCGTATTCTGACTGATGGTTTGGTTTTATGCGTTTTCCCAGGTTTGCAACGGCTTGTTTCCCCTGTTCAACAGCATTTTTTATGAGTCCCATTCCACCCATTTCGCCGGCGATAAATATTCCGGGAACATTGGTTTCGAAATTCTGATTGACATGCGGCAGATCAACACCACGTTTTTCGGTTCCCATAAACAGCGAGATGGCTTGTGTCGGGCAGGCATGAAAACAGGCGCCATGACCCACACAACGACTTGCATTTATTACTGTGGCTTTTCCGTTCCGAATTCCCAGAATATCGTGCTCGGGGCACGCCAGAATACAGGCTCCACTTTTTATACACGAGTTTACATCCACCACGGGATGAAGTGAAACAGGTTCGAACAAACCTTCTTCTTTGGCTACTTTTATCTTCTCGTCAACTTCCTTCGATTCTTTTCGTTGTTTCCGGATATAAATCCAGAATACAACCAAAAGCAACAGGCCAACGCTACCATAAATAATTAGTTTATCCAGTTCTGCTCCCATAATTAAAATATCCATGTTGATCCGAAAAGAACAGCTATTGTTATGTGTATGATCATTATTATCAGCATGATGAGTGCAAAAGGCAGATGCAGAACATGCCAGTACCTGAGATAGTTTTGCATGGTAGTGAGCCAGGCAATTCGTCTTCCCAAAACAATTTCAGCACGAACAAATCGTATAATTTGGCGCTGTTTACTTTTGGGTATTTTTCTTATTTGTAGTTCGGTATTTATTAATTTAAATTGTTGTTTCTCAAATTTTAAACGTTTGAGAATTTTCCCGAAAAAAGTCCCTTTGTATAAATCGTCTTCTGAAATAGTAGAAGTATTAACAAGTTCGATAAACTCATTATCAAGCGAAAACTGGGCTTTAAGGTCGGAATTGAATTTAGCCTTTTTAAGGTTTAATTCATTCATGCTCATGGCCCGGCCTTCAATAGTACGTGGAATTTGGAGGTAGATAAAGCGCCCGATTATACCGCTGATAACAACTGCTACCATGCTCCAGAAACTTAAGGCTACCAATCCTCCAAATTTAAATGCGGTATGATAAAGCACCAAAACGGGGCCAAGCGAACAAAGAAAAATATGAAATTCGAGCCAGTATTTAAGAATTCCCAAACGCGAAAGTCTACGAAATCTTTTACGCGCCATGTACCCAAAAACACCAACCGTCATTAAAAGTGCCCCAATAATTCCAGCACCATGACCAACTAGCCCGCTTGGTTTCAGAAGTTCGTTTTGTTCGTGGAAAAAACGTTGATCGTGATCGGTGAAGTAATATTCGGCACCATAAATACTCAGGTAAATAAATACAAATACTGTTATTGTTACCAGTGAGAAAAGATAGATTTTATGTGCCAATCCGGACATATTCGTTGTGATATAGTTAAATGTTTGTCTTTAAAGATAAAGATATTTTACTATCTCAATACGTTCGTAGGGCCACATAAAGTATTCAGTATAACAATTTTATTTTTCAGAGTGTGGGCAAAATTCTGCAATTGACTTTCAGCATTTTTCTTATGATTGTGTCTACTCTTGATTATACAGCCCTTTGACATCTACCGATAATTAACAATTACAGAATGAAGAAGTGTATTCTTTTGTGTGGGAGTTTTCTAAATTACCGCAATGGTATATTTTATACAATGTTCGATATGTGTATAAACTAAGAAGCCCGGAATATCAATATTCCGGGCTTCTTGTATCTGTTTGTATTATTTTCTAAATCTGAGGATCAACAGGACAATTTGAATTATTGTCTCTTTCTTCCTGCGGATATGGATAATAATTTCGATTTCGCTCACTTGTTATGTCAGTATTGGGACTGATCGACACATTCGGGTGAAAACGCCGGCTGTCGGCTAAACGCTGTCCGGTAAAAAATAATTCGATACAGCGATTCTTATAAACTTCTTCGAGTAATTCAGCCTCAGAAAGCGATTCCAGAAATGTTGTTTGATCAGTCATTCCGGCATTTAATCCATATACGTCATCTGTTTTGGTCATTACACTGTTCAGGTAATAAACAGCTTTATCCAACTGCTTTGAACGCGCATAGGCTTCTGCAATATTTAATAGAATTTCGCCCGGAAGATAAACCGGAATGTCAGAATTGTATGTAGAGTAAAAACCACTGATATACTTTAGTTTAGCGCCACCGAGTTCGGGCAGTTCCACTGTGTCCGGCTCTGTGAGGTAAAAGCCATATCTGCCATCTTCAGGAGAAGGAATGTAACCATCTTTAAGCCCGAAATTATCTTTTGGGAACAGATAGGGTGACCCGTTTATTGCAAAATCATACACGGGATTATAATTCTCGTTATCGTAAGAAAACACTGAAGTAGTGCTAAGATCAATCCCTTTACCAACACTAATACAGTTACTGTAATCTCCTTTATAAAGATAAGCCCTTGTCAACAGTGCATCAATAGAACTTTTCAAGTTAAAGTTTTGCAAAACACTTGAAGAGAAATCGCTTGAGATGCCTGCCGCTGCTAATGTTTTTGCATCAGTTAATAAAGTTACAATTTCAGCTATTCCTGTATTAAAATCAGAAAACTCTGCATTTCCATCATCGGAGTTCATTAAAGGAACTTGTTCAAAATTCTGATAAAGGTTAATAAGAGAAAGCGCTTTAAAATATTTGGCAAAAGCTAAAACCCCGTTTCTGGTACCATCTTCCATTGTAATATTATCGATTTTGGCAATAAGGTCTTCGGCCTGTCCTTTATCTTTTAACAACGAAGCCCACAAGCTGCCAACTCCGGTGTTGATATTGGTTAAAGAAGTACTTCCGTAACTTAAATCCATTGGTGTTTGATAAGTAATGGTGGTACCTATTTCACGGGTAGTCATTCCCGGTACGTATATAACATATCTTAACGATGTAACAGAATAGTGTGTTTTTAATCCTATACATACGGCAAAAAATCCGTCAATACTGTTGTAGGCATTTTCTTCATTTGGTTCATTGGGATTCGAGAATTCTTTGTCGCAAGCTGTAGCTGCAATTACCAATAAAGCCAGTAGTATATTTTTTAGTATATTTTTCATGATTTCTCAGGATTTAAAAGTTAACGTTTACACCAAAATTAATCATTCTCGGAATTGGGGTGCTGGCCATGTCGTTACCTCTAACTACATTTGACTGACCTTCCCTGTTAACTTCAGGATCCATTCCATAATAATTATCGATAGAAAATAAATTTCGGCCGGTAAGGCTTAACCTGATTGATTCGCACCAATCAAGATTGGGCTTAATAAGATATCCCAGAGAGAGTTCTCTTAATTTTATGAATGATCCGTCTTCGACAAACGAGTCATAAATACTGTATTCTGCAACTCCCCAACCTTTTGGACGTTCTCCTAACAATTCTTTAGCAGCCCCGTCTCCTCCGGGGAAACGGTTCAAAATACGTTTGTCCCAACTTATTACATCATAGCCCTGCACTGCATCAAACTGAAGACGGAAAGACCAATTCTTGTAGTGAAATTCATTAATTAAAGAGGCAATAAAATCAGGGTTCGGATCGCCAATAACTGTTTTTAGGTTTTGTCCGGTTGGCTGCCCGCTTTCATTTCTATCAGCAACAGGTTCGAAATTTTCGTAGTGTCCTTTTTCGCGTTGTGGCAATCCATCTTCTGTTAACAATAAGCTGCCATTTGAATTCCGGGCATAATAATAACCATAAAATACGCCTAAAGGATACCCGTTTTTAGCGGCCGATTCTCCCCAGGCATAGGTAATAATATCACCTTCAATACCGTTTACTTCATTTTTGTTTGTACTAAAAGTTGCAGTTAAATCCCAGCTTAAATCTTTTTTACGGATTATTCCGGCTTTTAACATCAACTCAAATCCACGGTTGGTCATTGTTCCAACATTCTCTACACGGAAATTTGCACCAGTAGAGGGAGAAAGTGTCCGTTCAAGTAATAAGTCTTCAATATCTTGTTTATAATATGTCATTTCCAAACCTAAACGACCTTTCAGAAATTCCATATCAGTACCTACTTCAAATTCGGTTTGTCTTTCAGGTTTTACAGTGTTGTTACCTAAGGTTCCCGGCTTAATCAAACCGGTTGATCCGTTGATTGAAGAAGTGTTGTAATTTGTATAACGATCGTAAGCATCAATTGCTGTCATATTTCCGGCTTGGCCCCATGACGAACGAAGCTTGAAGGTATTCATCACATTACTTATTTTACTTTCTTTCCAGAAATCGTTGTCTGAAATTACATACGAACCACTTAATTTGGGATAAAGCTGTTGGCGTTCATCATCTCCAAATACCGATGATTCGTCAACCCGGAGGGCACCTGTTAAAAACAGTTTGTCTTTAAAACCAAAGGTTTGCTGAAGATAATATCCGCGGATTGATTTTTCAGCAGTATAATCATTTCGTCCGGTAACAGTACCTGCATTAGATGATTCAACGGCCGGGATCATATTTTCTGCAGATAAGGAAAGAACCTGGAATTTCTCGTACTGCAAGCTATATCCTGCAGAGGTCGTAGAAACCAAATCATCGGAGATATCAAAAGTATATCGGGCGTTTAAATCGTTGTTCAACTTAATCTCATCAAGCATTTCTTTTTTAGAAACACCCTGTGGAGTTGTATTAAAGCCAACTGGCACATATAATTTACCTGCCGAATTGCTGTAATCATATCCAAAAGTATAATCCAAAGAAAATCCGGTAAATGGACGAATTGCCAATTTAAAATCGGTAATTACACGTTTGTTTATTTGCTGGGCATCAACCAGGTCAATTGCTTCTTTAATGTTGGTAATCCACCCGTAACTTGGATAAACACCGTTGGTGGGCCTCATATCAGCTGTATTATCTGCAAAAAGCAGACTGGTTAACAGTCCGTAGTTGAAATCCTCGTTATTAAACTGGTTTTTACTAGTGTTATACGAAACAGTTGTTCCAACACTCATATCCATCCAGGGAAATAATTTATCATCTATCCGTAAACGGGCTGTGGACCGTTGAAAGTTTGTATTATCTACTACACCTTCGTTATTAAAGTGCGAGGCTGAAAAGAAATATTTTGTATCTCCTTTAGCTCTCGAAACAGATACATAATTTTTTGTACCTACAGCTGTTCTGAAAATCAGGTCCTGATAATCATAGCGTTTTACTGGTGTTCCGTCAGGATTTGTAGAAACGGCTTCATTGCCATCCCAAACAAGGTTTGCATCGTTGTAAGGTAAAGTTTTGCGCACCTGGCTTACGCTTACCTGTGTGTTATAATTTACCTGGAGCTTTTCAGAGCTACCTCTTTTGGTCCAGATCTGAACAACACCGTTACTTGCCCTCGATCCGTAAATTGCAGCAGCAGCAGCACCTTTTATTACCTCAATTCTTTCTATATCCTGAGGTTCAATGTCAACCAAACGGTTTTGGGTATAACCACCGAGGTTAATCAACTCTCTTGATTCATTGTTCACAATAACTCCGTCTATAATATATAACGGATCGGAACTTCCCAACACAGTACTTGCCCCGCGAAGTCGTACAGAAATACCACCTGACGGATTTCCTGAGTTTTGCATAACTTGTGCACCGGCTAATTTACCCGATAAAGCACTACCGATACTAATGGCTCCTGATTCCTGAATGTCGATAGCCGGAATTGTGGAAATAGCATTACCCAATTGTTTCTTTTTGGTTAATGTTCCGGTTCCTGTTACAACCACTTCATCCAATCCCAAAGCATCTGTCATCAACGCAATATTTATTACAGATCCGGTACCTGCTGTACGTTCCTCTGTTTTCATACCAATAAAGGAATAAACCAGAATGTCGTCATCTGTAACCTTGATAGTATACTCACCATCAATGTTACTTATGGTTCCTCTTGTGGTTCCTTTAATTGTGATGTTGACTCCTGGTAGGGAAGTGCCATCAATACTGGATGTTACAACTCCGGAAACTGTTTTTTCCTGAGCAAAAGCATTTGTAAGAAATGCCATTAAGAAAATAAAAGTGAAGATTTTTTTCATAAGAATCTCTTTTTAAGGTTAAGACTCGTAAGATTTGGTTAATCTAAATATTTGTAATACATAATATGGTTCTTCTGTTCCCTTTTTTTTGAAAAAAATATTTTATACTTAAAATAGAGTTAGTGTAGGTATAGTGTTATTGTATTGCTTTTATATGTTTATTGTATAGGTTTTGCTCTGCTTTTGAGATCATTATAATATTACCGGCTTTTGTATTCTATTTTAACAATGGGTTTAAAGATAATTATTTTATATTTGTATGACATATTATATGTGGTTTTTTGAGTAATGTTTATAAACATAAATGGGAAATATGAAACGACCATGACAATTATTTGCCAGAAACAAGCATAATTAAAATCATGGGAGTTCCATCTAATACAGTTGAAAACTTAAAATTTTAATTAGATGAAACGAGCATATAAAATAATTACACCTAAAAATATAATTAAAATCAGTGCGAGTTCCATCCGTCAGCTGACGGACCGTTGAAAACAAATAATCTTAATAGTATGAAAGGAGCATGGTCTGGCGAATACAAAAAGACAGGGATTATTTGTCCATGCGAGTTCCACGGGTATTGAAGCACAAAACTTGCATTGGAACTATATGTGGTTGTAATACAAAATATTAACCAAAATATATTCAAGTGAAATATTACATCGGAATAATGTCCGGAACCAGTATGGATGGAATAGATTCAGTACTAGTTGCTTTTAAAAACAACAGCATTGAAATAATTAAAAGTTACGCACAGCCTTTTCCAAATGATTTAAAAACTGAAATGTATCAGTTATTAAATACCTATCAGAGTTCTTTACAAAAACTTGGCGAAATTGATTACCAATTGGCAGTAAACTACGCTGAAGCAGTAGGAAATCTTTTAAAAAACACCGGGGTTGAGTTGGAGCAGATAGAAGCAATTGGTTGTCATGGGCAAACCTTTTTCCATGCCCCGGATTCGCAATTTCCTTTTACCATTCAATTGGGTAACGGTAATCTGCTTGCCGCAAAAACAGGGATTAAAACGATTATGGATTTCCGGCGTATGGACATGGCTTTTGGTGGCGAAGGTGCTCCATTGGCCCCAGGCTTTCACCAGGCATTTTTTAACGATGTACAAGAAAACCGGGTAATACTAAATTTAGGAGGAATTGCAAATATTACAGTACTTTCAAATAAAGATGATAATGAAGTTACTGGCTTTGATACCGGCCCTGCAAATTGTTTAATGGATTCGTGGATACAGAATATTAAAGGTGAAAAATTTGACAAGGACGGTTTATGGGCAACATCCGGCAGGGTAATTCCAGAGCTGTTGAATGCTATGTTGGAGGAAAGCTACTTTAAGCTGCCAGCTCCAAAGAGCACCGGACGCGAGTTATTTAATTTGAATTGGCTAAACAAACACCTCGAAAAAATTCCGGAGTACAAAAATGAAGACGTTCAGGCTACTTTGTTGGAGTTAACCGCAATTAGTGTTGCAGAAGCTGTGAAAATGTATGCTCCCGAAACAAATGCTGTGTATGCTTGCGGAGGAGGAGCTTTTAACAAACAATTATTAATCCGGCTTGGAACTTATTTGACAAACGTAAAAGTATCAACTACCGGAGAACTGGGAGTTTCTCCCGACCAGGTTGAAGCTGTTGCATTTGCCTGGTTGGCCATGCGAAGGATAAATAATTTGCCCGGCAATTTACCTTCAGTAACAGGTGCAAGTCAAAAAGTTTTACTGGGAACAATTTTCGATCCTGGGATACCTGAATGAAGTTGGGTATTGTTTTAAAATCAACATTAATCAAGTAAATATTTTTATTGTGTATGATTGTGTTTTGGGTGTTTTATATCCAGTAAAACACCTCCTGTTTCTTTTAATAACCCAACCGACCATTTTATAATTACAATCGAACTGATAATGGCAGCAATGGTATCGATAAACGGAATATTCCATATCATTGCTGCGGTTAATCCGAAAATTGCCGCCAAACTTGTAAGAGCGTCAGCAAGAACATGAACATAAGCAGCTTTAATATTGTGGTCGGATTGTTCATGGTCGTGATGCAGGATTAATGCACTCAGGATGTTTACAATCAATCCGATAACGGCAACAAGAATAGCATCTTTGAAGTTAATGGTAACAGGATTAATAAAACGATCGATTGCGTTGATCAGAATGACAAATGCAAAGATCAAAAGCATTAGTCCACTGGTGTAACCTGAAAGTGACAGAATTTTGTTGGAGTCGCCGTTGTATGTTTCCTTTTTTGAAACCTTGCGAACAAAAACATAAGCTATCCAGCTTAAACCAATGGCCAGCACATGCGATCCCATATGAATTCCGTCGGCTAACAAAGCCATAGAGCCTGATGTTATGCCAAAGTAAATTTCAACCAGCATGGTAACGGCTGTTAAAATCACTACCCAACTTGTGCGTTTTTGATTTTTATTCAGATATGCTTCGTTCATTATTAAAAAATTAAGCGTGCCGTGGAATTAATCCGTTGCCTTTTATTCTGGCACCGGATTAATTTCTTTTCCTAGGGTAATAACCACTCAGATCATTTTTTGTTGGCTGCTCTTTTGTATTTGCAGCAGCCAGGAAGTTTGTCGTAAACTTCGTCTTTTGCTTTGTGCATATCGGTATCGTGCCCAACAGCTGCAACTGCCATGTGTACTTTGTGGATATTGGTTTTTGAGTCATCGAAAGTAACTTCCAGCATTTTTGTTTCTTTATCCCAGTCGGCTTTCGAAACGCCGTTAACGCAGTTGACGGCTTTCTCGATGCGGCTTTCACACATTCCACAGTTTCCGTACACTTTAATTTTCTCCGTTTTATTTCCTGCAAAAACGGTAAACGCACCCATTACAAAAAGGGCTACTAAACTTAAAACTTTTGTCTTCATCTTGTTAAATTTTAATGGATTAATAAATCAAATTATCATTTGTTATTTTGCTACTTTACTCTTTAAACTTCTCGATTCAAATTTCCCCTTGAGGGGAACAAAAGGGGTGAATTTTGTTCATTGATTCATCCCCAGCCCCCTTCAAAGGGGCAGTCGAAAACCGAATTAGAATAAATTATTTTATGATTTGCAATCATAATTTCGTTTTGTTATTTCTTTCTCAATCGTAAGGCATTGGTAATTACCGAAACAGAGCTAAAACTCATAGCCGTCGCGGCAATAATCGGACTCAACAAAATTCCGAAAAACGGAAACAAAATTCCCGCTGCAACAGGAACACCCACCGAGTTGTACACAAAAGCAAAAAACAGGTTTTGTTTAATGTTTCGCATCACTTTATGGCTTAATTCCCGCGCACGTACAATTCCGTTCAGGTCGCCTTTAACAAGTGTTATCTCTGCACTTTCCATCGCAATATCTGTTCCGGTTCCCATGGCAATTCCAACATTAGCGCGGGTGAGGGCAGGAGCGTCGTTGATACCGTCCCCGGCCATGGCAACAATCCTTCCTTCGTCCTGCAGCTCTTCTACTTTTTTGTTTTTATCGTCCGGCAGGCAGTTGGCGGTAAAACTATCAAGGCCAATTTCATCGGCTACAGCTTTTGCCGTGTTTTCATTATCGCCGGTGAGCATGTGAACCTGAATTCCATTCTTTTGTAATTCGTGAATGGCTTTTTTTGATGTTGGTTTTATGGTATCGGCAACGCTGATAATTCCTTCTATGTTTTTAGTAGAAATCAGGTACATTACCGTGTGACCATTTGATTGCCATTCTTTAGCTGTTTGTTGAACTTCAGCGTCCGGTGTTATTTTAAAATCTTCGATCAGGCGGTGATTTCCCAATCCGTATTTTTCTTTTTCGTACTTTGCCTGAACGCCTTTTCCGGTCACCGATTCGAAATCTTTAAGTTTTTCCGTTTTAACCTGTTTCTCTTTGGCTCCTTTAATAATAGCTGCTGCAATAGGGTGTTCGCTATTTTCTTCCAGCGAGGCCGACAATTTTAGCACTTCTTCATCGCTCATTTTTCCGAACGACTTATAGTTTTTTAATGAAGGTTTCCCTTCGGTAATCGTACCGGTTTTGTCGATAATCAGCGTGTCGACCTTATTCATTTCTTCGATAGCACGCGCATCTTTCACCAAAACTCCCGATTGTGCCATTCTGCCTGATCCCACCATAATCGACATCGGCGTTGCCAGTCCGAGTGCACAGGGACAGGCGACAATAAGCACCGCAACGGCATTTACAAAAGCGTAAACGTAGGCCGGTTCAGGTCCCCAAATGGCCCAAATAATAAAGGTGATGACCGCGATTGAAACGACAATTTGCACAAAGTATTTCGAAATGGTATCGGCCAGGCTCTGAATCGGAGCCCGCGAACGACCGGCTTCATTAACCTGTTCTACAATTTGCGAAAGCAGCGTTTCGTCGCCAACTTTTTCAGCTTTCATTTCGAAGGCTGTTTTGCCGTTTACCGTACCACCGGTAACTTTATCGTTTTCCTGCTTGTCAACGGGAATGGATTCACCGGTGATCATACTTTCATCGATCACGGCATTTCCGCTGGAAATTACCCCGTCAACCGGAATTTTTTCTCCCGGTTTTACTTTCAGAATATCGCCTGCTTTCACTTCCTCAAGCGGCATGTCGTGTTCTTCTCCATCGCGGATGACGTGAGCAACAGCCGGCACCAGTTCCAACAATGCTTTTATGGCAGAATTGGTTTTGCTGTGGGCCCGCAGTTCCAATACCTGACCGAGCAAAACCAGCGTAAGGATCACTGCGGCAGCTTCAAAATAAACATGCACATTTCCCTGTTCTCCCTTAAATTGTGCAGGGAAAATACCGGGAGCCACGATAGCTACAACACTAAACAAATAAGCTGCTCCAACACCAATGGAAATCAATGTCCACATATTCGGACTGCGTCGTACAATTGAGCTCCAGCCACGTTTGAAGAAATCCCATCCGGCGTAAAAAACTACCGGAGTGGCCAATGCAAATTCAATTAAATTCCATGTTTTATCAGAAGCGATCGCATCCAGCTTTAAAAACGGGATCATCCCCGACATGGCAATAATCAGTACCGGCAAACTAAAACCAACTGCCAGCCAAAAACGGTGTAGCATTTTTTTGTAAGCCTTTTCTTCTTCGCTTACTTCTCCTCCTTTTTCCGGAACGAGATCCATGCCACATTTTGGGCAACTCCCGGGGTGGTCTTGTTTTACTTCCGGGTGCATCGGGCAGGTATAAGTAGTGCCCGAATGGCTGCTTTTTGTGCGGCTTTCTTCCTTCTTTAAGTCCATTCCACAAACCGGGCAGCTGCCTGGTTCATCGTAGGTTTTATCGCCTTCGCAACGCATGGGGCAGTAGTATTTGCCTTTTCCATTAGACGTTGTTTTATGTTTATGTTGATGTTGGTGATCGTGGTGTTTATAATGTTCATGATGCTCGTGCGAATGACCAACGGCCGAATGACTATCCCCGTCTTTTTGTCCTGCCTCTTCAACAGGAACAAGGTGCATATTGCACACCGGACAGTCACCCGGCTGGTCATAGGTTTTATCACCTTCGCAGTGCATCGGACAAACATATTTTTGCTCGTTGTTCATACGCTAATTTTCAAATTGTTTAGTGCGAGAGAACGCTTTTTCTGTCTTCAAACTCTTCTTTGCTGATCTCGCCCCTGGCATAGCGTTCTTTTAAAATGTCAAGAGCCGATTTTCTTTCTTCAGAAACTGAGTTGCCTGAGTTTACACTTCGGGTAACAGTCCAGATAAGAAGTACCAGAACTGCCAGACCGATCAACCAGCCAAAGCCCATTCCCCAACTCATTCCATTCATTCCTGTTCCAATCATTCCGTGTAACATGACGTGTCTCCTTTCTTAATTATTACTACCATAAAGGTACAATGCTCTTGTGCCGAATGCGTTACATCTTTTTTGAATTGATTTACAATATTTTGATGTTATACATTGTCGATTGGGTTACGCTTTTGTTTTCCAAGCTTTTTGAAATACGAAGGCGTAAATCCGGTCACTTTTTTAAACTGGCCTGAAAGGTGGGCTACACTGCTGTAACCCAATTCCCAGGCTATCTCACTTAAAGTTTTTTCGTCGTATACCAACAATTCTTTCACCCGTTCAATTTTCAAATTGATGAGATGTTTTTCGATGGTGGTGCCTTCAACCGAAGAAAACAAAGTGCTCAAATACGGATAATCGAGATTTAATTTGCCGGTGAGGTAATCCGAAAAATTCTCTTCGTGTTCGCCCGAATGCTGATACACATATTCGATTGAAGCATTTCTGATCTTTTCGATCAGCCGGCTTTTTGCATCGTTAATGATTTCGAATCCGGCGCCGTTTAATTCCCCATCGAGTTGTTCAAGTTGTTCTTCATCCACCTCTCCCGTGGTTGTAACTTTTCCCAACTGAATGCTTTCAACCTCAATCCCGGCTTTGTCGAATATTTGCGAAACCACCATGATACATCGGTTACACACCATATTTTTAATGTTGATATTCATGCCTGCCTTTTAAACGGCTAAAATGCCTTGTTCGTCGTTGCGCACTTTGTACACTTCCTCAACCGGTGAAACGATGATCATTCCATCGCCGCTATAGCCCGTTCTGCCATTTTCGCGAATGAGTTTTATTACAGGATCTACATGCTCGTTTCCTACCAACATTTCAAGTTTTATAACCCGATAAGCATCAGCAAACGGATATTTATCGCTGATATGTTCTTTCTCATGATCTGAATATTTCCCCGTCCCTTCGCAGGGGACAAAGGTCATACAACAAAAACCTTCATTTTTCAGGGCATTGTACACCTCTTCTGTTTTTCGATGTCGTATGTAAGCTTTTATTAGTTTCATTTTTATTGTTTGTTTCGTATTAATGCCGGAAGAACAGCGCTTCTACCTTTTCTCTTCCCCTAAACTCTAAGCCCTGCCTTCCGACAGATATTATTTTTCATTTTCTGAACAATCGGCAATTTCTTTGATTTCGCAACTTGCGCAACCACCAATATTGTTCAGTTCTTTATCATCCAATGCACAAGAGTGATGTGTAAAAGTTGCATCTTTATCGAACAGCAATTTTACGCCCAGTGCCAGCATTGTAAAGGCTACCAGGATTATTGTTACTATCAAAATGTGTAAATACATAACTTGTTATTTTTAATTGTTGAACTTGTAATTCTTTAGTTTAAAGTTACTAACACATTGATATTTAACTGTTATGCAATTTTTGAAAAGACTTATATAATTTTAATTTTTTGTCCCCTCAAAATGGAGCATATAATCGTTGTCGCCATCTGTCATTTCAAAACTGTATCCGAAAGAATGGTTCATCATATCGAACCCGCCAAAATGCTCATCTCCAGGTTGGTGCTCGTCGTTTAAATGATGCATCCATTCTGTTTCGTCACCATCAATGTCGCCCATCATTCCGCCACCCATGTGGCCTTGTCCCATCATGTGGCCGTACATGTGCTCAAATGCTTCGCCATTCAAACAAACCATTACACTGTCGTGGTCTTCGTAATAGTTCAGCATAAAAGTGGTGTCGATATCGTCTGAGAAACAATGTACTTCGATGAGATCTTCACCCGATTTCATAATCTCAGCTGTCGCATTGGAAATTCCGGGCATCACGGTATTTCCGCTTTTCAGGGAAGTTGTAATTGTTCCCTCGTAAGTTCCTTCAATGTTATTGTCGGTGATTGAGTCATCCGATTTATCGCATGCTACAAATCCTGCTATTAGAATCAGTGCAAAAATTGTGTTTATTATTCGTTTCATCTGTATAAAATTTTTTGATTTCTGAATGTTCAAAAAATTTGAAGACATTCAGGAACTCACATAAATTTTAATCATTCTTGTTTTTGAATTTAGAATGAAGAAAATTCATGTTCGTTTCATTTTTTTTATTTTTAATGGTTCATATCACAGCAATCCAATCGCTGATTTCCTAAATTTTTCTTGTTCTGAAGTGCTAACTTCGAAAGCCACTTTTTGAACCCTTTCTGTTTGGGCTCTGAAGTAGCCAGATGAATTCCTGCCGTTTCTAATTCGAAAATGATTTCTTTTTTACTGATCAGATACGGATTATAATCGATGGAAAGTGACTGCTCGTCAAATTCCACGTTCAGAATACCTTTCTCTTTTTTTAGAGAGGTTGTAAGGTCATGGTTTGGGAGTTGTTCAACCCGAAGCTTAACGCTTTTAATGAGATCTTCCATGACATTTAATTTTAATGGTTTAAACCCGGACGAGAGATGCACTCCCGTCCGTTTAATTTGCTTATTGCAGCGTATCTTTTGTTTCCCCGCAACCGAGCATCATATCTCCGAAATAAGGATTCCGGATCTCTTTCGTTTCGCTTAACCAAAATGCACCCTGGTCGTTGTTGGCCATGGGGCAGAACTGGTAATATGCAGTTTCGTTATCAAGCCCGAACATCTTCAGACTTTTGTAGAACGCTTGATTAAAAGTGGCGTATTCCAGGCGTTGTTTTTCAATATCGTTGCTGTTGCCAATGGTTTCCAAAGCCGGTTTCAGAACGTTTAACTGATCCATCCAGGCCATGTGTGTATCGCCTTTCAGCAGTTCCATTCCAACTTTGCCAAGTGCCTGCATCGTATTTTTAGCCTCAGTGCTTACTTTAGCTGCATCCGATTCAATAAAAGCCTCGTTCATTTTCAGGTAAGCTTCGTAAAATGTTGTAAGCTGTGTTACAAATTTCGGATCTACTTCCACGGCTTCAACAGGTGCACTTTGTGTTTCGTTGCTCATGTCCATTCCTCCGTGGTTATGGCCCGTTGGTGCGGCACCTCCTTCAGGACTCATCATACTTGGCTTGCCGGCCAGCTGCGCTGCCGCATCAATACTAAATGTACCATTTACGGCAATTTCTTCGCCTGCTTCAACGCCGTTTTCAACCACGTAACTTTCTCCCAGAGCAGGGCCAAGATCCACCTCGCGCATGTTAAAATACACGCCCTGATCAGTTTCCGATTTTACGTATACTACTGATCGTTCTCCGGTCCACATAACAGCTGTTTTGGGCACCACCAGAGCATCAGTTTTTGGCAACTTAGCCTCCACCTTTCCTGAGACAAACATTTCCGGTTTCAGTTTTAAGCCCGGATTGGATTTTACAACGCGCGCTTTAGCTACCCGTGTTTTCGGATTGATAACCGGATCGAGGTAATCAATAGTTCCTTCGAACGACTGGCCCGGAAGCGACTCGATAGTAAAGGATACTTTATCGCCTTTGTTTATCCACGGCAGATCCGATTCGTAGACATCGAAGAGTACCCACACTCGCGAGAAATCGGCTACTTCATAAATGGCTTCTCCGCGGCGCACATAATCGCCGGTGTTCACTTTTTTCTGCGTGACATAACCCGAAACTTCTGCCAACACATCGAATGTTTCCAGTGTTTTTCCTGAAGCCAGAATCTGGTCGACCTGCTCATCGGTCAGCTTCCAGTTTTTAAGCTTTTCTTTTGCTGCCGCAAAAAGTTGTGGCTGCGTAGCCTTAATTTTCTGTGCTTCAAATAACTCTTCCTGCGCGGTAACCAAATCAGGAGAATACACCGAAGCGATCACTTGTCCTTTTTGAACATAGTCGCCGGTAAAATTCACTTTCAAATCTTCAATCCGTCCCGGAATATGCGACGACTGTGAAAAAATCAGACGTTCATCTTCCTGAATTTTACCATCGAGACGCAGCACTTTTACAGGTTCTGTCGATCCTATTACAGCCGTTTGAATATTGGCCAGCTGCATAGCTGTGGCCGACATACTTACTGCATTCGGATCGATTTCACTGTTTTGTTCTTCTTCCAACGGAATTAAATCCATACCGCAAATGGGGCAATCACCCAGTTCGGGCTGACGAATTTGCGGGTGCATCGAGCAGGTCCAGATCGTCTCTCCGGCTACTTCTTCTGCACTGTGTTCATGCTGATGTTCTTCAGTTGTCTTGCTTTCTGATCCACCAAATATCAACCATCCCAGCAACAAACCTATTGCCAGTGTTGACAGCACTATGATTATTGTTTTTCTATTTGTGTTCATCATTAATATGTTTTTGCTGTGATGTAATTTAGTTTTGCCAAAGCAGTTTGATATTGCGTTTCAGCCATGGCTTTCATTTTTTCGTATTTAAGCAGTTGTTGCTGCATGCGTAACACTTCCTCGAAGTCTTTACCCGAATTTCCGTAAGCACTAAACAGGAGGTTCAGCGTTTGTCCGGTTTCAAGAATCTGCTCCTTGTATAAATCGATTAAATCTTTTTGCTGTTGTAGCTGAAACCAGATGGATTCGTAACCGGAAGTCAGTGAATTGATCGTTTCCTCTTTTTGGAACGAATACTTTTCCTGCATCAGCTGCGCCTCTTTTTCTGCTGCCCGGTATTTCTTTCTGAAAATCGGTATACTCACTGAAACCATTGGCATAAAGGCATTTTTGCCGTTGTCTGCCACGTCCATGTCGGTGCGCTTTCCAACCAATGCATAATCCAGCCCAACTCCGAATGATGGAAGTCCCTGCCGTTGAGCAGCCAACTCACTTTTTTCGCTGGCTTGCTGATTCAGATCAATTGCATCCAGCATCGGGTTGTTGGTCAGTAATGAATCTCTCCTGAAATTTTCAGGTAACGACTCCACATTCAGCGAATCCTGAACAAGTACTGCTTCGTTTTCATCTCTGTTCAACAGATTATTGAATGTAACACGCAGTGGTTTTTCCTTTTTATTCAGAATCTCCAGGTTGGTTTGCGCATCTTTCAGCATAATATCAACACGCAAAACATCGGTCATTGGCGAAACTCCGTTTTTAAATTTAGAGTTGGCAATGTTTTTATACGATTGCAGGATTTCGATATTTTCCTGTTCAATTGCTTTTAACCGGTTCAACTCAATCAACGGATAATATGCTTCAGAAACGCTGTAATAAAGCCTGTTTTGTGCATCAAGAAATGCCTGGTATTTCGCTTCAGCCTTTAGCGATGCTGCATCGGCTTTGGCTTCCAGTGTTCCAAACCACGGAAACATCTGGCTAAGCGAAAACTTTGCACGTTGTGGTCCCACGCGTGTTTCCACCGGCGAAATAAAATAGCCAAAAGAAAACGTGGGGTCGGGCAGCGAACTTACCTGCGGCATTTTTTGCATTGCAGCCTCAAAATCTTTGTATTGGGCTTGCAGCCCCGGATTATTTTCAGTGGCTTCCCGGAAATAATCTTCCAGCGTTTGTGCTTTTGCTGAAAAGCCCAGGAGAAGTACTGAAATGAATAGTATAATAGTTGTCTTCATGCTTACTGTTTTTTAATTTTTCGTTCTTCCCTGAAGCTGTACAATACCGGCACAACAAAAATGCTGATGAGTGCCACGGCCATTCCGCCAAAGGAGGGGATTGCCATCGGAATCATAATGTCCGAACCTCGCCCTGTTGAAGTAAGCACAGGAAGCAATGCAATCATTGTAGTTCCTACAGTCATCAGTGCCGGGCGAATTCTTCGTAATCCGGCTTCAACTACTGCTGCTCTGACCTCTTGCAGATTTTTCGGACGGTTACGCTCAAAACTCTGATCAAGATATGTTGCAATCAGTACACCGTCATCCGTAGCAATACCAAAGAGGGCAATAAATCCGACCCACACCGCCACACTGAGGTTGATGGTATGCATCTGGAAGAGATCGCGGAAATTGGTGCCAAACACCGAAAAGTCCATAAACCAACCTTGTGCGTATAGCCAGATCATCAGGAATCCTCCACTGAAAGCCATTGCAATTCCGGAAAACACCATTAATGATGTGGAGACCGATTTAAACTGAAAATACAAAATCAGAAATACGATGACCAAGACAATCGGTACGATTATCGACAGCCGTTTTTCGGCGCGGATCTGATTCTCGTAACTTCCTGAGAATTTATAAGTGATCCCGGCCGGAACAGTCAGTTCTCCCGAATCGATCTTATCCTGGATGACTTTTTGTGCATCGTTTACCACGGTAACTTCCGAGAATCCTTCATTTTTATCGAAAAGTACATAACCAACAAGGAATGTCTCTTCACTTTTAATGGCCTGAGGACCGCGCTGGTAATTGATATGTACCAGTTGATTCAGTGGAACCTGGGCGCCGGTTGGTGTTTTCATCAGTATTTTACCAAGCGATTCAGGATCGTCACGTAATTCGCGTGGGTAACGTACCCGAACGGGGAACCGTTCGCGACCTTCTACCGTAGATGTAATTTTCATACCGCCAACAGCTGTTTCAATGGTCTGCTGAACATCTTCCACATTCAATCCGTAACGCGAAATTTTATCCCGGTCGATATCGAAAAGTAAGTAAGGTTTCCCTACAATCCGGTCAGCAAAAACAGCCTGAGCTTTTACTGAAGGAACTGTTTTTAGGATGTTCTCCAGTTTTATTCCGAAATCTTCAATTGTCGCTAAATCCGGGCCGTAAACTTTAATTCCCATTGGTGCACGCATTCCGGTTTGCAACATCACCAGCCGGGTTTCAATAGGCTGCAGCTTTGGTGCCGAAGTTACGCCCGGAATTTTAGTGACATTCACAATTTCAGTCCAGATATCGTCCGGCGATTTTATTTTATCGCGCCAGTTGCGATAGAAATTTCCCTTATCATCCGGAATCAGATCTTTCCGGGTAATTCCTCGTTGTAATGCTTCCTCGTTGTTGAGTTTATCGCCGTTCGTCAGTATAAAATTGTTGTCTTTATCCACCTTAAACCGCACACGGTGACCTTTTTCATTCAGCATGTATTCCGGTTTGTAATTGATCACGTTTTCGTACATCGAAATAGGAGCCGGGTCGAGTGCCGATTCAACACGTCCCATTTTGCCAACTGACAAATCCACTTCGGGAATGTTGGTAAGCAACATATCTAGCTGGCCGACTACTTTTTGGTTATAAGCCATACCTGAGTGCGGCATCGATGTTGGCATCAGCAAAAAGCTTCCTTCGTCGAGCGAAGGCATAAATTCTTTACCAATTCCCGGGAACGAATGTGACAGTGTCGACCATACTTTCGTGGTCCGAACATTCCAGCCCAGTTTATCGAAACCTTTTGGAACAAAACCAAACAGGTTGTTAAAACCCATCCATGAGGTGATTCCCACAAGAATAAGAAAAGACGGAATGAGTAAAAATGCCACTTTATGATTGAGACACCAGGTTAAAATGCGTTTGTAGAAATGTTCGAGCAAAAGAAAAGCTCCTAAAATAATTCCTACCAGCAGCCCAACAAAAATGAAGTTGGTAACGATTGTTCTCGAAGCACCCAGCGGCAGCCAGTATTTAGCCAGCAGCCAAATCACGGCAATAACTGAAATAATGATACTGGCGTGTTTTAAAACAAGCCAACCAAATTTTTTCAGTGAAGCGATGATTTTTGAATCTACAGTTGTATTCACTCCTTTTTCACCGTATATCTGGTTGAGCAATCCCGAAATACCGAAGGCAATCAGAATAGCTCCGGCCCATAAATTTCCGGCAACAATAGCAATTATACCACCTGGTATAATAGCGATGTTTATCCAGCGTACAATATTTTTCTTTTTGATTTTTGCTCCAAATACCCAGTGTGCAAACGCCGGTAAAAATATCAGCGAAACAATCAGCGCTGCCACCAGTGCAAAAGTTTTGGTAAATGCCAGCGGGCCAAACAGTTTTCCTTCGGCAGCCTGCATGGTAAATACCGGAATAAAACTTACAATAGTGGTAGAAACGGCGGTTAAAATAGCCGAACTTACTTCGGCAGCACCGTCGTATACTGTTGAAATCAATTTTTGTCCCGGTGGCGCTTCATCGATGTGTTTTATTATATTCTCGGAGAGTATAATTCCCAGATCGACCATGGTACCAATGGCGATTGCAATTCCCGAAAGGGCAACGATGTTGGCGTCAACACCAAAATAACGCATGGCGATAAATACCATTAACACTGCAATAGGTAACAAACTCGAGATTAGGAATGAAGCCCGCAAGTTCAGCACCATCACAATTACTACCAAAATGGCGATCAGAATTTCGAGCGAGAGTGCTTCTTCTAAAGTTCCCAGTGTTTCATGGATCAGTGTTGAACGATCGTAAAACGGAACGATTGTAAGCTGGCTTTCCACGCCATTATCCAAAGTCTTTTTGGGCAGTCCGGGTGCTATTTCAGCTATTTTAGCTTTAACGTTGTTGATGACTTCCAGCGGATTGGCACCATAACGAGCCACCACAACACCACCAACAACTTCAGCACCGTCTTTATCGAGTGCACCACGACGGGTGGAAGGTCCCAAACTAACAACTGCAATATCTTTTACACGAATCGGGACATTATCCTCAACTGCAACGACGGCTTTTTCAATATCCTCAACACTTTTTATGTATCCCAGTCCGCGAACAAGGTATTCCGCCTGGTTAATTTCAATGGTTTTTGCCCCCACATCACGATTCGATTTCTGAACGGCCTGCATCACTTTATGCAATGGAATGTCGTAGGCTTTCAACGCATCAGGATTAACATCGATCTGGTATTCCTGCACAAAACCGCCAATTGACGCTACTTCAGAAACTCCTTCAGCAGCATTCAGAGAATACTTGACGAAAAAGTCCTGAACGGTGCGGATTTCGTGTAAATCCCAACCACCGGTCGGATTCCCGTCTTTATCGCGCCCTTCAAGGGTGTACCAATACACCTGTCCGAGCGCTGTAGCATCAGGACCAAGTGCGGGCTGAACACCATCAGGCAATAATCCTGACGGCAACGAATTCAGCTTTTCGAGTATCCGCGAACGCGACCAGTAAAATTCTACATCTTCGTTAAAAATGATGTATATGCTGGAGAAGCCGAATATGGACGAACTACGGATGGATTTAACTCCCGGAATACCCAACAAATACGTGGTCAGCGGATAAGAAATCTGATCCTCAATATCCTGAGGCGAACGTCCCATCCATTGGGTAAATACAATTTGCTGGTTTTCTCCAATGTCGGGAATGGCGTCTACAGGAACCGGATCTTTTGGCAGAACTCCGGT
Source organism: uncultured Draconibacterium sp. (assembly GCA_947492175.1). Classification (GTDB taxonomy): domain Bacteria; phylum Bacteroidota; class Bacteroidia; order Bacteroidales; family Prolixibacteraceae; genus Draconibacterium. Next base: position 242,839 of record CANLMQ010000002.1, on the reverse strand, counting down.
GTCCCAGCCAAACGGTGAAGTTATGATTCCCCAACTTACAAGAAGTATGAGTACCAGTATCGTAACCAGCTTATTTTCAAGAAAAAATTTTATGATTTTATTTAGCATACCTTTTTTGCTATGAGATTAATACAATAGAAAATCGGGATCACGAGTATTCATGATCAGATAATTTATCATAATAATTTCATAAAAGGTATAATTGCTCTTCAGCAAGAAACTCCATTACAGTTGGTGGAGGCGGGTCGTCGCTTAATTCGAATTCTTCAGTTAATTCGTTTGGAAATAAAATTTCAGGATAGAGAAGTGATTGATGTAAAACATCAATTTCAGCAAGTACCGGAATTTCAGAAATTACAGGTGCCGAAAAATCTTCTTTTATCTGGTAGAAATGATTGTCGTTGGTACAGCAACCACCATCATCGCAGCAAGAGTCTGCGCTGGCAAAAATAGAAACATCAACCAGTGAACTGTGGCAATAATGCTTGCTCACAGCCATTCCTATTGTTGAAATCAACAACAGTCCGGCAAAAATAATATGGCTGAATTTCTTTAACATTATCTGTTCTATCTTAACAAAGGAACATATAATATTTTAAAATGTTTTGTTTTTGGTGGCTGTTTGCATTACGTTAACATCTTTACAATTCGAACAACTCCTTTATTTCGGAATAATAACTTCTTCCACTAGTAACTTTGCTTTTGGTGTAATCGTCCAAAATCAGTACAAAACGATTGTTAAAATGCTTCCTGATTTCCTTTAATAGGTTTTTATTAACTATATATGATTTGTGAACCCTTATAAAATGGCCGGGTAATTTATCTTCCAGCTTTTTCAGACTCGAATCTAAGATGTACGATTTTGAATGTTTGGTAACCATTGAAACATATTTTTCATCAGATTTAAAATACGATACTTCATCGAGTCGGACAAAAATCACCCGGTGACCAACTTTAACTGGAATTGTGGTCGCTTCGCTTTTTCTATTTTCTATGCTGAACTGCTCGATTAATTTATGCAGGTTGATTTCCGCAGAATTTCCATTAAACTGATTTAGCTTTCTAGCAGTTTTGGCAAATCGCTCTTTTGTAAGCGGTTTTACCAAATAATCGATACAATTTGAATCGAAAGCCTGCAAAGCAAATTCGTCGAAAGCTGTACAAAAAATAACTTTTGGAAAATAGGTGAGTTGTTGTAGTACTTCAAAGCCATTTAATTCAGGCATTTGTATATCCAGAAATATTAGTTCCGGTTTTAATGTATTGATTTTGTCAACCGCTTCTTCTCCATTTTCGGCTTCTCCAATAATCTTAAATATACCGGTAAATTCCAAAATCAATTTATGTAAACGCAAACGGGCAAGCGGCTCGTCGTCAACAATTATTGTTTTGTAGGGGTGATTGTTATTCATCCTTTAAACTGATTTTTAATCGTTATTTTGAAATGTTTGTTTTCCCCGTTCTCCCAATTAATATAGGCGTTGCTTCCGTAAATAATTTCCAGTTTATCATTCAAATTTTGTAATCCGTAGCCACTAACCGGTTCTTCCGGGAAATCAGGTCCGTTATCAAAAATAGTAATTACTAAATCGTTTTGATGCCGTTTTACTTTTACAATCATTTTTCCCACTCCCTTTATTTTTGAAAGCCCGTGTTTTATCGCATTTTCGGCCAGCGGTTGAATCAAAAATTTTGGAATCAGTTTTTCTTTTATATTGTCTTGCACTTCAATCTTGTAGTCCAATTTATCCTCAAAACGAGTTTTCTCAATTTCGAGGTATTTTTTTACCATTTCTAATTCCTCGGCAACTGTTACATAGGTTTTATTTTCTTTATTAATCGAATACCTGAAAAGTTCGGAAAGTGCCGTGGCCATATTCTCTGTTTTTTCAGGATTAATATGTGCCAGACTTGCGATTGAATTTAAGGAATTGTATAAAAAATGGGGATTGATCCGGGAGTGCAATGCATTTAATTCAGCCTGATTTTTTAGCTCTTTCATTTTGGCCAGTTCTACATCTTTTTTGTTAACCATGCTTTGCAAGTAGTAATTTATGAAGTTGTAAAAAATGCGAATGCCTGCAATAAAAATTAAATAAATAAAAGTTAAGAACTGAGTGTTCTGAATGAATTCTCCAAAATTAATTTTGTTAAACGCCCAGGTGTATATTAGAAGGAAGGAAAATAGTATAAAACCCAGGAAAACGAAAAATACAGTTATGCTAAATATGATTATTTGTTTTCTTGCAAAATTGGTTGTTGAAGGTAATAGCTTTCGTTCGAGTATAAACATTGCAGGTAAAGCCAATAAACCATAAAGGAACATTTTTATAAAGTTCTCAATCATATCAGGTACAGTAAACACTACACCAAAGGCAGAATTGATTGAAGGCAAGCGATTAAGGCTGTAAACTAATGAGAATATGAAAATAATGATTGTCCCTTTTTTAAAATATGACTTAAATGAATATAAAGATTTTGCTTGGGATTCTTTGCTAAGGAAAATGAAGAAAGTTAATATAGAGATGATTAAGGAGAATATAAGGATAAACGACTTTATACTTTTACCATATCTTAGGTTTAAATAATACCAACTGCCTCTTTGTTGAATTGTGTTCTTCTTGAATTGTTTATAAAAATCCTGAGAATAGATTTTTCTTAAAAGTTCTTTATCAATTTCATGAAATTCTGAGTCTTCCGACTTAGGTGAATCAAAAATGCCTCCATATTCAGAATGGCCATGACGCGGCGCAAAAAGTTTTGTTAGATTTCGACAAACATGATAATAGCTATATTTTTTTACCTGTTTCTGATTTGAAATATCAGTAAAGCCAAGTTCCAATTTAGTGTTTGTAATTGCTGAACCTGAGTAGTATTGTCTCTGATTCATTGAGCTGCCATTTTCTGATACGATTTTAAGTACAAAATTCGGATTGTTATTTACGAGGTTGATTTCAACCGTTTCCAATAACTCATTCAGTTCTGCAATCATCTCAATGAATATTGAAGAATCCTGTTGTGTTTTTACTCCTTGCAACTGAAACCTGATATCTTTTTCATAACGGAATACATTCGTATTTTTGCCACTAAACAACCTTTCCCGAATTACATTCCACGTTGTTTCTTCGTATGGATTTTTCTCCTGCGCCTGTAAAGTATTTATTCCGAATAGTATTGAAATAAGAATAATTAACAACTGTTTCATAATGGTGAATTTTGGATTTTTATTGTAAATAAACAGTGTTATGATTTGAAAATTACTTTATTTCCGATGAAGTGCTGAATTTAGGGATTATTCCGTAAAATGGCACATTAGTAAATAAAAAGAGCCAATTATCCATTTCGGTCATTGACTCTTTTTAATACGTAGAATTCAAATTTCTAACTATTCGGTTTTTAATTTAACTATATTGCAAAACTTGTCACCGATGACTCCTTTTATTCCCCTTTCGCCAAGGGGGGGCGAGGAACAAGAAAAAAATATCCTTTAAAAAAACATCTCCATTTCCTTAATAATTCGACATCATTGCTGAAATACCACCGCCATTTTTTACGTTGGTGAAGCCTTTGCTCATCAGCACTTGCTGGGCATATGCCGACCGGGCTCCCGAAGCACAATAGACAATAATTTCACGATCAAGGTTATCACCTAAATCAACATTGCCTGACATCATATCGTCGAGTGGAATATTTAAGGCATTTGGGAATGCACCACTCATAAATTCTCCCGGTGTGCGTACATCTATTACCAAACGTTCTAACTCGTCGGCACTAATATTTTTGTTGGTTTCTGTTTCTTCCAATACTTTTTCCTGTGTACTTTTTTTCTCGATTGGAAGTGGAGTAACATTAAAATTCTTAAACCCGGCAGTAATTGCGTGGCGCTGCAACGACGTGTGTCCTCCTGAAATATTAATTACTTCTTTACATCCTGCTCCAATCAGAGTTCGTACAGCCTGATGCCCTTTTTTCCCGGTTTCGTCGTAAATCAAAATAGGTACATCTTTCGGAATACGTTTCAGGTTGGGTTGCAGCATTTCCAATGGTAAATGGTAAGCTCCGTTTAATTTGCTTTTTTGGTGTGCAAATACATCGCGAACATCCAAAACAATTACCTGTTCTTTACTTTCAAGATAGGCATCCAGTTCCGAAACCATTAAACTTGGTCCGTAACCCGACATTTTATTTTCGGCAACATATGCAGCCATATTCATGGCGTCGTTTGCAGTACCAATTGGCGGCGAGTAGGCAAAGTCGATGTCGGCCAACTCACTTACGGTTAATTGGGTCGCAGCAGCGGTGGCAAGAACATCCAAGCGTTTATCTGCTCCTTTGTAACCCGCACTTTGTCCTCCTAAAACTACACCGGTTTTTCTATCGTAAATAACCATTACACTCACAGTTTCAGCGCCGGGGTAATAAGAGGTATGGTGTTCTTTGTGAACCACAACAGCATCGGCATCAATTCCGGCGGCACGGGCTTGTTTCAGCGAAAGACCTGTTGTCCCGGCTACGGCGTCAAAAACACGTACAACGGAAGTTCCAATTGCACCGCGGTAACTGTGCTGTCCTCCCAGGGCATTTTCAGCAGCAATACGTCCCTGGCGATTTGCCGGGCCTGCCAAAGGAATTCGAACTTTTTTCCCGTTAACACGGTGTTCAATCTCCACCATATCGCCCGCAGCGTATATTTCGGCATCCGAAGTTTGCAGCTTGTCGTTTACCAGTAATCCTCCTGCTTCACCAATTTCCAGGCCGGCATCAATAGCCAGTTGCAAGGTTGGCTTCACTCCAATTGAAAGCAATACCATATCAGCATTCAATACCTTTCCGTTATCAAGTTCAACTGTTTTTTCTTTAATTTTTGTTACAGCAGTTTCGGTATGAACTCCCACATCGAATGCACGTAATTCGCGGGTAATAAAACCGGCTGTTTCTGCTTCCATTATGGACATTACATGTTGCATTTTTTCCACCACATGTACTTTCAGTCCTCTTTTTACCAGGGCTTCAACCATTTCCAATCCAATAAACCCGCCACCAACTACTACTGCAGTTTTGAGATCATTGTTTTTTAAGTGGTTATTAATTTTATCCATGTCGTTTAATGTCCACAAACTAAACACATGACTTGCATCAGCTCCGGGTAAATCGGGTTGTACAGGCAAACCTCCCTGTGCTAATATCAGCTTGGTATATTCAAAAGTGTGTTGCGTACCGTTTTGGGTATTTATAGTCTGCACTACATGGCCTTCTTTGTTTATAGAAGTAACCTTGGTATTGGTAAATACAGTAACATCGTACTGCTCCTTAAAACTCTCAGGGCTTTGTAATATCAGCTTCGAACGGCTGTCGATATCGCCTGCAATATAGTAAGGTAAACCACAGTTGGCAAACGAAATATCGGGCCCTGCTTCGAGCATTGTAATTTGTGCTTCAGGAGATATTCGGCGTGCTTTGGCAGCAGCTGTTGCTCCCGCAGCTACTCCTCCAATAATTAGAATTTTTTCCATTTTTGTTTTAAATCTAAAAATCTGTTCTACGTCCTATTAATGGTTATTAAGAACAAAATGACCATAAATTTTACCGGTTCCTTCAAAAGAGGATCCTGACTTTGTAATGTTTTCTGAGCGGGGGATGAATTGATGAATGATTTTACGGATAGTACCGAAGGATTTAACTCTCTTTGCTTGTACCTAACAAAACTTCTTCAATTGCTTTTACAAGTGTTTCTTTGGGCAAAGCGCCCTGAGCCATTTGTGGTTGACCATTTACAGGCACAAAAAGAATTGAAGGAATACTTCGAATTCCAAATGCAGCAGCAAGTTCCTGTTGTTTTTCAGTATCTACTTTATAGATGAATATTTTTCCATCGTATTCTTTTGATAAATCATCAAGTATTGGGGCAACTCTTTTACATGGTCCGCACCAATCGGCATAAAAATCAACTATACACGGAACAGAACCTTCGTATTTCCATTCTTTATTTACCTCATAATTAAATACATTTTGTTTAAATGTCTCGGTTGTAAGATGGATAACTTTGCTGTCGGAATCAACAACATTTGCTGTTTTTGAGGTTTCAACCTGAGTTGAATTCTTAACTTCCTGATTTTCTTTTTTCTTGCCTGAGGTTGAACTGCAGGCGCCAAACAATACAATGCTAACTGCTAATATCAATAATTTATTCATTTTCTTAGTATTTAAATATCTATATATATTGATGCGAAAATAATTAATTTTTCAAATACTCGTATAATAACCGTTGTTAATGTTAACTACTTTTTAAACTACCGGGTCAATCTTGTTGGTTGCAAAAGTATGGGCTTGTAACCAACGTTACAATTTTATTGGGATTGGCCAGATGGAGTATTCAATTGAAATTTGATAGTTTTTTTTCTGACATACGACAACTTTTCAAAACTCCTGTGGTGTTTGTTCTAAAATTAGATTCTTCTGCATGACAGAAAGAATGCAGGTTTGGGCTTCTTTTAGTAGATGAAACGATGGAAATTTTGATTGGTATTTTATTCCGATTCAAACTCAACTTTAGATTTTGGGTGTTGAACAATATCTCATATAAAGTATTATGTATGGAAAAAAGTCGATAACTTTAGTTCAATAAATTTTCCTGGGCCATGCATAAAAAAACCATACTCTATTTCCTTTTACTATTTGCTTCGTACGTTGTAACTGCACAAGATAGTTTGTTAACTATTCAGGATGCGGTTAAATCGGCTTATAGCAGTAATGCTGAAATTCAGCAATTGTGGGCGCAATTAAAACAAAAACAAGATCTATGGCGCACCGAAACGGGAATTTCTGCACCTGAATTCAGTTACTTTAAGGAGGGAATTGGTTCCGGTTCCGGTGATGTTTTTGATGAGAAAAGATTTACTATTTCGCAGGAGATCGATTTTCCATTGACCACTTCCTATCGGTTAAAAGGTATTAAGGAGGAAGTAAAAGCGTTGGAATACCGCATCTTATCGCGCGAAAAAGAGATTAAGGCCGAGGTTAAAAGCCAGTATGTGAAAGTGATGTATGCTTTGTTTTTGCAAAAATCGCGGCAACATCAGCTTAAACTGGCACAAGATTTATACAATGCTGTATATACAAGGTTCGAAACTGGCGAGGGAAACGGAATTGATTTGATAAATGCGGAATTAAAACTGGATGAGGCAAAAAACGATCTCGATCAAAGTGAGTGGATTTTACACCAGGCGCGTTACGGTTTGTTTTTTGCCATGGGTTTACCTGTAGAAGAACAGAAATATACCATTCAGTTTTCTGATACACTGATTGCTGAAGATATTGAAATTTCGCAAATATTTGCATTGGCAGTTCAGGAAAAACAGCCTGATTATGTGGCAACTGAGCACGAATTCAGCGCATCCGAATATTTTTTAAAAGAAGCACGAAGTAACATACTGCCCGATATTCGCTTTAATTATTACAAACAAAATCTGGGCTCCGGTTACGATTTTAATGGCTTCGAAGTTGGTTTGAAAATACCGATTTGGTATCCGTTCGAACAAAAAGGGAAAATAACTATGGCTCGCGAAAAACAGCAGGAAATTCATTGGAAGCAGGAAGAAATTAAGCTAAGCATGAAAAAGCAAATTGAATATGCTTGGCACAATTATTCGGTAAGCCGTAACATAATTAACCGCTACAACGCAAATATGAAAGACAAAGCTTCGCAATTACAGGAATTGTCGTTGCGGGCCTATCAGCTGGGTGAAATGGATTTATTGAAATTATTGAATGCCCAGCAAACTTATCTTGCCAGCGAACAACGTTATTTAACTGCGCTGCGCGATTATTATCTTCAGTTGGTAGCTCTCGAAGTGTTTCTGGAAAAAGATCTTGTTTATTAATCTTCAAAACATTAAAAATATGAAACGACCATGACAAATATTTGCCACAAATAAGCATTATTAAAATCATGGGAGTTCCATCTAATACAGTTGAAAACTTAAAATTTTAATTAGATGAAACATATATTATCAATAATAATCGGAATCGGAGCGTTAGTAGTTCTATTCTCTTGTAATACAAAACAGCCAGGAACTGATTCTGCTCCTGCCGAGCAAAAAGAACTCCCTCCTTCGTTGCAACCTGAGAATAATGCCGTTTTTCTTGTCAATCTTTCGGAAAAAGAACAGGAAGAGCTGCGTGTTGAAACAGTTGAGGTTAACAGTAACTTTATCGATTATTCGGTGGTGGCACCGGGGGTAGTTTTTTATGCACCGGAACATGCAAGTATAATAAGTACGCCTATTAACGGGCAGATTAGCAACATTCGGAAACAGGAAGGAAGCATTGTACGAAAAGGAGAAGAGTTATTCCGTGTTCAAAGTCTGGAGTTTGGAAATTTGGTTTCGGAATATTTACAGGCGTTTGCCGAAGAACAGTTTCAAACTAACCGGTTAAACCGGATAAAACAATTGGTTGAAGAAACCATCAGTTCCAGGAGCGAACTGGAACGTGCCACGGCAGAATACGAACGAGCTTCGGCGTCATCGCGGGCATCGTATTCAAAATTAAGAGCCATTGGTGTAAGCGACAGCGAGATAAAAGCTTTTACTGAAACGGAAAAAATAGATCCGGTATTAAAAATTCATGCGCCAATTGATGGGGTTATCGAACGTAGTTTTGTTGAATTGGGGCAATCGGTAAATGCCCTAGAAAATCTTTCGCGCGTGCTCGATACACGAGTGGTTTTGGTTCGTGGTTATTTGGCACCCGACGATGCTCGTTTAATTGTGAGTGGCGATTCGGTTACCATTTCGAAACGCGAAAACAACGAAACTGTGGCAAAAGCCGTGGTCACTTCTATAAATCCTGGCCTCGATGAAGGCAGCCGCTCGGTAATTACCAACATTATTTTACCAACTAAAAACGGGTGGCCCAAACCCGGCGAAAATGTAAGGCTGGAGATTAAAACATCGTCGCAAAAAGAAGTAATAGCTATCCCGGTAGAATCAATTACTTACGACGGAAATCAGGCCGTAGTTTTTGTGAAAAAGAAAAAGGGAATATTTGAAAAACGTAAAATAGATGTAGACGAAATTCGCGATGAATTTGTTTTTCTGAATAGCGGGCTTAACAGTGGTGAAGTAATTGCAACTACTAAAGTTTTTAGCTTGAAAGCACTTTCGCGTTTCGATATTATTGCCGAAGAATAACCTAAATACACAATTATGCTTCAGAATATTATAACATTTAGTGTCCGACAGAAATTTGTTGCACTTTCGCTGGTAGTACTAATGGCAGTTGCAGGTTATTTTTCGCTTATTCAGTTGCCAATAAATTCATTACCCGATGTTACACCGGTGCAGGTTCTGGTAATAACAAAAGCCGGCCGCTATTCGCCATTCGATGTGGAAAAACTGGTAAGTTACCCCATTGAAACTGCCATGAACGGGTTGCCCGATGTGGCCGAAGTACGTTCGATTTCGCAGTTTGGTTTGTCGGCTGTTACGGTTGAATTTGAAGAGAATACCGATATCTTTTTTGCCCGGCAAATGGTAAGTCAACGTTTGCAGTCGATATCCGATGAATTGCCGCCCGATGTTTCCAATCCTCAACTGGGACCTATTACAACAGCACTTGGCGAAATTTACCAGTACGTTGTTCGGGGTGAAAATTATTCGTTAACCGAGCTGCGTGAAATACAGGACTGGCTGATTGCTCCACAGTTGAAAGTGGTAAAAGGCGTTACCGAAATAAATTCGTTTGGAGGATTTGTAAAACAGTACAATGTTGTGGTTCAGCCCGGTAGGTTGCGGTTGTTTGGCATAGGTATTTCGGAGGTGTTGGATGCCATTGCAAACAACAACAGTGTTTCGGGAGGTAATTTTCTCGAACACAATGGCGAACAGTTTATCATTCGCGGCTTTGGGCAGATTAATAAAATAGATGACATTAAAAACATTATAATAACCAATGTCGATAACAAACCTGTTTTTGTGCGCGATGTGGCCAGTGTTGAAATTGGCACTCAGATAAGACAGGGCGGTGTTACTCAGGACGGTAAAGGCGAAATTGTTACGGGAATTGTAATGATGTTGCGCGGAGGAAACGGCCGGCAGGTTATTGGGGCTATCGAAGAGAAAATAGAAAGTATTAATAGCAATTTGCCCGAGGGGGTTACTATTGAAAAGTTTTACGACCAGTCGGATTTAATTAACCGCACTACGGCAACGCTTTCAACCAACCTTTTGGAAGGAGGTTTTCTTGTTATTGCTGTTTTACTTTTTTTATTGGGCGAAATTACCGGGGCTTTAATTGTGGCCATGGTTATCCCATTTTCCATGTTGTTTGCTTTTATCGGGATGCGCGAATTTGGTTTGGCTGCCAATCTTATGAGTTTGGGAGCTATCGACTTTGGTATGATTGTGGATGGATCGGTTGTAATGGTTGAAAATATTATTCACGGCCTTCAAAAAGATAAGAGCAAAAATAAAGATGAAGTTATTCGGAAAGCCGCGCAGCAAGTCGCCCGGCCCATATTTTTTGGTGTGCTAATAATATTAATGGTTTATGTGCCCATTATGACATTCAGCGGTATGGAAGGAATTTTGTTCCGGCCTATGGCAATAACGGTAGCAGCCGCGGTTTTGGGCTCGCTTTTGCTGGCACTGATTTTTGTTCCGGCTATTTCTGCCATCGTTTTCAGAAAAGGAGTGAAGGTGCGCAAGAATTATCTGATTAACTGGTTACGACCCATTTATACCAGAAATCTAGGGCAGTATATGGATCGAAAATGGTTTGTTGTTTCTGTTGCAGGATTAATATTTGCAGCTTCCATTTTTTTAATGACACGACTGGGTACCGAATTCCTTCCGGAACTGGATGAAGGTTCCATTTTAATAGAACAAGTAAGGATGCCATCGGTAACACTCGACGAATCAATTGAAAATGCTAATTGGTTGGGAGGGAAACTGGTAGCCAATATTCCCGAAATTAAAACGGTAGTTCCAAAAACCGGCCGTTCCGATTTGGCCAACGACTGGATGGGAGTACACCAAACCGATGTGTGGGTGGTATTAAAACCTGCCAAAGAGTGGCGAAAAGGAATAACTAAGGAAGACATAATTGCTCAGATTGAACCTTATTTAAAAACAGAGCCTGGCTTAGTCTACAATTTTACACAACCCATTGCCATGCGTGTTGACGAACTAACCAGTGGTGTAAAATCAGATCTGGCTGTAAAAATATATGGCGAAGACCTGGATGTTTTGAGTGCCATTGGAGAACGTATTTCGGCCATGTTACCCGAAATGCAGGGAACCGATAATTTTTACGTGGAGCAAACTGTGGGGCAACCTTATGTAACCATTGAGATTGATCGTGAGGCTGTGGCTTCTTTCGGGCTGAATGTGGATGATGTGCAAAAAATAATTGAAGCCGGTATTGGCGGACAGGAAGTAAGCCAGTTGTACGAAGGACAGCGACGGTTTGGAATTGTAGTGCGTTATCCGGAGGACATACGAAACCAGTTACATAAAATACAGGATGTGCCGGTTCACTTACCAAACGGCGAATTTGTTCCGCTGAAAAGAGTGGCAAAAATCGATTTACAGGAAGGTCCCCGTGAAATACAACGCGAAAATGGCTGGCGAAGGCTGATTGTGGGAATTAATATAAAAGATATTGACCTGGGAACCTATGTGGCCAACCTACAAAAAGACATTAAACTGAAAGCTGAAATTCCGGCTGGATATTTTATCGATTACGGTGGAACTTTTGAAAATCAGCAACGTGCCATGCGCCATTTGTTATTGGTGGTACCACTTTCCATCTTTATCATTATTGGATTGCTGTATCTGAATTTCGGGAGAATGAGATATGCCATTCTGATTTTGCTGAATTTGCCATTTGCTCTATCGGGAGGTGTATTCTTGTTATGGATACGAGGCATGTATTTATCCATCTCGGCAAGTATTGGTTTTGTGGCCTTATTTGGTGTGGCTGTGTTAAACGGTATTGTATTAATCGACCACATTAATGAATTGCGTAAGGAGAAAAAGGGAAACCTTAAAAAATTGATTCTGGAAGGATCTGCTGACCGTCTCCGTCCGGTATTAATGACAGCACTTGTGGCCAGTTTGGGTTTTATTCCGATGGCGTTTAATACAGGACCGGGGTCCGAGGTTCAACGACCGTTGGCAACTGTGGTAATTGGAGGACTTATAACGTCCACCTTTTTAACATTGCTGGTGCTGCCTATTATTTATTATTGGATGGAAAAACGTAAGGAGAAAATAAGTCAGACTGATAGTTAAAAACCGGAGAATTTCATAATCCAGCCATCGCTGCGGGTGTTGGTGTCGTCTTGTATTCCGGGGCCGATAACAACAAAACCGCCATCAGAAGAATTAATTACTTTGGTGGCCTGGTCGTTGTTAAAATGTAGCTGCAATAGTTTTTCGTTCAGTTCGTTTCCTTCGCTGTCAACATGTAAGAGCCACGGGCCAACTTTTCCTAAAAATGAGGTAGCTTTAACTCCTGCAACTATAAAATTACCATCCGGGCGTATTGTAACTGCATTGCCACCTTCTGAGCCTTCCCGATCAAAACCTTTGGTCCATAAAATCTCTCCATGGCAGCTGATTTTGTTTAGTACCATATCGAAATCAAAAATTGGATTTTCGGAATTTATATCGTTCAAACATTTGCCCTTCCATCCTACAACTATAAAACAACTGTCGGGCGAACAACAAATACATGCGGGCCATGCTTTTTGCCCCGGAGTTTTAATCCACGAGATCCAATCTTCATGACCTTCTTCATTGGTTCGGATTGCCAGAATATCGCAGTCGTTTTTTCCCGTTTCACTTACGTTTGCTGTGAGGGCAAACCCTCCAACCGGTAGTTTTTTTATAGATTTTATACATCCATTTAAATGGTCGAGGAATGTTTTTTCCCATATAACTTCACCTTCAGTATTCATTGCGGCCATCCAAAGTTTTGTATTTGCCTGATCGTTACCTTTTGAACCGACAATCACAAATTGTCCATCGTTAAGAGGCACAACATCTTCGGTAGATAGATAGCCGGTGGGTTCAATAGTTTTCTGCCATAAATTCACTCCATTTTCATCTATTTTTACCAGAAAGAGAACATCGGTATTTTCCTTTTGTGAAGAGCCAACCAAAATGTAGCTTTTGTCGCTTAGTTGGGCAATACGTTTGGGAATGTCTTTGTTTTCGGTTCCAATGGTTTTTGTCCAGATTGTATCTCCGTTAGTATCAAACCTCAGAATCCAGAAATCAAATGATTTGTCAGTTACTTTTTTAGATCCGATAACTGTGTAACCCGTGTTTGCATCTTCAATAACATCGGTAAAAAAGTCGACACCTCTTGTTTGCGAATATTTTTGCCAAAGTAAATTGGAGGGTTGACAAAACGATGTGGCTGAAAACCCTGAAAGAATTATGAACAGAATGAGGGAAATTGTTCTGAAATTATTCATCGGGCTGTTTTTTCTCGGTATACGATAAATCAACAGGTAGGGTTTAACCCGGGTTAGGCATTGAAACTTTGTGATGAGTGCTGTAAATAAGAAAAATTAGATCGTTTCCCCGGATTAAATATAAATGTGTTTTGTTGTTGTTGAGTTGTCTTAAAAAATTAGAGTTTGGGGGCTCGGTGAGTTTTCTTGTTTTCGTAATGATGAATGATGGCAAATACTGCTTTTAGCATGAATTTGAAGTTTGATTTTTCCAAGCTCTGGCTCATATTGCCAATCCGTAAATGTTGTTTTTAAAATACCAGGTGTTCTAAATGGGATTCATTCATCACGTCAGAAATCGACCAGAAATGGATGTCGCCGGCAGTTACTTTAAATACTTCACTGTACTGTTCAAGGTTTTGCCCGGCAATATCGTCAAGGAACAGTCTCTCCTCGTGTAGATTGTGTATTATTTCCGGGTCGTTTACAAACTCAACTTTGCCGGTTAAGCGCATTTGTCTGGCCTGCGCAAAATCGCGTGGATTGTTGTAGAAACAAAGTTCAACCTTTGGGTTTTTGTGCAGTTGCTTACACATTTCCTTTGGTGTTAAAGTGCCGAAATAGAAACCCGTTTTATCCGCAAAAAACAGCAGAATAGCCCGAACGTGTGGTTGGTCTCCATCGTTTGTAGCTAAAAAGCATACCGGATTATCTTTGGCAAAATGAATAAATTCATCGATTTTCATGACTTTTCAATTTTTGGTTAATAGACTTTGAAGAATGAATATTATTTAATCAAGTAAGAGTATTGCTATTTTAAATTTATCGTTCATTTGTTTCATTTTACATTGCCTCCAGTCGTGCAGTTGTTATCAGCTCTTTTCCAATCTGGATATATGAATTTGTACAGCCAATCCGGTTACAGGCTCCAATAAACGAGTCAAACTTTACCTCTTTATCCAGGAACAATGTAAATATATCTCCTCCGCAATGACATTTTGAGAAAATTGGTAAAACGGCTTTACACTTCGGGCAACTTAGTTCGTATTTATCTCCTTTGTGCAATTCTATCCCCGATGAAACCCAGGTTTTACAACCGTATACCGGGCTTAGAGCTATATTTCCGGTCTTATCACCTTTCGAAATATTAAGTAGAATCCCGTAGAACTCATTAAACCAGGCATATTTTGAAATAAGATTATGACCGTTTGGGCAATAGCACGCTGTAAAAACGAGTAATTTTTCTTCATCACAAATTGGAATGAATTTTTTAGGATTGGGAAAAACCAGCATGCCTTTTTTATTGAATATGCTCATTTTTATTTTTGTTTTTAGGATGAAGAATCTCCGGAATGAGTTGGTTGAAAAAGGACACGATGCTTTCTTTGATATCGTTGTACTTTATCGCCAATTCCTCCGTAAAATATTCTGAGAAAACCATATCTTCTTTAATTTCAACGGTAAGGATGTATATCTTTTCCGGAATTTTAAAAGCAAGTGATTTACCCAGTTCAAGTGCAGTAATGAAATTAGTATCGTGTAAATTGGATAGGTGCAGGGTTTCTTTAAAATCGTCGGGTGTAAATACATGCACTTCACCAATCTTTCCGTTAGTCGTTTTAATGGCATCGATAAAAATAACGGTTTGGTAGCCTTGAATAAACTCCAGTATTTCCATTCCTCCAAGGTTTATTTTTTCAAAATCAATGGGCATATCCCGGTATTTTTCTTTCAGAAAATCGCAAAGCTTCGGACCAACGCCATCGTCGGTTAAAATGTCATTGCCAACTCCAAGAACCAGAATATTTTTATCGTTTTTTGCCATATTTTAGTTTACGGGAGAAGTTCTATTTTCGTTGTAGTGAACGGATTAAAGTTCCATCTTTTTCGCGAATATTAACTATCATAGGCATTTCTCCGGGTAGGCTGTGGGTTGCACACGAGAAGCACGGATCATACGCTCGGAATGCCATTTCGATCATGTTCAGGATGCCATCGGTAACAACAACGCCTTTTTTTATTAATCCCTGCGCTGCTTTTTTCAGCGACATGCAAATGGCAGCGTTGTTGTTGGTTGTACCTACAATAATATTTGCTTTGGTAACAATTCCTTTTTCGTTGGTAAAATAATGGTGGGTTAGAGTTCCGCGCTGTGCTTCTACTATTCCAATCCCTTCTTTTGGTGTTTTTGTAATGCGGGTCCTAAGTTCTGTTCCGGTAATGTTTTTATCGGTAATTAATTCGTACATTCTTTCGGCTGAATACAGTAGTTCAATCAACCGGGCCCAGTGCATGGCCAGGGTTGCATGAACCGGTTTCCCTCCCAGCACACCGTACATTTTCTCGTATTCCTGTTGAGCCAGCGGTGTAGCCATGCCTTCGGCAGCATTTAAGCGCGAGAGTGGTGTGGCATGGTAAACGCCCGAATCGATGCCTTCAACAAATCCTTTCCATCCAATTTTTTTTAAGTAGGGAAATTTCAGGTAGCTCCAGGGTTCTACCCGTTCTTCGATAAATTCACGGTAATCTTCGGGTTTGTATTTACAGTGTTCATTACCTTCGGTATCAACAACACGTACCTTGCCGTCGTAAAAATTTACGCGGTTATTTTTATCGACCAATCCCATGGAATAAAGGTTTAATGAGTAGGGGCCATTCAGAATAATATCGGTATATTCTTTATTTTCAAGTACAACGTCTTCAAAAAGCCGAAGCGAAAATTGTCCGAATTCAATAAATCCCAAAGCCCGTTTTTCAATATCGTCGCGTTGTTCTTCTGTAATTCCTTTACGCACGCCTCCGGGCATATTCATAACAATATGCGTTTGGTGTCCTCCCAGCATTGCCTGAATTTCCTGAGCCAACCGACGTTGCCGGATTACTTCAGTGCCGGTTTTTACTCCAACTTTGTTGATTACCCCCAGAATATTTCGTTGAGTTTTGGCAGCGGTGGGACCAACCACAAAATCGGGGGCAGCCAGCGCATAGAAATGTGCAATGTGGCTGTGAATAAAGTGAGCCATATAAAACAACTCGCGCAATTTTTTAGCTGTTGGAGGTGGTTCAACACCAAAAACGGCATCAATGGCTTTGCCCGAAGCCATGTGATGGCAACCTGGGCAAACTCCGCATATTTTGGTAACTATTTGCGAAAGTTCTTCCACGGGGCGTCCCTCACAAAATTTCTCAAAGCCACGCAATTCCGGTACCTGGAAATAAACGTTGTCTACGTCGCCGTCATCATTCAGAAAAATCTCAATTTTGCCGTGACCTTCGAGGCGGGTTATCGGATCTATTGTAATTTGTTTCATTTCTAACTTTTATAGTTTTGACTGCAAGTTTTCAGGTATTTTCCGTCTAAGAATAGATGCCGGCATACTAAAACGGTAGAAATATCCTGCCGGGTCGATAACATTCTCCAGAATTTTTTCGATTGTTTCCGGAGTATCGCCATCGATCATTGTGGCAACCGACGACATCATTTTTGCGCCAGGATCGATTACATCGGGAGCCGGTCCGTAACATCCGCGGCAGGGCGCATTTACTTCAATACAGCGGTGTCCGCATCCAGAGCGTGTTGCCGGGCCCATACACAGTACGCCCTGTTCAAGAAAACAGGTTTCGCCATCGTCTTCAATCTCCCAGGGACGATGGAATTCCTTTATTTTTTTATTATCCGATTTTTTTCGGGGGCACTCGTCACACTGCGACTTGTCGGTAGCTCCAACTACAGAACCTTTTGGTGGAAGTTCATCACCGTTTATAATTGCCATAAATACTTCTAATAAACGTTCCGTTTGTGGCGGGCAGCCGGGAAGGAAGTAATCTACATCAACCGTTTGGGCGAGCGTTTTTACATCGTTGTAGAATTCGGGTAAAGTCAGTGTGCCTTCCTTTACTTTATGCTTTTCAAGTGGCCTTGTGTTATTGGAATTGCTGGTTGACTCAGATGTGCTGTAAACACGTTCAAAAATTTCTTTTTTTGTAGACAAATTGGCCAGTCCGGGAATTCCGCCAAGGTGAGCACATGAACCATATGCGACCAGTATTTTCGATTTTTGCCGAAGAAGCCTGGCCATGTGTTCGTTTTCGCTGTTTCGAATGGCTCCGTTAAATAAAGTCACATCAATATGCTCATCGGGCATGGCTTCAACATCGCTGTATTTTATATCAAGCGCAATTGGCCAGAAAACGAGATTGGCATTGGCAACAACATCGAATAGTTTTTCG
Source organism: uncultured Draconibacterium sp. (assembly GCA_947492175.1). Lineage (GTDB taxonomy): Bacteria > Bacteroidota > Bacteroidia > Bacteroidales > Prolixibacteraceae > Draconibacterium. The sequence goes on along the minus strand of CANLMQ010000002.1, from coordinate 225,147 downwards.
TGCACATCGAGTACCGAAACGCAACATCCTCCACAGGCAGCTCCCCAGTAAACTGCCAGCTTTAATTTTGGTTTGTTCTCTTTTTCAGCCATAATTCTCTTGTTTGATGTTTTGTTTATAGAATAGTTTCATTTATTCCTCGAGAGTTCTTTCTGCTTACCCACCCTGATTGCATCTTCGATGCAATCAGGGTGGGTATTTCGTATTTTATCTACAATTCAACTTATATTTCAATTCATTAAAACGTCTACGAATAAGTTTCAATCACCTCTTTAATTCTGCACGGGCCCAATTTTCGGATGGTTTCTGTAAACGAGTCGGCCAGTTCAGCAAATTGTTTCCCTTCGCTGGCACTAATCCAGTCCAGCCTGATTCTTTCCGGTTTAATGCCCAGTTGAACAAAGTACTTTTGCAGCATATTAAATCTTCTCAGGCACTTGTAATTTCCTGATTGATAGTGACAGTCGCCGGGATGGCAACCGCAAAGCAAAACGCCGTCGGCACCATCTTTAAATGCTTCCAGTACAAAAGTCGGATCTATTCTTCCTGAACACATTACCCGGATAATTCGGACGTTTGGAGAATATTTCATGCGTGATGTTCCGGCAAGGTCGGCACCGGTGTATGAGCACCAGTTGCATAAAAACGAAACGATTGTTGGTTCGAATTCCATAATTTAAAATTTATCCAGTTCATCAGGTTGAGACAACAAACCCCTGATTTGCGACAGGATTTGCTGATCGGTATAATGCCTTGATCGGATGGCTCCGGTTGGGCAGGTAGATCCGCAGGTTCCGCATCCTTTGCAAAGTATCTCATTTACTTCGGATACGCCTTTTTCTTTGTTAAACGATATAGCTTTATAAGGGCAAACGCTTACGCAGGTTTGACAGCCACAGCAAATAGCCTCGTTAACGGTGGCTGTAATTACATCTACGTCAACAGTTCCCACATGAATGGTAGCCAGAATACGAGCAGCTGCAGCTTTTGCCTGGGCGATGGAATCGGGGATGTTTTTGGGAGCCTGGCATGAGCCAACTATATAGACTCCATCGGTTGTGGTAGCAACAGGATCGAGTTTCGGATGTTTTTCGATGTAGAAATCGTTCCCACACATGCTTATCCCGGCAGCGTGTGCAATTTTTTTTGCATCGGGATGGGCTTCTACAGCAACCATTAAAATAATCAGATTGGCCGGTACCTCAACTTGTTCTTTTGAAAATTGTTCTTCAAATTCAATGAGCATGGAAGCCTGATTTTGCCCATTTGTTGAACGAATTTCGGGTAAGCCATTCTTGGGGTCAAACCGCAGGAACATTACATCTTTACGGGATGTTTTTGTATACAGTTCTTCGCAGCCTTTTCCAAACGACCGCATGTCGGCATATAAATCAAAAATGTTTGTTTCGGGCAATGCCGACCGGATTTGGTTCTCAAATTTTAATGCGGTCATACAACAGGTACACGAGCAATATTCGTGGAAGTTGGCATTGCGGCTGCCCACACAGTGAATAACTGCAATATTTTCCGGAACTTTCCCCTCCCTTGTTTCTATCTTTCCCTTGCAAAGCATTTTTTCAAATTCAAGCGAGGTTACAACGTTATCCAGTTTCCCGTAGTTGTAGTTTGCAATTTCGGAAGGATCGAAAGTTTGTAATCCGGTGGCAACAATAATATTCCCGTAATTGAGCCTTATTTCTTCCCCTGCAACAGGAGTTAACTTTGATCTGAAATTTCCCACATACCCAAAAATCTCGTCAACTTCATTTGACATAAAAACCGTAATGTTTTTATGATTTTCAACGTGTTGGATCATCGGTTTTATAAGTTGCCGGGCACTGTAAAAATAAGGGAAGGTCAGATCCAGCCGGGCCGCATATCCGCCTAGTTTATCTGATTTTTCGACAAGATAAACCTGTTTGCCGGCATTGGCGATTTCAAGTGCTGCTGACATTCCTGCAACTCCACCTCCAATAACAAGTGTGGCTGGATTTACTTCTATGGTTCTTCTTTCGAGCGACTCGTGCCATTTTACGCGGTTAATAGCCGCACGCACCAGCGAAACAGCTTTTTTTGTGGCTTTTTCACGATCGGTATGAACCCAGGCAACCTGCTCGCGAATGTTTGCCATTTGAAACATCATGGGATTGAGCCCGGCTTTTGCCAACGCTTTTCTGAAAGTAAGTTCGTGAATGTGCGGTGAACAGGCGGCAACAACTACCCGGTTTAAATGATGTTGTTTGATATCGCGAATAATCATATTTTGTCCGGGGTCGGAACACATGTATTTGTAGTTGCGTGCTACTAAAACATCGGGTAGAAACTGTATCTGCTCAACCACCTGATCGACATCAACCATTTTTGCAATGTTGGTGCCGCACCAGCAGACATATACTCCTATTTTTATTTCTTCCATTTTTAAATCGTTTTAATACGAGACCGAGAGTTTCGACTTCAATTCCAATTCATGCGCTTTCTTTTTCATGTTCGAGAAATAAATAGCCAGTGGTCGGTAGGCCAGGTGCGACCACTTTGAAAAAGCCACAAAAGTTACCACCATCGGAACTTCGAAAGCTAGATGGGCGACATAGGTGAAATAAGTGGCGTACGGTAGTCCGTTTATCCTGAAAATATGGATCAGGATTCCTGAAAATGCAACAAAAAAAAGCAGCACTACAAAAATCCAGTCGCTGTGGTGCGAGTACCTAAAAATCTCTTTTTTCTTTCGAAAGCGGCCAACCATAAAAAAGATCGTCCCGAAAAGAAAACCAGCCGTAATTATATATCCGATCAAACGTTGTGGATGGTACCAGGCATGAATGTTTTCGGTTTGAAACCAACTTAAAAGGAAGATGATAAAAATGAACATGGTTACATAACCAATCATTAAAAACCAGTGACCAAACCAGTACATCCGGCTTTTATTGCATTTTGAAAACCGGAGTTGGGTACCGAAATGCAGCAACGCTCCCCCGATTTCGGTGAAATATAAATACCAGGGAATGTTTACGGATTTATTTTTCAGAACAACCTTGTAATACATGTTGACGATATTGGTTACTAAAAAGAAGGAGAGTGTTAACAGAACAATGTGGTCGATGCCGGAGATTATTTCTGCCGGAGCAAAAGTGTTGAGCCGGGCACCACCATCGGGAGTTAATTCGCTTAACATGGGGCCGCCAAAAATCAGGAAAGCTGCTACAACACTCAAAAATAAGACTCCCATAACAACGATGTGTGCTTTTGCCGATTTGTAAAGCAGACCGGAAAAGCCGGTCCAGTCGTAAACTGATGTCAGATAGCGGCGCAGTGTCATCATAATTTCTCCCGGATTTGCATCTCTCGGGCAGGTTTCCGAACAATCTCCACAGTAGTAACACAGCCACGGATCGGCATTGCTCGCCAAACTTTCCCTCAATCCCATTTGTGCTTGCCGGATGGCTTTTCGGGGAAAAAGGATATCCCGTTCGGTAAGCTGGCAGGTAGCGGTACAATTTCCGCAATGGAAACAGTCGTTCCAGTTTTTTGCTCCAAATTTCAGGAGTTCCTTTTTTAATTCAGGATCTACACGTTGAGTCATTTTCTGTCCTCCATTTTAAGTGATAGCGCTTTTGCTCGCTCTCTTATATCAGAAAGCGGCAAACCAGGAATGTTCTTTTTCATTTTTGTTCGCATAATATGTTTCAGAACCTCTGAGGCGGCAGCCGATGCCTGCGCCACCGTGTCGGGAATATCTTTTGGACCCTGGCATAATCCTGCAATCATTACACCTTCTGAAAAAGTATTTACCGGACTGGTAACATAATTGGCTTCGTCCATCCATCCGTTGTTGTCGGTTGTTATTCCGCATTCTTTGGCAATTGAAGCAGCTCCTTCCGCAGGTTCTAGTCCTACCGATAGAATAACCATATCCACTTTTTGTTCCAAAAGCAGGCCGCCGTCAATGTCTTCACTTCTGATAACCAAATTGTTCCCATTCATTCGTACTTCTGCCGGTTTACCCCGAAGAAGATGAATGCCTTCACTTTTTATCCGTTCGTAAAAAGCTTCGTAGCCTTTGCCAAACGAGCGCATGTCGATGTAGTATTCGTATACTTCGGCTTCCGGAATTTTTTCTTTTACAAGGTGAGCCAGTTTTAGCGAGTACATGCAACATACCCGCGAACAGTAAGGGTTGTGGTTAATATCGCGGCTACCCACACAGTGAATAATGGCAACACGTTCGGGCGAATCGCTTAGAGAAGAGAAAATCCAGTCGCCTTTTTTATTTTGCGTGCGGAAGGTAATTTTCCCTTCTGTGGGGCCTGCCGCATTGATTAGGCGTTCGAATTCGAGTGAGGTTAAAACATTTGGGAAGTTACCATATCCGTAGTTGGCGAGTTTTGTCGCATCGAATGTTTTAAAACCGGTTGCGATAATTATATTCCCAACGCAAATTTCAATTTCAGAATCTTTTTCATCAAGATTAATACAACCGGGAACCGGACAGTTTTTAACGCAAACACCACATTTCTTCCCCTGAACATATCGGCATGATTCGGCATCGATTAAGTATTTATTTGGAACAGCCTGCGGAAACGGGATGTAAATGGCTTTGCGGAAAGTTGTACCTGCATCGAATTCGCTGCGAGCTTTTCCTGGGCATTTTTCGGCACACGAACCACATCCTATACATTTTGAAAGGCTTACCCGCCGGGCTTTCTTTACAATTTTTACTTTGAAACTTCCGGGATTGCCGGTTACGCTCTGAACTTCGCTGTAGGTTAACAAATTGATGTTGGGATGTTGCCCTACTTCTACCATTTTTGGGGTTAGTATGCAGGCCGCACAGTCGAGAGTAGGAAAGGTTTTATCAAACATGGCCATGTGGCCGCCAATGGTACCCGACCGCTCAACCAAATGTACTTTGTGGTTGGCATTTGCAATTTCCAGTGCTGCCTGAATGCCTGCAATACCAGCGCCTATAATTAAAGTCTCGGAACATACTTCTGCCACATTATCCGGCTTAATATCTTCCAACGCAACATTATAAACAGCACACGATAGCAGAGCTTTGCCCAATTCAGTATTCCCGTTTTCCAGAATTCCGTGTTCCTTAAAATCTTCCAAATGAATATTTTCAACATTTAGCTGAAGCGAAGAAAAAGCTCGTGTGAAAATGGGTTTTACCATTCCGGTATCGTATCCTGCAATAATTATTCGTGTTAGTTTGTTTTGTTTGATTTGTAATTTCAGATACTCTATATCCCACAATGGAAAAGTTTTTGAGTCCCAAACCACAGCTACATCTTCGTGTGCCTCAGAATAGGCAAACAACTCGGTAAAGTTAAGTTTGCCGACATGCCCGTTTCCGGGGTGATACAGAAATATCCCGGTTATTTCCAGTTCTCTCATTGTTTTCAAGTATTACATGACTCAACTAAACAAAGCATCTCTTTCTGCAATGTTTAGCTGTTATATTCAAGTTACTTAAAATGAGTCTTTTTTTGAATGATTGGGATCAGTGTATATAATGACAGAGATCAGCAAATAAACTGATGTGGATCAGTTTCCCGGAAGAAACTTACTTATATATTTTTGCTGTTTTTTTCAGCCCGTCAATGTTAGTCAGAATTATGGACCGGCCATCAATTTCAATCAATTGTTCTTCCTTAAAATCGTGCAATAGTCTTATTACAGTTTCGGTGGCTGTACCAACAATATTTGCCAAATCTTCACGCGGCAACGAAATGTTGTGTTTTATTTCATTCTCGCCATTGGGTGTAAACACGCGGTTTAAAATCAATAATGATTCTGCCAATCGCTCACGAACTGGTTTTTGTGCAATAGAAACGATTTTATCTTCGGCGTCTTTTAATAGTTCGCATAAATGTTCAACAATCTCGGTATTCATTTTGGGGTGTTTTTCCATTAAATGAAAAAAGAAGGATTTATTGATAAAGCAAATAACTGAATCTTCGAGGGTTGAGGCAGAAGCAGAGTAACGTTCTCCTTTTAAAAGCGCACGAATTCCTAACAAGCTTCCTGGCGTTGCCAGGCGAAGAATTTGTTCTTTTCCGTCCATTCCAACCCGGTAGATTTTTGCACGACCCTGTTCCAGGCAATAAACTCCGGTTGAAGTTCTTCCTTCATAAAAAATAATGTGGCCTTTTTTATAAAAGTTGCAGGTTTTGTTTTCGCTCAGGTTTTTTAAATCGAAGCTATCGAGTTCATTAAAAAACGAAAGGGCCTTGCTCAAGCAGGAGGGGCAGGATGGCCTGATAACTTTCATTTTTTTCTTTTTACACGTTAAATTTTCTACCGGAGTATACTAAAATAATCAGAGCAATTTCAATTAGTTGTATGTACGGCAAAATTTGTTTCAGGTTTACAGATCCGTTTTATTTTAAACAAAAGTAACCTTCAATATAAATGATTCGTTGAACACAATAATAATGGAAATATGAAACGGAACCGTAAAAGATACTGCTTGTTATTTGCTCCTGTTTTAGTTGTTTTATTTTCGTTTCATACCGATTTAAAGGCACAGGATTATTTTAGCGGGCAACGCCAACAAATGGTAAAATGGCAAATTGTAGAGCGCGGAATTACTGATAAAAAAGTGATTCAGGCATTTCAGAAAGTGGAAAGACACCGTTTTGTTTTGCCCGAATACCTTAAAAAAGCCTATAACGATTGTCCATTACCAATTGAGGAAGGACAGACAATTTCGCAACCTTACATTGTGGCTTATATGACCGATATACTCAATCTGAAACCGACAGACAAAGTACTGGAAGTTGGAACTGGCTCGGGTTATCAGGCGGCCATTCTTGCACAGATTTGCGATTCGGTTTACACCATTGAGATTTTTGAAAAACTGGGTAAAAAGGCAAAAGCACTTTTTCGCGAATTGGGCTACAAAAATATTAACTGTAAAATCGGTGATGGTTATATAGGCTGGCCGGATTGCGCTCCGTTTGACGCCATTATTGTAACCTGTTCGCCAACTCATGTTCCGCAGCCCTTAAAAGACCAGTTGGCCGAAGGAGGAAGAATGATAATTCCTGTTGGGAAAAGCCCGATTCAACAGCTTGTTTTGTTGAAAAAGAGAAAAGGTAAAGTCATGGAAGAAAAGGTTTTGTTGGTGCGTTTTGTGCCAATGCTTGACGAAGAAGGAGGGAAATATTGACTTTTAGTATACAATTATAAACAGATGAAACGAGCATGACAGAGCTTAATAATTTTAAAGTGAGCTATCACAAAAGGACTTGAATAATTTGTTCATGCGAGTTCCACGGGTATCGAAGTAAAAAATTTGTGTTAGTGGCATATGTGATTGTAGTTCAAAATATTATCTAAGATATGTTCAAGTGAAAACCAAGTCGAAAAGAAATGTCAGGATACAAATAAGAGGGCTCGTTCAGGGGGTTGGTTTTCGTCCGTTTGTATACCGGGCTGCCGAGAAAAACAGAATTTCCGGATGGGTAAAAAACAGGCAGGATGGTTTGTTGATTGAAGCTTCCGGCAAGGAAGAAAGCCTGAATTCGTTTCTTTTTAATCTGAGAAACAACTTCCCGGCGGCTGCGCAAATTCGGAATATTCAGGTAAATGATTCGAAGCATGCGCATAAAAAGGGATTTCAGATTAATTCGAGCGATGAAAATCCCGATCAGCAGGAAATTACTCAAATTGGCCCCGACATCGCTGTTTGCCCGGAGTGTCTGGAAGATATGAAGCAACAGCCTCATCGGATGGATTACCCATTTGTTAACTGCACAAATTGTGGCCCCAGGTTTTCTATCATTCAAACCTTGCCTTACGACCGTTCTAAAACAACCATGGATGTTTTTAAAATGTGCCCGGTTTGCAAGAGTGAGTACGAAGATCCGTTTAATCGCCGCTTTCATGCGCAGCCGGTGGCCTGTTTAAATTGCGGGCCACATTATAAACTGAAAACGAACGAACTGGAAACTGAAAACCTGGATGAAGTACTATCGCATACTTCGGAAATGATAAATGAAGGTAAAATTGTTGCCATAAAAGGGATTGGTGGTTTTTTTATCGCCTGCAATGCAGTAAACAACAATGCAGTCAAACGGCTTCGGAAATTAAAAAACCGTGAAGGAAAGCCGTTTGCAGTAATGCTTAAGAATATTGATTCGGTGCAGCGATATTGTTTTCTGAATAAGGAAGAGAAACAAATGCTAACATCGTGGAGGCGCCCAATTGTTATTTTGAAATCGAAAAGAAAGCTGCCGGAAAGCGTTAGCAACGAGATAGATACTGTGGGGGCACTTTTGCCATACATGCCTTTCCATTTTTTACTTTTTGAAAGATTGAACACCTCTGCACTTATTTTTACCAGTGGTAATTTTTCTGATGAGCCAATTGTGGTTTCGAATAAAATAGCAGAAGACGAGCTTGTTAAAATATGCGATGCAGTAGTTTCTTACAACCGCCGTATTTACAACAGAACCGATGATTCGCTCTTACAGGTTATAAATAAAAAGCCTCGATTAATGCGGCGTTCGAGAGGATGGGTGCCCAATCCTGTTTATCCGGAATTAAATGTTGACGGGATTCTGGCAACCGGGGCCGAATTAAAGAATACCTTTTGTTTCGGGAAAGGAAATCAGGCAATCTTAAGTCAGCATATTGGCGATTTAAAAGATTTTGAAACATGGTCATTTTATCAAAAAAACATTCGACAATTTCAAGAGATGTTTCGTACGGAGCCTGAGTTGGTGGTTTCCGATCTTCATCCAGATTATTTTTCGACAAAATATGCGCAAGAAACCGGTTTACCCTTAATTCAGGTACAACATCATCATGCTCATATTGCTTCTGCCATGGCAGAAAACGGGCTCGATGAAAAAGTAATTGGTGTTAGTTTCGATGGTACCGGTTTAGGCGATGACGGCAATATTTGGGGTTCCGAATTTTTTGTGTGCAATCTGATCGGGTATGAACGAAAGCTGCATTTTGAATACGTGCCTTTGCCCGGAGCTGATCTGGCTGTAAAACAACCCTGGAGAATGGCAGTTTCATGGTTGTATTCGGTTTTTAAAAAGGAGTTTTTGAAATTTTCATTGCCATTTTTGAAGTCGGTTCCGCAGGATAATATCGACTGGGTAATAAAATCGATTGACAATAAAATAAATGCTCCGATGACCTGTGGAGCAGGTCGTTTGTTCGATTCTATTTCTGCTCTTTTGGAATTATGTCTGAACTCAAATTTTGAAGCAGAAGCACCCATGCGACTTGAAAACAGAGTTGCCCGGGATGTGAATGAAACGTATTCGTGGAAACTTGCTACAACGATAGAATTTTCTGAAATGTTTAACGAGATTGTTTCCGATTTGCTGCAGAAAGTAAATCCGTCAGTTATTTCCGCAAAATTCCACAATACGGTTTCTGAAATAATAGTTGAGGGAGCTGATAAAATATGGCGGGAAACCGGTTTGAAAAAAGTGGTTTTGTCGGGAGGTACTTTTCAGAATAAATACCTTACTGAACGAACCGAACAAAAGTTGCGGGCCATGGGATTTGAGGTGTTTAGTAACTGCTCCATTCCTTGCAACGACGGTGGAATTGCGCTGGGACAACTGGCCGTAGCAGCCAAAAGAAGAAGTGTGTGTTCTTAGTTCTGATTAGATATATAGCCTGTAAAAACAAAATTATGTGTTTAAGCGTGCCTGCAAAAATACTATCCGTAGAAGGCGACAGAGCCCGGGTTTCGCTGGGGGGCGCCGAATACAACGCGGCCTTAAACCTGGTCGACAATGTAAAAGTGGGCGACTATGTTTTACTGCATTCCGGATTTGCCATTCAGAAAATCGATGAAAAAGAAGCGATGGAAACCATACGTTTGCTAAACGAGGTTCTGGAAAAGGAAAAGGAAGACGAGCAAGATGAAACACATCGATGAATTTCGCGATAAAAGGCTGGTTGATTTACTTTTAAAGCAGATTTGGGAAACCAGTAAAAAGCCCGTTAGGTTAATGGAGGTTTGTGGCGGGCATACGGTTGCTATTCGTAAGTTTGGAATTCCTGCCTTGCTGCCACCAACTATTAAGTTGCTTAGTGGCCCAGGGTGCCCGGTTTGTGTTACCGGAAAATCGTTTATCGATAAAGCGGTGAAACTGGCAAACGAAAGCGATACAATTGTTACCACTTATGGAGACTTGGTTCGTGTTCCTGGCTCGAACTCGACTATGGAAAAAGAACGTGCAAACGGAGCCGATGTCCGGATGGTTTATTCCGCATTGGATGCTTTGGATATTGCAAAAACAAATCCGTCGAAAAAGGTGGTTTTTCTCGGGATTGGTTTTGAAACGACTTCGCCGGCCAGTGCCGCAACCATCATTCAGGCTAAAAAAGAAAATACGGAGAATTTTTATTTATTGAATGCACACAAAATTATGCAGCCTGCCATGGAAGCTTTGGTTGATGAAGAAGTGCAAATTGACGGATACATTTGTCCGGGGCATGTAAGTACGATTACCGGCTCAGGAATTTATACTCGTATTGTGGAAAAAATCGGGTTGGGCTGTGTAATTACGGGTTTCGAACCAGTTGATTTGTTGCAGGGGATTTTAATGCTGGTGAAGCAGTTTGAATCGGGAAAATCTAAAGTTGAGATTCAATACAAGCGTGCAGTAAAACCGGAAGGAAATACAAAAGCACTGAAGCTTCTCGATAAGGTATTTGAACTAAGAGATGATTGGTGGCGTGGCCTGGGAGTGGTTTATGGAAGCGGATTCAAGCTGAAAAGGGAATTTGAAAAATTTGATGCAGAGGCAAATTTCGATCTGGAATTGCCGGAAGCACAAGAAGAAAAAGGGTGTATTTGCGGCCCAATATTAAAGGGAGTAAAACGGCCAACCGATTGTAAATTATTTGGAAAGAGTTGCATTCCTGACAATCCGGTGGGCGCATGTATGGTTTCTTCAGAAGGTTCGTGTCAGGCGTATTATAGATATACGATTTAAGCGATGGGAATTGATTCAGAGAAAATAGTAATGAGTCATGGAAGTGGCGGGAAACGAAGCCACGATTTAATTCAGAATTTATTTTTCAGGTATTTTGACAATGATATTTTGAGTCAGGCCAGTGATTCGGCAATTTTTGAAACTTCAGCTTCAAATCTGGCTTTTACCACCGATTCATTTGTGGTTGATCCGCTGGTATTTCCGGGGGGCGACATTGGTAAACTCGCCATTTGCGGTACTGTAAACGACCTTGCCGTAGCCGGTGCTGTTCCAAAATATATTAGTGTTGGATTTATAATTGAAGAAGGTCTTGCATTTTCGGTATTAGAGTGTGTTGTAAAAAGCATGGTATCGACTGCGTTGCGGGCCGGTGTTAAAATTATTACCGGCGACACTAAAGTGGTAAATAAGGGGAAATGCGACAAGCTTTTTATAAATACAAGCGGGGTTGGAGAGCTGGCACCAAAATTCAAAAAAATAAGTTTGGGAGAACAGATACAACCCGGCGATAAAATCATGGTAAACGGCTTTATTGCCGATCATGGCATTGCTGTTATGAGTGCCCGCAACGAATTAAAAGTTCAGGCGGATGTGTTATCAGATTGTGCTCCATTAAATAATTTGATAGAGCATGTGTTGGAAGTAGCTGAGAATGTCAGATTTATGCGCGATGCCACACGTGGAGGGCTAGCCACAGTTTTGGTTGAAGTGATTCAGCAAAAGGGTTTTGGAATCGACATAGTTGAAGAAAAAATACCGGTAAGGGAAAATGTAAAAGGGATGTGCGAATTTTTTGGATTCGACCCGCTTTATGTAGCCAACGAAGGAAAAGTAGTTATGATTGTTCCGGCGTGTGATGCTGAAAAAGTGTTGGAAGTAATGCAAAAAAATGAATTGGGCAAAGAAGCAGAGATTATAGGTGAAGTGGTGACAGATCATCCGGGGAAAGTGGTGATGCAAACCCAAATTGGTGGGAAACGTATAATTGATATGTTGCCGGGCGATCAGTTGCCGAGGATATGTTGAGAAGCACGAAGCCAGAAGATAGAAGACCGAAGGTAGAAGCAGGAAAACCGAAGTTTGAACTAATGACCAGTGACCAATGACAAAAACAGTATAAAGTTTAATATTTAAAGAAGTACTAGCAGCCTGAAGCTTGTGACTAATAGCTAAAAATTATGCACGAACTTTCCATTGCCCAATCGATTGTGGAGTTGGCTGAGGAAATTGCCGAAAAAGAACAATCCGATTCCATAAAAAGCATTGAAATTGAAGTTGGTGCTTTGTCGGGAGTGGTGTTGGAAGCGCTGGAGTTTGCATTGGAAGTGAGCGTAAAAAATACAAAACTGGAGAAAGCAAAAATAAATTATCTGGTACTGCCCGGGAAAGCCAGTTGTCGCGAATGCAGCAGGCAGTTCGAAACCAACGATTTGCTGGCGCTTTGTCCGGGGTGTGAACAGGCAAATTATACCATTACCGATGGCAAACAGTTGCGGATAAAATCGTTGGTGGTTTGAGATTGGTTCCTGTCATTTCGAATGAGGGAAATGAATGAGAAATCTCTTCAATTTTAAAAGGATTTCTCCTCATGCTTCGTCGAGATGACATAATTAAGATGATTGTTTGAAAACATCAAAAAATTAAATACTATGTGCGACACGTGTGGATGCGGAGACAGCAACAATGTGAGAATTTACGAACCCAAAAGTGATCACCGGCACTTGCATGAACATGAAATGCTGCATCACCATCATCATGACGAACATCGGCACAACCGAACGATTTCAGTTGAACAGGATATTCTTTCAAAAAATAATTTGCTGGCCGAACGAAACCGCGGGTATTTTGAAGCCCTGGGCATTTTTGCTGTAAATATGGTGAGCTCGCCGGGTTCAGGAAAAACGTCGATTATTGAACGGAGCATTGCCGGAATGGAAGCAGAGTTGGATTTTTTTGTAATAGAAGGCGATCAGCAAACAGCCAATGATTCTGAACGTATTCAAAAAGCAGGCGGGAAGGCCGTTCAGGTGAATACCGGGAATGGTTGTCATTTGGATGCAAACATGGTGAATAAAGCAGTCAAACAACTGGAACTACAGCAAAACTCTGTTTTAATTATCGAGAATGTGGGCAATCTGGTGTGTCCCTCGTTATTTGATTTGGGAGAACAAAAACGCGTGGTTATTTTCAGCGTAACCGAAGGCGACGATAAACCCGAAAAGTATCGCACTATTTTTCATACTTCCGATGTGTGTATTATCAATAAAACCGATTTGTTGCCTTATGTTGATTTTGATGTGGCGAAGGCAAAAAAAGTAGCCAAACAACTTAATCCTGATATGGAATTTTTTGAAGTTTCTGCAAAAACCGGCGAGGGAATGGAGGAATGGTATGCGTGGCTAAAGGCCGCAGTAACCTGAGCAGATTTTAGTATTTGGTGGCTTCCGTCTTCTAACCGCAGAGAACACTGAGATTTACGCAGAGCTCCACGGAGGAGGTAGTACTTTTACAAAGTTTTCAGACACAGTGGCAGTTGGCAGTTTTTATACCGGTTTCGGGCTTTCCCGACGAACTAAACAAAACGAAAAACAGGCCGTCGGGAGTTCCCGAAAATCAAAACTGAACTAAAAACACATTGTTGGATCTTCCCACTAAGCAGAACCGAAATAAAAACAAACTGTCGGGGCTTTCCGAAACAAAAAACCAAAGTCAGATTAAACTTTCGGAAGTTCCCGAAAAGAAGAATTCAACTTCAGACAGTCTTTCGGAACTGCGGTCACAGTTACAGAGTTCAGGGTTTAAAGTTCAAAGCGAAATCCAGGATCTAGTATCCAGCATCCAAAATCAGATCCCCAAAAACTGAACAGCAATTCCACAAATTAAAATCAAAACCCCGGCCAGTGCATGCGAAAACCGTTCGAGCTTTTTGATTTGTAAAAAACGGACCCCGATTAAAGGAAGCGCCACCATTAGAAGCATAGTAGAGATGGTGGTAAAAGCAAAAACAGCTGTTGCCAGTATCAGTAAAACATAATTGCTTTCTATAGCGGGGTACATTACAATCGGGATTAGTACTTCGCAGGGTCCAAAAACGAAAATGATAAACAAAATCCAGGGAGTAATACTCTTCTTCTTTTCTTCGGAATGAACATGAATATGCTCTTTTTTATGAATATGCCGGTGTGAATGAACGGTTCCGTCGGCGTGAATATGAACGTGTTGGTGAGCCTTGTTTGTATAGGCTTTTCGTAATCCGTAAATGGTATAAATCAATCCAAAAGCGATTAAAAGCCAGGCTGCAACTGTTCCGCGAAACGACTCAATAATTTCCAGACTTTCGAGAGCAATTCCGGATAAAACACCAACCAGCCCTAATAAAACGCTGCCTAAAACATGCCCGACTCCGCAAAGGGCTGTAACTCCCAGAGTTTTTGACAAGCCCCAGTTTTTAGCTTTCGAAACAGCAATAAACGGAATGTAATGATCGGGGCCAAGTGCAGTATGTACAAAACCAAGCGAGGCAGCTGTCAGGATCAGAATATTTTGGTTCATATAGAAGTTATACAATGAAGTGATTATTTATGTTACAGCATTATTCCTCGAAAAAAAATCACTAATTTGTATATCAAAACAGCAATAACACCAGAAAATTAAAAAGTATTAAATTAGAACAGCTGAAGAACCTTGTACTTTTCAAAATCCGAGAATTTGTTATACTTTCGTCGGATTATATAGAAAATTAACGAAGCCTGTCCACTTTTTTTAGGTGAGTTACAGGATATTAGAAAACTTTTTTGGGTGAAGTGCTTGTTGTGGTTTTAAGAAGTGCAGTCGCTTGATTTTATACTATTTGAAATATGTGGATTAAGGTATCCCGAATAATCCTTCGAAATAAAATTCTTCTACTTTCAGTTTTGGCAGTAATTACCATCTTTTTTGGTTTCATGGCCCGAAAAGTGGAAATGTCGTACGAGTATGCTTCTTTGCTACCCAAAAAGGATCAGGCGTATAAGGATTATCAGAAATTTGTTGAGGTATTTGGAGAAGAAGGGAATCTGATAATTATAGGTGTTCAGGATTCTAATTTTTTTAAGATCGATCATTTTAAGTCCTGGAAAGAATTAAGTCATAATCTTACCAAGGTAGAGGGTGTTGAAAATTTAGTGTCGATTTCCAATACCTATAATCTGAAAAAGAATACAAAAAAGAAACAGTTTGAAGTTGAAATGATTTTTCCTGATACGATTTCCAGTCAGGGAGAGTTGGATGAATCTGTGGCTAAGTTTAAAAGTTTACCCTTTTACCGTGGCCTGGTTTACAACGATAAAACAGACGCTTATTTGCTGGCCATAACGGTAAACAAAGATAAAATGGCAAGTAAAGCACGCGAAGATATGGTTGCCGGAATTCAGAAAGTATGTCGTGCTTTTGAGAAGGAAGAAAATGTAAAATTACATTACTCCGGGTTGCCCTATATTCGCGTTGTTAATGCGGTGAAAATAAAAAAAGAACTTTACCTGTTTAGTGTGCTGGCACTGGTTATTTGTATTATTGTTCTTTTCCTGTTTTTCCGTTCGTTTAAAGCAGTTATTGTCCCGGTATTAATTGTACTTGTCGGCGTGATTTGGTCGATGGGAATGCTGGCTTTGTTTGGGTATAAAATTACTCTGCTAACCGGAATGATTCCACCTTTGCTGATTGTAATTGGTATTCCAAACAGTATTTATATGCTGAATAAATTTCACCAGGAATTTGTTCAGCACGGAAACAGGGTAAAAGCATTGCAACGGGTAATCATAAAAATAGGGAATGCAACCTTTTTAACCAACCTTACCACAGCTTCGGGTTTTGCCACTTTTGTGATTGTTAAAAGTGATATTTTACGTCAGTTTGGCATAATTGCTTCGCTGAATATTTTGGGACTGTTTTTCCTTTCGTTGTTATTGATCCCAATCATATTTAGTTTTATCACCCCACCGTCGCCAAAACATGTTGGGCACCTCGATAATAAAATGGTCTCGAAAATTATTGGGCAACTTATTCATATAACCCAAAACTACCGACAGGTTGTTTACATTGTTACGCTTGCAATTATCGGGCTTGGAATTTATGGCATTTCGCTTATGCGAAGCTCGGGTTACATGGTCGACGATATTCCTAAAGATGATCCGGTTTATATCGATTTAAAATTCTTTGAACAGAATTTTAACGGACTTATGCCGCTTGAAATTATGGTGGATACCAAAAAACCGCAGGGAGTAATGCAACTCAGCACCTTCCGAAAAATAGATGAGTTGGAGACACAGCTGTCCAAATACCCTGAGTTGTCGGCTTCCACATCGTTGCTTAATCTTTTAAAATTTTCGAAACAGGCCTTTTACAATGGCCACGAAAAGTATTACAGCGTACCCAATAACCGAGAAAAGAATTTTATTCTTCAATATGTCCCGCAGGAAGGAGATGAAGCCGACCTGTTGCATTCATTCCTCGACAGTACATTACAGACCACGCGTATTAGTATTCGTGTAAAAGATGTGGGGACAAAACGCATGGAAGAACTTACTCAGAGTTTTCATGCTGAAATTGATTCGATTTTTACTTCCGACAAGTATGATGTAACAGTAACCGGGTCGAGTATTGTGGCATTTAAAGGAAACCAATACCTGTTAAAAAACCTGTTTTCAAGCCTGGGGCTGGCAATTTTGCTGATCTCCACTTTTATGGCAATTATGTTTTCATCGTGGCGGATGGTTATTATGTCGCTTACCCCGAATGTTATTCCACTGGTGTTTACTGCGGCGGTAATGGGTTTTACGGATATTCCTATTAAGGCATCAACAATTTTGGTGTTTAGTATTGCTTTTGGAATTTCGGTTGATAATACAATTCATTTTCTTGCAAAATACCGGCAGGAGCTTAATGTTACCAACTGGGACATTCGAAAGTCGGTGGTATTGGCCCTAAAAGAAACTGGTGTGAGTATGCTTTATACTTCCGTTGTTCTGTTTTTTGGCTTTGGTATTTTTACCATTTCAAGCTTTGGAGGAACACAGGCGATGGGTATTTTGGTTTCGCTAACCCTTTTGGTGGCGGTTACTTCAAACCTGATATTGTTGCCGTCGCTGCTTTCAGGATTAGAACGACTGACTACAACAGAAGCCTTTAAAGAACCTCTTCTGCACATTTACGACGAAGAAGAGGATATTGAGCTGGATGATCTGGAAATTTATGTTCCCGTGGATGAGGAAGAGATGACAGAAGTGGCAAATACTTCTGAATCGAAAGGTATAACCGGCTAGAACATTTCAAAACTGTTCTTTTCGAAGGAAGTATATTACTGTTGTTTTAGGGGATAAAAATTGTTTTTTCAATTTATTTGAGATTTAATCCTTGTGTTTTGGTGCTTTTTGCCAATCTTCGCAAAACAAAAATCAAAACAGAAAAAGCATGTATTCCGTAGAAGAGCTACAGAAAATTATAAAAACTGAAATTGATATCCGTTCGAAACAGATAGTGGAGCAAAATCCGGTTGAGTTGTACGAACCCATTAGTTATTCGTTGGGAATGGGGGGGAAAAGGCTGCGTCCGGTGCTGTTGTTACTTGCTTACAACCTTTTTTCTGAAGATATAATCCCAGCCGTTCCGGCAGCTTTGGCCATCGAAGTGTTTCATAATTTTACGCTGCTGCACGACGATATTATGGATAATGCGGATGTCCGACGAAACAGGCCAACCGTTCATAAAAAATTCAGCGAAAACAGTGCAATTCTTTCTGGCGATGCAATGGCATTTCAGTCTTATAAATATTTAGTTGAATGCAAATCTCCAAACCTGGTTGAAATGCTTGGTTTGTTTACAAAAACAGCCATTGAAGTGTGTGAAGGGCAGCAGTACGATATGGATTTTGAAAACCGTATGGATGTTACTGTTGACGAATACCTGGAAATGATACGTCTGAAAACAGCGGTTCTTTTGGCTTGCAGTTTAAAAGGCGGGGCTGTGCTTGCCAATGCATCCGACGAAGTATCCGGACAACTCTACCAGTTTGGAATCAATCTTGGGCTTGCTTTTCAGTTGCAGGATGATTTACTTGATACTTTTGGTGAACAGGATACATTCGGGAAAAAAATTGGCGGTGATATTTTGGCCAATAAAAAAACATTTTTGTTGATAAATGCACTGGAGAAAGCTTCCGGAGAACAAAATGCCGAACTTTTAAGCTGGATCGAAAAAACAACTTATAATCCGGATGAAAAAATTGCAGCCGTAAAAAACATATATACGCAAGTTGGTGTAAAACAAATGGCAGAAGAAAAAGTGGAGTCTTATTTCAAAAATGCAGTGGAGCATTTAGCTGCCATTCAGTTGGATGATGTAAAAAAACAACCACTTCTGGAGCTGGCTAACGAAATGCTTATACGCAGGCATTAGCAACCGTTTAATAAAGTTAAATTTCCACGGAAATAAAGCAATTGAAAGTTGCATAAAAACAAAACAATGTTAAATTTGTTATCCGTTACTAATTAGAATAATCTATACAAATCTGTTCCCATATGGCTCAAAACAAAGGAAAAATAATAAAGGTAATTGGTCCTGTTGTAGATGTTAGTTTTGATAATGAAGGTAGCGAACTTCCTGCTATTAACGATGCTCTGGAGATTGCCAGAGAAGGCAAAGAAAGTTTAATTGTTGAGTGCCAGCAACACATTGGCGAAAATACCATTCGCTGTATTGCAATGGATTCAACCGATGGTTTGAAACGCGGTACAGAAGTAACATCGTTTGGAAGTCCGATTGTAATGCCAAAAGGTGAAGTAGCTCTTGGACGTTTGTTAAACGTAGTGGGCGACTCAGTAGATGGTTTGGAACAACTTCCCAAAGAAGGACTTAATATTCATAATCAGCCACCAAAGTTTGAAGATTTAACCACCGAAACAGAGGTGCTTTACACCGGAATCAAGGTGATTGATTTGATTGAACCTTATGCAAAAGGGGGTAAAATTGGTTTGTTTGGCGGAGCCGGTGTTGGAAAAACCGTTCTGATTCAGGAATTAATTAACAATATTGCACTTGCACACTCGGGGTTATCAGTATTTGCAGGTGTGGGTGAGCGTACCCGTGAAGGAAACGATTTGCTTCGGGAAATGATTGAAGCCAATATTGTTGATTATGGGGAAGAGTTTAGAGAGTCGATGGAAAAAGGTGGCTGGGACCTTTCGAAAGTAGATAAAGAGAAATTAAAAGAATCGAAACTGGCTATGGTTTTTGGTCAGATGAACGAACCACCGGGAGCACGTGCACGTGTGGCACTTTCGGGATTAACCATTGCTGAAAGTTTACGCGATGGTGATGGCTCTGCAGGTGGTGGCCGCGATATTCTTTTCTTTGTTGATAATATTTTCCGTTTTACACAAGCAGGTTCTGAAGTATCGGCACTTTTGGGAAGGATGCCATCGGCAGTAGGATACCAGCCGACTTTGGCAACAGAAATGGGAGTAATGCAAGAGCGTATTACATCAACAAAAAATGGTTCGATTACATCGGTTCAGGCTGTTTACGTACCTGCTGATGACCTTACCGACCCTGCTCCGGCAACTACTTTTGCACACTTGGATGCAACAACAGTACTAAGTCGTAAAATTGCAGAGTTGGGTATTTATCCTGCGGTTGATCCGTTGGATTCGTCATCACGGATTCTGACCCCTGAAATTGTCGGCGACGAGCATTATAATTGTGCTCAGGATGTAATTATGCTGTTGCAACGCTATACCGAATTACAAGATATTATTGCCATTTTAGGAATGGACGAACTTTCGGAAGAAGACAAACTGGTGGTTCACCGGGCACGTCGTGTTCAGCGTTTCCTTTCGCAACCTTTCTTTGTTGCTTCGGCATTTACCGGGTTGGAAGGAAAACTGGTTTCAATTGAAGACACCATAAAAGGTTTTAGAATGATTATGAACGGTGAGGTTGATCAATATCCGGAATCGGCATTTAACCTTGTTGGAACAATAGAAGAAGCCATTGAAAAAGGTGAGAAAATGTTAGCTGAAAACTAATTCGGAAAGGAAAAACATGTACCTGGAAATTATTACACCCGATAAAAAGGTTTTTGAAGGAGAAGTGAAGTTGATACAACTTCCCGGAAGTAAAGGCGCTTTCGAAATTCTAAAAAATCATGCCCCGATTATTTCAACGCTTGAAAAGGGGACCATAAAAATCAAAGATCAGAATAACGAAGAGAAATTTTTTGAGGTTGACGGAGGTGTAATTGAAAATAAGGCAAATAAAATAATTGTTCTCGTTGAGTCGGCTTAACAAAAAAGATATTGGCATATTTCCCTGTAGATTTTTCTGCGGGGATTTTGTTTTATATACAACTATAAAGATTAATTTTCCGAATCTGTTTTAAATATTCTTGGATCTTCTGACGTTGATCTTTCTGCTTGTTCTATGAAAGTAAAATTTCTGATCATAAGGTTTAGCTCAATCGGCGATATTGTTTTAACATCGCCTGCCATTCGTGGCTTAAAACAACAGGTTAAAAATGCCGAGGTACATTTTGTTACAAAAGATGAATATGCCTGCTTGTTAAAAGCAAATCCATATATAGACAAAATACACTTGTTGGGGAAAAGTATGAGCGATCTTATTCATGATCTGGAAAAAGAAAATTATGATTATATCGTTGACCTGCATCAGAATTTCAGAAGTAAAAAAATAAGACGCAGGTTAGGAATTGAATCTTTTCCTGTAGATAAAATCAATTGGCGGAAAATGCTAATGGTGAATTTTAAAATCAATAAACTACCCGATCTTCATATTGTTGACCGCTATTTGGAAACTTTATCGGTTTTTGATGTACAAAACGATGGGAAAGGGCTGGATTATTTTGTCGAAGATAAGGACGCTTTTAAACAGGCAGATCTTCCTGCTCCATTTCAAAATGGCTATGTTGCTTTTGTTATTGCCGGAACCTATTTCACCAAAAAACTACCGCTAAACAAGGTTTCTCAAATATGTCAGCAAATTCCTTTCCCCGTTATTTTATTGGGAGGAAAAGATGAATTTGATGAGGGAGAAAAGGTGCTTTCCGAATCGAAGGGAAATGTTCTGAATTATGCAGGAAAAATTACTTTAAACCAATCGGCTTCGCTGGTTCGCGATGCGAAAGTAGTGCTGACTAATGATACCGGGTTAATGCATATTGCGGCGGCTTTTAAAAAGAAAATCCTTTCGTTTTGGGGGAATACAATACCGGAGTTCGGAATGTATCCTTATTTACCTGATGCTGCTTCTGTACAGATGGAAGTTGAGAATATTAAATGCAGGCCTTGCTCAAAACTGGGATATCAAAAGTGTCCTAAAAAACATTTTAAATGTATGGAAGGTATTCTTGCAGACAATGCAGTACAGTGGATTCATGAAAATTTCTGATCTGGAAAGGAGAATTATCCTTTTTCCAGTTTTCGGTATTTCACGGGAGACATTCCCATTATTTTCTTAAAAGCCCGGCTAAAATAGTATGGATCGGAGAAACCCGAAGAGCGGGCAATCTCATTTACCTGGAGTGTTGAGTTATCCAGCATTTGTGAAGCTTTTTGAATACGTAAATGCATTAAATAATCCATGGGCGAATGGTTGGTTCTTTTCCTAAAGAGTAAAGAGAAGTAAGAAGGAGAGAGTTGATGTATTTTAGCCAGCTTGGTTAAGCTTAGGTCTTCCGAACAGTTTTGTTTCATGTACTGTATGCTTTTGGAAATCTTATCCGAATCGCTTCCGGTTTGTGCATGATTGAATTGAGTGGTGTATTTTAGGGTAGCTAAATAATGTAACAGGCAAATTCCTGCATATTCAAGATTTTCATAACTGTAACCCATTTCCAGGCTCTGATATATTTCGTTGAAAAGTTGAATTCTATAGTATTTCCTTACTTCATTTTCTGAAAGTGTATGAGGAATTGAATCGGTTTCTGAAAAAAAGGGTGCTGTTAGTTCGCCTGCAAAATGGAGCCAATAGATTGTCCAGGGATTGTTTTTGTCGGCTCCGTAACTGTGCGGGGTGTTTGAGGGAATTACAAAATAACTGTTGGCACTTATTTGTAGTTTCTTATTATTAATGTGTAGCCAACCCGATCCCTTGGTACAGTATATTAGAATATTTTGTTTACATCCCTCGTTGCGCTGTCTGAAATGAAAATGAGCCTGAGGATAATAGCCGATATCGGTTACGTAAAACAATTGAGAGAAACGGGTATTGTTTAAGGTTTGCAATACTTCATTCGGAATTACAATTGATTTTTGTCCGCCAAATCCCTCTTCAATATGCTTTGTTGTCATAAAAGGCAAAATAATAAGATAATCCATTAAATCAAAATGATATCCATTTTTGATAGTTTTGAAAAGCGCTAATTTTGAACAGTTAATCATGTTTGTTATTACCTGTTCGATTATGGATAAATTAAACACAAAGTACATTTTTTCAATTTCAATGGTTTCAGCCCTTGGAGGTTTGTTATTTGGTTACGACTGGGTGGTAATTGGAGGAGCAAAGCCATTTTATGAAGTATTCTTTGACATTGGCCAGTCACCAAATTTGCAGGGATGGGCTATGAGTTGTGCTCTTGTGGGCTGTTTGCTTGGTGCCATGTTGTCCGGGATGTTGAGCGATAAATATGGCCGTAAGCGACTATTGTTATTTTCTGCAGCACTATTTGTTTTTTCTGCAGTAGGTACCGGGGCTGCCAATACATTTAATGCCTTTGTTTTTTTTCGGATACTTGGAGGCATAGCCATTGGTTTAGCCTCAAATCTATCGCCCATGTACATTGCCGAAGTAGCACCCGGAACGGTTAGGGGCCGTTTTGTTTCGCTAAACCAGCTCACAATTGTAATTGGAATATTATTGGCACAGCTGGTGAATTTGCAAATTGCAGAACCTGTGGCCGCCGGAGCGTCAGATGTTGAAATACTTAATTCATGGAACGGACAACATGGTTGGCGTTGGATGTTTTGGGCCGAAAATGTTCCGGCAGGTTTGTTTTTTATCCTGATGTTTTTTGTTCCTGAGAGTCCGCGGTGGTTGGCTAAAAATAAAGAGGAGCAAATGTCACACAGAATTTTATGCAAAATCGGTGGTGAAAAATATGCTCAGCATGCTTTCAACGAAATAAAAGAAACATTGAAAAGCGAAACCGGAAAGGTAAACTTTAAGCATCTTTTAAGGCCCGAATTAAAAGGAGTGCTGATTATAGGTATCGTACTTGCTGCGTTTCAACAATGGTGCGGAATTAATGTGATTTTCAATTATGCACAGGAAGTATTTGCGGCAGCAGGTTATGGTGTGTCTGATACCTTATTCAATATTGTTATTACAGGAAGTGTAAATCTGGTATTCACTTTTGTGGCTATGTACACTGTCGATAAGCTTGGCCGCAGGGCTTTAATGATATTGGGTGCAGCCGGTTTGGCAGGTATTTATGCTGTTATGGGTGGCCTGTATTATTTTCAGGTGAATGGTTGGCCGTTGTTATTACTTGTTTTGTTGGCAATTGCCTGTTATGCCATGTCGTTGGCTCCGGTTACATGGGTTGTGCTTTCCGAGATATTTCCAAATAGAATAAGAGGTGCTGCAATGGCGGTGGCTACATTTTCGTTATGGGCAGCGTCGTTTGTTTTGACTTATACGTTCCCGTTGCTAAATAAATTTTTAGGTGCCTCAGGAACATTCTGGATTTACGGCATTATATGTTTTGCAGGGTTGGTATTTATTAAGAAAAAGTTGCCCGAAACCAAGGGGAAATCATTGGAGGAATTGGAAAAAGAGTTGGTAAAATAGTTTAACCAGATGAGAAATTTATATAAAATATTATTTGGAGCAATGCTCGTGTTTGGGAACATGGCTTGCACACAAAAAAATGAGCAACCCAACATACTTCTTATCATAACAGATGACCAGGGATATGCCGACTACAGTTCCTATGGAGGTGCTACAGATGTATCAACTCCAAATATGGATCGTATTGCCAATGCCGGAGTCCGGTTCACAAATGGATATGCCACTGCGCCGGTTTGTAATGCGTCGCGCGCGGGAATAATTACCGGCTGCTACCAGGAGCGTTGGGGAACCTTTTATTACGGGGGAAAAATCTTTCCTGAATCACAAAAAACAATACCTGAGTTATTAGCCAGTCAAGGATATCGCTGTGTGAAAATTGGGAAGACTCATTACAGTGAGATACTCGATAATAATGTAAAAGTCAGTGATCCTCTGGTTTTGCGTGAATTTCCAATGAATCATGGCTACGAGGAATTTATGGGATTTTGTGCCCACCGCCACGACTATTTTAAATTGAGGCGAAACGATAATGTGGCCACAAATGCCGATGATGAACGAATGTCGCAGTACGGGCCTTTATGGGTAAACCGCGAGCAAAAAGATTTTGAAGGATATACTACTGAGCTGTTTGGGGATGAAGCTGTGCGCCAGATACGAAAAACAGACAACCGGCCTTTTTTTATGGAGCTTTCATTTAATGCTGTACATCATCCAATTTATCAGGCACCCGATAAGTATTTGGAGAAGTACGGTTTGGAAAAGTTTCCGGATTGGAATCCTGAGGAGGAAAGTTTTTTGGATTATCATGCCCGTACCTGCTGGAGGGGAGAAGAAGATTCTGATGGCCGTAAACGCTACCTTGCAAATCTGGATTGCCTCGATGATAATATCGGGAAAGTGCTCGATGCGCTTCAGGAATCGGGGAAATGGGAAAATACACTGATCATTTTTATATCCGACAATGGAGGATCGCAAAACACGTATGCAAACAATGGGATATTGAATGGACATAAATACATCTTGCGCGAGGGAGGCATTCGTACTCCTTTTACAATGTGTTGGCCAGATCGTTTCAAAGGAGCGAAAGTGGTTGATGTTCCGGTATCGCACATGGACATAGCGCCTACCTGTATGGAGGCTGCAAAAGTAAGTGTTGACAATTCCTTGTTATTCGACGGGAAAAATCTCTTCCCGGTTATCGATCACAAAGAAAATAACCATCACAATTTACTTGTTTGGGATACAGGAAACGAATGGGCTGTGCGAAAAGGAGACTGGAAACTTCATGTGGTAAAGAAGGATAATCATTTCAGAACCATAAATCTCGATGCCGGAACCTATTTATACAATTTGGATAGAGATCCGGGAGAAAAGAATAATCTCGCTGAAAAATATCCTGAGAAAATAAACGAACTTGATGCTTTGCATAAAACCTGGAAAGAAAGCTTATGAATAAGCACTGAGAAATATTGATCTTATCTAAACCAATAATAATAGTATATGAAACGACCATGACAATTATTTGCCACAAACAAGCATAATTAAAATCATGGGAGTTCCATCTAATACAGTTGAAAACCTAAAATTTTAATTAGATGAAAAATTATATTGTGATTCTGTTTTTGGTAATTTCTAATGCTGCTTTTGCAGTTGATTATCAGGTTGTATCACCAAACAAAGAAGTGTTGGCAACAGTTTCTGCAACTTCGACTTTATCATTACAGGTTGCACACAAATCGAGCAATTTGTTCCAGATAAAAAACATAGCTCTGCAAATAGTAAAGAAAGATTTTGATACTCAAATAAATAAAGTAAAACGCGTAAAAAACACTTCAGTTAATCAAGTTATCCGTCCTGAGATAAATGAAAAATACAAGGAAATAAAGGATAACTACAACGAACTGGAGATTTATTTCCGGGGAGATATTGCATTGATAGTCCGGGCCTACAACAATGGTATTGCCTATCGTTTTAAAAGTTCGTTTAACGACAGTATTACTATCGAAAATGAAACTTTAGATTTGTCCTTCGACGCAAATGATTCTATACATTTTCAACGTTCAAAAACGTTCAATTCGTCATACGAAACTCCATACGAATATCATGCTGTAAATAAGGTAGAAGCTGGTGGATACTGTTGTCTTCCGGCATTGGTGAAAAAACAGACCGGTGTTAATGTATTGATAACCGAATCCGATCTGACTGATTATCCCGGGCTATGGTTGCAGGGAACTGCTACGCAAACATTAAAATCGGCATTGTCAGGTTACCCGGTTGCTTTTAAAAACGATGGAAGTCCTTATGGACAGGGGCAGGTAAAAAAGCATGCAAATTATATTGCCAGAACAAATGGCAGCCGAAGTTTTCCATGGCGTATTTTTGCTATTGCCGAAAACGATGCCGGTCTGCTAACAAATAACCTGGTATACCAACTGGCCTCGCCAAATAAAATTGAGCATCCCGATTGGATAGAACCGGGCGTTGTGATTTTTGACTGGTGGGGAAGACGAAATATTTATGGCGTCGATTTTCATTCAGGGATTAATACAGCAACCGCCAAGTATTTTATTGATTTTACCGCCGAATTTGGATTTGAATATTTCTTATTTGATGATGGCTGGTCAAAACAGGACGATTTACTTGCAGTAAATCCTGACCTGGATATGGAAGAAGTAATGGCTTATGCCAAAAAGAAAAATGTGAAGATTATGCTTTGGGCCATCTGGAATACATTTAAGAAACAGGAAAAGGAGGCCTGGGCTTTGTTCGAAAAGTGGGGGATAAGCGGAATTAAGTTCGATTTTATGAATCGCGATGATCAGGATATGGTGCAATTTTATCACAATGTAGCAAAAGAAGCTGCCAGCCGAAAAATGGTTATTGATTTTCACGGAGCTTTTAAACCTGCCGGATTAAGACGAATGTATCCGAATGTATTAACCCGGGAAGCTCTGATTGAATTTGAATACAACGGATGGACGGAATACGATACTCCTGAGCACCATAACTTGTTGCCTTATATCCGCATGGTGGCAGGCCCAATGGATTATATTCCTTATACAACACATAATTCCACACAAAAAAATTTCAGAACAAGAGGAGACATGCCGATGGGGCAGGGTACACGTGCTCACTCAATGGCTCTGTTTGTAATTTTGGCAAGTCCTATGCAAATGTTTCCCGATTCTCCTTCAGATTATTACAGGGAAAGAGAGTGCACAGAGTTTATTTCGAAAATACCGACGGTATGGGACGACTTGAAAGTACTTTCGGCGAAGATTGGTGAACATACCGTTTTGGCACGAAAAAACGGCAACGATTGGTATGTTGGTGCCATTACAAATTGGAATGCAAAAGAGCTTGAAATTGCTTTTGACTTTTTAGATGAAGGAGAATACCAGCTCGAATTTATTGAGGATGGTGCCAACGCCGATACACGGGCTATGGATTATAAACGAAAAACGAAAATTGTTACGAAGAAGGATAGTCACATACTTAAAATGGCACCCGGTGGAGGCTGGATTGCAAAACTTAGTAAATAACAAGAACGGAGAATATAAATATCCATATCATGAAAATAATTCAATACCTTTTTATTTTAATGGTTCTGGCAACTGCATGTAGTCAAGATAATTATAGAGAGTTAAATCTGTCAGGCGAATGGAGATTTCAGCTTGATTCACTGGATGTTGGAATCACTGAACACTGGTACAATCAGGAGTTGCCTGAGACTGTTCAGTTACCCGGATCTATGGTGGAAAACGGGAAAGGTAATCCTGTGGGCCCCAACACGCATTGGGTCGGAAACCAAAAGAATAAAGAATGGTTCGAAGATGAAAATTACAAGCCTTTTTTGAGCGATGAAGGGTACCTGTTTCCGTATTGGCTGATTCCTGACAGACATTATTATGGTGCTGCATGGTATCAAAAAACAGTGGATATTCCTGCAAATTGGACAGGACAGAATATTGAATTATACCTGGAGCGTTGTCATTGGGAAACACAGGTTTGGGTTGATGATCAAAAAGTGGGAATGCAAAACAGCCTGGGTACGGCGCATCAATACGACTTGACCAAATACTTATCTACCGGGAAGCATAAAATCTCTGTTTGTGTTGATAACCGGACAAAAGATCTGGATGTAGGTCCCGATTCTCATAGTGTATCCGATCATACACAAAGCAACTGGAACGGAATTGTGGGAGAAATTAAGCTGGTAAAAAGGGCAACACTTTCAATTTCTAATCTTCAGGTTTTCCCTGATATCGCAAATAAAAATGCACGGGTTGAGATTGAACTAAAGGATATTGCTAAAACAGAAGGTAGAACCACTGTTCGTTTACAAGCTGTAAGTATCGGCAATGAAAAGGAAGTTCACATTAATCCGGTTGAAAAGGAGATTGAAAATCGTTCCGGAAAAATTGTAATCGATTATCCAATGGGAGAAATGATTCAGTTGTGGGACGAGTTTAATCCGAATTTATATAAACTCAGGGTTGAGGTGCAATCTGGGGCGGCTAAAGATGCGCACGAAGTTCAATTTGGTATGCGCGAATTTAAGGCAGATGGTACTCGCTTTGCAGTAAACGGACGTCCGGTTTTTCTGCGCGGAACGCTGGAATGTGCTATCTTTCCAAAAACCGGCTATCCACCAACCGACGTGGATTCATGGAAACGGATCATTAACATTTGTCGGGCGCACGGTTTGAATCATATTCGTTTTCATTCGTGGTGTCCTCCCGAAGCAGCATTTATTGCGGCCGATGAACTCGGGTTTTATTACCAGGTGGAGTGTTCGTCGTGGGCAAATTCTACAAGCCGGCTTGGTGATGGATTACCTGTTGATAAATGGTTGTACGAAGAGAGTGAGCGGATGATAAAGGCGTATGGAAACCATCCTTCGTTTTGTTTAATGACCTATGGCAACGAGCCTGCAGGAAAAAATCAGGTGAAGTTTCTGGGAGATTTTGTAAGGCACTGGAAAACGAAAGATAATCGCCGGGTTTATACAAGTGGCGCAGGCTGGCCTGCCATTAATGAAAACGACTATCATAATTTGCCTCAACCTCGAATTCAAGGATGGGGTGAAGGGCTCCGAAGTATAATTAATTCACAACCTCCGCGAACGGATTATGATTGGCAAGACCGACTTGGTAAAAACGACCGTCCGGTTGTGAGTCACGAAATCGGACAGTGGTGCGTTTATCCTAACCTAAAAGAGATAGAAAAGTACGATGGCGTATTAAAAGCTAAAAATTTCGAATTGTTTAAGCGAAGTCTTGATTTTCATAAAATGGCACATTTGGCCGACAGCTTTTTACTGGCATCCGGAAGGTTGCAGGCCTTGTGTTACAAGGCAGACATAGAGGCCGCACTTCGAACTCCCGGTTTTGCCGGCTTTCAGTTGCTCGATCTTCACGATTTTCCCGGACAGGGAACAGCGTTGGTTGGAGTGCTCGATCCGTTTTGGGAACAAAAAGGATACATCAGTCCCGAAGAATACAGCCGGTTTTGTAATGGAACTGTACCATTGGCCCGACTGGCAAAACGAATATTTAAAAGTAACGAAACCATTTCTGCCGAGATAGAAGTGGCACATTTTGGGCCGAAGGAATTAACCGGGGTCACTCCAAAATGGACGATTACAGATCAGGAGGGTAATGTAATTAAAGAAGGTAATCTGCCTGCAACAGATATTAGGTGGGGGGATGGAATAAAATTAGGTAATGTTGAAACAACAATTCCGGTTAAAAAGGCAAAACAATTAACTCTTGAGGTTGAAGTTGCCGGGTTTGTTAATAGTTGGGACTTATGGGTTTATCCATTGGTACAACCCAAGCTGCAAGGGGAAATTCTTGTGGTTCAGGAACTCAACAAAAAGGCAATTACCACTTTGAAGAAAGGTGGTAAAGTATTACTGACAGCTATAAAAGGGAGTGTAAGAAACGGGAAAGGCGGAGAAGTTGGAATTGGTTTTTCAAGTATGTTCTGGAATACAGCCTGGACTGGCGGACAAAAACCACATACCCTTGGAATATTATGCAACCCGAAACATCCGGCATTGGCAGATTTCCCAACAGAATATCATTCGAACTGGCAATGGTGGGATGCAATGAGTCATTCAAATGCAATTAATGTGGAGGATTTTTCAAATCCTGTGCAACCTGTTGTGCGGGTGATCGACGACTGGGTAACCAATCGTCAGTTGGCCTTAATTTTTGAGGCGAAAGTAGGTAAGGGAAAATTAATGGTAACGGGAGTTGATCTGGTTAATAATTTGGAAAACAGACCCGAAGCGCAACAGCTTTTGTTCAGTTTGGAAAACTACATGATTGGCGAAAAGTTTAATCCGCGTACCCAATTGTCAGAAAACGAAATCATAGAAATATTTGAGTAAACAAAGCTGGAAGCAAGGATTTGAATGCTATGATAAAACAAGTAAAAGCAGAAATAGAAAAATTAATTATTCCAACATACGAGTTGGGAAAGTCGGAGATAAATCCGGTGTTTTTTGAAAAACGGGTTTATCAGGGATCGTCGGGAAAAGTTTACCCCGTACCTTTTATCGATAAGGTTTTTGATACGAAAGTGGATAAAAAGTACGATGCTGCAATTCTGGAAAACGAATTTGTAAAACTGGTTATGTTGCCCGAAATAGGCGGTAGAATTTTTGAAGCACAAGATAAAACCAATAAAAATTACAATTTCTTTTATCAGCAAAAAGTGATAAAACCGGCACTGGTCGGACTGGCGGGACCCTGGATTAGCGGAGGTGTGGAGTTTAACTGGCCACAACATCATCGTCCGGGAACTTATTTGCCCACCGATACTTATATTGAAGAGGAAGCAGATGGTGCAAAAACCATTTGGATGTCGGAATACGATCCAATGTACCGTTTAAAGGGGATGCACGGAATTCGAATTCGGCCAAACAGCGCTTTAATTGAATTGCGCGGGCGATTGTTTAACCGTACTCCGTTAACACAGACATTTTTATGGTGGGCAAATGTGGCAGTAGAAGTTCATGATGACTACGAAAGTTTTTTCCCGCCCGATGTAAATTATGTTGCCGATCATGCCGTGCGTGCTATGAGTAGTTTCCCGCTAGCCGAAAATGATTATTACGGAATTCCGTATCATCAGCGTCCTGGGCAAAACGATTTGCGTAAATATTCCAATATTCCGGTACCCACAAGCTACATGGTTTGCGATACAAAATACGATTTTTTTGGAGGCTACGATTACAGCGCAAAGGGAGGTTTTGTTCATGTTGCCAACCGGCATATCGCCCCCGGTAAAAAACAATGGACCTGGGGAGATGCTGATTTTGGCAGGGCCTGGGATCGCGAATTAACCGATGAAGGAGGCCCTTATTTTGAATTAATGGCAGGTGTTTATACCGATAACCAGCCCGATTTTACTTACCTGCTTCCTTACGAAACAAAAACATTTTCGCAGTTTTGGTGGAGCTATAAAAACCTTGGCCCCGTACAAAATGCAAATAAAGATTTTACGATCCGATGCGAAATTCAGCAGGGAAATAAGCTTGATCTTGGTGTCGCGAGTAGTCAGAAATTTGAAAATATTAAGGTTGTTCTGAAAATTGGAAACGAACAAAAAATAATTGAAAATATTACTGTTTCACCCGATAAACCGTGGAAAGAAAATACAATTAAAATAGAGCCCGGACAGGAAAATACAATTTCGATGCTTGTGGTTGATAGCAACGAGCAAGAACAAATAGCCTATCATCATCGTGAGGTTAACATGCCGCGAAACCGAAAAGTTGCCGTTGAGCCTGCGCAACCACAGGAAATTGAAAGCGTGAACGAACTGGAACTGATTGGAGAACATTTGGAATTGTATCGTCATCCAACCCGCTATCCTGAACAATATTGGGAAGAAGCAATTAATCGCGATCCGAAAAGTTATAAATCGTGGATTGCTTTGGGACGAGTAGAACTAAAAAATGGCAAATTCGAAGCCGCAGAAGAGAAGCTAAAAACGGCCATTGATATTATGACCAGCTACCATCCTAATCCGGTATCGGGCGAGGCTCATTATTTTTGCGGATTAGCCTGTTTCTATCAAGGCAGGGACACAGAAGCGTACTCCCTTTTTTATAAAGCTATCTGGAATTTCGAATGGCGTGCTTCTGCATATTATCAGTTGGCTCTACTTGATTGCAGGCGCGTTGATTATTCTTCGGCGCTGGAGCATATTGAAATGGCACTTGATACCAATCGCCAGAATAATAAAGCATACATATTAAAGGCTATAATTCAGAAAAGACAAAATAACAAAGAAGCAGCAAAAAGCACATTAACAGAATTACTTAAAACCGATCCGTTAGATCAGTGGGCAAAATTCGAACTTGCATGCATAACCGAATCGTTTTCTGATTTTCTTCAGTCTTCGCGAAACGATGTACAAACAATTATAGACATTGCATTTGATTATGCAGAGGCAGGCTTTTATACTGAAGCTATTGAATTGATCGAGTTGCATCATAAAAATGATATAGCAGATTGCGCTGTTCCAAATCCAATGGGGAAATCGGTGATGACACAATTTGTACTGGCTTGGTTACACGAGATGAATGGAGATAATTCGTCAGCATCTGAAACTCTTAATGATACCACCGGAGCAGTTCCAGATTATTTTTTTCCATCCAGAATATGGGAGCAGCTGGTTTTGGAATGGGCATTGCAAAAAGCGGAGAATAATACGATTGCAGCTTTCGGATTAGGTAATTATTATTACAATTTAAAGCGGCACGATGATGCGATAAATGCCTGGGAAAAAGCAGCAGCTGCAAATTGTAGTTATGGCACTTTGTATCGAAACCTGGCAATAGCCTGTTGGAATAAACGTGGCGATGGCGAAAAAGCGAGAGAGTGGTTTTTAAAGGCCATCGAGCTATCTCCTGCCGATGCACGAATTCGTTTTGAATTCGATCAGCTCCGAAAAAAACTAAATGACGATCCTGCCGAGCGTTTAAAAGATCTTGAAAAGATAAAGGATTTGGTAATAACACGCGACGATTTTTGTGTGGAACTGGCAGCACTTTACAATTTTACAGTGCAATATCAAAAAGCATTGGATTTAACAGAAAACAGAAGATTTCACCCCTGGGAAGGTGGCGAAGGGCAGGTGTTGAAACAGTTTACACAAGCCTGCCTGAAATTGGGACAGGAAGCATTTTTTAAAGGCGATGCAAAAACAGCATTAGAATTCTTCCAAAAATCGATGGAAACACCCGATAATTTGGGCGAAAAATATCATCCTTTGCAGGCAGTTGCACACATTAATTACTGGAAAGGAAAAGCATATAAAGCATTGCATAATGAAGAGGAAGCACTTAAACATTTTAATGCAAGTGTAGTTGAGGAAGGCGATTTTATTGATATGGCTGTTAGTACTTTCTCTGAACTGACTTATTACCGTGGTTTGTCGTTAATTGAGCTGAACAAGCCAGAAGAGGCTGCTCAATTGTTTGCTAAAATGAAAAAGTTTGCTGAAGCAAAACTTGCACAGAAAGTACAGATTGATTTTTTTGCGACCTCGTTACCGTTGTTGTTGGTTTTTGACGATGATTTACAGAAACGAAATAAAATGGATGCAAAATTCCTGATTGCTCTGGCAGAAAACGGACTTGGAAATACAAAGGAATGTATCCGGATTTTGCAGGAAGTAATAAGTATTAATAAAATGCACAGCGGTGCAGTGGAGCTGCTGGCTCAAATATCAAATCATAATTAATTGCTAATTTAAATTAGATGAAACGAGCATAATAAAAAGTCCTTCTATTACCCAGGAGTATGATTATGCGAGTTACATGAGTTGCAAAAAATAAACAATTATAAACGAATGAAAACTAAAATCGCACTCAGTATATTTCTTCTTGTTCTAAGTGTAACACTGGCATTTTCTCAAAATACGATCAATTTATCGGGCAAATGGAAGGTAAATCTGGATAAGCAGAACGAACTCGTTGTTAACTATCCGGATGAAACAACTACCAGCGGAACAATCATTTTACCCGGATCTTTGGCTGAAAAGGGTTTTGGCTATAAGACTTCAGGTTCCGATTTTGGAATTCTTACACCGGAATACAAATACATTGGAAAGGCCTGGTATAAAAAACAAATTGAAATTCCGAAAAACTGGGCCGGGAAAGATATTGAGATTTTGCTGGAACGGGTACTTTGGGAGTCGCGGATTCTTATTGATGGAGAAGAGCTTTCAAAACAAGATGCTTTGGGAGCACCGCACATTCATAAGCTGGGAAAAATTTCTCCCGGAATGCATGAGCTGACCATTCTGGTTGATAATGAAATGATTCATAATATTGGAGATAAAGGACATGCTTATGGCGAATACACACAAAGTATCTGGAACGGAATAGTTGGGCGAATGGAAATGACGGCCCGGGATTTGGTTTCGTTTAAACAGGTAAATGTGTATTCCGATATTGAAAGCGAACGGATTAGTATAAATGCTGAGATATACGCGGAAGAGTCGAGTGCGGTTGAAATTAATTACGAAATAATTTCAGTTTCAAATAATAAAACCATTTTTTCGGGCAGTGTGTCGGATAATGTGCGACGCGGAAAAACAGGGCTTGAATGGCCGTTGAAAGTGGAAGGTAAATTAACAAAGTGGAGCGAATTTGCACCTGAAGTTTATACCTTAAAACTGAAGTTGCGTTCAGGAGAAAAGGAGGATTGGTACGAAACAGAATTTGGCTATTGTCAAATAGGTCATAACGGAACGAAATTATTGGTTAACGGAACTCCGGTATTTTTGCGCGGAAACCTCGATTGTGTGCATTTCCCAATAACCGGTTACGCATCATGCGATCTGGACGACTGGATTAAAATTTTTAAAACCTACAGAGAATACGGTTTAAATCATGCACGTTTTCATTCTTGGTGCCCTCCGGAAGCTGCATTCAAAGCAGCAAACCGTGTGGGAATTTATCTGCAGGCTGAAGCATCCATCTGGATTGATTGGTGGATGAGTGTGGATAATACTGAACGTGGCCGCCCCGAAATGAATGCAAAGGGCTTCCCAAAAGGATTGGGACACGATGCAGAGCGCGATAAGTTTGTTGTTGCTGAAATGAACAGGGTGGTGGATACCTACGGAAATAATCCATCGTTTACCATGTTTTGTATTGGCAACGAATTGGGGAATTCTGATTTTAATGTAATGAAACAGTGGGTAGCCGATCTAAAAGAAAAAGATCCGCGGCGTTTGTATGCCGTTTCAACTGCCCGCACAATTACAGAGGTAGACGATTACTGTGCAACCCATTATATAAAGGATGTTGGCCGTACACGTGGTTTAAATGGTCCGCATACCGATTGGAGCTTCGAGGATGTTTACAGTAAAATGAACATCCCGATTATTGCTCACGAAATCGGGCAGTGGCCGGTTTATCCGCGTTGGAGCGAAATTGATAAATATACGGGAGTTCTGAAAGCCCGGAATTTTGAGGAGTTTAAACATCAGGCTGAAAAAAACGGGATTGGAGATCAGTCTGATGATTTTGCCGATGCTTCGGGGGCACTCAATCAAATCATGTACAAGTATGAAACCGAATCTTTCTTACGTACAGCCAGCTGTGCAGGAGTGCAGCTGCTAAGTATGCAGGATTACCAGGGACAAGGCGAGGCATTAATTGGTTGGCTCGATTGTTTTTGGGAAAGCAAAGGAATTACTACTCCCGAAAAATTCAGACAGCATTTTACAGAAACAGTTCCACTGCTTTTGTTCGAAAAATATGTATGGGAAAACAACGAGGAATTTAATGCTGAAGTGAAACTTTCTCATCATTCTGAAAAAGAGTTAAACGGAGAGGTGCACTGGACTGTGACTGATGACAACGGACAGGAAATTAAAAGCGGGAGTTTTGATAAAATGATCTTTGAAAATGGAAGTCTGTCAGCTGTAGGAAATATAAAATTTGCGTTGAATAAACTTGAAAAAGCTACAAAACTTACAGTTTTGCTGGAAGTTTTAAATACCGAATTTAAAAACGAATGGGATATTTGGGTGTATCCTCCAAAAACGGAAGAAGATGTAGCGAATTCGATAATTGTTGCAGACGAACTGGATACCGAAACTCTGGATAAATTGAGATCGGGAGCAAAAGTATTGTTGCAGGCCAACCAGTTGGGAACTGATGAAACCTCGGTAAAGGCTTTGTTTTATCCGCTTTACTGGTCTCTTACTTTTTTCCCGGGGCAGGGAAAAACCAATATCGGCTTATTACTTCAGGATCAACATCCGGCTTTTAACAATTTCCCGACTTCGTTTCACAGCAACTGGCAATGGGAAACCATTTCTGCCGATGCCAAAGGGTTTATTCTGAACGAACTGCCCCATGAATACAAGCCAATTGCTCAGCCTGTCGACGATTTTCACCGAAACAACAAAGTAGGATCTGTTTTTGAGCTGAAAGTAGGCGAGGGAAAATTACTGGTTTGCGGTTATAATTTGAAATCAGAAAAACCTGTGGCCCGGCAATTGAAACAAAGTTTAATTGCATATATGAATTCGGTGGATTTTAATCCAACCCAGACTGCGGATGAAAAGTGGCTGATAAAAACGCTTAAAAGTATTCCTAAGGCAGAGAAAGCAGATATTCCGGAAGAATTTAATAACGCAATTTTGCTTGTAAATGCAGCAAAGAATGTTCAGGATGAAAACAAAAATATTCCATGGGGCACAGATCTGGATGAAGTGAAAATTGCAGAAAATGTTACCTACAAGATAGTTTCAGCAGGAACCTGGAAAGAAGGAACAAACACGGCATGGCATGGAAAAGAGATGACACTTCAGATAAATTGTCCGGAAGGAATGCTTGGAAGTTTATTAGTGCATTTTCATGATTGGAACAACCAGAAAAGAACCGGAATGCTTGATTTTGAAGGTCGCAAATCGAAACTGGATTTGCATAGAGGAGATGGTTTTTGGGTAAAGTTTCATGTAATGCGCGAAGACAGTAACGATGGTAAATTAATTCTGAAAACCAAAGCTGAAACCGGTTCAAATTTAATGATCACTAAAGTTGTTTTGTTAAAGGAATAATAGTCAGAATTGTCAGGTAGTTAGTTGGTTTTATTCTGTCGTTTAGAGGATGTAAACACAATTTAACTCCGGAATTCTACACTTTAAACGGAAATTTTACAGTTCACATAATTGTATGCAGCTGCTGTAAATATAGAAGATATTTTTGCCTCGAATTATTACGATAATTATGAGGCATTTATTTTTATGTGTATTGGTTTTTTTCATTGCGGTTGAGGGAT
Organism: uncultured Draconibacterium sp.; assembly: GCA_947492175.1. GTDB lineage: Bacteria > Bacteroidota > Bacteroidia > Bacteroidales > Prolixibacteraceae > Draconibacterium. Next base: position 188,018 of record CANLMQ010000002.1, on the reverse strand, counting down.
TTTCGCAATGCGATTCAACTGAGTTTAGGAAAAAGAACTATCCCATTATTTCGGCAAATTTCCAGTCGGGGAAAATTCTTCCAACGACAGATTTTGTAAGGGGCGATAATTTGGCAGGTAAACCAATGAAAAAATACCAGTCATATACATTAAAAATGCTTTGGCAAAATCCCGGATATTCGAACTGGCAAAAAATTTATAATTCACCCTATTATGGTTTTGGAATTACTCTGGGGAACTTTTTTAATCCGGAAGAAACCGGGCATCCAATATCTGCTTATGGAATATTAGGATTGCCTGTAAAACGATGGAAAAAGCTGGAGCTTTATTCCGAATTTCAGTATGGATTAACATGTAACTGGAACTACTACGATCCAGTTACAAATCCTAAAAATCTGGTGATTGGAGGAGGAATGACTGTTCATTTAGATGCCGGGCTAAATGCATTTTATCCAATAAATAAGCACCTCGATTTGGGAGCGGGAGTAAGTTTTAAACATTTTTCAAATGGCGGTTTTGAGCGGCCCAACCGGGGATTTAATATTTTCTCACCCTCTGTTGAGGTAAAATACCATTTCAATTCGCGTCCCAAAGTTCGGGAGACTCCAAAACCTGACAGGCAGGAGCGTTCAAACGATTTGTTATTGATGTTAGGTTATGGCGATCATCAACTTGTTGAGCACGAGTTGGATACAAATTACTTTGCAATAAGTGGAATAAGTGCTATTTATTGTACTCAATTTTCCAATGCTTTTCGATTGGGTTATGGTGCTGATTTTAATTATTGGTGGGGTTTAAATGCCGGACCCGACGGTGCTCCAAATACTCCAACGTTCGAGAATCTAACCCTTGGGATTATTTTACAGCCCGAAATAATTGTGGGGAAACTTACTTTGCTTAGTGGTATTGGTATGTATGTTTTTCACCGGAATTACGGAAATATGAAAAAGCCCTATCAGCGACTTGGCGTGAGGTACGATTTTTATCGAAATTGGTCTTTGGGAGTAAATGTAAGAGCCATAAACTTTATGCTTGCCGAATTTATGGAGTTTAACTTGTCGTATAAAATAAGTTGGGCGAAATAAATTTCAATTCAAAGTTTATAACCTACAATCTAAATGGAAGTCTGACTCTTCACAGAATTTGACTTTGGGAGCTGATTCAGCTGAAATATATTGGTCATAAAAACATAAAACAAATGAACAATAGAAAATTCACTTTAATAACAGGAGCAAGTACGGGGCTTGGAAAACAATTGGCACTGGAGTGTGCAGGTCAAGGGCGAAATATAATCTTAACTGCTTTGCCAAATGAAAATATTGAAGAACTGGCAAAAATAATTTCTCAAAAATATGGGGTTTGTGTAGCTGCTTTCGAAACCGATTTAACGGAAACAGAAGCCGTTCAGAAATTTGCGGATGAGGTAAATGGAGATTACAGTATCGATATGCTGATAAACAATGCCGGAGTTGGAGGCACTGTTCCGTTTATGGAGGCCTCTCCTGCATATATCGACCAGATAATTCTGCTAAACATGCGTGCGCTGGTGTTGCTTACGCGTTTACTGTTGCCGAATCTAAAAAAACAAAAACAGGGTTATATTTTAAACATTGCCAGCATGGCTTCATTTGGGCCAATGCCCTTTAAAACGGTGTATCCGGCATCAAAAGCCTTTGTGTATTCGTTTTCGCGCGGGTTGGGGGCCGAATTAAAAGGTACAGGAGTAACTGTTTCGGTGGCACATCCGGGAGGAATGAAAACCAATGCCGAGGTTACACGACGCATCGAACAGCACAATAAGCTGATACAAACAACAACCTTATCGGTTGATAAGGTGGCCAAAATATGTATTCGTCAAACATTAAAAAGAGACGAATTAATAATACCGGGCTGGATGAATAAATTTAGTTATTTGCTTTTTAAAATAATACCGGTTTGGTTGAGGTTAATAATTATGCGAACTTCGTTACAAAATGAACTCAAAGAATCGGGGCGTGTAATTCAGGTGGTTTAATATGGAAAAGGAGAATAAAGTTCTGGTAACAGGAGCAAATGGTTTGTTGGGATCGCATGTGGTTCGCGAACTGTTAATGCGAAATTATAAGGTACGTGTATTTGTGCGTGAGGGCAGCGATTTGCGTGCGCTTAAAAATCTTACCATTGAATATTTTACCGGACAAATCATTTCAGAAAAAGATGTTTACAACGCCGTTAAAGGATGCGATTTTGTGGTGCATGCAGCCGCTCGTACTTCGCAGGTTCCATCTGCTTTAAAAGCATTTGAAAAACCCAATATTGAAAGCACAAAAAATATTATTAAGGCCTGTAAAGAATTAAAAATTAAACGCCTGGTTTATGTTAGCACTGCCAATTGTTTTGGTAATGGCACATTAAAAAATCCGGGAAATGAGGAAACGCCATTTATGCCGTGGCTTAAAAGCTCGGGTTATGCTTACAGCAAATACCTGGCGCAGCAAATGGTTTTGGAAGAAGTAAATAAAAACGGGCTTGACGCGGTGGTTGTTAATCCTACTTTTATTATAGGCAAAAATGACTTTAAGCCCAGCAGTGGACAAATATTTAATCATGTGGTAAAAAAGAGCATTGTGTTTTATCCCACCGGTGGGAAAAATTTTGTTGATGCTGAAATGGCAGCCAAAGGTGTAGTAAATGCTATGGAGAATGGGAGGTTGGGAGCTTGCTACCTGCTTGCCGGAGAAAACCATTCTTACTTACGTTTTTTCCGGTTGGTCACCCGTGTTCTCAAACAAAAAACTGTTTTTGTTCCCATTCCCCGCTGGTTATTATTGGCAGCTGGATATTGCGGCAGTTGTTACGAAAAAATACGAAAAAAGCCGATTCAGTTAACTTATACAAATGCCCGAATGTTGTGTCTCAATAATTTTTTTACAGCAGATAAAGCGTGTCGTGAGCTCGATTTTAAAGTGGTGCCAGTTTCCGAATCAGTGGAAAAAGCTATCTTGTGGTTTCAAAAAAACAACTACTTTAACTGAGGAAATGATAAAAACCAACAAATTTCGAATTCGCTTTATTGTGGTGTTTCTTATACACATCACTATTAAAAGTTTCGATTTATCATTTCCCGGCGGGCCATTCGAGCTTAACTGGCGAAGCTTGTGGTTTTCAGTTTATTTTATCGGCTACGGTCTTTTGTTATGGTATCTGGCAGAATGGTTTGATCTGAAAATCAGAAGCAGGATAAAAAACTCGGAAGGAAACAGGGAGAAAACACTTCTGCTCTTTCTTTGCCACGCTGTTTTTGGGTATGGATTGGTATTTACAGTCAATCTGTTTTATCGGTTAAGCGATGTCTATTTGTTTAATTATGCCGATTTATGGGAATCTATTTCCTGTTTTAATCCGGAGCTAATAGTTTCATTACTTAGTCTTTATCTGTTAATCTACGGATTTGACAGTTATTCGCGAATGCATAACAAGTTGCAGGAAAAACAACTGAGAGAAGAGCAGTTAAAAAAGGAAAATATTACGGCACAGTACAAAGCACTAAAAGCACAAATTGAACCTCATTTTCTTTTTAACAGCCTGAGTGTTTTGTCTTCGCTGGTGTATGAGGACCCGGATTATTCGGCTGATTTTATTGTAAAACTTTCAAAAACGCTTCGGTATATTATCGAGAAAAATGAGTTCAATCTCGTTAAACTAAGCGAAGAACTGGGATTTTTGAATTCTTATTACTTTTTAATAAAAACAAGATTAGAGGAAGGAGTTTTTCTTGAGAATAACCTGGAGGAAGCATTTGTCCAATCTACTTTTATTCCTCCTGTTACCCTTCAGCTGCTTTTCGAGAATGCAATTAATCACAATACCTGCAATCCGGCCAAACCACTTCGGATAATAATTAGTAAAGAGGATGACCGAATTATTTTCCGGAACAATTTAAATCCGCGTTCTGTGCTGAAAGAATCAACTAAAAAAGGATTGAAAAATATAAGGAAACGATACGAGTTGATTTGTAACAGGAAAGTGGAAGTAATAAAAACAGAAACTGAGTTTGTTGTAAAATTACCGGTGTTAAACCAAACGGATTATGAAGGTTTTACTATTTGAAGATGAAAAATATACAGCCAACCGGTTGATTCAGTTACTTAAAAAATACAGTAGCGAAATTGAGGTATTGCAGGTAATCGGGTCGGTTGAGCAGGGAATTGAATGGTACAATAATAATCCGGCTCCGGATCTTGTTTTCCAGGATATTCTGCTGAACGACGGAAACTGTTTCGAAATCTTCGACAAAGTGAAAATAAATGTACCGGTAATTTTCACAACTGCCTATAACGAATATGCTTTAAAATCGTTTAAGGTTAACAGTATTGATTACATCGTAAAACCCTACGATTATCAGGATATTAAAGATGCTCTGGATAAGTTTGAAAACCTGCGCGAGGTATTTCTGCTTCCCGAAAAAGAGCTTTTGAAAGATATTATAACTCAGCAAACCCCTCAGGTAAAAAAACGGTTTCTTGTAAAGATAGGCGACCGGTATCGTTCGGTAAAAAGTGCAGATATTGCGTGGTTTATGTTCGACGAAGGTGTAACCATGGCCTATACTTTTAACGATGCCCGGTTTCCTGTTAATTATTCCATCGACCAGCTTTCTACCTTGCTTGATCAGGATGATTTCTATCGGGTAAACCGAAAATACATACTCAATTTTGAGAGTATTCAGAATATTCATTCCTGGTTTAACAGCCGTCTGAAACTGGACATACTTCCGCGTCCCGAAGAGGATTTGATTGTTAGTCGCGAAAGAGTAAGGGACTTTAAGTTGTGGCTGGATCGTTGAGTCATCAGAAATAGAAATGTTTGTAGCTTGGTTGCATAAAAGTGATTTTCATTCTGCCGGTGAAATTTTCCTCAGACGAGTTTGATCCTAGGGATAAGCTTCGTACCATCTTTGTCACGAAGGGATGGGGGCTGTCGTATTATGACTACTGATATTATTTATAATCTGAAACGTTATTGTCCGTTATTTTGTAAATCTGGTTGTGTTTTGGTTTCGGATAATTTTGAGCTGCTATTTCTTCTTTTAAATCATCTATTTCCTTCTGAGTAATTGTAAAATTTTTAGTAGAGTAATCTTTGATAGTCATATTAATAGGTGTTAAGAAACCCCAGTCAGTAAAAAAGTCAGTAAGGTCAAGATTGGAAATTTTGCATACAGCACGAACAAAGTCAAGTTGGTAAAATCCATCGTTAGTCACCAACGAGTAATCCTGATTTCTCATGTATTCGTATAAATCCTTGTAAAAATCAGTTTTACCAAGAGCGTCCATCAGATATAATTTTAATTGCCAAAAGGGTACCAGTTTGTAAAATACATTGGACGAAGCATTGTGTGCTTTGTTTTCGTCAACTATATCTGTAATTGCTTTTGAATATTTGTCTTCTGCGACTAAACGGCTTTCGTTTCCCCATGACGTTTGCACAAATAGCGAATGAATGTTAGTCGTGACTTCAGTCATACCTATCCACTTCAAGCCCGGACGCGTTTGGTTGGAATGACCAACTTCATGAGCGGGGCCCCAGCACGATGTTGTGAGTCTGTTCAGGTTGCACATTAAGTCCATTGTTCCTGTAACATAGGCCGTGCGATAGGAAGTTGAATACATATAACTGTCGGTATAAACAACATGAAAATACATGCGGTTCTTAAAGGGTTTGTTGTATTTGAACAGCCCCATAAACTCCCATTCGAGACGAACCAGGTCATCATATTTGTTTATTAACGCAAGTCCGTCGGGAGTATTCTCCCTGAATTTTTCTGTAGGAAAAGTTAGGTGGGCATATGTGCCGAGTACATCGAAATGTTTGTAGCTTGCTCCGCTTATTATTCTGTTCCAATCTCCGTTACTGTGTTTCTGCCTATCAAAATAGCCATTTACGCTTCCCGTTACAAAATTTATTTTTACCGGATTTTCGGTAGCATCTTCGGTATGGTACATAACATAAATTAATCCTCCTGAAGAAATAGTTATCTTGTTTAATCCATCGGCTACCGGATAGGTATTCCCTCCATATCCTTTTTCCAGATCCTGAACAAGGATTGAAATGTTTTCGTTATTCGGATTATCGGCGAAAAATATAAGTTCGTCGGAGCTTGAAACATAAATTCCGGTTGGATTGTCGCGAAGACTGTAGGTGCTGGTTTTGTTTATTGCAGACATGATGCGTGGGTCCTGCCAGGGCCTGTAATCTTGTACTCTAAATTCAGAATCGAATTCACCACGAAATATTTCCAACGCCAGATCTCTGTAAAACTTATTTGGAATGGCCATCAAAGTTGTTTCGGTTAAACCCGGTTTTAACTCAGAGCAAGTGTTGTCGGTAAAAATTGTCTGGAAACGGAAGTTCTCCGGATTTCTTTTATAAAAATTCATTTCGGCACACGAAACAAAGCCCTGTTTGTCGCCCGATCCCGATTTAACAACCAGTTGAATGGTGGTTGGTTTTACGAGAGCTGGAGAAAATGTAAGACGGCTTGCTGCAGAACTGCCCTTAAAATCATAATCTCCATATTTGCTTAAGGTTGGATTGTCTTCGGTAGCCACCCACAATTCAAACTCCTTAATGTGTCCGTTCGATCCACTTTGTCGCGGATAATAAACCAAATAATCTAAAGTAGCTACGTTTGAAAAAGAATAACTCAATGTTATGGGAAAGTAATTTTCTCCTGAGTTATTCCAGTTTGAGTGGTAGATGGTTGAGAAATCCCCGTCAATTGATTTGTCGATATTGGATCCGGGTTGGAAAGATGTTGTGGAGGCACTTTTAACTGAGATTTTTATGTCATCGAACAGATCATTCTGGTACGAATTGAATCCGGATTGAGAGACTGTAAATGAATTTTTTAGATTGCCGGCAGTAACTGTAACAACTGCTGTTCGTTTGTTGGGTTGTTGGTTGGTAGATGTTTCTACAGTAATAATATCCTTCGAAAAGCTAACAGTACACCATGTTACTTCAGTTTCGCAAATAACCGGTTGGTTTGTAGTAATATGTATTGTTTGAACAGAGCCTATGCGATCGAATGTGAGATTTGTTGTTTCAAGTTCTAATTGTGGAACATCAACCGATTCTTTTGAGCAGGAAAGATTGAATAATAAAATGGCAGATAAAAAAACAAAAATATAATTTTCAATGGTTCTGTATATTCTTGTTTTATTAGACTTGTGGTTGAATGTTTTTTGTAAGTACATTATGCTATCTTTTATTTTGCATCCGTTTATTTTATCGCTTTTTCCTGGGGGACAATCCTTAAGTATGTAAATAATTTAAAAAGTTGCTAAAGTAATAATAAGAACAAATGATAGAGTATGATAAATGTAATAAAACTGGGATTTTGATTTAAATTCACGAATAACAAATACTGGTAAGTAAACGACTTACGATACATGACGGAGGTATTAGAACAAGTATATTTTCTGTGATTTTAATTAAGTTATTTTTTGTTGTTTTTGCTATTTGTTTCTTGTCATTCACATAAAAAGAAATCGTATTATCTTTGCACTAAAATGTAGGTATGAAAGAGAGCTTGTTCGGGAAAACATTATCAGAGTTGCAGAACCTGGTGTTGGAGTTGGGACTACCAAAATTTACAGCAAAACAAATTACTGACTGGTTGTATAAAAAACAAATTTCGTCGATCGAAGAAATGACCAATCTTTCGAAAAAGGCACGTGAGCTTTTAAATGAAAAGTTTGAATTGGGATTAACCAATTACATCAAGGTTCAGGAGAGCGTTGACGGAACAAAAAAATACCTTTTCCCAACCATTCAGAATAAATTTATTGAAACGGCAATGATTCCCGATCGCGATCGCAAAACTGTTTGTGTTAGTTCGCAGGTGGGCTGTAAAATGGGCTGCCTGTTTTGTTTTACTGCCAAGCAAGGTTTTCAGGGGCATTTGTCGGCCGGTGAAATAATTAACCAGATTAAAAGTATCGATGAGGTGGAAGAGGTTACGAATATTGTTTACATGGGAATGGGCGAACCTTTTGATAACCTGGATGAAGTTTTAAAAAGTCTCGAAATTCTGACTTCGGAGTGGGGATTTGCCATGAGTCCGCGCAGGATAACGGTTTCTACCATTGGAATAATTCCGGGTATGCTTACTTTCCTCGAAAAAAGTGAAGCACATTTGGCAGTTAGCTTGCACACTCCGTTTCACGAAGAACGGCAAAAGATTATGCCCATTCAGGTTGCCTATCCGATTGAAGAGGTGATTGAAGAAATTAAAAGCTGGGATTTTGGCCGCCAGCGACGGGTCTCGTTTGAGTATATTATGTTTGAAGGGCTGAATGATTCAACAGCTCATGTAAATGAACTGGTTCGTTTACTGGATGGTTTAAAATGCCGGATGAACCTGATCCGTTTTCACCCGGTTCCCGGAACGCCGCTTAAAAGCCCCGATGAAAATATTATTACACAATTTAAGGATAAACTCAATAACAAAGGAATATTAACAACCATCAGGGCTTCTCGCGGAGAAGATATTTATGCGGCTTGCGGTTTGCTTTCTACAAAAGAGCTGGTTAAAAACTAATTCCATATTTATATACTGTCCTAATAATTTTCGTTGCCAAAAGTATGCTTCGAAAAAGATATAGCTTTCACATTTTATGTGTTTTACCTGAGGTTTTGGCTACGAAAAAATAGTCAGATTAATAATATTTATATTCTCTTAATGCAACCATGTATGGTTTCTGGTTTTGATATGCCACACATTTAATCCAGTTCCCGTTAGTATCGTATTCATATTCATAAATGGTCGTTTCAGACGTTTCATTGGCAGAATTATATACTTCCTGATCTTTCATAAATCCTTGTTCATTGCGTGTGAAGTTCATTCCACCAAGCACAGTGTCGGCTCTCGAAACTTTGTATCCGGCAAATTGTCCAGCATCGTCATAAATATAGTCATATCGATACGTTAGGTCTCCCTTCGAATTTTGCCATTGTATATTAAGATAAGCTTTATCATTGTTCAGGTCAATAAGCAGATAATTCCGTAAAGTGTCTGTAACCGGATCAAAAATTTCAATTTTATATGTTCCCATTTTTGTTTCGGAAATTGTCTCCTTATGGGTCAAGGAATCTTTTACTATTCTTTTTGCAGATGTATAAAAATTATCATTGCTGCTTATTTCCCAGCTACTGAGAATTTCTCCGTTATCGCCAAATGTTACAGTTTTTTCTGCCAATCCGGAAGTGTTAAATTGTACCTTAAAATCATTTGTCCAGTTAATGCTGTCCCGGGCAGCAATGCTTAGCGGAATTCCGGCTTCAATTTTATCCTCTTTTTTTACAGGTAAAAAGTTGGTTTCTGTTACTTCCATTACTTTCCCGTTCACAACTTCAGGGAAATAGGTATACGGAGTAAACATTCCAATTGTGGTTTTTTCTATTGGTTTCTCTTGTGAACAAGCCAAACATAACAGGAAAGCACAAAAAATAGATAATAGTTTTTTCATGATTTTGGTTTTTAGAATTTTATTGAAATTGAGTACTGTCAAACACAATTACTTATAAGAGAAATTAAAAATGTAGTTGTTTTTAATGCCTTAGTTATTCGTTATTTATGCAAAAAAGTTACAAAACATTGCAAAAAATTATATTCAAAGCACTAAATGTGGAATAAAAATAGGAGGGGCAGATGTTTGTCAAACGAGTACCGGTTTACACTAGCATCATTTTCTCAATATAAATATCCTGGAATGATCCATCTCCTTCGAGGTTGATGTGTGTTGTTTTTTTCAGTATGTTTTGTGTGAATTGATCATTCTCGAACAAAAACATTTTTGCCCCGATTAAAGCCGTGTTCCCAAGTTTGTAGATTTTTTCTTCGCCGGCTTCAATTAGTCCGGTGCGAATAACGTTTTTTATATTCAGAAAATTGCCAAAACCTCCGGCGATAAAGACATGTGCTACATCGCTCATCGAAATGCCAAGTTGATTGAGCAGCAATTGTGTACCTGCAGCAATGGCCGCTTTTGCCAGTTGAAATTCACGAATATCTTGTTGGGTGAGTGCAACATTTTTGGTAATCTGTATTTTTTCTTCGCCTGAGTTGATTTCTCCGAACATTCCAATTTGTTGTTGCTCCAGTAAGATTGCCAGAATGTCAATCAGACCACTGCCACAAATCCCTTTAGATGTTCCGTTGCCAATAACATGGCTTATTAATTTTCCGTTATCCAGACTAACAGAAGAAATAGCGCCGGTTGTAGCCCGCATTCCCTGGTTAATTTTGGCTCCTTCAAAAGCCGGTCCGGCCGCAGTTGAAGCACAAACAATTTTATCCCGGTTTCCAACTACAATTTCTCCATTTGTACCCAAATCTATTAAAATGGAAAAAGCTTCCCGGTCGGCCATTTTTGTAGCAGCAATTCCGGCAAGAATATCGCTTCCCACAAAGCTGCCAATAGATGAATGAAACTTGATTTCTGTTGCAGCGGGCAAGGCCCAGTTAAGTTCTTTATTAGTAAAGTTTTTTTCACCCGGTTCTTTCGATTCAAAGGGATAAAACGAGAGTGGCTGTACATTTAACCCACAAAAAATGTGTTGCATTACAGTATTTCCAACCAGCATAACTTTTAACACTTCTACCTGATTTTTTTGTAACATCTGGTCAATCATTGCTGCAATTTTCTTTTGGATTAGCTGCTGCAATTCTTCCTGTTTCCCATCCAAACAACTTTGTATGCGTGCAATTAAATCGCCGCCATATTTTGCCTGTGGATTTACTGCTGAAACAGAATCAAGGATATGCCCGTTTTCGAGATTAATTAGTTGGGAGACAACAGTTGTAGTTCCTATATCAACGGCAATACCAAAACCATTTTGCGGATTAAAATCGAAAGTAGTATTATCGGCCAGAATGATCGTTTCGAACTGCGAAATTTCAAGCGTTATATCCGATTCTGCGTTGCAAAAACAAGCCAGTCGCCAGTTATTTGCCAACTTTAGTTTTTGTAATCTTTTTTGCTGATTGGCGTCAATTTCTAGGTTGCCTTGTAAAAGTTTTATTTTGCAGGCACCGCAGGTTCCTTTTCCGCCACATGGAAATTCAACTCCAAATTCATGTAAAATGTCAATAAGTGGAGTTCCTTTATTTACTTTAATGGTATCTCCAAGTGGCTCTAAGGTTATTTTGATTTTGTTGTGCATATCCGGAAATATAAGAATGCGATTTGATCTGGCCAATTTAACTAAAATAAAAGAGCTTGGATGTTTCCAGGAATTTTTTTTACTTCCCTCTTCAAACTCTTATATATCGAGATGAAACCAGTTATTGTTACCTTTTAAATAAGTGAAATGAACACTGGCAGCCAGCCAAGGAATCATTGGAGTCCAGATTCTGATTTCAGTTCCCAACGAAATTCTTGGATTTTTTCGGAATAAGTTAAAATAGTGGTCGTCTGCCATTCCAAAGTGAGAGTAAACAGAATGTTCGAGCGCAAACCAGTTGGTATATGCATAGGTAAAACTGCCGTTTACTTTGGTATTGTAATGTCCTTGTCCCGATTCCTGCCCGTTTATAATTCCTTTAACATCGCCCGAGTTCATATAATGCAGAAGAGAAGGTAAAGTAGATGTTGAATAGCCCGTAGAATAGGATGCTGATAATTCAACAATCTTGTTGAAAGTTTTATAATACGATATTCCAAAGCCAAAAGAGTGATAAGCGGGGCTGTTTTTGTCGAGCCCAATTCCAATGCCATAGCCTCCAGAAACTAAATATCCGTCTTTTTGGTGGCGATACCGGTTTATTAATCCAATCGATTCACCAATAGAAAGAGCAAGATAATTTATGGTGTAGTCGTCAACAAAAGTTGCGGAAGTACTCAGCAGCGATGTGTCGGTTTTATGTTGAAAAAGGCTCCAGCTGAAATTGGGCGAAAAAGAATACTGATAATCGGTGTGCCATGGATTGCCAATACTTCCCGAAAATTGTTTTGAGTGATAGGCGACTGCCTGTACCTGCCTGTCGTTATTATACCGAAAGTTATTTCCAGTTCCGCTTGAAACCTGAAAAGAAAGGGTCATGTTTTTATAAAGCAGCTGACGGGGAATTGTAATCCCGGCTCTGTATTCGGTGCTGTAGGTTCCTATTTTTCCATTGAGACTGAGATTAATGTTTCGACCTAAAAAATTAGGATCGGAAAAGCCCATCGATATGTTTTTATCATCTTTGTTGCCGCTTACGGTTATATATGGAACCAGGTTAAAGGCATCTTTTGCAGTGAGATTTAGAAGGTGTCCCTCAGGAGAAATGGAATCAACAGAATAGTCGACATGAGCAAAATTCCCGATGTTCCAAACCTGGCTGATTGATCGGTCAAGACAATCCTGGTTAACTGTTTCTCCTTTTGAAAACTGAAGTTCGCGTAAGATGATTTTATCGCGGGTACGCCAGTTTTTGTGAAGCTGAATAGAATCGATTTTCCACTCTTTTTCGGAAATTCCGTTCTGTGCTGAAGAGAAAAAGGATGAGATTAATACTAATTGGATAAGCAGAATATTTTTCATCTGTTTATTATCGTTAATTTTCTATGTTTACAGATGGAACTCGCATGATTATAATCATTCGCTTATGTGTGATGACTTTCTCATGCTCGTTTCACGTGATTAAAATTGTTTTTTTTGAATATGATTTGTCAGCTGGCGGATACCTGTCTTGCCTGCTCAGTCTGACGCAGAACTTTCATAATTTACTAATCATTGATTTTGTGATTTATGGTTCATAATCGTTACATACGATGTTAAAAATAAAATGCACCGGATTCTTTCGAAAACGATTCGCCGGGTTTGGGTTTAAAAGTTTGTATTGGTGTTTAATCGAAATGCTGGTGGGATAAAATGCTGATATTTGAGATGAAAATTTGGGCCAACGCAACCTTTTTTTTAAAATCATCATCTTAAAGAAAACAAAAACTACCATGAAAAAATCAGTATTCACCTTATGCATTTTTGCTTTGTTCTGTTTTCTGAGTTCGTGTGATAAGGATGATGAATGTTCGTGTTCCAAAGAAATTTACGGAAAATGGGAAGCAGAAGAATTTATGTCGGTTGAATCGGTGTTATATGCAAAAAATGATGATTATAATCCAACAATCGAGTTTATGCACGACGGTACTTATAACCTCAGGCTGGATGCAAATGGGTGTTCGGGTAGTTTTGAGCTTGAAGAAAGTAACTCGATAACAGTTTCAGGGGCAGGGTGTACCGAAATCTGTTGCGACAGCGATTTTTCTATAAAATTTGCATCCACGTTACCACAGGTTTCCACCTACGAAATTGATGCAGATGAGTTAAAGCTAAATGTTCCTGGTTGGGGCTGGATTGAGCTGGAGCGCGTTTCAGATTAAATCAGTGAGGCTATGATTTTGTTCTTCAAAATTTTTTAGCCGAACTGATCCCGAGCGATAGACGAGGGATCTCATCAGTTATATTTCCACACCTTGCTGCGAGGAGTTTCATTTGGGCAGTTTAAATTTTTCCTTTACTGTAAATCCTTTTTCCGTTTTCTGCACAGTTGCACATTCGGTGTAATAGTCGTGTTCAAAAAACAGAATTTGTTTTTTCTGTACCGCTTCTTTTAAAAAGAGTTCTTTTTCGTGCATTACCTTTACCGGATCAAGATCGTATGCGGCAATCCATAGCAGAGGAATATTTGCCGATGTTGGAATTAAATCAGAAGTGTAAACAAAGGTTTCTTTTTCGGTATGAATAAAAGGAATCATTTGTCCGGGAGTATGTCCGTCGTACATTTTTATGTCAAATCCGGGAAATAATTCACCTTCGTTTTCAATTAGTTTGAGTTTACCCGAATTATTGATAAAATTCAAAACATCGGTGTGGTAGGCCGCTTTTTCGCGCTGGTTCGAAACTTTGGCATGTTCCCATTGTTTTTTACTGCACCTTAAAGTTGCATTGGGGAAAACAAGTTCAAGGTTGCCGTTTACATCTTTTATTGCCCCTGTACAGTGGTCCCAATGTAAATGTGTGAAAAATACATCGGTAATTGCTTCGGAGGAATACCCGTTTTGAGCCAGCGATTTTTCCAGGTTGCTTACTGAAGTAACTCCATTGTTTTTCAGGTGTTTTTCGGGATAGTGGTTGCCAATTCCGGTTTCAATCAGGATTTTATGTTTGCCGGTATCAACCAGCAAACACCGCAATGTAAGTTGTGTAAAATTATTTTCGTTTGCCGGATAAACCTTACTCCATAAAACTTTTGGTATAGCACCAAAAAGAGCGCCCCCGTCGCAATGGAAATGACCTGCGGAAATCGGAATTAACTTCATAGTAAGAAAGTTGGAAGCAGGAGGATATAAGCGGAAGTTATTCCTTCTTTAAACTCCATCTTCATTAATAACTGGTGCAAAAATAGGTGATTTTATTGGGTGGCAAGATTGTATCTTTCCTGAAAAGCAGAATCTAACGAAAAGTTCATAACATGTTTTACTACACCACGATAATCTTCGATGCCTCCTTTAATTTTGTTGGTTTTTAGATAGGTGTCGTTAACTTTTGATGCAACTTTGTCCATTTTTTCATTTCTGAGAAGAAGCCAGTGTTTCCGGATGCCGTTGATGTCGTTTTTAACCGACTGATTTATCAGGGTTATTAACTCCGGAAATTCTTTCATTTTATAGGCCTGATTCAAAAAGTGCCTTAATATGGACAGATTGGCTGAATATTGAATATGTTGCGAATTGCTTTTTGTGCAAACCAGCCAGGCATAAAAATTGGCTTCGGCTTCGCTGGTAATGCCCAGTTGATGTGCTTTTTCGTGTGCCAGCACAAAAGGATATTCAAGCGGAAGAACATTTTTGTTTACATGAATTTCATTAAAGAAAGGGCCAAAGTATCCGGTAATTCCCGATTTTGCATAAAAACCACTAAAAGTTATTTTTTTATCTGGTCTTGTTCCCATAGGATAGGGAATTTGTAAAGCTGGAGCCAGATTTTCATACGATTTTTCAATCAGTCGGTCAGTTTGTGCTGGTTCAAAATTTTCAAAACTACATTGTAAATGGTTGGTGCGATTGATTAACTTTGTTATTGCTTCCAGAAATTCTTCCTGGTTGGCTTTGTTGGCTTCCAGATTAAGTCTTTCTGTTAAGTCAGGCCGGAAATAGTTTAAGCCCCAGGAAAAATAGAAAAGAATATAGGTTGCTGCTGCAATGTTTACTATCAGTTTTCCCGAATATTTCAGCGAAATCTTTTTAAGACAAAGCAAAATCAATAATGCCAATGGGAGAAGTAGTAGGGCGCAATAAAACAAATCGTCGAGTGAAACAGGAAGGATTGAGCTAAGCCCAGATAGAATCCGGGCAATGAAAGGGTAAATGTTCTGAGAATAGTATTTCTCAATCCATTCCGGATGTTTCGAAGCAATTTCAGTACAAAAAAAAGTGAGCACAGCCAAAGTTGGTAAGATCAGCCATTTTTGAAATAGTATTTTTTTGAAAGTTATTTGTTTCATTTCCGGTATCTCTTGTCGACAAATATAATCATTGGAGAATTCTATAGGTAATATTGTATGTTGTACTTTAGAATTCTTGTTTCAGATTGAAATTTTGTTAAAATTGTAATTCTCACATTAAATCGATTGTACTATGAAGAATGCTATTCTTTTTATATTGGTAGCTGGGGGGCTTCTAACACAGTTTAATGTTTTTGCTGATGGAGTTGGTAAAAAGGTCATGAAAATTCATGAAAGTGCTGTTACTGTTGATACGCACTGCGATACTCCAATGGCATTACTTAGTGAGGATTTTGACATTGGTAAAAGAAATTTACCTCCTGATAGCCGGGTTGATTTTCCAAGAATGAAAGAAGGCGGACTTGATGCTATATTTTTTGCCGCGTTTACCGGACAGCGTGAACGAACAGAGGAAAATACACAAAAAGCCTATTCGGCAGCACATGAGATGATCGATAAAACGTATGAGGTGTGTGGAAAATATGCTGATTTGGCGGAAGTGGCAACCCGGTCGGATGATGTTTTAAGGCTCGAAAAAGAAGGGAAACGAGCCATTTATATTGGTATGGAAAACGGATTCCCGATTGGCACGGACATAAATCGTGTAAAAGAATTTTACGACAGGGGAGTACGGTATATTACGCTGTGTCATTCGTCAAATAACGATATTTGCGATTCTTCTTCGGATAGAAAGGGGTCGGAACACAACGGACTTAGCGATTTTGGAAAAGAGGTGGTAAAAGAAATGAATCGGCTGGGGATGTTAATTGATGTTTCGCATATTTCGGACCGGTCGTTTTTTGATGTTGTGGAATTAAGTAAAACACCCGTAATAGCTTCGCATTCAAGTGTGCGTGCTATTGCTCATCATAACCGGAATATGACAGATGAAATGCTTAAAGCCCTGGCAAAAAATGGCGGTGTAATCCAAATTTGTCTGCTCAGCGATTATGTAAAAGATCCTGATACTACGACTGTTCGTTATCAAAAGGAAAAAGAATTTCGTAAGGTGTTTAATACCCAATGGGAAGCCATGAGCGAAGATGAACAAAAACAAGTAAGGGAAGAGTGGCGCAAGCTGAGAAAAGAATACCCGAAAAATTTACCAACTGTTGCAGATTATGTTGATCACATAGATTATGTGAAAAACCTTATTGGAATTGATTATGTTGGTATTGGTTCAGACTTCGATGGGGGCGGTGCATTATCTGATTGTGCGGATGTAAGTGAAATGCCAAATATAACTGCCGAAATGCTGAAGCGTGGTTATACCAAAGAAGAAATAAAGAAGGTGTGGGGCGGAATTTTTTTTAGAGTATTTAAAGAGGTGGAAATGTTTATAAAAGGTTGAAGATTAATTACATTTATTATATGATAACAATAAATATTGATGTATTTTGCACTTCCAAAATTCAAAATTATTCTTTTAGAAAAAAGAGATTATTCTTGAATTCTTTAATTGTGAGAGGATAGTTTTTAGCTGGTATGCTGAATTTCTCTACGGTTAAGAAAAATTAGGCAGTGCGATAAATGTATAATATAATTAACAACATATTTTAAAGTAAATGTAGAATTAAAGAAGAAAAGTATTATCTGGAATTATTTACAGAAGAAATGCATAATTTAAAAATTGAACAACAAAATTATGCGAGAGAAAAAATTAGAGTTATTAAGTTGATAAAGAACTGAACCCTGTTGACGCAAAATATTCGGTTTAATCACTTAAATAAAACATATAACTAAAATGGAGAGGCTTGCAATTATGGAGGCTTGACATAGTAAAATTGTTTGTTTAAGTTGGCTAAATCCACAAATAAATTAACCCGGGAAATAGTTATAGTCAGTGTAGCTATTGTATGTATTCTTGTGGGGTGTATACCCGTGAGTGGTAATAGTTATACTCAAATTTTACTGCGTAAAGGACATCTTTTGTCTATGGTCGGGTTACCGTTTTTTAGTGAAGATTATCACTATCCCAACCTCTCAGAGAACTATTTATATCCTTATTCTGATAGTATTGTTTTTCATGAAAATATTGAAGTGCCAACGGATCAGGATTTGTGTGTAGCCGTTGTTCGTGCCGGATTGAATATAGCTGATCCAAACAATGAAATCGCAGCACTTAGTTGGAAGATGAGCGGGGCCACTGAATCAGATTCTCCGGAGAAGGGAATTAATCATATCAATAGTTTCTCTTTTAATAAGGGAATAACGTTCGTTATGTATAAGGGAAAAGATATTTACAGCAATTCTTTTTCATGCAGTTTTTCGGTGTCTGTATCCGACGAGCAGGCGCCACGTTTGGTAAATTCACCGGGAAATATTAGGGCTGTGAGTAGTCCCGGAGAATGTGGTACAGAGGTTAGCTGGAGTTTGCCAACCGCTGTTGATAATTGTGTTTCCTCAGAACAAATTCAGATTAGTTCAAATTATCCTCCTGGTGCAATTTTCCCTATTGGCTCTACTGAAGTTAGCTACAAAATAAGTGATGGACAAAACAGTATTAATCACACCTTTAATGTAATAGTTGTCGACATAGAAGCCCCGCTGTTAACGGCTCCCGAAAAAGTTGTTGTGAATTGTGGTGAAGCCGTGCCTGATGCATTTACAACCTGGAAGGAGTTTAAAAATGCGGGAGGCATGGCATCGGATAACTGTGGTTTAAATTATGCGAGTTTTAAGTATGTAAGACAGGCAAGTAGTAGTATTTTTTGTCCCTACACCGTAACACGAACCTACAGTATTGCCGATGTGTATGGTAATATTTCAGAAGCAAAGCACGTAATTAATGTAATCGGGGAAGAGAATACTGAAAAGACTAAAGACGGGCAATTAGAATCGAATGATTTGCTTAAATCTGCTTCAGGAAATAAATCTGCTTCTGTTACCGTAGTTAATATTAAGCATGTTTCCTGTAATGGAGGGAATGATGGCAGCATTGACTTGGATACCACTTCGACAAATGGTCCAATAACAAAAATTGAATGGGATCATGGTCCAACAACACTTGATGTATCCGGGTTGTCTGCCGGAACCTACACTCTGAATGTTACAGATGCTGATGGAACTGTTTCGGTGAATTATACGATAACTCAACCTGCTGTGTTGAATGCTTCGACCTCTTCCGAAAACATTACCTGTAATGGCGCAAATGATGGTACGATAACAATTTCATCTTCCATTGGAGGTTCAGGTACTTATGAATATCGCATAAATAGCGGAACCTGGCAGAGTTCGACCAGTTTTAGTGGTTTGTCTCCCGGAAATTATACAGTTGAAATTCGTGATGCGGTTAATATCGGATGTGTACAAAGTTTGGGCAGCGAGACGATAACTCAACCTGCTGTGTTGAATGCTACAACTTCTTCTGAAGACATTACGTGTAATGGCGCGAATGATGGTACGATAACAATTTCATCTTCCATTGGAGGTTCAGGTACTTATGAATATCGCATAAATAGCGGAACCTGGCAGAGTTCGACCAGTTTTAGTGGTTTGTCTCCCGGAAGTTATTCTGTTGAAATTCGTGATGCGGTTAATACCGGATGCGTTCAAAGTTTGGGCAGTGAGACAATAACTCAACCCGCTGTATTGAGTGCTACAGCGGCTTCCGAAAACATTACCTGTAATGGCGCAAATGATGGTACGATAACAATATCATCGGCCAGCGGAGGTTCGAGCACTTATGAATATCGAATAAATAGCGGAGCTTGGCAGAGTTCAGCCGGTTTTAGTGGTTTGGCTCCCGGAAATTATACTGTAGAAATTCGTGATGCGGTTAATAGCGGATGCGTTCAAAGTTTGGGCAGCGAGACAATAACTGAACCTGCTGTGTTGAGTGCTTTGACCTCTTCCGAAAACATTACCTGTAATGGCGCAAATGATGGTATAATAACAATTTCATCTGCCAGCGGAGGTTTGGGCACTTATGAATATCGTATAAATGGCGGAACCTGGCAGAGTTCGACCGATTTTAGTAGTTTGGCTCCCGGAAATTATACTGTAGAAATTCGTGATGCGGTTAATACCGAATGTGTTCAAAATTTGGGTAGTGTGGCGCTAAATGAACCGGAACCATTAATCGCTCCTGTTATCTCTTCTGGTCAGACCATTTGTTATAACTATGTTCCTGCTCAGTTGGTTGGCACATCTGCAAGTGGAGGTAATGGGGGATATGATTATCAGTGGCAGAAAAGTCCAGACAACATTTCCTGGGCAAATATCGGTGGTGAAACAGCACAAACTTATTCTCCCTCGGCATTAACATTAACCACTTATTTTCGTTTGGCAGTTAGCGATGCCGTAATGCCGACTTGTGAAACGGTATATAGTAATTCGGTTGAAATTTCTGTTGTTGATGACGAGCCTCCTTTATTTAAGCCTCCGGGAAATATAACATTAAATGCCGATGGCAGCTGCAATGTAAATGTAGATCCAGCTATTGCCGGTTCAGTAACCGGTCTTTCTGATAATTGTTCTGAATTGGGGAAAATAAACATTAATTATACAGATGGAGATGCAATTCCCGGAACCTGCAGTGGGACGTATAGTTTTGAGCGAACGTGGACTGTAACTGATGAGGCCGGAAATGATTCTGTTCAAATTCAGCTGATTGCAGTGAGGGATATTGGTGCTCCGACTTTGATTTTGCCTTCTGATATAACAATAGAGTGTCATGAAGACAGAACTCCTGATGGTACAGGATATGCTACTGCAACCGATAATTGCGATGCTTCGGGAACTGTTTCAATAACCTGGAGTGATACTATTGTTCCCGGAAATTGTACCGGCAGAGAAGAAATTTACAGGACCTGGACTGCTACCGATTGTAGTGGAAATAAACGGTCGGATGTGCAACTTATCAGAGTTGAAGATAACACCCCGCCGGTTATAAACTGTCCGGTAGATTTTCATGTAAACACCCCCGATGATATTCCTTATCTGAGTGAAATGGTGGTCACGGCAACTGATAACTGTGGAGAAACGGTAAGCGTTGATTTTTTAGAAGAAAGATATACTGGATTGGAAGCAGGCGCAGGATTTTGTCCGGAGACTGTAACAAGGATTTATGTTGCTACTGATCCTTGCGGAAACAAAGATACCTGTGATGTTGTAATTTATGTTGATGATCTAAGTGATTGTTACATTTGTCAGTCAGAAGTTCCTCTTTACCATGTTGATTTACAAGGACAGCCATCAGGTTCTGTTACTCTTGAAAATATTGGCCGGGAACAGGAAGGAGTATGTTGTGATTTTAAAAGTAAAAAAACATTGCGATGTGTTTCTTTTAATCTGGAACTTGATCCAGAGGCGGTTGGGGTTACAATGTTGGTTGATGGAGCCTTGCCTTCTTCAAAAGATTATCGCTTAAATTGTTTTGAGGTAGCTCCAATTGGCGATGTTGTATGTATTCCGGGAGATGATGTAGAGGTTTCCGAATTTTATACTTTTGTTTATTGTAAAGAGGGTGCCAACCTAAACGATTTCTCTTTTATTTCAATTCCCGGAGCCATTGGAACAGGTGATTTAACTACTCGTGTGGATTGCAGTGGAGAAATTAATGTGGAAGGAGTAACAGAATCTAGTGTAACTTTTACCGATATTTCAGGAAATAATTATGAACGGTTTCTTAATCCTCCATCAGGAAGTTTGAATCCAACATTTACTCCGGACTCAACTGCTCCGCCAATAATTCGCTATGAAGTTTGCGGGGATTTGGAAGGAGACGGAGTAGTTTGTTCCGGCGGTTCTGATTGTTCTATTGTCGAGATCGTAATTTTACCAAAGATTAACATTAATTTTGATGTAGATCCTCAGGCGGTTTGCGAAAATAATCCACCTACCATCCATGTTTCCATAAATCCGGCACCATCACAAAATTACGAGTATGAGTATTATTGGTATAACGGTTACGAAGCACAAGGTTCGCCTATTAACAGTGTGTCAACTTTGAATTTTCAGCCAAGTGTTGAAGGGCCGTATTCCATAAAGGTTATCGAAACAAAAACAGGTGTAATCTGTAATGAGGCAGTGCATAACTTCGACTGGATATTTGACATTACTGAGCCTTCTGTTTTTTCTCCTTCTGCTGATCTGGATATAGAATGTAATGATCCAAATGCAGCTCAATTAATCCAGGATTGGTTAGCAACTGCAACTGCTGAAGATGAAGATGGAAATTCATTGGTTGTTACCAATAACTATTCAGGAGTAGCCATGGGTTGTAATATTGATTTGCCCGTTGTGTTTTCTGCCAGCGATGATTGTGGGAATATTGGCAGGGATACAGCATATATAAGAGTTCGGGATAACTTGAATCCAGTCATTACACAGGAAGCTTCCGATGACATTGTTGATTGTTCAACCATCAATCCGGATGAACATTCTCTATATTTGGAGTGGCTGGCAAATCATGGTGGGGCAACTGCAACTGATAATTGCGATGCTGACCTGACATGGAGTGCTGATACTGCAACCGCGATTTGGATTGGCGATGGGCACAGGGATTCAATTACAGTAACTTTTACGGTTACAGATGATTGTGAAAATGCTGTTCAGACAACGGCAATATTTACTGTGGTTGATGATGTTCCTCCAACAATAACATGTCCGGAAAATGTGACAGAAATTGTTTCGCCAAATCAATGCTCAAAAATACCTGATTCATTAACCGATCCAATTTATTCCGATGAATGTTCTAATCCGGTATTGACCTGGTCATCAGTTGGAGCGCTCAATAGTACCGGAAATGGTACTGTTACGGGTTTGACTTTCCCGGTTGGAACAACTACAGTAACTTATACAGTTACCGATGATGCCGGATTAACTGCCGAATGCGAATTTTTGGTAACCATTGTCGACACAGTTCCTCCCGATCTGCAGATATCCGGATGCCGTGATGTAACTGAAGAAGCAGCGCCGAATAATTGTTCGAAAGTGCCGGATACAATGCTCGAACCGGATTACTTGGATAATTGTTGGCCCTCGGATTCCTTAGATTTGAATTTTGTGATTACCGGAGCACTTGATTCTGTCGGAGAAGGTTCTGTCTCTGGAATTTCATTTCCTGTTGGTGTGTCTTATGTAACTTATACTGTAACCGATCCTGATGGGTATTCTGACCAGTGTTCGTTTTTTGTAACTATAGTTGATGTGACACCTCCAAATCTGGAGATTTCCAACTGTCAAAATGTAGTTGGTACAATGGATGCCGACGATTGTTTTGCACTTCCGCCTGCAATTGCTGATCCTTTTTATTCTGATGATTGCTGGCACGAAGATTCGCTGGTACTTTCCTTTGAGATAGTTACTGAGGGAGGTTTGTGGGATACGATGGGTATCGGTTATGTTTCGGGATTTGAATTTCCGGTAGGAGTAAGTACTGTGACTTACACTGTTACTGATCCTGACAGTAATTTTGTGAATTGTTCGTTTACCGTAACTATGCAGCGCGATGAGATTCCATTTACCTCTATTATTTGTCCGTCTGATCCTGCGCCGGTTACTATTGTCAACGGAGCTTGTGAAATGCCTGTTGCTGTGGCAGCCCCAACTATCGACGAATATTGCGAGACTGCTACCTATACCATCACCAATAATTATACATCGGGAACTACCAATGCTGATACCATTTATCCGGTAGGAATTACGGAAGTAGTCTGGACGATAAGCGATAACTCTGGTAACGATACAACATGTACTGTATATGTTGAGGTGATTGGAACAAATGATCCTGTAATTACGTGTCCGCCCAATGTGGTTGGAACGATGGATGCCGATGAATGTTTTGCGGTTCCGCCAGCAATTCCTGAGCCGGGTTATTCTGCGTCTTGCTGGGATACCGATTCGTTGGTACTTACTTTTGAAATTGTAAACGGCACATGGGATACAACAGGTGTTGGTTCGGTAGCTGGTGTTCAGTTTCCGGTAGGAGTAAATACTGTGACTTACACGGTAACCGATCCGGACAGCAATTTTGTTGATTGTTCATTCACCGTAACAATGCGGCGCGATGAGATTCCATTCACTTCTGTTATTTGTCCGTCTGATCCTGCGCCGGTTACTATAACCAACGGAGCTTGTGAAATGCCTGTTGCTGTGGCCGCCCCAACTATCGACGAATATTGCGAGACTGCTACCTATACCATTACCAATAATTATACATCGGGAACTACCAGTGCCGATACCATTTATCCGGTAGGAATTACGGAAGTAGTCTGGACTATAAGCGATAACTCTGGCAATGACACAACGTGTACTGTATATGTTGAGGTGATTGGAACAAATGATCCCGTGATAACATGTCCGTCCAATGTGGTTGCTACGATGGATGCCGATGAGTGTTTTGCGGTTCCGCCAGCAATTCCCGAGCTGGGTTATTCTGCGCCTTGTTGGGATATCGATTCGCTGTTACTTACTTTTGAAATTGTAAACGGCACATGGGATACAACAGGCGTAGGTTCGGTATTTGGTATAGAGTTTCCGGTAGGAGTAAATACTGTGACTTACACGGTAACCGATCCGGATAGTAATTTTGTTGATTGTTCGTTTACTGTAACCATGTTACCTGATGAAATTCCGTCAACAATTTTTAACTGTCCTGAAAATCCTGCCAATGTTACAGTGGATTCTTTCTCTTGTGACGCTTATGTTAGTATTGCACCACCAACTTTAAACAAGCACTGTGAGACGGCATCTTATACAATTACACACGATAGTCCCTATGGTGCGGATTCTTCAGACGCAAGTGGTTATTATGAGATAGGAGTACATACAGTAACCTGGACTATTGCTGATAATTTAGGGAACGAAACGACCTGTTCTCAAACCTTCGAGGTTTACGATTTGGAACCTCGCCTAATATGTCCTTCGTCTATAGAAGTGTGGGCTGATTTCGATCATAATTATGCTTCTGGGGTGATGGTTGGCTTACCTGATTTTTGGGACAATTGTGATTCTACTTTAACCTATACTATAACTACCCCTGATAGTATAACCACTCTATACAAAAGTGGACAGGATAGTATTAATTTGTTGGAAGGAACACATACCTATGATCTTGGAGTAACAGTTATTGAATACACTTTTAAGGATGGGCACGGACATACAGTGGATTGTGAATTTACGGTTACTGTTATTGGTGCTCCCGATATTGATTGTCCCCCAGATACTACCATTTATTTAGATCTTACGGAAAATGACTGTGATGCGACTTTTGATCCCGGAGTACCTGATTTGATAGAAGGAGTTCCTCCGATTAAATGGACTTATACTATTCATTTTGCCGACGGGAATACCACCGGGCCTGTCTCATACGAAAAAGATGCCACTGATCCTTATGCAAATCCTTTAGGTGATATCAACTTCCCTTCAGGAGTAACAACAATTGAGTGGAGGGCGGAGAATGAAGCCGGTTACGATACCTGCTCACATTGGGTTGAGGTTATCGATACTGTTCCTCCGTCTTTTATCACTAAGCCTTATGAGAATTGTGTGAATCCTATTGAATGGGCCATTTATAATCCAACCCATTCCAATCCGATATATGGAGTAGATCCAAACCTGGAAAAGAGTCCAAGTCCTGATTATAGAATTCTGGAAGCAGGTGACACTGCTCTTGATTTGCTTACGTTGTCTGATAATTGTTGTGATTCAACAGAAATGATATTAAAATGGCGTATAGAATTTACAGATGTGCCAGATCCGCTTAATCCGACAGGGCCGTATCTTACTCATCCTGATATAACTGGGACAGGGCAGCCGTCTGTTTACCTTGATCCTGTTACCGGATTTCCAACCGATATTTATTTGTGGGGAGATGGAGTAACATATACAACAGTAGTTCATCATATTTTTTATCGGGTAGTAGATTGTAATGGAAACACTTCAGAGGAAGTGATGGAAGAAATAAGAATAACACCACGCCCGGAAATTAGAAAAGAAGCTTATTAACAGAGCATGGAGGCCATGGTTTCACGTGTTATTTATAAGATTAATCTTATATCAATTATGTTTTTCAAAGCTGCTTTTCTTTGAAACAGGAATCCGGAATAAAAAGAGCATTTGAAGACTATTTTGTTAAAGCATATTTAGTTAAGATAAAAGCTATAGAACAACTGTTCACAATGAAAAATATTGTTAAGTGAGAGTTATTAACAATTCCCAAAATGGGAAAATTAACAATTAAATATCTATTTTCTTATTAGAAACTAGGTGTTTGTGGATATCTTTTTAATCCTGGAAAGGTTGTTTTTGTTAATAAAATGTCGTAGTTTGCCATTGTTGTAACTAGAGAAATTTGGTATCGTCATAAAAAGAATTGTTGTTTTTGGGATATTTGTCTTGCTAATATCACTCAAGTGTGGTGCGCAACAAGATCCTATTTTAACCTCATATATGTATAATGGACAAGTCATTAATCCAGCTTATGCAGGTATGTGGGAAAAAATTGGATTCACCACTTTAGTAAGAAAACAGTGGGCCGGTATTAACCGATCTCCTCTCACTGAATCATTTTCTTTTCATTCACCCTTACGTAACGATGCAGTTGGTGTTGGACTCAACATCATGAACGACCGGTTTGGTTTAGAGAACAGGCTGAGTGTTCTTGGCGATTATGCCTACGAGGTTTATCTTTCTTCTCGTACCAGAATGCGTTTGGGAATAAAATTCGGATTCGTTAACTACAAAAATCCGCTTACAGAGTATGAGTTGTACCCTGATAATAAATACGACAGAGCCTTTGAAGAAGATGTAGATCTGAAGTTCTTACCCAATTTCGGGGTAGGGATGTTTATATATCAGGAGAACTATTACTTTGGATTGTCGATACCAAAAATTGTAGAGAATGATTTAAAAGAGAACTTTCATAATTATGAAACTAGTGCCGAGGTACGTACCATTTATATGAATGGTGGGTATGTTTTGCCCTTGGATCCAATGAACTTTATCGTTTTTAAGCCAACTCTTTTGGTTCGTGCAACTTGGGGTACACCCTTACAATTTGATTTGTCCGGTAATTTTTTATTACGCGAGAAGTTATGGCTGGGCTTAATGTACCGAACTGGAGCAGCAATGTGTTTTACCGGAAACTGGATGTTTAGTAACCATTTGCGAGTGGGATTTGCCATGGAGATAACTTATAATGAAATATATCCATATCAGAACGGAACCTTTGAATTTACAGTTGGTTATGATCTGGATTTCTTTGGTCGAAGTTATTTAAGAGCACGATATTTTTAATGAAAATTATATGAATAAAAATTTACAAACTGGAATGAAAGAAAGTAGCAACCAAATAATGATTATGGAAATCAGGTAGTGTGGACATCTGATTTTTAGCGATTGAATGAACCTAGTTTTACTAAATGTATGGAAAAATTATACTGGTTTGATTATGATTTCTTAGTAAACTGAACTTAACACTTGTCACGGCTTTTTTGACAGGAATACGCATTACGGCCTTACAGAATAATTAATTGTATGGGTTGACGAAAGCATTAAATATCCATGTCTTAAGAATAGTTGTACTTATAGCATCTGTTTTTGCAGGAACTGTGGAAGCAAGGACCATAGGAGGGAATTGCTTCAAGTACAATAATGTCTCAAAAAGCCTGTCGAACATAATTATTAATGAGTCTACTTTTGATAAGATATATTCAGATATGATGTTTTCCGAAAACAAATATTTGGCTGATACAACAGACATCGTTTGTCCGGAAAATATTTCAACATATACCGACATCAATTCATGTGTAAGTATTATTAGTGGTGGGTTGGAAATCTCTGATCCAGGTAATATTATTGTCTCTCTTTTCTGGAGTATGACCGGGGCAACCATCGATAATTCACCGGTGTCAGGAATTAATCAAATCAGTAGTTATTCATTTAACGAAGGGACAACAGTAGTTACTTACCAGGGTAAAGATCGTTATAATAATTCCATTTTCTGTACTTTTACTGTTACCGTTGCCGATAACCAGGTTCCACGTCTGGAAACACCTTTTGAAGATATAACTGTAGAGGCTGATCCGGGCGATTGTAATGCACATGTTTACTGGCCCGATCCGGTTGTTTCTGATAATTGTATCTCGTCTGACCAGATTTTGATTACCGCGAATTACAATTCTGGAAATTCGTTCCCGGTTGGTACAACCGAAGTGATATACCTGATAAGCGATGGAGTGGAATTTAACGACGAAACTTATCAGTTTACAGTAACCGTTGCTGATGAGGAGCCTCCCGAAATTTATGCACCGGAGGCAGTTTTAGTGGATTGTAGTGAGGCCGTTCCCGATGCCTTTACCAGCTGGCAACAATTTTCCAACGCAGGTGGAATGGCCTTCGATAACTGTAATATCGATTACACCAGCTTTAAATATATAGGTCAGAAGAGCTCAGGAATAAATTGTCCCTACACCATTACGCGTACTTATAGTATAGCCGATGATTATGGAAATGTGGGCAAAGTGGAGCATGTAGTTAATGTGGGGGAAGAAAAGGTTGTTGTTGATGAACCAGAGATAATTTTAAAATCTGGTATGGCTGACTATACTGCGGTTTCAGGGAACTGGAGTGATCCTGCAACTTGGGGAGGAACAGTACCAACAACAACAGATAATGTGATTATTCCAAATGGAGTTACAGTGGTTGTTGATGTTGCCGCGAATTGCCAGAATATTACCATTGAAAGTGGCGGAGAGTTAAATCACGGAACTACATTGGCAACTACTTTACAGATAAATGGTAACTGGACAAATAACGGAACATACGATGGCGGAACAAACGGAGTAGTGGAATTTACAGGAACTGTTGCTGCATCAATAAACGGAACTACCAATTTCGAAGGACTGATTATTAACATAGGAAGTTTGTTGACAACACTCACAATTAGTGGTGATGTAACCGTTTTAAGCAGTGGCCAGCTGACGATGATCAGTGGTCTTGTTACCATTCCAGGAAGTGGCAGCTTTGTTGTTAATCCTTCAAGTGGATTGGATATCCAGGAGGATGCAGGCTTTGATGTAACAGGTGGTACTTTAACCACAGGCGATTTTACAATTACGAACGAAGGTTTAATAAGGGTAGCTGCCGGAAGTACAGTTAATTTCGGAAACGATTCCGGGAACGAGGTGCATACACAGGTTGATGGTGCTTTTATTGTAACGGGTGGTGACGTAAATATTGCAGGGCGGCTATACAATTCTGCATCGGGCACTTTACCTGTTTTAGGGCTTACCGCAGGTATTACTGTTTCCGGGGGAACGATAACCTTATGCACTGAAGGAAATGGTTTAAGTACTACCGGTTCTTTACATGTAACTGCTACGGGTACTTTTGATTTTTCCGGAGGCGCCATCGTTTTTCAGAATCCAAGTACTGCAGCAACCGAATTAGATTTGGGCTTACTTGGTGGCGGAATAAAAAATACTACTGGCGGCACATTTCAGTTTGGAAATGCATCTACTCCGCCAGGCTCATCATTTAATATTTCAAGTGACATCCCTCTCGACCATGTTACTTCGTCTGCTAATGCCGACCTGGTTTTAGAGAGTAATATTCTCGTTAATGATTTGTCATTGAATAATGCTACTACAATTAATTTAAATGGCAATGCATTACAACAGACAATAATAGGACTTACTACTTATACTTTCCCGATTGATGACGGCTCAGGGAATTCAATTCCAGTTATAATAACTTTAAATTCAGGGACCATTGGTGCAGGAGCATATTTAGAGGTTTCATCAGCTGGTTCTATACACCCAAATAATGCGAATTCTGCTCACTATCTCAATCGATACTGGACACTAACAGTTAGTGGAGTAACCAGTCCTTCTTATGACGTAAGCGCTAATTATTCGGCAGGTGATATTGCAAATGCTGCTGCGACAAATCTTTTAGTTGGTAATTATTCATTGGGATGGAGTGAAATTGCCGGTTCTAATGTTTCTGGTACTTTAATTTCATTTAGTTCAACTTCACCCGGTTTATCATTTTCTGTGCTTCAAGATCCTACAGTAGTCATTACGAACACTTCTGATCCTGAAGTTATTTGTGATGGTAGTACAGTTACCCTAAGTGCCAATGCAACGGGTGACCCTACTATTACCTATTTATGGACTTCAAGCCCATCAACAACAATATCGCCAAACAACACCACCTCTGTAAATGTTATGCCACCGTCAAGTCCATCAAACTCGATAACGAATTATACTTACACGATTACAGTCACTGATGGAAATGGATTTACTGCAAGCGATAATATTGGAGTAACCGTTAATCCTATTCCAACTGTAGCTGCCACTCCTGCAACCCAGCAAATTTGTCCTGGTGGTACAATAACTCAGATCGACATTACCAATCCAAATAATGTAGCTGGGACAACTTTTAGCTGGACACGGGATAACACAACTATTTTAACTGGCATTGCCACAACCGGAACCGGTAATACAATTACTGGATTATTAAACAGTTCAAATCCCGGAGTTCTTGAAACCACGATATTTACAATAACAGCAACAGCCAACGGATGCAGTTCTCAAACTACTGTCGATGTCGTTGTTGGTGATAATGTTAATCCAATAGCTATTTGCCAGCCTTATACGGTTCAGCTGGATGCAGCTGGAACAGCAACAATAACTGCGAATGATATTGATAATGGTTCCAATGATGCTTGCGGCATTCAATCGTTGGCAGCCAGCCAGACCTCATTTGGATGTACAGATATTGGAACTAACACAGTAATACTTACAGTGACTGATATCAATGGCAATGCGAGCACTTGTAATTCTACTGTAACCGTTGAAGACAATGTTGCACCAACAGCTGTTTGTCAGAATATAACCGTTCAGTTAGATGCAGCTGGAAATGTAACTATTGCTGAAGATGCTGTTGACAATGGTTCAGGAGATGCATGTGGCGGATTGATTAATTTTGATACAGATATCAATTCTTTTGATTGTAGTGATATTGGAGCAAATCCTGTTGTTCTAACAGTAACCGATGCCAATGGAAACTCTTCAACTTGTAGTGCTACTGTTACTGTAGAGGATAATGTAAATCCAACAGCTGCTTGTCAGGATATAGCGGTTCAACTGGACGCGGCAGGTAATGCAAGTATTGTCGCTGCCGATGTTGACAACGGAAGTTCCGATGCTTGTGGAATTTCCTCGATGACCGTTAGTCCGAATACCTTTAATTGTGGCAATGTTGGATCCAATGCAGTAACACTAACTGTAACCGATAACAATGGGAATACGAATACCTGTACTGCTACTGTAACCGTTGAAGACAATGTTGCACCAACAGCTGTTTGTCAGAATATAACCGTTCAGTTAGATGCAGCTGGAAATGCAAGCATTGTAGCTGCCGATGTTGACAACGGAAGTTCCGATGCTTGTGGAATTTCATCGATGACCGTTAGTCCGAATACCTTTAATTGTGGTAATGTTGGAGCCAATGCAGTAACACTAACTGTAACCGATAACAATGGGAATACGAATACCTGTACTGCTACTGTAACCGTTGAAGACAATGTTGCACCAACAGCTGTTTGTCAGAATATTACAGTTCAGCTGGATGGCACTGGAAATGTAACCATTGCTGAAGATGCTGTTGACAATGGTTCAGGAGATGCATGTGGTGGATTGATTAATTTTGATACAGACATTACTTCTTTTGATTGTAGTGATGTTGGAGCAAATCCTGTTGTTCTAACAGTAACCGATGCCAATGGAAACTCTTCAACTTGTAGTGCTACTGTTACTGTAGAGGATAATATAAGCCCAATTCTTACATGTCCCGGAGATATTACGGTAAGTGCTCCGCTGGGTGCCTGTGAAACAGTAGTAACTTATACAGTACCCACCGTGAGTTCTGGAACAGATAATTGTAGTGTTGCTTCAGTAACCAGGATTGCAGGTTTAGGAAGTGGTGCAACCTTTCCGGTAGGAACTACAACCGAGACTTATGAAGTAACTGATGTAAACGGAAATACCTCTACCTGTTCATTTGATATTACAGTTACAGATGATGAAGATCCGCAGATTACTTATTGTTCGGGAAATATTGATGTGGATAACGATCCCGGCGATTGTAGTGCCAGCATTGCAATTCCTGATGCAGAATTCTCAGACAATTGTGCTGTTCAGCTTTCGTGGCAACTTTCAGGAGACATGAATGATTCCGGCAATGGACAAATTGGAACTTATACTTTTGATGTGGGTACTACTCAACTTACTTACACTGCAACCGATGCAAGCGGGAATACAGATGTTTGCATTACAACAATAACTGTTGCTGATGCTGAAGGCCCCGAATTTACAGACTGCCCTTCTTCAAATACTATTACGGTTTACGCAGATCCGGGTACTTGCTCTGCAAATGTAAGTTGGACTGAACCAACAAAGCCAGCCAAGGATAATTGTACCGTTAATAAAAATAAAATAACAATGGAGAGGGTGCCGGATATCGCTCCGGGAAGCTCTTTTACGGTAGGAACAACAGTTATCGAATACATTGCGAGGGATGAAGCCGGTATAGAGTCAGTATGTGCAATTGAAATTACAGTATTAGACGGTGAGAATCCCGAGATTGCGAATTGTCCGGCCAATAAAGTGGTCAGCAGCGATGCTGGAGAATGTTATGCTATTGTGAGCTGGACTGAGCCAGATGCATCTGACAATTGCAATACAAGTATTGAAATGAGTTGGAGTTCCAATTATGCCCCGGCCGATACATTTTATATTGGCACTACTGCAGTTGAATATATCGTGTCTGATACTTCAGGCAATGAATCTACCTGCTCATTCAATATTTCAGTCATTGACAATGAGAATCCTGTAATAACAAGCTTTCCATCCGACACTGTTGTTAACAATGATGCCGGAGAATGTTATGCCACTGTACCATGGACAGCTCCTGCTGCAACTGATAACTGCACCGATCCGGGTAGTTTGACATGGACATCGACACATGCGCCGAATTCAACCTTTGATATTGGAGTGACTACGGTTACGTATACGGTTAGCGATGCAGGGGGAAATTCTGTCCATAGCTCGTTTACCATTACGGTAAACGATGCTGAACCCGCAATTTTAACTGCCCCTGACAATATTACTGTCAGTGCTACTGCCAACCAGTGTAATGCTTCTGTAACCGTACCTTTTGCTGTTTTTACCGATAACTGTCCGGCACAGAGTTTAATGGCAAACAGTTACAATGGTGGAGGAAGAAATGCCAGTGATGTTTACCCGGTTGGAACCACAGAGGTAATTTATACCATTACCGATTTTAATGGTACGATTTTAAGAGATACCACTTTGGTTACTGTTGAGGACAATCAGGACCCGGTGCTTTCATGTCCGTCGGCAATAACGGTAAACGCCGAAAGTGGTGTTTGTACTGCAAATGTCTCGGTCATTGCAAATGCCAGTGATAATTGCTCAGAAGTTACCATTACAAACGATGTATTCCCCGCTGGAGGAAACGATGCTTCCGGCGTTTACACGGTAGGTACAACTACTGTTACTTTTATTGCCACCGACACCTCGGGTAACTCGGTGAGTTGTACGGTTGACGTAACCGTGCTTGATAACGAAGATCCTTTGATAAACTGTCCGGCTAATATCAGTCAGAGTGTTGATGCCGGTGGTTGCGATGCTTTTGTATCTGTTCCTTTACCCGTGACTTCTGACAATTGCGCCATTGATACCGTTTACAACGACTTCAACTCCAATGGCGACGATGCCAGCGATACATACTCTATTGGTACAACTACTGTTATTTTTACCGCCATTGATGCTTCTGGAAATGCAACAACCTGCCCTGTAAACATTACAGTTATAGATTCAATTGCACCGGTAATCAGCTGTCCCGGAGATATTACTCAAACTGCCGATCCGGGAGATTGTGAGGCAAGTGTTAGTGGTCTGGTAGTGACTTTTACCGACAACTGCAATGGTGGGGTAATTACCAACAATTTTAACACAGGCGGTGCCGATGCCAGTGGCGTATACCCGGTGGGAATCACAAATGTATTGTTTACAGTTACCGATGCTGCCGGAAATACTGATACCTGTTCGGTGAATGTTATTATTACCGACGATGAGGCCCCGGTTCCCGATTTGGCAACGTTGCCAACTGTTAACGGAGACGTTTGCAGTGTCACTGAAATTGTGAATAATCCAACGG
Source organism: uncultured Draconibacterium sp. (assembly GCA_947492175.1). Taxonomy (GTDB): domain Bacteria; phylum Bacteroidota; class Bacteroidia; order Bacteroidales; family Prolixibacteraceae; genus Draconibacterium. The sequence goes on along the minus strand of CANLMQ010000002.1, from coordinate 154,294 downwards.
CTACTGATAATTGTTATGGAGTAATATTGGGAGAAACCGACAGCGCAACAACTTTTACTGCCGTAGGCGATTATGTTATTTGGTGGTATTATGTAGCAGGAGACGATACTACCTGGCAGGCACAAAATGTCCACATTTACAGTGAAGGGGCTCCCGATCCGGATATGCCTAATTTGCCGACAATAACAGGAGAGTGCACGGTTACTGTTTCTGCTACTCCAACAGCCACCTCTAAATGTAACGAAGTAATAACCGGTGTAACAAACGATCCGCTTACTTATTCAACTCAGGGAACGCATGTGGTTACCTGGATGTATGCAACGGCAAGCGATACAACCTACCAAACTCAATCGGTGATTGTTAAAGATATAACAGCTCCTTCCATTTTATGCCCTTCTCCGGGTGTTTTCTATTCTGATCCGGGAGTGTGCGAAGCCACAATTGTGCTTGATACAGCTTCGGCTACCGATATCTGTCTGCCGGTAACCATTTCCAATAATTATACTGCAGGAGGTTCCGATGCCAGCGGTGTTTATCCGGTTGGAATCACAACGGTTACCTTTACGGCAACCGATTCGGTGGGCAACTATAATACTTGCACGGCGCAGGTAACTGTTGTAGATACACAGGCTCCGGTTTTAACATGTCCTGGAGATTTAACTGTGGTGGCTAATTCTTCGGGAGGCTGTGATGCGAATGTTTCAAACTTGCTTGCAACTGCTACTGATAATTGCAACGTGGCCAACATTAGCAATAGTTTTAATGGAGGAGGAGCAAATGCTGGCGGCATTTACCCATTAGGAACCACCAACGTTACTTTTTATGCCTACGATGCTGAAGGAAATGTGGATTCCTGTACTATGAATGTTACCGTTACCGATACGGTGGCCCCGCAAATTAACTGTCCGGCCAATGTGCAGGTACCGAGCGATCCGGGAGAGTGTTATGCTATTGTTAGCCTGTCGGATGTGACAACACTTGGCGATTGTTCCGATGTCATCATTACCAACGATTACAACAATGGTGGTGCCAATGCCAGCGATACTTTTTTTCTGGGAACAACAACCATTACATTTAGTGTTAGCGATACTGCGGGTAATACAGGTAATTCCTGTTCGTTTGATATAACTGTTTATGATGATGAAGCTCCGGTTCCCGTTGCCAGCACATTGGAACTCATTACTTCAGAATGTGCAGTTACTCCCGAAATACCGATTGCAATTGATAACTGCAATGACACCATTTGGGGAACAACCCCTGTTTCGTTCCCTATTCGGGCAACAAGAGATATTACGTGGACATTTATCGATAGTGCAGGAAATTATTCGACGGAAAACCAATCCATAATAATTGACGATTACATCGATCCTCAATGGTATAGTGATACACTTTTTGGAGAGGGGAATGCTATAAATCTTGATTGTAAGGGAGATACATCAATTCTTGCCAATGGGATACCGGAAGCATATGATAATTGCGGATATGTGCGAGTAACACATTCAGATGAATTTGATTATGCAATAGGAGCCGCTTGTGCTAATAATTATACTATAATACGAACATGGACGGCGATAGATAGCACTGGAAATACTAGTTCGAGGAAACAGTACCTTAATGTTTTCGACAATACACCGCCCACAGTAAGCTGTCAATCCTTTACTGTTCCTACGGCAGATGACATATTTGATCCTGAACTTCTACAAGGAATTAGCTTTGAAGATGATTGTGGAATTGATACAGTTGTTATATACGATGAGTGGTATGTATTTAGTGAAGATGGGGTAGTTGGATTCTGCCCGGATACAGTTTTCAGGGAATACAGAGTCTATGATCAGTGTGGTAAATATTCAAGTTGTGTACAAACCATTGCAGTTGAGAATCTTGAGGATTGCGCGCTTTGTATGGATACCGTTCAACGTTTTTTGGTAGATTTTAACGATGCTCCAGATAGTGTTTGGGTTGCAACGGATGAGGTTGAAAAAAGACATGGGTACTGCTGTGATGATATTGATTTTGGTGATGAATGGGGATGTATTGCTTTTAATGTATACCTCGATGAAAATGCTGTTGGTCTCATATTGGATGGAAGGGCACCCTGGCCATCCGGAGAATCGGAATATTACCGAATTGATTGTATCGATTCACTTAGTCTGGATGGGGTTATCTGTCTGGAAGGAGGACGATTTTATACCGTAACGTTCTGTAAGCCAGGAGAGGACAGGCCGGAATACCGGATTACCTCAATTTCCGGAGCTATCGTTCCTGATTCGCTAACTACCAGAGCAGACGTTGACTGTTATGGTGATTTGGAAGTTGGGGGTCTTGAGCCAGGTACTATTGAGTGGACAGTAAGTTACCCGGTTGGAGCTGATACCTTAATTCGCTACCTGAGTGATCCTCTTTCTGCTAATCCCACTTTTACGCCTGATTCGTTGACCCCGGCTTTAATCAAATATCAAGTTTGCGGAGTTGTGGCAGGTGCCTATGAATGTGAGCCGGGAGAACCAATCTACGATTGTGCCGAAGTTGTTGTAAACGTGTTACCACCAATTAATATTAATATTGACCAGGACCTTACGGCAATTTGCGAAGATTACATTCCTCCAATTACTGCTTCTGTGCCTTTTGAAGATCCTGGTCTCACATATGTTTTTGCATGGTATGAGGGACCTGATATTACTGGAACCCTATTATCTAATGACAGAACTTACCAACCGACATCTTTTGGAACATACACTGTTTTAGTTAGTGAACCATTCTCTGGAGTAGGTTGTAGTAGCGATCAATATTCTTTCACTATCAGTCCGGATACCTTGGGACCGGCTGTTTTTTATACTCCGGATACCTTGTTCCTGGATTGCAGCAGCTCCAGCTTCAATACTGAAATTGGATTATGGTTGTTAAAAGCAAGGGCTTATGAAATAATAGATGGAGACTCAGTGAGCGTGGAGGTTACGCACGATTATACATCTTTTACTCCTTCTTGTGGACATATACAGGTAGTGCGTTTTTATGCCTACGACGTTTGTGGTAACGAGTCCAAAGATTCAGCCTATATCGTTATTCAGGATGACATTGCGCCGGTAATCGATATTGAAGCTTCCGACCAGATTGTGGACTGTAATACATTGGATAACAACAATCATCCTGATTACATTGCCTGGCTGGAGAATTACGGAGGTGCTTATGCCACCGATGATTGCGATCATCCCGATAGTTTGATCTGGACCAATAATGCAGCCCTTCAGACCTGGGAAGGCGATGGCGCGCGCGACAGTATAACAGTAACTTTTACCGTAACTGATGAATGCGGAAACACTGATGAAACTACCGCAACCTTTGTTGTAATAGACGATCAGCCACCAATAATTATTTGTCCGGCTGACGTGGAAGATATTATTGCTCCTGACAATTGTTCAATGACACCATCGTTCCCTGATACAGTAAGCGCCACAGATATCTGTTCCAATCCTGTACTTACATGGGAAATGACCGGTGCAACTGTAGGTTCGGGAACAGGGCAGGTAACTGGAGAAATCTTTAATGTGGGATATACCAAAGTTCATTATACCGCCACCGATGGGGCAGGCTTAACTGATACCTGTTCATTTACCGTTACAGTTAAAAAACTTAGTATCCCCCCTGCAGTTATAACCTGTCCTCCGGATTTTGTTTCAGTTACCGTAGCTGCAGGCGACTGTGATGCCCAGGTAAGTTTGCCGGCTCCAACAATTAGCGATCCTTGTTCAACAGCGGTGTATACCATAACAAATAATTACACAGGTACATCTACGATAGCGAATGAGACATTCCCTGTAGGAACAACAACTGTTGAATGGACCGTAGTAGACACTTTTGGCAACGATACAATTTGTTACGTTGATGTTGAGGTAATTGGGGTTGAGTTGCCAAGTATTATATGTCCGCCAAGTGTAAGCGGAACGATGACTGCGGATGACTGTGAGGCGCTTCCTCCTGGTTTAGGCCTTCCGGATTTTGAAGCACCCTGTTGGCCGGATGATTCGCTGAGTATCAGCTATACCATCGCATCGGAATTTGGGGACTGGGATACAGCCGGGGTAGGATTTATACCTTCCGACCTTGAATTCCCGGTAGGAACCAACACGGTATGGTACATTGTAACCGATCCGGACGGAAATAAAGACTCGTGCGACTTTACGGTAACCATGTTGCAGGATGATATTTCGTGGCAGGTGTATAACTGTCCACCTTCATCTGTATCCTATACACTGGGACCAACAGAATGTGAAGTTGCACTTACTTTGCCACCGCCAACGTTTAACGATCATTGTATTACGGCCAGCTACACGGTTACAAACGATTTTAACGGCGACTCGGTAATCAATAACGAGATATTCCCTGTAGGAACTACCGAGGTGATCTGGACGATTACCGACAATTCGGGCAACGATACTACCTGTACAGTTATTGTTGAAGTAGACGGAATTCAACTTCCATCCATCACCTGTCCGCCAAGTGTAAGCGGAACGATGACTGCGGATGACTGTGAGGCGCTTCCTCCTGGTTTAGGCCTTCCGGATTTTGAAGCACCCTGTTGGCCGGATGATTCGCTGAGTATCAGCTATACCATCGCATCGGAATTTGGGGACTGGGATACAGCCGGGGTAGGATTTATACCTTCCGACCTTGAATTCCCGGTAGGAACCAACACGGTATGGTACATTGTAACCGATCCTGACGGAAATAAAGACTCGTGCGACTTTACGGTAACCATGTTGCAGGATGATATTTCGTGGCAGGTGTATAACTGTCCACCTTCATCTGTATCCTATACACTGGGACCAACAGAATGTGAAGTTGCACTTACTTTGCCACCGCCAACGTTTAACGATCATTGTATTACGGCCAGCTACACGGTTACAAACGATTTTAACGGCGACTCGGTAATCAATAACGAGATATTCCCTGTAGGAACTACCGAGGTGATCTGGACGATTACCGACAATTCGGGTAACGATACTACTTGTACAGTTATTGTTGAAGTAGACGGAATTCAACTTCCATCCATCACCTGTCCGCCAAGTGTAACCGGAGGTATGACCGCAGATGAATGTGAGGCCTTGCCGCCTGTTTTAGATCTTCCGGATTTTGAAGCACCCTGTTGGCCGGATGATTCGCTGAGTATCAGCTATACCATCGCATCGGAATTTGGGGACTGGGATACAGCCGGGCTAGGATTTATACCTTCCGACCTTGAATTCCCGGTAGGAACCAACACCGTATGGTACACAGTTACCGATCCCGACGGCAACAAAGACTCGTGCAGCTTTACAGTTACCATGCAGCAGGATGAAATCCCGTGGACAGCCTACACTTGTCCGCCAAATCCAGCCGATGCAACGGTTGATTCTTTCTCGTGTGAGGCATGGATAGATATTGATCCGCCGACCATAAACGATCACTGTCTTACTGCAACTTATTCTATGAATCACGATAGTCCTTATGCGGCCGGAACAGATTCAACCGACGCTAGTGGAAATTATCCAATTGGAGTTCATACCGTAACCTGGACTATCAGCGATAATTCGGGTAACGATACCACTTGTATTCAAACTTTCGAAGTATTCGATCTGGAACCTCGTCTGGTATGTCCGCCTGATGTAGAGGTATTTGCCGATGAAAATGAACTTTTTGCAACAGGTGTTACAGTAGGGTTGCCCTATTATTGGGACAACTGCGATTCGGTATTAACTTATACGGTTACTACTCCCGATAGTATTACTACTCTTTACAATGGCAGTTCCGACAGTATTAATTTATTAGATTATGCCGATACCTATGATCTTGGTGTAACTACAATAGAATATACATTCAGAGATGGGAATGGACATGAACTGGTTTGCGAATTTACAGTAACGGTATTGGCAGCACCCGATATTGAATGCCCGCCCGATACTACAATATGGCTCGATGGCTCAGAAGCCAATTGCGATGTAACTTTCGATCCGGGTGTGGCCGACCTTATTGAAGGAGCACCGCCAATTACCTGGACCTATACCATTCATTTTGCCGATGGAACTACAGAAGGACCAGTGACTTATATTAAAGATGCGTCTGATCCATATGCCAATCCATTGGGTGACCGTACTTTCCCATTGGGAGTAACAACTATAGAATGGCGAGCCGAGAACGATGCCGGTTTCGATACCTGCTCGCACTGGGTGGAAGTGATAGATACCATACCGCCGCAATTTACAGTCGATCCGTACGAGAATTGTGTCGATCCGCTGCATTGGGCAACTTACGATCCGGCTAATGCCAATCCGGTAATAAATCATATCGATCCGCTGTTGAATAAATTCCCGGTCGATTTTCGTACGTTACCGTTGGGCGATACCTCGCTCGACTTGTTAACACTCGACGATAATTGCTGCGATTCGGTGGATATGACCATAAACTGGCGCATTGAGTTTACGCCAACGCCTAATCCGCTGGTGGCTGCTCCTGATATAACGTATTCTGATATTACAGGAACAGGACAGCCGTCGCTGTACGGAAGCGATATTTTGTTACCTGGCGACGGGGTGTATTTTAACGATGTAGTTCACCATATTTTCTATTGGGTTGAAGATTGTAATGGCAATACAACTCCGGAAGTAATGCGCGAAATTACCATAACACCACGGCCACAAATAATAAAACAGAACTGATGAAAAGTGCAAACAACATAGAAAGAAGATTGAAGTTGGAAGACGGAAGACGGAAGCTGCCAGCTCGTCATCCTGAACTTGTTTCAGGAGCTGTAACAGCGGAGTCTGGTTGTGATGCTGTTCACCACCTCACCGCTGTAAACGCGGTTCCCTCCTCCTGCAAGGAGGAGAAACGATCGTGCAGCCAATTTTATTCTGAAATTCAAAACATAGAACCGGACTACGAAAATTTCTCCTCCTTCAAGAAGGAGTACATCCGTCGATTGACGGATGGGAGGTGGTTTAGTGAGAATACTATTTCCGGAGAAGAAGTAGTTGCACCACCCCACCGCTGTAAACGCGGTACCCCCCTCCTTAACAAGGAGGGGAAAGTAACGTGCTCCGCCAGTTGTTTCGTATTTCAAAACATAGAACCGGACTACGTACATTTCTCCTCCTCTAAGGAGGAGTCCGCAGCGCAGCTGTGGGAGGTGGTAACAAACACTTCAGGGGCTTCAAGACGTTTGATGGTTTCGGCAGCCGTGGCACACCAACCTTTAGGTGTTTCGCAAACCCTGAAGGTTTCAGGAATGAAAGAAATTGCCGGGGACGGCTCATCTTGTCCGGTGAGCATGAAAAATTGCCCGGGGAAGCCTCTAGCTGATCGGTGGGCGACAAAAATTAACCGGGGACAGCTCATCTTGTCCGGTGAGCTCGAAAAATTGCCCGGGGAAGCCTCCACTTCTTTGGTGAGCACGAAAGACTGTCCGGGGACAGCTCAAATTGTCCGGTGGAGCCCCGAAAGTGTCCGGGGACGGGTCAGATGTGTCGGGGGACCACGTCAAATGCGGGATTCAGTAAAATATACATTGAAGGTAGAAGAACATATACACTACGAAAAGTGGTTGGTTGAAGAAGTAGTTGCACCACCCCACCGCTGTAAACGCGGTACCCCCCTCCTGGTAGAGGAGGGGAAACATTCGTGCTGCGAATCATATTCCGTAGTCCAAAACATAGAACCAGACTACGAACATTTCTCCTCCTTTAAGGAGGAGTACATCCGTCGGTTGACGGATGGGAGGTGGTTTAGTGATAATACTATTTTCGGAGAAGAAGTAGTTGCACCACCCCACCGCTGTAAACGCGGTACCCCCCTCCTCAACAAGGAGGGGAAACGATCATGCTACGAATCGTATTCCGTATTCCAAAACATAGAACCGGACTACGTACATTTCTCCTCCTTAGAGGAGGAGGGAACCAACGAAGTTGGTGAGGTGGTTTATAATACCGGAAACCTGCAACTTGTAACCGACAAACCTTTATTAACAATAAAATATTATAACTCACCCTCTTGGGGGGGGGCAAGTAAACAAAAAAACGCTCATCTTTCCGCGTTAAAACGGAAAGGAGCGAGAGAACCAATAAAAAACAGTTATCAGCATTCGCAATATAATTCGAATGTCCTCCCCCTGGTAAGGGGAGGTGTCTGTCGTTTGGCAGAAGGAGGGGTAGCTGGGACAGTAACTAACAATTTTAAACAAGTGCATGCCTATGAAACATGACTAAAAAGACAAAAAATCTTTTTTCCCTGGAGGAGGGCAAAAAGTATGGTTCTGTATGGGAGCTGGTAACAGTTCCTGCGGACTGAGGGTAAAGTTGGTATTTTTCTCTACAACAACAAGTATTATGACGATACACCACAAATACCGCTTTCCCCTCGGTACGAACCATTTAATAGGAGTCAGGGGAGCTCGTTCGAATGTCCGGCAACAAACGGACCGACGAGCGACCCCCTTGATCTGGAAACGAGCCCTGATGTTGAACGAGCCCAAATAATTTGACATACTGAAAAACACTCCCGGTTAACAGGGATGCCAAAAACACAAATTTCTCCTCCCAAGAGGAGGAGTACCCTGATGTTTAACGTCAGGGGGAGGTGGTTAATCTGCCGGTGTTTGTGCCACCTGCGTACCTGTTACTCCGTTAACAAACGGACAGAGGGTGAAATTGAACAAAACCTCTTCTAAACGGACAGAGGGTGAATAGTAAACAATCCTTTTTCTAAAAGAGAAAGGGGTTATGAATGAATTTATTAACCGATTGACAAACAACAAAAAATTAAATGTCAATCAACAAACAAAAATGAAACGTTCTGAGAAATACTGAATAAAGGAAGCGAAGCGAAAAAACACTCCGCCGCAGATGTTTTATCTGTACCTGGCTTTCCCCTGCTTGTAGGGGGAATACCCTGAAGGAGTATAGCGACTGAAAGGGAAGGGGGTCTACTCGCAACGCAACCAATACTCAATTTTTAAAGAACATTTTTTAATTTAAAACTAAATGAAATGAAACGAACACCTTAAAGGGTGTGAGTTACATCGAATACAATTTTTAACTTAAATTTTAATGAGATGAAAAAGCAAATTTTAATTCTAACATTTTTTGTAGCGGCTTTATTGACCGGTACGTATAGTGCCTTTGCTCAACCTAATGGGGATGGAACTAAAACGGATTATTCTGCAAACATGGTATTAACAGGTACGCCTACTTGTGCAACTGTTACAAATCTCACTTGTACTGGAAATATTGATGAATTACATCCTCAGGCAGGTTTGTCTTATAATTACGATGTAACAGTACCTGCTAATAGTACTGTACATTGGTTTGTAATAGCAAACGATAACGGAGTTATGCCTTCTTTAGGTAATATTCAGGCAAACATTGGAACAAATGTAGATGATGCAGGAGATGGTACAGGTAGTTTTATCTTAACATCAACCAATTATAATACAACTAGCAATACTACTCAAACTTCCGTAACTTGGAAAGCTTTTGATGGTTTAACTCAGCAGGTTCTGTTAGTTGCCTATGTTGTTGATGTTGATGGGTGTACGGATAATATTGAGTTATACCGTATTCTTCCTGTTCCAGCTTTTACTTTGGATGTTAATGCAATTGCTCAGGCAGGTACAGAAGTAGGTGCAGCACAATCGAATACTGCTGAAGACTGTGTGTCTCCAATTGAAAGTGCAACTTATACTCCGTCAGGCGATCCATTAAATACTCCTGGTGAGTTGGTTGCTGACTATGGTGAAAACTGGGTATATTTTACAGTTACTGCTGCAAACTTTACTCACTCTTGGCAACCTACCTTTAATATCACATATACAGGAACCCAAGGGGAAGTATTAGAAGCTGCTTGGGCTTATCCGGCAGATGCTCTTGCTAATACAGATTGGAATACAATATCTTCTTTTGATGGTACAACACCGGCAACTGAAGTTTTACATTCTGGTACAGTAATAGGAACCTCTGTAGGTGCTGACGATGGAACCGGAGAGTGTATAGTTGTTAGAGTAAGAGTTGACCATGGTACAGAACCTGAGAATGCAGTAACTGATCAGACAGTTAGATTAGCTGTTAATGGATTCATGTACGATCAAAGTGGTGCAAATTATACAAATGCATTATATGAAGATTTACACTATGCTGATACGAATTCGGATACCTATTGTAATGACACGGATGGTTTTACAAACGACTGGGTTGAGTATAGACTTACTCCAAGACCTCAAATTATCAATGCGACTGCAGCTCCTTCATTCTTCGAGGATAAGGATGATAATTCAGATAACCAGGGAAATAACTAGTATGAACCAACTTGCTTTTTCATAACCAAAGATATCAGTCGGTAGGCTGACAAGATAAAGGCGCAAAGCACAAAGGGCAAGGGGCTTAAAGCTCCTGCCCTTGGGCGGCGCTGTTATCGGAAGGAGAAGGAGAAAGTCATTAGTTGATTAGTCATTAGTAAGAACGGTTTTAACAAGCGACCAATGACCAAAACTCCGCGGTCCTCTGCGACTTCTCAGCGCTCTCAGCGGTTAAAAGAAATTTAAACGCAAAGAACACAGAGAATACGCAAAGAACGCAAAGAAGAAAGGTTATGAGAAAGTAAAAATGATCCTATCTGCCGGTTGGCGGAGCACTACGAGAAAAGCCCGGTAAGGGATTACGAAATAAGAACTCCGTGGTCCTCTGTGAAGACCTCGGTGACCTCTGTGTTTAAAAAAAAGAATTAAACCACAGAGAACACAAAGAAGACGCAGAGAACACGAAGAAGTAATTTAAAATTTATAACGATGTGAACAAGATTTTGCATATAGGAGATAGCAATGGCCTGCCGGTAATGTATTGGCAGATTGGGGCTCCCCTGGTTCGGGGAAAACCAACCCGGGAAGATTATTCCTGCTGTCATCTCGAAGGAGGAACTACTGAGAGATCTGTAAGGTCAGAGCTCGAAAGTAAGAGATTCTTCTCCGTCAATCGACGATTCGGAATGACAAGCTTTTGGGGGAGCCAGCCAATGCTTATTTTTCGCGACGGCCCCAATGCTTGTAAAGAGTATAGCCGCTCGCTGGCAAGAGACCCCTCTGTGAACCTCTGTGTAACCTCTGTGCACTCTGTGGTTAAAAAGGAAATGAATACCATAGAAGTACAGAAGTACACAGGGCAACACAGAATAAATAACAAAGACAATCCGCAGGCACTGCACGGCATAGATCCGCATGCAGGAGGTGAGTACTTTGTTAATACGACTTATAGTTTAGAGTCTTCGTGGCTCTCTGTGAAAACCTCGGTGAACTCTGTGTTTAAAAAGAAAAGTAACCACAGAGAACACAAAGAAGACACAGAGCAGCATAGAGAAAACAATAGCGGCTTAGCGCCTTTGCGAGAAAATAAACGAAAGACAAACAAAAAAAGAAATAAAAGCAGTCATCTCGAGGAGAGTAGCGACGAGAGATCTGTAACAACAGAACTTTCATGTAACAGATTCCTCTCTGCGTTCGGAATGACAGTCTGGTAGCTAAATAATATGAACAACAGGTTCGCACATATCATCACAACCGCTTTGCTGGGAATAATCCTGGTAGCACTGACCGTGGCAAAAGCTTCGGCCCAGATTACTGTGTATGAATGCGACACCATGACCTTTAGTGTAACCAGTCGGCCCAATATTCCGGAAACGCATTTTGTGTGGGGAATTTACAATGCTTCACCCAATCCTACCGATGTACTCGATCCTAGTACCACCCTCGATCCGGCTCTGTATTTTGTCGATGGCATGTATGCAAGTGGCGAAGGCAGATCGGTTCAGGTAACCGGACTGGCACCTGGGAAATACTATGTACGTATTCATGTTTGGGACGAGGTAAGCTGTACCGATAACATCGAGATGTATGTAATGGAGGTGCTTGAATCGGAGCTGGAAATGGAAATGTATGCCGATTCGGTCTGTATTGGCGAACCTACCAATGTGTATATCCGCTTTACGGGGCGTGGACCATACAAAATCACGTATACAGTGGGAGACGAGCTAACACCAAGTGTTGTCAACCTGAATGGGGTAGTAGAAAATCCTGAAATAACAATACCAATTTTGCAGCCTTTACCTGTGGGTGAAACCACCTTCTGGGTAATTAAGGTAGAAGACAGTTGTAAGGCTTACGAGTTTACTGAATCAGAACGACCCAGCACGGGAATTGTGATTTATCCAAAACCCACGCAGTCGAAGATTTACTTAAAAGACGATTAGTCTATGAGAAAAGAAAGAAGTAATTTAGAATGAGGAAAGTGATTAGTGATTGGTGTTTAGTCGCAGTGTTCAGTACAACCAATGACAAGTGACCAATGACCAATGACTAAATTTCTGTGAAGAGCTTCGTGAACTCTGTGGTTAAGAAAGATTTTAACACAGAGAACACAAAGAAGGCACGGAGAGCCACAGAGAAAAAAGTAAAATGAAACAAGAGCGAATACATAGTAACTACGAAGCAGGGCAAATAGCTTTCGCGCTACCCGAAATACCCTTCGCGCAATCCATAACTGACTCCGCGTCAGGTGAAATGTGTTTCGCACAATCGAAAACTGACAGCGCGTCATACAAAGAAGGCTTCCGGCTACCCGAAGAAGGTTCCGCACAAGCATTAAGAGCTTTCCCGATACTGAAAATGGTCTCCGCTGATCAAGAGGGGCTGTTTGTTTTAATGTAACAAAGTTAATTGATGGAATAAAAAGATATAAAAACGGATATTAAACTTCGTGGACCTTTGTGAAGAGCTTCGTGAACTCTGTGGTTAAGAAAAATTTTAACACAGAGACCATAAAGAAGACGCAGAGAGCCACAGAGACAAAAATGAGAAAGTTAATGTACATAGTATTCTTCCTGATGATGGCGGCAAATCTGTTCGCCCAGGAAATCTATGTCGTTGACTCGGTATGCATTGGTGCTGAACGTACCTATCGACACGATGGAGAAGAAGGATACTCTTACTATTGGGAAATTATTGATGTATTGAATCGTGATACAAGCAATGTGCCGGGAGTTGATTTTATGGAAGTGGATAATATCGACACTACGTGGGGTAACGAGATTACCAAACTATGGGATCTTGTTGGCGATTTCGATATTCTGGTACAAGTAACCACCGAACATGGTTGCGATACGGTTGAACAGGGGATGGTTCGGGTGTTCCCGCTTCCGGAAGCACATGCCGGCGATGATGAAGTGCTGTGTAACCTCGAAGACATTATTGTGTACGGCGATAGTGCTTGGAACTATAGCGTAATTTACTGGGGTACAACCGGCGACGGAATATTGAACAATGAATATAGTCTGCATCCAACTTACAGTTTTGGCCCCAACGATAGTCTGCTTGGCGAAGTTACACTCTTCCTTACTGCCGAAGGTTTGGCCGACAATGGAACCTGCCAACCGGCTGTAGACTCGGTGACATACCTTATAAGCAAGCCTGAATTTGAATTTGGAATGCGCGAACTGCTTTGTTACAACGATCACGATGCCATTATCTGGGTAAGCATGACAGGTGGGGCAGCTCCTTTTGATTTTGCCTGGACTGGTCCCGACGATTATTCTGCTTCCGGTAACGACAGAATTTCAGGGCTGGGTGCCGGTATGTATTACCTGACCGTAACCGATGCCAACGGCTGTATGGCTATGGATTCGCTTGAGATTGTCAATCCTCCGGAATTAACAGCTCTGTCCGAAGTTGTTCAGCAGATAAGCTGTTACGGTTATTATGATGGCATTATCCGGGCTTCGGCAAGCGGAGGAACAGGAAATCTTTTCTTCCAGTGGAATAGCCAGCTTGGTTCGGTCTTTTATGGTGATTCAATTGTTGGATTGCCTGCCGATACTTATTACCTGACAGTGACCGATGAAAACGGTTGTACCTATATGGATACGGTTGTGCTGCCCGATCCTGAACTGTTGCTGGTGGATGTTACGGCAGACGATATCATTTTGTGTGAAGGAGAAATGGTGATTCTTCATGGAAATCCGGTAGGAGGAACCGGAATGTTGACTCACAGCTGGACCGGGAACGGATCGGTATTCCTGAATTCAACCACCGATAGTGTAAGCTCATTTCAGGGTGCGCCGGTAGGGAATTATCGTTTAACCTACAGGATTATTGATCAGGCTTTGTGTGAGGCTTCCGACAGCATTGAATTAAACGTTTACCCGCCGTCTTACAGCTACGATTCGATGGAGGTTTGTGCAGGAGCCGATCCGTTTGCCTGGAATGGAAAAACAATTACCAGTGATATGGATCGTACCTATCAGGATACCTTGCCTGGTATGAACCAGTATGGTTGCGATTCTATACTTACACTCGATGTAAAAGTGCTCTTCCCGGTTGATTTCGATACCACAATTTATGTGTGTGAGAATGAAGTTCCATTTGCTTTGTATAACCATACTATTTTGCCCGATCGCGACAGCATTTACCTCGATACAGCCTATTATTCCTATTCGGGATGTGACTCGTTACATGTAACCATCCATGTGTTCACCCTTCCCGTAACCGATACAATGCTTGAAATGGCACTTTGTGCAGGAGCCGACGAATTTCAGTTAAACAACCGTTGGGTTCAAACCGATTTTAGCCAGGTTTATTTCGATACGTTGTATAATGCCAATCAGTTTGGTTGCGACTCGCTGTTAACCTATGACGTAACCATCATTCCACCGGATACCTTCAGAGTAGATACTACCTTGTGCCAGGATGAACCGGAGTTTGTGTGGAATGGTGTTATGATTGAAACGGTTTACGACAGTATATATGAGGCAACGCTTAGCAACAGGTTTGGCTGCGATTCTCTCGTACAACTGGATGTACACCTTTATCCGGCAACTGATACCCTGATGGATACCTTACTGTGTTACGGTAATCAGCCATACACCTGGAATTCCCTGTTGATTTATTCAGAACATGACAGTATTTATCGCGATACCCTTCAAAATATATATGGCTGCGACTCTATTGTGAATCTCGATGTAAAAGTTTTACAGCCGTATGATAGCCTGCAAACAGTAGAGCTGTGTGCAAACCAATTACCTTACAGCTGGAATAGTCACACCGTTTTGCCCGATCGCGACAGTATTTACTACGACACCATATATTACGATGCCGGTTGCGACTCTTTGCGGCTTCAGCTGGAGGTGATTGCCCTGCCGGTTTCGGATACTCTGATTGATACAGTATTATGTGAGGGGAGTCCTGAATTTGTCTGGAACAGTCATACAGTATCAACCTATGTTGACAGTACTTATCGGGATACGCTGACTAATGTCTGGGGCTGCGATTCAACACTGATACTAAATGTTCAGGTGGTTCCGGCCTTTAAAGATACTATACCCGAAGCGATCTGCTATGGAGAACCAGTAGCAGACTGGTACGGGCAAACCATTTCTTTCGAAAAAGACAGTATTTATATCCATAATATTCCCGATCCTTCAGGATGTGATACCTTGCTGTACTATGAAGTTACCGTACTTCCTGTTACAGAAGTTGAACTGGATACAACGCTTTGTTACGGATTACCGGAGTTTAAGTGGAACAACCGTTTGATTTCAACAACTGCCGATGCAATTTATTTGGATACCCTGATAAACAGCTATGGTTGCGATTCATTACTGACATATAACGTAACTATTTTACCGCCCGATACAGTCCGTATGGATACCATTCTTTGTGTTGGCGATCCAGAGTACGACTGGAACGGATATACGGTTTCAACAACTGTTGAAGACGTGTATGAAGCGACTTTACAAACAGCATTGGATTGCGATTCAGTTGTAATCTTAACCACAACATTAATTAACGGAATCACCACGCACGATACTGTTTATGCCTGCGAAGAATATTTCTGGGAAGCGAAGGGCAAAACTTATACTGAATCGGGTATATATATGAATACTTTGGGTAGTGGAACAGCTTGTCCGGATACCACCTGGCTGCATCTGGTGATTAGTAATCCGGTCATTGTGCTCAATCCGGTTCATGTACTGTGTTATGGCGATAGTACGGGTTCTATCGATTTAACAGTAAGTGGAGGAATTGCTCCGTATACTTTCCTATGGAGCAACGGTGAGATAACAGAAGATATTAGTAATCTTATAGCCGGTACCTACGGGGTTGTTGTTGCTGACTCATTAAATTGTACCGATTCAATTATGATTGAGATAGTACAGCCGGATTCGTTTTATATTTCCGATGTAATAATCGACTCGGCGGAAAGCAGTACAGATGTGGGGAGTATTTTTATTGAAGTGGAAGGAGGAACTCCTGAATACAGCTTCGCATGGAACACAGGAGATACAACACAAAACCTGGAGAACCAACCGCCCGGAACTTATACCATAGTTGTAACCGATGCCAACGGATGTCCGGTAACCAGGGTTGTTTCTTTACCTGCAAGAGAAGCAGGAGACCGCTTGCGTGTAGTGCTGGATCCTACTCCTGTTTTGTGTTATGGAGAATACAACGGAAAGATAGATCTGGATGTATCGGGTGGAAGTGGAAACTACCTGTTTGATTGGGTGGGACCTGACGACTTCTCATCTGTTTTGGAAGATATTACCGGCTTGCAGGCGGGACTCTATACCGTGACTGTTACCGATATTGAAGATTCAACATTAGTTGCAATAAGGAATACAATAGTTGAGGAACCTGATCCGATTGAGGTTAGCTATTTGAAAACGGATGTGGGTAATTCGCCTAATCCAATTGGAAGCATTGATCTGACCATAGAAGGAGGTACGGGACCTTATGATATATTATGGATTTTCCCCGATGGAAGCACCTCAACCAGTGAAGATTTAACCGGGCTGGAGATTGGTAATTACCGGGCCGAAATAACAGATGCCAATGGTTGTCCGGCTAGTGTACAGGTACAAATTACAGGGTATGGGATTATTTGTCCCGACCCAGTTTCGCTGTGTCCTGATGAAAAGATCCCGGCTGCATTTACCACTGTAGAGGCTTTTAGAAATGGCGGCGGCAGTATTTCAAGTACTCCTCCAATAATTGAATCTTCGTTTACTTCCAGCGACGTCTCAGATGGTAACCGTTGTCCGGAAATTATTATCCGGACCTATTCAGTTGAGAATACCAAGGGAGATGTAATGAGTTGTGAGCAGATGATTATCCGTGAAGATGATATTAAACCAACCATTAGTTTCGTAACGCAATATATTGATGCCTGTTCTGATTATAGTCCGCGCAAATACCGAAATACAAAAGAGCTTCTTATATATGCCGGAAATTACGTAACACTTGATGATAATTGTACCCCGGATAATGAGTTGGTGTTGGAAGAAGTACGTCCGGAACAAATTGTTCAGATGAAGTGTCCGAAAATTGTAAAGCGCTTTTACCGGGTTTACGATGGCTGTAGAAATCCATCGGATGTGGCGGAAGCAATTTTTGTGATCGAATCATATTCTCCGATGAAGTTGGTGAGAGGAATACCTGACTTAGCTGACGTAGGATGTGTAATACCCCCTCCTTTAACCAGTTATTCCGAATTTGTTGCGCTCGGAGGATCGGTTGTAAATGCATGTTCTCCTGCATTGAAATGGATAAGCGATTCAAAACCGGATGAAAATGGCGTGGTACTGCGTACGTACAGAATTGTGGACGAGTGTAGTTTCGTTCCTTTCGTACAGAAGATTTATACGGAAACTTATCTCCCCGAATTTGATCCGATGGGGCCACTTTGCCAGTTTAGCTTAGCGCCCGGGTTACCGACTACGTCAATAAATGGGTTTACAGGAACCTGGAGCCCGGCTACCATCAGTACCGATGTGCCCGGTACAATGCTCTATTCCTTTACACCGGATCCCGGCCAGTGTGCTGGTCCGGGAAGTATTGAGATAGAAGTGCGTCCGGCAATTCAGGTGTATGAAACCCTGCATGTTGATCAGGGATATTCGGCACTTCCGGTAGGTGAGATAGAAGTAGGGGTAACCAATGGAACCGAACCCTTTGAATATTTGTGGGATATGGGTAAAACCACTAACTATATAAATAAGCTTCTGGCAGGTAGCTATACCGTATTTGTGAGTGATTCTATTGGTTGTTTGGATACGCTTACGGTTGAGCTTATTGCTTTGGTTCCGGAATTCAGTTGTCCTCCCGATACGGTAATCGAATGTCCGGATGTTGCTCAATATCCTGCTGCTAACAATATCACTGATTTCATAGCAATGGGTGGACATTATTATCCGGTAGATATTGTTACCGATTTGTATGGTGTTGATGATACCATTGCAAGTGAGTACTGTTTAAGTATAGAACGTACGTATGTGGTACGGGATATTTACGGCAGGGTAGATTCCTGTACGCAAACCATCGATTTCTACGATATTGTTCCACCGGTTCTTGTAGCTCCTGAGAGTGAAACAGAAGAATGTTTATCGACTGTTGTTCCGGGTATAAATTCATATGCCGACTTCCTTGTTTTGGGTGGCGATGCCTACGATGTGAACTGTACTCTTGATACAACTTCGTTTACTGCAGTTAAAAGGCCGCCTGTTCGTTTATCAGATCGTACTGAAGTTACCTATGTGTTCAGCATTCAGGATATTTGCGGAAATATAGCTTATGATTCAACTACTTATATAAGTACCGATATCGAGCCTCCGGTGGCGATTTGTAATAGCATTACCGTTTATCTTGACGAGAATGGCCACTATGTTCTAAGTGAAATTGATATGGAAACTATATCGGAAGGTTCAAACGATAATTGTACGGCTCCTGAAGATCTTATTATTGAGATTGAGGCAGTGGAATTTACCTGTGAAGATGTGGAAGAAGGCAAACAGGTGAGTGTGGTTGTAACCGATGAAGCCGGTAATTCGGGTAACTGCATGGCGCTTATTAATGTAGCAGATACTATTCCCCCAACAGCTTTATGTAAGGATGTTACCGTTTACCTTGATGAAACAGGGCAGGCTACCGTTACCGGAGATATGATAGATAACGGCTCATTCGATAATTGTAAGCTTGATTCAGTTATTGCTCAGCCTGCGCAGTACGATTGTTATGATGTGGGCGAAAATCCGGTTCAGTTAATAGCTGTTGATGCGTATGGTTTGCGAGATACATGCGAAGCTATCGTAACAGTAATCGATCTGGTTGACCCGGCAATCGTTTGTAAAGAAAAACAAACCATTCAGCTCGATGAGTATGGAAAATATTCTTTAACCTGGGATATGGTTACCGATAGTGTTTGGGATGAATGTGGAATAGATACCGTATTGCTTGATGACTATGAGTTGGATTGTGATAATATTGGAACCACATTTATAACAGCTACTGCATACGATGTAAATGGCAATTCAAGTATGTGTCAGGCTGAGTTCGAAATTTACGGAAATATTCCACCGAATGTGGTGAATGACTCGGCGGTAACAAACATGGATATACCCATTGATATTCCGGTTACAGACAACGACTACGACCTGAAAACAGATATTAATTTGGGTAGTCTGGGCGTTTTAATTAAGCCAATGCATGGATCTGTTGTGGTTGATAATTCTACCGGAATTGTAAACTATACTCCTGATCCGGGTTATGTTGGGCCTGATGTTTTTAAATATAAAATCTGCGACGATGCAATTCCTTGTGAAGAAGAGTGTGGGGAGGCTATTGTGTTTATAACGGTCCGTCCGGCCAACCAGCCACCAATTGCAGTGGATGATTATTTCGAGGTGCCGTGTGGTGATCTTAACGGTAATATTATCCTGAATGATTCTGATCCGGATGGAAATACAATTGAAGTAAATCCGATACCGGTTACTCCACCCGATAGCGGCTTGCTGTCGTTAAGTCCGAATGGTTATTTCGAGTATATACCGTTCGAAGGCTTCTTCGGAATAGATAGCTTCCAATATGTGATTTGCGACGATGGAATACCTTCGCTATGCGACACAGCCTGGGTATACATTACGCGTGTTGCCGATAACGATTGCGACGGAATAGCCGATGTGGATGATATTGATGATGATAACGACGGAATAAGGGATGTAAACGAAGGTGACCTGGCCTATGACTCCGACCTGGATGGTATTCCGGATAGTTATGATGTGGATTCGGATAACGATGGTATACCCGATAATATTGAAGGGCAGGATGAACACAATTACATTCCGCCAACCGGAAGAGATACCGATGGAGATGGCTGGGACGATGCTTATGATCCGGACAATGGTGGATATCCGTTTGATATTGATTTGACCGATACCGATGGCGACTCAATGCCTGACTTCCTCGATATTGACTCGGATAACGATGGTGTATTCGACTTTATTGAAGGCCACGATGAAAATGCCGATGGTATTGCCGATGTAATACGAATTTATAGCGATTCTGATTTCGATGGTTTGGACGATGCTTACGATACTCAGGAAGGCTGGGCATTACCAGGTAACGAAACCGGAAGTAATGCGCCGTTGCAGGATTTCGATGATGACGGAGACAGAGACTGGCGCGATACGAATGATGAAGATGATGCGTATATGACCGTTAATGAAGATATTAATGGGAACGGCGATTACAGTGACGATGACCTCGATTTGGACGGACATCCGGAATACCTCGATACAGAGATCGATTGCGAACTGTTTATTCCGGAAGGATTCTCGCCCAACGACGATGGTGTTCACGATTTCTTCCAGATTCTGTGTATCTATCCGCGTTATCCAAATGCCAAAATGATGATTTTCAACCGTAACGGACAAAAACTGTTTGAGAAAGAAAATTACGGTAACTACGATGTTTGGGGCTGGGATGATGCCTGGTGGTGGGGTACTTCCGAAAATGCATTAACCATTGGTAAATCAGGTGGATTACCTGCCGGGAACTACATTTATGTTCTGATACTTAATGATGGTTTGGGAACGGTTAAGAATGGTACTGTTATGTTAGCGTACTAAAAGAAAGAATAATGACATATAAAAGAAGAGCCTCGTCAGTTATGACGGGGCTCTTTGTATTGTTTTCAAGTGGATTCTAAGACAGAGCCTGCTCAATATCGGAGATTAAATCTTCCACATTTTCGATACCAACCGAGAGACGCATCATTGTATCCCGAATTCCGGCTGCCGCTCTTTCATCTTCCGAAAACTCGGAATAAATTGTAGAATACGGGTGAATAATCAAAGTTTTGTTGTCGTTAAGGTTGGTGGCGCGCCTGATGAATTGCAGTTTGTTCATAAAAGCAAAACAGGCTGCCTTTGATTCCAGTTCAAAGCTCATGATGGTTCCCGGAACTCCGTTAAAATAATTAAGGGCAGCTTCGTAACCTGCGCTAGATTTTAATCCCGGGTACACAACTCCTTTTACCTTATCATTTGAGTTCAGAAATTCTCCCAAAGCAAGACAGTTTTGGTAGCATTTTTCCACGCGAAGCTCCAGAATATCCAGTCCCTGAATTTGAAATTTGGCGGTTTGTGGTGTCATACTTCCGCCCGTATTTCGGTATATGTTTTTTCTTAATTTGGCAATAAAGGCATTTTGTTTAAACTTTTCGGTATATAGGTCAAGATTGCCGTTTAGTTTCCAATCGTAATTTCCATGGTCAACAATGGCTCCTCCAAACGAAGTGGCACCTCCCGAAATATATTTTGTAGTTGAAATAACTTCGATGTTTATTCCCAAAGTACCGGCCTGGAAAATATTGGGAGGTGTTATTGTACTGTCGGCAATCAGGAGTAAGTCGTGTCGGCGTGCAATTTTCGCTAACATTTCAATATTGGCAATTTCCAGTTGCGGATTGGTAACAGTTTCGAAATAAATTGCACGGGTGTTGGTATCGATTAAGTTTTCGATTTCGGTCTCCGATTGCAGGTCTGAAAAATGTGTTTTAACACCAAATTCAACCAGTGTCTGACTAAGCAAAGCATAGGTATGTCCGAACAAACGATTGCCGGCAATAATATTATCGCCGTTTTTGGTAATGGCCAACAGGGTATTCGAAATAGCAGCCATACCTGAACTTACTGCAACTACGCCATTGCTGTTGGTCAGTGCTTTCATCTTTAACTCGAAATATTCTACCGTGGGGCTCGATGAGCGGGAATAAACATGAGCTATGTATTCTCCTTTAAAGCTGGCTTCTATTTGTTCTGCCGAATCAAACTCGTAGGCTACAGCTTCGTATAAAGGCATTTGCAAAGCATTGTGAGGATCTTGTTTTGAGTAAGGTATGTTTAGGGAAGTAGTTGTGAATCCGGTTTTTTTCATCTTATTAAAATTGCTTGTTATTAAAGGTATAAGATGGAACTCCCATGCCCCGAAACTTCGGAGTAATTATTTGCTTATGTGGCATAAAATTGTCATGGTTGTTTCATACGATTAAAATTGTCCGTTTACATTATTATTTCGTTTTGTCCGCAAGAAACACGAAAACAGGTTTCTTCGTTAGTCGTACTATTTATTGTGCTAATTAATTTTTGGTTGATTGGAAAACAAATGTACGACAAAAAAAGTTTTGCGGATTCAAACATTTTGGTACGAATATTGTTAGCAGAGGTAATGTTTTATGTTAAAATTAAACAGTATCCTTGAACTACTAAAAAAAACCATGACTCCCCCGTCATGGTTTTCCTTTTTTATTGATTTAACCTTTTGCTAAATAGTACAAATCAGCTACTTGTTTTATTACGCTGAACGAGTATTGTTAGTGCCAGGAACATTATTTCTTTTTGAATTGAACTAATAAAATCCATAGAAAGAATCGGAATTTTATGGTAAACAAGAGGTGTGTTATTAATGAGTAATCTCACCTTAAATTCGTAATTAATTTTTACGGAAACCCAGTAAAGTTAAGCCCTGATGTTATATCTTTATAAAAAAACTATATATGAGGAAACATCTTCCAACGCTGGTGCAGAACGATTCCTGGTTAGAACCCTATTCAGGTGTTATTTCTGATAGAATGATAATTGCCGAACGAAAGGAGCGGGAATTAACCAATGATAAACCATTAATTGATTTTGCAACAGGGTATCTTTATTTTGGACTGCATAAAACCAATACCGGTTGGGTGATTCGTGAATGGGCTCCTAATGCCACACATATCTTCCTGGTCGGAACTTTTAATAACTGGAACGAGGAGGCAAAATATTCGTTTGTGAATCTGAATAACGGAATCTGGGAATTAATATTGGAACCTCAGGATTTATCGCATGGCGATTTGTATGCGATTCATGTTCATTGGGCTGTAAATTCAGGGAAACGGATTCCGGCCTGGGCTACCCGTGTTGTTCAGGATTCCGAAACTCATATGTTTAATGCGCAGGTATGGTCTCCTGAAAATCCTTACCAGTGGCAAAATCCGGAGTTTAGAAGAGAGGAAGAACCGCCGTTAATCTACGAGGGGCACATTGGAATGGCAGGAGAAGAGGAACGGGTTCATACTTACAATGAGTTTCGGGAAAAAATGCTTCCGCGCATAAAAGAGAATGGGTACAATACAATTCAGTTAATGGCAATCCCGGAACATCCGTATTATGGCAGTTTTGGTTATCATGTGTCCAGTTTTTTTGCTCCTTCATCCAGGTTTGGAACACCCGACGAATTAAAACAATTGATCGATGAAGCGCATGGAATGGGTATTTCTGTAATTATGGATTTGGTTCATTCCCACGCTGTTAAAAATGAAGTTGAAGGTTTGGGAAACTATGACGGAACACGTTTCCAGTTTTTCCATGATGGAGGAAAAGGCGAACATCCGGCCTGGGATTCGTATTGTTTTAATTATGGCAAAAACGAAGTACTGCACTTCTTGCTTTCAAATATAAAATACTGGCTCGACGAGTTTAAATTCGATGGATATCGTTTTGATGGAGTAACCAGCATGCTGTATTTTAATCACGGGCTGGAAATTGCCTTTACAAACTACGACGATTATTTTAATGCCAACGTTGATCACGAAGCAACTACCTATTTTAAACTGGCAAACAAACTGATGAAACAGTTTAATCCGCATTCGCTCTCTGTTGCTGAAGATATGAGTGGAATGCCGGGATTATCAGCTCCGGTTGAGGATGGTGGTCTTGGATTCGATTACAGGATGGCAATGGGAATGCCCGATTTTTGGATAAAAACCATTAAAGAGAGATCGGACGATGAATGGGATGTTGGCGATATTTTTTATCAACTTACTTCCAAACGATTGGATGAAAAAGTAGTAAGCTATGCCGAATCGCATGATCAGGCACTGGTGGGAGACAAAACCATTATCTTCCGACTGATTGACAAGGAAATGTATTTTAGCATGCGAAAAGATCAGTCAAATCTGATTGTTGATCGTGGTATTGCTCTTCATAAAATGATTCGTTTAGCTACAGTTGGAGCGGCAGGCGGTGCTTATCTTAATTTTATGGGAAACGAATTTGGGCATCCGGAATGGATCGATTTCCCGAGAGAAGGGAATAACTGGTCGTACAGTCATGCCCGGCGAATCTGGAGTATTGCCGAAAACAAAGAGCTAAAATACCACTGGCTTTATGATTTCGACAAAGAAATGATCCGCCTGGTTAATCAAAATAAGTTACTTACCATTCCTTCGGTTGACCTGGTGTTTGAAAATAAACCGGATAAAGTGCTGGTATTTCATCGTGGATTATTTCTGTTTGTATTCAACTTTAATCCTACCGAATCGTTTACTGATTATGGAATACCTCTTGGAGCTGGGAAATATAAGATCGTATTAAATACCGATTCCGGCCGGTTTGGAGGACACGATTTGGTAGATGAAGACATTTGTTATTACACCATGCCAAGCGGAGGTCTTACCAGTCAGCATTACCTGAATCTGTATATACCGGCGAGAACTGCCATGGTGCTAAAAAAGATTGACATTCCAAAAGTGAAGTAAATGGGCAAATCCAAATTTCAGACAATTGTAGATGTCCCAAAATATTTATGGGAAACGGGTTATGGAAAAAAGAATCTGTTTATGGGTTCGTGCTTTACCGAAAATGTGGGCAACAAGATGGCGGCCTTAAAACACACGGTCGATATAAATCCATTTGGTATTTTGTACAACCCAATGTCGGTGGCAAACGCGTTGGAAAAATTGTTGAACAGAAAAGTTTTTACCAACGACGATTTAATTCAGCATAACGATTTGTGGCATAGTTTTTCGCACCACGGACATTTTTCGGCCATTGAGCCAAAAGAAGCCTTGCAAAAAATAAACGATAGGATAACTACTTCTTCAGATTTTTTGAAGAAAACCGATTTTTTGTTTTTAACCTTTGGAACTGCCTGGATTTACAGATACAAAAAGAGTGGGGAAGTGGTTTCCAATTGTCATAAAATTCCGGCCAAAGAATTTATCCGGCAACGGATTTCTGTAACCGAGATAGTTGAAAAATATACCGAACTACTGCATTCGCTGTGGGAGGTTAATCCAAAACTGAAAGTAATCTTTACAGTAAGTCCGATTCGGCATTGGAAAGATGGTGCAATTGAAAATCAGCGAAGTAAGGCTACCTTGTTACTGGCTGTTGAAGAACTGGTTCAGCTGTTTGCCAACGATAAATGCGCTTATTTTCCTTCGTATGAAATTGTTATGGACGAATTGCGCGATTACCGTTTTTATGCTGAAGATATGTTGCATTTAACCGATGTGGCCGTAAATCATATATGGGAAATATTTGAGGATTCGTTGATT
Organism: uncultured Draconibacterium sp.; assembly: GCA_947492175.1. Classification (GTDB taxonomy): domain Bacteria; phylum Bacteroidota; class Bacteroidia; order Bacteroidales; family Prolixibacteraceae; genus Draconibacterium. The sequence goes on along the minus strand of CANLMQ010000002.1, from coordinate 128,576 downwards.
GACAAGGAAAGCCAAAAACTAGCAAAGGAAGTGCAGAAAGTTATGTCGGCTATCAACCATAAACCGTTTAACAAAAGGTCGGTCGAGTACTACAACTTTTTGCAAAAAACACTGAAAATGACTGATTCACTGGAAACGAAATGTTCCGGAATTAATTTAAAGTTAGAGAAAGATTATTTAAATGTTCAATTAAACGAATTCAGAACGAAATAGATGGGAACATAACAGAAATCGCTTATATTTAAAGAGAGGAAGTTCACTTTCTCTTCTCTGCGACTATACCAAACTATACACTAATCTATATTTGATAATTATGCATTACCTTCAATTCGACAAAGAACAGTTAGTAAACCTGGAGTATTCTCTGTATAAGGAAATTCTACGATCGAACAGGGCTGGTTCATACTTAAGTACCACTCTCAACGGTTGTAATACACGGAAATATCATGGATTATTAGTTTGTCCGATAAAAAACTTTGGAGGTGAAAAATATGTGCTTTTGTCGTCGATAGACGAAACAATAATTCAAAATAAGGCAGCTTTTAATCTGGGGATTCATCGGTTTAAAGGAGGTACATACGAACCGAAAGGACATAAATACATTAAAAATGTAGAATTCGGAAGTATTCCAAAAATAACATATAGTGTTGGTGGAGTAGTCCTTACAAAAGAGCGGCTTCTGGTGGAAAAACAAGAGCAGATTCTTATTAAATATACGCTTGAAGAAGCAAACTCACCAACTATTTTAAGATTAAAACCGTTTCTTGCTTTTCGGAATATTCATCAGTTAAGCAAGGGCAATATGTTTGCAGACAGCAAATACAAAAGGATTGAGAAAGGTATTAAAACAAGGCTCTACGATGGTTTTCCCGAACTTCATATGCAACTGAGTAAAAACACCGATTTTGTGTCTGCTCCCGATTGGTATTATGATTTTGAGTATTTGAAAGAATTAGATCGGGGATATGAGTACCTGGAAGATCTTTTTGTTCCGGGCTATTTTGAGTTTTCTATAAAAAAAGGAGAATCGATTGTTTTTGCAGCCGGTTTAAATGAAGCAAATCCGGTGTCGCTTAAACAGCGTTTTACCCGTGAAATGAACAAAAGAGGGGGGAAAGAATCTTTTTCCAATTCTTTAGAGCATGCAGCTCACCAGTTTATTATGCACGGGAAAAACACAGCCGATATTATTGCCGGTTTCCCGTGGTATAACAGTATTACCCGGCAAACTTTTGTGTCCTTGCCGGGATTGTGTCTGGCATTTAACGATTCGAAACTTTGTGAAAAGATTCTGGATTCATACCTGAAGTATTTTAACGATGGTTTTTTCCCCGATCAGGTAAGTGCGTCTGAACTTACTTACAATTCAGCCGATGCGTCGTTGTGGTTTATTTGGGTGATTCAGCATTACTTTAAGAAAAAAAACAATCCGGATGAGGCGTGGGCTTTGTATGGTGAGGCAATTAAGCGAATTCTGAATGCTTATAAAAACTCTGCGCTGGAATACATTAGTCTAAACAAAGATGGGCTTATAGTTGCCGAAAAAAAGAATACAGCCTTAACATGGATGGATTCGTATGTACACGGAAATCCTGTGGTTCAGCGGGCAGGTTTGGCTGTTGAAGTAAATGCCCTGTGGTTTAATGCTATTTGTTTTGCTTTAGACTTGGCCGACATGGCTGGCGATAGCGAATTTATTGGCGAATGGCAATACATGTGTAAAAAAGTAGCCGATGCATTCCTGCAAACATTTTGGAGTGAAGAGCACGGATATCTGGCCGATGTGGTAAAAAATAATCAAGCAGACTGGGCTGTTCGACCTAATATGGTTATTGCTGTGGCTATGGATTACACACCGCTATCAAAAGAACAACAAAAACAAGTACTTAGTGTAGCAAAACGGAAGTTGCTTACAAACAGAGGGCTTCGAACACTGTCGCCCGATCATTTAAGGTATAAAGGATTTGTATCGGGAGGCCCGGAGCAACGTGAGGCGGCAATTCACATGGGAGCAGTCTGGCCCTGGCTAATTCAGTTTTTTGTTGAAGGATATTTAAAAATACATAAAGGGGGCGGTTTGCCCTTTGTAAAACAAATAATAGAAAGTTTCGAGGAAGAGATGACCGAGAATTGTATCGGAAACATTTCGGAAATGTATGATGGAAATCCTCCGCACGTGGGGAAAGGTGCTATTTCGCAGGCATGGAGTATTGCCGGAATCTCGTATGCCGCTAATTTAATACAAAATTGTAATCAATAAGAAGCCAGAAGATGAAGGTGTTGATGTTTGGATGGGAGTTTCCTCCGCATATATCAGGTGGATTGGGAACAGCTTGTTATGGACTCACAAAAGGATTAACAGGAATACCTGATGTGGATGTAACTTTTGTTGTTCCAAAGGCTTTTGGCGACGAAGACCAAACAGCAATGCGTTTAATTGGAGCGAATACGGTGGCCATATCAAAAAAAGATTTTCAATTTCCTGAAACAAAAAATACAATTGAATATCTGGAGGTTGATTCAGAGATAATTCCTTATGTTGGCGAAGAGCAATTCTGGAAGTTAAAAAGCGAAAAGTATCCCGGACGGGTAAAATTTGTTGAAACCGACGGCAATGCAAAAATTAGTTTTAGCGGTGCCTACGGTCCCGGTTTAATACAGGAGATAAAAAATTACGCCCTGGTTGCTCGTGTTATTGCGCTTGAAAATGATTTTGATGTAATTCATGCACACGACTGGCTGGCTTATCCGGCAGGAATTGCTGCTAAAAGAGCCACCGGTAAACCTTTGGTTGTGCATGTGCATGCTACCGATTTCGACAGGAGTGGAGGAAATGTAAATCAAAAAGTTTACAGCATCGAGCGCGAAGGAATGGAAACAGCCGATAAAATAATTACGGTAAGCAATTTAACCCGGAATATTGTAATTGAAAAGTATGGAATACCTGCAGAAAAGGTAGTGACGGTATACAATGCCGTTGAACCGGTAAACGATGAGTCGGCAAGTTTGCCTCCAAAGGGTGTTAACGAAAAGGTAGTTACTTTTTTGGGAAGAATAACCTTGCAAAAAGGTCCTGAATATTTTATTGAAGCAGCCAGTCTGGTTTTGAAGAAAATGCAAAATGTACGTTTTGTAATGGCCGGAAGCGGTGATTTAATGAATGCTATGGTAACGCGGATTGCAGATCTGGGAATAGCAGATAAATTTCATTTTACCGGCTTTTTAAAAGGCAACGATGTACAGAGTTTGTTTAATATGACGGATGTTTTTGTGATGCCTTCGGTTTCAGAGCCATTTGGAATTGTTCCGCTGGAAGCCATGCAGCTACAAGTGCCGGTTATCATTTCAAACCAATCTGGTGTTGCCGAAATATTGAAGAATGCCATTAAGATAGATTTTTGGGATACGTATGCAATGGCCGACGCAATTTATGGCGTATTAAAATATACCTCGCTGGCAGACCATTTTAAAAAGGAAGGAAAACACGAGGTAGAATCGTTAAAATGGATTAACTCGGCCCACCATGTGAAACAAGTATATATTGACGTTTTAGCAGGCAATTAAACAGTGAAGAGTATGAAGTCAATTTGTTTATTATTTCAGGTACATCAACCGTTTCGACATCGTCGGTACAGGTTTTTCGATATAGGCAGCGATCATTATTATTACGATGATTATTCCAATGAAACCATTATGCGGAAAGTTGCCGAAAAAAGTTATTTGCCAACCAACAAGTTGTTGCTGGAACTGGCCGATAAACTGAATGGAAAATTCAAAGTTGCATTTTCGATAACCGGAGTAGCTTTGGAACAATTTGAGTTGTACGCTCCCGAGGTTATTGAGTCGTTTCAAAAACTGGCAAAGTCCGGATGCGTTGAGTTTTTGTCAGAAACCTATTCTCATTCGCTGGCTTCGTTAAAAGACAAAGATATTTTTGAAGATCAGGTAAAACAACACGACGAAAGGATATTTGGCTTGTTTGGACACAAACCACGTGTATTCCGCAATACGGAAATGATCTATTCTGACGAGATTGGAGAACATATAGCAAATATGGGATTTTCGGCAATGTTAACCGAAGGAGCCAAACATATTTTGGGTTGGAAAAGCCCAAACTTTATGTATGTGAATGCCATAAATCCGCGCTTAAAAGTATTGATGCGTAATTTCAAGCTCAGTGATGATATTGCCTTCCGTTTTTCAAACAAAAACTGGTCGGAATTCCCTTTGACAGCAGATAAATATGTCGATTGGCTTGATAAACTTGATGCGAACGAAGAAGTGGTAAACCTGTTTTTAAGTTACGAAGCATTTGGCGAAAGGCTAAAAGAAGAAACAGGAATTTTTAATTTTATAGAAGCACTTGCCACAAAAATTGTAAAAAGTAAAGAACTGGAATTTGCTACACTATCAGAAGTAGCAGAAAAACTACAACCTGTTTCCATGGTAAGTGTTCCGCATCCTATTTCTTGGGCCGATGAAGAACGTGATCTTACAGCCTGGCTTGGTAACGGAATGCAAAAAGAGGCCTTTGCTAAGTTATACGATATGAAACATCAAATGGGAAAATGCACCAATCCTGGAATGTTGAAGGACTGGAATTACCTGCAGGGGAGCAACCATTTTTACTACATGTCTACAAAATATTTCTCCGATGGAGAAGTACATAAGTCATTTAATCCTTTTGATTCGCCGTACGAAGCTTTTATAAACTACATGAATGTGTTGAGTGATTTCAAAATCAGGCTAAATACTTTTGTGCCCGAAAATGAAGTGGAAAGTGAAATTGCGGCACTACATAAACTGGTAGAAGAAAAAGAGGAAAAAATAAAAAAAATGGAAGCCGATCTGCTTCGTTTACAAAAGGCGAAAAGGCGAAAAATTACCTCTCGAAAGAAAAGATAAATATGTTATGCAACATTAAATTAGCTTAACGATAATCGTAAAACGAACTATAATTGTTAAGGATCGTCTATTTTTGACACTGAATTGATCAGTATAATGTGCTGAAATTTAAAATGTAAGGAGATGGAAAAAGAAAAAGTAAGATTTATACAGAATCCGGTTATTGGGGAACCGGTTTGGAAGAGAATAATTGTTGAATCAAATTTGCCCGAGAGCTTGGCTCCTCTGCGCGATTTGTCGAAAAATTTGTGGTGGGTTTGGAATACAGAAGCCCGCGAATTGTTTCAATATATTGATGCTGAGATTTGGGAAGAATGTGAGCACAATCCAATAGTATTGTTGGATCGTGTAAGCTATAACCGTTACAAGGAGTTGGAAAGCGATGAACATTTTCGGGGTAAAATGCACTATGTTGCCGAATTGTTTACAAATTATCTGGAGGCCCGCAAAAATATGGGAGGCCCGGAAATTGCCTATTTCAGTATGGAATACGGGCTGCACGATAGTTTGAAGATTTTTTCGGGTGGATTGGGTATTTTGGCTGGTGATTACTTAAAGGAAGCCAGCGATTCGAAAGTGAACCTGGTTGCTGTTGGCTTATTGTACCGCTATGGTTATTTTAAACAAACCTTGAATTTGCATGGCGAGCAGATGGCTAATTACGATGCCCAGCAATTTTCAAAAATACCGGTTGAACCGGCACTTGATGGTGATGGAAACTGGGTGAGTGTTGCAGTAGATTATCCGGGAAGAAAATTAATTGCACGAGTTTGGCAAACCAATGTTGGTTCGGTAAAATTGTATTTACTCGATGCCGACCATCTTGAAAATAATGAAGCCGATCGTTTTGTAACACATCATCTTTATGGTGGCGATAACGAAAATCGTCTGAAGCAGGAAATGCTTCTTGGTTTGGGTGGGATTAAAGCCCTTAACAAACTTGGATACAATTCAGATATTTATCATTGTAACGAAGGTCATGCGGCATTTATTGGAATTGAACGAATTTCAAATCTTATTCAGAATGAAAACTTAACATTTGCCGAAGCCAAAGAAGTGGTGAGTGCATCTACTGTATTTACAACACACACTCCGGTTCCTGCAGGTCACGATTCGTTTCATCTTGGCATGTTCCGGCATTATATGGGATTCTTTACTACAAAACTGGGATTGGAATGGGACGAATTTGAAATGCTGGGTAAAGCCGCTAAAGAAGAAGATCATTTTAATATGAGTTACCTGGCCAGCAATCTTTCGCACGGAATAAACGGGGTAAGTATGTTGCATGGCGATGTAAGTAAGGCAGTGTTAAAAGACTTATACAAAGGGTATATGGAAGAAGAACTCGAAATTGGCTATGTTACCAATGGGGTTCATTATCCGACCTGGGCTGCACAGGAATGGAAAGATATTCATAAAAAATATTTTGGTGAAGAATTCCCGGAGACGCAGCTTAATTTTGATGTTTGGAAGAATATTTATAAGGTTCCGGATGCCGAAATATGGGAGCTGCGAAAAAAGCTTCGGCAGAAAATGGTGAACTATGTGAAACAACGTTTCGCCGATAACTGGATTAAGCGCTCTGAAAATCCGAAACTTATTTCTGAAGTTGTTGGTAAATTAAATCCCAATACCTTAACCATTGGGTTTGCGAGGAGATTTGCTACATATAAACGAGCTCATCTGCTATTCCGTAACCTCGATCGTTTGGAACGAATTGTAAATAATCCTGAGCGTCCGGTACAGTTTATTTTTGCAGGGAAAGCACATCCGGCGGATAAGGCAGGACAAGACCTGATTCGAAATATTGTTGAGGTTTCAAAACGTCCTGAATTCAGGGGAAAAATTCTTTTTGTCCAGAATTACGACATGAACCTGGCAAAAATGTTGCTTCAGGGTGTCGATGTGTGGATGAATACGCCAACACGTCCGTTGGAAGCATCGGGTACCAGTGGCGAAAAGGGAGTGATGAACGGAACACTTCATTTTTCGGTTCTTGACGGTTGGTGGGTTGAAGGATATCAAAAAGATGCCGGTTGGGCATTGCCGGCCGAACGTACATACGATGTACAGGATTTTCAGGATGAGCTGGATGCGGAAACTATTTATAATATTTTAGAAAATGATGTTGTAAAAGCTTATTATAACCGTAATTCAGAAGATGTGCCGGAGAAATGGGTGAAATATGTTAAAAACACATTGGCAAATGTGGCGCCAAATTTTACTACCGGACGAATGATTAAAGATTACCAGGACAGATATTACAATCCGCAGTTCGACCGTGCAAATAAAATAAAAGCTGAAAGTTTTAAACTTGCAAAAGAATTGGCGGGATGGAAATCCAAAGTTGTTTCGAAATGGGATGCCATTGAAGTGAAAAAGATTGAAATAATTGAAGGAATAACCCATAAAATGGTGATGGGTGATAAATATCCGGTTCGTGTTTGGGTTGATTTGCAGGGATTAACAACAACGGAAGTTGGTTTGGAGGTAGTAATAACTGAGCATGAAGACGGAAAAGATAAAATTGTAGATATATTGGAATTTGACGGAGAAAAATGCGAAGGAACTGTGTGTTGTTACAAAAATGTAATTAAGCCTGATCATCCCGGATCATTTGCTTACAGTTTTCGCTTATTTCCAAAGCATGAGGCACTGCCTCACCGCCAGGATTTCAAGTATGTAAAATGGATTAGTTAATAGAAAAATTGATTAGATAAAAGAAGGTGCCCAACAAGCACCTTTTTTATTTTTTGTGATTTTTATTTCAAACTTTACTTTTGTAGAACTTAATTTTAAACCAAAAAGCAATGAGCCGGAAAAAAATTGGCAAAAAGATAAAGGAGTTTCGTGAGTTCAGAGAAATCTCGCGTGAGGAGCTGGCTGTTCAGGCAAATCTCGATGTTTTACAGATTGAGCAAATTGAGGAAAAAGGTATTGTGCCGTCGTTAGGTCATCTCATAAAAATATCGCGTGCTTTTGGTGTTCGTATCGGGACTTTTCTCGATGATCAGGAACAAATAGGGCCTGCAGTAGTAAGAGCCGGAGAAGCACAGTCAGGGTTAAGCTTTTCGACCAAAGATGACAGTAGCCGCGAGCATTTAAATTTCTTTTCGTTGGCACAGGCAAAAGCTGGTCGCCACATGGAGCCTTTTATTGTTGAAATTGAACCTTCCGCTGAATCGGATTATAAACTGTCTTCGCACGAAGGAGAGGAATTTATTTTTGTTTTAGAAGGGAAAGTTGAGATCAACTACGGAAAAGATTTGTATCAACTGGATAAAGGAGATACTATATATCTCGATTCAGTGGTGGCGCATAATGTTCATGCTGCAGCACATCAATCGGCAAAAATTTTGGCCGTTGTTTATACTCCGGTTTAATTTCAATTGAAACAAAGAAACATGCAGTTACTCGATTATACTTTAGGGCAAATGCTCGAGAAATGGGCGTACGAAACGCCAGAAAAAGAATTTATAGTTTATCCCGATCGTAATTTACGGTTTTCGTATGGCCAGTTTAACGAACGTGTAGATCAGTTGGCAAAGGGATTGCTCTATATTGGAATAAAGCCGGGTGACAAAGTAGGTATTTGGGCAAAAAATGTTCCCGACTGGTTGACTTTAATGTTTGCTACGGCAAAAATTGGAGCAATTCTGGTGACAATTAATACCAACTACAAACTGGCAGAGCTCGATTATCTGTTAAAGAATGCCGATATAAATACCTTGTTTTTAATCGATGGTTACCGTGACAGTGATTATGTGCAAATGATTTTTGAATTGGTTCCTGAATTAAAAACACAGGCCAGAGGCACCCTGAAAAGCGAAAAATATCCGGAGTTAAAGAACGTTGGTTTTATCGGGCAACAAAAGCACAGGGGAATGTACAGCACGGCAGAACTAATTCTGCTGGGCAGCCATATTGATGACCTGGAATTGGAAAGTGTAAAAGAAACCTTAAGTTGTCACGATGTAATTAACATGCAGTATACATCGGGAACCACCGGATTTCCTAAAGGAGTTATGCTCTCGCATTATAATATTCTGAATAATGGATTTGCCACAGGCGAATGTATGAAATATACCGAAGACGACCGTTTATTGGTTTGTGTACCGCTCTTTCATTGTTTCGGTTGTGTTTTGGCTGTTTGTGCTATTATTTCGCATGGGGCAACTATGGTTTTTACCGAAGATTTTGATCCGTTAATGGTTCTTGCCTCTGTTCAGAAAGAAAAATGCACGGCCTTGTATGGAGTTCCTACCATGTTTATTGCCGAATTAAACCACCCCATGTTCGATATGTTCGATCTAAGTTCACTACGAACAGGGATTATGGCAGGTGCACTTTGCCCCATCGAAACCATGAATCAGGTGATGGGTAAAATGAATATGAAAGATGTGATAATCGTGTATGGACTTACGGAATCGTCGCCGGGAATGACTGCCACCCGGACACATAATTCGGCAGAGGTGAGATCAACAACTGTTGGTTTTGAATATCCCAATGTAGAAGTAAAGATTGTAAATCCTGAAACAGGAGAAGATTGTGCGACCGGAGAACAGGGAGAAATTTGCTGCAAGGGGTACAATGTAATGAAAGGATATTATAATAATCCTGAAGCGACTGCTAAAGCAATTGATGCAGAAGGGTGGCTGCATTCGGGAGATCTGGCTGAAAAAACCGAAGATGGTTTTTTCAGGATTACCGGCCGTATTAAGGATATGATCATTCGGGGAGGTGAAAACATTTATCCGCGCGAAATTGAAAACTTTCTTTATCGTTTGCCACAAATTGAGGCTGTAGAGGTAGCTGGCGTCCCCAGTAAAAAATACGGAGAGGCTGTAGGTGCATTTATTAAATTGAAAAAAGGTCAGGATCTTTCAGAGGAGGAAGTGACTGATTTTTGCAGGGGAAATATTGCGCGTTTTAAAATTCCAAAATATATCTTCTTTGTTGATGAATTTCCAATGACTGCCAGCGGGAAAATTCAGAAATACAAACTAAGTCAATTATCTGTTCAGTGGTGTAAGGAAAAGGGCATTGAAATTCTGTAGAGCATTAAAATTTTAGTGATAATTAATCTTGATGCGATTCTTGTTTTTGATTGAAATTATTGAAGGTAAAAATCGTATATATTCTCCTTTTCATTTCGGAAGTGAAAACGATGAATTACTAACATTTTTGAAACCCGGGCTTGGTTGAATGAAATGATTTATTGTTGCGGGGTATATTGAATTTCAGAATGAAATTGTCTGGTTTTTCATAGTGCGTGGAAATTGATTTTTGTCATGTTTCACAATTCAAAAAAGCTTCACTTTCGCGGCCGTTCAGAGAAATAGTTATATATACCTACGAAGGGTAATTAAATTAGACAGTACAGCATTTTTTTTCAAGCCATTTGTTAGTTAACAAGTGGCTTTTCTTTTGTGTGGAGTACCGGTTTCCTTATAAAATTGAATTATATTTAGCCTTTTCTTTTGAGTGAAGAAAGTTAGAAATACAACTTGCTAAAGCGTATTTCTTGAGATATTAGAAAATAGAAGCATTCCCTTTTTTTTGACAGGGAAATTGAAAAAACTAAATAATGGCAAAATACAAACGTATTCTTTTAAAATTAAGTGGCGAGTCGTTAATGGGCGATCAACAATATGGTATTGATCAGAACCGCTTGAGCGATTATGCAGAACAAATTGCTGAGATTGTTAAAGAAGGAGTTCAGGTTGGAATTGTAATTGGCGGAGGAAATATTTTCAGAGGTTTAAGTGGCGCAGCAAAGGGATTCGATAGAGTTAAAGGAGATCAAATGGGAATGTTGGCGACAGTAATTAATAGTCTTGCTCTGAATTCGGCTTTGGTAAATGCTGGAATAAAGTCAAAAGTGTTAACCGCTATTCGAATGGAACCCGTAGGTGAATATTATTCAAAAGAAAAAGCAGTTGAGGCACTTTCGAAAGGAGAGGTAGTTATTATTTCGGGAGGAACAGGAAATCCTTACTTTACTACAGATACGGCAAGTGCTTTACGAGGTATTGAAATTGAAGCTGAGCTTATGTTAAAAGGTACCCGTGTTGATGGAATTTACACTGCCGATCCGGAGAAAGATGCGAGTGCAACCAAATTCGATAAAATAAGTTTTGACGAGATTTATAACAGAAATCTTCGGATTATGGATTTAACCGCAACAACTCTCTGCAAAGAGAATAATTTGCCTATCTATGTTTTTGACATGGATAAAAAAGGTAATTTACAGAGAGTTATGAGGGGTGAGGATATCGGAACCCTGGTGCATAATTAATCTTTTTTTTATTTGAATTTGTAATAAATTATTCAAAAAAGTTTTGTGTAAATATATTTTTTCTATATTTGCTATCAGTCCAAAACATGGAAATACAGGCTTATCCTAATGCAAGAAGAAGTAGAATTTGTTTTAGATATTTGTAAAGAGAAGATGGGTGCTGCAGTAGAGCACCTTGAAAAGGAGTTGGTTCACATTAGGGCAGGTAAGGCATCCCCTACGATGTTGGATGGCGTTCTTGTTGAATATTATGGAAGTATGACACCGTTAGCTCAGGTATCGAATGTAAGTACACCTGATGCGCGAACAATTGCAGTACAACCTTGGGAAAAGAACTTAATCTCGGTTATTGAAAAGGCTATTTTAAATGCCAACTTGGGTTTAAACCCGGATAATAACGGCGAAGTTATTCGAATCAATATACCGGTTTTAACAGAGGAAAGAAGACGGGGCTTGGTAAAACAGGTTCATCAGGAAGGAGAAAATGCCAAGGTAAGTATTAGAGGAGCACGAAAAGATGCAAACGTAAGTCTTAAAAAATTAGAAAAAGAGGGGCTTTCGGAAGATCTGGAAAAAGATGCTGAGGCAGATGTTCAAAAATTAACGGATGATTTTGGTAAAAAGATTGACTCTTTAGTGAATGCTAAAGAAAAAGATATTATGACTATTTAATTGTTTCTAGTTTTCTGTTTTCTGAACATTGTTTAATTGTTTTCATGGCTTTGAGGCAGCTTGTAGAAGCTGCCTTTTTTTTGCCCTTTTTTATCTATTTCTTTCTGAAATAATAAGTTTTCTTGTCGTCTTTTACATCATAAGTGAATATCTGTGAATCCTTATATTTATAAAAAAAGGATAATAAGGCGATGTCGCCGGCACAAAAAAGGCTGTGGGTGCACATTACAAATACAATAAAAAAGATCAAGTTGTGATTGATAAACAGAATAACTCCCAGAATTGTAACCAATTTAATAACAACCAGAGGGGTTAAAGCTACAAATGCAAATTGTTTTCGGTTAAGTACATGTAGATTGGCTTCTGCGTAAAATATGAACTTCTTTAGGTAAGCTCCGTAACTTACCTTTTTTGCTCCGGTAAATTTTATTGCAATTCCATGCAAAAGCTCGTGCAGAATAATTAATAAGCTCATGCTGAAAACCAATGCTGCCAGTATATAATACAATGGTTCGTAATTGGAGTTAAAAGCTTGTACGGAAGACCATCCCAATAGAAAAAATCCTAAAGAAAGCATTATGATTTGATAGATCATAAACGATTTTATAATCCGACCACCTTGTAAAAGCTGATTGGTCACAAACGATTTTATCTCTTTATGATCGAGTTCGGCAACCAACTCATATTGCTCTTTGTTATGTAATTCTTCTATTGTTGGATTTGCCATATTTATTTGTAGCGAATAATTTTATAAAGGTCTTTTAAATTAAAGAGTTTTAAAAGCACAGCCGAAGCTACCGAGCCTGCTATCATGGTTAAGTACCCATAAAACCATTGATCGATGTGTATTGAGAGAGTTCCAAGAATAGCAACCAGCCCGACAAAAAATAGCAATTGAAGAATATACTTAATTTCCGGCTTTAGTTTGAAAATGTACAATGCCAGAATAAGTTGTGTCGTTCCGGTTAAAATTTGGGTTGAAAGACTTGCCCACGCCGAACCAAAGGCCTGAAATCGTGGGACTAAAATCAGGTTTAAAACAACATTGAGTATCATTCCGCAAAACGCCATAATGTTAAGTTGTTTTATACTTCCATTTGCTGTTAGTAAGCTGCCAAAAATGTAGGTCATTGCAATTCCGATAAAACCTGACATTAAAATTCCAAGAATTGCAGATGAATTTTCTGTATTGGAAGTGTAAAGTATTTGCATAATTTCTGAACTGTAATATATACTTGAAACAGCAATTATTACAGCAGGGACAATGATGAGAGTAAATGATAAGTGTACCATTGGCCCTACGTTTTCGTTTTGTTTAATCATTTTGGCAAAGATAGGAAGCAGTAAACCTCCAAATAGAACTCCAAACATGGATACAGCATCCAGTAAACGAAATGCCTGCGCATAAATTCCGGCTTGTTCCTTGCCGAACGGATCGGGAAGGAGGCGTTCCAGCATTACTGAATCTATACGATTATAAAACGACATAAGAAGTATTAGTAAGGCATAAGGATATGATTTCCGAAGAAAAGCCCTGAAAAAATTAAGATCGAAGCGCACTTTAATTCTGCCTGATTTTCGTAGTACTAAAACAAAAGTAATTAATGAGGTTAAAGCATACGCAATGGTTTGTGCATATACAAACCAGTTAATCGTAAATTCAATATTAAACCAGTTGGTAAACAGTAAAACACTACAAATAATAATCATGAGACTCCTATCCAGTACAGAGATAAAACTGTCGGTTCGGAAGAGATGGAGCGCACTGATATTTGATCTTAAATAAAGTGTAAACGAAATCAGAAACTGGTTAAGAATTAAAAAGAATAACAAATGGAACTGGATATGGCTGTACCCGATAATTGCAGCAATAGAAAGGCTGAACACCGCATAAACTATAGCAAGAACAAATTTCAACCCAACAATATTTGAAAGGTGTTTAGGTAATAAAAAGTTGTGCTGAGCAATATTTTTATTGTTGAAATTTGTAATGCCGACATCGAGAAGAATATTTAGGAGCATGGAGAAATTGAACAAGGCAAAGTACATTCCATAGCTACCATCGCCAACCATATTTTGAACCGTACGATCGATTCCGAAAATCCAAAATGGTTTAATTAAAAGATTGAGGGAAAGTAGTAATATGAGATTCGTTACAAATTTACGTTTCAATACGTTTACTTTGATAGGTTTCTATTAAAATCAGAACGGACAAAAGTAAAAATTATTGAATAGACTGGACCCCAAAAAATCAACAGTTTCTTTGTACATTTACGCAAATTTGAATAGTTAAACATGGTAATTGCTGTAAATACCCGATTACTTTTAAAAGGAAAGCTGGAGGGAATTGGATGGTTCACTTATGAAACTTTGAAACGGATGACGTTAAATCATCCGGAGCACAAATTCATCTTTATTTTTGACCGACCTTATAACCAGGATTTTGTATTTGGAGAGAATGTAATTCCGGTGGTTATTGGTCCTCCAACCCGGCATCCTTTTTTATGGTATTTATGGTTCGATTATCAGGTGCCTAAGATTCTGAAGAAATACAAGGTTGATTTGTTTCTTTCTCCCGATGGTTATTTATCGCAGCGCACAAAAGTACCACAGTTGGCAGTAATTCACGATATAAATTTTGTACACCGCCCCGATGATTTACCGTGGTTAAAAGCAAAATATTACAATTACTATTTTCCAAGATTCGCTCAAATTGCCAAACGCTTAGCTACTGTTTCTTTTTATTCGAAAGAAGATATAACGCGTTCGTTTAAGGTAGATTACGACAAAATAGATGTGGTTTACGATGGTATAAACCAGATATTTGAGCCCCTTGCTGAGGAGGAAAAACAGAAGGTTAAGAATAAATATACCGGAGGTTCAGATTACTTTTTATTTGTGGGGGCGCTGCATCCGCGGAAAAATGTTTGCGGGCTTTTAAACGCTTTCGATGCATTTAAAAGTATAAATGGCAATACCACAAAGCTGGTAATTGTTGGTGGAGAGATGCACAAAACCGGGCCAATTTTCGATACCTACGAAAATATGCGCAATAAAAAGGATGTAATTTTTACAGGCAGGATAAGTACTCAGGAGTTACACGATGTTTTTGGCGGAGCTCTGGCACTTACATTTGTACCTTTTTTTGAAGGATTTGGAATCCCGATTGTTGAAGCGATGAGTGCAGGAGTTCCTGTAATTTGTTCCAACACAACATCAATCCCGGAAGTGGGTGGAAATGCCGTGGTTTATGCCGATCCGTTAAAAATAGATCAAATATCGGATGCCATGGTTAAGATTCATAGGGATGAGGAGTTGCGAGAATCATTAATCGAAAAAGGCTTTGTGCAAAAAAATAAATTTAGCTGGGACGAAACAGCTCGTTTGCTTTGGATGAGTGTGGAGAAAGCCTTGCAATAATAAAGGGAAAGGACTGAATTTTACATGGGAAAATCGAAGTTATCACAATTTTATAAGGAAGATATATTGGAAGCAGGGTGCGACGAGGCAGGCCGTGGATGTTTAGCCGGGCCGGTTTTTGCTGCTGCTGTTATTTTACCTCCCGATTTTGAAAACGATCTTTTAAACGATTCGAAAAAACTTACTGAAAAGCAGCGTAATAAGCTGCGTCCTGTAATTGAAAAAGAGGCAATTGCATGGGCAGTGGTTGCTGTTGACAACACAGAAATTGATGAGGTTAATATTCTGAATGCTTCTTTCTTAGCCATGAACCGTGCTGTTGAAAAACTTGATGTTACGCCAGAGCATCTGTTAATTGACGGGAACCGTTTCCGAACAGAAAGCACAATACCATACACTTGTATGATAAAAGGAGACGGACGGTTTTATTCTATTGCTGCGGCTTCGGTTTTAGCCAAAACCTACCGCGACGATTATATGGAAAAAATAGACCGGGAATTTCCTGGATATGACTGGAAAAAAAATAAAGGTTATCCAACAAAAAAGCATCGGGCAGCCATTAAAGAGTTGGGACCTACAAAATATCACCGCATGTCGTTTCGGTTAATAGAACCACAACTGGAATTGAAATTTTAAAGAGTATTTGTGGTATCGGGCTCGCATCCAACCGGCGAGGGAATTCCCGCAAAACCGGCATAATCAACCAGCCAGTTGCCATTCTTTTCGCAACAAACTGAATCGCAGTTTTCGTAGAGGATGGTGTAAAAAATGCTGAACAGTAAACAACCAAAGCTTCGTGTTTGGCATGTTCTAATTAACATCTTTCCGTTGCGTTCATCCACTCCTAATCGTATTGTAGTTGTATCAATTTTGCTTTTGTCTGACAAGCGGTTTAAACTGTCAGCAATTGCATACTCATGTTTAATACCATCAAGGCTTAAAAAACGTGTTCCTACCGGGTAATTTATAGTATTTTCTTCAGTGCAGGCAAAAAGAAATAAAAGTACGGGTAATAAAATTAATTTTTTCATAGGTTATTTTTTGGGAAAAAGAAAGCTGCCCGGTTTGCGTGACAGATGGCAAACTTACATTGTTGTTTCATATAAGATAGATGTTGAAAATAGAAATTAGTTGCGTAGTAGACTGTAAAGTATGTTTTACAAATTATTCTTTATTTTTTTAATCTCAGGCAACGTTTTACCATTAACTTGCATTTTAGGGATAAATGCAAGATATAAACCAAATTGATTTTAGTGCAACTCAACAGGTTACTTTATAAAAGTTCGAAAGGCGACAGACGGGCGCAAAAGCAATTCTTCGAATTATATGCCAACCAGCTTTTTGCAACTGCAAAACGGTATTCAAATTCATATGAAATGGCAGAAGAAGCATTGTTTCAGGCCTTTCTGAAAATATTTGTAAAACTACCTGAGTTTGAGTTCATAAACGAAGTAGCATTGGTTGGATGGTTAAAACGTATCGTAATAAATCAGGTTTTAATGAACAGACGGAAGGAGTTGAACACGCTCTATAAAGTAGAAACGATTGACGAAGAGCGGCATGAAGGAGTTTATTACGATGAAAATGATGAAAAAGCTCTGATTGAGCTGGTAAATGAATTGCCCGATGGTTACAAAACCGTTTTTTTGATGAATGTGGTTGATGGGTATGCACATAAAGAGATCGCCGAAACTTTGGGAATAACGGAAAGTACATCGCGCTCACAGTTTTTTAAGGCACGGAAATTATTACAAAAGAAAATTAATCAGGAGTATGAGCAATCTGGAACATAATATAAAAGAAGCCTTTATCAGGCAGGATGCAAACACCAGGTTCGCAGATAAAGATAGTGTGTGGAACAGGCTGGAAGGGGAGATGCGACAACGAAAAGGAGTGGCTTCAATTTGGCGAATTGCTGCAATTCTGTTGGGATTTCTGGTTGTTACAGGTGCAGGAGCAGCTTTGTACATGCGCGCAAAACAACAGGCCAAACTGAATTCTTTAATGCTTGAAAATACGAAATTGACCACTGCTGTTGATTCGTTACTTTTGGTTCCGGCCAAAACTCAGATAAAGATTATTGAAAAAGAAAAGGTAGTATATCGTGAAAGAACAATTGTAGAAAATAAGGCGAGTGAAACTGAATATTGGGAAGTAAAATACAGGAGTTTAATGGATTCAACTGAAATGATTTTGACAAATATCGGAAATACATATGAAAAGGAAGTGGCTCGGTTGACAAACGAACTAAAGGCTGCAAAAAATGAGATTACCCGAATTCATCAGGATAAAAATACGTCTTCAGCCGATAGAGAAGCGGCCCCTTTTCAACTAAAAAGTGAACGAATTGACATTGGAATTTCAAAAAAGCCATCGGTGAAAGATCCCGAAATAGAAATGAAGATTTTACAGAAAAATTTTATAGAAAACAGAAACAACTTAAACAGGACAATTTTTAAAAAATAAGCCATGAAAAAAACTAAAACGATCACTTTGCTGGTACTTTTATGTCTGGTCTCTCAATCGGTTTTGGCGATGAGAGGATATTATAAGGCAGATACAGTAAGGTACAAATTTGATAAAATGTTGATTGAAGTTACCAGCACAAATGCCTTAAGGAAAGACATCATGGACAAGTATCAAAAAGAGCGGATTCGTGATGTTCAGAAAGTTTTATCGGGCATTTCAATTCTTCCGCCTGCAAATAATGAGCAGGTTATAATTTCTTTTTCAGAAATGGGTGAGAATCTTCAAGCTTGGAATTATAAGGAAGTTGAAATGTCGTATGCTGCGAAAAACAGTAAAAGCCTGGTGATTTTTGAGGATGGTAAAACTTTTGAAAAAGATTTTGGTAATTATTGCATTCATTTTTCGTTCAAGGCAGTTGAAACAAAGATTTTTGTAAACGATTTAGCTGATTTAAACATGATTTTCGATGATGTATTTCAGCAGAAAATGAATGAAGCTACGCGTTTTTTAAGCGATAAATATGGTGAAAAAGAAAATAAACCAATAAGAGGATGGCTCGATTTGAGGGGGGCTGAGATTGTCGGATATTTTCAAAACGTCCCGTTTGGTTCGAAAGATTCTATTATTCTTTCGGCTGGTGTTGGTTCCGGGTGGATTAAGAATACTTTCATTTCTGATATGACGATTAGTCTTGGGGTGGCGTTGGGTAAAAAAGGGATGCTAAAAAATTATTATTCAGTAGATTGGAGTATGATGTATGATTTTTCAAATTCCGACGAGAATAATCCTTTTGAATTAAATCACTTTTTGTCATTCAGTTATCAGCGGAACTTTTCAAATTCACCGGAGAAAGATAGCTGGTACGGTTTCTCAATTGGTTATCTGGTCGGCAGGAATAACGATTTTTTCAAGAAGAACACTTTTAGGCTTGCCAGTAAAAAAAGGATAAACAATACTTTTACCATAAGTCCCGAACTTTATTTCGACGATAAATTTGAAGATATTTCACCGGGAATCAGGTTATTGGTAGAGTTTTAAGCAAAAAACAATTAAACAGCGAGGGAGATATAATATCTCCCTTTTTTATGACGCAATGTTTTCGCCCATACGAACATAAGTTTCAAGACCATTTTTTGTGTTCAGAATTAAGTCTTTGTCAAAAGATATTTTTCCTTTTTCGAAAAACAAAACCAGTGTTGAACCGCCAAATGCAAAGTATCCTTTTTCATCGCCTTTTTTAATTTCGGAGTTGCCTTGGTAAGTTTGAATAATGCTCCCAACCATTGTTGCTCCAACATCGGAGATTAAAATATCTCCGTATTCTTTGGTTTCCAACATACAGTATTCGCGGTAGTTTTCGCAGAATATTTTCAGGCTACCCCGAAGTGCCAAAGGGGATACAGAATAATAATGCCCTTTTATGGGCTTCGAAGCTGAAACTTTTCCTGACGCCGGGAAGTGAAATCGGTGATAATCAGCTGGAGCAAGGCGAATAATTGCCATTGCGCCACCTTCGTATTTTTTTGCCAGCTCTTTGTTTTGTAAGAATGAGTTGAGTGTAAATTCCGATCCTTTTACAAAAAATGCAGGTACATCTTCCATCGATTGAAAAACCAAAATTTTCCCATCGGCAGGAGATACAAGGTTTTCTCCAATCTGCCGCGCGTTTTTCTTTAATTTCCGGGCAAAAAAGTGGTTAAAAGTTTTAAACTCGGAAACATTATCTATTTGGCATTCATTTAAATTGATAGTGTATTCATCAACAAATTTTTTGATACGCTTTGCCGATAATTTGCTGTTCATATACCAACCACCAAGTTGCGATACCAGTTTGCGTTTAAATAGAATATGCAGGGCGGCTTTTCCTGTTGACGATGCATATAACCATTTTAACATTCCTTCGTTGGGAATATTTTCTATCCTGATTTCACCGCTTGTTCTGTCGATATATGATATTGTTTCCATATTAGCCGGTTCTGCATCACTAGTATGGGGATGCAGATTGTCGTTTTGTTCTGAAATTGAATGTTGCTTGCATGAAAAAAGAATTAAAAGCACGAATGCAAAACCTAGTTCCTTCATAAATATATAACAATATTGCCAATTTTACTCTGGTTTGTATCCTGTGTCGGTAAGAAGATTGGATTGCATAGATGCTTCCACTGCCAGTTCGTCGCAGCGTTCGTTTAACGGATTGTTGGCGTGGCCTTTTACCCAAATAAATTTTACCACATGCTTTTTGTAAATCTCAAGGAATCGCATCCACAGATCCGGATTTTTCTTTCCTTTAAATCGTTTTTTTAGCCAGTTAAATACCCAGCCTTTTTCAACAGCATCGGCCACATATTTCGAGTCGGTGTAAATGGTAACATCGCAGCCTTCAATTTTTAAGGTTTCCAACGCAACAATCACAGCCAGTAGTTCCATACGGTTGTTGGTGGTGAGTTTGTATCCTTCCGAAAGTTCTTTGCGGTGTTCGCCCGAAAGCATAACTATTCCGTAGCCTCCCGGGCCTGGATTACCACGTGCTGCGCCGTCAGTATAAATTGTTATTTTGGGTCGAGCCATTTCTTATTATTCACTTATTTAGTGCAAAGAAGTAAGTATTATTCTAAATAAACAAACATATAAAACAGAACCCCGCCATAAACGACGAGGTTCTGTAATTATATAAGTTTTGTATTATCTTCTTATTTCCATTTCGTCAATCAGGTTTTGAGCACCGGCGTAAACATCAACTACCCAGAGAACAAAACGTATGTCGACATTGATACAGCGTTGCAGGTTTTCTTCAAAATCCAGGTCACCACTCATGGCTTCCCAGTTTCCGTCGAATGCAACACCAATTAACTCGCCTTTCCCATTAATTACCGGACTTCCCGAGTTACCCCCGGTAATGTCGTTATCGGTTAAGAAACAAGTGTGTAGTTTGCCATCATCAGCGGCGTATCCGCCATAGTTTTTGTCAAGAAGCAATTCTTTCATTCTTGCAGGAACGTCAAATTCGTAATCGCCCGGAATTTCTTTTTCCAAATAACCATCGGTAGTGGTGTAGAATTTATAGATAACACCATCGCGCGGATCATACGATTTTACGGTTCCGTAAGTAAGACGCATAGTAGAGTTTGCGTCTGGGTAAAAGTCTTTATTGGGTTGCATTTCCATTAGTCCGGCAACAAAAAGGCGGCGGCCTTTTGCCAATGCTTGTCCACTGGCTGCCTGCTCTTTCGAAATATCACGGAATTTATCGAAAATTGCAGTTGCTGCCTGAAATGCCATATCTTTCTTTAATACTTTTAACGAAGGATTTTCAAGGAAAGCTGTTAGTTCTGTTTGATTGTCGAATACCGATTTTTGAAACATTTTGGCTGCGAACTTTGCAAAATCGCCTTTGTATTTTTTCTGAATCTCAGTATAAAACTCAGGGTAGAATTTTGAATTGGCTTTTTCTGCATAAATTTTCATTAATGCTCCGGCAATCTTCTGGTCAGTTTCAGCATTGTAATCTTTAAAATAATTATCAAGCGAGCTTTTCATCCTTTCGGTAACCTTTTCAATTTTATCCTGGTTCTGCTCCGGATTTTCCAAAAGGTCGGCTAAAGCCTGCGCCCTGTTGGCAAACATAAATATTTCAGGGCCCATTAACAAGGCCTCAACCATGTACTGGCGGGCTTTACTTGCTTCAATATCCTGGTAGTTTTCTTCAACTAATTTTAATGCTTCACCATATTTAGCTTTGCGTTCTGCATTGGCATTTACCCAGACTATAAATTTATTTTCCAGGTCTTTTTTCTGGCTAATAATTCCCAGTTTTTTCAACGCTTCGTTTTGACCAATTGCATTTTTATAATAGTTGGCGCTTCGGGCATGTTTCGATGCGTATTGAATTTTTGCTTTTTGGCTTGTTGCCATGTAATCAGCAATAATATCAAGTTTCTTTTCGCGTACTTCAATTCGCGATGCATTGGTAACTTTCATAGTATAGTCAATGCCATACGATGTTTTGTAACGGTTTGTACTTCCGGGGTATCCAAATACCATTGCAAAATCACCTTCTTTAACTCCTTTTAAAGAAATAGGTAAGTGATGTTTTGGCTGGTAAGGAATATTTTCTTCCGAATAATCGGCTGGTTTTCCATCAAGACCGGCATACACCCGGAACATGGCGAAGTCGTTGGTATGACGAGGCCACATCCAGTTGTCGGTATCACCACCAAATTTTCCCAGAGCTTGTGGAGGTGCACCTACCAGGCGAACATCTTTAAACGTTTCAGTTACAAAAAGGAAGTACTTGTTTGAATTAAAAAAGTCGCGAATATATACTTCGTAATGAGTATTTCCTTTAGCTTCCTGCTCCAGTTTATTTGATGCGTCATTGATTTTCTGATATCTTTCGGCTTCGCTCATTTCAGCAGTTACTTCGGCCAAAACTTTATCTGTAACATCTTCAACACGAACAAGAAAAGTTGCTGTTTTTCCAGGGTTTGGAAGTTCTTCTTTCTTCGACATGGCCCAAAAACCATCTTGCAGGTAATCGTGTTCTACACTCGAATGACTCTGAATTTCACCAAATCCACAGTGGTGATTGGTTAATAATAAACCATCTTTCGAGATTACTTCTGCGGTACACGAACCACGGTCTAAAGCCACAATTGCATCTTTAAGGCTCGAATTATTTATGCTGTAAATGTCCTCAGCACTCAATTCGCAACCCATTGTTTGCATGGTGTTAATATTCAGTTTGTGAATTAATGAAGGTAGCCACATTCCTTCGTCGGCCACTGCTGTGCTGTAGATAAATACAGAAAGTAGCAGTATTAAATTTAATTTTCTCATATTGTATTAATTGTTATAACATTTTTTTGAATGTGCAAATATAGTTTTTCAGTTGTCTTATCAATGTGATATTTATCTCTTTTGTTCATTGTAAGTAATTAAGCAATGTAACATTAAACCAGTAACAATAGATGGATTATCAAAAAACGCGTCTCTTGTTTTGTCGGTTTGGTTTTTACGTTAGTATTTAAAGGTGCCTGTAAATTACACTAAATGCTTAATGTCAAACGAAAAATATCATACAAAAACAGAACCTAATCCTGAAAAATAGATAACACGAATTTGCTACCCTGCTCAATAAATCTTTAGTCCTTTTGCAGAATTAAATCCGCAGAATATTTGGCGATTAAGCATTTAGGTTAAAAATACCTAAACACCAAGGGTTTTTATCAATTGTTGTTAAATTTGCACTTCAAAATAAAACTTGGGTGGAAAAGAAGAAAAAATTATACGACAAACTTAAAAACCAGTATCGTTTAATTGTGTATAACGACACCACTTTTCAATCGGTATGGAGCATGAAACTCTCCAGATTGAAAGTATTTACGGTTACCAGTTTGGCATCGGCAGTAATTGTTGTGTTGGTTATCCTGTTAATAGCTACCACCGGTTTGCGCGAATATATCCCGGGTTACCCAAAAGCTGAATATCGTCAGATGTTGGTGCGCAATGCTTTAAAGGTCGATTCGCTGGAGCATGAATTGGCAAGTCGCGATCAGTTTTTTCGCGGGATACAAGCTATAATGTCAGGCGAAATTCCGGAAGATAACCTCCCTGTACAGAAGGATACGCTGAAGGATGCAGTGGAATTTATGGAATACAATCACGATTCTGTTTTTCAGGATAAATTATTGGCCGAGCAGTTAAGTCTTTCTATTCAGGATAATGAGAATAAAACAAGCGAGTTAAGCCAAATCCATTTTTTTATACCACTAAAAGGTATAGTAACAGAATATTTTAATTCTTCTCCCAATCATTTTGGAATAGATATAGTAAGTGAACCAAATGCAAGAATATCGGCAGTTTTGGGAGGAACAGTAATTTTTTCGGGGTGGACTCTTGAAACCGGATATGTTATTTATTTGCAGCATGAAGCTGACATGATTTCGGTATATAAACACAATGCCGAGTTGTTAAAAAGTACGGGAGATAAAGTGAATGCAGGAGAAGCGATTGCGATTATTGGCAATACCGGAGAAATTACATCGGGGCCTCATTTGCATTTCGAACTTTGGCATAAAGGGACGGCTCTCGATCCCGAACAATACATTGATTTTTAAAAATGAAGAAAAGGATAGCTATTCTTGGATCAACGGGCTCAATCGGTACGCAATCGCTTGAAGTTATTGCCCAAAATCCGGAAGATTTTGAAGTGGAAGTTTTAACTGCGAACAATAATGTTGATTTGTTGATTCAGCAGGCAAAGCAATTTCAACCCAATGTGGTAGTAATTGCCAACAAAGAAAAATATGCATTTGTAGCTGAAGCGTTACAAGATGAAGATATAAAAGTTTATGCCGGAGCCGACGCACTAAATCAGGTGGTGGAAATGGATACCATTGACCTGGTGTTGACAGCCATGGTTGGATATTCGGGGCTGGTACCTACCTATAATGCGGTAAAAGCAGGTAAAAATATAGCGCTGGCCAATAAAGAAACCCTGGTGGTTGCCGGCGAGATTATTACAAAAGCTGCACTGGAAAATAAAGTTGAACTTTTACCTGTGGACTCAGAACATTCAGCAATTTTTCAGTGTTTGGTAGGTGAGTTTATGAATCCCATCGAAAAAATCTACCTGACGTGTTCCGGCGGTCCGTTTCGGGGAAGAACGTTGGGTGAATTGCAAAATGTAACAGTCGACGATGCACTGGATCATCCCAACTGGGACATGGGAGCTAAAATTACAATCGACTCGGCAACCTTAATGAATAAGGGGTTTGAGATGATTGAAGCGCATTGGTTGTTTGGTTTACCATCATCAAAAATCGATGTAGTAGTTCATCCTCAGTCTATTATCCATTCAATAGTGCAGTTTGAAGATGGATCGATGAAAGCACAGATGGGATTGCCTGATATGAAATTGCCAATCCAGTATGCCATGGGATTTCCGAAGCGTATAAAGAATAACTTCCCGCGTTTCAACTTTTTAGATTATCCATCGCTCAGTTTTGAGCAGCCAAATACAAAAATTTTTCGTAACCTTGCATTCTCTTTTGAGGCAATGGATAAAGGCGGCAATGTGCCGTGTGTATTAAATGCAGCAAACGAGGTTGTTGTTGAGGCTTTTTTAACCCGAAAAATAGGATTTCTGCAAATGTCGGATATAATTGAAGAGGCCATGAGTGAGATTGCTTTTATTGAAAAACCTAATCTGGAAGATTTAATTGCAACCAACAACGAAACAAGAAGAGTAACAAAATTGTTAGCAGAAAACAGAAATTAGGAAAGAACTGAATGGAAACAATATTAATAAAAACGGCACAATTACTTTTAAGTTTATCAATTTTGGTTGTGTTGCATGAGGCAGGGCACTTTATGTTTGCCCGATTATTTAAAACCCGCGTTGAAAAATTTTATCTCTTTTTCGATCCCTGGTTTTCACTTTTCAAAACAAAAAAAGGCGATACCGAATATGGAATTGGCTGGTTGCCATTGGGTGGCTATGTTAAAATTTCGGGAATGATCGATGAGTCGATGGACAAGGAAGCCATGAAACTTCCACCACAACCCTACGAATTCAGGGCAAAACCGGCGTGGCAACGTCTACTTATTATGGTTGGTGGAGTTTTAATGAACTTTATTTTTGCCATGGTAATTTACATTGGTGTTTTATATGCCTGGGGCGAGCAATATTTGCCAACCCAAAATGTAAAGTATGGTATTGTTGTTAACGAGCAGGGCGAACAAATTGGATTTAAAACCGGCGATAAAATTTTATCTGTCGATAATAAATATGTCGAAGAATTTCACAAAGTTGTTCCAACCATAGTTTTAGATGGAGCCAAAACGGTTCAGGTAGAACGTAACGGACAAAAAACTGATGTGGAAATATCGGGTGAAGATTTAGCGCTTCTTTTAAAAAGTAAAGGTATCTGGGACGAGCGGATTCCTTATGATATTAATATTGGCAAACTGGCGAAAGATTTTCCGGCGGCAAAAGCGGGTCTTTTGGTTGGCGATGTTTTAGGAACCATTGATGGGAATTCGTTTGAGTTTTATGATGAGTTTTCAAAATACTTAAATTCGAAAGCAGGCTCCGAGATTGAAGTAGAGTTTACACGCGATGGACAAAAAATGTCAAAGACTGTAACTGTTAATGAAGAGGGGAAATTAGGCTTTAATCCGGCTTTTAATAATCCAGATGTATTCGAATATAAAACAATCAAATACGGGTTTGCAGAGTCGATACCGGCCGGAATAAAACGAGGTGTTCAAACTACCAAAAACTATTTAAAGCAGTTTAAACTGATCTTTAATAAAGAAACAAAAGGATACGAGTCATTGGGCGGATTCGCCACAATCGGTAATATTTTCGCTCCAACCTGGGATTGGGAGCATTTTTGGAATATGACTGCATTTATCTCGATCATCCTTGCCATTATGAATCTGTTGCCTATTCCAGCACTGGATGGCGGACATGTAATGTTCTTGTTTGGTGAGATTATTACCGGCCGGAAACCGGGAGAGAAATTTTTGGAATATGCCCAGATTACAGGGATGATTTTACTTTTAGGCTTGGTACTTTATGCCAATGCCAACGATATTATAAAAATGATAAACGGAACTTTTTAATAAAAAAATTCTATTTTTGTTGTTGAACCAATTAACGTATTGAAATGAATTTATTTGTAATAGCAGGATTTGTTGGACCTCAGGAAATAATAATAATCTTAATTATTGTTTTACTTCTTTTTGGTGGACGTAAAATTCCGGAATTAATGAAGGGACTGGGAAAAGGAATGAAGGAATTTAAAAATGCCACAAAAGAAGAAGATGGCGAAGGTACCAAATCTGAATCCGAAAAAATTGAGAAATAGGTAATATCGATTTTGATATTATAAATCCCGTTCAGCCCAGAACGGGATTTTTTTGATGTGCCTGTTTAGGTTGATATTTAACTGGTAAGGTTTTTGTAAGAGGATAATAAAATTCCATAAAGCTAATTAAAATGAAAATCAAATTTAACAACTTGTTTCTTGTTGTATTGGCAACATCGTTGTTGTTTTCGTGTGGTAGCGATTCAACAGTA
Organism: uncultured Draconibacterium sp.; assembly: GCA_947492175.1. Taxonomy (GTDB): domain Bacteria; phylum Bacteroidota; class Bacteroidia; order Bacteroidales; family Prolixibacteraceae; genus Draconibacterium. The sequence continues at coordinate 101,727 of CANLMQ010000002.1, read as the reverse complement.
ATGCATAAAAATATTACCGGGAAAGCCGGTGAGTTGGTTGTTGTAATCTCAAAAGATTCGTGGGATGGAGGTCCCGGAAAAGTAATTCGCGAAACCCTGGCACAATCGCATGTGGCACTTCCTCAGGACGAACCGCTTTTTGATGTAATCGACATTCCTCATGCTGCATTTAAAGATATTTTTAAAAGCACACGGAATATCATTCATACAAATATTTCGGCTGATGTTGCGAAGCCGGGTATTTCATTTACCGACGATGTTTGGGCGTATCCGCAGGCAACTATTAAAATAAAGGCTAAAAATAGTTCACAGTTTACAGAGATCTTTAACGAAAACAGAGAGAAAATCCTTTCGTATTTCTTATTGGCAGAAAAAGAGCGAATAACGATGAACTATAAAAAAATCTACGAAAAAGGGGTTTATAACGTACTGGATCGGGATTTTAATGTAACAATGAAAGTTCCTCCCGGGTTTGTTATTGCCAGTCAGAAAAAAGATTTTTTATGGTTTAAATATGAAACACCTGAAATATCGCAAGGCATTATTGTGTATACCTACCCCTATGTTTCCGATAGTGCATTTACGGTTAATTACCAGTTGCCCATTCGCGACAGCCTTTTAAAAGCGCATGTTCCGGGGCCTTTGGATGGTAGTTATATGACAACTGAAAAGCAGTTTGAACAGACTTTCAATGTGCTTAAACATAACGGGAATTATGCGTCTGAAATGCGTGGTTTATGGAAAGTAGAGAATGATTTTATGGGAGGGCCGTACATTGCCTTGTCGGAACTGGATGTGGCTAATCAGAGGGTTATTGCTGCTTATGCCTATGTTTATGCACCTAGTAAAAACAAGCGAAATTATCTACGTCAGGTAGAAGCTATGATTTATTCGCTAAAACTGAATAATCAGGAAGATAACGACAAGTTGAATAAGCAGGCCGATATTGATATTCAGGTTGAAGGTTAGAAAACTTATTTATTACGTGTTTCACGTTTCCCGAATAAAACAACAAACGCTGAATAGTTAACTATTCAGCGTTTGTTGTATAAACTGTTTGCTGTAGTTTTTTAAAATGCAGCTTTTACTATTTCTTTTACATTATCTGAAATCCCGTAAGTATAAATGTGTAGTGATGGTGCATTGTTGGCAACCAGATCTTTCGATTGATAAATAGCCCACTCGGTACCAACTTTGCGTGCATCTGCATTATTTTTGCATTTTGCCAGTTCCGATGCCAGTTCCTGTGGTAAATCAATACTAAATATTTTAGGTAGTACTGTTAACTGGTTTTTCAGGTTTATGGGTTTTATGCCCGGAATAATTGGGATCGTTATACCATTTGCACGGCATTTGTCCACAAAATCGTAATAAACCTGGTTGTCGAAAAACATTTGGGTTACAATATAATCAGCTCCTTCATCTACCTTTTGTTTTAGATAAGTCATATCTTGTTCCATGTTTGGAGCCTCAAAATGTTTTTCCGGATAACCGGCAACTCCAATACAAAAATCAAGAGGAGTGTTGTTCTTTAAATCTTCTTCAAGATATTTCCCTTTTCCCAGATTTTTAATTTGCCTCACCAGTTCGTTGGCATTGCTATGTCCGTTTTCGGTTGGGGTAAATACATGCTGACTTTTTAAGCCGTCGCCACGAAGCGCCAAAACATTATCAATTCCCAGAAAGTTTAAATCGATTAAAACATGTTCGGTTTCACTTTTTGTGAAGCCTCCACAAAGAATATGCGGAACTACAGGAATACCGTATTTGTGCTGAATTGCTGCTGCAATGGCAACCGTTCCCGGACGTTTTCGAACAGTTCTTTTTACAATAGACCCATCGGGAAGCTCCTTGAACTCAAGTTCGTCGCGATGAGTTGTAATATTAATATATTTGGGATCAAACTCAGTTAAGCTCTCAATGGTATTGTACAAGCGCGTAACATCGTTTCCTTTAAGAGGAGGCAAAAGCTCAAACGAGAATACCGTGCTTTTGGCCTTATTTATAGTATCAATAACTTTCATTGTCTGTTTTTAATAATTACAAATTTAATAAAATCATATCCAAACATCTTAACGGCATATAAATAACCTGATAAATGTTTGGTTTTTTAACAGGAAACCGGAAATCTGAATGGTTCTAAGGAAAATTAAACTGTGATTTTCTAACTCTTTCTTATTTGTAATTTAAATTGGTTGGTAAAAATTTCTCAACAAAATCAACAGTTGCCCCTTTACGCTTTGCATAATCTTCCACCTGGTCTTTGCTGATTTTCTCGAGGCTGAAATAGCGTGATTCCGGATGTACAAAAAACTGTCCCGAAACAGAAGCATTTGGATACATAGCATAGTGTTCTGTCAATGTAATTCCAATTTCTTCTGCATTTAACAGTTTAAATAGGCTTTCTTTCTCTGAGTGTTCCGGACAGGCCGGGTAGCCTAGTGCCGGACGAATTCCCTGGTATTTTATTTTCAGGATTTCGTCTAACGAAAGATTTTCATCGGGAACATAACCCCAGTAATTTTTACGTACTTCGAGGTGAAGCAATTCGGCAAAAGCTTCGCTTAACCGATCGGCAAGCGACTCAATCATAATGGCCTTATAATCGTTATTTTCATCGCGGAATTGTTTGGTCCACTTTTCAATTCCAATTCCCGCGGTAGTTGCAAATCCCCCGCAATAATCCATCTTGCCGGATTCTTTGGGCGCAACAAAATCGGATAAACAGAAATTGGCAACGCCTTCTTTTTTCTTTTCCTGCTGACGAATATGATAAAAACGACCCAATTCTTTTTTGCGCGTTTCATCTTCATATAAAACAATATCGTCGCCTTCTGAGTTTGCCGGCCAGATTCCTAAAGAACCATTTGCCTGGAGCATTTTCTTTTCAATTATTTCATCCAGAAATTGGTTGGCTTCGGCATACAGTTTTTTGGCTTCTTCGCCTTGTTTCTCGTCGGCCAGAATTTGCGGATAATGTCCTTTTAAGCCCCAGGTAATAAAGAAGAATGTCCAGTCGATGTAATTCCGAAGTTCTTCAAGCGGGAAATCAATAAGGTGTTTAACACCAATAAAATTTGGTTTATAAATTGTTGTATTGTTCCAGTCGATTTTGTATTTGTTTTTACGTGCATCTTCGAGCGTAAGGTACTCCCTGGTTTTTCGTTTGCCCTGGAAATCCCTGATCTGAGCGTAATCTGCTTTTACGGTTTCGAGGTACTTTTGGTTTTTGGCAATAAGGTTAGAAACAACATTTACAGCCAGCGATGCATCTTTTACATGAATAACGGGATTTGAATATTCCGGTTCGATTTTAACTGCTGTATGAATCTTCGAAGTGGTTGCTCCTCCAATTAAAACCGGAATGTCCAGATTGCGGCGTTCCATTTCTTTTGCAATATCTACCATAATTTCCAGAGAAGGAGTGATTAGTCCGCTTAATCCGATTACATCGACATTGTTTTTGACGGCCTCATCCAGAATTTTTTCAGTTGGTACCATTACTCCAAGGTCAATAATTTCGTAGTTGTTACAAGCCAGGACCACACCCACAATGTTTTTGCCAATATCGTGTACATCGCCTTTTACGGTAGCCATTAGTACCTTTTTTTGCGCTACCGAAACTTTTAAGCTGGCTTTTTCGGCCTCAATATAAGGAAGCAAAATAGCCACCGCTTTTTTCATTACACGTGCCGACTTGATTACTTGTGGTAAGAACATTTTTCCAGAGCCGAAAAGATCGCCAACAATGTTCATTCCGTCCATTAGGGGCCCTTCAATAATGTTTAAAGCAGGCGAATACTTTTTTAGTGCTTCGGCCATGTCTTCCTCAACATATTCCGGAAATCCTTTTACCAGCGAGTGAGCAATTCTTTCTTCCAGCGGCAACTCCCGCCATCCATCTTTTCGCTCTTCTTTTTTGTCTTCCGACTTAATGTTTTCGGCAAATTCAAGCAATCTTTCTGTAGCGTCAGGTCGACGGTTTAGCACCAAATCCTCAACTTTTTCAAGCAAATCTTTAGGTATTTCATCGTAAATCTGCAACATGCCCGGATTTACAATTCCCATATCTAAACCGGCTTTTATTGCATGCAACAGGAATACAGAGTGAATGGCTTCGCGAACCACGTTGTTGCCCCGAAATGAGAAAGAAACATTGCTGATTCCTCCGCTGGTTTTGGTATGTGGTAAATTCTCTTTTATCCAACGTACAGATTCAATAAAATCGAGTGCATAATTATTGTGTTCTTCAAGTCCTGTACCGATGGTTAGAACATTGGTGTCGAAAATAATATCTTGAGGAGGGAAGTTTACTTTTTCAGTAAGAATTTTATAGGCACGGCTACAAATTTCTATCCGGCGTTCCAGGTTGTCGGCTTGCCCAACTTCATCAAAAGCCATTACGATAAGTGCTGCGCCGTAACGTTTTATGGTTTTCGCCTGCTCTATAAAAACTTCTTCGCCTTCTTTTAAACTAATTGAATTTACAATGGCTTTCCCCTGTAAACATTTTAATCCTTTTTCAATTACTTTCCATTTCGATGAATCAATCATGATGGGAAGTTTGGCAATGTCGGGCTCGGCCATAATCAGGTTCAGAAATGTTACCATTTCTTTTTCTGCATCCAACATGGCATCGTCAACGTTTACATCAATAACCTGAGCACCATCCTCTACCTGCGTACGGGCAATGGAGAGAGCTTCCTCGTATTTCTCTTCACGAATAAGGCGGGCAAACTTTCTGGAACCGGCAACATTGCAACGTTCGCCAATATTAACAAAATTGGTTCTTTCGGTAAGCGTTACAGGTTCTAATCCGCTAAATCGTGTATTTGAATCGGCATGGTTTAAAGCGTGTGGTTTTGCCTTTGCAGCAATATCGGCAAAAGCATGTATATGAGCCGGCGTTGTTCCGCAACATCCTCCAATAATATTTACAAAGTTATTGTCGAGGTAATCTTTAATATGCACGGCCATTATTTCTGGCGTTTCATCATATTCTCCAAACTGGTTGGGTAGTCCGGCGTTGGGATGAGCACTGATATGAAAAGGAGCCTTTTTTGAAAGCTCTTTTACATAGGGGCGCAGGTCGGTTGCACCCAGCGAGCAGTTTAACCCGATACTCAATAATTCGATATGTGAAACAGATGTCAGAAAAGCTTCCAGTGTTTGACCGGAAAGAGTGCGTCCACTGGCATCCGTAATAGTTCCGGAAACCATTAGTGGGATTTTTACTCCACGGGCTTCCATTGCCTCTTCGATGGCAAATAATGCAGCTTTCCCGTTAAGTGTATCAAAAATTGTTTCTATAATTAGCAGGTCTACACCGCCATCCAAAAGACCTTCTACCTGTTCGCGGTAAGCAGCTTTTACTTCATCGAAGCTAACTGCGCGATAACCCGGATCGTTTACATCGGGCGAGAGCGAAAGAGTTTTGTTTGTGGGTCCCAACGAACCTGCAACAAAACGAGGCTTGTCAGGACTTTTTGCGGTAAATTCATCTGCTGCTTTTCGTGCAATTTCAGCTGATTTTTGGTTCATCTCATGAACCAGGTCCTCTGTGCCGTAATCGGCTTGCGAAATACGTGTTGCATTAAAGGTATTGGTTAGCAGAATATCGGCACCTGCTTCAAGGTATTTTGAATGGATTTCCCTGATTATATCAGGATGTGTAATTGATAGAATATCGTTGTTCCCCTTTTGGTCGTTGGGATGGTCTTTTAAACGTTCACCGTGATAATCTGCCTCGGTTAATTTGTATTCCTGAATTAATGAACCCATTGCCCCGTCCATTACCAGAACACGGGTTTTAAGTTCCTGTTTTATGTCTTTTTTATTCATTTTGTTTTCTTGCTATACTTTGTGTTAGAACGCGTTTTCTGTGGTTAAAAAGGAAACAGTAAAACGCCGCAAAGATTTATTTCAAAATTCGTATTTCATTTTCTCCCTTAATGCCAACCTTGTCTTCGCAAATAATTAACAACGATTGAATTTCTGGGAATTTTTCCGCTTGTTTAATCACTTTCTCAACATGTTCGGGCGACTTTACTTTATTGCCGAACGCAGTGGCAAAAGCATCGGCTAATAAAATATCTTCACAAACAACTACAACTGCATCTGCTTTGCCGTAACTTATTGAAGGGCCTACCGTGCCTGCAGAAGTACAAATCCCAAGTTTTTTATTTTCGGCTGGAATTACCAATCCTATTCGTTCCGAAAGAATTGACTCTCCTGCAAAAACTGATAATATTAATTTATCTTTTAACAGGACGAAAATATCGCCACCGTTTTCTATAACCAATTCCTCAACCGAAAAGTTCTGAATAATTTCCTCTCCAATTTCGCGGGCAAACAATCCGGCAACTGCCGACATGGGACCAATACCTGTTTTTTCGGCAGCAGCGGCCATTTCAACTGCTTCGTTCGGAGCTGTTTCCGAGGGCTGGAATGGTTTCAGACTTTTCTTAAAAAATGGCTCTGTTTTAATGTAGTTATCAAAGGTCGTTCTTAAACTTTCTATTTTTTGTAGAGCCACTTCCTTCATTCTTTCGTTAAACGAAGCAGGATCTACGCCAATCCATAAATCCGTTTCAAGGTGTTTTACTATAAAACCTGAAAACCGATCGGTATTAAATTGTGTTCGATATGTTCTTTCCTCAAACAGGTTCATTACTAAAATCTATTTCGAATAAATTTAATGGGCAAGCAGGAATACAAAGTTCGCAAACCACACATTTGCTTTTGTCGAATTCCAGTTTCCACGATTCCTTATTCATGTTTAGTGCGCCTGCAAAACAAACAGCGGTACAGTTTCCACAGTCGATACATTTTTCTTCGTTCCAGCGAATCCTTTTGTCCAGCGATTCACAGGTAATTTTATGACTTTTTATGTATTCAACACCTTTTTCTATATTATCTTTTTTGCCCTGTAACTCAAGTAACAAACTGCCACGTTTGCCCGGATAAACTTCGGCTTTTAGAATATTAATACGAATGTCGTAATCTTTTACCAAATGATATGTAAATGCTTTGTCGCCACTTTGCGGTGGGAAATTCAGAATGTATCTTTTTTTAATCATCTTCAACCTCCGTTTCTTTTAATCCGTTTAAGCTTGTGTTTTGCGGAAACATTTGCACGGGTTTGCTAATTTCAAACTCTCCTTTTTGCAACCACTGTTTTAACTCATCGGCTATTTTGCGTGCTTTGGAAAGACTGGCCACAGGTGCCGTACGAATTTTTTTCCCGTTTACTTTTATTGAGCCTGATTGTAGTTCTTCGTATGTAACCTGACCCAGTTTAGGGGTACCAACCGTTCCGTAGTCTAAAACAGAGGTTTCTATCTGGCTGTTGTTTATTGAAACACGTTTGGCAATGTCGGTATTTAATACAGGAATTGGAATCCCGATACCAACAAACATACTTACTCCGTATTTTTCGTATGAAGCGGCCTGAATGTAATCGGGCGACATTTCTTTTAGATTACCCATAACCGCTATGGTTGCTGCATTTGTTACCGGAACTCCCAGCTCGTTTTTAGGTTTTGTAGTGTGGAACTGTGTTCCTGGCCAAACCACAAAACCTTGTGTTCCTCCCAGAAAAATGCGGGTTCCCAGTCCAATGGTTTTAAACTCCGGATCGTTAAGCAGCGGACTAAGTTCTCCTGAGGTTGAATAGGTTGCATTTCGCAGGTTGGGCAGCAGCGTTCCCATGTAGGTATGCTTTATTGTTGTTGTGGTGTTTACAGCCACATTATAATTTTGGTAAGCATTTCGCGGGTTAAAAAGCGTAAACTCGTTAATTGTGTTTATGTTGATCTTCGTTTTTATGTGTTTGCGTGGATAACAGTCCGTGCCTTTTGCCCAGGCCTCCAGTACCACATCTTTTCCTTCAAGCAAATCCTGGATAACATGGGCACCCCCATAATTTGGATTTTCCGGATTACAGGCAGTTGCACCAATATATGAATCAACGGCAGCCAGTCCTTCGTAACAGGGCACTCCGTTTAAGCGTATTTTTTCCATACGGATAGGCGGATTGGCATGTCCGAAGTTAATAATAGCACCCGATGAACACATGGCGCCAAAGGTTGCAGTGGTTACAACGTCAACATTTTCAACAATATCTTCAGGCGACATTTTCTTCGCCATTTCCGAAACTTCCTCGGCGGTAAGCACTACTGCATTACCCGATTTAAGTTTTTGATTAATTTCTTCGTAAGTTTTTGTTTTTGGCATATCTAAAAAAGTCGGAAGATGACAGACTAAAACCGGAGTAATATCCATAAAAAAGGTCCTTCATCTTCGCAATTATGTGATGAACAATTTTGTAAACTCTCTAAATAAAGCGGTTAAAACCGCCTTTGCATACACATATTTGCCCCATGCAAATAGCTTGTGAAAAATAATTTGTACTGTAATTTTTTCATGATTGTGTTCAAATTATAATTCCGTTACCGGCCGGGTATTGGCACCTTTTCATCCGTTGTAATACGGAGAAGGTTGCCAGAGTTTCATTGAGCCCGCTCTCTCAACTCTTCTGTATAATCAAACACTCTTTGTAGGAATATTTGATGATGAAGCAAATATAATTGATTTTACAAATTTAGACACGTCAGAAATTGCTTTATTGGTTATATTTAAAGACTTATTCATAAACTCATTTCAAAAAAAGTACGCTTATGAAAGTAAATACAATCTGTTTTTTGATAATGGTTTTCTTTTTTTCCTGTAATCAGGGAATTGACTCATCCACTTATTTAAAAATCCGGGAAAGCGGGAACGAGATTTCGGGGAAAGTACAGGCTACACTTTTAAGTAATGTAGGAACGGCGATTCAATACGGAGGAGCAGAACATGCGGTTGAGTTTTGTAACTTAAAAGCAGGAGCAATTGTTGATAGTTTAAACCATGAATTTGATTGTAAGATTACACGTATTACCAACAAAACCAGAAATGCTGAAAACGGATTAAGTTCATCGCAGGAAATGGAGTTTTGGAAAATTTTTGAGGCAAATACTTTGGCAGATACTGTTGTAAAAGAAGCAAATGCTTTGGTGTTTTACAAGCCCATACGAATAGGAATGCCGGCATGTTTAAAATGCCATGGGAATACAGAATCAGATATTGATACTGCAACCCGACAAAAGCTTCGGAAACTGTACCCAAACGACTTGGCAACCGGTTACCGGCTAAACGATTTAAGAGGACTCTGGAAAATTGAATTTGAGAAAAAATAAAAGGGGCAAACACTAATCTTCCTTACGTATTAGCTTATTCATTTTTTATCAACCAGGCTGTTCTTTTAACTATTTTCGGCTAAAAGCCAGTCGCATTGACATATTTCTATTTTTATAACTCAAAACCAGAATTACACCAAGTATAACTCCTATGCCTCCAATAAACTGGAAGGTGTAAAGATGCTCGCTTAAAAAAACAATACCTCCGATTATTGCAATAATTGGATTAAGGTTATTATAAATGCTAACTGCGGTTGTGGGGACAAATGTCAGTGCGTAGTTGGTAAGAAACGAAGTGATAACGGAAGACAGCGTTCCGAGGTACACCACCGAAATAAGGAAAGAAGGCTCTTTTAGAGGGGTGAAAAACGTATTTATATCGCCGTTAACAATATGTTTTGTTATTCCAACAAAGTTGAATACCACAAAAGCAATACTAATCATTATGGTAGTCAGACTTGAAGAATCATAACGTTGCATTAGCTTTTTGCCAATCATGTAATAACCAACCGTACAAAGTACCGAAAGTACTAAAAAGCTGTTTCCTAGCCAGCTTTGGTTAGTGGCTCCGTTTTTGTAAAGAAAAATATATGCCAATCCGGCAACCGATAAACCAATCCCGATTTTTTGAGTAAAAGAAGTTCTCTCTTTCAAGAATATAGCTCCGCATATAATTGTAAAAACCGGCGACAATGCAAAAATAATACCTGCCTGCGATGCTGTTGTTGATTTCATTCCAATTGTTTGGAATCCAAAGAATAATATAGGGTACAAAAGCGAAACCAATAAAACCGAAAGCCAGTCTTTACTGCTTATTTTTGGACGTTTAATCATTCCCAAGGCCCGAAGAATAAGAACAAATAAAAAAGCGATACTAAAGCGGTGTGCCAGCAGGTCGAAAGCATCTGCTTCGCGTAATCCAATTTTTACAAAAATAAAGGAGAGGCCGACTATTAGTGTAACAACTCCCAAACCCAAATTTGCCAGGAGTTTCTGATTGTTTTTTTTATTTCTTGTTTGCATACTTTTTTTGTTTAATAAATTACTCGTAAAAAAAATCCATAATTAGCCAGCATTCTTTGGTTGTAATTAAACTGGTCAAGATTACCGGCCATGCCATAAATCAACTGTTTATTTTTAACGCCAACCCGAAATTGCTGAATACCACGTGTAATGCCTTTTTTGTCGATGTTTATTGAAAAAGTGCTCTTTAAATAAAGCATCAGGTTATTTCTGATTTTGGGAGTGTATTGTATGGATGCAAAATTTTCGGAAGTAAAGCTTTTCTGATAGGTTGCTCCTGAAGATATAATATACGATAAAGCCTCATGTTTTTGACTGAATTGAATGGAAGAGGTAGAGTAGAAACCAGGGTTTTTTAATCCGAAGGCTAAATTAGAAGACCAGTCGTTAAGTATATTGTATGAAACGGTATTTCGAATATTATAAAGGTTTTCCTGTTTTCTGTAATCGCTGTCAAGATAGGCAAAATTGGTAAATCTGATTTTATTCGAAATTTCTGCCCGAATTATGTGCTGATAGTTATTCGAACGGTTACCCAAAAAATTCTCCGGGCTGAAATATACTTTTTGTTCTTCAGTAGCGTAGGAAAATACAGGCAAAATTGTGAATAAAATGAAATACGGGATAATGTACTTTAAAACTGACTTTTTCATAACTGTTTTGTGCTTATTTATGAGGTATGATTCTGAATTGCACGATCCGGTTTTATTCCTTTTACCAATAAAAAGAGACAGAGAGAAAGCTCTGAAACAACGGCTACGGTCATAACAAGAACTTCGCTTACCGAAGCAAATTCGGGAAACAGGAAGTTAACCATACAATCAACCAGGTAACTGGCTCCGGCGGCAACAATTAAAATCCCGAGCCATTTGGGAAAGTAGCGGGCTTTATAAATCAGGTAGCCCAGAACCAGGCAACTCAGCCCGAAAAATACACCACTTATAAGGTATCCGTACGAATGAGCATTAAGAAAGAGCAAGGAAAGTGAGTTTAATTGCTCCCCCGAAAAACTGGTGAGATAAGCCTTGTCATTCAGAATTAGTAAGGGCAGATATAAATTAAGCAGGTTAATACCCAATACCGTAGCCTGCGCCAGCCTGAAAAAGGAAGCAAGAAGTGAGAGCCCTTTATTTGTCGGTTTTAATATAAGGTAAAATAATAAGGCAACTCCTGCATCGCTCATTACCATAATTAAGTCGCTGACAAAACCAATACGGAATAAGAAAGTGTTTGCTGCAATATTGTTTGCAGTTGCAGTTGCATCGCCGGAAACAATAATTCCGGAACGAACAAACACTTCGCTGAACAAGCCGCACAGAATGATGATCAGGTAAAGTACCCCGGCCGTCCGGGCATTTGTTTTTAATGATTGAATTGTTTTCATGACTTTGAGTTTTGTAAAATACTTAATTGGTTGCCTGAACCGGGATAATTATTGTATCGCGGCTAACAGTAAAGGCGCCCAAATACCCCAATGCATTGTTTGACAGATTTGTAATTGGGTTTGCCGGATTTGCATTACCGATCATTCCATCTTCAAAAAGCGCCGATAAAGTCCGGTAATATTCATAGGTGGATTCGGCCAGTGTTTGTAGTTCCACCACTACCGTATCCTGTTCAAAAAACTGTTCATCGTCCCATCGTAAAGTGATTTTATTTCCATCAACAAAAGAATCGTCATACACAAATAGTACCTTATCGGGCTCTTCTGTTTGATTTATTCCGGAGACTTTAATACGGTAGTAGTTGTCAATACCGGCCGGGTCCTGAAGATGGCAATTTACCAGATAGCCACCCGAAAATTCCATATAATCAGGAGTCGGTTCAAACGAAAGCGAATCGATTTCCACTTTGTAAGGCATCGTAACTTTGGCGGTATATTCTTCTCCTTCTGTTTCTACTGTCATTGTGTATTCATTGCCTTCAATGCCAGGTAGGTACGATGAATAGGTCCCTGGACTTGTTTCAAGAAGCGGGCTGGTATTTCCCAAATTATCGGAAACAGTAATATTTGCGCCTGAAATGCCAGGATAAATTCCCGGATCGAAATAATTGACAGATTTTGAGAGCTTAATGGTAAGTGTATCACTTATGTCGGTTACTGCTCCATCAATAACCAGTTTGGGTTCAACCGAATCAAGATCAATGTCGATTACATCCTGGCATGCGGAAAACAGAATAATCAGACTTATTATATAAGTGGATAATTGAATTGTTTTCATGACTTTAAAATTTAAAATTGTAAGTAACTGAAGGAATCATTTGGAACAGTGCCAGACGCATGGCTTCGGTTTGTGTTGGATTGTTTTCGTTTTCCTGGAAAGTAATGGAAAAGGCATTTCGTCGTCCATAAGCATTGTACATGCTGAAATTCCAGCTCGATTCAAAGCGTTTTTTCTTTTTGGGTGTGTAGGTCGCTGCAATATCCAAACGGTGATAATCGGGCATCCGATAACCATTTCGGTTTGTATAAACCGGAACAGTAAATTTGTCAACCGAGTATTTTCCACTGGGAAAGGTAACCGCATTTCCTGTGTTAAATACCCAGTTGGCAGAAAGGTTCCATTTTTCGTTTAGCTGGTACATGCCAACCACCGAAATGTCGTGTGTGCGGTCTTGTTTTGCAGGAAACCATCTGCCGTTCTCTATTTCATCCATCGATTTTTCAGTTCGCGAAAGTGTATAACCCAACCAGCCGGTTAATTTCCCTTTTCGCTTTTTTATGTATAATTCGAGGCCATAAGCCCTTCCTTTTCCAAAAACCAATTGCGATTCCACATCTTCATTTAAAAGAATTTCAGCACCGTTCTGATAATCAATTTGGTTGAAAAGATCCTTGTGATAAACTTCCACCGATGTTTCAAACATGTTGTCCATAAAATTCCGGTAGTACCCGGCAGCAATCTGATCGGCAACCTGGGGCTTTACATTTTTACTGCTCGGAATCCAGACATCGGTTGGCAGCGATGCCGAAGAATTTGAGAGAAGATGAACATACTGAGCATTTCGGGTATAAGAGATTTTAAACGAACTGGTTTTGTTTAAAAGAATATTGAAGGTAGCTCTGGGCTCAATTGTTTTGTATTTTTTTATAACTTCTCCGTCAGCAAACGCTTCTGTAGTAATTCGTTCGTCGTTTTCGTTGTAGGTATAAACGGTGTCGGGGCCAATTGCCATAAAACCCGAATAACGTAGTCCGTAAGTTAATCTTACATTGTCTGAAATATTCCATTCGTGCGAAAAATAAGCAGCAGCTTCGTATGTCTGTTTTTTATTCATAAAAATTGAATTAAACAGATCGTCGTTATCGGCATTGATTTCTCCGGGCTGGTAGGAATGAGCGATGGCGTTGAATCCGAATTTTAGTGTATTGTTTGAATTGATGTAGTACTGGAAATCTTCTTTCCAGTTTATATCGCGGATACCGGATTTTATATAAATCATATTATCCGAAAAGTTATACCCGAAACCGTAATCGTAATTGCTGTATATCAGTGAGCTGTTCAGAAATAAACGGTTGTTGAAAATATGATTCCAGCGAAATGTGGCGGTTTTATTTCCCCATTTAAGCGCAAATAATTCATCCATGTTAAATACATCGCGGCCTAAATATCCCGATAAATACACCCGGTTGTTGTTATTTATTTTGTAGTTGGCTTTCGCATTTAAATCATAAAAATAAAGGTCGGTTTGCTGTTGTGCATTGTCTTTCGAAAAAACCAGGAACATATCGGCATAACTTCTGCGGCCCGAAATTATAAACGAGCCTTTGTCTTTAACAATCGGAGATTCGATTGTAAGCCGCGAAGCCAGCAATCCAAGCCCGCCCGAAGTTGAAAACTTTTTTGAGTTTCCTTCATTCATCTGAATATCGAGAATTGACGACAGACGTCCTCCGTAAACCGAGGGTGCATTTCCTTTGTAGAGTTTCATATCTTTAATGGCATCAGAATTAAAAACGGAGAAGAAGCCCATTAAATGAGATGCACTGTAAATGGGAGCTTCATCGAGGATGATAAGGTTTTGATCGACTCCGCCACCACGCACATAAAATCCGGTTGTTCCTTCTGTTCCGGAACTTACTCCGGGCAACAGCTGAATAGTTTTTAAAATATCCTGTTCGCCCAGTATTACCGGAATCATTTTTGTTTCTTTTGGCGATAGTTTTGTAACGCCCATTTCTGCCTGGCGGATATTTTTATCCTCGCTTTCACTGCGAATTACAATTTCTTCCATCTGGTTTGAAACCGGATTTAGTTCCACATCTTTTGTAATTCTTCCGGTGATTTCTGTTCCCATTGAAATCTTTTCGTACCCGATATAAGAATAGCGTATTGTATAATTGCCTTTGGGCAGGGTAAGCGAATAAAATCCGTAAGAATTGGTGGCAGTTCCGGTTTGCATTTCTTCAACGTAGATCGTTGATCCGATCAAACCTTCTCCGGTTTCCGAACTTCGGACATAACCACTGATGGTTACATTGTCGTCGGCATAACCCGATACAATCGATGTTAGCAGTAACATCAAAAGTAACAGCATTTTGTTTTCTGTTTTTAAATTGTTTTTCATGTTGTTTTAATTGTTTTTGTTTTTTATGGCTCCAAGGTGTGTATAAATAAATCCTTTCGGGTACTTCAGTCCATAGCCGAATAACCTGTCGAACGAACTGTGTCCAAACAGAATGGCTCCGGCAAAAGCAAGTTCAGTTATTGAGTTGGCGTAGCCGATAATTCCCAGAAATACCGCTAAAAATTTGTAATGAAATATATTGTATAGTATTGCTCCTGTGCGGTTTCCTAAAAGGTAGCCCAACATGCTGATATCGGGTGTGAAAAGAAAAAGTATAAATACCCACCAGTCGTATCCGAGTAACAGAGTAATATAAAATGAGAGGACGAGCATACTTATTTCTTCGATCTTGAGTGACAGCTTCATCTTTTTGAATTTTAATGATTTAGAAACAAAAGTAGAGGGAGCGGCATTGGCATGCGACGTTTTTAGTAAAATCGGACGTTCGGATTGAGGAAGTCGGACGTAAATGTTCTAATTCTCAGAATGAACTATAATTACAACGTTTCCTTTTTTGTATCCTGAAGCAATGTAAGTGTGCGCATCAGCAACCTTTTCAAGCGGATACTGACGGTCGATAACCGTTTTTAATTTTCCTTCTTTGAACATTTCAACCAATTCTGCAAATAAGCTTCGTAACTCTTCATTTGTGCGAAGTCCGGTTGCAGCAAACTTGGCTTTTTTATTGCTGAAAAAAGATGTCCATACCATTTGAAATAAGAATGCTCCTTTTAACACCGGCGAAACATATACACCGGATTCAGCCAGAACTTTTTTACTTTTTGTGTAGGAGCTTTTACCAACAGTATCGTAAACCACATCATAAGTGTCTTTCACTTTTGTGCAATCTTTTTTGGTGTAATCAATAATACGATCGGCCCCGAGCGATTTTACCAGGCCAATATTCCGGGTGCTGCAAACGCCGGTTACTTCGGCGCCCATATTCCTGGCAATTTGTACAGCAGCAGTTCCCAGACTCCCGGAAGCCCCGTTAATCAGCACTTTTTGCCCTGGTTTAATTTGAGCAATTTCTTTCAGAAAGTTGAGTGAGGTTAAATGTCCGTCACCATAAGTTGCTCCTTCTGCAAAACTCATGTTATCGGGCATTGGAAGAATTACTCCGTCTTCCGGAACGCAGACATACTCGGCGTTGGTGCTAAGACCCAATGTTGTTTCTCCAAAAACACGGGTTCCGTGGTTAAAATTTCTGACATCTGTTCCTACCGAAACGATAATGCCGGCAAATCCTGCACCGGGAATGGCATGCTTGGGTCTTAGTAATCCGGTCGCCAATCTGCCAATAAAGGGTTTGCCTGTTCTCATCATTCCGTCGGCTGTGGTTGCCGAAGAAGCATAAACTTTAACCAATACTTCGTTTGTTTTGGGTTTTGGTTTTGTTACGTTTTGTAACTCCAGCACATCGGGAAGTCCGTAACCTTTGGCAACAATTGCTTTCATTGTTTCTTTCATGATACTTGTTTTTATTGTTTAATCTGTTCTAAACGAAATCATGAAACAAAAGTAGGAGGTGCCCTGAAGACAAAAGTTCGGGATTGTTTTACAGGTGTTCGGAATTATAATTGCGGACTTAAAAGTGTGATTAAAGGAAAAGTATTGGTAATATAGAGATTTCGGAAGTTGAAAAAAACAGGAGTTGAACTAGTTGTGCTGCTTTAAAAACTCTTTGGGTGTTATTCCTTCCAGCTTTTTGAAATAGGTATTAAATACAGTTTTTGAGTTAAAGCCACTTTCATAAGCCAGACCAATCAACGATATATTGCTGTTTTCAGGATCAAGAACCAGTTTTTTAAAATATTCAATACGGTAGTAATTAATAAACTCGTTAAAGTTTTTACCCATACGTTCGTTAAGCAGCCACGAAAGTTTATTGGGATGTATTTCAACTTGTTCGGCAAGTAATCGAAGCGAGATGTTGGGAACCAGAAACGGTTCTTCTTCGTAAACAAACCGGATTAGATTTTCTTTGTAAGTGTCTGCAGTTGCGGAATCTAATAGGGGAGCTTTAGGGCTTGTTTCTTTTTCTGTCGATTCAGAATGATTGTATAGTTTTTTCTTGTATTGTTCGTATCGCGAATCATTTTTTAAATCGTTGGCCAACGGATCGGTATAATTCAGCAATAAAACTGATGATTTTAATTTGAATGCCTCGTTGAGCCAGGCATATGCTTTATCGGCTTTGCGCATGTTTGCGTAGGCCAGGTATAAATAAGAATGTGCCTGGAATGAATTTGGATTTTGGGCTTCCCGGTACAGTTGATCGAAATATGTTTTTGCTTTTTTTGTGTCTTTTTTTAGAATGAATGCCAGGCAAGTGGTTCCAAGTTGTTCGTTCTGAACAACAATTTCTTCGGGCATTTTTCCCAGGAAAGAAATTGCATCATCGTACTTCCCCTTTTTAAGAAGACAATAACTGCGGACAATGTAGGCCGGAATATTATTGGGATTTTTATCCAGGCTTTCGTCAAACAGTTTCAGGGCTTCCGAATAATTTTCAGAACGATAGTTATAATAAGCCCGGTAAAACAGTGTTTCCTGCGAAAGCGGATCGATACCGTGTGCTGCATCCAGATGCTGTTTGGCTTTTCCCATTTGTCCGGAAATCATATAAAGCAGCGCCATAAATTGCTGTGCCTCGGGATAATTGGATTTTAGCTCAAGAGATTTTACGGTGTGGTTTATTGCATCGCTAAAGTTGGCATCGTAAAAAAAGGAAACATTGGCAAGCAGGTAATGTACGCCGGCATTGTTCGGATTTAAAGCATGGGCTTTATCGGTATAAAACCGCGATTTTTCCCAGGCCTTTTCGCGAGCCATTAATTCGGTAACTGCAAAAAAACTGTAGGCATCGGCCAGACCAATATACGAATCGGTATGGTTGGGATCGAGAACAATTGCTTTTTCATATAATTCAATTGCTTTTTGTGTATCAACCGGATTCCATTTGTTAAAATAATAACGGCCTTTTAAATAATAATCGTAGGCATCGAAATTTTCTGTTTTCTTTTCAACCAGGTGATCCTGAATTTCAAAATGACCATATTCTTCCCTTATTTTGTCAGCAATTAACAAACTAATTTCATCCTGAATTTCAAAAATATTCACCAATTTCCGGTCCCAGGTTTCCGACCAAAAATGAAAGTCCTCCTCAGCATGAATCAACTGCGCCGTTATTCGGACTGTTTGAGCAGCAACCCGGACACTTCCTTCCAAAATAATTGCCACATCTAATTGCCTAGCTATTTCCCGAATTGGAACAGGTTTGTTTTTAAAATAGAACGATGAGGTTCTTGAAGTAACTTTAAGATATGGAATACTGGCCAGTGCATTGATAATTTCTTCGGTTATTCCGTCGCTGAAATATTCAACATCGTCGCTGCCACTCATATTCACAAACGGAAGAATGGCAATTGTTTTTTTTGCAGGCTCTGGTCTTTCCATTGGTTTATTCTATGTGGTAACTTTTGTTAGTTGTTGCTTTCGGTACTCGCTGGGAGTAAGACCTGTAAATTTTTTAAATGCAGTATTAAACGACGATTTTGAATTAAATCCGCAATCCATGGCAATTCCCAGCAGCGAATACGAGTCTGAAGCCGGATCTTCGAGACGCAATTTGATCTCTTCTATTCGGTTTCGGTTAATAAAATCAAAAAACGATTCCCCATAAATCCGGCTGATTAATTCGGATAACTGATAAGCCTGAATATTTATTTTTCGGCTTAATTCAGCCAGGGATAGTTCATTCTCGGTAAAAACCTTTTCCTCTTCAACTGCTTTTTCCAGTCGTACTTTGTATTCATCAAGTTGTTCATCATTTAAAACAAATACACTTCGTCGTTTCTCTTTTAATTCAGAATGAAGTTTATTGTTGTTTGTTACGGCTACATCAACAATTTTGGTATCCCTGATGTGCCGAATCTTCCAGGTTGAATAAACCAGGGCATAAATAAGAATACCAACAAAAAAGCCTATAACGTTATTCGAAACAGAGAAACTGTACGATAAACGGTATCCTAAAAAAAATGAAACGAGTGCTACAGTTAAAACCACTAAAAAAAGGTAGAGTATTTTTTTTGCCTGGTTCAGCGATACTTTTTCAATATTAGAAAAGTTGTCTTTTATTTTTTTCTGATGCGTTTTAACCAGAACTAAACTTATAAACACGTACACCGAAATGTAAATTACTCTTCCCAGCTGCATTAAAAGACCTTCAACCGGAACTTCTTTACTTAAAAAAATATATTCGGCAAACTGAATTTTCTCTTCTCCGCTTTTTGCATACAACGGGATAAATGAGATAATATAAATGGCAAAAGGCAGAATGTGCAATAAAAAACGCCGGGGCAGCTTGTTTTTAGTGAGAACAAAAATGTAGGTATAAAGTAATGGGCCGTACAGTAAAAACAACGGGTCCATCACATTTACCAAATGAGGAAAAACTTTGTAGTATCCGGTCATTCCGTAAATTCCGCCAAACAAACTGATTGAAAGAACGAGTGTTAGTACTCCCAATACAACCGATTTAGTGTCCTTTAGCCGGTTGTGCGCAATTAAATAAGTGAAAAATATTCCCTGTAGAGCAGCTGCAAAATTTAATAAAACCAGAAGTTGCATTTTGAAATGTCTTTTAATCCGGATATTAGTCATAAACAACGTGTCCGAAAATAAGTTTATTTTAAATGCAATTCCGGTCTTATATAATGGTTGTGTTGGGGGCTTTTTTGCTGAAAAGAATTATTAAAAAAGGTTTATCTTTTATTGTTTTGATTCAGAGACAGGAAGTAGCCGCGAGTCTTCCAGTGCTGCTGTTCGGTGCCCGATACCTTTCATGTATTCTGTATTTGATTCAAAATTCAGAAAACTTTTTACGCTATTTTGTTTAACCAGCAGCACTGCATCCCATTGTTCATCTGCAGGACCAATCAGAAAGTCTCCTCCTTCGCCCATAAACAGAATTTCTCCACCAGATTTTTCCAGAAATGGCCGGGTGTGATCCATGTACTTTTGATAAGCCTCTTTTCCGCTAATTGGTTTATCGGGCTTAAGTTCAGGCGAAGCTGAATAGTCGGCTACTTTTTTAAAACGAAGCAGGTTAAGCATAATTACATAGCCTTTTATTTCTCTCATAATAAATTTCCGTCCTGCTTCCTGCGATGGTATTAAATGTGTTTTTTTCATTTTTTAAGTCAGATTCCGATTTCTGAAAAAGATTTGTTGTCAGATTCCCAGGTCCATTCCGACTTCCCAAAATTACCGGAATCTTCGGTGACCTTCATTTTTGTTTCGCTCAAAATTTCAACAGTTATTCTTCCATTTAAGTGGTCTTCGCCAACCGGAATGTCTGACCAATTTAAAATGATCCGGTTGCCATATATTTTTCCAACTCCTACATGACACCAGTTTTCTCCAAGCTTTTTTTCACCAGATTGTTTATTCATTCCTAACCAATAAACCTGGTCTCCAATTACTGTTATCCAAAACGGATTTTTATCGGCTGATTTCCAAAATCCCGGTTTAATGCTGCTATTTTCCATATTCGACTTCCTGTTATTTTCAGGGGGTGCTATTTCCCATTCATTGTAACTCGATGATGAATAAATCAACATCAATAAAATTGTTGCTACTGTAAATTTCATATTGAGTTATTTTGATTATTCTTTCTTTATTCGTCATAAAACCATCGATTTATTGCAATAAGTTGCTTTCTCAAAATCACTGATGCTAATTGAAATGATTGGTACATCGGGCAAAATGTTTTTTAACCCGGAAACTATATTGTGCGAGAGTAAACTTTTTGTTCAGTTGTTCTTCCTTCCATGATGTGGGCAAAAACGTGAATAAAATCATCGGGCGAATTTCGCTTGTAGTAATATTGAAAAGCATTAATTCGAACTTTTATATCTTCTTTATTAAACAAACCGGTAGATTCTGCAGAATAATATACTTTCTCCAGAATCAGTTCCGGCGTCTTTTGTTTTTATAATGTTCTCTGAGCAATCAATTACAAAATGTGGCATATTTTAATGTATTTGTGTTTTGTAAAATTTTAGAGCTGGTTTTGAATAATTAATTGGTACAAATGTATGAGACAGCCGGCAATAAAACGTTCGGAATTATAATACCGAACAAAAGAATTTTGGGTTACCATTCTCTTATTTTTCCTTTGTGCCAGAAATTCCCGGTTTCAACTTTGCTTTTCATTAAATACAACAATTCAGTTGCTACCTCCTCCGGAGTTCTGGATGCGTTTTTCCCACCCATGTCGGTTTTTACCCAGCCCGGATCGAAAGCTGATACTCTTATTCCCCGCTTTTTAAGTCGCTCTGAGAGTAACTTTGAGTACATGTTTAATGCAGCTTTCGACATTTTATAATGGGGCTGGTATTCGTTGAAACCGGGTTCACTAAAGGAGCCCCACTCCGAAGTAACCGTAACGATGTGAGCGTTTTGGTTTAAACGCGAAATAAGCAGCTCGGTAAAACGTATTGTTCCGAAAAGATTAACGTTAAAAGTTTCTTCCAGTTTCTGAAAATCGATTCCCGGATTATCAGAGTACTGCAGAATTCCTGCATTATTTACCAGGTAGTCAATCTTTTTATTTTCAATTTGTTTTACAAACGCTTCTATTGATTTTTTATCGTTCAGGTTTAATGGATAGCAACTGAAATTAGCCGATTGTAAGCTGTGTTTGCCGGATGTTGAGCTTCCGATTATTTCAATATTGTTTTCAGCAATTAGTTTCCGGGTTAAAGCCAAACCAATACCTCTGCTGCTTCCTGTTATAACTGCATGCTTCATCTACAAAGATTTTTATCGTCAGTTAAGGTTTAAAACAGGTTGTACAACCGATTGTTTTATCTCTTCAAAAAGCAGCTCCATTGGCTTTCTTACTTTTGGCTGGTTCTGACTTTTATCCGAGTTGTGTCTGTAGCCAATTGTAGCTATTACGCAGGCATTTAATCCTTTTCCCTCCAACCCCAGAATTTCGTTGTATTTATCCGGCTCAAAACCTTCCATCGGGCATGCATCTATTCCCAGTTCGGCACAGGCCATCAGCAGGTTACTTAGAGAAAGGTATGGCTGTCTTTCAAGCCAGTTGGTTTGCTGAGCCTCCGATTTTTCATTTAGTTTCATTTTTATAAAGTCTCCATAACCTGCCAAATCGCTATATTTTATTCCTCTCGTTTCAGAAGTTAAACGAATAAAGGCATCAATATCGTCAGAAACGATTTTGCTGTAATTACAGAAAACAAACAAATGAGATGCTTCGGTAATTTGGTTTTGATTCCAGGAAACGGGTTTTAAACGTTTTCTCAACTCCAAATCTTCTATAATAAGCACTTTATAAAATTGCAACCCATAAGACGAAACAGAAAGTTGAATAGCTCGTTTAAGTTTCTCTAATTCTTCTGATCCTACTTTTTTATCAGGATCGAATTTTTTTGTGGCATAACGCCATTCCAGATTTTTTATTAATTGCATGATATTTAAATTTTAAGTTGATGAACAAGCTTTTTCGTTTTTCGCGGTGTTGTCCGTAAGTCTGTCAAATTCTTTTTATCGACCTTTTGTCGATTTGTAACCTTTGTTTGTTGACTTGGAGTGTTTTAGGAGGAGTGTTCGGGTTGCTTAACAGGCAGTGCAATGGGGCGCATTGGCGATCCGCTGGCGCCTCGCAGTTTTATTGATGCAGCAATAAAAGCAAACTCGTAAATTTTGTCTTTTGCCAGCTCCTCCAGAAACATCTGCTCAATAAACATAACCCCTTTTTCTGCCAGTAGATAGGTGTGAACAGGTACCCAATTGTCTTCTCGTTCGGGAGGAAAAGCTTCAAAACTTAGATTATCCGCTCCCAAAAGCATCACTTGTTTTTCTTCAATAAGCCATTTAACGGCATCAAGATTAATGCCCGGATAGTTGTGAAGGTAGTGGTCTGCATCGTGATAATGCTTAGCCTGCCCGGTACGAATTAATACCACATCTCCCTTTTGTAAATTAATACCTTGCTTTTGTAATGCTCCCATTAAATCGGTAGAGTTTACCCTGTAGTTTTCATCCAAAATATCGGCTCCTTTGAACGTTGCCACATCAATTAAAACGCCTCTTGCAATAATTGGAGGGATCTTTTCCGCGCCGGTTTTTTTCCAGCCTTTGTCTCCCAGGTGCTCTTCCGGAGTGAAGCCGTTCCATATTTTCCCGTTTAACCCAAAATGGTTTAAGGCATCGATGTGTGTTCCCATATGGGTGTACATTGAAATAGCATCACCCGTATAGCTTACTTTTTTATTCATTTCCTCGCCAAGCCCGTTGGGATTGTCAACTACAGTTCCGTGCGGAGTATGTGTTAGCCAGTATTGATAGGATGGATCTCCCAGGCTGTGAAAACTTGGCATTCCCACAAAATATTCAACACTTAAATCGTAGGATTTACCTGACTTGATTCTGGAAAGGATGTTTAACTGAGAATTTTCCGACATCATATTTAATGTCCCAATTTCATCGTCAGCCCCCCATGGGCTGATTCCAACCTCTTCAGTTTTCTGAGAATAAAGATGGTTTACAAATGCAAAAAGTAATAAGAAGATTGTTCCAATTGTTTTCATGACTACTAATTTTGATGATCGTAATTTCTGCCAAATGTACATCTGATAATGCTTTGAAATCGACTTGTTTAAGGAAGTCGGACGTTTGGATTTGGAAAGTCGGACTAAATAAGGGTATGTCAGATAGCAGAATTATAGGCTCAGATTTAGGCAATTTGGGTATTGTACTTCATAAGAGGAATAATATCAGTGGATTAGTTGCATGTGAATTCAGATATCTATCTAATTTGGTTGGAAGAAATTGTATCTGTAAATTTCGGTAATTAATAAATAAGAATTGAAAGTTTGAAGCTGAGGATAGATTAAGATTCCGGAGAATAGAGAAACTTCGTAGGAAAAATTTTGGTATTGACAATGAGTTTTAATGAATGTTTCGTTCAGAAGATTTATCTTGTAAAAGTATAAAACTACGATTGGCTGGCAGATAAAAATTATTCTAAATAAACTAAAACCTAAAATCATGAAATTAAATGTTGTTTTATTTTTTTATGCAGTTCTGTTTTTGTTCTCTAACTCTTTGTTGGCACAAAACGCAAGAATTTTTGAAAAAAAAATGATGTTTAAAACATACCCCTATTCTGATCCTGATCCGGTTGCCAAAATGACAAAGTTCTATCCCTACTACCGTTTTGATGGAATGACAGTGAATTCGACAGAGAAAGAATGGAACTTTGTGGTATTGGAAAACGATTATATAATTGTTTATGTTGCACCCGAAATGGGTGGTAAAGTTTGGGGAGCTATCGAAAAATCGACAGGCAGGGATTTTATTTATTTTAATAACGAGGTAAAATTCAGGGATATTGCAATGCGCGGCGCCTGGACATCGGGCGGTATCGAATTTAATTTCGGATCGATTGGACATGCTCCTTCAACAGCGTCACCGGTAAATTATAAAATGGTTGAGAATAATGATGGAAGTGTAAGCTGCTTTGTTGGAGCGCCAGATCTTACATCCAGAACCGAATGGAGGGTAGAAGTACGTTTGCCGGCCGATAAAGCCTATTTCGAAACAAAGGGTTTTTGGTACAATCCAACAGGCGAAAGAACTTCGCTTTATAACTGGATGACCGCATCAACAGATGTGTCTGACGATTTGGAGTTTATTTTTCCGGGGCATGGAGAGATAAGTCATGGTGGCGATTACAACAGTTGGCCTGTTGACGATAAAGGGCGAAATATATCGTTTTACAGGAACAATGATTTTGGAGGGTCAAAATCCTATCATATACTTGGTTCGTACGAAGAGTATTTTTCCACTTTCTTTCATGATAGTAATTTTGGTATGGGGCATTGGGCGCCCAGAGAGGAAAGACCGGGAATGAAGGTATTCTTATGGGCACTTTCCCGACAGGGGGCAATTTGGCATAATCTTCTAACCGATCCGGAAACCAATCCTCAGTACACCGAACTCCAAACAGGTTTTTTATTTAATCAGGAAGCAAAAAACAGTACCTATTCTCCTTACAAACATATGTTTTTCGATGGCGGTTCAGAAAACGGTTTCTCGGAAATTTGGTTTCCGGTAAAGGGTACAAATGGCATGCTGAAGGCTGATGCTTACGGAACACTGAATGTTGTGAAGAATGCTGAAAAGGCAACATTAAAATTTTGTGCTTTACAAAATATTAAAGGAGAACTGGTTGTTCGATCTGATGAAAAAGTAGTTATGCAACAAGAAGTAGACCTGAAACCACTGGATTTATTCGAAGGTCAGTTTAATTTGCCGGGAAATGCCGGTTATTCAGTTGATATTGCAGATGTTTTTTCTTACAAAAGTACCGAACATCAGGAAAAACTAATGTCGCGTCCAACGGTGCTTGGCGAGCAATTTAACTGGGAGTCGGCGGAAGGGATTTACACGGAAGCGGTTGAGTTGGAGAAACAAAGGTATTATTCTGAGGCTTTGGAGAAATACGGGAATGTACTAGAGAAGGAACCTTTGCACAGCAGGGCTTTAACGGGCAAAGCCAATATTCTGTTTAAAAAGATGGATTATAACGGGGCAGGAAAAGCTTCAATGCAAGCATTATCGATAAATACTTACGATCCGGATGCCAATTTTATATATGGAATGACCTGCGACCGACTTGGGAAAACTTACGATGCCCTGGAAGCGTTTGGATTGGCAATGCGATCTGTAAAGTACAGGTCGGCTGCCAATTTGGAAATGGCACGCATTTATTACCGGACAAGAGATTTCAACAGGGCAATAAAGTATGCGAATCAATCGCTTGATTACAACAGAAATAATACTGAAGCTTATGTTATTCTTGCTTTGATTGAAAATTCTAATGGCAACGAAAAAGAGAAACAAAAATATTTGGACGAAATACTAAAGCTTGATCCGTTAAACACATTTGCAGCCTGTGAATCGGAAAATTTTAAAGAAGTATTACATTTTGAAATGCCTGCTGAAATTGGTTTGGAGTTGGCAATAAAATATTACTCGCTTGGCGAAATAGAAAAGGCAAAACGCCTGCTTGAGAATTTTAACGACCATTCACTGGTAAAATTCTGGCTGGCTTATATGGCGGATGATACCTCGCTTTTAAATGATGCACTCGCTGCATCACCTGAATTTGTTTATCCGTTTAGAAGCGAGACAGCAACAGTTTTGGAATGGGCATTGTCTGCTGTTCAAAACTGGAAGGCACAGTATTATCTTGCACTTCTTCACTGGCATAAAGGAAACATCGAAAAAGCAGAGGAGTTGTTCTTGGTGTGTGGTAATGCCTCTGATTATGCTCCATTTTATATTACCCGTGGCGATTTTCAAATAAAAACATCTCCTGAGAAATCGGAGCAGGATTATTTGAAAGCATTAAGTCTGGATGCAGCAGAATGGAGAATCTATCAAAAGCTGGTAAACTTTTACAATCTAAAGGAAGATTACCAGAGAGCTTTGCAAATAGCGAGCGATGCATATAAGAAATTTCCGGAAAGTTATATTGCAGGATACGATTACGCCTTGTCGCTTTGTAATAATGGTGAGTACTTAAATTCTTTGAAAGTACTGGGCGGAATAAATATTCTGCCAAATGAAGGAGCACGTTCAGGTCATAAAACCTATCGTAAGGCAAATATATTTCAGGCTCTTGATTATTATAAAAAGGGAAATTATAAAAAGGCAGTGAACTTTGTTGATGAAGCGCGAAAATGGCCTGAAAATCTTGGTGTGGGAAGACCAAAAGTTACTGATGAGCGGATAGAAGATTTTTTGCAGTGGCACTGTTATAAAAGGGGTGGAAACAAAATAAAGGCAGAAGAACTTAAAAAACGGATAATTGATCAAACATTATCCAATATACAGGGCAGCAGGACTAACTCTACAATTTTATTAAGTGCCTTGGTTTTAAAAGAGGATGGACAAGTAGAAAAAGCTGACCAGATTATGGAAGAATGGCTCAGTGCAAATACAAAGAATAAAACTGCACAATGGGCAATGGCTGTTTACTCAGGAGACACCGATAATGCGCAAAAACTGTCAGAGAACATTAAAGAGGCAGGTAAAGGAACTCCCTGGAATCCGGTTCAGAATGACGACACTTTTGAATTGGTTAAAGAATTATATATGCTGAAATAACTTTTTGTTATAAGAGGGGCCATCAATACGTAGCTTATCATAACTGCGGTAAGTAGAATAGCTTAGCAGAACAGTTTAATCTCTATAACCTCTGGTTTGGTATTCGTGTGAGTTGATTTCTGACAATAATCATTATATTCACATTTTTTTAAACTAAACCTATGTTGATTTAAGAAGTAAGGCAGCAACGATTAAAAAGACTATTTCTATTCTCTATTTTTTCCTCGCAATTTTTAATAGCACTTGCAAAACATGAAAATTAGAAGTTGTTATGGCTGATTTTAACAGGGATTGTTTTGTGTAGCATTCTGATGGAATGATCATGTAAATAGTTTTCAGCAGAGAGGAAGCTATTTGGGTATCGGAAGATATTGTAGAAAGATGACATTTGTAAAATTGTAGCTGCCATGGCATCAATAAATCAATTAATAAAACTGTAAGGCTTTGAAATCTACAACAACTAAATATATACTTCTTATTCTATTGTTTATTATCTCCGGGAACAGAACAATCTATGCAAATGACAAAGAATCCGGAATAAAGGAATTCTGGCAGGAAGCATACCTATATACGAGTTTCTTTGAAAAACTGAGGGGCGAAATTCTGTTTAATAATTTATATAGCCGGGATATTGGAAACTATGACTGGTTTTTGGAAGGTAAGCTTACGTATCCGGTAAAATCCTGGCTCGATCTGGAGCTTTTGTATCGCCATGAGTTTGTTGATATAAACGGGATCAAAGAGCAAGAGTACAGGCCAATGTTTAGGGTGTCAGGCAAAAAACAAATTGGGAACTGGAAATTTAGAAATCGTCACAGGCTGGAGTATCGAATGTTTAGCACAGATGATAGTCAGTTACGTTACCGAAGTGATTTAAAAGTAAAACCCAGCTGGAATTGGACTTCTGTAAATATGAATCCTTATGTAACTGGAGAAATATTTGTAGCAAAGGAAAAACTAACCAGAACAAGGTTTTATGGTGGAGTAGAAGCAAAAAAGGGTAGGTTTGAACCGGCGGTTTACGGGCTGGTACAATCGGACAAAATCTCCGGGAGTTGGAACAATCGATTAATTATTGGTATCGTACTGGGGCTGGAGTTATGATTTGTCAGGCAAAAGAAATCTGATTAAAAGAAAAAACCAAGCTAGTTGATATGTAACTGCTTGGTTTTTTTTGTGGGCCCACCTGGGCTTGAACCAGGGACCCCCTGATTATGAGTCAGGTGCTCTAACCAACTGAGCTATAGGCCCTAAGTAAAAACTGTAACGTTATGTACGATTTTCGGAGTGCAAGTTTACAATTTTGTTGGTAATTAAACAAACAATTTGTGAGTTTTTAATGACAAAAAAAAGGGTGCCGCTAACGACACCCTTTTAATGATAATATTGTCTTATTATTTAGGCATATCAGGTAAACTCCATGGCTTACGATAAGTATGCTTAATTAATTCAGCGGCAAATTCTTTTGCAGGAACAGGATCAGTCCAGGTTTTCTTGAACGTTGGGTGACCATCGTGAATTGCAAAACCATCTTTGATAACAGTTTTGATTTCTTCACTGTCAGTCAGGTTGGTGAATTCCATTTTTTCACCATCCCAATCCAGTTCTTTATTCAACGACTGTAAGCGAACGCCCAGAACTCCCATAACAACCATTTCGTTAAACGGACCGGCTTCACTAAAGTCAGAAGCAGTTTTAACACGGTTTTCAGGCGATTCTTTACACGCGCGTACCCAATCCATTTCGTGGGTAGTTTCAACTCTTCTGCGGAATTTTGGAGCTTCTGGCACACGTCCCGACAACAACCAAGGATCTTTACCATAACATCCACAAATTAAGGTGTCTTTTGTTCCGTGGAAGATAACACCACCACCAGCATTATTTGGATTTTTTCCATCCGGCCAACCTTCTGGAAGCATAGGTTTAATACCACCATCATACCAGTGAACATCTACCTGAGGAAGTTGTGCATTTTTCTTTCTTCCTTTCCATTGACGTTTTGGAGTACGTGCCGGGAAAGTCAGTTTTACCGATTGAGAAACCGGTGCACAGTCTTGTAATAATAAACTTGAGTTTCCTTGTGTATGAATTGGATAACCTAATTCAAGACCAACAAATACAGGGTGAAGGATGTGGCAAGCCATATCGCCTAAAGCACCGGTACCGTAATCCCACCAGCCACGCCAGTTCCATGGGTGATAAACCTGGTTGTAAGGACGCATTTTTGCCGGTCCTGTAAATAAATCCCAGTCTAAAGTTTCAGGAACCCAATCTCCTCTTTCCGGAGTATTTAGTCCTTGTGGCCAGATTGGACGGTCAGTAAAAGCTTCTACTTTTGTTACTTCACCAATTTCGCCGTTTGCCAACCATTCAGTTGTTAGGTTTACACCTTCGCCTGATGATCCCTGATTACCCATTTGTGTAGCTACATTGTGTTTCGCTGCAAGTTTTGTAAGTAATCTCGATTCGTAAACTGTGTGAGTTAATGGTTTTTGAACATAGGCGTGTTTGCCAAGCTCAATAGCAGTTGCTGCAATAATAGCGTGTGTATGGTCAGCAGTTGCTACCATTACTCCATCGGCTTCTTTACCAATTTCATCGTACGCAATTCTCCAGTCTTTGTACTTTTTAGCTTTTGGGAAACGGTCAAAAACTCCGTTGCCACCAGTATATTTCCAGTCTACATCAACAAGACCGATAATATTTTCAGAGGCAAGATTTTTCAGGTTAGCGAATCCCATACCTCCAACACCAATACCAATGATGTTTAGTTTGTCACTGGGAGCTTTGTGCCCCAACCCGGCAACAGCCTGGCGAGGTACGATTGTGATTCCAGCAGCAGCCGCTGCTGCCGTTCCAAGAAAGGCTCTTCTCGAAACCGACGTTTTGTTCGATTTTTTCTCCATAATTATTTTCGTTTTAATTGGATAGGTATTTTTACTTTCCTAAAAATAGCTGTTAAATATAGTGATATTAGCTGATTGGACAAGGAATTGTTTTGTTAAACAAATGCAAATTTTTTAAAAAGTATACGCCTTGGGTTTTCAATTAACACGAATAAAAAAATACACTCCCTTACTCTTTTAGCTACTTTCTTGTAAAAGAATAGCTTTTTTCTATCCCGCTTAAAAAAAATCAATTTGACACGTGCTGTTATATGGCCTACATTTGCATTGTAATTTTAAATAAGTCTAAATAATTTATAAATAAATAAAAATCAAAAATCATGAAATCAGTAGGAGAAAAGTTCCCAAAATTTAAAAAGCAGGCAGTTCTGGCAGATAACCAGTTTGGTACAATTACCTCAGACGATCATAAAAAAGATGGAAAATGGATGGTAATTTTCTTTTATCCAAAAGACTTTACTTTTGTTTGCCCAACTGAACTTGTTGAGTTCAATAATAATGCTGCAAAATTTGAAGAACTAAATGCAACTCTTTACGGTGCTTCAACAGATACGCAGGAAGTTCACCTGGCATGGAAAGCAAACGATCCGCGTTTGGCAAATCTGACTTATCCAATGATTGAAGATACTTCAAAATCGTTAAGTAAAAAGCTGGGAATTCTTCAGCCAAGTACAGTTGCTTATCGCGCCACATTTATTGTTGATCCGGAAGGGATTATTCAGTGGGTAAATTGTAATAACGATGCAACCGGAAGAAACGTAGAAGAAGTTTTAAGAGCTTTGGAAGCTACTCAAAATCCGGGTTTAACAGGTTGTAACTGGCACCCGGGAGATGCTACTTTGTAAAAAATAATTCCAAAAACAATTAACCTGAAAAATTTTAGATCATGACAGTAAGAAAAGTAAAATCAGTTTGGCAAGGTACCCTGAAAGAGGGAAAAGGGAATATGGATATTACCGGTTACAGCGGGCCGTTTACATTTGCATCGCGTTTTGAAAATGGTAAAGGAACCAATCCTGAAGAGTTGGTTGGTGCTGCACAATCGGGATGTTATTCAATGTTTTTATCGGCTTTACTTAGCGGCGAAGGATTAAATCCTGAAAGCATTGAAACTACCGCTTCTGTTACTTTGGGAGAAGTTGACGGAGGACCGGCAATTACAAATATTAAACTGGAAACAGTGGTAAAATGCGAAGGTCTTTCGCAGGAAAAATTTGCCGAGCTTTCGGTTGTTGCAAAAGAAAGGTGTCCTATTTCAAGACTATATGCCGGTGGTACTGCCGAAATTGAACTGGATGCAAAACTAGTTTAGCAGATAATGTTGAAAATCATAGAGAGAGAATGAAGGGAAGAGTTGATTATTATCAACACCATAATAAAAAGGGGCTGAAAAGCTCCTTTTTTTATTTGTCCATCCAGTGTTTAATATCGGAAACTATATTGCGGCTGATTATTAAATCGCTATGGCATTTTTGGGAGCTTGAATGTGCGGGAAGTTGCAGCGGGTAAAACATTTTCTGAACAAGATTGCCTACTTTCGTAAAACGGATAAAATAAGGGAAAGGCAATTTTTAATTATAGCTATGAAACAGACATTACATACCGCACTTAACGAAGCTGCAAAAATTCTTCTAAAGAACTTTGGGGAAATTACCGGTTACACGGTGAAAGAAAGCCAGAGCAGTATTGTAACCCAAGCCGATGTTGATTCAGAAAATCGAATAATGGCAATAATTGCGGAACGGTTTCCCGGACATAATCTTTTGGGAGAAGAAACCGGATTTCAGGATAAGGGGTCGGAATTTACTTGGGTGGTTGACCCGATTGATGGAACTTCTAATTTTGCTGCCGGAATTCCATGGTTCGGAATAATAATTTGTTTGCTGAAAAATTTTAAACCCTACATGGCAGGCTGTTATTTGCCTGTGCAAAACCAGTTGTATTTTGCAGAACAAGGGAAGGGGGCAACATTAAACCAGAACCCGGTTTCGGTTTCAAAAGAAGTGGAACTGAAAAATATATTAATGTCGTATTCACTTGATTATTCCGATAAGCCGGGAAAAACAGAACAGGAAGCCAAAACAATTCAGCTTTTGGTTGAAAACATCAGAAACCTGCGCTCGACCAATTGTTTGGTTGATTTTTGTTACACTGCCGATGGGAAACTGGGAGCCAGTGCCAACCAAACCACTAAAATTTGGGACATTGCCGGACCGGTTTTGTTGATTGAAGAAGCCGGTGGAGTTGCCACCGATTTGCAGGGAAATTCTTTTGATTTTTCGGTAACCCAAACCAATTACGACCGTAATTTTGAGATTGTGGCTGCAAACAAGGTTTTGCATTCTGAACTAATTAAACTGTTAAACCGGGAGTGAAACTGTTACCGGGTGTTGTATTTGTAGTAAAAGATACTATTTCAGATTTTACAGAGCAATGTCGCAAAATTCCAATTAATTAAACTCCGGGGAAAATACTTTTGCATTGTATTTAAACATTAAAAAGTTATGACAATGAAGAAGTTGATTGCCTGGGTTGAAATCCCGGCCGGGAATTTTGACAGAGCTGTAGATTTTTACAATTCTATCCTTGAACTTGATTTGCAAAAGAATGATTACGGTCAGGAGAAAATGGCTTTTTTCCCTGGCGGTGAAGGGGCTATTTCATGTGCTCCTGGTTTTAACCCCGGAAAAGACGGAGTTTTGATAAGTTTTAATACTGGTGATAAGTTAGATGCCGTAATTAAAAAGGTTGGTCAAAACGGAGGGACAATCGTTCAGCCCAAAACAAAAATTGAGGCAGAAGACCTGGGATATTTTGCCGTGTTTATTGACTCCGAGGGGAACAAACTCGGGTTATACGGCGATAAATAGCCCGGTAAATAAAGGTCTGGTTTTTTGCCAGACCCTTATTTGAAATGAATTAAAGATATTGGATATTTGTAGTCGATAGAAGTTCCTGTAATGAATTATAGTATTTCAAAACCATCAAAATTATTATCGCAATTTGTGAAGCATTTCTGGGCCATGGAAAGCTGCATATCTTATGGTGAGAAACATATTCAAAGGATTGTTCCGAGTGGCCTTTCTGAATTGATTTTTTATTTTGACGATATTCCAAAATCAATAAATGAGAATATTACTATATCCGAAAACACTGTAATTACCGGGCAATTGAACAGCTATTACGATATTGCTATTCAAAATAAAATATCATTGTTCTCTATCATTTTTCAGCCCTTAGGTTTGACTAAATTATTAGACATTCCTGCAAATAAGCTTTTTAATCAGAATGTTCCTTTAAAACATATTTTAAAAAACACCACCATCGACCTTGAATCGCAACTTTATGAAGCAAAGACTTTTGCTGAACGAATTAATATTGCTGAACAATTTATAGTTCAACGATTAAAAAAAGGGAAAGACAAATATCATTATAACCGGATAAAACATTGTATCGGTTTGATAAATACGACGAAAGGACATGTAAGTATTGATTATTTGGCTTCTGAAGCTTGTTTAAGCCGGAAACAGTTTGAGAGAGTTTTTTCGGAATACATTGGCACATCACCCAAACGGTTTATGAAAACTGTGAGGTTTCAGAATGTGTTACACGAGAAAGCTAGAAATAGAAATAATAACTTAACTACTTTGACTTATAAGTGTGGGTATTATGATCAATCGCACATGATAAATGATTTCCTAAAACTTTCAGGATTAACTCCAAAACAATATTTTAGCGAGTGCGAACCGTTCTCAGATTATTTTCAATAAACAGATGAAGTGGCAATGCATGTAATTTGCATTTGTAGAATGTTGCAGACTATGTGTAATATTATAATAATATAAATTATAAATGTACCGATATTTATGCTGGTATTGTATTGCAAAAACGATTTCTACCAGTCTGGTTTGTTAGGTTTGTAGTTCGCTTTTCTGTGGTAATTCGAGGGTAAGTAAAACGTATTGAGATATAATTTTAAACATTAAAAGATATGGAGCTTTTTATTTTTGGGGCTATTCTTGTTTTCGGAGGCGGGATAGCAATTATTTTAAAAAAGGGATTTAATGAAATAATTAAAGGCATGGAATCCATCGATGAACGGTTAAAAAGGATTGAAGAACGCTTAGAAAACAATTAATTACATTGATCTGGGAGCGGAAACACGTTTGTGTTTATTGCATGCTGTTTTGGTTGGCATGGCGGATTTCGGATTACAGAAGCAACTCTTATTTATATTTAGTTTGGATTTAACAAAATTGAAATTAGATTTATATCAGCTTTTAAGTGAGGTTTGAATTATATCTTCGCACTGATAGAAAAACAAATACCCTATTTTTTTTTAAAAAAAGTGCGTATAAACAAAGAATATCAACACCCGAAATATAATATTTATGAATTCGACAAAAGCAAAAAAACTTTCCCTTATCATAGGAATTACTACATTAGTGTTAGGTGCGCTAATGAAAATCTCACATATTCTATATGGAACCGAAATTTTGGTTATTGGGATACTGATAGTAGGATTTAGGTTTATTTTTCCTTTATTTTCAAATAAAAACAATCATCTTGCAACTGATAGTCCAGCTGTAACTTATCCCAATATAGCACAAAGTTTTGGAGTTACCGGGATTGTAGTACTGGGCATGTTATTACTTAGCCCGGTAAACTTATTGCTAAACAATATGATAGGGAAAGAAGCCTCAGTGTTAATCTATTATCTATTGGCAATCGGCATTCCTTTCTGGATTGTATATTCCATCAGAAAGAATAAAACAACTGATAGTTCTTTTAATATAACCATTGAAAACAAGCGGGTAATTCCTTTCCTGATTGCAGGAACCATTGCTTTGCTTTTGGGAATAGTATCTCCGCTTGGAAATTTGATTCCAATGTCGGAAAGTATTAAAAAAGCATTTATGGATTTTGGAGGCCAAACCGGAATTTTTGCGTTCTTATTAATGGTTGTTGCTGCTCCAATTCTTGAGGAATTAATTTTCAGAGGAATAATTTTAGATGGATTGTTAAAAAAATATTCACCGGAAAAATCAATTCTTATTTCCAGTTTGCTTTTTGGATTGGTTCATTTAAATCCATGGCAATTTGTTACCGGACTGGTAATCGGTATATTTTCGGGCTGGGTTTATTGCAGAACCAGGAGTTTGGCACTTTCCATAATAATTCATGCATCAGCAAATTTAACCGGATTTTTATTGAGGTTCTTTATTGATATGGATACAGCGATGGATGATAATTTGGTGGAAATGTACGGCGGATTAATCAATTTGGTTTTGGCTATCGTTGGGGCAATAATCATAGTTTCAGTATGTGTTTATTTCCTGAATAAGGAATTCGGTAAACAGAAAGCAGAAATGGCAGTCCAGTAAAAACTAACTCAATGAAACTGGAAACAAAACGGTTAATATTAAGACCAGTTAACCTAGACGATAAAAATGAGTTGTTTGAATATCGTTCTGATGCAGAGACTAACAAATACCAGGGATGGATTCCTGAAACGATAGAAGACGTAGAAACATTTATCAGTAAGATTTCTAAACAAATAAATGTACCCGAAACATGGTTTCAGTTTATTATTCTTGAAAAAGAAACTCAAAAGATGGTTGGCGATTTAGGTATTCATTTTTTGGGTAATGAAAACCAGCAAGCAGAAATAGGTTGCACTCTGAACAAAGATTTTCAAAATAAAGGTTTTGCAACAGAAGCTGTTAAAAGAGTGATTGACTACTTGTTTAACGATTTGCATAAACATCGGATAATTACTTCAATCGATCCTAATAATGTTAGTTCAGTCAGATTGGTCGAACGAATTGGATTTCGAAAAGAGGCTCATTTTGTTGAGAGTTTATTCATAAACGGGAAATGGGTTGATGACTTGATTTATGCAATGATTGAAAAAGATTGGAAAAAACTAAATCTGTAAAGAATTTTATGAATAGAAAAAAAGTTCTTTTGTTTTTATCGCAGGGGTTTGAAGCGTATGAAGCTGCTGCATTTACCGATGTACTTGGCTGGAGTCGTGAGGCTGGTTTTGAACCTGTTGATATGGTAACAACCGCATTACATACGGAGTTAAGATGTTACTGGAATCTGATTGTAAAACCTGAATTGCCATTCAACCAGGTGAATGTTGATGATTTTGATGCCCTGGCTATTCCGGGAGGTGCAGAAGTTGCCGGATTTCTGGAAGATGCTTACAACGAACGATTTCTGAATCTAATACGTGAGTTCGATAAACAAGGTAAAATAATTGCATCAGTTTGTGTGGGGGCTTTGCCTGTTGGTAAATCGGGAGTATTGAAAAACCGAAAAGCAACAACATGGGACTTAAACGACACAACAAACCGGCGAAAAGAATTAGCAGATTGGGGGGCGATAGTTTTGGACAAGCAGTTTGTAATTGATGGAAACATTATTACATGCACAGGTCCGGCTCCGGCATTAGATGTTGCCTTTCAGTTACTCGAAATGCTAACCGATGCAGATAATGTTAAAGAGGTAAAAAGAAATATGCGTTTTGTTTAGGATTTATTTCCTACTGAGTTGCAAAGTCAAATTCAGGGAATAAAAAAAGCTGCCAATAAATCAGCAGCTTTTCTTATGTATTCTTTGCAAACTATTTCTTCTTATTAGCAATCTCGATATTTACCCGTTGGCCTTTAAAACGTGCATTTTTAAAGGCTTTGGAAATTTCTTTTTCATAATTCGAATCAATTTCGAAAAACGAGAAACCTTTTAATACCTCAATGCTGCCAATATCGATACTTTTCCCCGGAGTATTCTGGTTGATTAAATCGATAATAGCCCGTTTGTTAATGCCGTTCTTTTTTCCAAGACTGAAAAAGAATCTCGACATATTACCGCTGCCTCTTCTTCCGGCTCCACGATCTCCACGGTCACCACGTCCACGCTCATCTCTTCCACGACGGCGTCCACGGTCGCGCTCACCACGACCAAAATCTCTTTCACGCGATTCGTCAACATTAATGTCGGGAGCATTTTCGTAGTATTTCAGAAAGCGGTTAAACTCCATCGAAACAAAGTGTTTGATCAGTTCTTCGCGTTCGAGCCAGGCCAGTTTCTTATAGATAACCGGCATGAATTCGCCAATTTGCTCGTCGTTAACTTCAATCTTCTCCACCTTATCGATTAAGCTAAAAAGCTGTTTCTCGCAAATTGCTTTTCCCGAAGGCACATCCTTTTTTACAAAAGGTTTATTTATAGAGCGCTCAACTTGTTTCAGTTTGCCTTTTTCGCGCATGTGAATCAGGGTAATAGAAACTCCCTTTTTACCTGCACGGCCGGTACGTCCACTCCTATGAACATAAACTTCCGGATCGTCCGGAAGGTTGTAATTAATTACGTGGGTTAAATCGTTAACGTCAAGACCACGGGCAGCCACATCGGTAGCCACCAGCATTTGCAAATGTTTGTTGCGGAAACGTGCCATAACATGGTCGCGTTGTGCCTGCGACAGATCGCCGTGCAACGCATCGGCATTGTAACCATCCTGCATTAATTTGTCTGCCACATCTTTTGTTTCGGCACGTGTACGACAGAAAATTATTCCGTAAATATTTGGATTCATGTCGGCCACGCGCTTTAGAGCAAGATAACGGTCTTTGGCATGCACCAAATAATAATTGTGCTCAACCGTATCGGCTCCCATATTTCTTTTACCAACCGATATTTCGTGAATATTGGTCATGTACTTTTGCGAAATAGCTACAATCTCTTTTGGCATGGTAGCCGAAAACAAAAGAGTTTGTTTTTCTTCCGGAGAATTCTCCAGAATTGCATCCAAATCATCTTTAAATCCCATTGAAAGCATTTCGTCGGCTTCGTCGAGTACTACCCAGCGAATCTCATCTACTTTCAATTTGTTGCGCTTAATTAAATCGAGTGTCCGTCCCGGAGTTCCTACCACAACCTGTGGTCCTTTTTCCAGTTCCTTAATTTGTGCGCGAATGTCGGAGCCACCGTAAACCACGGCACTTTTAAACTTTGGTGTGTTTTTCGAATATTTCTTTAAATCGTTGGCAATTTGCATGGCCAACTCACGAGTTGGACTTAATACTAATGCCTGAATCGATTTTTTTGCCGTATCAATTTGTTGAATGATTGGCAAACCAAATGCAGCTGTCTTCCCGGTTCCGGTTTGAGCTAATGCGACCACGTCTTGCGTGCTTTCCAATAAAAAAGGAATTGTTTTTTCCTGTACTGGAGTAGGTTGCTCAAAACCAAGTTCTTCAATCGCCAATTGAATTTCGGTACTAAGCCCCATTTCTTTAAATAATGTCATTCTTATCTTCTAAAATTTGGGCGCAAAGGTATTCTTTTAAAATGAATTTCAGGCAATTATGGAAAAATCTGTTCTTATATAAACTTAACGTGAATGAGTTAGGAAGATTTACTCCCGAAAGAGGAATTTGTTTTGTGTTTTTTTAACAGTTATTTTAATTAAATACAGGATTGACATACATTTGTGCTAAATCCTTATTCAATTCAAAACTGGATTATGAATATTGAAAAGCCATTAAAAACAAAACTACCCGGTTGGGGGGCGACTCTGTGCTTTATTTTTATCATTGCTTTTTTTCAGATTTCTTTTGCACAGGAAACAGATACTATTGTTCCGGTTCAAAAAGATCCTGAGAAAATACTGAGGAGGGTTGATATCAGTAAAATTACACGAAACGGATTAACTCCGTGGAAAACAAAATTCTCTGGGCACTATGCCGGAATAGACTTTGGATTTAATATGTTTCTGAACAAAGATTATTCGGGCTATGATTCTGAGTTTTTAGAGAATGATGTTTTACGTTCCAATTCCGCGTATTTTAATGTGGTTCAGCAGAGTATCGGACTGCAAAAAAACAGGAATACATTTGGACTGGTAAGCGGGTTAGGACTTCATTTGCAGAGTTATCGTTTAGATGATAATACTACTGTTTATCTGGATGAAAGCAATGTAGTTCAACCCGAGTATTTGTTTTTTAATGATAATCAGAAATCGAAACTTGCGATTGTTTCACTAACAGTACCGCTGCTGGTAGAGTGGCAAATCCCAATTAATCATTACGACAACCGGATTTATTTCTCAGCCGGAGTTTTGGGAAGTTTGAGAATAGGCAGTCATACAAAAATTAAATACAAAACCGAACAAAAAGAGAAACTAAAAGTAGAAGATCATTTTTCCATTCATCGGTTTAAATACTCGGTTATGGGACGTACAGGTTACCGGTGGTTTAATGTTTTTGTTTCGTACGATTTAGTGCCGTTGTTTAAGGACAGTAAAGGACCGGAATTAATTCCCTTTACGGTTGGGGTGACTTTAATGCGTTTTTAAACATTTTTGTTATCGGGTGTAAATTAATAGTTTGGGCCGGAAATGAAAGTTGAATTGGTCGTTGTTTATCAAAATCAAAAACAGATTTAATAAGGGAAGCAATTAATCAGGAGATAAAAATTCGGATTAGTATCAATGGTCAAAAAGAAATCACAGACAGAACAGATTATGAATTCTTTTTAATCTAAATTAGAACCAAATAAAGAATTATGAAGCACTATATTTTAGAGCAAACCAACTGGAAACAAATAAAAAACCAAAAGTACGACGTGGCCATTTTGCCATGGGGAGCAACAGAGCCGCA
Organism: uncultured Draconibacterium sp.; assembly: GCA_947492175.1. Taxonomy (GTDB): domain Bacteria; phylum Bacteroidota; class Bacteroidia; order Bacteroidales; family Prolixibacteraceae; genus Draconibacterium. Next base: position 62,118 of record CANLMQ010000002.1, on the reverse strand, counting down.
CAACTATCATTTACCATACGGGACCGATTCGATGGAGACTGCGAAAATTGCAGAAGAAGCTGCCGGGAAAGCCTGGGAGCAGGGAGCGAAAGTTATGGTATTGCCCACCATCCCTTTTGGTGTTCAGAATATGGGACAAATTGATTTGCCTTTTTGTTTACACATGCCTCCGTCGACTCAAACAATAATATTAAGAGATATTCTTACCGCACTTAACCGGCAGGGAATTAAAAAGCTGGTAGTGTTGAATGGCCACGGAGGGAATAATTTTAAACAGATTGTTCGCGAATTACAACCTTTATTCCCGGAAGTATTTATTTCTACAATTGATTGGTTTGCGGTTGAAAATACAAATTCTCACTTTGAAGAAGAAGGCGACCATGCCTGCGAAATGGAGACAAGTGTAATACTGCATTATTTTCCGGAGCTGGTATTGCCATTGGAGGAGGCGGGTGATGGAGTTACACGTAAGTCGAAATTGAAGGGCCTGCAAAACAAAGTTGCGTGGGCACCACGGCAATGGGACAAAGTTTCGGACGACACAGGAATTGGGAATCCTAAAAAGGCATCGGCAGAAAAAGGAAAAAAGTTTCTGGATACTGTAACCACAAAAATAGCAGAGTACTTTATCGAGCTGGCGAATTGTGATCCTTCTGATTTGTATGAATAGAAAGCAAAAACCCGATAATTATCATTGATAAATTTTATAAGATTTCAGTTCTTGCACAAAATATTTTGTGTCTTTTGAAAGAATGTAAACTTTTATTTTTCACCTCGGTTTTCGGTTTTCCGACTTCCGACAATGTTTATAAAGATGAAACGAGCATGACAAAATTTATAATAAATACGTATTCTATAAAAATCATGCGAGTTACATCTTGTACCATAGAAAACAAACAATTTTAATAAGATGAAACTATTACTGATTAGTAACTCAACAATGCCGGGTGAGCCCTATTTGGACTACCCAAAGAACGAAATAAAGAAATTTCTGGGCGAAAAACCCGTAACTGCTGTTTTTATTCCATATGCTGCGGTTACATTTTCGTTTGATACTTATTGCGAGAAAGTAGAAGAACGATTTGCCGAAGTAGGGCACCACGTGGTCGGACTACATACTTTCGATAATAAGGTGAAAGCCATTGAAGAAGCCGAAGCAATAGTTGTTGGAGGGGGAAATACCTGGCAGCTTGTTCGAATGTTGCATGAGCAAAAGCTGATGAATCCAATTCGCGAAAAAGTATTTAACGGAACTCCGTATATGGGGTGGAGTGCCGGATCGAATGTGGCCTGCCCAACGCTTCGTACTACTAACGACATGCCAATTATCGATCCGCTGGGATTCGATTGTACCGGCTTAATTCCTTTCCAGATTAACCCACATTATTTAGATGCAAATCCGGAAGGACACGGGGGAGAAACACGTGAGCAGCGGATTGAAGAATTCCTGGAAATTAATCCACGTTGTTATGTTGCCGGACTTCGTGAAGGTACCATGTTTAAACTGGAAGATGGTAAACTTGAATTAATAGGAAGTCGTTCGTGTCGTATTTTCAAAAAAGGGAACGAACCACTGGAGCTTTCGGCAGGCGACGATTTTAGTTTCTTGCTGGGCTAAATTGTAAATGCAGTCAAAACATTGTAATCCCGGTAATTTATTTTGTAATTTATCGGGATTACAAGTATAAAACCGAGTGAGGGAATCTGAGAATCTTGCTTTCTTTATTCTGGTTTCTGTTCTCTTTCCAATCATTTATCGTAATATTAAATTCAATTAACAAGGAGGTATTCCGTTTCCGAATAAAAATGTGTTGCTGGCAAATCATTAACTTTGCAAAAAAAAAATAGTTTGTAGGGATGGAATTACTGACGAATAGTTATTTTGCACTGTTTCTGATAGTAGCTTTAGGTTTTATTGTTGGAAGGATTAAAGTTTTTGGTTTATCATTAGATGTATCGGCCGTTATTTTTGTGGCGCTGGTTTTTGGCCACTATGGAATTGTTATTCCGTTAGATTTCCAGTATCTGGGTTTGGTACTGTTTATTTTTACCATAGGTATTCAAGCAGGGCCTGGATTTTTCGAATCATTTAAAAAGGAAGGACGACAGCTTGCATCTTTTGCGAGCTTGTTAATTTTAATCGCAGGAATTGTAACAGTTGTCATTATATCGGTATTTCGAATTGATACCAATATTGCAGTAGGTTTGTTAACCGGAGCATTAACCAGTACCCCGGGTCTGGCAGCGGCAATAGATTATACCGGGTCGCCACTGGCTTCGATTGGTTACGGGGTTGGCTATCCGTTTGGCGTAATAGGCGTTATTCTTTTTATTCGTTTTCTTCCAAAAATTCTGGGAACCTCTGTAAAACAAGCCGAAGATGATTACAGCTCGAAACTAAAAGAGGAATTCCCGGAGATTCTGAGAAGGAATTTTATAGTTGAAAACGAAAATGTAATCGGAAAATCAATAGGAGAGTTGCGCATTCGTTTTATGACAAAGGCGGTTGTGTCGAGGGTAGTACACAATGGAAAAGCAATTACCCCAACTCCTGGTCTTGTCCTTCATAAAGGAGACTTGATTAAAGCCGTGGGAACCGAAGAAGCACTTCATAATGTGGAGTTGCTGATTGGGCCTGTTACCGATGAGGAAATTGCTTTAGATCCGAAATACGATGTGCGTTCGGTACTGGTAACCAATAAAGAGGTTGTGAATATAACTGTAGGTAAGCTTAATTTACTACATACCTACAATGCAACTATAACTCGTATTCGCCGTTCGGGAATTAATATCTCTCCTTCACCAAATTCTAAATTGCAGTTTGGCGATAAGTTGGTAATTGCCAGTAGTAAAGCGAATATGGAGATGGTTGCCAAAATTTTTGGCGATGACCAGAAAAGACTTTCGGATACGGATATTCTGCCTGTTGCATTGGGGATTATTCTGGGAGTTTTGGTAGGGAAGATTAGTATAAACCTGGGATCGTTTTCATTTAGTGCCGGACTAACCGGAGGTGTTTTAATTGTAGCTCTGGTATTAAGTAGAATTGGAAAAACCGGACCTGTTTTATGGACAATGACGGGAGCTGCAAATCAGCTGGTACGGCAGTTGGGATTGATACTTTTTCTGGCTGCAGTTGGAACCGGTGCCGGAGCGAAAATTGTTGAAACATTTAATGAGTATGGAATTGAATTATTTCTGTACGGTGCAGCATTAACAATACTTCCGATGTTGATTGCAGGATTGGCCGGCAAATTGATATTTAAAATGAATATTCTAAGTTTAATGGGGGCATTGAGTGGAAGTATGACAAGTACCCCGGGACTTGCAGCTGCCGACTCAATGACGGATACTAACGCGCATTCCATAGCTTACGCAACAGTTTATCCTGTAGCAATGGTTCTTTTAATTGTGTTTGTTCAGTTAATAACAATGTTTTTCTAAGCAGTTACTTTTTATAAGACTCTGGATTAACCGCAGTTGGCGACCAGTTTTTCAAAAAACGAAGGACTGTATTGCGGTCGTAATCTTTATCCTTTTCCAGAAAGGCACTGTTTTGGGTATGGATCCGGTTTCCTAGGCTATTCAAAATAACAAACACCGGAAACCCAAAACGCTGTGGAAATTCCAGCTTTTCAAGTAATTCTTTTTGCTGGTTTTCACGGTCGTAGTTTATTTTAACTACTTCGAAATTTTGTTTTAAATAGGTTGCAATTTCCGAATCAGCCGTAACAAAATTGTGGAATTTAATGCACCACGGGCACCAGTTCCCTCCAATTTGGAGAAAAACATGTTTGCCATTTTTTTGTGCCAAATCAATGGCTTTTTTCACTTCGGCAGTAGCATCGGCTTTGGGGTTATAAACTTTTTGGGTTTGCGAAAAAGCTAAGAATGGGCTTGTAAAAAGCAATATAAATGCAAGAAGACAGATTGTTTTCATCTCTGATAATAATTATTCCTGGTTCCAAACAGATTCTATTTTGTATATGTCAAGTTTGTCGATCCCTAATTCGCCTCCATTGGTAAAAAGTACAGCATCTGTGGCTTTTTCGGTAGGGGTAAAACAGTTCGAAATAACTGTTTGTCCATCATTGGCAAAAATCTCTATGGATGTCCTGTCGAGGAGAATCTCTAGTTTAAGTTTGTTATTTATAACGGGTAATGGAGTAGTGGTTCCTAGAACAGAGAGTGTGCCACGCTTTACATTGTATAATATTTCGGTACCTGCATCTTTCTTGCTGTGACGAAGCATGAATCCAAAGTTATCACTTGATTTAATATCGAATTCTGCAATAATGTGAAGGCAGTCTCCCGAAACCTTTTTAAGTTTATTGTCGTTAATCCCTGGTATTACATTTTTGTTTTCCCATGAATAGGATTTACTGTGAAGTTGTGCAATTTCTGAAATAGGTTTACGAACTAATTTATATCCCGACGGAAATTTTGTAACCGTCAGCTCACATGGGAAAGACATTTGCCCGTTAAAAGGCATTTCTGGGAACTTCCCTCCGCGCATCCAGGCAATTTGGATAATTCGCCCATCTTCGTTAGGGATATTGCTCCAGGTTTGAGTTGCATAGTAGTTTTTTCCCCAGTCGCTTTTTAATTTTCCCGACTCGGGAGTAAAATTTTTACCGTCGAAACTTCCCATCAGGTAACTGCCGTCTCCATCAAAAAGTATCCATTTTTTTTCATCTGGGCGGTTAGTAACCTTAAACTCCACTAAATCGGGGCACTCGAAAAATCCCGGAATATGGCTCTCCCATTTCCAGTCGACAAGATTATCGGAAGTGTAAATTGAAACACCTTTGGTATTGTCATTTTCAGTTATTTTTCGATAAAGTACCATTACCCATTTTTGCGATTTATTATGATAGAATACTTTGGGATCGCGGGCGTCATCCGTTTCGTTGTAGGGAATAACCGGATTGCCATCATATTTCTGCCAGTTTCTTCCTTTGTCAGTACTGTAAGCAATTCGTTGACCACAGTGCTGACTTGTGTAGAAAGCAACAAGCGTTTTAGTGTCGCTTTTTTGTTTTTTCAGGAGGTTGTTTTCATCCACTATTGCCGAGCCTGAATAAGCCGTACATCGTACTTTATCTTCTGACTGCTCGTCAGGATAAAGGGCAATTGGCTGGTGTTTCCAGTGGAGTAAGTCATTACTAATTGTATGTCCCCAATGCATAAATCCCCATTCATTCCCTTTTGGATTGTACTGATAAAACATATGGTATTCTCCTTCAAAAAATACTAGCCCGTTGGGATCGTTATGCCAATTCTTTTCAGGCGTAAAATGGAACTGAGGACGATAAATTTCGTCAGGAAAATTTTTGTCTGATTTTTCGGGATTTGATGTAATGGGCAGCAGGATAGCGAGTAAGAGTGTTGATAAAAAGTTCATAAATATTTCTGTTGTCTTTTTTGTTGTAGGGCTAAACTTATGAAAAAAAATTTGGTTTTATAAAATTTATTCATACATTTACTCCGCAAACCCATAATTGAGAAACTGTTTTAGCGGACGCTTTTGGTTGACATTAAATCATCAATCATCAACAATCAAGAGCACTTTTTATTCTTACTAAGCAGTAAAATGTTTTTTGAAATAGTTTAGGATTTTTACAAACCCACTGATTTAAACTAAGTAGGACGAGTTAATAAATCAGGTAAATATCTTAGCATTTTTAAGCATTTAAAGCTGTGTTATTCAGCAAGAAAAATTGGCAGATTCGCCAAAGAAGTTTCAATTTTATGAGTGATTACAAACCCTAATTTAAGTTGAGATGGAGCAGAACCATTTAACCGTTCTTGAGATTGTTGGACGCAATTTTAAGAATTCAGAAAATTTTATCACATAGTGCAGATTGAAGCTGACGTTAGTGCTTTTGTAAGGAGTATTTAATTCTTCACAAACCCACTGGATTATCTTATTTTCAATCATCATCAATTAGATAACCCAGGAAGGAATAAAAATCCGGCACTTGATACTAACTACTGAGGCAGTCTGTACTATATTGCTTTTTTCGAAGCTTCGATTAGAGTTTGATTTACAAACCCTAATTTAAGTTGTAATGAGACGCTTTTTATTTATTGTTCTTATCGTTGCTGGCGCTTGCAATGTTTGGGCACAGAAGCAACAACCGGAAAAACTTACAGAAGTTAATGCTCCGGAAAACATCGCTTTACAAGAGGTACGAAAGTCGTTTATTCCACGCGCAGACGTTAGTTTGAAGTCGGGCGCGATATTGAATTCCGATTTTCAGGTAGAGTTCGTAAACTTCCCCGAAAATGCTAAATCGGCATTTTTGTATGCTATTTCAATTTATGAAAATCTAATTTCGTCATCTGTGCCAATTACGGTTCAGGCAAAGTGGGAAACTCTGGGAACAAATGTATTAGCTTTAACAAAACCAACTTCGTTTTATAAAAACTTCGACGGAGCACGTTTAGCTGATGTGTATTATCCTGCAGCTTTGGCCGAAAAACTTGCCGAAAAAGAGTTTAACGGTTCGGAGCCTGATATTATTTGTACATTCAATAAAAACACTAACTGGTATACCGGAACCAATGGTGATGGTCCTTCTAATGAATACGATTTGGTCACTGTAGCATTGCACGAAATTGTTCATGGGTTGGGTTTTTCCGGATTTTTTAACGTTGAAAACGGAGAAGGTAATTTAAAAAACTCCAATGGTGTACCAAGTATTTACGACGTTTATGTTTACAATTCTCTTAATCAGAAAGTAGCTGATAACAATGTTTTTGCTATTCCTTCGACAGAATTGAAAAACCAGTTGGTATCGCAACAACTATTGCTGAAAAGCAGCAATGAGCAAACCAAACAAAATATTTATGCTCCTTCCAGCTGGAATTCAGGAACAAGTATTTATCACTACCACGAAAGTGGTTACGAGAAAGGAGATGCAAATGCATTGATGAGTCCTTTTATTTTTAAAGGAGAGGCCATTCATCATCCAGGCGAAAAAACATTGGCACTGCTGGCCGAATTTGGATGGAAATCATTAAGCATTGAAGGTACTGAAATCAAAGATTTTGAAGAAACATGCGAGAAACTTCCTGTTTCAGTGAAGGTTGACAGCGAACTGGATATTAATATGTCATCAGTTAAAATAACGTATTCAACTGATAGATTTACGAGCTCAAAAACAGAAACTCTTGCATATAATCCAGGGACCAAGCAGTTTGAAGGTGAAATAACTTTAAACAACCAAAGAGGGAAAGTTCAGTATTATTACGAGGCAACATCTGCAAATAATATTAAATTCACAAGTCCCGACCGTGCGCCTGAAAGGATTTATAGCTTTTCTATTGGCCCGGACTATTATCCACCGGTTTTAAAACATAATCCTGAAAAATTAGTAACCACTGCTTATCCTGTACTCGATCTGGATGCAATAGCAACTGATAACGTTGGGATTGAAGCCGTAAAAGTTGAATACAAAATTAATGGTGAGGTAAAAGAGCAGGTGGTTTTAAATAGAAAGGCTTCCGATTTGTACGGAGGTTTGGTTGAATTACCTGCCGGATTAACAGATAAAGATATTGTTGAATACCGGGTTTTGGCACAAGATAATACTGCAAGAGGAAATAAAAGGTATTCTCCTGCCACAGGGTATTATTCTGTTGAAGTATTTGAATCACAAAAACCATTGACCGGCTATTATTCAAACTTCGATTCTGAAAACAATGATTTTAAAATAACAGATTTTGAAATGACCAGGCCACAAGGTTTTTCAAGCGGTAATTTGCATACAGTTAGCCCTTACCCTGAGTCAAACCTTGAGAATGAAAGGTATAATTTAATTGCTCAGCTCAAATACCCGATTATAATTGAAGAAAACGGATTAATGACCTTTGATGAGGTGGTCTTAGTCGAACCGGGAGAAGAGGGAGCAACTTATACTGAAGAAACATTTTGGGATTTTGTAATTGTTGAAGGCAGCAAAAACAACGGGAAAAGTTGGTTGCCTGTTACCGAGGGGTATGATTCAGGTATTGATGAATTATGGAACTCATACTTTACGAATACATTGAAAAGTGCCGTTTCAGAGGCAGGTGGACAGGAAAATATGTTTCTTACCCAAACCATTAATTTAACTGAATATACAGAGTTTGAAGCCGGTGATACTGTTATCTTCCGTTTTCGTTTAGCATCTGATAAGGCTGTAACAGGCTGGGGATGGGCCATTGACAATCTGAGTATTCAGGAAATGACAACTGCTGCCAATGATATTCAGGCAGAAGATAAGGTAGCTATTTATCCAAATCCATTCAAAGAAAGCATATATGTAGAAGGTTTTTCTGCAGAAGACCTTTCGGATGTTGAGATTATTGTTACCGACTTGTATGGAAAGACTGTTTTCCGCGAAACAAGGTACGATGCGAACTATGAGAGAAAAATGAAAATTGACTTGCCCAATGTAGCTCCCGGAGTTTACATGGCTTGTATTACAGATAACCACTCGAACACCATTACCCAAAAAATCATTAAAAATTAAAACATATGGAAACTTTATTAACTATTGGATTTGTCGCAGCATTATTAGGTTTGGTTACATCAATTGTAGTTTTATACAAATTACTTACCGATAAAAATAAGGGACGATTGGAATTTTAATCCAAAAAATTAGTGCCGGGTTAAATGGTCTTTAGAAAATATAAATAGAATAAGAATTATAAAAAACATATAGTATGGAAACTTTATTAATGGTTGGATTTGTAGCAGCACTTATAGGTTTAGTTACTTCGGTAGTGGTAATGTATAAGCTACTAACTCATAAAAGAACACACAGACTGGAGTTTTAATAGAAATATCCGGTTATAAATTACCGCATAACTACCAGCGTAATTTTATTGACTTAAAAATTATAACAACAAAAACATAGAGTTATGGAAACGTTATTGCTAATTGCATTTGTTTTGGCCCTCACAAGTTTTGTTGCCTCAATGGTAGTGTTATATAAATTATTGACTGAAAAGAAAGCGCAAAGGTTAGAATATTAGATGATTGGTATTGCAACCTTAAATTAGGAGATGCCGGAATTTTTTCCGGCATTTTTTTTATGTTAATAGGTGAAATAATGAGATATTTATTTGACTTTCTTGAACTAAATTCGAACTTTTGTCAACGATTAAAGTTATAGAACAAATTAGTTATATATAATGAAGAAACAGTTGTTATTTATTCTCATTTTAGGCATTAATTCCTTTTTCGTTCATGCACAGAAAAAAGAATATAATCGAGGAATAAAAGTTCCCCATCCGGTTTGTTATGCATCAGGGAAAGTGGAGAAGTCAAGAATACCACCTCCAAGAGACTTTTTATTAAAGTCGGGAACAAATGCAACAAGTAATATTGAGGTAACTTACATTGGTTTTTCAGAAGAAGCAAAAAGTGCTTTTGCTTATGCGGTAAGCATTTGGGAAAGTTTGATAGAATCTGATATGCCCATTCGGATGAAAGCTGTTTGGAATGGCGGTCTAGATGAGAATGTACTGGGAAATTGTGGCCCGGAATCTTATTATACCGATTTTAAAGATATACCTGTCGAGGGTAGATATTATCCTGTCGCGATTGCTGAGAAAATTTCAAAACAGGAATTAAACGGCGAATCGAGATACGACATGGTTGCAAATTTTAATAAGAACTTTGAATGGTACCTGGGCACGGATATGGAATGTCCGGACACTAAATACGATTTTGTATCAGTTGTTTTACATGAGATTGCGCACGGTTTGGGATTTACCGGCTTCTTTTACGTTGAAGATAATTTGGGAGTATATGCGTATAGCCAATATGGTGATGCTACTTCTTTCGATGAGCTTGTTCTTAATGTAGGAACTGGGAAAAAACTCCTGGATACTTCTTTTTACGAAAATGTTTCGTTAAAACTTAAAAATGCCTTGGAGTCAAATAGTCTGGTGGCAAAGAGTCCTGTAGCCTGGAAGGCAAACAATGAAAGTTATCCTCTTTTGTATGCTCCGGATGAGTATGATGGTGGATCCAGCGTGTATCATTTAAATGACAGAACCTATCCGTATGGTAACGAAAATTCTTTAATGACACATGCAGTCGGCAGAGCTGAGGCGATTCATAACCCCGGACCGGTTACCATGGGAATAATGGCTGACATTGGATGGCGTAATATATTTATACGTTTTGATCCACCTAAAGACATGGAAGAGTTGAACCCGGTCCAATTTGATGTATCATTCGAAAGTGATTATGAGATTGATACCAATTCTGTATTTGTAATATATTCAACCGATGGTTTTAGTGAGCATATCGATAGCCTGAAATTGGTAGCGTCAGGAGAGGATGGTTTGTATCAGGCATTTGTTACTCCTCAAAGTGGAACGGATAGTATTTCCTACTTCATTGCAGCTGCCGATGTAATGGGCGGGATAAAAACTTCTCCAACTTCTGCACCTGATAAATATTACAGTGTAAAATTTGGTCCTGACAGTGAAAACCCGGTAATTGTGCATACACCTGTTTCTTATTTCTTGTTAACAGGAGAGCCGATGTCAGTTACTGTTCAGGCGGACGATAATGTAGGGATTGATACAGTTTATGTAGGATACTCGGTAAACAATGTGGAACAAACTCCTTTTGGATTAATGAAGGGGGACGGGAATAATTATTCCGGGATTTTTACTGCCGATATTGAAGCTCTCAACGATGGTGATACCATTGAATATACCATTTTTGCCCGTGATCTTTCAGATGCAAAAAATACTGCCAGATTGCCGGCTGCAAACGAAAGATTCAGTTTTGCAGTGGAAGCGATTTTTGAACCGGTGAGTAGTTATTCAAACGATTTCAATGAAGTCAATGCTGATTTTGTTTTAAGTGATTTTGATATTTATACTGGATTTGGTTTTCGGAATGGTGCTTTGCACAGCACGCATCCTTATCCTAGTCCGGGTGTGGATAATGAGGTGATTAACCTTACTACTATTTTGAAATATCCGGTTATTTTAAAAGCAGACGGTACGGTACGATTTGATGAAGTTGTTTTAGTTGAACCAGGTGAGCCACTGGCAGAATATGGCGACGATGATTTCTGGGACTATGTAATTGTTGAAGGAAGTAAGGATTATGGCAGAAGCTGGAAAGAAATTATAAACGGATATGATTCAGGAGCTGACGCCATCTGGAAAGATGCATACGATGAAGGTACTATTGGGCAAAACTCCAAGGCTCGGGGCTCTTCGGATATGTATATTGAGCGCGAAATTAACTTGCTCGAAAATGGTAATTTTGCTGTGGGAGATACAATATTAATTCGTTTCCGTCTTTATTCCGATCCTTATGCATCGGGTTGGGGATGGGCAATCGACAATCTGGTAATTCAGCAACCTATGGTAGCTGGAATTAAAACACTTGCCAGAAAGAATTTAAAGGTTTATCCAAATCCATTCAAGACTTCAGTTAAGCTTGATATGAACATAACTGAAAAGGCGGCCGATATACAAATTGATGTATATAATATTTTGGGGCGAAAAGTTCATTCAGTCCTAATCAGCAATGCGTTTGGTGAACTAAAAAAAGATATAGACCTGACTCATTTAAGAAACGGAATGTTTCTTCTAAAAGTCAGCGAAAATGGAAAAACAATTCTGTCTAAAAAGTTAATTAAAAACTAATTTATTGAGATTTGCTTTGTTTTTTTAGTGAAAATAGAGCTTAAAGTTTCATTTCTAAAATATATCTTTATATTTGCTGACTCAAAATCAGATAGTGATGACAAGTTTTAACAACAACTATTTCTACTTTTATTTTTATTATGGACCGGAATCCGGGATCAAAGAGTAGGATATTGTTTAAACTTAAGATATAATACAGAAAGGTCTCGATAAAATTCGGGACCTTTTTTTTTGAATAAATTTGAAGAAACATAAACAGACTATGAGGATAACAATAATTGGACTTGGTTTAGTCGGTGGTTCAATTGCCAAAGACCTGCGGAAATCAGGATTTGGTTCTGAATTCATTGGTGTAGAAACAAGTGAAAAACATGCAAAACAAGCATTGGAAATTGGCCTGATCGACCGTATTGAAAGTCTGGAAACAGGAGTTAAAAATACCGATCTGGTAATAATTGCCATCCCTGTTAATATGGTTTTGGAAGTATTACCCAAAGTGCTCGATTTAATTGAGAGTGGTACAACTGTAACCGATATGGGGTCTACAAAAAAATATCTGGTAGAATCGGTTGCAACACACAAACGTCGTAAAAATTTTGTTCCCGCTCATCCAATGTCTGGTACCGAAAACTCGGGACCAACTGCAGCTCTTGAAGGGTTGTTTAAAGGTAAAATTACCATTTTGTGCGATCAGGAGGATTCGGGGCCACAACATGTTGCGTTAGTTGAAAAAATGTTCCAGAACCTTGGAATGGATATCGCGTACATGACTTCGGATGAACAAGATCACAGTACTGCTTTTGTTTCGCATCTTCCGCATGCGGCCGCTTATGCTCTGGCAAATGCAGTTCAGGCAAAAGAAGACCGAAATATTATTTTCGATCTTGCCAGCGGTGGTTTTCGATCAACTGTGCGACTGGCAAAAAGTTCAGCAACGATGTGGCATCCTATTTTTCAACAAAACCGGCAGTATGTTGTTGAATCGCTAGATGTTTACATTAAACACCTTATCGAATTCAGAGATTGTATGAGAGATGAAGATGATGATAAAATGAGAGATCTTATCGAAAATGCAAATAAAATAAGAGGCATACTTGAAGGAGAAAACACTCATCTGGTGAAAAACGAAGAAATATTAACAAAACTTTATACAAAAAAATCATGACAGTAAAACTCGACATTAATCCGATAAAAGCATGGTTGCCTAATATCGATAATCCCTTATTGATATCGGGACCTTGTAGTTTGGAATCGGAAGAACAAACATTGGAAACAGCCAGGTTACTGGCCCGCGACAAACGAGTGTTTGTATACCGCGGTGGAGTTTGGAAACCCAGAACAAGACCAGGGTCTTTTGAAGGAGTAGGATCGATTGGTCTGAAATGGCTTCAAAAAGTGAAAGAAGAAACCGGATTGCCGGTGGGAACCGAAGTCGCAAATGCTCAGCATACCGAGGAGGCTTTAAAAGCAGGACTTGATGTCATCTGGATAGGTGCGCGATCAACCGCAAGTCCTTTTGTTGTTCAGGAAATTGCAGATGTTGTAAAAGGTAATGATGTGGTGGTGATGATAAAAAATCCGGTCAATCCTGATGTTCAGTTATGGATGGGAGCCATCGAACGTATTTCGCAGGCCGGAATTAAAAATATTGTAGCCATACATCGTGGATTTACACCCTTTCGTGAGACCAAATACCGGAATTATCCCAATTGGAAAACATTTATTGAATTGAAACGAAAGATGCCTAATCTGCCTATAATTTGTGATCCGAGTCATATTGCCGGATCTCGCGAATATCTGCTTGAGATTTCGCAAAAAGCTTTCGATATGGGCATGGACGGTTTAATGGTGGAGTCGCACAGAGATCCTTCGTGTGCGATGAGTGATGCTGCTCAACAGCTTACTCCTGCAGATTTAGGAAAAATGCTTGATAAGTTGGTAATACGAAATGAAAACGCCAATAATCCTGATTTTGAAAACCAACTGGATGTATTACGTAACCGTATTGACGCTATTGATGCAGAGTTACTTGAAATGTTGGCATCGAGGGTTGAGATTGTAAAACAAATTGGTGAATACAAAAGAGATAATAACGTTACGGCTCTTCAGATCAATCGTTGGACTCAGTTGATGGAAAATCGTATTGGACTTGGGAACAGGTTGGATTTAAACGAAACATTTGTAAAGATACTTTTCCAGTTAATTCACGAAGATTCGGTTCGTATGCAGACTGAAATTATGGATATAGAAAAGTAGGATAAGAATATAAAAAGAATGCCTCGTTGATTTGTTTCTGCGGGGTATTTTTATGCAAGAAAATCAGAGATTTAGTAGCTGATTGAGGTTGTTTGCAGCTTTAGTTCTTATTCCGTTTGTGAATTATTTTTAACAAGCCTTTTTTCATGGCTAACTCAACTGTCTCGAATTTGGGGATTTCCTTCCCAATAAAAATAAAAAAAAGGGCCAGCTGTTCATCGTTAAGCTCATTGTAAATTATATGCTTGTTTAAACGATACGACTCGCGGAGTAAACGTTTTATCCGGTTTCGGGTAACGGCACGTTTAAAAGCTCGTTTACTTGCTGTAAATCCTGCCTGTGCCTTGGTTTCTGCAGGTAAATCAGTTTTCAGAAAAACCATCTTTATCGGATATTGCAATATTGAATCGCCTTCTTCAAATAATTTGCCGATGACTTTTTTACTGCAGAGCCTTTCTTTTTTTGTTAACGAAAAGCTTTTTGTTTCCTTGGTATTTTCTGAAATGGTGTTCATTTAATAAGAAAAAGGCTATCCATCAGTTGACAGAAAGCCTTTAAAATTATATAATTTCTTCTTTATCTACTTATTCTTCTTAATATATTGCTCCAATGCCATAGTCATCGATGGTGCTTGTGCAGTTGGAGCCTGAATGTCTAAACGTAAACCAGCATCGATTACTGCTTTTGCTGTGGCCGGTCCAAAACAAGCAATACGAGTTGAATTTTGTTCAAAATCAGGGAAGTTCTGATAGAGCGACTTAATTCCCGAAGGACTAAAGAAAACCAAAACATCGTACTTAATATCTGCTAAATCAGATAAATCGGCACTTACGGTACGATACAAAATTGCTTTTGTATAAGTGTAACCTTCCTTATCCAGCAACATCGGGATTTCTTGTTTGTGAATATCCGAAAGTGGTACCAAAAACTTTTCATCCTTGTGCTTTTTCATTACACTTACAAGGTCAGCAAATCTTCCGTTAGCATAAAATATTTTTCGTTTTCGGTAAACAATGTATTTCTGTAAATAAAATGCAGTTGCTTCCGAAATGCAAAAATATTTCATTGAATCGGGCACAGTTATGCGTAAGTCCTGTGCAATTCTGAAAAAATGATCGATTGCAGTCCGGCTGGTAAAAATTACCGCTGAATGATCAAGAATCTGAATCCGTGTTTGACGAAATTCTTTTGCAGGTACACCTTCAACCTGAATGAAGGGTCTGAAATCAATCTTTAAACTGTTCTTTTCGGCCAATTCGAAATATGGCGATTTGGCGGTACTCGGTTCTGGCTGTGATACTAAAATGCTCTTGACTTTCAAAATTTTTATGCTTTTAATGAAACATTTCCCTTCTCATTCAACTACTACTTTATAAATTAAAAGCAAGGGTAAAAATTCAAGTGTACAAAGGTACAAAAAGAGATAAAATATAGAAAATTGTTTTTTTAATAAAATGAAAATACCTCTTTGAAGTAATATTAGATTAAATGAAATGACTATTGCTACCCCTGCAAATACTATGAATACTGGTGTTCTGACAGGTGCAAAAGAAACCAGTATAACAATTGGAAGTAGTATTAATCCCAGTGAACGGTTAAAATTATCTACGTTAAACAGGTATTCGTGGGTTTCGTTACCAACCTGAAACAGCGATCCCAACATCATATATATTAGTTTTTTACCAAAGAAATAGAGTAAAACTATTCCCATTATAATAAAAAAGTAAGATGGATTGTTTGTGGCATTTTCCCATTCTAACAGGTGTAATATCTGGAAAATAAAAACAGACAGAGTGATATAGAAAATGGCTTCTAAACGAAATGCACCATGGAAAACAGGATAGCTTTTTTCCTGCAACATACGCACCGATGTGGAATAGTTAAACAGGGAAAGAAACAAGTTTCCAATGTATTTTGAATAGGTCGACCGAATGGTGGCAAAAAGCAAAATACTCAAAAATATTATAATAGTCAGCCAATCGGTACCTGCATTATTACGTATGTGAATAGGCAAAATAAAATTTGCAACAGGTTTTTCCGTTTGGGTTAAATTAATTTCAGTGCGAGGCGAAATATATTTTGAATCCTCAATGAGTAATTTGTTTTCCTGCTGCATTCTCCACTTACGGATTTGGGCAGGTGTATATGTTTTTTTTTCGGGCTGCACAACAACTTGTTTCCGTTCTTGAATATCCAAAATGGAAACAGGTTTCTTGCGTTGTATATCACTACTCAACGCTTTATTCTGAGGTACTTTGAGAAGAAGGCTTTTGGCCTTAACAGTATCCTGCTGATATGTAAAAGATGCATCCATATTCTGACGCGACAAAGATAATAAATTCCAATCCCTAAGTTTGTTATTTGGAAATTGTATTTTGGTTCTTATTTTCAGGCATGATTTATTTGGCACCATTACAAGGATTTACTGATTTTGTATATAGAAGAGTATATACCCGTATTTTTGAAGGAATTGATGCTTTTTTTATCCCCTATATTTCGATGAAAAACGACACTGTTCTTCCGAAATACAGGAAAGAAATAGTATTGATAAATAATCCCCAGAAAAGGGTTGTTCCGCAGGTTTTAGCAGGATGCAGCAACGAAATGTTAGCTATGACTGCGCAGTTGAAAGACATTGGCTATACTGAGATAAATCTTAATCTGGGTTGCCCGTATCCTATGGTGACAAACAGGGGGAAAGGGGCAGGACTTTTACCTCATCCCGAAAAAATTGAATGTATTTTAAATGCATATTTTGAAAAATCGTCACCGGAACTTTCTGTAAAACTCAGGGCAGGCTTAAACTCAGCAACCGAAATTGAAAAACTTATTCCGGTGCTTAATAAGTTTCCCATAAAAGAAGTAATCTTTCATCCGCGTATTGCAAAACAACTTTATGCCGGCGAAATATATGACCAAACATTTCAATCAACCTTGGAAAGCTTAAAACATAATCTGGTATTTAATGGTGATATTTTTACCCTTGCCGATTATCAAAAACGCCGGGAACAATTTTCTGCAACCAAAACCTGGATGCTCGGACGCGGAATTTTAATGAATCCATTTCTCCCTTCTGAGATAAAGAATATTGATCTTACAGCAGAAATGAAACGAGATAAGCTATTCAATTTTCATCGCTTAATGCTGGAAAACTATCTGGAAGTGATGGATAATGAAGGTAATGCTTTAAATAAAATGAAACAGTTCTGGTCTTATTTTAGCTACAATTTCTCAAATCCGGCAAAAGCTTTTAAACTGATTAAAAAAACAAAAACTATGGCAAAATACAAAACAGAGGTTCAAAAACTATTTTATGAGCTTTAATAATCGGGTTGCACCCAATTTATTGGGAAGAACAATTTTCCCGTTCATATTTCTCCATTAAATCCATTAATAATTGCAATTCCTTTACTTCCTTTTCGTCTTTTTGAGTGGCGCAGATTTCAAGAAACCTTTTCAGCGCATCTCTATAGTCGTCTTCAGTTTCAATTTCGTAATTCATAAGTTTAATGTGCATCCAGCCAATTGTTAGCTGCATTACTTTCAACAGTTAATCGCACTCCAATGTTTACTATATTCTCCATCTCGGTTTTTACCAGCTGTTTTACCTGTTCCAGCTCCGGTTTGTAAACATCGAAATTTAATTCATCATGTACCTGTAAAATCATTTTTGATTTGAGGTTCTGTTTCTCCATTTTTTGATGAATATTTATCATCGCCATTTTAATAATATCGGCAGCAGAACCCTGAATTGGTGCATTAATTGCGTTTCGCTCGGCCATCCCACGAACAACAGCATTGGCCGAGTTAATGTCTTTTAGGTAGCGTTTTCGTCCTTTTATGGTTTGCACATATCCCTGGTTTCTGGCCAGTTCAATTTGCTTGTCCATAAATTGTTTGATTTTTGGAAAATTTTCAAAGTAACCGTCAATTAAATCCTTGGCCTCAGTGCGCGAGATATTCAGCCTTTGAGAAAGTCCGAATGCCGAAATACCGTAAATAATGCCAAAATTTGCTGTTTTTGCTTTTCTGCGCATATCCGGGGTTACCTGGTCGAGTGGTACCTGGTAAATTTTTGAAGCAGTTATGGAATGAATGTCTTTATTTTCGTTAAAAGCACGTTGCATTTCTTCGTCCTCACTAAGTGCGGCCATTATACGCAATTCAATTTGCGAGTAGTCGGCCGAAAAGAAAATATGTTCTTTGTCAGAAGGAATAAATGCTTTTCGGAGTTCGCGCCCAGCGGCATCGCGGATTGGTATATTTTGCAAGTTTGGGTTTACCGAACTTAAACGACCGGTTGCAGCAATTGCCTGGTTGTACGATGTATGTATTTTCCCTGTTTTGGGATTTACCAGCAAGGGCAGTGCTTCAACGTAGGTTGAAAGAAGTTTTTTAAGTCCCCTGAAATCAAGTACTTTTTGAACAATCGGATGGCGGTCAACCAAACGAATTAACACTTCTTCAGCCGTCGAATATTGTTTGGTTTTTGTCTTTTTAGCTTTGCTGTCTATTTGTAATTTTTCGAAAAGAATAGGTCCCAGTTGTTTTGGCGACGAAACATTAAATTCTTCTCCGGCCAGTTCAATTATTTCTTTTTCGAGCTGAATGATTTGTTCGCGCAAAACAACCGCATAATTATTCAACTCTTCTGAATTTAATTTAACACCTGCCTTTTCCATGCTTGCAAGCACAGGAATAAGAGGCATTTCCATTGTAGCAAATAACTCGCGAACTTCTGCTTTATCCAGTTCCGGATCGAGCGCATTTTTAAGCTGTAGTGTAAGGTCGGCATCTTCGCAGGCATAATTGCGCAACTTTTCAGTTGGCACCGAACGCATGGTCAACTGGTTTTTCCCTTTTTTGCCAATCAGGTTTTCGGTTGGTACTTTTTCGTAATTTAAATACTGCAAACACAACAAATCCAAATTGTGTTTCATGTCGGGTTGAATAAGGTAATGTGCCAGCATTGTATCGTAAAGAGGCCCTTTTACCGGGATGCTGTAATTTGCCAGAATTTGCATGTCGTATTTAATGTTCTGCCCAATTTTGGTTATGTTTTCATCGGCAAAAACTTCGCGGAATTCATCCAAAATTTTTTGAGCTTCTTCGCGCTGGTTGGGTAAGGTAACGCAGTAGGCTTCGTGTTCTCTAAAAGCAAACGACATACAAACAATTTCTGCAGTTTGTGTATCTAATCCAGTGGTTTCGGTGTCAAAACAAAACTCTTTCTGCACCGAAAGTTCGGCACGTAAACTGGCACGCTGCATTTCATTCTCTACCAGATAATACTGATGCGGAACAGTTTCTATATTTTCGGTTGACTTTGTTTCTTGTACAGCCACTTCCGGAGTTCCAAAAAGTGTTCCCTGCATATTCATTTCCGGTGGTGTCTCGGTTAATTTCAATCTACCGATGAGTGTTCTGAATTCCAACTCCTCAAAAAGTTTTCTCAGTTCTTCTTTTTTCAGTTCTTCGTGAATCAGTTTTTCCTTTTCAAATTCAATCGGGACATCCTGAATAATCGTCGCCAAAACGCGTGAGAGCCTCACTTGCTCTTCATTTTCAATCAGACGCTCTTTTTGTTTTCCTTTAAGTTTATCGGTATTCTGGTAAATGCCGTCGATGCTGCCAAATTCAGCAATCAGTTTTTGTGCGGACTTTGGACCAACTCCCGGACAACCCGGTATATTATCGGCCGAGTCGCCCATTAATCCTAAAATATCGATTACCTGTTCGGGAGTTTCAATACCAAAACTTTCCTGTACTTCAGGCAAACCCCACACTTCAGCATCGCCACCGGCTTTGCCGGGTTTAAACATAAAAATGTTGTCGGAAACCAGTTGAGCGTAATCCTTATCCGGAGTCATCATGTAGGTTGAAAAACCTTCTTTTTCTGCTTTTTTTGCGAGTGTTCCAATAACATCGTCAGCTTCATAGCCGGCCTTTTCAATAATCGGGATATTAAACGCTTCAATTATTTTTCGGATGTAAGGAATTGACTTGCGTAAATCTTCCGGCATTTCTTCACGATGAGCCTTGTACTCCTTAAACATTTCGTGGCGGAAGGTTGGTGCCGAAACATCAAAAACGACTCCAATATAATGTGGGTCTTCTTTTTCCAGAACCTGAATTATCGTATTGGTTACTCCCAGCATTGCCGAGGTATTTAGCCCTTTTGAGTTAAAACGGGGATTACGAATAAATGCAAAATAGCTACGATAAATCAATGCGAAAGCATCTAAAAGAAAAAGTTTTTGCTGACCAGATTCAGACATAGTATTGTGTTTTTATGTTTTTAATGTTTACAGAGTTTGAAAGATGAAGTAAGCAAAATGCATCTTTCATTATTTATCTAAGTTCAAAATTTTGTTTTAAGCATTGTCGGCTGCAAACCACTCGACATACGAAGTTGCTGTTTCGTACAAACGGATGCTAAAAAGTGAAACATTTGAAGGTAGAACTTGTTGAAGTTTTTCAGCAAAATATACGACCAGGTTTTCAGAAGTAGGTTGAAAATCAAGAACAATTAAACGCTCGGTTGCATTTTTCATCGACTCAATATGTTCTTTCGGAAAGAGTGAACTAACTACCAGCGAATGGTCAAATACATTAACAATATTTGATTTTACCAATTTTTTAAGATTTCCAAAATCGATTACCATTCCGTCTTTGGGATGGCCCGGCTCTTTCCTGATTTTCCCCAGCAAAGTAATCTCAAGATTATAGGAATGTCCATGAACGTTTTTGCACAACCCGTCGTAATTGTAAAGGGCGTGTGCCATTTCAAAATGAAATTTTTTTGTAACTCTAATTGTCGACATTTTAATGTTTCTTGAATTTTCGGTGAAAGTACTGTTTTTTCGGCAACCAGTTTTTAGGATCACCGGAAAATAAACGCAACTCTTTTATTTAAGTTTACATCTTATAAAAAAGAGAGAACAATGAAGGCGAAGATGGTACTTTTTTTATCAGTTATTCTGTTCCTTTTTTCATGCAAGGAGGAAAGCAACGACGAATTAATTTTCGATTTCGGGCAAGAAACAGAATTTCAAATATTCAGGGAATATTTGTCGGGTGCACATGATTTACGATTTACTATTGCTGATGTTAACGATTCGCGTTGTCCTGACGGAGCAATGTGTATTTGGGCCGGAGAAGTAGAAGTTAAAATTGCAATTGAAAAACCGGTGGTTGATACCGTAAGTCTTAAATTGCCAGGCGAAACGATAGGAAACTCGGGAATTTATAATTTCGGGTTGGTTGAAGTTTCTCCTTATCCTGTTGTTGGAAAGGAAATTCGAACGAAAGATTATATGGTTTTGTTAAAGATTACAAAGCAGGATTAAAACCAAAGGTGTTCAACCAGTATTTTTATACCGATTGCGATTAAAATAATACCTCCTAAAATTAGTGAGTGATGGCTTCGTTTTGCTGAAATATTTTTCCCAAACAGCATGCCCAGCATTGATGCAACAAACGTAACGAAGCCTATAACGGCTACGGGGAAAAGAATTGGAAGATCAAGAAAACCAAAACTAAGGCCCACTACCAATGCATCGATACTGGTTGCGATTGATAATCCGATTAATACGCTTAATTTAAATGGATTGAAGTTCGTCAGCGAACCATCTTCCTTAAATCCTTCAACTATCATTTTACCGCCGATAAATGCAAGAAGTCCAAATGCAATCCAATGGTCGAAATTTGAAATCAGACCTTTTACTGCTT
This sequence comes from uncultured Draconibacterium sp., assembly GCA_947492175.1. GTDB lineage: Bacteria > Bacteroidota > Bacteroidia > Bacteroidales > Prolixibacteraceae > Draconibacterium. The sequence goes on along the minus strand of CANLMQ010000002.1, from coordinate 40,461 downwards.
CTCCTATTAGCCAGCCCAGTACGGGGAACAGTGCTTGAAAGAATGCCAGAGATCCGGCAACGATTACTGCCTGTTTGAATTTAATTTCGCGTCTCATTAAACCGCACGAAACAGATACGGCAAACGAATCGAAACTTAGCCCGATACCCAGAAATAAAAATGTTAGTAGTTGTGTTGTTGTCATGTAATGGGCGCAAAAATACATAATTCAGTAAATTCTGTAAGGTTTGAATCAACAAATTCCTGATTTTATCAAAAAAAGGTCTCGTGCTTTTGTTATAACTTTGATAGTTATTCGTCGATACATACAGATGACCACAGAAGAGTTTAAAAATAAGGTAATTCCGTTTTCGAGGAAGTTGTACCCGATGTTGTTTCGTATTCTGAGAAATGAAGAAGAAACGCGGGATGCCTTGCAGGATTTGATGGTGAAATTGTGGAATAAAAAGGACGATTTGAATAAGTGTGAAAATCAAACGGCGTACATAATCACGATGGCGAGAAATTACAGCTTTGACTTATTAAAAAAGAAACGTCCGGGACTAATTGAAGAAACTGAGGAGTACAAGCTTTTAAATATTGAAGCCGAAGGTAACAGTCAGGAAACAAAAGAGAAATTTGAATGTGTACGAAAAGTAATTGCTGAACTGCCCGAAAAATACCAGACTGTTATCAGCTTGCGGGATATTGATGGTTTTTCGTTTGATGAGATTAAGGGAATTACCGGGTTTGAGGTGCCGCATCTTCGGGTTATCCTTTCGAGGGCACGGCAGAAAGTAAAAGAGGAAGTTGAAAAAATTTACGATTATGACAAGTCAAAACAGTTTGTTTGAAAAATATTATAAAGCCGAAACGACACTAGAGGAAGAACGGGAATTAAAATCGCTTGTTCGGGAAAGTAAGGAAGGATTGCCAGAACAAGATATTTTTGAATATTTTGAAAAAGAATCATTTGTGCCTGAAGGATTGGAAGGAGATATTCTTTCTGGTGTCTTGGCAGCGCAAAATCATAGGAAAACGATTCGGATGAGATTCTACTCAGCCTTTTCAGCTGCTGCTGTAATTCTAATTGTCATCACCGTTTTTTTGGGAGTTAGAACTAATAAAAGAACCCAAATGGCAGATAACTTTTTTTTAATGGAACAAGCCCTTTTTCAGGTTTCAGAAAGTTTGCAACCTCCACAGGAGCAGGAAGAAATGCTTGTGCTTTGGGTGGATAACGATGTGGAGATAATTATTAATTAAAACAGAGATTATAATTCTGATGGAACTGCAGGTCTTAAAGAAAACAGAAAAAAATAACGAAATAACATTAAAAATAATAAGATGAAAAAAATAACGGTAATAGTACTGGCGCTTGTAATTTCGCTTCCGGTGCTGGCGCAGCAGTCTCAAAGTATTTTTAAACAGTTAACCGATAGGTATGCTGAGGAGGATGGATTTAGTGCAAGTATGCTTACTAGCGACATGTTTGAACTGTACCTGAAAAAGAAAAATGTAGAAGAAGATTCTGAAATTGCCGAAGCATTAAATAATTTGGACAATATTTTGGTAGTTGCTCAAAGTAAATTTAATCTGAGTAAAGAGGAAGCCTTTTTTGCAGGTAAAAAGAACCCGTCGCTCGTAAAAGAAGATTTGGAAAATCTTCATAAAGAGGTGATTGAACATTATAAAAATGCTGGATATTCGCTTCTTAAAACCGAGAAAAGAATGGGGGAAGATGTAAAAGTTTACCTTAAAAAAGAGGATGAAAGGATAGCTTCGCTTGTATTGTTAACCAATTCATCGGCATCAACAAATCTTGTTGAACTAAATGGGGATATTGATTTGGCAACAGTGGCGTCCTTAAGTAAGATTATTAATTTGCGGGGGCTGGAGAATCTTTATAAAATAGATAACAGTAGCTCTTATGTAGGTCAATTCCCATCAGCCGGATATTTCGAGATGTCGGAAGAGCGTATGGCTGAAATGGAAGCCCGGGCACGCGAAATGGCTGAAAGACATGCAGAGTTGTCGGAAGAGCAGCGGGCTAAAATAGAACAGCAGGCACAACTCCAGGCGCAAAAACAGATGGAAATGACTGAAAAATATCGTGAAATGGCCGAAAAGTATGGGCGTCAGCCAATTTTCTTAAGTGCTCCGGGCGACACCAACACCGTATATTATATTAATGGGAAAAAGGTAAAATCTGAAAACATTAAAAAACGATTGCAGGATGAAGAAATTAAGCAAATTGTAAAAAGCTACAATGAAGAAGAAGGGGGAACGGTTATAAAAATTACGACAAAATAGATTTAAATTCTGCTTCTTGGCAGCGAATACATAAAAGAAGAAGGGGCAAAACTTGCTGTTTTGCCCCTTCTTCTTTTATGTATTTTACTATTGCTATCTATTCTAATAGTTTTGAATAGGTAATTCTTAACTGAATGCCGCTACCTTTAAGCGGACTTTCGAGAACAACCCGGTTGGCATAATTGATTTGTCTTCCTGTTGAAAGGTAAAAACCATTGTTGCCTACTTCGCCTTTTATAATGTCCTGCAAGTGTTGGGTAATATTAAAGCGGTATTCGTAACTGTCGTTTAAATAACCTCCAAAAAATCCCGGGTTAAAGAGGTAATCTGGAAGTAGCCTTTCCTCGCCATCTTCGTTAATAAATGTGACAAGAAGCCCGCTTGGTGGCGTAAAATTTTCCTTGTCGGTAATAATGGTGTCAACCTGGAAAACCAGTTCCGCTTTATTAATAGCTGTGTTAGTCGAATCTTTCCAGTTTTCTAATCCTTCAATAAAAAATTTAGTTTTTAATCCACCGGTTGGTTGAATGTAAATATTTTCATCCATCACAACTTCCTGGTCTAAATTTTCTTCAAAAGGAGTTCCTGTATAGTCGTTCTCAATGCTGTTCACGCGGGCGCTGTATTGGCTAATAACATACGATTTAAAAAACGAGGTGTCAGTAAGAGCCGTGTCGGCAACAATTTCATCGTTATTAAAATATACCCCAAGCGCCGAGCCCTGGAATGAACTGCTGGAGGCGGCATCAAGAGTAATCATATTACCAACTGCACCATTAATGTCTTCTGCTTCAACATATAATCCTTTAAAAAACTGAAGGAATATATCGTTGGTTATCATGTCTAAAGAATCGGCATTAATTAGTTTGTCTCCAAGTGAATTATCAAGAGGAATAGTAATCAATTGGTAAAGAGTATCTGTTTCAGTCGAGTCCATCTTGATTTTAGGCAGATAAGTAATTTCTCCCAGCAGGTTATTGTAAACCATCGATTTTAAATCAATGTCTTGCGTATATTCGGCATATGGATCGAGCGATTCTGCCATCTCGTAAACTTTGAAATTTTGAGAAGTAATGGTATCGCCGTATACATTACGAAAGTATAAATAAAGTCTTACTGAATCTGCGACCGGATTTGTTCCAAAACCTGAGAATTCTTCATAGTTCGGGTATGAAGATAAACGGAACTGGGCAGCAAAGTTAATATGTGTTTTACCAAAAACAGGATCATTTAAACTTCCCAGCAAACTTATGCCACCGCTGCTTATTAATTTGTCTTCGGTATGGGTATAAGCTGTAATCTCATCTTTGACAATAACGTTTTTAACGTTTATCAGATCTTCTCCGGGTAGCATCTCAAAACCCAAATCATTCCTGTCATCACAAGCAGTAAAAGCCATGGCTAACAATAACATGCCTGCGATAATGCGTAAGGTTTGTTTTATATTATTTTTCACCAGTTTTCTGATTTATTAAATTCTTTACTCTTGTTTAATCTTTTTACGAAATTTACACAAACGTATGAAAAATCAACGAGAGCTTTTTGAATTCATGCTATAATTAACTTTTTTAAATAAATATTGATTTTTATTGGGATTGAAATGCTATACTTTATCGTAAAAATCGTTGTACGCATCAATATAAGTTTCTTTTGGTTGGTAATCTAAAAACAACTTACCCGATTCTTTGATGTAATTTTTTACACCTGCATTAATTGTTTCAGTTCCCTGTATTACTGCATCGGAATAGTCGACAGCTAATTTATTTACATTCTCGTAAGTTGGATCGTTAATTACAGAAACATCATCTTTGGTAATACCTTCCAAAAGCAGTTTTTCATTAAAATTACTGTCTAAAGTATTTTTAAAGTCATCGTCGTAAGCAGAGTAAACAACCTTTGAGTTTGCAAAAAGCGGATCGTTGTAATAATACTTTTTAATATAAAGCGGAACCAATGATGTTAACCAGCCATGACAATGAATGATGTCAGGAGCCCAACGTAATTTAATTACTGTTTCCAGTACTCCGCGGGCAAAAAATACGGCACGTTCATCGTTGTCTTCAAATTCTTTTCCGTCGGCGTCGTTTAATACAAACTTTCGCTGGAAATAGTCTTCATTGTCGATAAAATACACTTGCATTCGAGCAGCCTGAATAGAGGCAACTTTTATGATAAGTGGGTGATCAGTATCGTTAATTACAAGGTTCATCCCCGATAATCTGATCACTTCGTGTAATTGGTTGCGCCTTTCGTTAACGCAGCCATAACGAGGCATAAATGTTCTAATCTCTCTACCTCTTTCCTGAACGCCCTGAGGTAAGTAACGGGCAATTTCCGACATTTCACTTTCAGGTAAATACGGTGTAATTTCTTGTGAAATATAAAGGATTCTTTTCTTTTCCATGAACCAAATGTGCAGTTAAAAACAGTGTGCAAAAGTAATAAAAATAACCGAAACTTCAAGTTAAGTTCGTTAGGTTCAGTTACTATAGTTGTTTTTTTTGATGTTTTAACAATTAAATTTATTTACTTTGCAGCCGCAAAAAATGGGGTATGATTTTAGTAAAAACAATTAAAGATTTACGGCACGAACTGGATAAGTTAGACCCGGCCGAAACTGTTGGTTTTGTGCCTACTATGGGGGCGCTGCATAAGGGGCATTTGTCGCTTGTGGCAAAGGCTGTAGCCGAAAATCCGCATGTGGTTGTGAGCATTTTTGTAAATCCCACACAATTTAACGATCCAAAAGATTTAGAACTTTATCCGCGTACATTGGAGAAGGATTTGGAGTTGCTAAAACCAACAGGTTGTTCCATTGTTTTTGCCCCCAACGCCAAAGAAGTTTACCCCGAGCCCGATTTACGTAAATTTAACTTTGGAAAGTTAGAAGAAGTTATGGAAGGTGCGCATCGCCCGGGACATTTTAATGGTGTTGCACAGGTAGTTAGCCGTTTGTTTGAAATGGTAGAACCCAATAAAGCATACTTTGGATTAAAGGATTTCCAACAACTGGCGATTGTTAAAAATATGGTAAAACAATTACAACTTCCGGTTGAAATTGTACCTTGCGCCATAATTCGTGAAGATAGTGGTTTAGCCATGAGTTCGCGTAATGAGTTATTGACAGATGAGCAACGGAAAAATGCTTCAGTAATTTCTGGCACTTTATATAAGGCTAAAGAACTTATGGGGCAAAAATCCGTAGAACAACTTACAAAATGGGTAGTTGAAGAAATCAACAAAAACCCGTTTCTGGATGTTGAATATTTTGAAATTGTTGACGACATGCAATTACAACCGGTAAAAAGCTGGGACGAGAAATGTTCCAAAGTCGGGTGTGTTGCTGTGTTTTGTGGTAAGATAAGATTAATTGACAACTTTGTTTTCAACTAAGAAAAAACAACGTTATGCAAATTGAAGTTTGTAAATCGAAAATACATAAGGTAACAGTTACCGAAGCAAACCTGCAATATGTAGGGAGCATAACCATTGATGAAGATCTGATGGATGCAGCCAACCTGATTGAGAACGAAAAAGTACAGGTGGTAAATATTAATAATGGCGAGCGTTTAGAAACATATGTGATTAGGGGTGAGCGTGGCTCAGGTACTATTTGTTTAAACGGACCTGCCGCACGTAAAGTAGCCGTTGGCGATGTGGTGATAATTATTTCGTATGCTTTAATGGATTTCGAAGAAGCCAAATCATGGCAACCCAGCCTTATTTTCCCTGATATTGAAACCAATACAGTAGTATAAAAGGAATACATTGAAATACAATAATACCTCATGGTTAATAATCATGAGGTTTTTTTATGGCTGTATTTCATTCTAAATAAGGGAAAAGTTCGGTTTGTAAAAACTTTCTTGGTTTGAAATGTATTCCGGGCTGTATTGCAAAGGATTCCGTTTTTTTCAAAAATTTATAACTACTTTTGGGGCTTGATTAACGGTTTTGAACCACTAGTAAATACTGCATGAACGTTATTAGCAAGTCAAAAATATTTCGCGATTTCGAATCATTAGAACCATTGTTAACCATTTGGAAGGGGAGCAATAATACAATTGTTTTTACCAACGGATGTTTTGATATCATACACCATGGACATGTTGATTCTTTGCAAAAATCGGCTGCTCTGGGTACAAGACTGATTGTTGGTTTAAATTCCGATGCTTCGGTTGAGCGTTTAAAAGGGGAATTTCGCCCTGTTTTTAAAGAACAATCGCGTGCCGAGATTATAGCTGCTTTTGAATGTGTTGATGCCGTAATAATTTTCGATGAGGAAACTCCGGCAGAAATTATAGCCAAAATAGTACCTGATGTTCTGGTAAAAGGGGCAGAATATAAAATTCATGAAATTGCCGGTCACGATACTGTATTAAATAACGGCGGAAGGGTTGAAATTCTTGAGCTGGTGGACGGGATTTCAACAACAGATATTATAGAAAGAATAAAAAAGTTATAAGATAATCTCTTTCATAGTAACAGAACGTAATTGTTATTATTGAATATAACTTTTTAAGTAGTAACAAAAAAGAAAGGAGACCCGAAACGAGCCTCCTTCCTGAGTTATTAAACACTATTACTGTTTTACTACTTTCGATGAAGTGATCTTTCCTTCTGAAACAATTCTCAGGAAATAAATACCCGAAGGAAGTCCTTCAAGATTAATTTCGGTTTGGTTGTACGCATTTTCAACCACTTCAATGATTTGTCCCTGCGATGAAGCTACATAAATACTGAATGGTTTCCCGCCGGCAACGCTAACATTTACAAGTCCGGTAGTAGGATTAGGACACACATCCATTGAAATATCCGGCGTATCTTCAATTCCAAGAATGGTTCCATAATCTTCCTTATAGAAAATTCCGGGGCGTAACGCTTTGGTGAAACTTTGTATAAAGTTTGCTTGTTGTTCGGTGAACATACAAGCACAAGGCAAAGAGTAATCCATGAAGTTATAAATCTGGATCAGGTTACCACACTGATACAATTCGCGCTGGCAATTGTCATATACTATTGTTTTGTAATACTGTAGTGGTGTATCTTCAAAATTATCATCATATAAGATTTCTGTTTTCACAGGAAATGGCATATTAACTGTTTTTTCAACCAGCAGGGCAAAAGTGTGTTTCAGCCCAAAATAGTGGCCTAATTCGTGGGTGGCTGTTTTGAATTTTATGTCCGGTGATAATTCATCTGCCAGAAAAGTGTTGTAGTAATCCAGGCTTAAACCATCGAGTGCAGGTGCATCGCTGTCTTCTGTATCAAGCCATTCTTTCCAGTAAGTACTGTCGTTACTATCGAGCCAGGCTGTATAAAGTGGATCGTTGTTATTTGAAGGTGGGTTTGTAACAAAACCACCTACCTGTCCACCGTTTTTACCGTCAAAGTCGGCAATGTAAATATTCAGGTAACGCTTATGGTCCCAGTTGTACGGGCGGCCAATGTCATCAAATTTAAATGCATACTGTTCTTCAATGGTTGAACCTGTTCCTACAGTAAAGTATTCTTCGGTGGTTGTGTGGTACACAATGCCGTTGGTTGCCGCACTGTCCGGATCAAGAGCGGCAAGTTTCAGCTTAATTCCGGGAATTCCAACTACCGATGCAAAAGCCTCGTTAATACTTGACTGATCGTTGGTGCCGAGTAAAGCACTATTGATGGCATCAAGCATTTCGGTAACTTGTGTCTCTGAAATTTTGCTTTCAGGATTATCTTCATTATGGATTACATGAACGACTGTATTTACAATAAGTACCGAATCGGGTTCGCTAACAATTGCCCCGTTTTTTAACGAATAGTTGCCTGTGCTGCTGATTTCTCCAAAAGGGTTGTCGCCTTCGAACAAGCTTGCCGACTTATTGGTAGTTGTGTCGGTAATATTGAATTTTGGTGCTTCAATCTCATCGCACGAAATGTTTCCTGCGTTAAATTTATCTTTAAGACCGTTTTCGAAATATTCTGCTAGCTTTGGCGTTTCCAATGATTTTTCACCATTTTGAGCACACAACAAACCAAGGTAATGAATCTCGTAGCTAGAACCACTTTCCATCCAAACAGGCCAGGGTTCTGAATATAGGTTCAGGTAATTGATATTTAAAGCACCGTTTACGGTTACTTCAGAACGCAATGCTTTAGAGTTTAGGAGACTTTCGCAGGCTGGACCCATAACCACAACAGGAATTTCTTCACCGTTTATATCGATGGTTTTTTTCTCGGTAACCTCAATAAGATCTACTTCCCCTGGTACCAAGCGGTCTACATATACAATGTTTGAATAATTGGTATAGGCAGAATCGATCTGTTCAGGTGTTAATCCTAAGCCTCCTTCCTCAACCGACTTCTGCATTGCTATTTTCACGTTGCGGTCAATATGTGCCGGCCAGTTGTATCTGGTAATCAGTTTAAATTTGTAATTGGTAGGAACTCCGTCCTTAGCATCATAGTTGTCCGATTTCTTCCATAGTTTTATTATCTCTTCAGGCATTGTTATAGGCTCTGCGAGTGTAGCAAGCGGCGCATTGCATAATCCGAAGATCGTATTTTTCTCGGTATATAAAACCTCAGGATACGACCATTTTGCTACATAATCGTTGTAATATTTAAAATCACAAGCCCAGGTTGAGTCGGTCCATTCGTAACCTTTCGATGTTAAGAGGTTGGTTGCCTTGGTATATAGCTCGTGTTCAGGACCGGCATCAACAGTTCCTGTAGTCACACAACTGGCTTCATTGGCCCAGTTGTCGATTTGTTCTTCTGTGATTCCATTATCAGTTAGGAATTGACGGAAGTCTTCATTTTCAAGGTTACAGGCCCAGTTTTCTTCTGTAATACATAAAGTACGATTGTAGCGGAAATAGGGCAAAAGTTCTTCGGGAACATTTTGGGTGGTATCTTGTGTGAACTCATAATGCGAGAAATCGTTTGCAATGGTTCCGTTAAACAGCGACATTTCCCATTGATCTCCTGGCTGGGCATCCATGTCAATCAGTTTGTAAAAGGTTTGGTCGTACTTGTCGTAGATGTACGCTTTGTTTCCTTCTTTAAACATGTACCGGGCTCTTTCTTTATTGTATTCTTCGGGTGATGGTTCTTCTTCCGGTCTTGCCTCGGGGCCTATCCACATACCCTTGGGAGTATATATCTCAGAGCAATTTACTGTAATAGTATCGGTAGTTCCGCTAATTACACCGGTTAGCGAAACAGTATCGGTTAGTACAGTTACATTAATGTATCCGGTGGTGAATTCATCGGCATACCAATATTTCCAGGTTGATCCGGCCGGAGCAAAGGGCTCTCGTTCCTGGGCCACAACATTAAGCGTTGCAAACAGTGCAAAAAGTAGTAATAATTTCTTCATACGCTTGAAATTTTATTTAGTTAATATTTAGATTATTTATAAATGATCTGTAACTGGTTTGACTTAATGAAGAGTTCCGGTTCGCATGTACATAAAGCCGTCTTCTTTATTGTCTACAATGTAAAGAGATAAGCTTCCGTCAATTGAGTTTGCATAAGGATTTGAAACCAGGGTAAAGCCTTCAGGTTGAGTCATTTTATCAACCATGCCTTTTAATTCCAACCTCATCTCATCAGGGATGTATGATGAATAACCGCCATTGCCTTTTTCTGTATCCAGGCTAAAAACAATCTGGTCGCTTCCTGTTGTTTCGTAGGTGAAGTAAACATCGAAGAAAGTAGTAAATCCATCTCCCTGGTATACAAAGCTGAAAAAGTTATAAGTGTTATTCAGTTTTGGATTATAATACCCCAGATAGATACTGAAATCGCTAAAATAGGGATTGTCTTCAAGCCCAAAATAGGTGAAAAGGTCTCCATAACGGAAGCCTCCTTCGAACTGGGGTCTTGAGCTCCAGAATCGTCCGCCTTTGGCCAGGCTAATGCCGTTTACTTTTAGAAAGTGTTCAATTCCGTCGTCGACAGGTACCATGGTGCGAACACTCGAGTAAAAGGCCGATTCGCTTCCATTATCGAGAGTTACGTTTAGTACTTTCGAAATACCTTCGCCTTCTGTTAATTTACCAAAGGTAATTGTGCTAAATGATTCCATTCCGGGTACAGTAAGTGGCCGTGTGAGTTTCATACCATCTTCGGTATAATAAAACCCAATTTTCTGGTTCTTTAACTTACCTTCCTCGTTGTAATAATAAAACCCAATAGATCGGTTGAAAAATGCCAGACTGAGTTGAAGTTGCGGGGCTTCGCCTTTGTGCAGGTAGTTAAATAAGATAGTGTTATCTACATATTGCTTAAACTTTAATTCAGATAACATATACTTGTTTATATCCCACGAAGTACTGGTGGCAGGAGTCATAACCATTTTTGAACGGCCGTCGCTAATAACTATTTCTTCTTCCGAGTAGCTTTCAATCTGGTATTGGAATGCTGAGCTGTAATTCAGCTCATAAAGCTTATGTATAAAGCAGTAAGTTTCGAATGATAATTCGAAATTACTAACATGCTTTACTCCGTAACGAATATTGCTCTGTTTTTTTGTTGCATCAAAGGGTTTGGTTCCGTAAGCGTAATTGTACTCATAATAGTCGCCAACCATTTCGCATGTTCCATCGTTGTTAAACTTTACAACTGTATTAAAGCCTCCTACTTCGTCTCCATCTGGCTTTAAAACGAATTTCCAGCCATACTCGGAACCGGTAAGAATCTCGGTTATTTTTTGTTCGTGCTCTTCTGCTGTCAGCCGGTCTTCCGGAAATGGATTGTACGGAGAGTCTTCGCACCCGTTTAATACAATAATTCCCAGCAACAACAGTATCGATAGTTTTATAATTTCTCTCATTTTGAATTTATTCATGTTCAATTATACATTAATGATGTACTGACAGTTATCTTATTATAAATTGTTTTCCTCGGCATATTCTATTATCCATTCCTCCATCTCGTTCCCAATTCGTTGGATATCAATTCCCAGGTTGTTGTAATACTCAATTAACAGTTTGTATTTCTGGTGTACTTTTTCAAAGTCGGTAATGCCGATGTAGTCGTAACCGGTTCCTTCGGCATTCACAATTCTAAACAGGCTATTTAGGGCTGTATCTTCTGAACGTGTGACTGCAATCTCAGAAAGCGTGGCAAAATCTTCCAATTCGTTTGTTGCTCCATAGGGACGAATAAATCCACGGTTCAGTGCTTCCAGGCCACCCAGTGAAGAAAAATGAGTGTTTTTAAGATATAATCCCTTGCTTATATCAGCATAGCCTTTGGGTAATCCGTATCTGCGGTTCAGAATGTGCGCAAACTCGTGGTGAAGTATCTTTTGCATTTCATAGCGGTAGCTAAAGTAACTTTCAGGATCCATATCGGGATCGTAGCTGTTCACCAGACCAATGTTTATGCGGTATTGCGAATCGGCCTGCCCGGCAGCACTCATACTGGTTCCGTTTTCTTCTCCGTAGTTGATAGAGCCGCCAATAAGAACAATTTCGCGCGGAAGGTTTTGGCGCAAAAACTCATCGTTGTAGTAGGGTTTAAACCAAATTTCCTCCATTAACAGAATAAAGTCATACACTTTTTCAGCTTTGGGTGGAAAGGCGTTGGCATTGTTGCCAATAAAATGCGAATCCCAGTTGTAAATAATCTTGGACTCGTATAGCTGTTCTATTTCGTATATCTTTTTTCCAAGAGGAGTGGTTGTGTCAATAGCAGTAGGTTGGTATTCATACGGTCCGATGTCGAGAGTATCGTCTGAACTGCAGGCATTCATCAGAAGGCCAAATGCAAAAACTGAAAGTATTAAATATATTCTTTTCATGTCAAATTATCTTGGGTTCTTTTCTATTTCAGGATTATTAATTAATTCGTTGTCCGGAATCTGTAATACATAACGAGGATCGTTTTGCTCCAAAATGTACTTTTCTCCATTAAAATAGTGTACAATTTCAGGAGCTCCGTTGCGTTTCAGATCAAACCAACGGTGTCCTTCGTAGCACAATTCTTTGCGTCGTTCGAGCAACACTCCGTCTATCATATTCTGTTGTGTCCTAAAATCACTGAATCGGTAAGGAACATAGTAGTCCGGATGAAAGCGCATTTTTCGTAAAGTGTTCAGATCACGTATGGCTTCGGCTTTATTATCGTCGCCTCCCAGTTTGGCATAAGCTTCTGCGCGATTTAGTAACACTTCTTCTGTACGGAACAGCGGGAAGTTATACTGTTGATAGCTTAGCGATAGTTTTAGTGTTATATAGTTTGGTGCAGAAGGATTGGTAAAAGTGAAATTTTGTTTGCCTCTTAAATCCCGGTATTCATAAATACGCAAAAAATCGTTGGCATAATAACCGCTTCGCATGTAGTTTACCGCAAAATAACCTGGGCGAATGAATAACACATTTTGCCGGTCGTCGGTAAAGTAATTATTGGCATGTGGTAGTGGTTCAAATACTTCTCCTTCATCGCTGTTCGGAAAATCATTGTGGTCAAGCAATGTTGAATTAATTTCCCAGGCCAGGTTACTGTATTCAATGGTTTTCTGATAATCGCCTTTATAAAGGTAAAAACGCGAGGCAAAAGCCAGTGCTGATACTTTTGTGAAATGGAATTTTGGTTTTTCAATATAAGCATCGTCAATTAGTTCAATACCCTTCAAGAGGTCAGCTTCAATTTGTTTATACACTTCATCCACGGTATTCCGATTGAAATAATGGAACCCGGCTTCGAGTGGTTCAAGTAATACCGGTACACCTAAATCGCTTTCTGCGGTAGCCGGGTCGTAGTGTTTCCCAAAAAGATTAACCAGAGAAAAGTAGGAATATGCACGTAAAAGCAGCGATTCTCCTAAGATGCTGGCTGCGAAGTTTTTATCACCTTCAGCATCCATTACATTGGCAATTACCAAATTTAGTTTGTAAATATCGGCGTAGTACCAGCGCCATGCATATTCAGGCGATGAGGGTTCGTCGGAAGCACGTTGATCGATCCACAGGTAAGCCTTGCTCCATTCCGAGTAAACACTTGGGTTGTTAAAAGACGTGTAGTTTTTGGCTACTACATCATCAGTCATCAGGTCGGTAAAGGCTTGGTAAACTCCAGGTAAACCTCCTACCATAACAGCATGGTAATCTTCCACGGTATTGGGTACTACCCTGTCTACCGGATCGGTGCTCAGTTGGTCTTCACACGAGGTGAAAAGCAGGGCCGCCAAAAGAATGATCCCGCTAAATTTTTGAATATATTTCTTCTTGAAAATCATGTTATACTACTTATTTGTTTCTTAAAATTTGGCTTTCACGCTAAATGTGAAGGATGTTTGAAGTGGAATATTCGAGCCTTGTACCAGGGCTTCGGGATCGCGGCCGTTCAGGTCTTTGTGGGTAAGCGACCACAGGTTTTGTCCCTGTAACTGCAGATGAATATCTCCAACTCCGATAACTTTATGTTTTTCTTTCCGAAGATTATATCCGAAAGTAACATTACGCAATTTCAGGTACGATGCATTTACTACCCTTATATTGCTGTTGTTGTACATGTAAGGAATATCATATCCCTGTATCTGCATAGCATATTGTGTTTCCAGATCGAGAATGGCAGGTACGTTGGTGTATTGCTCGTCGCCGGGGAATTGCCAGCGGCTTACCATTTCCTGCGAAACGTTTTCAGTGTCCTGATAATAATACTGGTATACCGGATCGAGCCTGGTTTTATTACCTCCACTGTATACAAACAACATGGAAAAGTTAAAATCTTTATACGTTAAGGTATTGGTAATTCCTCCCGAGTATACCGGCTCGCGGCTTCCCATGTATTCCAGCGCACCCATGTCACGGGTTGAAAGATCCATACCGTATACTACATTATCTTCGGAATCATAGAAAGTCGGGATACCTGCTTCATCCAGTCCGGCAAAGCGGAAAGCATAAATCCCGGTCATAGGATTTCCTACTACCGGAGCTACAATGTTACTTGCTGTTAACGTACGCAGAGTTGGAGTATAAAAAGCCTCCAATACTTCGTTTTTATTGTAACCAAATGTGAAGTTTGTACCCCATGTAAATTTGGGTGTGTGTATGTTGGTTGAGTTCACTGAGAATTCAATCCCCTGGTTACGCATACTTGCCCAGTTCAGATTTACCTGGTCGAAACCGGTAACTCTTGAAACCGGATAAGGACTTATCAGGTCGAAGTTACTTCGGTTGTAATACTCTAAACTACCACTGATGTTGTTTTTAATTGAAAAATCTATAGCAAAGTTGTAAATGTGCTCTTTTTCCCACTGAAGATCGGGGTTAGGTGGTTGCATAATGTATAGTACTTCTTCTTTGTCGTTGGGATCGATAGCATACGATAAATCGTAATAAGCTAAAACCTGTGGCGAAAAACTACCTGATACATTACCCCTTAAACCAAACGATCCGCGCAGTGCGAGGTTGGTAAAAAGCTGCTGGTTTTCCATGAAGCTTTCCTGGGTAATGTTCCAGTTGGCACCAATACTCCAAATAGGAAGGAAACGGTAGCGGGCAGCACTTCCAAACTGGTTTGATCCGTCTGAACGCATATTTCCGTTAAGTGTATATCGTCCTTTGTAAGTATAGGTTGCTGTGGCAAAATACGAAAACAAATAAGTTGGGCTGGTATTTAAACCATAATACGGATCGAGCGAATAGACTTCGGCGCGTTTTATTGGTAAGTAACTCGGGTTGGCCGATTTGCCACGATAATATTCGTAGCCATAACCAAATACATAGCCATAATCGTAAATCTTACTTCTGTATTCCTGTCCTCCGAAAAGATCTACTTTGTGATCGTCAAATATTTTCGACCAAGAGATGGTATTTCGGTTGGTAAAAAACGAACTGCGATCGTCGTTGGTTTGCATCAAACCGCCACGAGGAAGAGTGGTTACGCCTTCTGCAGGGGCATCTTCATCATCTGAATCAATAAAATAATATCTTTCATTATCACGGTAAGCATTCGGGATATTAGAGTTTTCGGTATAAATGCGCTCAACGTGAGCATAAGTTTTCCTAAATGAAATAATCGAGTTTAGATCGATATTCGGATGGATTTTCCAATTCAAATCAATCTGGCAAAGTGCATCGATGTTACTCAGGTTCGAAAATGAATTCTCAATTTCGTTGAAAATATTCATTCCTGTTTTATTGTAGGTATAGTAATAGTTCGATCCATCGGCTTCTTTCTCTGGAATAGCCCGGCTGGTTGTTAACGCATACACATAAGGATTGGCATTGGAATTGAAAATTTCCTGCTCCTTATTACTAATATTGAGTTTGATGCCTGCTCTAAAGTTCTTGGCAACGTTGTAATTGGCTTTAAAGTTGGCAATGTAACGATCGGTGCTTTGGCCAATTGTATTGCCTAAATCGTTGAAGTAATTCAACGAAAAGTAATATTGCGCACGTTCGGTACCGGATGTGATACTAACGTTGTGCTCCATTTTAAAAGAGTTTTTATACAACAGGTCGAACCAGTCGGTGTTTTCTTGCCGAAGGCGGTAAACCTCCTGTTGAAATTGTTCATCAGTGATGGATTTGTCGTAATAGCGCATTACTGCCTGACCGTATCCTCCTGCATAGTAATCGAGGTTGTTGTAATTCATCAGGCCTTTATTGAACATTTCTTCTGACAGCAAAATTCTGTCGTTAGAATTCATCATATAAAAATCGTTGATATCAGGCTTCATTTCGGTGGTGAAGTTTCCTGCGTAATCAATGCTGAAATGATCCTTTTTACCTCGTTTGGTAGTAACCACAATTACACCGTTTACAGCCTGTGTTCCATAAAGGGCTGTAGCCGATGCATCTTTCAGTATCGAGATTTCTTCAATATCGTTGGGATTCAAACCTCCAATTGCAGAACTAACCAGGGTACTCGGATCCCCGGAATAAAGTTCGTTTGGGTTGATTTTAACAGCATCTTCCATTACCACACCATCGATAACCCAAAGTGGCTCACGGTTACCACTGATCGACGAGTTTCCTCTGATTCGAATTTTGCTTCGTGACCCGGTGGTACCTGAAACGTTTTCAATTTGTACTCCGGCCACCTGTCCCTGAAGCATTTTATCAACAGTTTCGATACCGGGCTGTTGTACGTCAGCCATTTTTACTTTCTGTACCGATCCGGTAAACTCGCGACGATCGACGTTTTGAAATCCGGTAACTACAACCTCATCCAAACCTTGTGCTGAAACTTTCAACTTTAGATCATAATGCGCTTTTTCATCCAAAGTCAGAACATGTTCCTGGTAGCCAATCATATTTATTGTAATGGATTTTACTGCTGTGGGAATGGTCAGTTCAAAGCTTCCGTCGAACTGAGTTGTTGTTCCCTGAAGCAATCCATTTATTTTATAAGTAATAGTAGCCGAAATTACTCCTTCGCCATTTTCATCTACTACCATACCAGTAATTGTACGTTCTTCCTGTTGTTTGCTTTTTTGAGGAGGTTTATCCGTTTCTTCCTGCTTTTTTATTTTAGCTGGAGTTAGTACAATAATTTTTTCTTTCACTTCAATATCAACCGATAACTGCGATGATAAAGCTTTCAGGATTTGTTCAACTGAGTTGTTAACCAGATCAACTTTAATTTGCTTCTTCGTGTCAACATTTGTGTTGCTGTAAAAGAAATTTTTCCCGGTTTGTTTTTTAAGGTGGTCGAGCACCTGTAATGCGGTGTGAGTTGTTGTGTCAACCTGAAGGATTTCTCCGTAGGTTACTGATGTCCAACTCAACAGCGTCAGCAATACGATTGGTACAATTCGTTGCATCATTCTCATTAGGTTCTTCATTATTTACTATCTATTATCTTCCCTTTATGCAGTATTCTCCCATTATCCGAAGACTGAATACCAAAAAGGGTATTAATTTTTTATGGAAATTTGTTCTATTAGAACAGGTTGCCTGATTAAGAAAGACTGGTATTTATAGCAATACTTTCTCCATCATTCTTAAATTCTACATTGCCGGTTATACTTAGTAAACGCAGAATTTCATCCAAATTCTGGTTTTTTCTGTATTCACCTGTATATCTGATTGATTTAGCGTTTTCATCCTTAAATGTAAAAGACACTTCGTACCAACGCTCCAGTTCTTTGGTAACCTCTGCAAGGCTTTTATTTTCAAAATAAAAAATTCCTTCTTTCCACGAAGTGTAGAGCCTTACGTCAACATCGCTGGTGATGAGTTCTCTGCTTTCTTCCGAGTATACACTTCTTTGTCCCGGGTAAATAAGCGTATTAGGCCGATCTGTAATGGCTAAACTTACCGATCCTTCAACCAGAGTTGTTTCGAAAGTACGGTCATTGTCGTATACTTTTAAGTCGAATGAAGTACCTTTTACCTCAACATTCCCAAGCTCAGTTCGCACAATAAATGGTTTCTCCGGATTATGAACCACATCGAAATAAGCCTGCCCGTTAAGGGCAATTTCCCTTGTGTTCCCGTTGAACTCCGAGGGAAATTCAAGCCTGGTTTTAGAATTGAGCCAAACCTTGGTACCATCGGGAAGTTCAAAATAATACTCGCCTCCGGTTGGTACTTCTAATACATTCTTTTTAATTTTGTTTTTTACAGTTTTATTGAGTGGGGTAATTTTCTTCTGAATAATGATCTGGTCAAGACTGTGATCTAACGAGTCGCTTAGCTCAACTGTCGGTCCCTCTGCCATATATAAAGTTGCAATTTTCCGGCCAGTAAATTCTTCTTCAGTTAACAATTCAACTTCCGGGGTGGTTTGCAGAAGTGGGATTAATAAAAAAAACACCAGTACTACCGTTAGTGCAGAACTTCCTACTCCAACAGCTATTCTTTTACGTTGTTTACGCGTAGCAGTCATACTTACCTGTTCCCAGGCTTTATCTGCATCGTAATGTTTTTGTTCTTCCATTAAATAGTTTTAATATATCAGCATTTAGATGATGTACTGTATATATGTGCTCTTTGAATTAAAAAAGGGTGAAAGGATTTACCTTTTTTTTTCATTTATTTTTGTTGATTAGAAAAGTATAGTGAGGGATGTTGTGGTAAGTGTCAGATAGTGAGTTGATTGTGGTAGTATTGCTTGTGTGTAATATTTGTGTTTTATGCGAGACAAAAACTTAAGGGAAACTGAAATTTCATAAGGAGGGGTTGACCTGCATTTAACCCAAACTAAGCGGATATGAAACCTTTTCGCGGATAAGGCGGAGCCCTCTTTTTAACTGGGTTTTCACTGTATTTACAGATATGCCAAGCACCTTTGAGGTTTCTAAATAAGAAAGGTCCTGTATGTGTATCATAACAAAAACTTCCTTACAGCGGGGAGGGAGACTGTTCAGTGCATTTTCCAGTTGCTTCAAGATTTGGTTATTTTCATTTTCATTTTCAGAGTAATGAAGTATTTCCCTAAAATCATCGATATGTAAATGTTGGGTTTTAATTTTTTGTTTCAGGAACTTTAGTGCTGTATACCGAACACTCTGAAAGAGGTAGCCTTCCATGGAGGTTTCTACTTTTTTATAGCTTTTCTTTATAATAAAATCGACAAAGAATTGCTGTACAATATCCTCAGCATCTTTGTGATCCTGTACAATATTATAAACGGAGGTACACAGTTCGTTGTAGTGTTTTTTAAAAAGAACTTCAACTATTTTCCTGTTTTTATTCCTATTCCCAATCATCATTCAACTACCTGGAATTTTCTGTCCCTTATTCCTTTTTACATAGAAGTTATTACTAATTAACGCATTTGTGCTACTTAAACTCAATTATTTTGAGATGAGGCGAAATTATGAATTAAAATTAATTTCTACCTTATTTGACGTTATTCTCGGATTAAAGGTTGTTTTTATTTGATATTTAAAAATTTCTTTACGTCTTGTCTCAGAATTGAAAAAATCCAGCTAATCTTAAAATATTAATCTTGATGCGAGTTAAAAAAATGATATATCTTGTGGTCAAAAAAAGAGGATAGACTTACGATTATGGCAAAAACCAAAAGTATATATACCTGCCAAAACTGCGGGGCACAATCGCCAAAATGGATGGGCAAATGTTCAGCCTGTGGCGAATGGAATTCCTATGTGGAGGAGATAGTTGAAAAGAAGCAAAGCACAGGAAAACTAGCGGTACAGATTTCGGGAAACCAGCCACTTACTCTGGATAAAATAGAGATGGTTCGAAATCAACGCATCTCAGTAGGTATTGAGGAGTTTAACCGTGTACTGGGCGGTGGTATTGTTCCCGGTTCGCTTATACTTTTGGGAGGCGATCCGGGAATTGGAAAGTCAACGCTGGCACTTCAACTGGCTTTGGGCTTACACGAAAAAAAAATACTCTATATTTCGGGAGAAGAAAGTTTACAGCAAATTAAGTTACGTGCCGAGCGCTTGAGCAGTAACGGAAGCTCTTGTTTGTTTTTAAGCGAAACCTCATTGGAGCATATTATTGCACACACCGATGCAATAAAACCGGAACTGTTGATTCTCGATTCCATTCAAACCATATCAACCGAAGTTATTGAGTCGTCGCCGGGTTCGGTAGGGCAGGTTCGCGAGTGTACTTCAGCCATTTTAAAATTTGCCAAAAAGAACAATGTGGCTGTAATATTAATCGGACACATTACTAAAGAAGGCAGCCTGGCCGGGCCAAAAGTTCTGGAACACATGGTTGATACGGTATTGCAGTTTGAAGGAGACACCAATTATATGTACCGGATTTTGCGCTCGAACAAAAACCGTTTTGGCTCCACTAACGAATTGGGAATATTTGAGATGCGCAGCGACGGACTGCGTGAAATTACAAATCCTTCGGAGCAGCTGATATCAAAAGTAAATGCTGATGTAAGCGGAACAGCCATCGCCGCAACGGTTGAAGGAGTGCGTCCATTTCTGATTGA
Organism: uncultured Draconibacterium sp.; assembly: GCA_947492175.1. Lineage (GTDB taxonomy): Bacteria > Bacteroidota > Bacteroidia > Bacteroidales > Prolixibacteraceae > Draconibacterium. Next base: position 20,298 of record CANLMQ010000002.1, on the reverse strand, counting down.
GATTCAGGCTTTAGTTAGTTCGGCGGCTTACGGAACCCCACAACGCTCGTCAACCGGTTTTGATTTACGCCGCCTTAACATGCTTTTGGCTGTTCTTGAAAAAAGAGCAGGATTCAAATTAATCGCAAAAGATGTTTTTCTGAATATTGCGGGAGGACTGAAAATTAATGATCCGGCCACCGACCTGGCAGTTATTTGTTCTATTCTTTCGTCGAATATCAATATTGCCATAAACCATAAAATTTGTTTTGCGGGCGAAGTGGGATTAACCGGCGAAATACGTGCTGTAAGTCGCATTGAACAGCGGATTGCAGAAGCTGCAAAACTTGGATTTAAACGAATATATGTTCCTTCGCTAAACAAAGGTTTCGATGCTAAAAAATTCGATATCGAATGTGTAAAAGTAAGTAGAGTAGAAGAAGTATTTAAAACTATTTTTGCCTGAAACGTTTGCGAAGTGCCTGCGTGTTGATAGTTGAAACTAAGAACTTTTAACTGGGTAGTAATAATTTTTAACGTAAGTTTTTTGAAATCTGTCGCAACTATTTATAATTTGGCAGCCTTAAATTATGAAGAAGCTACAACTACTATTTTTATTGCTGACTCTTACAATTGTTTCGTGTAAAGACGAGATTGTGCCAAAGCCAGAAAATCTGATAAAAGAAAATCAGATGATCGATATGTTGGTTGATATTCATTTGGCAGAGGCTACTTTCAATCGATTTCGATACGATTCTATTATGCAGAACAATTCTTCGGCAAATTTTTACTATTCAGTATTGGATAAATACCAGGTACCCGATTCTGTTTTCGAAAAGTCGTTTGTGTATTACGCTAGTGTACCGAAAAACTTCGAGAAAATGTATCGTAAGGTTATGAATAACCTTAGCCAGATTGAGCAGCAATATTCAGGGCGAAAAGAAGAATTGTCTGAGCTTGAAAAGGAGGAAGTAAAAAGACGGTAAATGTGAGGAAGATTGCAGCCACATATGTTTTTCCTGTAAGTGGTGCTCCAATAAAAAATGGCATTCTGGTTTGTAATAACGACGGTACTGTTATCGAGATTATAGATCGAGGAGAGAACTTTCGAGAAGAGGCTGGTGTAGAATTTTACAGTGGAATTTTGGTTCCGGGTTTTGTAAATACACATTGTCATCTCGAGCTTTCGCATTTGAAAGGTAAAATCCCTAAAAATACCGGCATTGGAGGTTTTATTGGTAGAATAAATCAAATGCGGAACGAAGAACCCGCAACACTTCAAAAATCCATACGGATTGCCGATAGAAAAATGTGGGCAGAAGGTATTGCTGTAGTTGGTGATATTGCAAACTCAGGTAATACAATTGAAACCAAATTTAAAAGTAAACTGTTCTACCATACTTTTGTCGAATCTTTTGGCTTTCATCCATCGCGTGCCGAAAAATCATTTGCATATGCCGGGCTTGTTTTTTCTGAGTTTCAGAAGAATAATCTATCAGCATCTATTGTGCCGCATTCGCCTTATTCGGTCTCGGAGGCACTCTTTGGGAAAATAAAGAGGGAAGCAGAAAAAGAGAAAAGTATTGTTACTATTCATAACCAGGAGAGTGAAGCCGAAGATGAGTTTTTCAGGAAGGGTGGTGGTCCAATAGCAGAACATCTGCAATCCAATTTAGGAATTGATATCTCGCATTGGAAACCTAGTGGCAAAGGTTCGTTACAGTCGGTTTTAAAATACCTGCCGGCTACGAATCAATTGCTGCTGGTACATAATACATATACCAACGAAGCTGATCTAAATGCTTTAAAAAAACAACGGAAACTGGATAATACGTATTTTGTATTGTGTCCGAATTCGAATTTGTACATCGAAAATCAGCTGCCGCCGATAGAATTATTCCGAAACGAAAAATTGAATATTTGTTTGGGAACCGACAGCCTGGCTTCCAACGATCAGCTTTCGGTTTTAGCAGAAATGATAACACTGCAACACCATTTCCCGGAACTTACAATCGATGAGCTGATTACCTGGGCGACCATTAACGGGGCACAAGCTTTGTGTGTTGAGAATGATTTTGGAAGCTTTGACGCGGGCAAAAAACCGGGTGTCAACCTCATTTCAGCTATCGATTTTCGACAAATGAAATTAACACCAAATTCAAAAGTGAAACGCTTAATTTAGGTGGAATACCTCACCAAAAATATTTAGCTAAATTTGCACCGGTTTAAAAAAGAAAGAATGAAGATCGGTAACATTAATTTAGAGGGAGTGCCTTTGTTTTTAGCACCCATGGAAGACGTAACTTACAGGTCGTTTCGCTGGATGTGTAAAAAATTTGGAGCAGATGTAATGTATACTGAATTTATTTCGTCGGAGGCATTGGTTCGTGATATTGAAAAGACCAAGCAGAAAATGCATCTTTTTGATTTCGACCGTCCGGTTGCCATTCAAATTTACGGGCATAATATCGATTCAATGGTTCGTGCTGCGCAGGTTGCCGAGGAATTCGAACCTGATTTTCTGGATATTAACTTTGGGTGCCCGATGAAAAAAATTGTTCGGCACGGAGCCGGGGCTGCCATGTTAAAAGACCTGCCGAAGATGCAACAAATGGCAGCCGAAATTGTAAAAGCTGTACAAATTCCGGTCACTGCCAAAACGCGCATTGGATGGACCGAAGGAGATAAACCAATTGCAGAAGCTGCCGAACGGTTACAGGATGCCGGTATTCAGGCTTTGGCTATTCATGGTCGTACTCGCGAGCAGTTATACACGGGTATTGCCGACTGGACTTTAATTGGGGAAGTTAAAAACAATCCTAAAATTCAAATCCCGATAATTGGAAACGGCGACATAAACAGTGGTGCAAAAGCCAAACAATTGCTCGACCAAACCGGAGTTGATGCATTAATGATTGGGCGGGGTGCCATTGGCAGGCCATGGTTGTTTCGCGAAATTAAACATTACCTGCAAACAGGCGAAGAATTACCGCAACCAACCGTTACTGAAGTGGTTGAAACCTTAAAAGAACAGCTGCGTTTAAACCTCGAGTGGCGAGATAATGAAAGATCGGGTATTTTAATGATGCGGCGACATTTTGCAAAGTATTTCCCGGGTTTGCCAAATTTCAGAGAATTAAAAATACAGTTGTTACGGGCAGAAACAAACGATGAAGTTCATTTAATTCTTGAGAAGATAGTGCAACAGTTTGGGAGTCTTCAACTCGATTTTTCAACTGCGAGTTTAAAATAATCATTCGGATGGTTTAAAATATGGACGGAAAATATTCAAAATACTTTTCAGAAAAATCGCTTTGGGAGAAGATTAAAAAATATTCGAAAGAAGCTGGTGAAAAGGTTGTTTATGCCGTGTTATTATTGTTTTACACCATGCAGGATAAAAGTGTGGGTACGAAAGCAAAAATAGGAATTGCAGCCGCTCTTGGGTACTTTATTTTTCCCACCGATGCTATTTTCGATGTTACTCCATTAATCGGTTACTCCGACGATTTGGGAGTTTTACTCTTTGCGCTATCTCAGATATCAGCCAATATTACCCCCGAAGTAAAAAACAAGGCCCGGGGTAAATTATCCGACTGGTTTGGAACAATTGATTCTGAACAACTGGATGATATTGATAACAATACTTTTTAGCAAGTTTTTACGATTCGGTTAACAGAAGTTAAAGTTTGTTTTTTTCTGATGTTATGGCACGCACTTTGATTGTATCTAAGTGTGTGGATATATAAATATGAGAATACAAAGTAAATAACTGATGTTGCAGTGTAAGCAACATATATGGTTTTTGTTTTTTGTTTTTATGAAGGTTTCAAACCTTCGGATTGTTAGCTTGAATAGCTCCGCGACGCGGAGCTATTTTTTTGCAACCGCAGAATAAATGAATGTTTAAAAGTCAACTAACTTGAGTATGTTAATTTCAGGAAGTCAATTTACATTGAAGCCAAGACATTGTTTTGCATTGAATAAATTTTCAATACTTTAGTGACTTATCAAAATTACTATGCTCGAGCTCGATTTTTCAATTCTTCAGTGGTCATTGCTTGCCGCCTGCGGCATGATTATAGGAATGTCGAAAGTAGGTGTCCCCGGTATTTCTATGTTGGTTGTGCCAACCCTGGCTATTATTTTTGGGGGGAAAGCTTCTACCGGTGTTTTACTCCCGATGTTAATGATGGCCGATCTTTTTGGTGTTAGTTATTACCATCGTCATGCCGAATGGAAATATTTGTGGAAATTATTTCCATGGGCATTTGCTGGAATTGGAATTGCGCTCTGGGTTGGAGAGGTTGTAAACGATATCTGGTTTAAAAATATTATTGCTATTCTTGTTTTCATATGCATTGGATTAATGCTTTGGAAAGACCGCAAAAAAAGGAAAAATCTTTTCCCTAATACGTGGTGGTTTGCAGCATCGATGGGAATATTGGGAGGATTTGCAACAATGATTGGTAACGTAGCAGGCCCCATTTTCGCCATTTATCTTCTGGCAATGCATCTTCCAAAAAACACTTTTATAGGAACTGGGGCATGGTTCTTTCTGATCGTTAATTTTTTTAAGTTTCCACTGCATATTTTTATTTGGAAAACCATAAGTTGGCATACTCTGAGTCTCGACCTAATACTACTTCCCGGCATTGCCATTGGTGCTTTTCTGGGAGTGAAACTTGTAAAACGTATTTCAGATAATTTATATCGTACCGCAGTAATTGTTGTAACAGCCCTGTCGGCATTTTTACTTTTAATCTAATGGAACAATTAAAAACTTTCTTTCAGAACAAGCAAGTAAGTACCGTACTTGATGTGGGAACGGGAACAGGGGATTTTTTGGCAGTGTTAACAGATGCGCTTCCGCAATCTAAAATTACCGGTGTTGATCCGAACAAGGAGTCGCTGGCAGAAGCAGCTAAAGTGTATCCCGATGTTGATTTTGCTGAAATGAGTGGCGAAAAGCTGAATATTGTGGATAATACTTTTGATGTGGCTGCTATTTCAATGGCATTGCACCATTTACCCGATATTCCTAAAACACTGGCAGAAATGCAGCGGGTTGTAAAACCAGGAGGTTGGATTGTTGTAAATGAGCTGTTTAGCGATAACCTGAGCCCGGCACAGGAAGTGCATAAACAAATGCATCATTTCAGGAGTAAGATTGACCGTTTAAACGGGACATGTCATAACGAAACATTTACAAAAGCTGAAATTCTGAAATTGGTTGAAGATTCAGGTATTCGAATTTTACATCATTTTGAGAATAAAAATGAAAGAAAACCAACAACTGAAAACGAGATTAATGAACGGGTTGTTAAAATGAATGAAATGCTTGAAAAGGTTTCGCATCACCCTGAACATAACCAGTTGGTAAAAGAATCGAAACTTATTGAGGCAGATTTAAAAAAGCATGGTTTCGAAATGGCAACGCGAATTGTTATTGTAGGACAGGTTAAATAGTTGTAATATGGGGAGGCGAGAAAAGAGAGGACGTAGTAAGGGTTCGGCAGGAAATAACCGCAAGTCTGGAGAGGATTTTCTTGCACAAAACCTGCAGGAAACTGGAGTAGTTGAGACTTCATCCGGTTTGCAATATTCAATTGTGGAAGAAAAAGGGGGAGCTAAGCCAGGTATGTTTGATACAGTTCTTATTCATCAGCGGGCCTTGTTACTCGATGGTAAAATATTGGAAGATACATATCGCCAAAATCAACCCGACAAAGTGAATATTAATGAATTGATTGACGGCTTACAGGAAGGCTTGCAAATAATGAATGTGGGGAGTCGCTTTAAATTTTGGGTGCCCTCCGATTTAGGCTGGGGACGAAAGGGTACCGGAAATAAAATTCCACCCAATGCAGTGTTAGCTTTTGATATTCGTTTGGTGGATATTTGTTAAGAGGATTCGTTTTCTGTTTTTATCCAATCAACCATCTAATCAGTTTCATTTTCATAATCGAATAGGGGGGATATTTTAAGTCGGGTTCAAACCAAAATGGTTTTTGGAGGATACTTTTATAATGCGAAAAAGTATCGAAGCCCGCTTTTCCGTGATAACTGCCAATTCCGCTGAATCCAACACCGCCAAAAGGAAGGTTGCTGTTCGACAAGTGCATTACACTATCATTTACCGCACCACCTCCAAATGAAACTTCATTTAGCACTTTATTGATTGTTCGTTTATTTTTCGAATATATATAGCCTGCGAGCGGTTTGGGCCGTGCTTTAATTTCGAGAATGGCTTCATCCAGATTGGTAAAGGATAAAACCGGAAGAATTGGACCAAAGATTTCATCCTGCATAATTTCATCTTCAAATGAAATGTTTTTAAGTACAGTTGGACTTATAAACCTTTTGTCGCGATTTGTGGTACCTCCAAAATACAGTTTATCCCTGTCGATCAGTTTTTCCAGACGATCGAAGTTTCTGGTGTTAATAATTTTCATGTAATTTTCGCGAGGCTCATCTGTATTGGGGTGATACTTCTCAATTTCGATACGAACTGCCTGTAGAAATTCATCTTCAATCGCTTTTTCAACTAAAACATAATCGGGGGCTACACAGGTTTGCCCGGCATTTATAAACTTTGCCCATACAAGTCGTTTGGCGGTCATTTTTATATTGCAATCGGCCATAATTATTGCCGGGCTTTTTCCTCCCAACTCCAAAGTTACCGGGGTCAGATTTTTCGCTGCAGCCTGATAAACTATTTTGCCCACCGCATTACTTCCTGTAAAAAATATTTTATCGAAGCTTAGCGCTAAAATATCGGTAGTTTCCTGTACTCCACCCTCTGCTACGAAAAACAGTTCCTTGGAAAAATTATCGTTAATTAATCGGGCAATAACATTCGATGTTTTGGCGGGCAGTTCACTTGTTTTCAAAAAAACGGTATTACCGGCTCCAAGGGCTGCGGCAGCAGGCATAAGTGCCAAATGGATAGGATAGTTCCAGGCTCCAATAACTAACGTATTTCCTAGTGGCTCGGGAATAATAAAGCTTTTACCCGGAATATTGGCAAGTCCGGTAGAAACGTATTTCCGTTTACTCCATTTTTTTATGTTCTTAATATTTAGATTTATTTCGTGGTACAATACAGCAAGTTCGGTGGCATAGGTTTCAAATTTCGATTTTCCAAAATCCTCATAAATGGCCTCGTAAAGCAGTTGTTCGTTTTCTCTTAGCAGTGTTTTTAGTCTTTTTAGCTGCTGAATTCTGAAAGTGACATCTTTTGTTTTGTTTGTATTGAAGAATTCTTTTTGCTTCAAAAGTACTTTCCCGAATTTGTTTGCTGAACCGGATTTATCGTGCATATTGTCTGTTTATTGGTACTCGTTTCTATTTTATTACTTGAAAGAACAGTTTAATCCTGTGTTTCAAAAATATTATTAATATCGTTAACTATTACACAATTCTTTCTTTTAATCAACTAATTCATCGTGGCTTGCCGCGAGGATTCCATATATTCTCCCCTGAATTTCAGGGGAGATGTCATTCGTCAACTGACGGATGACAGAGGGGTGAAATAATGAAAATTCGCGTTTCAGCTGTTTTGCGGAAATAAAGTTGGCGTAATATTCATTGGCTCTGCCATGGGGACAGGCAACTTTAAGAATTTTCTTTATTATGATTTGTTTTCTTGTTTGGGCCCGGCACTAACATGTTTCGGTAGTTAGCTACTGATAGGAGTTAAAAAAGAGGCTAGCCGGATGATTAGGATAGCCTCTTTAAAATGCATATTACTTTTGGGGCGTACCCTAATTCTCTTTTTCAGGCATCAGGTTAAAGTTTTTATAAGTTTGCATATCAAAAATTTCCTGTGCCATGTTTTTTATATCATTACTCGTAACCTCTTTAAGTGTTGATATAAACTTTGGAAATTCTTTGAAATCGAGTTTATAAACCATGTATTCCTGCATTAACTTCATCCAGTAATCGTTTGTTTCGCGCGAAGTTTTATCGTCGTGCTCAATTTGTTTCACAATAACAGCCAAATCTTCTGGCTCAATTCCTTCTTTTTTAATTTTTTTGATTTCGCTAAAAACCAGATTTCTTAGTTCTTCAACTCTTTCCGGATCGCAAACAAACTGGATGGAAATACTCAGGTTGTCTTTGGGATAGGGAGAAAAATAGGGATAAGCTTTAATGGAATAAACACCACCTTGTTTTTCTCTTATATTTTCCATTAGTTTATTGGATAAAGCATCGCACATAATGCGTGCTGCTAATTTATTTTTTTGCGAATACTCCATTTCTTTTTCTGAAAAGAGAATTCTGACAACACTTCTTTGTTCTTTAGCGAGATACATGGTGTGTTCAACTTTGCCTTTTGGAGGTTGAATACCTCTGTCGATCCAATTTTCTTTTTCCTTATTATTGGTTGGCAAACTTCCAATGTATTTCTCAATCAAAGGTTTTGCATTTTCAGGGTCAAGACTTCCGGCAAAGAAGAATGAAAAATCTGCGGCATTCGAAAAACGATCGCGATAGGTTTGGTAGACATTATCATAATCGAGCTCTCCGGCAACACGGTCGACTGTAACCGGAATAAAACGGGGATGATTTGATGTCATGATTCTGTTTATCGAATCACTCCAAACCACATTCGGATCGAGGTATTTGTTTTTTAACTGCATATTTATTTTTTCGAGCAAAGCGTCGTAACGGGGTTTGTTTTCTCGCGGTGCAGTAAAATACAGATAGGCTATTTTTAACATGGTTTCGAAATCATCAACAGTTGAATTGCCACCCAGGCCTTCGGAGTAGTCGCCACATCCCAGGCGCACCTGGACCATCTTCCCCGACAGCGCTTTAGAGAGATCGGTAGGACTGAAATCGCCAATTCCAACGTAGGAAATTATGTCGGGAGCAAAACTGGCTGATAAGTATTCTGTGTCGTTGTACACCGAAAAACCACCCGGGCTGTATGCTCCAAAATAAATCTGATCGTTTTTATATTTGGTTGGTTTAAGAAGTACCCTCGCACCATTTGATAATTTCCATTCCACAAGATCTTCAACACCTTCCATTAAGTTTTCTTCAACTACTTTCCCCGAAGTCGGGGCCTCAGGAAGTAGCTCTTCCAGACTTTTTTCTTCTGCAAAAGCCTCAAGTTCTTTCGCTTCAACCTTGGAAAAGATATTCAGTACGGTTTCTTTATCAGGTAAGATATTTTTATCTTTTTCGGGCGCATTGATGATGACAACGCGATTTTCTCGGGTAGTTAGGAATTCTCCGGCCTCCTTTATTTCCTTTAACGAGATGTCTTCGAGTAGCTCTTTGGTAAGATCGTATTTATATTTCGGATCAATCAGCGGATGCTGTGATAAGGTGAAATTAGTTACATAATCATCAACATAATCTGAAGATTCCCTGGTGTTTCTTTCGCGAAATGCCTTGCCAGCATTGCTTATAAATTTCTTTTTTGTACGCTCGAATTCGTCCTTTGTAAAGCCGAAGCTAAAAGCCCGCTTGTTTTCTTCCAATATCGAAGAAATTGATTCTGTAATTTTGTTTTCTTTTACAGTAGCCCTGAGCGTATACATTGATTTTGGTCCGATAAATTGGGAGTAGCTTGCTCCGGCGCTAAAAAAAGGAGCAATAATTTCTTCGTTGTCGGCAGCCTGCAGAAGTCGGTCGGTTAACATACTAATGTATAAATTTTGAATCAGTGCTTTTCTGAAATCGCCAATAGTTTTAACGGGCGAAAAGGGATGTTTAAAATATACAGAAACAGAACTTGAGTTTAGCTCCTCATCGGTAGAATGGGCTATCAGAGTTTCCTGATGATCGGGAATTTCTTCCAAAACTTTTTTGCGTGGTGTTTCGTTTTTAGGAATTCGAGAAAAAAGGTCTTTCACTTTTTTTTCCATTTCGCGGGTGTTAAAATCGCCCACCACAATTACAGCCTGCAAATCGGGGCGGTACCAGTCTTTTCTGAAACGGCGTAAAGCATCAGGCTTCCCAAAATCGATTATATCGTAGGTCCCGATTACATGGCGTTTGGCATATTTCGAATTATGAAATAAGTAGGGAAGGGCTTTATTAAGTAACCTGCCACTTACATCGTATCGGGTTCGAAATTCTTCGTGTATAACTCCTCTTTCTGCATCAATTTCTTTATTTGAATCGGTTATTGCACAGGCCCAATCTCGTATTGCCAGTAGACCTTTATCGATATATTCTTCGTTTTCAGCAGGGATGCTAAGTTGGTAAACGGTTTCATCGAACGAGGTGTAAGCATTAATTTTTTCTCCGAATTTTGATCCGATTGATTCAAAATATTCGATCATTTCTTTCTCGGGGAAATGTTCGGTTCCGTTAAATGCCATGTGTTCGCAGAAATGGGCAAAACCACGTTGGTCGTCATCTTCCAAAACCGATCCGGCATTCACTACCAGGTTCATGTGAATTTCGTTTTTGGGGCGCCTGTTGTGTTTTATGTAGTAGGTTAAACCGTTCTCCAGCTTTCCTACTTTTACATCAGGGCTAACCGGTAACTTTTCTGCAGATTTGTCCTGACAGCTTAGAAGGACAGTTGTAACTAATAAAATTGGCAGGAATAAGCTCTGTTTTTTTATCATGTACTTCATGCGATTCTTTTTAAAATTCCCAATAGCTGTAAAAATTGTTTCAATTAGTTTGTAAGCTTTTGTGACTAACAGTAGTTACAAAGTATTTGTTTCTCTGTTTTGCAGTGAAAAATATAAGGAGGCACAAATGTGCCTCCCTATAAATGTAGATTAATTATACTAAGGGAGATTAGTATCAATTTCGTCCGGTACGCGGATTTTGTTCTATATTCGGATTTAGGTTTCTTACCTTTTTAGGAATTGCCAAAACATAGTTTTCATCATCAGGTTCAATGGTGTATGTTTGACCGTTAAATGTGCGAGAAATGGTTTTTGCAAAACGAGGGTCTTTGTTTAACCTTTTAAGATCGAAAAGACGCTGACCATCCAGAAATAGTTCGACTCTTCTTTCGTTTAGTACAAGTTCAAGGGCTTCGTCGCTGCTTAAACTGGTTTCGTAGGGTACAAAAGTGTCGGCATTTATACGGGTTTCTCGCAAGGTATTCAGATCATTAATTGCAGCAATAGGATTATCAAGCCGTGCATTACATTCGGCCCTAATTAGGTACAATTCTGCTGTGTGTATCCCTGATCGGTGTCTTAAAGCCAGTGGTAAAATTGATGGGCCATGATTATTGGGGCCAAACATCGACATCTCTTGTACCGAAAAATAGAAGCGGCGGTCACCTTCTGAATACAGCGATTTCAGATCTTCACTCATATAAACAGCTACAGTATATGGCATAAATCCTGCAGCTGTTCTTCCCCATACTGCCTCTTTATCGTCTTTAACTAACCTGGGCCACATAAAAGGTCCCATAAATTTCGGCATGTATGGGTGAAAGTCGTATTCTTTATAGTCGTATAAGAACGAGTATTCCGCAAGTGATTTGTCGGCATATTCCAGGGCTTCTTCGAATTTACCCATAAAAAGGTACATTTTTGCCAGTAAGCCGTGTACTCCCTGTTGGCTTGGTCTGTAATTGTACGACAGATCTGTTGAAAGCAGGTTTTCTGCTTCTAAAAGATCGTTTTCGATTAATGTATATAATTCCTTAACGGTGGATCTTTCAAGTGTTGCATTTACATCGGCTTTAACAGGCATTGGAACCCCCGGATCGGTAGTGCTGGTATTGCTGTCGTAATGTTTGGCATAAAGATTTACCAGCCAAAAGAAAGCCTGAGCTCTTTGTGCCAGTGCTTCGCCTTTTACTGTCGATCGAAGGCTTTCATTTTCTCCCGGTGCATTATCAATGTTGTCTAAAACTACGTTACATATATAAATCTGTTTATAAAGGTTGTCCCAATCCATATCCGGCATATCGATGTTTATGTAAATATGGTCCTTAAACAGATAAGTATTTTCGGTTTCGACAATTCTTGTAAATAATCGGTTCATTTCGTCATCATACATTACTATATCATCCGATGCGTGGAACATATTGGCAGGGCCATTTTGAAATACTCCACTATTGGATAACAGTTCGTAATAATGTTCGATACTCTGTGGAATTACTTTTCCTTTGGGAGTAATTTCCATATAATCGTTACAGCCTGCAAATGCAAGTGCTGCCAGTGTAAATATCAGTATTATTATGTTTCTCATTGTTGCCTTTTTTAAAATTGAAGTCTTATTCCGAAGGTATATTCTGGTGTCACACCCAGACTTAGATCGCCATATGTACTGCATGTTTCCGGATCGATGTTTTCATCGTTTTTTGTCCAAAGCCAAAGGTTACGCCCTTGTGCTTGTAACTGAACAGTTTCAAAAGCAGAACCGATTAAACTTTTGGGCAGGTTGTAGGTCAGGCTCAATGTGCTTAATCTTATGTAGGAAGCTGATTGTGATCTGAAGTCGCTATAACTGTAAAAATCAAGTCTTTCATTTTTTACCTGATAGGTTGATGGCATTTTAGGAATGTAGGTATTCTTTTCATCTCCGGGATTTTGCCAACTTTTAGAAATATCATCCAGCAAAGTAGCATAGTTGTGTTTTGGTGAAGGCATACGCATAATATGTCCAAGTTTGTACGAAAATATAGCGTTGAGCATAAATCCTTTATAACTCCATGTATTTGCAAGGGCTCCTACGAATTTCGGAATACTTGTCCCTTGATAGATAAGCCATTCGGTATGTTCCAGGTCCGACTCTTCCCATGAAATAATGTTTCCGGCATCATCGTAGATCTGAGGTTCTCCCTGGTTACTTAATCCGGCCCAGCGGTACGAATGAACATGGTCAATGGGTTTACCTTCCAGTTCATGTCCGGGAAGAGGATGCAGATACCTGTAAACAGTAGGATTAGGATTGTAAACTTTGGTTACATTATTTTTATTGTAGGTAATATTAAAGCCCATGTCCCAGTGAAAGTCTCCTGCCAATATGGTACCATTTAATTCAAGGTCGAATCCGTTGTTTTCAACCTCAGCGGTATTCTTATATACCTGTGCAAAACCATTGGTAGGATCAGTTGCAACATAGCCCAAAAGGTCGAAACTTTTTTTCCAATACAAATCCAGACTACCGCCGATGCGGTTATTTAAAATACTAAAATCGAGACCAAAGTTGTTAGTACGGGTGCTTTCCCACTTCAATTCCCTGTTCTCCGGAGATTGAATGTCGAGGTACACTACTTGTGTGTAGTAATCCTTTTTTGCTTCGGCAATGAGCTCCTTACTTGTTTTTTTATCTATGTTACCGTTTACTCCTGTTGAAACTCTTACTTTCAGGTAGTCGATCTTGTCTAAATTAAAAAAGTCCTCTTTAGAGATAAGCCATCCTCCACTAATACTGTATAATGGAGTGATGCGGTCGTTTACATCGGCACCAAACAGGTTTGATTCATCGATACGGGCACTGGCTGCCACAGTATATTTTTGATTGTAGGTATAAGAGCCGTTGGAGTATACCGAGAAGTAGCGGTTTTCATTCTCTACATGTCGAAGGTGCCAGTCGTTTTGGAAAATTGCAGAGTTCCCTTTAAAATTTATTTTCGAGCCATCGGCAAGCGATTTGCTGTCAATTAAATCAAACAGAAGTTTGTCTCTGTCGTAATTACAATATAACTGGCCGCTTCGCTTGTATATGTGCCTGTTTACCTCAGTTCCTAAAATAGCATTAACCTGGTGTTTGTCGTTGTTAAACGAACGGTCAAAACTTAACTGGTTCCTCAGGGCATAGTAGCTCATTTTTTCATTTGTAGTATATAAAATAGGCCCGTTGGGAAGTTGGTAGTTAAGCTTTCCATCTTCGATCAAGGTAAAATAGTTGATTAACCGCCTGGTTTGGTAAGTATTCATATTGTTGAACTCCTCTACATCAGTGCTGCTTTGTTCAAAAACAAATTTTGAATCAAATCTCAAACCTTCCAAAATATTGTAGCTAAGAGCTAGGTTAACACGAGGAGAAAAATAATTGCTTGTTTTGTCTTTGTTGTCGTATTCCTGCTTTAGGTTATACATCCAGCTATGGTGACCTTTGGCTTCCCAGTCTTTTGCTTCCTCAAAACTCATTTGTTCACGTGTATACCCTTGGCTACTGCTTGGTACGTAGTTGCCATTTTCATCCAGTATGCGTTCGTATGCATCAACACCTGTTAAATTATATACACTAATACCATTCATTTCTGCTTTGTTGTATCTTCCTCCAACAGTAATATCAAAGCGCAATTTAGGAAGTAGTTGCATACTGTTCTTTATCGTAAAGTTCAGACTTTCACTATTATTTCCTTTGCTGTATGGCTTATTGTTTTGGTAATTTACTGAAACATAGTAGTTGTTTAATTCTGTAGCTCCCGAAACAGCAAGGTTGTATTGTTGCGATAAACTATTTCTGAAAAACAGGTCTGCTCCTTCATCGTAGAAATTGTTCCTGCGAAGCTGGTCGTAAATTGCATTGGCTTCTGATTCGCTTATTAATCCCTGGTGTTGTTTCCGGTAAGCATCAAAAACAAGTGACTGACCCTGGGAATAACCAGAACCTTCCAGGTTCCAATAGCCCATGTCTAACTGTTCAAGCTGGTAATCAACAGTTGTTGCCCCGCTGGCTAAACGTAGGTCATTCAGATCGGGCATTTCGGTAATTCTGACAGAAGAAGAAAAATCGAAAGCTGCTTTATTTTTTGTTTTTCCATCGTTTACCACACGAACACCTTTTCCGCTTTTAGTGGTAACAACAATAACTCCGTTAGAAGCTCGTGCTCCCCAAATAGATGCCGCAGCAGCATCGCGCAGAACGGTGATTGATTCGATATCGTTGGGATTAATATTATTGATGCTGGTTTCTGTTGGAAAACCATCCAATACAATAATTGGAGCAGTTGAAGCATTAAGAGAACTTTTCCCCCGGATAGTAATATTATCCTCATTGTCAATAACAACACCTGGAAGCATTCCACTTTGAAGTTTTTCGGTTAATGATGTAGCTCCGATTTGTTTATCAAGATCGGTACTTTTAACCGAAACAAAAGAACCGTTGGCCCTTTCACGCGAAAGGGTTTGGTAACCTGTAACTACAATATTGTCAAGGTTTTGTATATCACTCTCGAGTACGATTAAAAAATCGGATTCATTTCCAATTTCTACTTCCTGGGTAACAAAGCCAATAAAAGAAACCTGTATACGGGTTTTATCTTCAGGCACCAACAATTCAAAGTTTCCCTTTGAGTCTGTTGGGGTTCCAATGGTAGTGCCTTTTACAATGATGTTTACACCGGGTAGTGTGGTGCCACTTTTATCCTTAACTTTTCCTGTAATTTTTTTCCCTTTCTGATCTTGTTTCTGTAGATCTTGTAGTTCAGGTTTTTTACTTTCTGCCTTTTTTATAACTACAACATTGTTAATTTCGCTGTAAGTCAGATCAGTTCCTTTCAGAACCTCATTCATAAATTCGTGGATGCTTACGTCTTCCATTGCAATCGAAATGGGGTCATTTTTTCCCTTTAGGTCGTCGGTACCATACACAAAAACAAAATCGGTTTCGCGCTGAACCTCCCAAAATAAATTGGGCAAGGTAATTTGTGAAAAATTCACACTCATTTTATTGCCCTGAGAATAAACATTTGCAGATAATTGCATAATTCCTGCAAGCATCAATAAAACAGTTAGCCGCATAATTCGCCTAATTTTTTCCAGCCTTTTAAATAAAAAAGCTAGTAAACTAACATCTTTTTTCATAATTTTAGATTGTTATTATAAGATTCAAAAAAACGGAGGTGCGAACTCCGAATTTCAGGAAATGCTTCTGCATTTCCTGTTTTTTTTATTTCTTACGTATAATTATTTTCTCTCCTTCTATTGTAAATTTTATTTTTTCGGTTGCTTCAATTAATTTTAATAACTCATTAAGGTTATCGTATCGGTTAACGTTTATAGAGAACCGAATATCTTTTAAATTATCCGATTCGTAACTAGCTTCAAAATCGTACCATTTTTTCAGATCGTTGAGAATATAGTCAATGCTTTGATCAAAAAACATAAACTTACCGTCTTTCCATGCAGAATAAACAGAGGCATCAACATTTTGAACCATCAGTTCTTTGCTTTCTTCCATAAAATTTGCCTGCTGATCGGGAAGTAGCAGTACTTCTTGTTCATTGGTAGATACTCTAACTTTTCCTTCGTTCAGCGTGGTTTGTGAGAACTCATCATCAGGATAAGCTTTAACATTAAAATGGGTTCCCAATACCTCAATCTTGACACTGTTTGTTTGAACAATAAAAGGTTTGGTCTTGTCGGGACTTACTTCAAAGTAGGCCTCTCCGCTAAGACTAACCATGCGGGTATCTCCATCGAAGGTTACCGGGTATTTTAAGGTAGTTGATGCGTTTAACCAAACTTTGGTTCCATCGGAAAGAACAAGAAAAAATTCTCCGCGATGGGGGATTAAAATAGTATTATATTGTGTTGATTGATTGCGTTTGGTTTTGTTAGTGTATTCTATCTTATTATCAACAATACGTACGTCGGTATTTCCGGCATCCAGTGATACAAGTGTATCTTTGTTTTCGAGATCAAACGATTGACCATTGTCGAGTTGCAAGATGGCTTTGGCTTTCCCGGGATTAAAATGAGCTATTTGTTGAGTTTGTTCTGTTAATTTAGGTTGATTGATTGTTTGAAATAAAAAATAGATAGCAAGAGGCAGAAGTAGTACTGCGGCTAGCTTCAACGCGGTTAGCCAGATGTTGCGGGTTCGTCCGTTGTTGTTTAGCATTGGTTTAAGCTTTTCCCACGATTGCTCTTTGTTAAAACGATGGTAAATGCTTTCCCATTCTGTAAAATTGCTGTCGGTTTTTAACTTGTTAAACAGCTCAAGGTTTTCAGGGGATTCATTTAACCATGCATCAAGCTCCTTTTGGCTTTCATTGCCAATATCTCCACTAATAGACTTAGCTATTAGTTTTGAGATTTTAAGATGTTGATTAATACTATTCATGGTAATCTTTTTTTATAAACACTTAACGAAAAAAAAGGGGTGAACAGAAAACATATTTTTTTTGATTTTTATTGATCTGGAATTTTATTGGGTATTCTTTTATATAAATTTCAGGCTTGCAGAAGTAGCTTTTTAGTTTAGCAGTAATGAAAGAATGACCAATGCCTGCATATTGTTTGAAAGTTTTTGCCGAAGAGTAGTATAACCATGCCCTTTAAGAGTTTTTACTGTATTTATAGAGATATTAAGATGGTCGGCAATTTCTTTGTTTTTCAGACCAGCAAGGCTGAGTCTGATTATCCTTTTTGTTTGGGTGGGCAGATCGCTAATGGATTGGTGAAGTAGAGTATAGGTTTCGTTTTCAATAATTTTTTGTTTGGTATAGGTGACTTCATTGTTCAGAATATGTTCGAAAAATTTTTGATGAACCTTTTGACTTCTGATAATATTAAGGCATTTGTTTTTTGCTGTTTTATAAAGAAATGCACGGGCCAGATCAACCGATTCGAATTCTCTTCTTTTATTCCAGTAAGTTATAAACAGATCTTGTGCTAAATCTTCTGCTTCACTTTCATTTTTTAGAAAAGAATAGGAAAACACGCTTAATGGCTGAAAAAGTGCTTCGTAGAAAAGTTTAAATATTTCGACATCTCCTTTAGCAATTTGTTTGATATGTTTATCTCTTAATGTCATTTCGGTTTAGCCGCATAAAAATATATATTTTATATGTATAATGACAAATAAAGTTTAAAAGCTGACCGAAAATTAAAAATAATAAGAATAATTGATGAAGGACTTTTAAATAGTAACAACAAAAGCCAGCTTCTTTATGAGACTGGCTTTTATAATTACCTTAACCAAGGTAAGGTTAATATTCTTTATTCTGGAAAATATGGATTGCTATAAAACCAAATACTCCGGTAGTTGCAACCAGAATAAGATCGGCTATGTTATTTTTCATCCTAAGTTTTCTTTTTCTTATAAGAAAGAAAGTGCTTGCCAACAATATCAGATTAAGGTAAATCCAATTCAGGCTTTTAAATCCCTCGAAATTAAACTTTACAAAATTTGTATATCGTAGATCGGTACGCGGATGGGTAAGTTTTAATGTAAAAGGGAATATAAAATGATAAGCTTTACCAATTAACATTTCTGATTTGGGTTTAAACTCTTCATAATACGAATCCATAATATTATGATCGTGATCGACAGCATAGGCTGCGATACTATTTTCGGTATTTACCTGGAACATATAGAAAAGCATATTTCCCATAATGTAAATACTATGCTCTTCGGGTATGTAGTCGTAAATGGGTAGCTCAACTATTTCATAGTCTTTAGCATAAAGTATATTTAGCCGGTTATCATCTGTAATAATAAAACAGTACAATTTTTCGTTTTGGGCTTCATAGTACTGCATGTATTTAATCGTAAAATCTTCCGGTATCTCTATTCGCTTCAATAAAGGTTTACCTTTTTCCATTTTCAGATGAAACAGGTCTCCTTTCTGATCGGTAATAAACCAACCATCAACTCTGCTTTTTCTGTGACTCGAGTTGCCTGCCAGCATTTTTGCCGGAAAAACAAATCCTTCTTTCTTAAAGGCTTCTGTAAAAAGAAGGCTCTTTTCTTCGTTTACCTTATTGCTTTGTGTATGTACAAATTCAACACGTTTATTAATCCTGCATAAGTCGCCTGGCAATGTTATTTTTCCAGAGCTTTCAAACAATGGGAATAATTTATATTCATCGGCAGGGCGTTTAAGACTTTGGGGCAGAAATCCGTACATTATAAAATTATCATGCCAGGTTTCAATGTCAATTTTTACTCCATCAATACTATCGGGTAATAGGCCTGAATGGTGTAACGAGGTGGCATACATCATCGGACACTGCTCCATTATTTCTGATTGAGTATACTCTTTTCCTTTTGTATCGACCGGATTCTGGACTTTCTTCCCATCGTGCCGGGTAATATAAAAGTCGTCGTTTAAAGCACTATAAAGTATATGTGGGGTATTAATCCTTTTGTCGAAAAGTGTATTGTATAAAATGGGTATTGAATAGGCTAAGGTTAAGATGCCAATTAATACCAGTAAATATCTGCTGAGTTTATATAACATTACATTTCTCCTTTCCTGAATCTGTAAATTGAAAATAAAATTGAGATGCTAAAAAGTACTACCAGTGCTGCAAAAAAAGCATTTGCATAAATATATGATCCTGCCTGCCAGAGTACAAAAAGCATTTTTGTGAATAAGCCCCCTATAACCAGGTAAGCAATCCTGTACTTCCATATGGGCTCAATTGTTACCATACCGGTAATGAAATAGGCCGCAAAACCGGAATAAAACCAGGGGGCAACAGTTATGGATGCAACTTTCATAACTTCGTAAGGGAAATAATAACGGCCAAATGCTAAGAACACAGCCAGCATTAAAATAAAAACAGTACAAATGCTAAATATCCCAAAAGCGATCATTTGTAAGCCAGCCTTTTCCTCATTTAAGGGAAGGTGAAGAGTTAGCTTTATTCTTTTATCTGTTATTTCAGGAATAAACTGAGCGAGGCCAGTTAATAATCCAATTCCAAGGGGAACATATTTAAACAAGGAAAAGAAGATGTAATCCCTGTTAAGCATTTTCCAGAGGTAATGATTTGCAGGAGTATCTGTTAGTTCGCTTCTGATGATTATGTACATTGCTGCAATAATACCCATCCCCACAATAAGTGATAGCCAAAATACGAGCCTGACCTTAATCCACTCTTTATAAAACATCGATTTCCACATATTCTAATATTTTCCGGTTAAACCTATAAATGCGTCTTCCAGTGTCATGGGTATCTCTTCGAGGTTGGCATATTCGATACCTAGTGAAGCCAGGTAACTTTTTACTTCATCCTCGCGCGAGTAACTGTACAGTTCAATGGAATTATCCATTTTTTCGTAATTCTTAACTAGTCCGCCCTTTTCAAATTCAACATTAGGGTTGGTAACCTCAAAATTGTATTGTTTAAAAGTTGACATAAACTCTTTTACAGGCATGTAAACCAGTACCTTGTTGTAGTCAAACACGATACACTCGTCGATCAGCCTTTCCATATCCTGAATAATATGCGAAGTGGTAAATACCGTTTTCCCTTCGGCTTTGGCGTAATTACGCAAATAATCGATAAACAGCCTGCGATACCCCGGGTCGAGTCCCATGGTAAAATCGTCGAGTACGAGCAGTTCCGGGTCTTGTGCAAGTATAAGCCCGAGCGCTACCTGTGAGCGTTGTCCGCACGACATGGTTGAAATTTT
>CANLMQ010000001.1 GCA_947492175.1 uncultured Draconibacterium sp. | reverse complement strand
AGAAATTGATCGGACAAGGTTTGGTGATCCACCACGAGGTGAAAAACTGGCCGGACAAGGCTTGGTGACTCACCATGAGATGAAAAATTGATCGGACAAGGTTTGGTGATCCACCACGAGGTGAGAAATTGATCGGACAAGGTTTGGTGATCCACCACGAGGTGAAAAACTGGCCGGACAAGGCTTGGTGACTCACCATGCGATGAAAAAATCGTCGGGCAACCTTTGGTGACTTACCATGCCCCGAAAAAGTGGCCGGACATACCGTGGCGGGTATACTCATCTCTGCTAAACGATGTGTAGCTAAAATACAAGCGATTTTATTTCGTAGTTAACATATTGTGATTATTTTAGAAGAAAAATAAAAACCGTTGAATGCGCACCCACAATAAAGCAAGAGCAAGGCAACAAAAAAACACTAATTGAACTACTTTCTACAAAAAGTTGGGTTCCACATACATTAGATACAATTTTAAATGACCAATATGCTTGACAAAATCTTTACATCAAACATAACACAGATTGAAAATGATATTAAAAATTCAAAGTTTCCGAAAACGGGAAAAGTGTTACATCGATATTATCTCAAAATTTCATCATTGAAAGCTGTAATCGATAAAATTGACACTGTGGAAGAAGCTTATTCTGGGAAAATTTTACTTAGAGCTTTATTCGAACATTTAATAGTTTCATATTTTATCTTCAATGAAAATATTAATTCTAAACAAGACAAAATAGGAGAAGAATACTATCAGGAATATTTTATCCAAGAGTTTTTTAAGCAGAAAGGTTACACTCAAAAGATTGACAATATAAGAGCTGGTATTACAAAAAATATCAATGGATTAGATTACGTAAAAAATAAGTATAGTGAGTTTAAGGAAGTAACACAATCACAATATCAAGAAATAAATAGCATTGGAAACAAGTTTAAGATTGATAATATCTTAAAACAATTGAATTCAAATCAAGAAAATATTATGGATAATAAAGCTCTTCATGACTTTATGCTTAGATTTCTCGACGAATACAATAAACTTTCATCGTATGTTCATGGTGGACCTTTTTCAGAAACAGAAATCTACGATGACTCCAGAGATTTAATGTTAGAAAATAAAAAAACTAAGGATTGGGCGGCATCTGCTTTAAATACTATTGAACAACATATATTACTTTTCTTAGGTAATGAAAAAAAGGAATATTTGTGGATGTTAAAACCATTTTTAGAAAATCAATAAAAAACAGTACTAAACAAAGCATAATATATAAAAATAAATAAACAAAATTTTAAAAAATGGAAGTAAGAAAAGGTGACTCAATTACAGGGAAAGTGCTACTTAAGAGATATAAAAACGAAATAATTAAAGGTGATTCGATTACTGGTGAAGTAATAGCAAATATTTATAATAATGAAATAATTAAAGGCTCATCTATTACTGGCGAAGTTTTAGCAAATGTTTACCATAACGAAGTTATTGAAGGTAGCTCTATTACCGGAGAAGTTATAGCCAACATTTACAATAACGAAGTTATTAAAGGTTCTTCTATTACAGGTGAAGTAATAGCTAATTTTGACGGTGATAAATTTACAGGTGCTGCTGGTGCTGTTTATTTATTATTAATGTAGTTCCAGGTTTAATCAAGATTAGTAAAACTGTGTCCAACGAACGTAGTCTTTTACTTTTTTATCTAACCAAATAAGATGTGTAATCGAATATTGTGAGGAGCTTAGGTTTTGTTACAACCATTCTCCCCAGCGTTTTAACAGGTCGCGTTTGCAGCTTTCTGCAATAAAAGGGGCATTAACGGCTTTTTCAACCAAAGGATTAAATTCGCGGGTATAAAGCAACTCGTATACTTTTTGAATGGAAAGCGAATCCTGTTGTTCAATCAGTTTCATGGTATCGCCGGCTTTTACCTGCCCTTTTTCAAGCACACGCACATAAACTCCCGAATAGCCTGATTGCACGAACTTTCGTACTATTTCCTTATCAGGGATACGGAATTCGAGTTTAAAACAAGGCTGCCGGGGTTGTGTTGCCTGAACCACCGCTTCTCCGATTTTATAAATATTGCCGATGTTTATTTCAGCTTCATGCAAACCTTCAACAGTGAGGTTTTCGCCAAACATGCCCCAGGGCATTTCCAGGTCAGGATAGAGGTTTTGCCAGTAGTTATAATGATTGGCCGAATATAAATAGCAAGCTTTGTCAACTCCGCCATGGTAGCGCCTGTCGATTACCGAATCGTTGTTTACATCACTCTCTCCCAGAAAAATGCCTTCTTTAACCGCATATTTAAAAATACCGGTGGTAACTTCTTCCCCTCGCCATTTAATGCTACGCGATTCGGCTATATTTGTTGAAATGACCTTCATGCTTTTTAGTTCAAAGTATTGAAACTGCAACTGAAAACTATCTAAGCTATTTTCCGTTCCTTTTTGATATTTTCGTAGGCCTGGTTTACCTTTTGGAATTTCTCTTTTGCGGCGTTTTGAATTTCTTCGCCCAGGGTGCTTACTTTATCGGGATGAAACTTCATGGCCATTCTGCGGTAGGCTTTTTTTATTTCATCATCAGATGCTGAACGGTCGATTTCAAGTATTTTGTAGTCGCTGTCGGTATTGGGAACAAACATAGCCTGAATTGATTCAAAATCGCTGTTGCCAATACCCATCTGATTACAAATATGTGTGATTAACTGGAGCTCGCGCGAATCGACACTTCCATCGGCTTGTGCGATTCCAAAAAGGAAATGTACCAACTGTAACCGAGCCGAGTAGTTCATATTTTGTTTAATCTGCAAACATACTTCGTTTACCGGAATGTTTTGCTGGAGCAAATCGCGTAACATTTTTATGGCTTCCTGTGCCGAACCTTCACCAAAATTATGCACCATAAATTTTTTCACATAATCCAGTTCCGATTTTAGTATTTTACCATCAGCTTTCATTACGGCAGCAACCAGTACCAGTAAACTCATTACATAACCTCCGGTTGTTGTTCGCGACGAGTAGCCGCCCCTTGTTCCGCGTTTTACGGCTTCCTGTCCGCCATCGAACATCGAACCAATTGTAAATCCTATAATTGCCCCAATCGGACCGCCAGCAAAAGCACCTAGTCCGGCACCTATCCATTTACCAAATTTTGCCATAATCTTTTAATTGCTTGTCAATTCTAATTATCTGAGGGAGTATTAATTCTTTATTGTCGTTTTTTATCTCAATAGTGGCCAGCTTTCTTTTTTTTTCGTTTGGCCATTGTTTATCGATTCTTTCTTTTACCTGTTCCGCGGTAACGTTATCGCGGCTGCTTACTCTTTTTATTCTCATTTGTTCCGGTGCCGAAACCAGAATTGTAAAGTCCATCATTTTATAAAATCCGCTTTCGAACAGAATTGCAGCTTCGTGCACCACATAAGGTACATTTTGTTTTTGTACCCATTTTTGAAATTCGGAACGTACAACCGGATGAATCAATTCGTTTACTTTCTTTAGCTGAACTTCATCATTAAAAATTATGCCAGCAAGTTTTTTTCGGTCAATTGTGTCATTTTGGGTATAAATGTCGTTACCAAACAAGTCAATTAGTCCGTTTTTTATTTCAGTACTGGAATTGATTAATCTTTTGGCTTCAAGGTCGGCTTCAAAAACCGGTACTCCCAAAAGCTTAAAAACCGAGCAAACAACAGATTTTCCACTTCCAATTCCCCCGGTTATTCCAACAATAAGTGCCATATTTTTCTTAATTGGTTTCAATCAGGTATTCTACGGTTTCCGGGGCGAACCTGGTAAGCTGAATAAATACCGGTTTTGATATAATTATAACAGCAAGGTTTGAACTTCCATCGCCGATGGATTCGTAATCAACTACTACTTCAAAATTATCGGGATGAATGTTTTCAAATTCACTTAATCCGACCAGGCAATTAACCTTAACTTCTGATGGAAACAGCTTTATATTTACATTTTCAGGTTTGTTTAAAATTTTAACAGGAACCTTTATTTCTTTTTCTGTAAACTTTTCGACATTAATTTTTAGCAAAACTTTTTCGGGAACAACTGTTGTTTTGTCGGGATGCATAATTTTCAGGTTTCGTTCGGTAGTTACATCCAGTTGTTTAAATGATTTTTTCTCTGTGGTAAGGAATTGAATTGTGTCGACAATTGCCGATGGTCCTGTAATTTTAACTTCTTTCGGCTCCGAACTCACCGGATTCTGAAGATTAAACTGCGGTTTAAAATCAAGTTGTACATTGTATTTAACAGGTACACTTTTCGATTTTAAACTATCTAAAACAATGTATAATATTTCAGGTTGCACTTCGCGTACATTAATTTCGTTACTTACCTGGCTTGCAATTCTTTTTAGGTGCTGGTTGGTTTTAACTTCGTACGTTCCGTCTTGTGGTAAAACACCTCTTGTAATGCTGTTTAGATTAAGAATTATGGGTGAAAAAGCCAGGCTTAATTTATGCCGCAAAAGAGTAAAGCCATGTGCGTCGACCTTTAAATCGAGCTTAGAAGGAAGCTCGTTAGACAGAAACTGGTGGGAAGGTGGATTTACATATTTTACCGGATAAGAAATGGTTGTTGAATAATCTTTGCTCAAAGCATTTAAAAACCATAAAACGGTTGCAATTAATAAACAAACTAAAAAAACAACTGCTTGTTTGTTGTTCTTTAGCTGTTCAACTTTTGAAAAGCCCGGTATTTTTTCAATTTTTTTGTTCATGTGCTTAAACCACAAATTTAACCAAATCTGTCAATTTGTTGCGCTGACAAATATTTAATGTTGATAATTCCATAATATCCGGTTTTGTAAAATAAAAAACGCAGCTTGTTTGGTACTCTGTTTAGTAATTGGCGGATTCCTCTAATTGGGAAAATTTCACAAAAGAAAGAGAGGGATCAGCTCATTTTTCCCCGCTCCCTCTCTTTCCTTATAACCTTGTCTTACTGAAAAGGTAACAATATTGTATTAAAAATATTAGTCGTTTGAATTTATGCTCGACTTCAGCGGGGTAAAGTTATTGTCTTTAATAATTACTTCGTTCCCAACTGAAATATCGCGAGCAGAAAACAAACCTAAAACACGTTTTTGATTACTTGCCGATAGGTTGCTTTTCAGATTTGCCGGTGGTACGCTAAACGGGCTTCCGGAAAATGCCTGGTTTATCATTCCAATATAAAAATCGTAACTGGCTTTTGATATCGATAATTGTTCAACACGAATTGTATCCCCAGCAAACAGAAGCTTATCTTCTTCTTCCTCCGCCCAATCAAGAAAAATCTCAAAATCGTAGATGTAGTTTCCTTCTACCAATTCATCGCTGGCAAAAGAAAGCTCATCACTTTCATTCAACAGGCGATTATTTATATAAATATTCCATTTGTAATAATTCCCTTCTCCCGGAGTTTCCTGAGAGTTAACGAAAATACCAAGGTATTCAAAGTCTCCTGTTGGAGAGAGATTTACTTTAACGGTATCCAGTGTTGCTACCGGAGCCAAATAATCTTCTGCCGAAATTACAACACCTTCAGGGGTGGTAACTGTAAGTGTATAGGTTCGTCCAGGTACACCAGGGTATTCTTTATTCATAGGAATTTTATAAATACCTGTTTGTCCATCCTCTTCCAGTATTATAGTATTGGATGATGGTTCATTGTCCGATATTTCAACAATAGCATTGTTGATGGCCGGATTTTGTTCTGCTTTGTCAACCGGCAGCGTTTTTTCGAGCTTTACAAAAATATTGTTTTCCGCCTTAGATGTAATATAAGCTTCAACTGCTATTAAATCAATGTCTTCGTTGTTTATGTCAACATCTACAATATCTTCACAAGAAGTAAAAAGGCTTGCAAATACGAAAATCAAGATGTATAATTTGAACGTTTTTTTCATGACTTTAGAATTTTACGTTATAGGTTATTGAAGGTATGGCTGATCCGATAATTGAAATGCGGACAAACTGTGTTTGGTTCGGATTGTCTTCATTGGCTTCAGGTGTTATGGAATATGCATTTCGTCGCGCATATACGTTATAAATAGAGAAGTTCAACGATTGTTTAAAGCGTCGGTTCGCATTCTTTTTAAAGTCGTAGGTTGCCGAAATATCAAGTCGGTGATATTCCGGAATACGGTTGCTGTTGCGGGCTGAATATTCGTAAATCTGGTTTCCCTGAACGTTGTATTTGGCAACGGGGTACGAAGTTGGACTTCCGGTAGCAAAAACAAAATTTGCCGCAAAATTCCATCTCTTATTCAGTTCGTAATTCGATACTACCGATAAATCATGCGTTCGGTCGTATGACGACGGGTATGGATTCCCGTTATTGATGCCTTCAATTTCGCGGGTGGTTTTCGACCAGGTGTAGCCAATCCATCCTGTAAGATCGCCTTTCGATTTTTTTATCAATAATTCCATTCCTTTCGATTCGCCGCTTCCGTGCAGTAACTCTGTTTCTATGGCATCGTTTAAAAACAGTTCGGCACCTTCGCGGTAATCCAGAACATTTTGCATGTTTTTATAATACAGCTCAACCGATGTTTCCCACATGTTTTTATTCAGGTTATGGAAATAACCGATTGAAACCTGGTCAACTATCAGCGGTTTTATATAAGTACTTGATGGCAGCCAAACATCGAGTGGAGTTGGAGATTGCGTATTGGTTATCAGGTGCAGGTTTTGAACCATCCGGTTGTATGACGATTTAACTGAGTTATTTCTGCCCAGCGTATATTTCATTCCAAAACGTGGCTCGAGATTAACAAAAGCATCACCTATTTTATCGCCTTTTTTATATACTTTGGTCTCAATAATTTCATCTTTCTTTAAAGCATCGGGGTTTTGGTAGATATTTACTTCTCCTTTGCCAACTTGTTGGAAATGACTCAGCCGCAGCCCGTATTGGAGAGTGAGACGATTGGATACTTTTTGTTCGTTCGAAAGATAAACGGCATTTTCCACGGCATTGTATTGTGCCAGTTCCATATCGGAAAACATAGAGTTTTCTCCTTCGGTTTGTACTTTCCCCGGTCTGAAATGATGAAGTATTGTATTGGTACCAAATTTTATGGTATTTGATGGATTAAAGAAATAGGTAAAATCTACCTTAGCGTTGTAATCTCTTATTCTCGACGACCAATCGAAATTATTTGCATTATCGCCCGGTACTCCAAGGTTGTAGTCGTAGTTTGAGAAAATACCCGATACATTCATAAAAATCTTATCACCAAAAATATGGTTCCAGCGGAGAGTTGCTGTAGCATTTCCCCAGCGCATGTACATCGATTCGCCCATTTCAAATACATCGTCGCCCATATAACCCGAAAGGTATATCCGGTTATTCTTATTGATAATCAGGTTGGATTTCGCGTTCAGATCGTAAAAATAAAGTTTGTTATCCTTCAGTTCTTCCAGACCTGCTGCCTTGCCCAGCACATCATAATATGTTCTTCTGCCGGCAAGAATAAAACTCCATTTATCTTTAATAATTGGTCCTTCAAGAGTAAGGCGACTCGAAAGATTTCCGATTCCACCCTCAAATCCAAAACGTTGAGAGTTACCATCTTTCTGCCTGATATCAATAACCGACGAGCCTTTTCCTCCGTATTCGGCCGGAATGCCACTTTTGTACACTTGTATATCTTTTATGGCATCTGAATTAAACACCGAGAAAAAGCCCATGAGATGAGAAGCGTTGTACACCGGAGCTTCGTCAAGTATCATCAGATTTTCATCCGGACCTCCGCCACGAACATATAAGCCAGAGCTGGCTTCACCCCCGCTTTGAATACCGGGCAGCAGTTGAATCGTTTTAATAATGTCGACTTCGCCCATAAATGCCGGAAGCTTCTTAATGGTTTTAATGGGTAGTTTGGCCATTCCCATTTCAATACGTTCAACATTTGCGTTGGCAGCTTCGCCACTTACCACAATTTCTTCAATTTGTTCCGAACTTTCGTTAAGCGACACCGAAATGGTTTGGCTGGCATTTGCATTAATTTTTTGTTTTTTAGTTTCGTATCCGATAAATGATACTTGAAGAGAGTACGTACCTTCGGGAATGGTTAGTGAGTAAAATCCGTAGGCATTTGAGGCAGTTCCTTGTTTTAGTTCTTCAACATAAATCGTGGCTCCGATTAGTGCTTCTCCATTGGAAGCGTCTTTTAGGTAACCACTGAGAGTAACATTCTGCGCTGCTAAAGTGGTGGCAAATCCCAGCCACAGTAATAGCATTGTAAATCTTTTCATGTTTGTTTCTGTTTTCTGTTTTCTGTTTTTGTTTTTGGCAACAGTAAAAGTAGGCTAACTCAAGTTACTTGTCCAAGTTTATCCGACTAAACAGGCAAATCTATCGGCGAACGGTAGAACTTTTACTTATTGTCATCTAATTCAGAAATAATGACAAGATTGAAATATGAGGGTTGCAGGAATGGAATAAAAAATGTGAAAGTTGTTGGTTTTTATTTGCTTATGAAAAGTTTCTGGCTTCCTGAAAAGTCTTCAGTGCAAACATTAACCAGGTATATTCCGTTCTTCAAATCAGAAACATCAATTGAATTCAGTGGATTAAATATGTCCTCCCGAAGAATTAATATTCCCTTTATTGTATATACCT
The DNA here is from genome assembly GCA_947492175.1 of uncultured Draconibacterium sp. Classification (GTDB taxonomy): domain Bacteria; phylum Bacteroidota; class Bacteroidia; order Bacteroidales; family Prolixibacteraceae; genus Draconibacterium. Next base: position 353,614 of record CANLMQ010000001.1, on the reverse strand, counting down.
CCAGAAGTAGTTTTGTATTCATTCTTATTTGCGAGTGGATAATCTTAAACTTATCTTTTACCGGATTAGGATAAATAAAATGTGTTAAATTGTTTTCTTTCAACGAAAAGTCGCGCCAGTCACGTATGCCGTTCCCATCAGAATCGGGCAGGGGAGATGTGCTTCCTGTTGTGTTATTGGCTTGCGCCCAGGAATTTACGTTGTCGAAAGCATCATCCAGGCCGTCTCCATCCTGGTCAGAGAAACTTTGAAGCATTTCACTTTTCCCGTCGAGATTTGTATCAAAAGCTTCAATAATGTCATCTATTCCGTCATTGTCGCTATCAGGATCAAGCATGTCGGGAATTCCATCATTGTTAGTATCTTCCGGACTATAATAAACACCACCTGATAAAGTATCGTATGCATCATCCAGACCATTATGATTTGCATCCTGATTAAGTGGTGCCACATAAAAAAATTCGGACTGCCATTCAATATTATCTGTAATCCCGTCGTTGTCGCTGTCTATATCATAACAGTCTGCAATCTGATCGTTATCCGAATCGATTAAACCATTTCCTTCATCCTCGTCTGTTATTCCGTCGTTATCGTTATCTAAATCAACGTCATCCGAGACATGGTCACAATCGCAATCGGGTAATACCTTGATACAAACCGAAGCTAAATCTTTAAACTCGCTGTTTGTTTGTTCGGTAATGTAGTATGGGAAGTTAATTTCTCCCTTAAAATTCTCAGGTAGTTCAAGTATAAAATCGCCATTGGGTGTGATTGAAAAACTTTCAGCTTCCGGAGTTACAGCAAAATAAAGCAGAATTTCATCTCCATCCGGATCGAAATCGTTGGCAAGTATGTTTCCGGTTATAACATTATCACAGTCGTTTGCATAAATAAAAGTATCGTTGTTGGCAACCGGCGGTGTATTTAGTCGTTGGTAAGAGTTGAGCGATAAAGAATCAGGATCAGTATCATAAACGAAGGATCCGGCCATCACATTGGAACACATGAATACCAATGTAAGGGCTTGTATTATTCTAATAAAAGCGATCCTATTCATATTTAAGTTGTTGTGAACAAAGTTAATGAAGGCTAATGCAGAACTTCGAAATTGCGTGCTGATATTACAAGTTTTAATCGTTTATATTGGTTTGGTTAGTTAAGGGAAGCTTGAGAAAATTTTCTGAAAAATACTCAGTATTTTGATAGCTGGGATAGGCATCTTGTACCTATAGTTCAGCCTTTTTGAATTTTGGTTATGATTTGTAATTGCTAGTTATAGTAATTGAATAGTGCAAATGTTTTTGTCAGAGAAGAAAATTTACTGTTTTTCAGATACAAATGAATTGTATACATTTATACTACAAACAACATAACTAACTCAACAATGAAAACCTATTTCTTTTTTATCCCGATTTTTATATTCTGTGTACTTGGTCAATCTTGTATTGAAAAAGAAGCCGAATTTGAAGCATCTGTTTTATGGGAGCAGGGAAAGGGAAAATACAATAACTATCGTATCCCTTCATTAATCGTAAGCCCAAAGGGAACTTTGCTGGCGTTTTGCGAAGGAAGGGAAGGAGGCGATGCCGGCGACATTGATTTGTTGCTTAAACATTCAGTTGACAAAGGAAAAAACTGGAGCGCCGAACAAATTGTGTGGGATGACGCCCAGAACACCTGTGGTAATCCGTGTCCCGTAGTTGATGAGCAAACCGGCCGGATTTGGTTGTTTCTTACATGGAACAACGGCGAAGACAATGAGTCGGCAATTGTTCGTAAAACATCTGCCTATCCAAGGCTTCCCTATCATTGTTATTCTGATGATGATGGGAAAACATGGTCGGAGCCGGTAAGTCTGGCTGAATCATGTCGCGATACATCCTGGGGGTGGTATGCTACCGGACCCGGAGTTGGGATTCAAATAAAAAACGGGCCACACAAAGGTCGTTTGGTTATTCCTGCCAATCATAGTTACAACGATCCGAATGGGACAATTCGAAATGGTACATACGGTTACGGAGCACATGTTTTATATTCCGATGATCATGGGAAAAACTGGCAAATGAGCGAAACAATAAAACCCGGTTGTAACGAAAGCCAGGTTGCTGAACTTACCGACGGAACACTGATAATGAATATGCGATCGTACAACGATCAGTATTCGAGGGCAGTCAGTTATAGCAAAGATGGTGGGGAAACCTGGTCGGAGATTGAGCACGATTACCAACTGGTGGAATCGAAGTGCCAGGCCAGTCTTTTAAACTTTGGAAAGGTTGACGATTATAACATACACCTGTTTCTGAATCCGGCGGTCCCGATTGGAAGAAACCACCTGACGATAAAAGCCAGTTTTGATGATTGTAAAAGCTGGAGTAACAGTAAGCTTATTTATGCCGGGCCGGCAGCATATTCAAGTTTAACGCAATTGCCCGAAAAAAAAATAGGGTTGTTTTTTGAAGCCGGGGAGAAGAGTCCATATGAAAAGATGGTTTTTTTGGTAATTGATTATAAAACTATTTTTAGTTCGGATATTATTTCGTTTTTGAATTAATGACTAGACTTTTAGGTTATTCGGAGTTGTGTTGATATAAATAAATGGGTAAATCCATTTTCAGAATCTACCCATTTGTTTATTCATTCGAAAATGAGTTTTAGCGAAATTCGCTTAATTAATTTGCACTGTAAGCAGCATACCCCGGATTTTGTTGTCCCCTGATATTTGGATTTGATTCCATTTCGTTCTGAGGAATCGGGTAAACTACTTGTGGTAAAGTAAAGTCGATGTGTGCCACTTCGCTGCCCACATTTCCTTCAGCTTCGCGATCGAATGGTATTGCCCTGCGAAAATGATCCCAATAGGTATGTCCTTCCAATACCAGTTCTTTGCGGCGTTCCAGCAAAACATCCTGAATGATCTGTTCTTTTGTTGTTCCCGTGTATGTAATGTTTGTCCTCTTTTCATAAACCATATTCAGGTAATCGGCAGCCTTTGTTAAGTCCGAACCTTGTTCGGCATACGCTTCGGCCAGAGTTAGATAAACCTCGGGTAACCTGACTATCGTTATATTGTGAATTGAATGTCCGCCGTCTCCAATATATTTACGTATTCCGGTTTCCGGGCCAAGTTCATTATCGCAAATTAAGTAAGTACGCACATCTTCAGGAATCGCACGTAAAACTTCTCTTATATATACGTTAGCACCATAACCTGCATAACCTATGGCATCGTCGGCAATTTTACCATCATTGGGATCTCCCGGGATATCAATGGTAGGATTCCTGGTAAGGTGATTTAGCGAATTGGACCCAAGGTTGTCGGCCAGAGAGTAATCAAGTTCCCATATATTTTCGCTGTTATATGCCTTAAAATAATTGGTCTTGTAATCGTCGTAATCCAGCATGCTTCCCCCACTTGTGGCAGCTTCTGCTGCAGTTATTACACCACTCCAGTTACCGAGGTAAAGATATACGCGAGCTAAAAGGGCATTTACGGCCTGTAGCGAAACCCTGCCATCGGCTGCCGAACTGTTTGCAAGGTTAGTGGCAGCATCTTTAAAATCGGTTACTACCTGGTCGTAGCATGTTTCAGCATCGGTGCGTACAGGAGGTTCAGTTAAGGCATTAATTGCTTCTTCCTGCGACAAAATAAGCGGGACACCCATTTTGTATTTATCGTTGTATTGAGCACCACCGGGACACGAATATATTGGAGGGTAGGCAAACAAACGCAACAAATCAAAATAAGCCAGTCCTCGTATTGCCAGTGTTTCTCCTTTTATCCGCATAGCCTCGTCCTGGTTGCCTTCAATTAATGTAACATTGGCGAGCAGGTTATTGCACAGAAAAATAGTGCTGTAAATCTGGTCCCAGGCAGCAGAGGCATAACCACCAGAGACTGAAGTTTCCCTGTATCCGTTTTCTAACTGAAAGCGGTTACCGGTGTCTTCAACAAAAAAGTCGGGGCCTTTGCATCCTTCATAAGCATATATTAACCGCCCGTAATAGTCGTAACTGGTCATTGAATTATAAATTCCGTTTAAAGCTCCCTGGGCTCCTTCTATATCCGAAAACATTTCGAAGTCGGGTACTGAAGTGTAGGGCGTTTTATCAAGTATATCGTCACATCCCGTAAGCAAGGCAAGAAGTATTGTAAATAATATTATTTTGTTTTTCATCGTTCAGGATTTTAAAAGTTAATTTTTAAGCCGGCAGTATAGGTTGTTGCAGTTGGATATTGGTCGGCATCCCTAAAACCACTTAACGAAATTTCAGGATCAAAACCATCAAGTTCTGTCAGAACAAACAGATTCTCTGCCTGTGCAAAAATACTTGCACTGCTTATTTTAAAACGGCTGATCAGCGATTGCGGAATTGTATATTGTAACTTAATATTTTTAAGTTTTAAATAATCGCCACTGTATAAATACCTGGAAGAGCGATAACGGTCCCATGTACTACTTGAATTTACACGGATTGGATTTTTGCCATTCATGTTATCGGGTGTCCAACGGTCAAGCTGGTCGCGTTCAATTCCCCGGTAGTCGCGGTAACCATCATTTTTGGTCGCTGTACGTCCGGTGTAGTCCATAACTTCGTGTCCTAGCCCGTAAGTGAATAAGAAACTAAATTCCAGATCTTTCCAGGTAAACACATTCGATAATCCGCCGGTTACTGATGGCAAGGCAGCTCCAAGCACTTGTTTGTCGGCTTCAGCAAAGTCTTTTACAATTATTTTATTGCCGCTTTCATCAAAGTCATACCAGCGCTGTTCTCCGGTTTCAGGATCGGTTCCTGCCCATTCGGGCATATACCATGTGTAGTAATTTTCGCCATTGCGTCTTATCTGTGTACTGGTAATAATATCATTTTCAAGTCCTGAAAATTCGTTTTTAAGAGTAGCCATGTTAAAATTAACATCCCAGGCGATATTTGAATTATGCAGCACATTCCAATTGATATCGAGTTCTACACCGCGGTTCTTTAAGCTTGCATCTGAATTGATAAGTACCGAGGTATAACCGGAAGTGGAAGAAACGGGTAAATCCTGTAAGAGGTCTTTTGTTGTACGGTTATAATATTCTAGTCCAATGGTTAAGCGGTTAAACAGTCTTGCATCGAAGCCAATATTAAAAATTTCGTTTTTCTCCCAGGTTAAACCTGTGTTTGCTACACTCGGAGGTACTCCTCCCGGTTGTTCCATATAATCGTAACCAAACGAGTAGAGCGATTGCCAGGCATAATATTCGGAAGGTAATGTTCCATTGGTACCATAACTTGATTTGATTTTAAGGCTCTCGATAAAATCCAGACTATTTATGAATGCCTCATCCGAAATTCTCCAGGCACCGGATACCGACCAGAAATTACCTGCCCGGTTGTCCTTTGCAAACCTTGATGATTTGTCGTTACGATAGGTTGCTGACAGGTAGTATTTGTTATTGTACGAGTAATTGGCTGCCGAAAGTACCGAGAACATACCATAGGTTGAACCTGATCCGCTTACAGATTCTGGTGTCGCTGCAGCACTCAGATAAGGCGTTTTGTTAGTCGGGAAATTAATACCCGTTGCTGTTGTGTATTTATAGTCCAGGTCTTCCATTTCGGTGCCAACATAACCGCTTACGCGGTGGATGCCGTCTAAAAGCTTGTTAAAGTGTAAAAGGTTGGTGTTACTTATTTTTCTGCGTCTGGCATCGCGTTCGTACAACGATCCATTGTCCGATTTTCCATCGCCAAAATCTTTGTTGTACCAGTTTCTGCGTCTGGCATGTGTATAGTCTATACTGGCCCGGCTGTTCAGATAAAGCCAGTCGGTAAAGTTTAATTGCGCCCAACCCGAGGTTAATATTTTTGTTTGTGGACGTAAATATTCGTTTGTTTCATTTACCGCAACCGGATTTTGGTTGTTGTTTACTCCTTTGGGTAAATTCAGGTTATACGAACCATCTTCGAGATAAACAGGAGCAACCGGGGCGACAGCGAGGGCTGTATATTGTGGCATTGCATATCCATATGCATCAGAACGGGGTCCTGCTTGTTTTGAATACGTAACAATGCTGTTAATACCCCAATGAATAAGTGTATTATCTGGTGTAGAGCTAAGGTTTGTGCGAACTGAATAACGCTTTAGTTCACTGCCAATCAGAATTCCTTCCTGGTTAAAATATTCAAGCGAGGTATAATAATTCATTGAATTGCTACCGCCTTGTGCCGAAATATTGAATTTCTGGAAGGGGGCAGTCCTGGTTACTTCATCAAACCAGTTCGTATTTGCCAGCTTGTTGTAGTCTGCACCCGGATTGCCATTATCGTCAAAAAACTGATTGTAGTATCCGCCTTCCGGATTGGCAATCTGGAAATGGCTGTTGAATTGGCCTTTTGCATAGTTGTACCATTCGGTATAATTTCTGCCACTTATTTCATAATTTTCCTTATCCGAATATAATTTTTTTATTTCCGGGAAAAAATCGTCGAATCCGGTTTTTCTGCGCACCTGGTAATGCATTTCACCTTCAAGCCAGAGCTCCATAAATTCATCGGCATTTACAAGATCGGGTTTGCTGGCTTTAAATATTTTACCAACACCGACTTGCATATCGAAGCTATACTGAGGTTTATCACTTGTTTTACCGTGTTTGGTTGTAATTACTATAACTCCATTCGCCCCACGCGATCCATATTGAGAGGCTGAAGCAGCATCCTTTAATACTGTAATCGATTCGATATCGGAAGGATTCACAGTATTTAAGGGATTAATTGCATAATCAGAGTTTCCCGATGTGTTGGCAACGTCAAGAATAACTCCGTCGATTACATAAAGCGGAGCATTTGATGCATTCATCGAACTTATCCCGCGTAACCTAACGGTATTCATAACACCGGGTTGTCCTGTTCCGGAAACAATTGTCCCAGGTGAGTTTCCTCGCAAAACATCCTGGAAAGAAGCAACCGGGCGTGCAGCTATTTTTTCTGATGATACCACTGCTGCCGAACCAGTATAGGCTTCTTTGGCAATGGTTCCGTAACCGGTAACAACTACTTCCTCAATTCCGGTAATTGATTCAATAAGAGTGACCGAAATTAGTGACTGGTTACCTATAACAACTTCTTTGGTTTTCATCCCGATAAATGAAAATATCAGGGTTTGGGCATCAACCGGAACCATTAACCGGTAATTTCCATCTGTATTGGTGGTCATTCCTAAAGTAGTTCCTTTTAAAACCACCGAAACACCGGGGAGTGGTTGGCCGTTTCTATCGATTACAGTACCGGATATTTCTTTTTTTTCCTGTTGTTGTTGGGTTTCTTTGTTTTTTAGTATTGAAGGAACTTCTGCATCCTTGTCTTTAAGAATTACAATTTGCCTGTCGTAAATCTTAAAGGTATTTTTTGTGTTTTTAAAAACCTGATCCAAAACAGATTCAACAGTTTCGTTTTTTACCTTAACATTTACTTTGCGGTTTACATCAACCGAGTTTTCGTTATAAAGCAAAATAAATTCGCTTTGTTCTTCTATCTCCATAAATACCTGCTTAACCGTAACATCGGAGAGTTTTAAGTCGAACTTGGTTTGTTGCGAGTAACTTGTTGCAGCCGAAACTGCAAACACAGAAAGCATAAACACAGTTAGTAGTTTCATTTTCAATAGAATTTTTGCCATACTTCCATTGCGGAAGAACGGCATCGTTCGCATTTTTTTCATAATTTTGACATGTTTAGATTAAATACTTTATTTAATTTACATTAGAAGCCAGGGGGCGGGCAGGCCCACTGGCTTTATTTTTTTATCTCATTGGCAGTTTTTTTAATTTTTTATTGATGTATATCTTATTTTCGTTGATTCTGCAATTGATATCGGCTACGTCTTCGAGGGCAGTAATTACATCGGCCAACGATTCTTTTAAATCAAGTTTTCCCGATATTAATTCTGATGACGGAAAGTCGTCAGGAACAATTATTTCTACATTATAGAAACGAACAAGTTTCTGGAATACTGATGTAAGGCTTTCTTTCGAAAACTCCAGCCAACCTTCAGTCCATGCTGAGTACATAATTGCATCGGGCTCATCCAGTAATTCAAGGGTGTTGTCTGCTTTTTTGAAACTGGCTTTTTGGTAAGGTTTTAATAATATCTGTTTTTTCCCAAAACCAAACTCTTTCGGACTGCTTACCGAAACGCTTCCTCTCATGAGAATTGTTTCAATTGAATTATCGGCAGGGTAGGCTAAAACATCGAAATGTGTACCTAAAACTTCGATATCGATAACACCAGCTTTAACAATGAAAGGTTTGTTTTTATGGTGGGAAACTTCAAAATAAGCTTCTCCTTCAAGTATTACTTCCCTGTTTTGTTTTGTGAATTTTGACGGAAAAGCAAAGCGGCTTCCTGCATTTAGCCATACTTTTGTTCCGTCGGCCAGCATTAGTTCCGACTTTTTTCCGTAGGGTATAATTACCTGGTTCATTTTTATCTCTTCATCCAATTGGTTTTCAGACAAAGCAAGGTTGATAACACTGTCATTGTCGATAACCAGTTCGTTATTTGAATTTAAAGAGATAGTTGAATAGTTGTTTGACAGTGCAATTTCTTCGCCGTCGGAAAGTAGAATTTTTGCTTCGTTTGTTGCAGAAACCGAATCGTTAAATGCAAATTCAGATTTATATGCCTGCCTGTAATTTAAAAGTGCCAGTGTTCCAAGCGACATAATTAGCAGTATTGAAGCCGCCCAGGCAAAACGTCTTCTGAAAATTAATCTTTTAACTCTTTTTCGATGCAGGTGTTCAAAACGATCGATGTTTTTCCATAGGGCTAAAACCGATTCGTCATTTAGCTCTTCATAGGTGTCAGTAAGTAACAGTATAAGCTCCCTGGCTTTATTAATGTTATTGTTGAAATTCGGGTTGCTTTCAATAAATTTTAACCACGCTTTGTAGTTTCTTCCGTGCAGCACCCAGTCGATAAAGTCTTTGTCTTCAACAAGTTCTTTGTAACTGTATTTTAAATATTTTTCGTTCATTGAAGTTCTTTTCTGAGAAATTGAAAAGTTTCTGTTTTATTCGCTCGTACGTCATTTAAAAGACTTGTAATTTGTTTAATTATGCATGAGTCCTTTTTTATAAAAAGACATGCTAATTTGCTTTGTGGACATTTTATAGATAGAAAGTTGAATTTTACAGCCTACAAATAAATGTCAGGATCATTTGATAGTTGTAAAACCGGTATGTTTAGCTTCTTTTTAATAAATGGCCAAGGAAGAAAACAATGATGTTTGAATTGTCGAGGCAACGTTTTAGCGATTTTAGTGCCCGGTAAGCCTGTTTGCGCGCAGAATCGTATTTTAACGACATGATTTCGCAAATCTGTTCATAATTAAAACCACATGTATATTTATAGTATAAAATCTCGCGTTGTTTAGGTGTGAGTTCGTCAAGTGCTTTTTTTATCGATTTGTCGCGTTCGGTTAGTTCTTCTTTGTTAATTATTTCGCGTTCTGCAGAATAGATAATGTTCGCATCAGGTTCGGTTTCATTGTATTCGTTTGAAACAATTCCCCTCTTTTTTATATTTCGGAACAACTTTCTTCTAAATGATGTGTGTAAATACAATTTTACATTATCGGTAGAACCAAGATTTTGTCTTGTTCTTATCAGGTCAAAAAATAAGTCCTGGATTGTATCTTTTATTAGTTCATCGCTTTGTGTAAACTTTTTTCCCAAACGAAAAAGCGACTGAATATTTTGATAATAAATATGAGACAGGGCGTAACTCTCGCCCTTTTTAAAATCGTGCCATATTTTATTTTCAAATTCCAACTTTTAGGCATAAATATATGTCTAATTAACAGAAATGTAAACATATTAATTCAAAAATATAAAATGTTCTAATGAGTCAGGATCAAACTAGACGGATGCAGAACGGGAGAAATACTTATTTACAAATTATGTTACGGTTAGGTATAGCATTAAGAAAGTAACAAGAATGAGGTAATACGATTTTAGCTTGGGATGCGTAATTTTGAGCCCCGACCTCTACGCAGACTTCAGGGACTAAGGTGCAGGCGCTCGAAATCAGAATTTAATTTTTGGGATAATTATAACTGTATACATCGTTTTCTGCCGATCCTGATCTTTTAATCAGACGAATTTCTGATAATCAGTTCAGTGGGCATTGTTATGGTTTCGTAGTTTGTCGATTTTTCTTTTTGATTGATTTGTGCAATAATTAGTTCAGCTGCTTTTTTACCAATTTCGAAACCAGGTTGTTTGATGGTACTGATTGACGGAGTAACAAGTTCGGAGAATGGCTCGTTACTGAAGCCAATTATCGAAATGTCATCAGGAACTTTTATACCAATACTTTGCAGGTAGATAATACAGCTGAGCGCAGTGGTATCGTTAGCACAAAAAATGGCGTCGGGCATGGTTTCGTTTTCAAGCAATTTTTTTGTGGCTTTGGTTCCATCGGCCCTTGTCAGGCTGTTGTTTTCTATAAAAGAGTCTTTCAGTTCAAGTCCGCTTTCAAGAATTGCCTTGCGGTAACCTTCCTGGCGGTTTTGATAAATTTTTAAATTCAATGGCCCACCAATGTGTGCAATTCTTTTCTTTCCGCTGCTAATAAGGTGCCGGGTTGCCTCGTAAGCTGCACCAAAGTCATCAACTACAATCTTATGCGCAGCAATTTCGTCTACAATTCTATCAAAAAATACAAGAGGAATATTCCGTTCAGTAAATAACTTTAAGTGGTTGTAACTTTGGGTTTCCATAGCAATTGAAAGAATTAAACCGTCAACCCGGTTGGCAAACAGTGTATGAGCAATTTTACTCTCTTTTTCAAAGTTGTCATTCGATTGAGATATTGTAACTGCAAAACCTTGCTGATAGGCGATGTCTTCAATGCCACTGATAACTGAAGAAAAGAAATGACGATTGATAAGAGGCACAATTACACCAATTGTATTTGTTCGTTTTGTACGAAAATTCGCTGCCATAACATTGGGACGGTATCCCATCTTTTTTGCGGTTTGTTTTATTTTAGTACGAGTGGCTTTGCTTATTAGCGGATTGTCATTTAAAGCGCGCGAAACAGTTGATGCAGAAAGATTAAGTGCTTTGGCAATATCATGAATTGTGATCTCCGGCTTTTGTGTCATTATCTGTAATTTGATGGTAAAGTTAAGAATATTTTTTAATTCATGCAATCGATTGCAATATCCGAATTTCTTATTATTTTTGTGGATACTAAATAACTAAATTTATTATAATGAGAAGATTTATTCTTTTAGGGATTCTATTTGTTTTTGTTATTTCCTGTAATCAGGTATCAAACAAAAAAAATGCTCAACTGATTAAAGAGTTGGAAGCTCAGCTAACGTATTTTACCGACCATACGAAAGATTCACTTAAGGTGGCACGTACATTTGAAGATGGAACTTATAACATGGTTTCGAACAAGGACTGGACTTGCGGGTTTCCTCCGGGAACCATGTGGTACATGTATGAACTGACGGGTAGTGATAAATGGAAAAAAATTGCTGCTGAGAATACTTTAAAACTAGATGGAGTTCAGTATCTAACTCACACACATGACCTTGGATTCATGGTTTTTTGTAGTTATGGAAACGCTTACCGCCTGACAGGAGAAGCGAAATACAAAGAAGTGATTCTTCAGGCATCAGAGACATTAGCCGGACGCTTTGATGAAAGCATTGGTTGTATTCGTTCCTGGGATTTTGGTAGTTGGCAGTTTCCGGTGATCATCGACAATATGATGAATCTGGAGATGTTGATCTGGGCATCTGAAGTTAGTGGCAATCCTAAATATAAAGAAATTGCAGTTAGTCATGCAGATGTGACCATGAAAAATCATTTTAGAGAAGACATGAGTTCGTGGCATGTTGTAAGTTACGATACTACAAGTTATGGTGTAGAGATAAAACAAACACATCAGGGATTAAACGACGATTCTGCATGGGGCCGGGGACAAGCCTGGGGATTATACGGTTATAGTGTAATGTACCGCGAAACTGGTGATGTAAAATATTTGGAAACAGCTGAAAAAATTGCTGATTTCATTCTTCCACATCTACCGGAAGACAAGGTGAGTTATTGGGATTATAACGATCCTGCCGGAGCCAAAACACTACGTGATGTTTCTGCGGCTGCAATAACTGCATCAGCATTGTTTGAAATGGCCGGTTTTGGCGGAGAAAAGAAGGATGTATACCTTAAAACTGCGAATAAAATTATTGAATCGTTGAATTCAGATGCATATAGAGCCCAATACGGTACAAATGGTGGATTTTTATTGATGCACAGTGTTGGTAATATGCCTGGCGGAACAGAAGTAGACGTTCCGTTGGACTATGCAGATTACTATTACCTTGAGGCTCTGAAACGTCAGAGAGAAATTTTAAAATAATATATTATGGCAACTATTTACGAACAAAGATACGCCTATCATCCAGAGGATTTTAAGTCGTATGGGACAGATAGAATTAGAAAGGAATTTTTGGTAGAAAAGTTAATGGATCCGGGCAATGTTCGGATGGTTTATTCATCTATCGAACGTTACATTGTTGGAGGAGCAGTTCCTGTTGATGGTCCGCTATTGTTAGAAACTATTGATCCGCTAAAAGCAGAGTACTTTTGCGAGCGACGCGAAGTAGGAGTAATTAATGTTGGTGGTGCCGGTACAATTACTATTGATGGTATCGAGTATAAACTGGGTTTTAAAGATGCGCTGTACATCGGAAAAGGAAGCAAAGAAGTTGTTTTCTTGTCGGATGATGATGCACAACCTGCTCGTTTTTATTTTAACTCGGCGCCTGCGCACAAAGAGTTTCCTACCAAACTGGTAACCCTTGGCGACGCAAATGTATTGCATTTAGGTGCTTTGGAAACTTCGAACGAAAGAAATATTAACCAGTTGCTGATTAATGGAGTGGTAGAAACCTGCCAGTTGCAAATGGGAATGACTGAGTTAAAAACCGGAAGCGTTTGGAATACCATGCCTCCTCATCAACACAGCCGCAGAAACGAAGTGTATTTTTATTTCAATGTACCGGAAGAACAGGCTGTTTGTCACTTTATGGGTGAGCCAACCGATACCCGTCATATCTGGATGAAAAACGAACAGGCAGTAATTTCTCCTGAATGGTCGATTCATTCGGCAGCCGGAACTTCAAACTATATTTTTATCTGGGGAATGGCAGGCGAAAACCTCGATTACACTGATATGGATGTGATTCAGCCTCAGGATTTAAGATAATTAATAAATATTAATCAGGAAATTACAGTAATATGATACAGGAATTATTCGATTTATCAGGGAAAATTGCTTTGATAACAGGCGGAACCCATGGAATTGGGATGGCCATTGGAAAAGTGTTGGGTCAGGCCGGTGCTAAAATTTGTGTAAACGATATTTCAGAAGAAAAACTGGAAGAGTGTAAAGCAGAATATGCCAAAGTTGGAATTGATGCGTACACCTTAAAGTTTAATGTTACCGATGAGGAAGATGTTGACCGCGGAATTTCGAAAATAGAAGAAGAAGTAGGATCGATTGATATTTTGGTTAACAACGCCGGAATTATAAAACGAGTTCCTATTCTGGATATGGCAGTTTCTGATTACAAACAGGTAATCGATGTTGATTTGGTTGCACCGCTTATTGTAGCCAAACGTGTAGCACCAAAAATGATAGAAAAGCGTTCCGGAAAAATTATCAATATGTGCTCGATGATGAGTGTTTACGGACGTCAGAATGTATCGGCCTATGCATCGGCAAAAGGTGGTTTAAAACTGTTAACTGCCAATATGTGCTGCGAGTGGGCGAAATACAATGTTCAGATAAACGGAATCGGACCCGGTTATATTGCAACTGCTCAAACGGCTCCTATTCGCGAAGGCGGACACCCGTTTAACGATTTGGTGATGACACGTACTCCTGCCAATCGCTGGGGAGAGCCCGAAGATATTGGAAATGCTTCTTTATTCCTTGCATCAAAAGCAAGTGATTTTGTTAATGGTCACGTTCTTTATGTTGATGGAGGTATACTTGCCAATTTTGGCTATGTAAAAGGCGAAAACGAAATTCCTGAATAAGATGAAGCTACAACATTTTTTAATCCTGATGATTTCTCTGACACTTTTTTCTTGTCAGAGTGAAGTGAAATTTACTTTTAAAAATCCTTTAGCTGTAGATCGTGCAGATGAGGTTATTGTGTTAACGCGTGCCGACCTGGCTGCAAAAACAGAGCTAAAAGATGGTATGCTTCCGCTGTTTAAAACAGGAGCTGGTAAAACTGTTCCGGGACAGGTTGATGATGTAGATGGGGATGGAAAATGGGATGAGCTTGTTTTGCTTCTCGATTTTGAGAAGAATCAGGAACAGGAACTAACAGTTGAATGGGTAACTGAAGAAAATTATCCAAAGTATGAAAAGCGTACAAATCTTCGTTTAGGTATTAAACAGGAAGACGGCTCGTGGAAAGAAGAGGATAATTACAAAGCCATTCCTTACACCGAGGAGTTTAAGGTTATTTCGCAGGGCGAAGGAGTTACCTGGGAGAACGATAAAATAGGTTTTCGGGTATATTTTGATTGCCGTAACGTAAAAGATTTGTTTGGCAAACTCTTACCGCGAATGGTTGCCGACGATGTTCATACTCCGGAATTTGGAAGTTACCACGACCTGACAGACTGGGGGATGGATGTTTTACACTGCGGAAGTTCGCTGGGAGCCGGAGGAATTGCTTTGCTGAAAAACGATTCGCTTTTCCGATTAGGTTCTACCGATGTTTATGAATATCAGAAAATAATTGAAGGACCGTTTCGATCAATTTTTGAGTTGCGTTATTCGGGCTGGAATGTGGATGGAGAAGATATGGAAGCCGTTGAGCGAATTACTATCTATCCGGGCAAATACTGGTTCGAGTCGGATGTAACATTCACCGGTTGTTCTGATGAAGATCAGGTGGTAACCGGTATTGTAACCAGCATGCTAAAAGAGAAACCTTTTGCTTTTAAAGCAGCCGGGTTTCAGTGTGTGGGAACGCATGGTGTTCAATCGTTAAACAACGATGAATTAGGTATGGCAGTGATTGTTCCTGAATCAGAAGCCGGTAAAATTGGACAAACAAGCAATATCAATTTTGCAAAGCTGGGCTTTGTAACAGTTAAAGAAAAAGGCTTTAGCAATATTATTTCCGAAACGTACTACATTGGGCAGAAATGCAAAAGCGGAGTTCCGGCAAAACATTATTTTTTCTCGGCCTGGGGGCTTGAAAAAGAACAATGGAAAACCGAAGCTGGTTTTAAAAAGTATATTGAAGAAGAAGCTGAAAAGTTATCTGCTCCGATTAAAAAGTTATAGGTTACTAATTGAGATAAATAAATGGAGATGCGATTTATTCGCATCTCCATTTTTGTTTTTACAAATCTCTTTTTTCAGAATAAGAAGAACTGAATCCAACCCTGAATAATTTCCCCGGTTTCCGGATCGAGTTGCGAACCGTACATACTGTGCGGAATGGAATAAACCAGCAGCATAACAACCGATGCAACAACGGTATAAACAGGCCTTTCCTTTTTTCTGTTTAGTGCAAATGCCAGTACCCAAAATAAAAATGCCACAAGGGTTTTGTTATCGGTTAAATCCCAGGCAAACGGAACTCCTGCCCAGGCCTCGCCAAATGCATAATATTGCACCCAGGGACCTAAAATTAAACCACCGATAAACAATCCGATTACGGTTAGGTTGGTATATAATTTATACTTTTTGTATTTGAATAAAGCCATTATTCCGGCCAGGTTTCCCAGCAACATCGCAAAAAACATAAGGAAAATGTGAGGAATAAGTATGGCGCCCGGAACATCTCCTTTGAAGCGGATAATCACCGGCTTTCCTTCGTTGAGGTTGTACTTGAGATCTCCTTTTACAAGAGTTATTTTATACTCATATTTTCCGGCCGGAGGCAAGTTGGGAAGTATGCCGGCAAGATCATCTGATTCTCTTGACATTTCAATCTTTGTCCAGTTTCCTTTTGTGGGGTACTTCTTGTATTCCAATATTCCCGAAACCGATTTATCAGGAATTGTCAGCTTAATCCTGCAATCTTTTTCTCCACTGAAACTGCGAATAAGTTTGAATTCATATTCAGTATCTTCAATATTGGTTTTTATTTTTTTGTCGTAGGTTGGGCCCGTTTTTCGTTGATAAATGACTGCGGCTAAGGTGATTAAAATGGCTAGAATCCAATACGAAGTTTTTTTCATTCGTTTATAATTGTTTATTCTTTGCAACTTATGTAACTCGCATAATCATTCTCCTGTGTAATGGAAAGACTTTTTATTATGCTCGTTTCATCTTATTAGTGGTTAGATTCTAAAAGTATAGAAAGTAATTTTTAATTCAAAAAACATATACTATAATTGGCGAAAACATGGAATTCAGTACAATCCGCTAATACCTTTGTGTTTGCAAGCAAAATCCTGATTTTGGGAACTAATTTAAGATTTGCTTTGATTTAGGAGAAAGGCAGCAAAGTCCCTCTTTTTTGTTATGTTTGCCTATATTAAAACCTGCTTTTTCTTATTTAAACAGAATTACTGTTTGAAATTATACATGGTTTTAACCCGTTACGAATAGCTCAAAACTCATTACTTTTAGATGGCACTAAATTATATCTTCATATTTTTCTTTCTTGCTGCTTTTATTATCGCATTGGCCCGGCTTATATTTCTGGGCGATGTGGAAGTTTTCCCCGAAATGGTGAAGGCAACCTTTGACATGGCAAAAACGGGTTTTGAAATTTCTTTGGGATTAACGGGTGTATTAACCCTGTGGATGGGGATAATGAAAATAGGAGAGAAGGGTGGAATAGTGCATGTTTTTTCGAAATTAATTGGTCCGTTTTTTAATAAGCTTTTCCCTGAACTTGGGAAAGAACATCCTGCCCATGGTTCTATTATGATGAATATTGCCGCCAATATGTTAAACCTCGATAATGCTGCAACTCCCATGGGGCTGCAGGCAATGAAAGAGATGCAGGCAACCAATCCGAATAAAAATACAGCATCGAATGCGCAAATTATGTTTTTGGTGCTTAATACATCAGGACTAACTTTGTTACCTATCAGCATAATGGTTTACAGGGCACAGTTGGGAGCTGTAAATCCTTCTGATATTTTTATTCCTATTCTTCTGGCTACTTATTTTTCGACCATTGCCGGTTTAATTTCAGTTGCCATCTATCAAAAAATAAATCTGTTAGACAAAGTTGTTTTAGCGTATCTGGGCGGATTAACTGCCTTTATTGTCGGGTTAATCTGGTATTTTACTACCCTCGACAAAGAGGCAATAACTCAGGTGTCAAATCTGGCCAGTAATTTTATTCTGTTTACTGTAATAGTTGCCTTTATTTTAATGGCGGTTTGGCGAAAAGTAAATGTTTACGAAGCCTTTATTGAAGGAGCAAAAGATGGATTTAAAACGGCAGTTAAAATTATACCTTACCTAGTTGCAATTTTAGTTGCTATTGGTGTTTTTCGCGCTTCAGGAACACTTGATTGGATGGTGTCAGGAGTAACCTGGGGATTTGAGCAATTGGGAATAAATGCCGATTTTACCCCTGCTCTGCCAACTGCTTTAATGAAACCACTTAGCGGAAGCGGTGCGCGTGGAATGATGGTGGATGCCATGTCTACCTACGGAGCCGATTCGTTTGTGGGGCGTGTGGCAAGTACGGTACAGGGTGCCACCGATACTACCTTTTATATTCTGGCAGTTTATTTTGGTGCAGTAGGAATTAAAAATACCCGGTACGCTGTTGTATGCGGATTGATTGCTGATTTTGTGGGTATTATCGCATCTATTCTGTTAGCCTATCTTTTCTTTTACTAAAACTGATCCGGAGAACAATTCGATAGTGCTGAGGCATAATTCTCTTTGGAATGATAGATATTCAGTACTGCTGAAAGATAATTCCATAGGGAATCTCAATGAAGCAACATTGCTGAGAACTTATTCCCTTGTGCTGAAGCATAATTCCCTTTGGAATGAAAGATATTCCACACTACTGAAAAGCAATTTGGTACAGCGTTAAGATAAAGCATTGTTGCTAAATCTCTCTGCGCTGGTGCAGAGAGATAATTCTCGTAGGAATTTTTACAATTTCAAACCTTTAAGACTGCTTTTTATTCTTCTGTTCTTCTTATCGGTTTAGCAATTCTTCAATTTCCGAAATGTGTAATTCAAAGTGGCGCGGAAAATCTTCCACCATTTCTTTTAACGAAACTACATTATCGGTGTCGGCCAGCCATTCTGCATTTACTTTTTCAGGAACAATATTTTCAATAATATGAATCAGATGCAAATGAGCATATTTCCACAGTTGAACCAGGTTATCCCAATCTTCATTCTGATAATTCTGGATGGCAATCCACCTGTCGTTATTCCCATAGGTTGCATAATTTGGAAAATTAACAGGAGATTCTCTGTACTGCAGATGCACCACCCGGTGTGTGTTGTTTGAAGCCGAATCAATCATGTGTCCAACAATTTGTTTGATTGTTCGGTTTTGTCTGTTCCGGGGAATTGAAATTTGTTCCTCGTTCAGTTTCATTAACCTGGTTTCCCAGCTTAATACGAGAGTTTTCAATTGTTGTGTGAGCAATGTAAATGACATTATTCCAGTTGATTTATGGTTTGTTTAATCAACGTTAATTTTTGCAACAGATTTTCGAGTAAATCCAGTTGCAACATATTTGCACCGTCTGATTTTGCTTCTGCCGGATTTGGATGAGTTTCAATAAAAATCCCATCGGCACCAACAGCAATTCCGGCACGGGCAATAGTTTCAATAAGCTCCGGTTTTCCTCCGGTTACTCCGCTGGTTTGATTGGGTTGCTGCAGCGAGTGTGTGATATCTAAAACAACCGGTACATCCATTGTTTTCATTTCCGGGATTCCTCGGTAATCAACCACAAGATCCTGGTAGCCAAAAGTAGTTCCACGCTCGGTAAGTATTATGTTTGAGTTCCCACTTTCGCGAACCTTGGTTACTGCAAATCTCATGGCATCGGCCGACAGAAACTGACCTTTCTTTATGTTGACTACTTTTCCTGTGTTTGCTGCGGCCACCAAAATATCGGTTTGCCTGCAAAGAAAAGCGGGAATCTGAAGCACATCTACGTATTGGGCAGCCATTGCTGCTTCATCTGCCGTATGAATATCTGTTACCACAGGAATGTTATACGTTTCTTTTACTTTTCGGAGAATTTTCAGGGCTTTTTCATCGCCAATTCCGGTAAACGAATCAATACGCGAGCGATTTGCTTTACGGTACGAACCTTTAAAAACATAAGGTATTTTCAGGCGTTCTGAAATCGCAACAATTTTTTCAGCAATTTCCATTGCCATTTTTTCTCCTTCAATAGCGCATGGGCCGGCCAGCAAAAAAAAGTTACCAGAGTCGGTATATTTTATTTTATCAATTTGTGGAATCATATACAGTCAATTTTAAAATTCAAAGGTAGTAAGAAATGGTTATAATTGGGCGTTATTAGTTGCTCAGACTGAATTCTAATTATCAACACAGCCTTAAAAATAGAAAATTGCGGATAAAGAGAATATTTAAACCAGCTTCATTACGGAGTTGATATTGTGGTGGTATAAGAATCTAACCAGATATTTTGATTAGCTATTGGTGTCGCGTTCTCTGTGAATTTTGTAAATATTCTGGATCAAATTGTACATTAAAGCTGTTGACCATCCGATGAGCATAATGCCATTAATGGCTTCAATCCCTGAAAGGATGCGCCACGCAGAATGAAGAGTAATATCGCCATAACCAAGTGTTGTAAACGTAACAATCGAGTAATAATAGATGTCGGAAAATCTGACGAATTTACTTTGGATAGCAGGTAAGGCGTATAGACTTATTGCCCAAACAAGGGCGTGAAGAACGTGTAACAAAGTAAGAAACATAAATGAAAAAGAGAGTAAGCGAAGTATTCTGAAATTTGAATATTCTTTTTTCCATTCTTCCAGTAAATGTATTGTTTTTTTACTCAAGTACATGCTGGCTATGGCCTGTAAAAAAACATTTACTGCAATAATAGCAAAACCAATAATAAGGATTTTAAACATAGTGATGGTGAGTTGAATTATGTATTGATTCCGGCATATCCGTGTAAATAAGAATGAGAGCAGTGTAAAATTATTGCCCTTTATATGATTTATATGTGGTTAAAAATAAAGAATATTGAATTATGAGGCAAGTGGAAGGATATGGAAGTATTGAAATTGCAATAGCCATAAAACACAAATGGGAACTATTCTGTTACGAATAGTTCCCATTCACTTCCAAGTAACCGGAGTTACTTTTCGTGCCAGGTTACGGTTATTACAACCGGCATTTTCTGATTCTTGCGAACCTGAATTTGCCCAGAATCTAAAGTTTCACGTATTTCAGCAAAACCTTTGATTTGTCCCTTTATTAATCTTGCGATTAACTTCCCGGACGAATTGTCTTTTCAGTGTATTAAGCTTGCCTTGTTTCAGACTTCCCCTTTCCAATCAACACTTTGGAGTTTCTTCGTTAGTGTTGTGCAGTTTTGCAGTAAAAAACCGAAATTTTTTATACTTCCTGCCTGATGACTCAATCTTAAAAGAACGTTTGACTTTTCTTCGATGATTGATCGAAACTGATATTGCTACCGTCTTCGAAACCCGGCTTTTTCGTTGCGCCTTCCTGGAGGATGGATTGAATTGGATTCGATTCCAACTAAGGAATTTTCTCCGCTTCCACAATTTCAAAGCAGCCTTTTATCGCTCACCTGATGAATCAAAATTACAACATTTATTAGTGTGAGTCAATACTTTACAGCATGTTTGTATTCACTAAGAATTAACCGCAGTTATTAACAATTGTTGATAAGCTGATTAAAAGATCTTTTTTATTTCAACCACATCCACTGAAAGTTTATTTCTTCATTTTGTGCGGGTTGAAAGACTGCTTCAATTTCGTAAAATCCTCTCCTTGTAAATTGTATTTTGCCTGTCTGATGCGACTTATAATTATCAATATGCCAGTTTTGGTTTGGTTCTCCTACTGTTTTTCCCGTAGGTTTAACCAAATGAGAAAGTGTAGCATTGGCAGCCTTAATTGTAATTTTGCTGTTACTATTTGCGTTTTGAAAACTATATGAAATATCTACAGATTTTTCGCCCGGTTCGTCAATATAGATTTTCCATTTAAATGTTTTTTCTGAACGAATTGTTACATGCCGGGGAACTGTTCCTCCGCGCTCCATCGGATTTATTACAATTGATTCGTTGCGTGGAAACTGATTCTGGGGAAGGAGAGAATAGCCTCCGTCAACAGTTTTAGCTACCAATCCATCTATTATTTCCGGTTTAGAATTGTATTCTGCAACAACCACTGAAATGTAATTATCTGGTTCGTCATGGGGTAAGATAATTTCGGTAAAAGCATCGGCATGCGAAAAATTCAGCCTCGACTTTTGTTTATCAGCGAGTAAATAAACTTTTTTGGGAGCAGTTGATATTCCAGTAAGATTTAGCTTTTTGTTTAATGGCCAGGTATACACATGCAGGTAAAGTTTGAATTTATCGCCATCCTGTTTGCAGGTTATTTTTCCCCAGTCGTGTTGGTCTTTGTCTAAATCAAACGCCTGGGCACCATAAATTGCTTCTCCATTTACTTTTAACCAATTCCCCATTTCCAGCATTCGCTGCGAAATTTCATAGGGAACATCGCCATTTGCCCGTGGCCCGATGTTCAGCATAAAATTTCCGTTTAAACTGGCATTCCCAATTAGCGATTTTAATAACGACGTAGTTGATTTCCATTGATTATCGGAAGAATGAAAACCCCACGAATGTGCCACTGTTGCCGGCGATTGCCACGGGAAATCTTCTTTTTTGCTTCCCAGCTGATTATCGCCAAGTGTTATAAAATCGATATCAGGATCTTCTTCAATTGAAAGTCCAAGGCGTGAATTTACGAGGCAATTGGGTTGCAATTCCCGAATCATTGACTTTAGCTGCAAAAGTTGCTCATTTGTTACTACCGAGTTTGTATGATGAATCCACATGTCGAACCACATCATTGAAATTTCTCCGTAATTGGTTAACAGTTCACGAACCTGTGGAATTACTTTTTCCTGCCAGTATTGGTTATATTCAGCTTCTGTAATCCCATAAATTTCGCGGGTATGATCCCAGCCATATTTGTGCTCCCAGTCGACCCAATGTGAATAATACAATCCGAGTTTTAGCCCGTGTTTTTTGCATGCATCAGCCAGTTCTTTTATTATATCACGTTTAGGAGAAGTATAATCTCCCAGATCATAATTGCCAATTTTGCTGTCCCAAAGGGCAAAACCATCGTGGTGTTTGGCTGTAATTGTAACATATTTCATCCCGGAATTTTTGGCGAGCAACACCCATTCTTCCGGATTTATATAGTCCCAGTCAAAACGGTCGAGCAAAGTAAGGTATTCATCCCGGTTGATTCTGTTTCGATACAAAAGCCACTCAGCATAATCGTTGTCGTTTCGTAATTTCTCTCCTTTCCAATATCCTTCCGCTCCACTGTAAATCCCCCAGTGTATAAACATTCCAAACCGGGAGTCGGTAAACCATTCGGCCCGTTTGTTTGTGTTTATTTGGGCAAGAGATGTGAGTGACAGAAATAGCATAAATAAGCTGATGGTTTGTTTCTTCATTGGTTTAGATATTTAAATTCTCAGTGACTGATAATCATAAACAAGGGCTTAAGATAGTCGGTTTTTAAAATCGTTGTACGTAAATTTTCGGATAATTTCCAGGGTGTCGTTTTCTTTCCAAATGGCTATTGAAGGGTGGTTTACACCGTTAAACATGGTAGTTTTTACCATGGTGTAATGAATCATATCCAGAAAAACAACTTGTTCTCCAATTTCAAGTTCATGGCCAAAATCATAGGATTCCATAAAGTCGCCGGCCAGGCAACTCGGACCTCCCAAACGGTACAAATGTTTGCTGTTTTCAGCAGGATCTGTTGCTCCAACTATTTTGGGGCGGTACGGCATTTCCAGGGTGTCGGGCATGTGTGCCGTAAACGAAACATCAAGAATAGCAGTTCTTACTCCCTTGTGCTCCACGATATCCTGAACTGTTGATACCAATACGCCGGTTTCCCAGGCAATAGCACTTCCCGGTTCCAAAATAACTTTTACATTGTATTTCTTTTTGAACGCTTTTAAAAGCTGAATCAAATGTTTGTGGTCGTAACCTTTACGTGTCATCAGATGACCGCCGCCCATATTTACCCATTTTACCTGATGAAGGTATTTGGCATATTTCGATTCCAGGTTTTGTAACACATCTTCAAGACTGTAAGAGTCTGATTCGCAAAGTACATGAAAATGTATGCCGTCAATTCCTTCGGGTAGTGTATCCGGGAATTCATCAATGCCAACACCTAAACGCGAGCCCGGAGCGCTGGGGTTGTATAAATCGGTTTCCACATCAGAATATTCCGGATTAACACGAATACCACACGATACGTGATGATCTGTTTTCTGCGTTTGAGAATAATACTTGTTAAACTGATTGAAAGAATTAAAAACGATGTGGCTGCTGTAATTCAATAATTCGTCAAACTCTTTTTCAAAATATACAGGCGAATAAATATGTGCCCTTGTTTTCATTTCTTCAAAACAAAGTCTTGCTTCGTACAAAGAACTTGCAGTGGCTCCGCTTAAATATTCACGTACAAGAGGAAATGCACTCCACATGGCAAATCCTTTAAAGGCCAATATAATTTCAATGCCGGCTTCATTTTGAACCCGATTTAAAAGTTCAAGATTTTTACGTAACAGCTTTTCGTCTAATACAAAAGCCGGGGAAGGTATTTTTTTATAATCCAAAGTGCAATGTTTAATGTTTTCAGTTCAGAGTTCAGAGTTTAAGGTTTGGTGCAGAGTGCAAAGTGAAAAAATATATTCTTTTTTCCACTTTGCACTTCCCGCTATGAGCTTTGTGCTTAAACTTCCAAATCGCCGTTAATCTCTTCGTTCCAAGGTAGTCCAAACTCGCCAATCCTTTCCATAAACGGATCCGGATCGAATTCTTCAACGTTAAATACTCCTTCGCCTTGCCATTTGCCGGTTAAAACCATCATGGCTCCCAACATTGCCGGAACACCCGTAGTGTACGAAACACCCTGTGTACCTGTTTCGTCGAATGCTTTTTGGTGGCTGCAGTTGTTCCAAACGTAATACGATTTCTCTTTTCCGTCTTTAATTCCTTTAATCCGGCATCCAATTGATGTTTCGCCAGTGTAGTTTTCACCTAAATCGCCCGGATTAGGTAGCACTTCTTTTAAGAACTCAAGCGGAATAATATCTACTCCTTTATACTTTACTGGATCGATGCGGCTCATTCCAATGTTCTGAATCACGCGCAGGTGAGTAAGGTATTCGTCGCCAAAAGTCATCCAGAAACGAGCCTGTTTTAGAGTCGGGAAATTTTTTGTTAACGACTCTAACTCCTCATGGTACAATACATACGAGTTACGCGCCCCGATATTGGGATAAGTAAGAGCTTTTTTAATCTCAAAAGGTTCTGTTTCCACCCATTTCCCATCTTTCCAGTAACGACCTTTCTGCGTGATTTCGCGTATGTTTATTTCCGGATTGAAATTAGTTGCAAAGGCTTTCCCGTGATCGCCGCCGTTACAATCTACAATATCCAGATAATGCATTTCATCGAAATGGTGTTTTGCTGCATGAGCAGTATAAATGCTGGTTACACCCGGATCGAAACCACAACCTAAAACAGCCATAATTCCTTTTTCCTTAAAACGATCGTGGTATGCCCACTGCCAGCTATATTCGAATTTGGCTTCGTCTTTTGGCTCGTAATTGGCAGTGTCGAGGTAATTCACACCGGTTTCTAAACAGGCATCCATAATTGGCAAATCCTGGTAAGGGAGTGCTACATTTATTACCAACTCTGGTTTGAATTGATTAATTAATGCAACCGTTTCGGCCACATTGTCGGCATCCAGCCGGGCGGTTTTTATTCTGCCTTTCCCTACTTCTTCTGCAATTACTTCACATTTTGAAACAGTGCGGCTTGCCAACAATATTTCTGAGAAAACATCAGGATTGTCAGCACATTTACTGGCAACTACGCGGCCAACACCGCCTGCCCCAATTATTAAAACTTTACTCATTTTCTGTTCTGTTATTTAAAAACTAAGTACAATAATATTCGCATTAATTGTTGTATTTTCGCAGAAATAGTAGTCTGCAAATAACAAAGCAAATTAAGCATTTTTTTTGATGAGTAATACACCCGGAAATATGAAATTTAATCCCAATGGTGTGGGAGTGAAAAATGGTAATTTTATTGGATTGCCATTTACCGTAGAAAACGCAGAAGTAGTATTGCTGCCTGTTCCTTGGGATGTAACGGTTTCGTATGGCGATGGAACGGCGCTGGGGCCCAATGCAATTCTTGAGGCTTCGTCGCAGTTGGATTTATTTGATTTGGATGTAAATGATGGCTGGGAAAAGGGAATTTATTTTCAGCAAGTTAATGCGGCTGTTTTGGAAAGACGCAATGTAATTCGTCCTAAAGCCACAAAATACATTGAGTTTTTGGAAAATGGGGGAGACATTTCTGCTAACGCGGAAATGAGTGAATTGCTTGATGAAATTAATACCGAATGCGAGGCGTTTAATTTTTTTGTTTACCGCGAATCGAAAAAATTGCTGGATGCGGGCAAACTGGTTGGTTTGGTTGGTGGCGATCATAGTACTCCTTTGGGCTACTTAAAAGCACTTTCAGAGAAATATTCAGATATTGGTGTCCTTCATATTGATGCGCATATGGATTTGCGATCTGCCTACGAGGGATTTACCTATTCTCATGCATCGATTTTTAATAATGCCTTGCAATTATCGGCAATCAAAAAGATGGTTCAGGTTGGTATCCGCGATTGTTGCGATGAGGAAGTAGAACTTGCTGCAACCGATGAACGGGTTCATGTTTTTTTCGATCAGCATTTAAAAGAAGAGGAGTTTAATGGTGCAAGTTGGAACAGCCAGTGCGAAGATATAATTGCCGACCTCCCCGGAAATGTTTATATAAGTTTTGATGTGGATGGTCTTGATCCAAAATTATGCCCATCAACTGGGACTCCGGTACCTGGTGGGCTCGGGTTTAACCAGGCAATTTTCCTGTTCAAAAAGATTGTGGAAAGCGGACGGAAAATAATTGGTTTTGATGTTTGTGAAACTGGAAATGACGAGTGGGATGCAAATGTTGCCGCCCGCATTATTTATAAACTATGTCTGCTGGCCGGATAGTAGTTTTTTACTATCTTTCTGTTTTTGCCGGCCTTTTTATTAGCATTTAAAAATAAATCGGAAAAAATGATTTTATTTGCGGTTTGAAACTAGTTTGAAAAATCCACTAATTTTTATGGTTACGTAAATGAAAAACAGCTATTTTGATTTGATTGAGCAAAGCTACTATTTTCCACAGGAAGGCTTTGATTTAAGAGATAATTACCTCACTTTTCATGGAATCTCTTTAAAATATCTGATTAAAAAATATGGAACTCCGTTTCGCTTTATTTATTTGCCGAAGATTGGAGACCAAATAAAAAAATCGCGTAACCTTTTTAATAAGGCGATCAAAAAAAACAGTTACCAGGGACGCTACCATTACTGTTATTGCACAAAATGCAATCACTTTTCGCATGTAATTAACGAGGCTCTAAAACACAATGTAAACCTCGAAACTTCATCGTCGTATGATATCGATCTTATTTTAAACCTGTTTCACGAGGACAAGATTCAAAAGAGTCGTGTTATTGTTCATAACGGATATAAAACGGAGGAATATCTGCGAAAAATTTTGAGCCTGCAAAAACTGGGATTCAATAATAATATTATCGTACTCGATAGTATGAACGAATTGAAACGCCTGGAGAAACTGGCCAAAGGCGAGAAACTAAAGATTGGTATCCGAATGGCGATTAACGAAGAGTCGCAGTCGGCTTATTATACTTCAAGATTGGGAATTCGGCATACTAAAATCCTGGATTTTTATAATGAAGAGATAAAAGACAAGGAAAATATTGAGCTGAAAATGCTGCATTTTTTTGTCGATTCAGGAATTAAGGATAGTTTGTATTACTGGGGTGAATTTCAGAAAGCACTAAAATTGTATACCGACCTGAAAAAGCACTGTGAAGAATTGGATTCGTTCAATTTGGGTGGTGGTTTCCCAATCCGAAATCATTTGGGTTTTGAGTACAATTACGAGTACATGATTAATGAAATAATCACAAACATAAAAAATGCCTGCACCCATGAAAATATACCCGATCCGCATATTTTTACCGAGTTCGGGAAATATACAGTGGGCGAAAGTGGTGCTATTATTTTTGAAGTACTTGAGCAAAAACAACAAAACGATACTGAAAGCTGGTATATTGTAAACAACAGTTTAATGAATACCATTCCGGATGCCTGGTCGATTTTTGAGAAATTTATTTTGCTTCCTATCAACAAGTGGGATAACGAGTACAAAAGGGCAAATATTGGAGGTATAAGTTGCGACCACTCGGATTATTACAACTCGGAAGATTTTAACCAGGAGGTGCTTTTGCCAACCTACTCTGACGATGATGAAGAGCCTTTGTATCTTGGATTTTTTCATACCGGAGCTTACCAGGATGCCATTAGCGGATATGGTGGAATAAAGCATTGCTTAATTCCTTCGCCAAAACATGTGATTATTGATCGCGATGAAAAAGGTAATTTTATTGATTATGTTTATCGCAATGAACAGTCGGCAGAAGAGATGTTTAAAATACTGGGTTACAATAAAGAAGGGTAGGTGGGGCTGCACTCCGTATTACCTTCTCATGTTTTATTGATTAATAGGCTCCAACAACTTTATAATCTACGTTTGCAATACGGATATCGAGGTTTGTAATCTCTTTTTTCGATTTAAAGGCAATATAACCTGATATTTGCTCTTCGGGATTAATAGTTTTCTGGGCAATATTAAAATTATAAAGTCCTTTTTGTAAAAGATTGGCCTTGTAAAGCGGGTCTTTTGCTTCGTCTGATTTATGAATATCAGGCAGGGAATTGTCGGTGAATTCGTCTTCATAAGTATCATCTTCCGTTATAGAGGCCAATGCAGCCAAAATAACAATACCAACAAATACAATAGGAACAACGTAAACGGCAGTAGGAAATTTTTTTATTTTTAATTTTTCCGAAGCCAGTTTATTATCGGCTATTTCGAGCAGTTTATCATCAGTATAAAAACGAAGTTGACTGCCATGAATTGGTTCGCTGGTGTTATTTATAATATTCACTTTTAACACCTGAACATTGTTCCGGTTGGCCCATCTTTTTTTTAAGTGATTATCGGAGTGTCTTATCTGATCGGCAGAATAGGAGAACGTTATATTTTCGCGAACTACAGGAGTACTGGTTGGTGCCAGAACCAGGCTGTTTTCAAAAGGTTTGCATGCAGTGAATAGTAAAATAACGGCCAGATAAAAGGAAAGCGTCTTCTTCATATAAATTGTTAAATTTTCGCGACTATTTAACAATAACTATGCCATCGC
The DNA here is from genome assembly GCA_947492175.1 of uncultured Draconibacterium sp. Taxonomy (GTDB): domain Bacteria; phylum Bacteroidota; class Bacteroidia; order Bacteroidales; family Prolixibacteraceae; genus Draconibacterium. The sequence continues at coordinate 324,944 of CANLMQ010000001.1, read as the reverse complement.
TTTAGTTTCTTTGCAACAATATTCGTGTGTTTTTTTGCAAAATATGTTCAACTGGATTGTGATTGAAATGATTGAATGGATTGATGAGATTGAATTAATCTACATCAATCTTTTTCCAATCTATCATCAATCTTTTCTGGCTTGTTAAGTTTAGAACTGGTTGAATTACCGGAATAATAGTTATTTACAAGTTGATTATTTTTGACTTTCGATCGTTTTTGCCGTTTCTTGAATCAATTCCCATGCACTTTTTACGTGTCTTTCTTCAATGTGCGTCTGACCAATATTCATTCGCAAAACTACATGTCCGTTTAATTTGGTGTGCGTAAAAAATATCTTTCCGCTTTCATTAATGGTGTTCATTAATTTCATATTAAAATCATCGCCGGCGGTGTGGCGGAAGCAAACCAAATTCATTAGCGGTTCAACAACTACCTCAAAGTTTTCCGACTCATCTACCCAGCTTTTAAAGTTTCGGGCAATTTGTATATGCTTGCGAATGTGGAACTGAAGTCCTTCAACGCCATAATGACGAATAACAAACCAAAGTTTTAATGAACGAAATCGCCGGCCAAGTTGAATGTGCCAGTCGCGGTAATCAAACACTTCGCCCGATTCTGTAGCTTTATTTCGCAGGTATTCGGGCAAAATAGAAAAGGTATTTATCAGCTCATTACGATTGGCTACCCAGAAAACATTACAATCGAAGTTGGTAAACATCCATTTGTGAGGATTAAAACTGTAACTGTCGGCCAGTTCAACGCCATCAATATAATGCCTGTATTCCGGGCAAATCATTGCTGTCCCAAGCGAAGCAGCATCAATGTGGAACCAGCAATTTTCCTGCCTGCAGATGCTTCCGATTTTTTTTATCGGATCGATAGCAGTTGAAGAAGTTGTGCCCACTGTACCACATACAAAAAAAGGATGCAGGCCGTCTTCTTTATCTTGTTGAATTTGTTTTTCCAGTAAATCAGTACGCATGGCAAAGTTTTCGTCTACATCGATTAAACGTAGGTTTGCTTTACCAATTCCGGCAATCTTAACTCCTTTTTCAACCGAAGAATGGGTTTGTGTTGAAATATATGCAACCAGTTTTTCTTCAAGTCCTTTTTGGTTCGACTGAAATTTTGTTGCCCGTTCGCGAGCCGCAATTAATGCGGTTAATACAGCCGTTGAAGCGGTATCCTGAATAACACCGCCACCAGTTGATGTTGACCTGAAACTTTCAGGCATGTCCATCATTTCTGCGAGCCAGTCGAGTACGCGGGTTTCCAGTTCTGTTGCTGCCGGACTGGTTGCCCAAATCATTCCCTGCACGCCAAGTCCCGATGAAATTAAATCGCCTAAAATAGAAGGGAACGAACCATTGGCATTAAAGTATGCGAAAAAATTAGGTGATTGCCAGTGTGTAATACCGGGCATTATTTTTTCATCCAAATCGCGAATCATGTCATCTATCGATTCAGATGTTTGAGGAGCAAAACCGGGTAAAGAGTCTTTTATCTCTCCGGGTTTTACTTTTGATAAAACGGGGTAGTTTTCAATATTTTCGTAATAATCGGCAATCCAGTCGATAATTTTTTTCCCTTCCTTGCGAAATTCTGCGGGAGTCATGTGGTAATTTTTGCTTTCCAATTTTGCTGATTTAATTGATAGCTGTAAATATACCAAATAAAATTTCTTGAGTTTGTTACTTTATGCTGAATAGGATACAATCTCAGAATTACATTGTAACAAATTAGTTAGTGAATAATAATTGGCTAATATCGCACTTCAAAGGTTGAAAAATTTTCCACAACCGGCATTTTTACCTGAGAAATATTGGTAACATGAGAGAGTGTTGGCCCGATCCACAAATAATCGACAAACGTTTTAATTATGGCTTCTTCTCCCTGTGCCGTAACCAGAACTCCTCCGTCAACAGTATTTCTTACCCAACCTTTTATCTCAAAAATATGAGCTTGTTTATGCGTATAGTACCGAAATCCAACACCCTGTACCCGTCCTGTAACTTTTATTTCGTATTGAACCATCCGAAGAAAGGCCAGAATTAGCTAACTTTTTTAAAGGCTTCAACAACCTCGGGTTGTACAAGTGCCCATATTGAGTAAATGCCCAGCGCCGTACCGATTGGGAAACTAAACAGGTTTAGAACCGAAATAATTAGTGTTAGAATTCGCGCCCATTCTTTTCGTTTAAATAAACCGATACCGGCAATAATCCCCGGAATACTTAAAATAAAGGCCATAATCATAATAACATTAGCAATAATTGCTAAAATAAACTCGGCTTCGTGGTCATCAACAAAATCGCCGATTACATAAAATAGTGCGAAAAGTGTTCCGGCAATAATTAATCCTAAAATGCTATAGCCAATTTGTAAAGCAGCTACTACGTTAATGTGTCGTTCCATGGTTTTTTGTTTTTATGTGGAATAAATTTAATTAAATGTAAATGAATTGTTTGCTTCGTATTAAATTATTTAGACCAACCACAACAAAATTTCGGCAAATTGGTTATTTAGATACAGTTTATTTAACGAAAATAAGTAATTTTGGGCTTCAGCAATTAGAAAGATTTACCGATGGGAGTATTAAAAGTAATATTATTGGCAGTGGTTTTGCTTGGTGTAGCTATGTTGGGTATGGCCATTCAGATTTTAATAAAAAAGGGAGGAAAATTTCCGAATACACATGTTGGCGGAAATAAATATTTAAAACGTCAGGGAGTGCATTGTGCAACAACACAAGATAAGCTGGCACAGCGCGATGCCAATAAACATTTAAAATTTAAAAAGCTTAATTTAGCAACTGATACAGAAACCGGTAATTAATCCGGTTTTTTTTTGTATCTGAAAAAATAGAGGATAATTATTCTACATCTCAACTTCCCTAATCCGGAATTACTTTCTTAAATATTCTCCAAATCCTTCCGACATATAAACCTGATTTTCTCCATTTTCATCGGCATAAATAAAAAATATTTCCAGTCCCGGAACTTGTCGGGCAATTTCAATACCCATGTTTTTGCCAAGAACCATAAAGGCCGTGGCAAAAGCATCAGCAGTCATACAGTCGTTAGCTAAAACCGTAGCACTTAGTAAACTATGCTGAACGGGATAGCCAGTTTTAGGATCAATTGTGTGGGCATATTTTTTACCGTCTTCAACATAAAAATTCCGATAGTTTCCCGATGTAGCCATTCCTTTGTCTTTCAGTTCGATAACAGCCTGTAAATCGCTGTTCGAAGCCAGTAAATCTTCATCGGGCTTACTAATACCGATTGACCATATTTTACCTTTGGCATTTTTACCTTTGGCTACCACTTCGCCACCTATTTCAACCATGTAATTTGTGCAACCTTTTTCTGCAAGAAAATTGGCAATTAAATCGCTGGTAAATCCTTTGGCAATGGCACTCATGTCCAGTTTCATTTCTGGATAGGCTTTTACAAATTTGCCATTCTCAATTTTAATTTTGTGATAACCGGTAATCTCAATCAGACTGTCAACTTTTTCCTGAGTCATTTTCTTTTTCTCATCAGGACCAAATCCCCAGGCATTTACCATTGGTCCGGCAGTAATATCAAATGCTCCGTTTGTAATTTCCGATATTTCCATGGCGCGGTTGTAGCATTCCATAAAAACAGGTTCTGGTGTTACCTGCACATTATTATTAATTTTCGAAATGGTTGCTTCTTTCTGGTAAGTAGAAAAAATCATGTTGTACTTACTGAATTGCTCATCTATTTCCTTCTGAAAATCTTTACCATTGGGACTTTCGTAAGTAATACTGTACATTGTTCCGTACACAAAGCCTTTATTGTAAATATATTTGGATGCTGCATTTTGGCAGGCATTGAGCACAAGAATAATCCCCAGGAATAATATAAAATGTTGTTTCATTTTGATAAGCTTAAATTCTAATGCGAAAATAACAAATTGAAAGCAGATGACGCCTGTTCTGGAAATAAAGGTTTAAATAGCATTGCTTTGTCCGGGCAGTTTCTCAAATTTACAATAGTTCTTGTTTGTGTATGAAAATGAAAGATTCAACATTTAACAATCTATAGTACTTTCTGCAGAACAATCTTGTTTTCCATATGTTTTAATAGTCTGCTTGTAAAATTCAGGCATTGTCATTTAAAAATAATCGTATGCAAAAAAGTAAAACCGGTGCGTTATCGGTTACAAATGAAAATCAAACCAATCAAATTCCATTTCCTCAATTAATTGACGCATTAAAAGAAAAGATGAAACAAGTGTTTCATGTGCGGGCAGACATTGATCAGCTTAGTGTAAAACGGGGTCTTCCTCCATTCGTAATGCGTGAAATAATGTCGGTGAATCCGCTTTCTGTCGGGATTCCGAAAGCTTATGGCGGCAGGGGAGGAATTATGAAAGAAAATATAGGACTGTTGGCTGCTGCGTCTTACGAGTCGCTGGCACTTTCGTTAACTTTTGGAATAAATTCTGCTTTGTTTCTGCAACCATTTGGAAAGTTTGGGCAGGAAGAAGTAAAGGCGCCGGTTTTTAACCGTTTCCTGAACGAAAAAGCCATGGGCGGTTTAATGATAACAGAACCCGATTATGGCAGCGATGCTTTGAATATGCAGACTTCGTATACCGAAAAAGATTCGAAATATTATTTGAACGGTAAAAAGCACTGGGCCGGATTAACAGGTTGGGCAGATTACTGGCTGCTGTCGGCGCGTCAAAAATCAAAATCGGATAAACTACAACGCGATATCGACTTTTTTCTTTGCGATGTAAATGCCCCAGGCCAGAATATTGTTGTGGAAGAGTTTTTTGAGAATCTGGGATTGTATGCAATTCCGTACGGTAGAAACAGAATTGATGTTCAGCTTCCTGCAGTACATAAATTAGTCCCCGAAACAACCGGTGTAAAAATGATGTTGGATTTGTTGCATCGGAGCCGTATGCAGTTTCCGGGAATGGCCATGGGATTTATTCAGCGTTTGCTTGATGAGGCTCTGAATCATTGTAAACAACGTTTGGTGGGTGGTAAAAGTCTTTTTAACTACGACCGGGTTCAGCATCGCTTAACCAAGTTGCAGGCCTCATACACCATTTGTTCGGCAATGTGCGCCAACAGCAGCGAGAAAGCCGGATTGGATGTGGATATGTCGGGGCATGGAATGGAAGCCAATGCGGTAAAAAGTGTGGTTACCGATTTAATGCAGGAAGCAGCACAATCGGTTACTCAACTGGTGGGAGCAAAGGCCTACAAATTAAACCACATTGCCGGGCGTAGTATTGTCGACAGTCGTCCTTTCCAGATTTTTGAAGGTTCAAATGATATTTTGTATGCCCAAATTTCGGAAGCATTGGTAAAAATGATGAAGCGGATGAAAGAGAAGAATTTATTCGAGTTTTTGAATGGATTTAACCTGACGCAAAAAGCGGCATCATATGTAAAAAGTCAGGTGAATTTTAATCTGGATCTTCAGATGCCACAACGAAAACTGGTGGAAATGGGAAAAATTGTTGGGCGCGTAATATCATTAAACCAGGTTTTGGATTTGGGAGATAAAGGATATAAGAAGGAATTGATAGATGGTAGTATTTCTGTATTACAACAAGAAATAACAAAGCTAATGTCAACTTTCAACTTTAGTACTTCTGCTACTGTTGTAGATGGTTACGAGGAAAACAGTTCGTGGTTGAATTTTGTAAATGCCTGAAGATATTTGTGATGAGTTGTTTCGCTGAATCAACTCGTCACAAAACAGTCTCTTTAAAAATGGACACCTGAAACATAAACCCACTTTTCTTTTTCGCGTTTGAAAAACGATTTTTCGTGAATTTGGTTTATCTGTCCGTTTTCAAAATACAAGGCTTTAAATTCAACATAGCCTTCGTTGTCACTTGCTGCCCCATTCCAGGTGTTTACAATTATCAATTGCATCCATTTTACCGACTCAGCCCAACGTTTAATACTTTTTCGCTCTTTTTCCGGGCGCGTAGAAGAATGATGGCTTTGCAGCAGGTAATTGATATCGGCTTTTGTATAGGCTGTGTAACGCGATTTCATCAGTTCCAAGCAGGTGGTGGCCTCCTGTTTCCCGCTGATTATTGCACCACAGCATGAAGCATATTCTTTATTTGAACCACAGGCACACAATTTACTCATGACAGTTTTAAATTATTTGAGTTTATTTCATACAAATCAACTGATTTTAATGCACTTTGCAAAGGACAATTTTCCGGAGTATGTTCACCGTTTCTGTATTTATTTAGAATAGTAACCGAATGCCGGGCCAACTGTTTCCGTACAGTGCGGCGCTCTCCTTTTATGCGGGCAATTCTTAAGTTATCGTAGTCAGTTGTTTTATGACGCATCCAGGCAATTACTGCGCGGCCGGCTCTTTCTTCAATGGGAATCATTTGTGTGCGGGCCACTGTTCCGCTACCTACCGGAATTGCATGAATAGTAACCAGTTTTGCCAGCTTCTTCTCCAGGCTTTTATACGATTCATGAAAATTCAAAAAACGCTCTATTTCCCGGCAGAACTCAGTTTCATATTCCTGCTGTTTAACGGCTCTTCTTTTCCTGTCTTTATGCAGCTTAACTTTGTATTCTTCGGTTGAACGCATGGCATTAACTTCCTTTTGGGCATTGGCAACAGATTGTGCCGGAGCCCAAATTCCCTTTGAAATTAAGCGTCTGCCCTTTTTTACCTGAACCCGCATGTAAATCCCTCCCGATGTGACTTTTCTTGTGATTCCTGCATCGCCGGCCGGAAGAAAAATCCAGTGCTTGGGAGGAACAAAATATTCTCCTGTTTCGGTAACTAAATTCCCGTTTTTATCAGGAATGACAATGTGTTTTTTACTTTGCATTTTTATTTTAAAGGCCGCAAAAATAGACTTTTAATTCTTAAGATTTCGATTCACGGCATCCAGGTAGGCTGTTAATGGGTACATTTTTTCATCGTACCAGAGCGATGCAAAGTACAATCCGATTGGAGCGGCTTTTAATCCGTTCGTTATAAAAGAACTATCAAGCCAGTGCAACCCGCGTTTGCAAGCTTCATCGTAACTCTTGTTCGAAAGTGCAGAAACAGCAAGTGCTGTTTCCTCTGTTGTTCCAGGAATAGCAGCATCGCCCCCCCAACTTCCGTCTTTATTTTGAACCTCGAGGAGAAATTCTTCTCCTTTGGTAATTAGCGATTTTACAATCTCGAGCAAATCGGGAGTATTGATGAGGTAGGGGAGGGCATCGTCGAAATAAGTAAGTACCCGTGCCGTTCCGTATACTGGATTTTCGTGTTTTTTAGTCAGTTGATTGCCAAACCAAAGTGGCAGCCACGAACCATTTTTTTGTTGGTGCTTTTGCAAATAACAACTGGCTTTTTTTAACGACCGGCTCAGCATTTTGATTTGAGCTGATGAAATTTCGTTTCTGAATGTATGCAAAACTTTCGCAAGAGCCAGGAAACAATGTCCGGTTAAATCGGCACAACTCCGATCGAAAGGCAGCTTGCCCCAACCTTTCGAGAACGTCGGAAAACCACCGTCTGAATTTTGTAATTTGATTAGCCAGTTAGCTCCTGCCAGCACCTCGTTTTTAATATCGCCGGGCGATTGAAGAAGCAATAAGGCCAGCATTGCTCCCGGAGTGTCATCTCCGTCAGGAACGGAACCCGAATAATTTGTCCAGCCCCATCCTCCTGGCAATGTTCCGTTAAACGGGTGAACGATTTTATTCTGAACAGATCGTAAATGTTGTGTTAGCCTGTTTTGCTGTTGTCTACCTAAAACTTCATCTTTTTTTGTGCCAAGTGCTTTAATACTCAATGTGCTTACCCAGGTAGAAAGGTCAATGTCGATGGGCCAGCCACCGTCAACTCGTTGTGTTTGTTTTAAAAATTTGATGCCTTTCTCTATCACTTCCGAGTTTTTATATCCGGCATTAATTAAGCTTAAACTCACAAATGCAGTTAGTGGAATTGCTTCCAGAAAACCACCACTTGAAGGCAGTGATTTTTGTAACATTTTCAGGGCTTTTCGTTTTGCCCGATTACGTACCCAGCGTGCAAATCTTCCTGACTGTTTCTTCTCAAAAATGACAATTCCAACCGCAATTAAAGCAGGAATTGCATAACTTACCACACTTAAATTCAGTAGCCGGTAGAACTTTTGAGGAAGCAAAGCCAACTCAAATGGCAGTTGCGGAATCTTTTTAAAACCATCATGTTCAGGAATTCCGCAAAGCGCGCACATTGTTAATATAGGCACGGAAAATGTGTAATCTGTTTTGTAATGCGCCAGTATGGTATCGGCTACATTACCCGAGTGAATATCAATATTATTTTGCTGAAGATAAACCGCAATTTTTGTTTGAAGATTTTTTAGCGAAGCATCTTTTTCGGAATAAAGATTTAAAGCAGCGTAAACCAACAGCGAAGTTGAAATATTTCCTAAACTTTCAGGAGTATCACCAAAACTGCCATCGGCGTTAATATTGTTCTTTAGCCAGTTATATCCCTGGTGGATTTCGGTTTGATTTTCCTGAGGATTATCAAAATGAAGCGCTGCTACGGCCACAGCCACTCCTAAGGCACTCGATGATAATTGGCCTGTCCAAAATCCATCATCGTTGAGTTCGTCTAACAAAATTTCGCTTAATTCTTTAAACCGTATTTCCAGCTTTTTCTTCATCAGTTAATAGTCAATAACAAATAAGCAATAATCAATATTCAATTATAAGGCTTCCCAGTGCCAGCAGCCCGTAAAAAGTGTATTCCAAATCTTTGGTCGGATCTCCATCGCCCGATAAAAAGGCACCTGCACTGTAATTTTCCTGAATAAAATCCAGGTTTGCCGGAGCAATCATACGTAAATCGTATTGGGTTTTATTTAACACGAACAAGGCGACTCCGGTGGAAAGAGTGTCGCTTGTCTTTACGGATTTAAAAGCACGAAAACCACCGCTCTCCAAAAGGTATTTAATTAATTTGTCGTGTAAATCGGATGTGTTTAATCCGACAATCTTTCTGGCATAAATTAATGCAGCACTTAAACTACACGGAATAGTTCCTTTTGGTTTATAGAAAAACAACCAGATGCGGGCAAGAAAGAAATAGAGCTTTTTATTTTTGGAAGTGGAGTCAATTACTAACGACAAAAGAAAAAACTGATATGAGAACTCAATCGAACGCCCTTTTTTAAACAGGATTGAAAACAAACGGAAGATGGAAAACTTTTTTTTAGTAGCGTCCAGTTCCGATTGAATTAAAAGCAGTGCCAAATATTCAACCGGACTATTTGTATTCGTTTCGTTTTTTTGAGAAACGTATTCTGCCAGATTATTTATAAGTTCTTTTTGCTCTGTGGCAGAACTTAGCCAAAATCCGAACAGCGAATAATAAAGATCAGGATTTTGGGCACGGTCAACAAAAGCACCATTTTTATTTTGCCGGCTTTTAATAAAACCTAGGATTTCGTTTTGAACAGAAACATCCAAAGCTAAAAATCCGGCTCGTACAGTTTGAACCAGTTCCCGGCAAACAGGGATATTTCCCCTTTTATGCATTGCTTTCAATTGGTTTAAATAGTTTGCCTAAAATGCCGTATAAACTTAAGCGTAGTTTGGCATTCTGAAGTTTGTCTAACTCTGCATAGCATTTCTGCACATATTGATTCAGGATTTCTTCTGCCTTTGAATGCAGGTCGGAAGCCAGAATTTGTTTTCGGAATTCGGCAACCGAACGAAATGTTTTTGAGGTTGCCTGCCCATTTAGCATGGCAACTAATAGTGGGAAATCTGCTGTTTTTTCCTTCGGATGCGGTTCCCCAAATTCATTTAAATCGTCGCGGATTTGATAGGATATTCCAAACAAATCAGAAAAATTAGCCAGTATCTGAAGTTCTGTGTCGTCGGCTTCGCCTAAAATAGCTCCGAGTAAAAGTGCCACTTTTATTGCTTCGCCTGTTTTGTGTCTGAAAATTTCCAGAATTTCTTCTATTCCCGGTTTATGTTGCTGTTGATTAAAAAGAATATCGTTGCCCTGACCTTGTGTGAGTTTTATATGCGATTCAGAGATTTGACGGAGGCCCTTAATGATTAACTCGTTTTTTACCGGAAGTTCTGAGAAAATTTTATATCCTTTTCCGATTAAATAATCGCCGATATTAATTGCCTGCGGAATGCCATATTTTTTATGAGCAGTTTCGGTTTCGTAACGAAAATCGGCATCGTCCTGAATATCGTCGTGAACAAGCGAGGCTTTGTGAAAGCACTCAATAATCAACGACAGCGGATATATAATCTCATCATTTTCGGAATCAGAATAGGCCAGGTATGCTAGCGAGGCGATTAGTGGCCGCATTCGTTGTCCTCCGATCTGTAAAAATTCTTTGGCAAACTTTTCGGAGATATTTATTTCACTAAAATATTTTTCGATTTCTCCATTTGCAAAAAAGTTCTGAATTTTTGCTTTTATTCCCGTAGTAGAAATGGGCTGATAATTAGGATTGGGATCGAAACATTTTACTTCTTCGAGCAACCATTGTATATCTATTTTAGTGTTTTCGCAACCATCGTACATTAACGGAAGACCAATTACAGGAACTGCAGCATTTGAAACCGGCTCGAACGAACGCTGCAAAACGGGCATACAACTAACGCCAATAACAGCATCAATCGAACCTTCTTCAACCAGTCCAATAGCAACGGTGGTTCCTTCAGCAACCAGCGTGGCGTATCCCAGCTCTTCTGCATTAACCAAAATGTCATCAATCGGACAGGCTTTGCATCCGGCACAGTTTAAACCAAGTTCGTCGAACACTCCTTTGCAACTGGTATTGTTTTTTAGACATTGCGGCAACAATAACAGGCGGCGGTGAAACGGAGTAGCTTCCACTGTTTTTCGCCATGATTCATTTCCGAGTAAAACAATGGTAAAATCGATGTATTCTTCGGCAACACCAATTTGTTTTAACAAGTCGGTGCCCAGTTGTTCCAACACGTTAAAAGAAACCGGCGGAAGTAAATTGTGCTTACCGGCCAGTAGTCGTGTTTCTTTACGAAGCTTATTTCGCAAAAACGACTCCTGGGGAACTTTTAATATACGTTTCGACTTCTTCATAATTTATCCGTAAGCACCCAACCCAAAAAACGCATTCTTTTTTGCAAAACGGTACATCCGGTTTTTTTCGCGTATTTCATTTGCCGAACCATGACTTGGGACTTTGGGCATGCCACTTAAACGTTCTGCTTCGTTTTCTCTACCGGAAGAATCTTTTGCACCATGCTTGTTTGCATGTTCTACAATCCATTGAGGATTATCCATTACCACACAACCGGTAGTAAGTTTGGGTATCTCCGTTTTAAAATCTGCCAGGAATTTTGAATTCTTATAAATATCGCCAAGGTTTCCATCGGTTACATTATTGGCGGCAAACTGAATTATCGGGCAAGGTTCAATATCGCCTGACGCATTTATATGATGACTTAATCCGGAAGCTGCCGGGCATAAACCTTTTCCGTTTTGATCCCAGTAAGCATCAACGATAACAATGTTGCATTTTGTGCGCGCTTCTACCAAAAAAGTGCGTAGTTGTTCAATTTCTTCTTTCGAAAGGGCCAATTCAACTGTGGCATCTTTTCCAACCGGCCGATAAATATAATACCACAAATAAAGTACACCTCTTTGTATTAGTGAGTTTATAAATTCCTCAGAAAAAGCCAGCTGAAGATTTGATTTACAAACACTCATTGCCACTCCAGTTACTAATCCGGCCCCGGTTGAGTTATCGATTGCCTTTTGGGCTTTATCGAAAACATTGTACCCGCCACGTCTTATGTCAGCAATTTGCTCATCCCCTTCGAAACTAATCAGTGGTGTTACGTTTGCTAAAGTACGCAGTTCGCCGGCAACATCCTGAGTTAGCAACGTTCCGTTTGTAAAAAGCTGGAAATAACAATCAGGGTGCTTTCTAAAAACTTCGAAAAGCGGCTTGTACAAAAGCGGCTCGCCTCCAAGAATCCCAAAAAAGTAAGAGCCTTTTTCTTTTGATTGTGTAATTATTTTATCGAGCATTTCAGGTTCCATCCGGGCATTTTTATTTTTCCCTGTAACCCAGCAACCCTGGCAATTTAAATTGCAGTCGTCGGTAACCGATATAAAATGGAAAGCCGGAAAAAACTCACCCTTTTTCAGACGCCTTTTAAAACGATTCAATCCTAGGGCGCCCTTAATACCAAGGTTATATACAAACTTGTAAAGGCATTTTTTATCGGTTTTTATAAGGAGCTGTTTTAGCATCTATTTTTTCTTTAATCCATTTTTAAATTCTTCAATGGCTTTCAACTTTTCGGCTTCAGCTTGTTGCATAACGCCTTGTCTGAAAATATTTTTTCGTGCATTGTTTCGTTCGTTTAACAAAACAAACAGGCCTTCTTTTTTTTCTGTGTCAGCAGCTTTTTCTGTTTTGCCTGGCTCTGCTCCGGAAAGTACAGAGTTTTCGGGTAAGCGGGGAAATATGATAGCCGATGCAGGACATGTGCGTCCGCAAGCCGGGCAATTGTTTTTACACGACAGGGGATTTACAACGTTGAGACTTTTTTTATTGTATTTGTACACGCCAAAAACACAGAACCGGGCACACTGACCGCACAAAGTACAACGCGATTTGTCGATTACCGGGTACCATGCCGGAACTTCGAGGCTGCTTGTTACTACTTCGTATTTTGTTGCAGTAGTACTATCTGTCTTTTTGTTGTTTAGTGTTTCTACTATGTTCTCTGTCGATAACTCTCTGAAATTTAGAACTTCGTAATTGGTAAAGTCAATTTCGTTTTGTTGAAATATATTTTGAATTGCCCTTGGATAACAGGCTACAATAGATTTTTTGTTGTATTTTTTTTCAAGCGAATTCAACACTTCTTTTTCGTTAAGTGAAAACGCACAAATATCGTGAAGTTCAAAAACATCAAAAGGTAAGCTTTTAAAAGATTGGGCTAAAGCAGCTTGTTTTTCAGTGCTAATTATTCCGGCTCCGCAATTGCAATAAATCAGACAATCCTGTTTTCTCATTGTAATTTAATAAGGATAGCTAATTAACTAATTTTCCGTTTAAATGAGAAATGAATAAGATGTATTGTGGTTTTAACAGTACGAATTACCTATTCGGCATTCTTCTAAAAGCTGAATCATACGTAACTGGCTTGTTTTTGGATTCACATAAAATAGGTTATTTTAACACTAATTTACTTATGATAATTGTAGCTTTGTTTCATAAAATTAAAACCATTCGGGTTGATGTTGTTAAAGTTATCGTATCAAAGAATTTTTCCTGTCATGTTTTGTTTGTTTTTCAGTACGCTGGTTTTTGCTCAGGCTGAAGATTCAACCCGACTAATTCCCGGATTGCCTCCCTTTGAAAACGAACTTCATACATCGATTCTTTTTCCTAGTATTTTTCCGGAAATCAATTTTGAACAGAGTTTATTCTCTAATAATCCGTCGTTAAAATTACATATGTTTGACTCACCGGAAACTCATAATTCGTTTTTGGCAGGAATAACTTTCAAACAAAGTAAAATGGAGATGTTGCTTCCAAACTTGGTTCGCAGTCAACATTTTCAAAATAGAATTATTTATAATCCCTCCAGTAAAATTTCATTTGAAATTGGTGTGGGACTTGTACAACAAAATTCAGTTTTAAGTGCTTTTCAACCCAACTATCAACTTAGTTTTAAAACCTTGTTGGAATATGAAATTTCCAATTGGTTGAGTGCGTATTTATATGGTCAGTATATTACCCTGCCTTTAAATCAATCACAAAAATCTTTGGACCCATTGATTTATATGAACCCAAACTTTATTCAAACAGAATTTGGAGGGGGCCTTCGTACAAAGTATAAAAATATTAAAGCAGATATGGGGCTTCGAAAAATTTACGACACCCAGTTCAATCAATCAAATCCTGTACAATTTATGGATACAAAAGTTACCATTGGATTTTAAACATATCAAATCGGAAGTTTATTTGAATGCAATTACCCAGGATACTTATCGACGGAAAAGAAAGGTTGAATGATGAATATCGATTAACGATGTCGATGGATGAATTTTCTAATCGTTAATCATCATTCAAAATTCATTATTCTTTTGTTCTCCTTTTTACCCCTCGCAGCGGTTCTGCTTCAAGCGGGTTCTCGGGCCAGTGGTGTTTTGGGTAGCGGGCTTTCATTTCTTTTTTAACTTCGAAATAAGCATTGTTCCAAAAACTTTTCAGGTCGCCGGTAATTTGCACTGGTTTAAATCCTGGAGAGAGCAGATGCATTAATACTTTTATTGTACCCTTGTTTACGGTTGGAGTTTCAAATAATCCAAAAACTTCCTGTAATCTGACCGCCAAAACAGGACTTTCGCCATTGGGTTGATAATGTAGTTTTATACCCGATCCGCTGGGAACTTTTATGCGTTCCGGGGCAAGTTTTTCCAACTGGTTTTGCAAGTTATAATCCAGGTGGTGTTGAAGAACGGTTTTCAAATCGATTTTTTTTAGGTCCTCCGGCTTTTTTATGTTGGTAAGATACGGTGTTAACCAATCGGCATTGGTCGTTAATAAATGTTCGGTACTTACATTGGGCCACCGGTTTTGTTTATCCCAAATACGAAGACTGTTCACCCGTTTTTGCCACTGCTCAACTTCTGTGTTAAAATCCAGCAGCCAGGCACCTTCTTTTTTTATAGCATCTGAAATGGCTTTTGTTTTTTCCTGCTCATCGTAATCGTGCCAGGGTTTACTTTGTAAAACAATGTTGCCAATTCGCAATTCGGTTTGGGCATTAAAGCCGCCTCGTTTGGTATCCCAGTAAACCGAATTTACCGATTTTACCATTGACGCCAGATCTTGTGGATTAATGGGCGATGCCAGAAAAATTCTACCAACCCCGTCGCGTGCATTTAAACTGGCAATGGCCAGCCACGATTCGTGGGCCAGATCATCCTGATGTCCTGCAGCGGCAATATTTCCGTTGGCCAGTTTAAACTGAGCATTGTTTCCGGGAGTTGCATGGGCAATTCGTTCGGGATAGGCAAAAGCAAGAAGTAATCCGGTTTCAAAACAGTCAACTGCCGAATTGTCTTCTTCAACATTTAACATACGTCGGTATTGTTCGGAAGTTTTGGCAATTCTGACTAATCTTTTGTTTTTCAGACTTCCCAATCGAAAACGTCGCAGGGCTTCAATACGCAGATTAATGTCAATGCCGGCGTCTTTATTAAGCGGATCACGTTCATCAAGCAATGCGGCAATATCGCAGGCCAAAGCTGTTAAGCCTTCTTCTTCTGCTAAAAGTAACATGTGTGCCAGTCGCGGATGACAGGGCAATTTGTGAATGGCTTTCCCGTGTTCAGTAATTTTACCCTCCTCAACGGCTTCAATTTGCTCCAACAGGTTTTTTGCCTGTTCAACATGTCCTTTGGGAGGAGGAGTCAGCCAGGTAAGACTGTTAATATCTTCAACGCCCCATTTGGCCATTTCCAATGCCAGCGAAGCCAGATCTGCTTCTTCAATTTCGGGTGTTCGGTGTTTATTTAGCCTGTGTTGTGTTGCCTTTGTCCACATGCGGTAACAAATTCCGGGGCCAAGCCTTCCGGCACGTCCGGCCCGCTGATCAGCAGAATCCAATGTTATGTCAATGGTTTCAAGCCTCGATAATCCTGTGTTGGGATTAAATTTTAGCGTGCGTGCAAAACCTGTATCTACTACAACCGAAATGCCTTGAATGGTTAAACTGGTTTCGGCAATTGACGTGGCAAGAATAATTTTACGCCTTCCTTCGCGGTGGGGCATAATGGCTGCATATTGTTTCTGAGGTGAAAGTTGCCCATACAACGGATGAATGGAAATTCCTTTTTGCGTACTTTTTAGAATTTTTTCGCAGGCTTTTATTTCTGCTTCACCGGGAAGAAACACAAGTATGTCGCCTTGTTGTTCTTTAACAGCTTTAGTTACAACGCGACTGGTTAATTCGGGTAACAGTTGCAGGTCGTTTTCTCCTTCGTAACGAATATCTACCGGATATTGACGTCCTTCGCTAACTACAAAGGGAGCATTTAATAGTTGGGTCAACTGAGGCATATTTAAAGTTGCCGACATAATCATCAAACGCAAATCGGGACGCAAAACCTGCTGGGCTTCACGCGATAATGCCAGTGCAACATCGGCAAAAAGACTTCGCTCGTGAAATTCATCGAAAATTACCAGTCCAACACCTTCCAGTGCATTGTCGGCCTGAAGCATTCTTGTAAGAATCCCTTCGGTAACCACTTCCAGTTGAGTATTTTTTCCGATACAGTTATCAAAACGAATACGGTAACCAACACGTTGTCCTACAGTTTCTCCCAAAAGTTCGGCTAAACGAATGGCAATGGTACGAGCTGCCAAACGCCGCGGTTCGAGCATAATTATTTTTTTGCCGTTTAGCCAGGCTTCATCCATTAAAACCAGAGGAAGAAGTGTACTTTTCCCTGCACCAGTAGAAGCGCTTACAACAAGTGTATTATTTTTATTTAAATGATTTTTTACTTCATCGATAACCTCGGTTATGGGAAGATCTATTTTGTACGGATTAAAACTCAAACCAACTTTCTTTTTTAATTGATTGCAAAATTAGTGAATAGTTGAAAGTAGAAACGAATTTCATTAGTTATACCCAATTTTTCTGAAAAAATTCTTGTTATTTCACATTGTGTTCGTAATTTTGCGAACAACGAACGAGGAGAAGATATAATGATAGATGTAAAAATTATTTCAGACGATCAGACAAGGCTTGCCCGCTATGCAAAAGCGCTGGGGCATCCGGTTCGGGTGTATGTAATGCAGCTGTTAGGAAGCCAGTCGTGTTGTTACAGTGGCGATTTAAGTAGTGAGCTTCCAATTGCAAAATCAACTCTTTCGCAGCATTTAAAGGAGTTAAAAGAAGCCGGGTTAATTCAGGGCGAGATTGAAGCTCCGCGTGTAAAATATTGTGTAAATAAAGCAAATTGGAAAGAAGCTCAGGATTTATTTAAAACATTTCTGAAGCTTTAAAAAATTTATAATAACTGTTCGTTTTTTTGCGAACTACGAATAATAAAATAAAAATGGACATTAAAGTATTAGGAACCGGTTGTACAAAATGTAAAAAACTGGAACAGCTGACACGCGATGTTGTGTCGGAAATGGGCATTGAGGCCACAATTGAGAAAGAAGAGGATATTTACAAAATTATGCAATATGGAGTAATGCGAACTCCTGGTTTGGTGGTTGACGGTAAAGTAGTTTTAACCGGCAGATTGCCAAAAACAGATGAATTAAAGGAATTATTAACTCAATAAATCAATTAAATGAAACGAGCATGGTAAAAATAATCATACAAAAGCACGATTATATTCCTTGCGAGTTACATGAGTTTCCATTAAAAATTAAAAATATAAACGAATGAAAACCGCAAAATCAATTCTTTTAACTGTATTTGTTATGCTGTTTGTATTTGCTGCAAGTGCAGAAACTCTTCAGAACAATAAAACAGAAGGAGCAAAAACTGAAGTGTATTATTTTCACAATACAAGACGTTGTCCTACTTGTTTAGCCATTGAGAAAGTAACAAAGGAAGTGCTGGAAGAGCAACCTTATGCCAGTGCGAAAAAAAATGGAGAGCTGTTGTTTAAATCCTATAATGCAGAAGATTCGGCCAATAAAAAGCTGGTGAAAAAGATGGGTGTTACAGGCTCGGCATTGATTGTTGTAAAAGGTGATAAAAAAACAGACCTGACCAGCAAAGGATTTATGTATGCACTTAAACAGCCGGAAAAATTACAGGAAGCGCTGCGTAAAGCATTAAACGACTAGAAATTCGAAATGGAAGAGTTTTTGACATCTCTTTACGAGAACTCCGGTATTCCCATTTTGTCGGCTTTCTTTTTGGGTTTGTTAACAGCAATAAGTCCATGCCCAATGGCCACTAATATAACTGCCATTGGCTACATCGGTAAAGATATTGAGGTTAAGAAGCGTGTTTTTTACAACGGATTAATCTATACCCTGGGAAGAGCTTTGTCATATTCGGTGCTGGCAATTTTGCTTTTTCTGGGAGCCGACCAGTTTAAAATTTCTTCGTTTTTTCAATTACACGGAGAAAAAATTTTGGGGCCACTCTTAATTGTTGTTGGAATTTTTATGCTTGGGATTATAAAAATTGATTTTCCCGGATTAAATATTTTTTCAAAAAAACTGGAAGATAAAAACAAGTGGAATTTCTGGAATGTGCTGTTACTGGGAGTTGTGTTTGCTTTGGCATTCTGCCCATACAGCGGCGTGCTTTATTTTGGCATGTTAATTCCCATGTCGATTGGCTCGGCAAAGGGATTGATCTTACCCGTTGTTTATGCGCTTGCCACAGGTATTCCGGTTATTATTATTGCCTGGTTACTGGCTTTTACTATTTCAGGCGTTGGAAAATTCTACAACATTTTAAAACACGTTGAATTTTGGATGCGCCGCGTAATTGCGGTGTTGTTTATTGGTGTGGGAACTTATTATTTGTGGATTATCTGGATTAAAGTAATGCTAAAGTAAAATCCGCTCTACGTTGCTATAATCTGTTTATCTACTCAAGCAGATAGAAGCGACGGAAGGAAATAAAGCAAATTGATTGCGAAAGAGATGAAAGGAGCATGATTTGGCGAATAGAAAAATATACGAATGGTTTGTTCATGCGAGTTCCACGGGTATTGAAGTACAGAATTTATGTTGGTGTCATATGTGCTAATAATACAAAACATTAATTGAAATTATTCAAGTGAAAAAGATACTACTATTGACAGGCCTTTTGATAGCCTGGATTTTAATCTATGTAAACCTTGAGGAGATTACTGATTTATTGGTTTATCAACTTATTGGTTTGAAGGAGGGCACACATTTAACCGAATCGATTTGGTTTTTTGTATTTGAAGTGCCCAAAGTAATGTTGTTGCTTGTGCTGATTGTTTTTCTGGTTGGCGTAATCCGGAGTTGGTTTTCGGCAGAAAAAACACGCAAAACACTGGAAGGGAAGTCGCTTTTTGCCGGGAATGCCATGGCATCGGGACTGGGAATATTAACCCCGTTTTGTTCGTGTTCGGCAATCCCTCTTTTCCTTGGTTTTGTTGAAGCTGGAATTCCCATTGGAGTTACTTTCTCGTTCCTAATTGCAGCTCCTTTAATTAACGAAGTAGCATTGGTGTTGTTGGCCGGTTTATTTGGTTGGAAAGTAGCAGTTATATATGTGTCAACAGGTTTAATAATTGCCACTATTTCCGGATTTATAATAGAAAAACTACAGTTGCAAAAATATGTTGCCAGTTGGGTGTACGAAGTAAAATCCAATCAACCTGCATTGCTTGAGGAGAAGCTAAACTTTAGCGATCGTATTCAAATTGGAATGGATACAGTAAAAGAGATTGTTGGAAAAATATGGATATACATATTAATCGGAATTGCAGTTGGTGCCGGTGCCCATGGTTACGTGCCTGAAGATTACCTGGCCCGAATAATGGGTGAAGGAAGTTGGTATGCCGTTCCACTTGCAATTTTACTGGGTATCCCCTTGTATTCGAATGCAGCAGGTATTATACCGATTGTTGCAGTATTAATGGAGAAAGGAGTAACACTGGGCACTGCTCTTGCTTTTATGATGTCGGTAATCGGACTGTCGTTACCCGAAATAATCATACTTAAAAAAGTACTAAAGTGGCAGCTGATTGTTGTTTTTGTCGCTGTTGTTGCTGTGGGAATAACTGCGGTCGGATTCATTTTTAATTATGTGATGTAGAAACCAATTTCTAACCTTAAAATAATTTATAATGAAACGAGCATGAGAAAGTCTTCACTCACAAGCGAATGATTATAGTCATGCGAGTTCCATCTGTTACCTTTAAAAATTAAAAATTATAAACAGATGAAAGCAAAAACCATTGGATTTATTGGAGGAGGAAGAATTACAAAAATTTTTCTGCAAGCATTTCAAAACAAATTAACTCGGTTTGAAAGCGTAAAAGTATTTGATCCAAACAGCGAAACGCTGAGTGCACTAAAAGGTTATTTCCCCGATATTGAGCTGGTTGAAACAGCAGAAGACACAGCAAAACAAGCTGTGGTAGTTCTGGCCGTTCATCCTCCGGTAATGGGAGAAACACTTGCGAAAATAAAAGATATAATTACAGAAGATACATTGGTTCTTTCGCTTGCACCAAAGGTAAGCATCGAAAAAATGGCAGCTGCTTTAGGCACAACTAAAATTGTGCGAATGATTCCCAATGCTACTTCATATATCAATAAAGGCTATAATCCGGTTGCATTCCATGCCTCTTTCTCAGTAAAGGCCAAAAAGAAGTTTTTGAAAATGGTTAAAGCTTTGGGGAAAAACTTCGAAGCAGATGAAAAGAAACTGGAAGGCTATGCCATTGTTTCTGCAATGTTGCCTACCTATTTCTGGTTCCAGTGGGAAGAACTACAAAAAATTGCTGAAGCTACCGGACTGGATAAAGATGAGGCAAAAAAGACGCTGGAAGCAACATTAAAAAGATCGGTATCGATTTTCTTTAATTCAGGACTTTCTGCCGATGAAGTAAAAGATTTAATTCCCGTAAAACCTATTGGTGATGCTGAGGAACAGATTACAGAAATCTATCATACAAAATTGATAGGATTGTATAATAAGATAAAAGCATAAATATTAATTGGAAGATTTGGTGTCTGATCTGCATTTTTTTTCGTGCTTCAGACTTCTGTCTTCCGACCAATTCTTAAAACATGAAAGTATTAATTCTTTGTACGGGAAATTCGTGCCGCAGCCAGATGGCGCATGGTTTTTTACAATCGTTCGATAAAAGAATACAGGTTGAATCAGCAGGAACGGAAGCATCCGGTAAACTTAACCGAAAAGCTGTAGAAGCGATGGCCGAAATTGGCCTGGATATAAGCCACCATACTTCCAATTCGGTTGAAAAATACCTGAATGACGAGTGGGATTATGTAATTACCGTTTGTGGAGGGGCTAACGAAAGCTGTCCGGCATTTTCCGGGAAAGTTAAAAACCGTTTACATATGGGCTACGATGATCCGTCACATGCTACAGGTACTGATGAGTTTATCTGGAGTGAATTTGAAAGAGTTCGCGATGAGATTAAAAATGGTTTTTGGAAACTGTACGAAAATGAGATAAAACCGCAACTGGGGTAGTTCAGTGTTCAGAGTTCAAAGTTTATCAGATACTAAGTCTAAATATCCAGCATCTGACAATCCAACAATCAATAAATTATGCCATCACAACCACGTCTTAAATTTCTCGACCGCTACCTGACTCTTTGGATTTTCCTGGCTATGGCGGTTGGTGTACTTTCTGGTTATTTTTTCCCTGCCATTGCCAACTTTTGGGAATCGTTAAAACCATCGGAAGAAAGCACTACTAATCTGCCCATTGCAATTGGCCTGATTTTAATGATGTATCCGCCACTGGCAAAGGTTAAATACGAAGAATTGGGCGATGTATTTAAAAACTACAAAGTTCTGACGCTTTCGTTGGTGCAAAACTGGGTAATTGGCCCGGTTTTGATGTTTGCCCTGGGTATTTTGTTTTTCAAACTTTTTCCCGGGGAGAATAATGCCAACCTGCCGTATATGTACGGGATTATAATGATTGGTTTGGCCCGGTGTATTGCCATGGTAATTGTTTGGAACGACCTGGCCAAAGGCGATACTCAATACGCTGCCGGACTGGTTGCTTTTAACTCTATTTTCCAGGTACTGTTTTTTTCGGTTTATGCGTACTTTTTTATTGCAGTTCTACCCGGATGGTTTGGTGTGCCAACAAACGATGCTGTTGAAAATATAACCATCGCACAAATAGCCGAAAGTGTACTTATTTTCCTGGGAATTCCGTTTGTTGCCGGTTTTGTTACGCGATTTGTATTAATCAGAATGAAAAGCAAAGAGTGGTATCAAACCCGGTTTATTCCTAAAATAAGCCTGATAACTTTAATTGCCTTACTTTTTACCATTGTGGTTATGTTCTCGCTGAAGGGCGAATACATTGTAAAAATTCCCATGGATGTGGTGTTAATTGCCATCCCGTTACTGATCTATTTTGTGATCATGTTTTTACTATCGTTTTTTATGAGTAAAAAAATTGGTGCTAATTACGAACAGTCAACCACACTTTCGTTTACGGCTGCCAGCAACAACTTCGAGCTGGCCATTGCAGTTGCCATTGCTATTTTTGGCATGAATTCGGGTGAAGCATTTGCTGCAGTAATTGGCCCGTTGGTTGAAGTGCCGGTTATGATTGCACTGGTAAATGTGGCACTGTACTTTAAGAAGAGATATTTTTCCAGGCTTACGATATAATTGAATGTAGTAGTTTTTGTATCCCAATTATTTTTTAGCCAAAAATTGGTTGATATAATTTGCCAGCTCCAACACATCTTTTTTCGATTTAAAATTGATCTTGTTCGATTTTATATAGGATTTTAAATCCGCCTTTTTCCAGGGCAGGAGAGCAAATAAATTGGATCGGTTGAAAAGAGTAAAATTATTTTGCGATAGAGAAAAGAAAAATTGTTCTTCTTTTTGGAGAATTATATCGGTATCTGAAATCAAATCATACGATAAAGAACCACTTTGCCAATATTTAATGGATTCCGTAGCAGAACTCCTGTTAATGGTACCCATTGCCCCTTTCTTCTGGATATCTTTTAGTTTTATAAATTGTTTTGAATAAACTTTTATAAAACCATTTTGTATTTGTTGCAAATAACCGTTTTCGTAATAAAATGTATCCTGCTTTATTACAATTGAAAGAAGTTCATTTTTATCAATAATAGTTAATGTATCTTTCTTCTCGATAAATTCCATTTCTCCGGAAAGAAAATTGTAATTGAAACGACATCTGTAAGTTTTTCCATTTCTGAATTTTGCCTTTCCGTTGATAAAATCAGGATAAAGATACCTTTCGTTTGGTTCGAAATAATCTGTTAATCGGGTGCCGGCCTTAACTTTTATCGGTTCATTTTTTTGAGCAAATAAACTAAAGCTGATCAAGAGAATTAAGCAGATAGCTAACAATGATTGTTTCATCTTTTTAGGTTTAAATATAGATTTGAAAATAATGTAATGAAGCTGAAATAACAAATATTGTGCCTTTAAAATATTGTTGAACAGTAGATTGCAATTATTGCTTCCGTTCGTTTTTGTTCTTCATTTACAATGTAAAGAGATAGTTTGTCGGCTTGTTCTAAGGAGTTTTGTTTGTTATAAGTTTAATGCTAGAGAGCCAATTCTGGATATTTGTTATTTCTTGAGCCCGTACAGAATGGGAAAACAACATTCCGGAGTAAAGCATATATATTTGTTGTGCAATCAGAAAACAGAGTTATGATAGATTTTAGAATAGACCGGGAGAAATGTATAAAATGCGGACTATGTTCGCAGGAATGCCCGGTGTTGATTATTAATGGAAAAACCGAATACCCTGAAATAAAAGAAGGAAAAGAGAATCAGTGTATTAAATGTCAGCATTGTCTGGCTATTTGTCCAACAGCTGCATTGTCAATATGGGGCAAAAAACCGGAAGACAGTATGCCGGTTACCGATGAGATTCCAAAGCCACAAGAAATGGAGAGACTTATAAAAACCCGTCGTTCGGTTCGGAAGTTTAAAAAAGAGGAACTTGATAGAGCATTCATTTACGAATTGCTGGATACCGCATCTTATGCACCTACCGGTCATAATAAAAACTCAGTTTTGTTCTCAGTTACCGAGTCGAGAAATGATTTAGGGAAACTGCGCAAAGCAGTTTACGAAGCAATTAAACAAGCAAATGATGCCGGAAAATTACCTGATCGAATGGCTTTTTTAAGCGATTTGCAACGTTTATGGGAAAGTAAACAGATTGATGTTCTTTTTCGCGACGCTCCACATGTTTTAATTGCATCGGCACCAAAAAATGTAGCATCGCCCGATGCTGACTGTCACATTGCTCTTAGTTATTTCGAGCTGCTAGCTAATTCGTGCGGTGTGGGGACATTATGGAATGGTTTTATAAAAATGGTACTAAAAGTTATTGCTCCTGAATTAAGCTATCAAATTGGTATTCCGGAAGACCATGAACTGGGGTATGTACTTCTCTTTGGAAAACCTGCAGTTAAGTATGCCCGTTCTATTCAAAACAAAGGATTGAATTTGAACCTGATAAAATTGTAAGGTTCATTATTATTTCGGTTCAGAACCGGTCAGAAAAGTATTTTTAGTACGTGTTTTTCCCCAATTTAAAACGAGTCTAAGCTCCAGGATTTAATACTTTTAAATAAGTAATTATATTTGGGAATGGTTTATTTAAACTGAGACATAACCAATACTTCAAAAAGAGAATAAATCTAACTTATGAAACGAGCATGTAAGAGATTTACACCTAGGAGAATAATTAAAGTACATGCGAGTTCCATCTGTTACCAAAGAAAATTAATAATTATAAACAGATGAAAGAAAGTCGTGTAGTTGTTACCGGTTTGGGTGCTTTAACTCCAATTGGAAATACATTAAGTGAGTTTTGGGAGAATGCTGTTAATGGCAAGAGTGGTGCAGCACTAATTACTAAATTCGATACCACAAAATTAAAAACCAAATTTGCGTGCGAGCTAAAAGATTTTAATCCTGCAGGTTTACTGGAACGAAACGATATAAAAAGGTCTGATTTATTTACGCAATATGCTTTGGTTGCAGCCGGCGAAGCACTTGCCGACAGTAAGATTGATTTAGAAAAGATAGATCCTTTTGATATTGGTGTGATCTGGGGATCGGGGCAAGGAGGCATGCATGCCTTCGAGAGTCAGGTTATAGATTATGCCAATTCGGGAGGAACAAGGTTATCGCCGCTTTTTGGGCCCAAGGTACTTATTAATATGGCATCGGGATTTATTTCAATGAAATACGGGCTGATGGGAATGAATTTTACCACTGCTTCGGCTTGTGCCACATCGAACACGGCAATTATGGATGCCTTTAATTATATTAAACTTGGTAAGGCAAAAGTGTTTGTAACAGGAGGTTCTGAAGCCGGAATTTTTGAAACATCAATAGGCAGTTTTGGTGCCATGCGGGCTTTGTCGGTAAATAACGAACACCCTGAAAAGGCATCGTGTCCGTTTGATCTGGCGCGTGATGGTTTTGTAATGGGAGAGGGAGCAGGTGCTTTGATTTTGGAGGACTACGAACATGCCAAACAACGAGGTGCAAAAATTTATGCTGAAATTGTTGGAGCTGCCATGACAGCAGATGCCTACCACATTGCAGCTTCGCATCCTGAAGGAAAAGGAGCAGCCAAGGCCATGGAACTGGCACTTGAAGAAGCCGGGCTAAAACCTTCGGACGTGGATTATTTGAATGCCCACGCTACTTCTACCCCCATTGGGGACATCAGCGAAATAAATGCAATAGTCAGTCTGTTTGGTGAAACTCCTGAACGTTTAAGAGTTAGTTCTTCAAAATCAATTACAGGACATTTGCTGGGAGCGGCAGGAGCTGTTGAATCTATTTTATGCATTAAAGCTATCGAGACCGGGATTATAACTCCAACTATTAATACAACGAATATTGATCCGGTAATTCCGAAAACAATAAATATTATTACTGGCGAAAGTGTTAAGGCCGAGGTTAATGTTGCTATTACAAATAGTTTTGGTTTTGGCGGACACAATGCCACCCTGGTTTTTAAAAGGTTTGAAGCGTAATTTATCGCTTTACCAGCCAGCCCTTAATTGTTTTTCTTCGCTTCTGTGTGGATTGTGTCTGCACTTCAAAATGCCTACCTTTAATCCGGTTTTTTAGAGCTAGGAGTGATAAGAGAATATCAGCGATGAAAAAGATTAAATTACGGGGAAAGGAGTTAAAGCGAATTGGATATACCAATCACAGGGCTATTTCGCTGGCAATAAACCTGGTTGCCAAACACTGTAAACGCTCCGATAAGCTCGAAATACTGGAACTTTTGGAAAGGATAAACCAACATCCTGAAAAATATACAGATGAACCTGATTTTGGTGAATTGGCCAGGATGTTATCAGATAAACCAACCCACACGAAAAGGAAAAAAAAGATAGATTGGAACAAAAAGGTAGAATTTGAGATTTTTGGAGCAGAAAATATTGATCCTGCCGCAATTGAGCAGATGAATACTGCGATGAAACTGCCCGTTTCGGTAAAAGGAGCTTTAATGGCCGATGCGCATGTGGGGTACGGTTTACCCATTGGAGGAGTTTTGGCAACTTACAATGCCGTGATACCTTATGGAGTGGGAATGGATATTGGTTGCAGAATGTGTATGTCGGTATTCCCGACTTCGCCTAAAAAGATAAAAGGCGAACGCGATCGGATTAAAAATATTCTGATAAACGAAACCCGGTTTGGACTGGCTGAATTCAAAGATTTGGGAGACCATGAAATTCTGGAGCGAAAGGAATTTAATGAAATAAAATTCCTGAGATCGTTACAATCAAAATTTGCCAAACAACTGGGAACATCGGGGCATGGTAATCATTTTGTAGATGTGGGGATACTCGAAATTGATACTTTCTCGGAAGAAGTAAATTTGTTGCCCGGTAATTATTTTGCTGTACTTACCCATTCAGGTTCGAGGAATTTTGGTGCTGAAGTGTGTAAGCATTATATCAACATTGCCAAGCAAAAACTGGAGTTGACCGGAGAGGCAGCCAGGTTGGCATGGCTCGATTTGGATTCGGAAGAAGGGCAGGAATATTGGGCAGCCATGCAATTAGCCGGAGATTATTCGCATGCCAACCACCGGATTATTCACAATCGGCTTGCCCGGGCATTGGGCGAAAAACCGCTTACGATTATCGAGAACCATCATAATTTTGCCTGGAAAGAGAAACTTGCAGAAGGAGAGGAGTTGATAATACACCGGAAAGGAGCCACTCCGGCTGCCGTTGGCGATATTGCAATCATTCCCGGCACAATGGCATCTCCGGCATACATTGTAAGTGGAAAAGGGAATGAGGCATCATTGCAATCAGCAGCTCATGGCGCAGGCAGATTAATGTCGCGAAACAAAGCCAAGGCTACCTTTACCGAAAACCATTTAAAGAAATACCTGAAAGAGAAGGATGTTGAGTTGCTTGGAGGAGGCACCGATGAATCGCCTTTGGCCTATAAAGATATTCGTGAAGTGATGAAACACCAAAAAGATCTGGTAAATGTGTTGGGGGTATTTTATCCTAAAATTGTAAGGATGGAATAAAGATGGTAATTGGGGTAACTGTAGGTCATCTGGAGCAGTTAAAGCAAATAATCAAATTGTAAAAATGACTGCTGAAAACTGTTTGGCAGAGTTTTGCACACGCAATTATTATTCCTTAATTTTGAATGTATGGAAGAAGCAAATTACATTGTTGATAAAAAAGGGAAAAGGGTTGCTATTCAGATTCCTATTGACGTTTACGAAAAGCTTGTTGCTGACTCGGAAGAGCTTTATGAAATAAAGGAGTATAAAAAGGCAAAGAAACATTCGGGTGATGCAATACCTTTTGATCAGGCTTTCAACGAAATTGATGATTAAATATGAAGCCTGGCAAATACCAAATCTTTATTGAACGATATGCCTTAAAACAAATCAAAAATATTGATAAGCAATCAATTCCCATTTTAAAATCTGCGATAGAAAAATTGGCAGAGAATCCACGTCCTTTCGGATATAAGAAATTAAGAGGAGAAGAAGCATACAGAATTCGTGTTGGGCAATATCGAATAATTTACGAAATTGATGACCATCGGATTATTGTAACGGTTGTTTCGGTTGGGCATCGAAAGGATATTTATAAATAAACCCTCTCTGTCCCTTCGGAAAGGAGGGACAGGGGAGGATTAGAAGCCAGTCGATTATTTTACATGCAAGTGTTTTTCAACCAGTTTGGCAATTTCTTCATTTTTACCATACATCCTTTCACTTAAATCTTTATCGTTGTGTTGTTTTAGTTTGTATACAATGTTGTCGATCATTCCGGGAGGGAAGATGCCGTTTTTTTCAAACAGAGATCGGTTTTTTTCAAGACATTCTGCCGATTCGTAACAGGATGTTGGCAACGAACTTAGTTTTTCCAAACGCTCCTTGCTTGCCGGTTTGAAAATGTCTCCGTTTACATACAGTTCTTTGGCAATGTTTAGCGAATCGGGATTTTCCAGGCCGTGTTGTGCTGCCATTGTAATTCCGGCCAGCAGTTCGTAAATATCGGCCGATCCATCGGGCGAGCGCAATTCAACTGTTTGTTTCCCGGGGATATATGGAATAGGAGCCTGTTGTTTTGGATTGGCATCTTTTATCATGCTGGTTTGAGCCACCCAGCCCAGCGGTACCCTTACCAGTACCGAGCGGTTGCTGTCGCCCCAGCATATATTTGTCGGTGCTTCCTGGTGGGGCACAAGTCGCAGGTACGATATAGGCACTGTATTTCCGAAAGCTGTTAACGGAGCGGCGTAGGTTAACAAGCCTGCTATTAGTTTTTTTGCTTCGGTGGTTAATCCATTTTCATTAGCCATTACATTTTCTCCGTTTTTTTCAAGCATCAGGTGAAAATGCATTCCGCTACCGGCTTTACCAACAGTAATTTTTGGTGCAAAGCTAACATCAAGCCCGTATTGGTGCCCCAGTGTTCGTAAAATCCACTTGGCAATAAGTAGTTGGTCGGCACATTTTTCAATTTCCATAGGAAGAAATTCAATCTCGTGCTGTTCGTAAAATTTCTTTTCGGTAGTAAAACATCCAACTTCCGAGTGTCCGTATTTTATTTCACCACCAGCTTTTGCAATCAGGTTCATGGCCTCAACCCGCAGCTTCTCGAATTTGGCAAAAGGTTCTGAAGTATGGTATCCTTTCTGGTCGACTGCCGGATAATCGTTATCAATATCTCCTATTACATAATATTCCAGTTCGCCTAAAGCTTTAAGATTATAGCCGGTTTTATCTCTGAAATCGGTAATGGCTTTACGTAAAACATATTCAGGGGCATTTTCGAGTGGTGCACCCTGGCTGGTATAAAACGAGCACAAAATATCGAGTGTAGGTATTTCGGAAAAGGGATTGATAAAGGCAGTTCTAAACCGGGGAATAACATACAAATCGCTCGAACCCGCTTCCACAAACGAAAATAAGCTCGATCCATCTACTCGTTCTCCGGTTGATAGAATACTTTCGAGGTAGCCTTTGTTATGGATGGAAAAGTTCAGGGTTTTCAGTTTCCCGTCTTCACCTACATACCTGAAGTTTATCATCTGAATATTATTGCCTTCAACAAAGTCAATAATGTCTTCGCGTGTAAATTCGTTAGCCGGTTTTTGTAAATATTGTACTAATTCGTTGGGATTTAATAAGACCTGGTTAATATTCATAATTCAATTAGTTTAAAATGGTTACGGTTTGTAACTCGCCTAAAGCAGAGGAAAAACCAATTGAATATACTATCAGATATCCTTGTAAAAAGATGACTTTAAGCATATTGAAATATGATTTTTTGCAGGGAATTTTCAGGGGAAATATGTGTCGTTGCAAACGACTTGTAATTTAGCCCCTCGTTGCAAACGAGGAGCAGGGGAGTGAATTTTTGCCTCTGTTTCCGAATTGGGAAGTCATCGGTAACTTAAGGCTGGCATTGATTGCAAATAAGCGCCAACTGGGGAATACTGGCGAAAGCAACACCGCAAACAAAGCAACAGCACCAACGAAACTACCGAATAACAGTGTCCTGCATACATGTTGGGCGCCCTGCTTGTTTTTACCTCTTCCTGCATAAATTTTATGCTTTTCTGCGCCGCAGGAATTTGATTTTCTTTAGCAGGACGAGAAAAAATGATGCAGAAAATTAAAAAATGGCCGCAGGACAATAAAAACAGCCGCAGAAATTTAAAAAAATGACGCAGGGACCTGAAAAAAACCGCAGAAGACAAAAATTTTCAGGCAGGGCGTATTCTATGCTCCTAACCTGCAAAATACGAAATCCCTTTAACAATCCTGGTCTAAATAAAATTAAGCAAGTTGTGATCAAAAATGATGGTAAAAAACGGGAGTAGGTTTCCACATTAAAAATCAGATGTTTGAAAAACAAGTACAATAGAGTATTTCAGTATATAATATCAAAAAATTTCAGCAGTTACAATGCGGTTTAAAAAGGTACTTTACTACTAAAACTAACCTTCTTACCAGTATGTGGATGAGTAAAAGAAATGGAAGCCGCATGCAAATGTAAACGCTGGTCTTTTGTACCATATAAATCATCGCCCACAATGGGAGTGTTCAATCCTTTTGAATGCGCGGCATGTACTCTCAGCTGGTGTGTGCGGCCTGTAATAGGGAAAAAAGCAACCAAAGTTCTTCCGTCTTTTTCCGATAATTTTTTCCATCGGGTTTGTGCCGGTTTACCGTATTCGTAGCAAACTACCTGCTGTGGACGGTTATCTAAATCAACACGCAAGGGTAAATCAATAAGCACTTCTTCGTCGTTCAGCACTCCATCCAAAAGTGCCACATAACGTTTGTTTACCTTTCGTTCTGTAAATTGCTCCTGAATAATTCTATGCGCTTCTTTTGTTTTGGCTACCACCAGTAGTCCCGAAGTCGACATATCTAAACGATGCACCAAAAGAGGTCCTACATTGGTACCATACTTTTTCTGCATTTGGATTAATACCGAACTTTTCTGTTCTTTTCCGGGTACTGAAAGCATTTCTGCGGGTTTGTTAACAATCGCAATCCAGTCGTCTTCAAAAATGAACTCAGCCTGCTGTTCACTTTGTTTTTCGCTTAGTGGATTGGGTTCAACGGTGAGTCCTTGCAGCATGTGCCCCAATATGGGCTGGCATTTACTTTTGCAGGCCGGGTAAAACTGCCGGTGTTTCCGTACCTCTTTTTCGGGCGATTTTCCCCACCAGAATTCCGCCATGGCAATGGGGGTATAATGGTTTAAATAAGCGTATTGCAATAACTTGGGGGCTGCACAATCGCCGGCACCACCCGGGGGAACATCCAGTTTTGTCTCAGCAAAAATACTTTGTAAATCCTTGTATTTTCCTTTGGCATTCAGAAAAGCATATTGATCGAATAGCTGCTGTTGCAGATCGGCCGATTTCTTTTTTCGCTTGTTTTTTAATGCTTTAATTTCCGACTCAAAAGTGCTTAGTTCTGCATGTAACTTTTCGAGTTGTATTTTCTGAGCCTTAATCCAGCATTTTACCTCGTATTGCTGATCTAAACTTTCTTTGATGAATTGTTCTTTTAGTGCCTCAAAATCAGCAGTGCTCATGTTTTTCTCTGCTTCGGCACGCTTTTGTTTGCGGTCTTTTTTGAGTTTTTTTAGCTCCGTTTTTTTTGCTTTGTGTTGAGTCTCTGTTTCAGCCTTAAAGTTTCTGTAGTTCTCTTTTGCCAATAAATATTCTTCCTGTTCTTCCAAGCGTTTTATTTCGGCATTCAGATTATTTAATTGCTTTTCGCCTTTTCTGAAAAATCCCTCTTCGTTTAGGGCATCGAAAATGGAAGGCACAAAACGTTTGTGCTTATTGTCGCCTGCCAACTTCCCCGAATAGGCTGCTAAATAACCCAATTCGCCATCCTTGTTTTTCACCACCAAAATCCCAAACATTTTTCCACAGGTATAATTGGTATGCGTGCCCGAAAAACCAAAGTCGTGCTCAAAATCGTTTTGATTCTCCAGGTAGTTTTGTAAGTCGTTCGCAGCCAATATGCTTAAAGCATGTGGTGTATAATGAAAGGGAAAGGTAAATTTTTCCGGCAATTCACTTTCCTGAACCGATTGATCAAAAGCTATAAAACAAGTATCCAAACTCAATAATTTTGAAAGAAATACGGCTAAGGCATTTTACCAACAAACCATAATTCCGTTTTAAAAACACAAAGAAAGTACTTTTCTCGTACTCAGCTACAAAACGAGAGTCCGGCTTATGAATTTAAAAATAGAATAGGAGGAAAAGAGGAGCATAACTTTTATTGTGGTGATTCGTAACATGTGGTGAACCAAAAATTAATTGCCATGAACAAAATTGAATTTGATTTGAGAGGCTCGCATGTTATGAAATTGTCCTGGTTACTCAGTAATGGACAGGTTTTTATGCTGACTTGTACGAATTCTGCTAAATCAGTCAATGGTATTATTACGGCATGTTGGATTACACCCACCTCGCATAATCCTTTGTTGCTATTAGCTTCTATAGGAAACGGAGATAATGGTACCGAAGCATTTCGTTTTTGTTACTCGTTAATTGATGAAACGAAGGAATTTGGATTAAATATTCCGGCTACTGATCTTTGTGATAGCATTTTAAAAGTTGGCACAACGCATAGCCATGAAGTGGATAAATTTGCAGAATCGGGATTAACTCCAATACCTGGGCAAAGAATTAGTACACCATTAATTAAAGAATGTTTTATGAATATTGAATGCAAAGTAATCTACCAGTTTATTACCGGCGATCATACGGTTTTTGTTGCTAAGCCTGTAGCTGCATTCATGGATGAAGACGTAATCGTTGATAGTAAATTTTCGAATAAATATCACAATAAGAACAATCAGGTTCAGATTTGTGACTTGATTACGATGTGGAATATGTGGTAGCTAATTTTCTCAGCTCCCCCTTGTTTGCTCCAGAGGAAAATATTTTCAGTATTTGTAAAACTGTAAATATGCCGTTGCAAACGAAGGGTAGGGGCACAAAAAAAAACCACTTCCCAAAAGGAAAGTGGTTTTGCAATATATCAGTATTTTTAATTCAATACTTACGAACCAAAGTCGTCGAACAATACATTTTCGTCAGGAACGCCTAAATCGTAAAGCATTTTCTGAACGGCATCGTTCATCATTGGTGGTCCACACATGTAGAAATCAATTTCTTCGGGTTCTTCATGCTGGCTCAGGTAGTTATCGTGAATTACCTGGTGAACAAATCCTGTTTTGTATTTTATATCCAGTTTATCGGCTTCCGGATCAGGACGGTCGAGTGCCAGGTTGAACTCAAAATTGGGGAAGTTTTTCTCGATCTCCATGAACTGATCGTAGTAGAAAACTTCTTTCCACGAACGGGCACCGTACCAGAAAGTAACTTTCTTTTTGGCTTCTTTAACCGTGTGGAACAGGTGGAATAAGTGCGAGCGCATTGGCGCCATACCGGCACCACCACCAACAAACATCATTTCACTGTCGTTGTCTTTCAGGAAGAATTCTCCGTAAGGACCCGAAACAGTTACTTTATCGCCCGGTTTCAGGTTAAAAATGTACGATGAACAGATACCTGGATTCACTTTCTTAAATCCGTTGCTTGCACGATCCCATGGTGGGGTTGCAATACGTATGTTCAACATTACAATGTTACCTTCGGCAGGGTGGTTGGCCATTGAGTAAGCACGGAAAGTTGGTTCCGGGTTTTTCATAACCAGGTCGAACATTCCGAATTTCTCCCACTCTTCGCGGTATTCTTCTTCAATATCCATGTCTTTAAAGTTCACATCAACTTTAGGTACATCGATCTGAATATATCCTCCCGATTTGAAATCGAGGGTTTCGCCTTCAGGAAGTTTAACCACAAATTCTTTAATAAAAGTAGCCACGTTATGGTTCGATACCACTTCGCATTCCCACTTTTTAACACCCATCACTTCCTGAGGGATCTTAATCTTCATGTCTTCTTTTACTTTCACCTGACAAGCCAAACGCCAGTTGTCGTTTTGTTCCTTGCGGGTAAAGAAACCTGTTTCGGTAGGAAGGATTGAACCTCCGCCTTCTTCAACCTGACAGCGGCACATTGCACAAGTACCACCACCACCACATGCCGATGGAAGCAGAATTTTGTTGTTACCTAAGGTTGAAAGAAGTGTGCTACCCGGCTCGGTGTCAATTTCCACATCGCCCTCGTTAATATTTACCTTGACAATTCCTGATGGCATTAACTTCTTTTTGGCATACAACAGAATAGATACCAATAAAAGAACAACAAGCAGGAATACTGCCACACTGGCAAGTACTACGGTTGTTTGTGTTGCTAATAATATCATTATACTCTTTTGATTTTATTTTACAATTTAATTCCGCCGAATCCCATAAACGCCAGACCCATTAAACCGGTTACAATAAATGTAATTCCAAGTCCACGAAGCGGGGCAGGTACGTTTGAGTATTCGATTTTTTCTCTGATGGCAGCAATACCAACAATTGCAAGTAACCAGCCAACACCCGAACCAAGTCCGTAAACAGTTGCTTCGCCTACATTCACAAATGCTTTTTGCTGAAGAAATAACGAACCTCCAAGAATAGCACAGTTTACAGCAATAAGAGGTAAGAAAATACCAAGCTGGTTGTACAATACCGGAGCAAATTTTTCAACAATCATTTCTACCAACTGAACCATAGAGGCAATAATGGCAATAAACATGATAAAGCGTAAGAAGCTTAAGTCAACATCGGCAAAACCTTCGCCTAACCAGGCTAAAGCGCCTTCGTTCAGCACATAGTTTTCGAGAAGGTAGTTTACCGGAACCGTAATTCCCAGTACAAAAACTACAGCAATTCCTAAACCGGCAGCAGTACTTACTTTTTTCGAAACAGCAAGATAAGAGCACATTCCGAAGAAGTACGCAAATACCATGTTTTCAATAAAAATTGACTTAACAAAAATATTAATCAGATTTTCCATTTGAATTTTCCTTTTGCTATTAGTTTTCAATTAATTTACGGTTGCGGCTGCGCTGCACCCAAATGATAATTCCAACCACGATAAGTGCCATTGGAGAAAGTACCATTAAACCGTTGTTTTCGTAGAAACCACCATTGGCAATGTACCAGCTGTCGGGGATAATTTTGTAACCCAACAGTGAACCGCCACCCAATAATTCGCGGAAGAATCCTACAACAATTAAAATTACACCGTAACCGGCTGCGTTTCCAATTCCGTCGAGGAACGATTGCCATGGGCGGTTACCCAAAGCAAAAGCTTCCAAACGACCCATAATAATACAGTTGGTGATAATTAGTCCAACAAATACTGAAAGCTGTTTACTTACATCGTAAACATAGGCTTTAAGCACCTGGTCAACCAAAATTACCAGTGCAGCAATTACAACCAGCTGAACGATAATTCGGATACGGTTTGGAATTGTATTTCGTAACAATGAAATAATTACGTTTGCAAAAGCCAAAACAGCCATTACCGAGATTGCCATTACAATTGATGGCTTAAGCTGAGCAGTAACAGCGAGTGCTGAGCAAATACCCAAAACCTGAACGGTAATCGGGTTACTGTCGTTCAAAGGATCCGACAGTAATTTTAAATTTTTCTTTGAAAATAATGGTTCGCTCATCTCTATTATTTTTTCTTGTTTAAGAATTCTTCATAACTCGTAAAGTCGTCTGCAAGCATTTTTTCCAAACCTTTACTTGTAATTGTACCTCCCGAAATGGCATCAACCTTATGCTCTTCGGCACCAACCTGGCCAACTTTGGCAACCAAAATTGAAACCAGTTTTCCCGATTCGTCAAAGATTTTCTTTCCTTTAAACGGCTCTTCAAACATTGGAGTTGAAATTTCGGCACCCAATCCCGGAGTTTCACCTTCGTGGTCGAAGTTGGCTCCGTAAATGGTGTTCATATCGTCGTTTAAGGAAACGTATCCCCAAATTGGTCCCCACAGTCCTGCTCCGTACACCGGAAGTACATATTTTATTCCGTCGTCGGTTTTTACTTCAAATACAGGAAGTAACATGTCGGCTGCATCTTTTGCACGTTCCTTTTTCAGGTCGGTGGTAAACGCATCGCCTTCAGCTTTCTCACCTTTAGTTGTTACTACGTATTCGTTCACAATTTTTTCGGCGTAAATTGCTTCTGCTGTTGCAGCAGTACTTTCAATGTTTACCGATGCCAGAATATTTTGCTTTTTCTCTATCGCTACGTTCTTTTTCTGCGCAGGCTTTAATGCCATCGAAACCGATGCAAGAACCGCTGCAACAATAATTACCATTATCGCTGCGTATAAAAATGTATAAGTATTACTATTTCTATCCATGATTCTTCTCTTTTATTATGCAGAAATTTTAGCTCGTTTCAATCGCTTTTTAATGTTACCGGCTACAACATAGTGGTCGATAAGCGGAGCGAATGTATTCATTAACAGAATTGCCAACATCATACCTTCAGGGAAGGCTGGGTTGATAACACGGATAATGATGGCAAGAATACCAATCAGGAATCCGTAAATCCATTTTCCTTTTTCGGTTTGCGATGCAGAAACTGGGTCGGTAGCCATAAAAATGGCACCAAACATAAATCCACCTAAAATAAGGTGATGCCAGAAAGGCATTGAGAAATAAACCTGGTTTGCTGCCGACAATGCTTCGCTGCCTGAAAATGCGTTAAGAATAAGTCCCATAACAGCACCACCGGCCAGTGTTGAAACCATAATTTTCCAGCTTCCGATTCCGGTTATAATTAATAGAACAGCTCCAATTAAAATTGCAAAAGCAGAAGTTTCACCAATCGATCCCGGAATAAATCCAAAGAAAGCATCGGCAACACTGTAGTTTAAATGACCTGCTGCTGCATTAGCCATTGGAGTTGCACCCGAAAAACCGTCGATTACTTTATCGGTACTGCTTAATGCAACCCAAACCGACTCGCCCGACATTTGTGCCGGATAAGCAAAGAACAGGAATGCACGTGCTACCAGTGCGGGGTTCCATATGTTCATACCGGTTCCGCCAAATACCTCTTTACCAAGAATAACTGCAAAAGCCGTAGCCAGGGCAATCATCCAAAGCGGTGTTTCAACCGGCATAATAAGTGGAATTAGTATTCCCGATACAAGGAAACCTTCCTGGATTTCGTGGCCACGCAACTGCGCAAACACAAACTCAATTCCAAGACCAACACCGTACGATACAACAATAATAGGAAGGACTTTTAACAGTCCGTATAAAAATATCTGGAAAAAGCCTGTTGAAGCTAACTCGCCAACAGCTTTAAAATGTTGCAGGCCTACATTGTACATTCCGAACAACAGCGCCGGAATAACAGCCAAAACAACAATTCCCATTGTACGTTTTAAATCGATATAGTCGTGAATATGTGCTCCCGACTTCGATGTGTTCTTTTGTACATAGAACAACGTAAAAAAACCATCGTGCACCGAATGCAGCCAATGATACTTGGCTCCTTTCTGAACATGTGGTTTCGTTTTTTCAAAAATGTTTTTTATAAAGTTCATCTTAAAAAGACTAAATAGTTACATGTAAAAATTAACCAAGTTCTTTAATCATTGTAGTAATACCTTCGCGCAAAATCTTTTGAACTTCGATTTTCGACGTACAGGCATATTCACAAAGGGCAAGGTCTTCTTCAATTACCTCGTAGATTCCCAACTGCTCCATTTTGTCGATGTCGTTTACCAAAATTGCTTTTAGTAAATAAACCGGTAAAATGTCCATAGGAACCAGTTTTTCGTATTGTCCGGAAAGAACAAATGCACGCTCGCCACCATGAAGGTTGGCGTTTAGTGTGTATTCTTTTTTCGGGAATAAATTTCCGAAGAAGGTTTTTGTTGCACTAAATTTACCAAACCCGGGATCGGCCCAGCCCATAAATTCATACTCATCGCCTTCTGGAATAACTGTTACCTGCGAGTCGTAGTAACCCAGGTAGCATTGTGTTTTTACTTTTGTTCCTGTTAGAACATTACCACTGATAATACGTTGCTTGTAATCGGCATCTACCAATTTCCCTTCGGTAAGTGTTGCTACAGGTGCACCCAAAACAGTTTGGTAGTACTCCGGAGTTTTTACTTCCGATCCTGTAAAAGCAAAGATTTTCGAAAAATCTAGATTACCTGTTTCAAACAAGCGACCGATAAACAGTACATCCTGAACATTTACTGTCCATACAACCTCGCCTTTATTAAGCGGCTTTGTATTGGAAATCTGAACACCTACGTTTCCGGCAGGGTGAGGCCCTTCAAAAGTATTGATCTCAACATTTTTTACACCGGTAAAAGCAGATCCTGCATTTACTCCCAGAATTACTTTTCCTTCGGTTAGTTTTGCCAGCGCATTCACTCCGGTTTGGAATGTATTCATTTGGCCGTCAACAATAAAATTGTAATCGGGCGCCAATGGTGCTGTGTCGAATGTTGAAACGTAAATTGCTTTTGGTTGCTCGTCGGGTTTGGCTATTACGCCATACGGACGTTTCTTGATGAATGGCCACAATCCACTTTTTAGGATTTGCTCTTTCACTTCTTCCCCAGACAAAGTTGTTGGGTCGGCTTTTGTAAATTCTACCGAACCAGCCTTTTCGTTTGTCTCAATAACTACCTCCAAAATTTTACGTCGCTCACCACGGTTTATTGAAACTACTTTTCCTCCAAGAGGAGCAGTAAATACAATTTCCGGATTGTATTTGTCGTAAAATAAAGCATCACCGGCTTTAACTTCGGTATCAACTTTTAAACTAAGTTTTGGAGTAAGTCCTTGGAAATCGGTGGGTTTTAGAGCCACTGTTGCCGGAGTCGGCAATTTTTTAAGTACTTTTTCAGCACTTCCTTTCAGCTTTATATTGAGCCCTTTCCTTAACTTAACTACTTCTGACATATTGAATTAAGACTAAAATTTATTTTTAGGATGACAAAAGTAACAATTAATTGCCGTTACACAATGCATTAGAGGCTTTGTGTTTATATTAAAACATACAAATAAATCAATATGTCTATTGATATAAATCAGTTTCGCGGTATCCTGCTGAAAATCAGAAAAATCGAAAATTGTAAATACTTCAGATTAAATTAACATTTTCACGTCTTTAGCATGAATTTATACTGTGCAAATGGTATACAAATTTGCCGGTGTAATTGGAACATGCTTCCCGGACTGTTTTGGCAGAGAGAATAATTAAGTTTTGATAATACATCAGAAATACTGAATTTTACGTTCTAAGAAAGTAATCGATGGAAACTATATTGGAAGTCTCCTGTAAATGACTGTAAAGGAATGAAAAGAAAACTATTAGCACTGTCTGTATTCTTAATAACTGTGATATTTACCTACGCACAAGAACAAAATTTTTATTACGAAAATGCAGTTTACAATGAAAATATAAAAACTGTTTTGGCCTACCGCGATGGTTTTGTTTTGTCGAATCCCATTGTTGGATTAGGAGAAGATATTAACCTGATTTTTACATTTGATGATTTGTCGGCCAATGTAAAAGACTACTATTATACAATTGTTCATTGCGATGCCGACTGGAATGAAAGCTTTATTTCGCAGGAAGAGTATCTGGATGGTTTTACCGATAATCCGGTAGATGATTATGCCATGTCGTTTAATACCACGTTCGACTATGTAAATTACCGGATTACACTGCCTAATTCAAACGTAAAGTTTAAGGTTTCGGGGAATTATGCTTTGGTTGTTTATGAGGGCAGCGATAAAACAAACCGGGTTTTGATACAACGGTTTCAGGTATACGAAGATACTGTGAGAATTGAAGGTACCGTAAGACGAGCCACTGCCGATGCTTTTAAGGGGGAAAATCACCAGGTAGAATTTAAAGTTTACCATCCCAATTTATCCATTTTAAATCCGCGCGACGAGGTGAAAGTGGTAATTATGCAAAATTACCGATGGGACAATGCCGTTCGTGGTTTAAAACCGTTGTATGTAAGAAATCAGGAGTTGGATTACAACTACTCCCGAGAAATTGTGTTTAAAGCGGGTAACGAGTTTCGGTATTTCGATAACCGGACAAACAGAATGAACGGAGAGAATGTTTTGGCAACCGATTTTCACCGTCCGTATTTTCACAAAACACTTAAAACAGACGAAATCCGGTCGAATAAGAAGTTCTTTTCGTATAAAGAAATGAACGGGAAATACTCGATCGAAAGTCAGGATCAGGAAGTTCGTGATGCGGAAACAGAATGCGACTATACTTTTGTTCATTTTACCTTGCAGATGGATGCTCCGTTGCTGGGGGGTACGGTAAATGTTTTTGGAGCTTTGTCGAACTGGAATGCAAATAAAAGCAACGAAATGACCTATAATTTTAATACGGCGTCATACGAACTTACGATGCTATTAAAGCAAGGCTACTATAATTTTCAATACGTTTATGTTCCCGAAGGATCAACAGTGGCTGATCTTGCCAACCTTGAGGGTAGTTTCTGGGAAACGGAAAACGATTATCAAATCTTTGTGTATTATCGCGATTTAGCCGGACGATTCGATCGTTTGGTGGGATATCGCTTATTAAACTCTGTTGTAAACCGCAGTAATTTGTAAGCCAGTTTGTTCCGGAGGTAATTCTGATTCTATATTTTGGATGAGTTGAATTATGGCTTTTGCTGGAGAAACAGTCTTGAAGTCAGCTTACAATTTTCATGTATCCACGGCCCTCGTTAAACCTGAGTGTAAACCAAAATTCACTTCCTTTATCAATGGCTGAGTCAAATTCCAGTTCGCCACCTAACAACGATACATAGTGTTGTGCAATTGGTAATCCAACTCCGGAGCCGGAAGTAGATTGATTAATCCTGTTTTGTACGCGGTAAAAACGGCTGAAGATGTTTTCGAAATCGTCTTTGGGTATACCAATACCGGTATCGGTAACTTTAAATTTTATACTGTCGTTACGAATCATTTCGTAGCCAAGTGTTACCAACCCTCTTTGGGTGTATTTAACTGCATTGTCAACAAGTATTGAAAGCGTTTCTTTTAACAGCTTATTGTCGGTTACAAAACCAAATTCTGTGTTGGCAACATCAAAATTCAGTTTCATTTGTACATCTTTTGTATCCGGAATATTTGGAGCAACCTCGTTATAGATGTCGCGTAAAAGTGGATTTATTTTGCAAAAGTTATGACTAACGGCAATCGATTCTGTTTCAATTTTTGAAAGATGGATTGTGTTGTCAATCATATTCATTAATTGGAGGCCGTTTTGTGTGATAGCATCTGTAAGTTCAAGACGTTCCATCCCTTCTATATCCGGAGAAGCCAACATGCGGGTAAAGTTGGTAATGATGTTCATCGGAGTTCGGATTTCGTGTGAAAGGTTTGCCAGGAACGCTGATTTTAATCTGTCAGATTCTTCAGCACGACCCAAAGCTTTTTCAAGAGCAAACTCAGCAGTTTTACGTTTTGTTATGTCGCGTGCCACCGAAATAACCGAGTGGGTAGTTAACTTGGCCAGTCTCATTTCAAACAGAAAGGTTCCGTTTGGCGTGTTTAAAGAGTATTCAATGGTTTCTATCGAATTGGTTTTTAAACAGTGCTGAATACATGAATATATTTTTTTAGCCATGTTGTCAGGGAACCCGGCATCGTAAATTGAGCTGCCTATAATGTTTGCGTCCTCCATTTTAAAGAGGTCACTTTCTTTAATTACAAAATCTTCGTAAATACCATCTTTGTCAATTACAAAAAAGATATCCGGAATAGCTTCCAGCAATACTTTGTACCTGCGTTTGCTGGCCTCCAATTCTGCCAGTTTGTTTTTAATTTGTGTAATGTCTTCAAAAGCAATATAATACTGATTGTAGCTGGGGTTTAATACATGAATTTTAAACCATTGATCAAGGTTTCGGGCATGGTATTCGCTTACCTTCTTTTTATTAAAAAGAACGATTCTGTTTACATCGAATTTCGCTTTAAAAATTAAATTGAAGACATATTCGGCTTCTTGTCCCTGTACCTGGTAAAGGTTCAATTTAAAGGCTGATTCAAAAGCATTGTTTACTTTGTCAACAATAAGATTAATCACATTTCCGTCTTCGTCGCGAACGGCACTCAGTTTTGTTATTAAGAACGTTGAGTTTTGCAGTACTCTGTTAATACTTTCATTACTTTGTTTTAATTGCTCTTCCAGTTTTTCGATAATTGTAATCAATCTTTTACGAAGGTAGAAGGTTGTCAGGAAGAAAGCAGTAAAAGTCAGCAAGGGATTCGTGATAACCGGTGTAAAATAAGTAAACGAGTCGAGCAGGTGGTCGGCTTTATATAACTGTAGAGAAATTACTGCCAGCGAAACAAAAAAGTATAATACAGTTCTGGTTTCTAGCCTCGAGTAATAATAAAGAAAAACAAGGCCGCCCATTAACCACCAGGTTGACTGATGTACCGTTTCGATGGGAGGTAAATGTGAGTTGAAATCAGATATATAATGTGCATATACAAATACGGGAATCGAAAATGTGGTATTGACAGCACAATTGGTTTTTCCATTTAAGCAGCATACCACAGCCATTACTGAGACGGCAATTAACATGATATCGCAAATTGGGCAATTCCTTAAATCGGGGGATAAAAGATGCAGGATCAGTGAAATTATTGACACAAAACCCACAACTCCCCATATGAGTAGAAGTTGAAGGAGCTGCTTTTGTTCCATTTTATCATGTGCAGCCCAAAATTTGTTGGATACTATGTTCGAAATTCTCCTTAACAACATTGTAAAAATATTAAAAAAGGCCATTGTGTCGCGAATTCTGTGCTTTTTTACATAAAATATTTTCAAAATGGGAATTTAAAAAACTGATATTTGTTTTGTTTTTTAGTATGTCAAAATTATCTGTCTGATAATCAACTAATTTTTCTCCCGGTTATTTTTGTCGTCCTGATTTTTGTTATGATTTAGACCTCTGCTATTCTTTAGCTTTGTACTGAAAGTTTGAAATCAATCTAATAAAAAAGTATAGAGTTATGCCTAAAGGAATTTTTAATGTGCCGGTTGCAAAAAACGAGCCGGTTTTAAGTTATGCTCCGGGAACCCCCGAGAGAGTTGAATTAAAAGCAAAAATTGCCGAATTACGTTCAGTAGAAATTGATCAGCCAATGGTTATTGGCGGGAGAGAGGTTTATACCGACCGAAAGGAAAGAATGTTTCCTCCACACGAAATAAAACATACACTGGGCTATTACAACCAGGGAGATGCAAGTCATGTTGAGATGGCAATTGATGCAGCATTGGAAGCCAGAGAAGAGTGGGCAAATATGTCGTGGCAACACCGTGCTTCTATCTTTTTGAAAGCGGCCGATTTATTGGCAGGACCTTATCGCGCCAAAATTAATGCAGCAACAATGTTGGGGCAATCAAAAAATGCTTTCCAGGCAGAAATTGATGCGGCCTGCGAATTTGCTGACTTTTTACGATTTGGGGTTCAGGTAATGACTGACATTTATAAAATACAACCGGAATCGGCTCCGGGAATGTGGAATTACAATGAGTTCCGCCCGTTGGAAGGATTTGTTTTTGCATTAACACCGTTTAATTTTACTTCTATTGCCGGAAACCTTCCAGCGGCTCCTGCATTAATGGGTAACGTTGCAGTTTGGAAACCATCTAAAACTGCGGTTTATTCTGCTGGTGTAATTATGGAAATATTCAAGGAAGCAGGTCTTCCCGATGGAGTTATCAATCTGGTTTATGCTTCTGGCCCGGTTACGGCTGACGTGGTTTTAACGCATCCTGAGTTTGCAGGTATACATTTTACCGGTTCTACCGGCGTATTCCAGAGTATCTGGAAAACCATTGGTGAAAATATTTACAAATACAAATCATATCCGCGCATTGTTGGTGAAACAGGTGGAAAAGATTTCATTTTTGCCGACAATACAGTTGATCCGCAAGTTCTTACAATTGCGATGTTACGTGGTGCATTCGAATACCAGGGACAAAAATGTTCGGCAGCTTCACGAGTTTATATACCTGAAAGTATCTGGCCAAAAGTAAAAGAGTTATTTGGTAAAGAGCTGGCTACAGTGAAAATGGGGCCACCGGAAGATTTTACCAATTTTGTTAACGCTGTAATCGACGAATCGTCGTTTGATAAGCTGAAAGGTTTTATCGACCGCGCAAAAGAAGACGAAGATGCTGAAGTAATCTTTGGTGGAAATTGTGATAAATCGGTTGGGTACTTTGTAGAACCAACCGTGATTCTGGCTAAAAAGCCTGATTATGTGACCATGGAAGAAGAATTGTTTGGTCCGGTTTTAACCATTTATGTTTACGAAGACGAAAAACTGGATGAGACCTTGGATATTTTAGATAAAACATCGATTTATGCCTTAACCGGAGCTGTACTTTCGCAGAACCGTTACAACATCGAAAAAATTACAAAACGTCTGGAGAACTGTGCAGGTAACTTCTATATTAACGATAAACCAACCGGAGCCGTAGTTGGCCAGCAACCATTTGGTGGCGCCCGCGGATCGGGTACTGATGATAAAGCAGGTTCTATTTTTAACTTCTTGCGCTGGACGTCAATCCGTACAATTAAAGAAACTTTTGTACCGGCAACAAATTATACGTATCCGAA
The DNA here is from genome assembly GCA_947492175.1 of uncultured Draconibacterium sp. GTDB lineage: Bacteria > Bacteroidota > Bacteroidia > Bacteroidales > Prolixibacteraceae > Draconibacterium. The sequence continues at coordinate 280,519 of CANLMQ010000001.1, read as the reverse complement.
CTTTCAACCAGATGCTGAATAAGATATACCAACGTTAAGTTGTTTATAAAGAGGAGTTGATTTATTTCATCTCCTCTTTTTTTTGCGCCCTAAGATGTCTACTTTTGTTGCATATTTGCATCATATGAAGAAGAAACTAACAGATTCGGGAATATATAGTATAATAAGCAACAAGTTTGTTATTGTTTCAATTCTGTTTTTAACCTGGATTATATTCTTCGATGAGAATAGTATTGTTGAACACATAGAAAGTAAACAACAATTAAACGATCTTATTCAGCAAAAAGCGTATTATAAAGAACGCATTGCTTCCGACAAACAAAAGCTTGAAGATCTTAGTCTGGGAAAGGAAGAACTGGAAAAGTTTGCCCGCGAACAATATTATATGTCAAAGTCAGGCGAAGATGTTTTTATCGTAGTTGAAGAAGAGAAATAGAACATTCTCTTAAGAAATCCGTTTATTCATAGTAAGTACTCCGTAACTGTTTGATGGATAGTTTAAATTTCTTATATTGCTTTTAGAATGAGTGATAAGCTGGACATATTTAAGATAAAGACGAATAATATCGCGCCACAAAAAGGTCGGATATTAATTGCTGAACCATTTTTAACAGGAAATTATTTTAATCGTTCGGTTGTATTTTTAGTTGCACACAGCGAGAAAGGTGCTGTGGGATTTATTTTAAATAAAAAAGTTGATTTTCCCATTCACGATGTCTTTCCTGATTTTCCAGAATGCGATGCCGATGTGTATCTGGGAGGGCCGGTAGCAACTGATTCTGTTTATTACATTCATAAATTAGGCGATAAATTGCCCGGAAGTATACATGTTTTGGATGATTTGTATTGGGGCGGTGATTTTGAGGTGCTTAAGCGAGATATAAAACGTGGAATGATAAGTCCGAGTGATATCCGTTTTTTCCTTGGTTATTCAGGTTGGGATGCCGGTCAGTTGGAAAATGAGTTAAAAGAAGATTCGTGGTTGGTAACCGATGTTGAGCCGGCAGCTGTTATGCGCGATCTCAGCGAATCGTCGTGGGTTGAGTTTGTGAAAAAAGCAGGGGCCCGTTATTCTGTTTGGGAAAATTTCCCTGAAAATCCGCTGTTAAATTAGAAGAAGGCTGTAATCTTTGTATAGAAGAAACAGCGTTTGATTAAATTATTTTTTCCTTTAAAAAGGTGTTTAATTTATAATGAATTTCATCTGAATATTCGTGCACAAATCGTTTGGACTCAACTCCTAAAATCCATTTTATCCCCTGTTCTTCGCTGGCAAAAAATACTTCATCCATGCTAAAGAGGTGTTCTTTTTTTATGGCAGGTGTTTCAATAATCTTTAGTTTGAAGGATTTTGCCAATTCCAATATTACCCGACGAAATGTATCCTCGTAGCATCCTGAATCCAATGACGGTGTGACCAATACATCGTCTTTTACCATAAAAATATTAGTGCCCAAACCTTCACAGATATTTTCTTTTTCGTTTAACAGAACTGAACCTTGCCACCCTTTTTTTGCTGCGTTTGATTTTGCTGCCTCCCATAATGTTTCGTTGTGGATTTTATAACGTGCTGTTACGGAAAGTGAGTTTTTCTTAACCTCCGAAAAATCAAGTAACAGGCCGCTTTTTGGGAAAGTATATTCAAATTCAGGAAATGCTTTGCAGGTAATCAGCGAATTAATGGTTTGACCCGAAATAAAGAATTGGTAATTCACAAATCCCGAGCGATAGAACTTGTTTTTGTTCAGCATTCGTTTGGTCAGGCGAAAAAGCTCGCGTTTATTTTTAAACAAAGGGGGTAACGAAAGATTAAAGGTGTTTAGCTGTCGTTCAATAGATCCTATATTTTCGTGAAAAAGCGGAATACCCCCAAAACCAAACCACACTTTTTGCGACATAATCAGAGGTTCGTCCCACAGAAATTCTGTGAGGTTGGCTTCTTGTTTTGAAATTACCTGCCCGTTTATAATGATAAAATTCACTTGAATATATTTTGGTTAATGTTTCGTATTTCAGGCACATATGGCGCTTGTGCAAATTTTGTGCTTCGATACCCGTGGAACTCGCATTGACAAAATATTCATGTATTTTTGTATTAGCCAGACCATGCTCCTTTCATTCTTATAAAAACGAAAACAAATGATCGATAAAACGGTCGAACAATTCGGGTTTTAACAGGATTGGAAATACAAATCCGAATACTGCTCCCAGGAAGTGGGCATCATGTGCCACATTGTCTTTTTGTTTTTTACTCATTTGATACGAATAAAACAAATAACCAAGCGCAAAAAGAATTCCGGGAATTGGCACAACTGCAAATAAATAAAGCGGCTCCCAGGGCTGAAAAAATATGGTTGCAAAAAGTACAGCCGACACTGCTCCCGAAGCGCCAACTGCATTGTAATAATAATTGTTTTTGTGTTTTATCAGGCTCCAGATGTTTGATGCTAAAATTCCTCCGAAATAAAGCAATAAAAAATATGCTGTTGCTTTGTTGCCAAAGAAGTAACCTAAATAAGCTTCAATGTTTCGTCCAAAAAAATAAAGCACCATCATGTTTACAACCAGGTGAGGCCAATTGGCATGAATAAATGCATGCGATATCAACCGGTAATATTCTTTTCGGTGAACAATTTGAGCTGCATTAAACTGCAGCTTGCTTGATATCTCGTGGTTATGAAAAGCAATATATGAGACTACGGCAGTAATGCCAATTATAAACCATGTAATCATTTAATGTAAAATTTTATAAATCATTTCCTTTTGTAAATCACCGGTTTCAACCATTGTTGAAACATTAAAGCCTTTGCTTTTCATGTCGTACTCGCGTAAAATACCCATTATTTCGTAGAGCTTTGTTGGCGAGTATTTTTTTGCTGCCGCTACATATTCGCGCACAAAAAACGGGTGTACGCGCAGCTCCGCAGCAACGTTTCGCTCCGATTTATCTTTCAGGAAATGATACGTAAACAGTTTTGAAAAATAGAAATAAAGCCCGGCAATGGTTTTCTGAATGGGATTAAGTGTTGGGTTTGCCCCAAAATACCGGATTATTTTATTGGCTTTTAAGACGTTTTTTTCACCCAGTGCATTTTGTAATTCTAACAGGTTAAAGTCCTTGCTCAGGCCAATGTTTTTTTCAATATGTTCGGGTGTTATTTTATTTGTGTCTTTTACTGCAATTACCAATTTGTTTAGTTCGTTTGCAATTTTGCTTAATTCGGTTCCCAGGTACGATGTAAGTAACAAAGCGGCCTGTGGCGTAATTGTGTAATTGTGATTTTTCAGATAAACATCAATCCAGCCCGGTATTTTATTTTCGTACAGTTTTTTAGAAGTGAAAACAACCCCGTTCTTCTTGATTGCTTTTACCAGTTTTGTCCTTGAGTCGAGGTTTTTGTATTTATAGTCAAGCACAAGGATAGTCGAGTCAAGGGGCTTTTCGGCATACGAGGCAAGCGTATCGATTTTAGCCAGACTTTGTGCTTCTTTCACAATTATCACCTGTTTGTTGGCCATCATCGGGAAACGCATCGCGCTTTCAGCAATGGTAAGTGCATCCGAGTCTTTCCCGTAAAAAATGGTTTGGTTAAATCCTTTTTCAGCATCGGTAAGCACATTTTTTTCGATGTAATTTGAAAACTCATCAATAAAATACGGCTCTTCTCCCTGGAGTAAATAAATGGGGTGGTAAATCCCTTTTTTCAGATTTTGTAATATATCTCCAAACTCCATTTTAAAATCTTAAGTGTTTAACTGATAGTCCGTTGTTTTTTACTTCGAGTAAGGCATCAATTCCGGCCTGAATATGCAAGTCGACATAACTTGAACTTACTTTTTTATCGCTGGCTTCGGTTTTTACCCCGGTTGAAATCATGGGCTGATCAGACACCAGTAACAAAGCTCCGGTTGGTATTTGGTTGGCAAATCCAACGGTAAACAGGGTGGCTGTTTCCATGTCGATAGCCATGGCCCGTGTTTTTGTCAGGTATTTTTTAAACCGTTCGTCGTACTCCCAAACCCGGCGGTTGGTGGTAAAAACCACGCCTGTCCAGTAATCTTGCTCTTTATTCCGCAAAATATGCGAAACCGCACGTTGGAGATTAAATGCAGGAAGTGCCGGAACCTCAGGTGGCAGGTAATCGTCGGAAGTACCATCGCTGCGAATGGCAGCAATGGGCAGAATTAAGTCACCCAGTTTATTTTTACGTTTCAGTCCACCGCATTTTCCCAGAAAGAGAACCCCCCGGGGATGGATTGCTCCCAGCAAATCCATAACTGTTGCCGCGTTCGGACTTCCCATACCAAAATTTATCATTGTAATACCTTCGGCAGTTGCACTAGGCATATTTCTGTCGGCACCATCAATTGGTACTTCAAATTTTTTGGCAAACCGTTCTACATAACCTTGAAAATTGGTTAGCAAAATGTGTTTCCCAAAATCTTCTAATTGTTTACCAGTGTAACGTGGAAGCCAGTTTTCCACAATGTCTTTTTTGGTTTTCATAATCTGGAAATTTATACCTTTGAACCGCGTTACCAATGTTTTGGTTTACGGTTGTGACAAATGTACATTTTTAAGTGTCGCCAGCCAAAATGATTTATCAAGGACAGGATACTATTTATGGAGAAATTAAATTTGCCGGAAAACGATTTCAGAATAAAAACAGAAGCAGGGAAACAACTTATTTTTGATTCGATAAGAAAGAAATTTGTGGTGTTAACACCCGAAGAATGGGTGCGGCAGAATTTTATTCAATACCTGAAGAATGAGAAGAACTATCCTGAAAATTTAATGGCAGTTGAAAAACAGATTATGGTGAATGGTAAACAACGCCGTTTTGATTTGTTGATTTATTCAAAAAACGGGCAGCCTCTTTTGATTGCCGAATTTAAGGCGCCGGGAGTAAAAATAACACAGGATGTTTTCGACCAGGTGGTGCGTTATAATATGGCATTGCGAGTTGAAAGCGTTGTGGTTTCAAATGGATTGCAGCACTTTGCCTGCGAAATTGATTATCCTAATAATTCGTATGCATTTTTACACGGAATACCCGAATATTGCAGGTAGTATCAGGTTAAACCAGCATCTTCTGAAATATAATTTCATCTTTCCATCCCGACAGGGTTTTAATCCAGTCTTTTTTTACACCCGATTTTACAAATCCAACTTTTTCGAAAAGCTGAATGCTGTTTGTGTTGTCAGCTGTTATGTTGGCGTAGAGCTGTTTTAATCCCAGAACCTCAAGTGCGTAATCCGAAAGTGCATGCAATGCGTCGGTTGCATAACCTTTGTTTCGGTATGCTTTGTCGTGAATTAAAATTCCCACGCCTGCGCGCTGGTGGTAGGGTTCAAAATCAAAAATATCAACCGCACCCACGGCTTCCAGGTTTTCATTCTGGATAATTAATCGAAGTTGTTTGGTTTCGTATATATCCTTTGCCGCCTCCATTAAATATTGTGCCAGTATATGTCTCGAAAAAGGAGCTTTGGTATTGCTTACTTCCCAAATTTCGAGGTTGTTTTCCCATTTGTATAACAGGTCAATGTCGGTAGGTTCCAGTGGGCGAAGGGTTATTTTTCCGTATTGTAATTGATTGTTCATTTGCGGTCTAAGTTTTTCCAGGCTTTTAACAGAATCTCAACGTCGGTTAATGTCCTGTAATTTCTTGCATAAAGCATATTTAGCTGGGCCATTTTTTCTTTATCTAATTCGATCTCTGAAAAGATATCGCCCGAATGTAAAATACCTTTTTTTAGAAAAGGTAAGGTTTCAAACGATTCCGGTTGGGGAATGTATCCAATCCAGGATTTTTTACCCGATAAAACACCAAAGATGTTTGAAATAAATTGCGCTTTTTGTTTGTAAAACCAAATAAGTAGCGGACCTGCCAGCAACAACAGCAACGAAAACTCGATATCCACCAGGCGTTTTTTACGTTTATTGGCGGTTTTTGAAATGGCATTCATATTTACCACATACAAATCGCCGGCAGTGTGAATAGAATTGCTACCGATAATGCTGATACTTTCAGGTGGAGCAATTTTATAGTCGATATCCAGATTGGTAAGATCAAGCATGGTGCGAATAATTTCGGCAGAACTAAGGTTTTCGGCACAAAAAATTATTTCATCAATACGGTTGATGCGAATAATTTCGCGGAGCTGATTTAATTCGCCCATGTAATTTTCACCTTTGTCGTTTTTGTCAAGGGCTATAAAACCGGCTAGTTCCGATTCAATTTGTGTTTTCTCCAGAATTTGTTTTACGCGGTCGGCTTCCTTTGAATGTCCGACAATGGCAATCTTTCGCGATCGTTTTATATCAAGCCGGAAGCCTTTAATTTTTAACCAGTGAAAAACCAGTCGGAAAAAAAGCAATCCAGCGCCGGCCCAAAGCGATCCAAGTAAAATGAGCGCCCGCGAGAAACGGTATTTTTCGTCAACCAGCGAATACACCAGGAGAATGGAGATCAGGCCCCAAAAAATTCCTCTGGCTATTTTGTACAGATCGACCGGTTTTTTGTAGCCGCCCGAAAACAGAATGCCCAGCAAAAAAAAGACAATATAAACGGGCACCACAATTTGTAAAAATTCAGGTGGGTAATAGGCAATGGTGTTAAAGCGAAGATTTTCCCAGAAAGGAGTAATGATTGCAAAGCCTGCAAAAATGAGTAATCCGTCGAGAACAGGAAGATAGACTTTCTCGAAAATACGTTTTGAAATGGAAATGAGCGCCCTGAAATAAATGGCCAGCTGAATCAGCATTGCAAAAATACCGGCTTTGCCTCCCGGAAAATGTTTTTTTGCAAATATGATCATGGCATTGTAAAATACCTTTACGTAATTCAGCGACCCTTTTTTTGTGCTTTCTCCTTTGTAATGAATAATAGTTGTTTCGGGGAAATAGACATTTTTATAGCCCCCTTGCTGAATCCGGTACGACAGATCAATGTCTTCGCCATACATAAAAAATGTTTCGTCGAGCAAACCCACTTTGTCGAGGGCCGATTTTCGCATTAACATAAAAGCGCCGGCCAAAACATCTATCTCGTGTATCTCGTTCTCGTTTAAGTAGGAGAGGTGGTATTTTCCAAATCTTTTCGATTTACGAAATAACTTTGACAGGCCAAATATTTTATAAAATGCAACCCAGGGAGTTGGTAAACCACGTTTCGATTCGGGAAGAAAGGTACCTTTCCCGTCGATCATTTTTACGCCCAGTCCTCCTACATCAGGGTGGTCGTTCATATACGAAATCACCTTTTCAAAAGTGTCTTCTTCAACTACCGTATCGGGATTTAGCAGCAAAATATACTTCCCGCTTGCTTGTTTTATAGCCTGGTTGTTTGCTTTCGAAAAACCAACATTTTCAGTGTTCTGAATAAACCGAACCTTGGGAAATTTTTCGCGGATAAGCTGGGCCGAACCATCAACCGAATTATTGTCGACCACGAATATTTCAGCACTGGTATTTTTTACAGCTTTTTGCACCGAGTGCAGGCACTGTTCTAAAAAATGTTTTACGTTGTAGTTGACTATAATTATTGAAAGTTCCATTTGCTTGATTACGCAATTCTTTTCAAATGTAGTATTCCTTTTTGGATAACGGAAAAATTCATAAAATGTGATGTGCCGGTTTATTTTCCTACAGAACTTTCGTACGGAACACGGTTCATTAGCGAACGTCCAAGTGTAATTTCGTCGGTGTATTCCAGTTCGTCGCCAATGGAAACACCACGGGCCAGTGTAGAAATCTTTACCTCAGTGTCTTTTAACCTTCGGTAAATGTAAAAGTTAGTTGTATCGCCTTCCATGGTGGTCGACAGCGCCAGAATTACTTCAATAATTTCGCCGGAGTTAACCCGTTCTACCAGCGAATCGATTTCCAGTTCCGAGGGGCCAATACCGTCCATGGGTGAAATAATGCCGCCTAAAACGTGGTACAAACCGTTGTATTGCTGGGTGTTTTCAATCGACATAACATCGCGAATGTTTTCCACTACACAAATTACGCTGGTGTTACGCGAAGGATTGGCACAAATCTGGCAGGTTTCGGTGTCGGAAATATTATGGCATACTTTGCAATGTTTTATCTCGTTACGAAGCTGGATGAGGCTGTTGCCAAAGGCATTTACTTCTTCGGTTTCGCGGCGCAGCAGGTGCAACACCAGCCGAAGCGCACTTTTGCGGCCAATCCCGGGGAGTTTCGAAAACTCGTTTACTGCATTCTCCAATAAACGCGATGGATACTTGTCGATATTCATGTTTCAAAAATAGTACGATTATTTAAATGCAGGAAGGCAAAAAGGTTTTATTGTGTTATTCAGGGTGATTGTATTTTTCTCATTAAATTTCTTTCGAAACAGCCATAACTGAAGTTTTGTACATTCTGCTTTTTCGCTTGCCAATTATTTGGTAAATTTATAAGCAGGTATTTAATCAGAAACACCTGAAAGTAAATACAGTACTAAATCAATAATCCTAATAATCATGAACAAACTAAACAGACGATCTTTTATTGGAACAACAGCAGTAACAATGGCCGGTTTTTCAATTATTCCGGCGCATGCGGTTTCGGGAATGGGGCACATTGCACCAAGCGACAAGCTGAATATTGCCGGAATTGGAATTGGCGGAAAAGGAAAAGTAAACCTGAAAAACATGCCGGGGCAGAATATCGTAGCTCTGTGCGATGTGGATTGGGAATATGCCAAACCTGTTTTTAATACCTATCCGAAAGCAAAAAAATGGAAAGATTTCCGGAAGATGCTGGAAGAGCAAAAAGACATTGACGCTGTAGTTATTGCCACTCCCGACCATACGCATACCTTACCGGCTGCTGCTGCAATGGAGCTTGGTAAACATGTTTATCTTCAAAAACCCTTAACCCATTCGGTTTGGGAATCGAGGTATTTAACAAAACTGGCCGGAAAAACCGGCGTTGTTACCCAAATGGGAAATGAAGGGCACTCGGGCGATGCGGTATACGAGGTGGCCGAAGTGGTGCAAAGCGGTTGTTTGGGAGAAATAAGAGAAGCGCATGTGTGGACCAATCGTCCCATCTGGCGACAGGGAATGCCACAACCTTTAAAAGAAGAAAAGATACCGGAAACACTGGACTGGGAATTATTTATAGGGCCTGCAAAAATGCGTGCCTACAACCCGGAATACCATCCATGGGTATGGCGTGGTTGGTGGGACTTTGGAACAGGAGCTTTGGGCGATATGGGATGTCATCTGCTTGATGTGCCAAATTATGCCTTGCAACTGGGAGCGCCAAAAGCATTCCAGGCAAGTTCTTCGTTGGTAAATACCGATAGTGCCCCTGTTTCGGCAAAGGTTAGTTATCTTTTTCCTGCACGTAAAAACCTGCCATATTGTGCATTGCCCGAACTGGAGTTGACCTGGTACGACGGAGGATTGATGCCGGCTCGTCCGTTTGATTTGCCGCTTGATGCCCCCATGAATCCGGGGGGTGGTTTTATGTTTGTTGGCTCTAAGGCTGTACTTATTGCAGAGGCCTACGGAAATAAGTGGAAGGTGTATAAAAACGGTTCGGAAATTAAGCCGGAAACCCGTGTTAAACTGGAGCGTATACCTGACGACCCGAATGGTGGAGGCCGTCATGAAATGCACTTTGTAAATTGTTGTAAAAATGGAGGGAAACCTGCTTCTAATTTCGATTATGCAGGGCCGTTTAACGAAATGGTGGTAATGGGAAATCTGGCAGTACGTATGCAGTCGCTTCAGAAAACATTGTTGTGGGACAGCGAAAATATGAAGGTTACCAATATTTCGGCACGCGAAAAACTGAATACTACCAAGTTGATACCTTTCTCTTCGGACGTGGTTACCCAAAATGTAGAAAGAGAATCGAAAAAACGTGTGGAGTGGAATGCTCAGGAAATGTGTGAAGAGTGGATTAAACACAAGTATCAGAATGGCTGGAGTTTGTAAAAACCTTTTGTAGACAACAGAACAGGGGATAGTTTTACTTGTTCTTTGTTGAATTAAGAAAATAGAAAATGAGCTTATGAAAGTTATTGGTGTTGTGCTTGTATTGCTTTTAATTTCGGTGGCAGGTTTTTCGCAGTTTGCCGAAGATATACAAGCTGAAGAAGAGTCGAAATTCGATAAAAGCAAGTTGTATTACGGTGGATATTTAAACCTCTCGATCGGGAGTTATACGGTTATTGGGGCAACGCCCCTTGTGGGATATAAACTTACCCGCGAGTTTTCGGTGGGAGGCCAGTTGTCGTACGAGTATGTAAAAGATAAACGGTACAGTACCGATTACGAAACCTCGAATTATGGTGTAAGTATTTTTAGCCGTTACAGAGTTGTCCCGCAGTTTTATGTACATGCCGAGTTTTCGGAAATGAATTACAAGTTGTACAGTTACACCGGTGGCCGCGAGCGGGTTTGGGTTCCGTTTTTATGGTTGGGTGGTGGTTATAGTCAGCCCGTAACAGAAAACACATGGTTAAATGCGCAGGTGCTATTTGATGTTATTAACGACGAAAATTCGCCTTTCCCCAGGTGGGAACCTTATTATAGTATTGGATTTGGAGTTGGGTTTTAGTACTGCAACTTCCATAAAATTGTTACAATGCCACCGGTTAGTTTACCGGTGGCATCGTTTTGTTTTTTAATTATTTATATGTTAATTAACAGGAGTTGCTTCCTTTTGTAAAATTTCGTTTAACTTACGCAGGTTAAAAAATACAAGACACAGTCAGATGCCCAAGCAAGAAAAAAAATCAATTGAAAATGAAAATTAACCCGGTAAGGGAAATGTTAAACCTAAATAATAAATTATGCCTGTAACATTTAAAATGATTGAAAGAGACGAATCCGGAGTAAGCAGAAGAGATGTTAAATGTTTTATGCAGCAGTAGTTTCGTCAGGTCAATTAATCCACAATAAACACAAAGAGTAGAAGACTAAATCTCCAGCGATGTATTCTTTCTGCATCTGTATAGTCTTGAAAGTCAAGAAAACATAATAATTCTCAACTTCAACAATCTTTAAATAACTAAAATCTAAATAATGAAAAAGCAACTTTTGTTTCTTTTAATAACCGTTTTAAGCTTTAATTGTTATTCCCAAATTTCTTTTGAAAAGGGGTATTATATCGACAATACGAATCAAAAAACTGATTGTTTAATCAAGAATATTGACTGGGGAAATAATCCCGCAGAATTTACTTGCAAACTATCGGAAAACAGTGAGTCGCAAAAGTTAACAATAGAATCAGTAAAAGAATTTGGTATTTACAACATTTCAAAATATGTAAGAAATAACATTAATATTGACAGGTCGAGTGAGAATGTTTCTGATTTGAGTACTAATAAAGAGCCTGTTTTTAATGAAGAGCAACTTTTTTTAAAAGTATTAGTTGAAGGTAAAGCAAGCCTGTACCTGTATGAAGATGGAAATTTGAGAAGATACTTTTATAATAAAGACAACTCTAATATTGAACAACTGATTTTTAAAAGTTATAAAACCATTGACAATGAGATTGCAAAAAACAATAGTTTTAGACAACAGTTATGGATTGATTTGAAATGTGCAGATTTGACGGTGAGTAAATTTGAAAATATTGGCTACAATAAAAATGAATTGGTTCGTTTATTTGTAGATTATAATGAATGTGCGAGTCAGAAATTTGTAAATTTTGAAGAAAAGCAAAAAAAGGATTTATTTAATTTAAGCCTCCGACCCGGCCTTAATTATTCTTCCCTTTCAATGCAACATAGCACTACCCATTATAAAACTATTGATTTCGATAGTGAATTTGGATTTAGACTTGGAATTGAAGCCGAATTAATTTTACCATTTAATAAAAACAAATGGGCGGTTTTAATCGAGCCAACCTATCAATATTATAAATCGGAAAAGGAATTAAAAATTCAGGACGTTAAAATTAATTATAAGTCGGTTGAATTGCCTGTTGGGATAAGGCATTACTTTTTTCTGAATGAGAATTCCAAGGTTTTTGTTAATGGCTCATTTGTCGTAGATCTTTCAGACAAATCGGTTATCGATTTTAGTTCTTCAAAAGATTTGGAAATTAGAACTAGAACTAATATTGCATTTGGTTTGGGCTATAAGCATAAAGATAAATACAGTTTAGAATTGAGATATCAGACAGGTAGAGAAATTTTAAGTAGTTATTTATTTTGGAACTCAGACTATAATACATTATCTGTGATAGTTGGATATTCATTGTTTTAACACGCCCCATAAACCATCTTTCTGCTTGCTGGCGGAATAAAATATACAAATCAGGCCATTTAATAAAGAATGCGACGGCTAAGGCAAAAAAAGTGAACATTGTCCGATGGTTGTTTTTGTGTTCTGATATAAGATGCAGGACTGTAGGGTGTTATAGTTTTTACTTAAAGTGCTTTGGAGAATTTGGGGGGGGTACTTCAGAAGGTATCCGTTGAGCTTCCGAAGGTATCCGTTGAGCTTCTGAAGGTATCTGTTGAGCTTCCGAAGGTATCCGTTGAGCTTCTGAAGGTATCTGTTGAGCTTCCGAAGGTATTCGTTCAGCTTCCGAAGGTGTCGCTATAGCTTCCGAAGCTATTCTTTTAACAAATTAAGCTATCAATTGAGCTTATTAAGCTATTCATCCGAGATCAGAAGCTCAAGCTTGTACTTCCGAAGCTATTGCTTTAGCTTCCGAAGGTATTGGTTTAACTTATTTTCCCGGACGTTTAGCTTCGTAAGTTATCCGTTGTACTTTATAAGCTATTGGTTGTAGTTTGGATGATATTTAATCCCTGAATTTTGTAAAAACAATGAAATAGAATCTCGATTATGTTGTATAAAATATTGGTACGTAGATGTTTCTTTGGTTTTATGTTTACTTTTAAAGAGTTAAAACCAAAAATAAATTTAAACACCGTCCTTGCTTATTGAAAGATTTCATAGAACATATAAAAGCGACTAAAGGGCCTAGTACCTGCATCAAATAAAATTCCTGATGAAGAGAATATGTCTTATTTCTTTTTACTGAATGAAAGCTTATACCTATTAAGTAACATAAAGCAATACACATGAAACAAATTCAGTTAATAATCTTGGTTATCGTACTTTTTATAAGTACCCCGTTATTGGGACAAGTGGCAAATGAACCCATTTGCATTGGTGAAAAAATCGTTTTAAAATCGGATATTCTAAATCAGGATAGGGAAATCTATATTTATTTGCCCAAAGATTACGATACGTCCGATTTAAAATATTCAACACATTACGTGCTGGATGGAGAAATAATTTTCTTTAGTTATTCTGGTATTGTTGAGATAAAATCGCAAAACGAAGATATTCCGGAGGCAATAGTTATTGGTATTCCTAATATTAACAGAGGGTTCGATTTAAATTCCAACGCGAATGGACATAACTTTTTAAAATTCGTTACACAAGAACTAATTCCTTACATTGATAATAACTACAGAACAAATGAGAACAGGGTTTTAACCGGCTATTCAATGGCCGGAAATTTTGTTATTTATGCCCTTCTGAGTGGACAGGATTATTTTAATATGTTTTTATCAGGAAGCCCATATCGTTTAGATATGTACACAGATGAAACAATAGGCTCTTTTTTCGATAGCCTGAAAAGCAAAAAAACACTTTATACATCGATAGGAAGTAAAGACCGTGCAAAACAACTGGAAATTTATAATACGTTTTGTATGCAGTTTAGTAAAGAGAGTAATAGGTTTTTAGATTTTAAACATGAAGTAGTAATGAATCGTGACCATGACAATAATTTTCTTATAAACTGGCAAGATGGTTTAGACTATATTTATAAAGATTGGGACAAAGAAAAGAAAGAATAGTTTGCTTCCACTCCCTCATGATTGTATCGCTTTGCTAAGGTAGATTATATCAAGAGCCAATAATTACTAAAACATAATATTATTGGGCAGTAACAACGAATTTATCAATATATTGCAATAAAACAGATCAGGGATTCCTGTTCATCTCAACAATACTAACTTTTAAAATAAAATTATGGGTGTTTTTGCATTCTTACCAATTCTGCTTGTTTTTGTTTACCTGGCAATAATTGCAGGTATACTTTATTTAATCTATTCATGGGTTAATAAATTTCTTGCTTTGCGCCAGGAGCAAAACGACTTGCTGAGAGAAATTATAAATAAGCTGGAAACAAATAAGAAGCAAGAGTAGACAGCTTATTTAAATAACATAACAAGCCATCCCTGCGTTAACCGGAGGGATGGCTTGTATATTTAAACAGATACCGGTTAAATTTCGTTGTTTGAATTCGACTGTGCATCAATTACCGCAATGGCGGTCATATTAATTATTTCGCGAACCGTACTGTCGCGTTGTAAAATATGAATGGGCTTTTTCATCCCCATTAAAATCGGTCCTATGGCTTCGGCAGTTCCAAGTCCCTGCAATACTTTGTAGGCAATATTTCCCGAACTCAGGTTTGGGAAAATAAGCGTGTTGGCATCGGAATCGCCTAGTTTATTAAAGGGATAGCGCGAGTAGCGCAATTTGCCGTTAAGGGCGTAATTGGCCTGCATTTCGCCGTCAACAATTAAGTCGGGGTATTTTTCGTGAAGCATTTTTACCGCCTCTTTTACACGTACAGGGCTTCCTTCTCCTTTGTAGGCACCAAAGTTGGAGTAGGAGAGTAGCGCAATTCTGGGCTCGATGTTAAAGCGTTTTACCTCGCAGGCAGTTAAAATAGTGGTGTCGGCCAAAACCTGCGACGAAGGATTCATATTTACCGTTGTGTCGGCCAGGAAGATTGATCCGCGTTTGGTCATCATAATATACATGCCGGCAATGTGATTAAACTTTTCTTTTACACCCACTACCTGCAGGGCCGGGCGAATGGTAGAAGAATATTTCCTGGAGAATCCGGAGATAAAAGCATCGGCCTCGCCGGTTTCAACCATCATCGATCCGTAATAGTCGCGGTTGTACATTTTCTCAACAGCTTCGTTATAGGTCATGCCCTTGCGTTTGCGTTTCTCGTACAGAATTTTGGCATACTGGTGTCGTTTTTCGTCTGTAACCGTTTCCCATAAATCGATAACAGGAACGTTGTCGAGGTCCAGTTGGTTCTCTTGTATAAGTTCTCTTATTTTTTTCTCGTTGCCCAGTAAAATAGGTTTGGCAATGCCTTCGCGAACCACAAATTGTACGGCTTTTAAAATCCGGAAACTGTTGGCTTCGGCAAATACAATTTTTTTCGGATCTTGTTTGGCTTTGTTTCGGATAGCCATTATCAGTTTGTTATCGATACCCAGACGGTTCATTAGTTCGCGTTCGTAGGCTACCCAGCTTTTTATCGGTTTTCGGGCAACACCGGTTTCCATTGCGGCATGGGCAACGGCTGTCGAAACGGTTGTAATCAGTCTTGGATCAAGTGGTTTCGGAATTATATAATCTTTCCCGAAAACAATGTTTTTCAGGTTGTAAGCTTTGGCCACCATTTCTGGAACATATTCTTTGGCAAGTTTTGCCAGTGCCTTGGCAGCTGCAATCTTCATTTCTTCGTTAATGGTGGTGGCCCGTACATCCAGCGCTCCCCTGAAAATAAACGGAAAGCCCAGCACGTTGTTAATCTGGTTTGGATAATCGCTTCGGCCGGTTGCCATTATTATATCATTTCGTACCGAGGTGGCATCTTCGTACGATATTTCCGGATTGGGATTAGCCATGGCAAAAACAATGGGATCTTTAGCCATCGACTTGATCATTTTTTTTGTTACCACATCGGCAACCGAAAGTCCGAGAAATACATCGGCGCCTTTCATTGCCTCTTCCAGTGTATTTATTTTCCGGTTGGTAACAAACTGTTGTTTTATGGGATTCAGGTCGGTACGTTCTCTGTTTAGGACTCCCTTACTGTCGAGCATTACGATGTTTTCGGGTTCAACTCCCAGGCTAATGTATAGTTTTATGCATGATATGGCTGCTGCTCCTGCTCCGCTAACAACCACTTTCACGTCTTCAATTAGTTTTTTGTTAATCTCCAGTGCATTTAATAATCCGGCAGAAGAGATTATTGCAGTACCGTGTTGATCGTCGTGAAAAACCGGAATGTTTAATTCCTTTTTCAGGGTTTCTTCAATCTCGAAACACTCAGGTGCTTTTATGTCTTCGAGGTTTATGCCGCCAAAGGTTGGGGCGATGGCTTTTACTACTTCAATCAGTTTTTTCGGATCTTTTTCATTTACTTCAATATCAAACACATCAACATCGGCAAAAATCTTAAAAAGTAAACCTTTACCTTCCATTACGGGTTTTCCGGCTTCGGGGCCAATGTCGCCCAGTCCGAGCACTGCAGTTCCGTTCGAAATAACTGCAACCAGGTTTCCTTTGGCCGTATACTTGTAAACATTATCAACTTTTTTATTGATTTCCAGACAGGGTTGAGCAACTCCCGGCGTGTACGCCAGCGATAAATCGTACTGCGTATTGTGTGGTTTTGTTGGAATTACTTCAATTTTTCCCGGTCGGTCTTTTTTGTGGTAATTGAGTGCGTCAATTCTACGGATTCTTGGCATGGCAGATGATTTTATTGATTTCTTATAAATTTACAGATAATCGAGGGGGTATAAAATGTTTTTAATCAAAAAGAAAGGTGTTATGCAACAAGAAAATGGAAGATAAAGAGAGAATCTATTTGGTTAGCATAAGCCTGAATTCTGCACAAAAAAAAAGGGCTCACAACTTAATTTGGTTGTGAACCCCTTTTTTATTGGTAGCGAGAGGCGGGCTTGAACCGCCGACCTCATGATTATGAATCATGCGCTCTAACCAGCTGAGCTACCTCGCCATTATGTTGTCGAAAACCGCTCTGTAATTGGCGTCACAGTTCGTTAACCGTTTTTGTTTTTCGCGGTGCAAATATAGTGTTTATTTTTATTTCAAAGCATTTTTTCAAAAAAAAATAAGAAGAAGTTTATTTGTATTTATTCTGCCAGTTGTAAGTTCCATTCTTATTAATTATATTGCCGAAAATCAAACTTATGACTGACAAAATCAAAATAAATCTGGAATATATTATAAACTGCTCTCCTAAAGTTTTATACAACCGTTTAAGCACAGCTTCGGGTTTAACCGAGTGGTTTGCCGACGACGTTCGTGTGCGTGGAAAAAAGTATACTTTTATCTGGGAAGGATCGGAACAAACTGCAGAAATGACCTTGCACAAAGAAAATAAGTTGGTTCGGTTTGTTTGGCTTGAAGAAGAAGATACTTATTTTGAGTTTAAGATTGTTCGTGATGAATTAACAGGTGATGTGTCATTAATGATTACTGATTTCACCGATGAAGACGAAAAAGAGGAGACCGAGGATCTTTGGAGTTCGCAGGTAGCTGACCTGAAACATGTATTGGGATCGTGAATTGACAAAATTAAGAATACTTAACCCCTTTTCGTGAACCATAAATGTTTCTTAACCTTTTTTACTTTACAAATTCCCAAAATAACTTAGTTTTGTACTCGTTTCTATCACAGATGACAATTATTAAATGAAGCGTTTACATCTATATGTTATTAAGTCGTTTTTAGGGCCATTTTTTATGACCTTTTTTATTGTGCTGTTTATTCTGCTTATGCAATTCCTCTGGAAATATGTGGATGATTTGGTGGGTAAGGGGCTCGATTTTAGTGTGTTGGGCGAAATGATGTTTTATGCTTCGTTTGCTCTTCTTCCTTTGGCTTTCCCATTGGCAATGCTACTTGCATCAATTATGACTTTTGGTGCTTTGGGCGAGAATTATGAATTGGTGGCCATGAAAGCATCAGGTATTTCTCTGGTCAGGATTATGCGCCCCTTGATTGTAATAGCTTTGGTTATTACAGTAACGGCATTTTATTTTGCAAATAATATTCTTCCCAAAACCAATCTGAAATTTTCTACACTGCTGTGGAGTGTAAAGCAGCAACGACCCGAATTAGTGATTCAGTCAGGTGTATTTACGAACGAAATGGATGGGTACAGCATTAAAGTTGGTCATAAAGACACCAAAACCAATATGTTGTACGATTTGCTGATATACGATCACCGGGGAAACAAAGGAAATGAAAGTGTAACTGTTGCCGATTCCGGATTTCTGAAGATTACAGAAGACAAAAGATTTATGGTTTTAGATCTTTATAACGGAGTAAATTACCAGGAACAGAAGTCAAAAGATCGTAAAAAAAAGGACTATCATCCTTACCAGCGAAATAAATTTCAGGAGCAGACTATGCGAGTCAGAGTTCGTGATTTTGAATTTAACCGGCGCGACGAAAGCATTTTTAAGAATCAATACCGGATGTTAAATACCAAGGAATTGGTATATATGGAAGATACTCTTCGGGGCGATTATTACAAGCGTCTTCGGAATTATATGATACAATTAAACGTAAATCCAACCATAAACAAGAAACTGTTTAATCTAACGGCATTAAACGATTCGTTAAAACGTGATATTGATATTCCGGTAGCAGATTCAACCTTCAACTTAGATCAGAATTTTGAAGGTGTGGATAAGTGGGTAAAAGCTGAAATTGCCCAAAATGCACGTGAAAACGCACGAAGCATTGTTCAGAATATTAATATGTATGAGGGACAACTTTACATTAAAAAGAAAATGCTGAATAAATATGAAATGGAGCGACACAGGAAATATACGCTTTCGTTTGCTGTACTCATATTTTTCTTTATCGGGGCTCCATTGGGGGCTATAATACGGAAAGGTGGGCTGGGAATGCCGGTTGTTGTATCTATTTTTCTGTTTATTCTGTATTATATTATTTCAATGAGCGGAGAAAAGACTGCTCGTGAAGATGTGTGGGGCATGTTGGCAGGTATGTGGTTTTCGTCGTATATTTTTCTGCCTGTTGGTGTATGGCTAACGTTTAAGGCAGCTACCGATTCGTCGGTTATGTCGGCCGAAACCTATTCCAAAATTTTCAAACGTTTAGGATCCTTCCGGTTATTCGGAGCAAAAAAGAATGAGCAATAATTGAATTTCTATGAAGATATTACAGGTTACAAATAAAGTGCCTTATCCGACCAAAGATGGTGGTGCAATTGCCTGTATGAACCTTACAAAAGGCTTTGCCTGTTTGGGGCACGATGTTACAGTGCTGTCGATGAACACTTTCAAACATCGTGTTTCGCTCGACGAAATTCCTGATTCGGTAAAAGATATTGCAAAATTTAGGTTGGTTGATGTTCCGGCCAGAATAAAGATTTTTAGTGGGCTGATAAATTTTTTGTTCAGCAGAAAACCATATAATGCAGTTCGTTTTATTAGTAATGGTTTTGCCAGGGCTTTGGAGCAATTGCTAAGCGAAAATACTTTTGATATTATTCAGCTTGAAGGTTTGTATGTTTGCCCGTATATTCCGTTAATACGGAAAAAATCAGATGCTACAGTTGTATATCGTTCTCATAATATTGAACACGAAATTTGGGAACGAACGGCAAAAATGTCGAATGGATTAAAGAAATTCTATCTGAATAACCTGTCGAAACGAATAAAACGTTTTGAAACAGCTTTGTTAAACAGTTACGATTTGTTAGTGCCGATTACCGAACGCGATGGAGTAATACTGGATGAATTGGGAAATCAAAAGAAAAAACACATTTCGCAAACCGGAATTGATGCTTCAGTATTGGTTCCCAACTCTAAAAATCTGGAACACCCTGCTTTATTTCACATCGGTTCGCTGGAATGGGCACCCAATCAGGAAGGATTGGTTTGGTTTGTGGAAAATTGCTGGCCAGAGATTCATGAAAAATATCCTGCATTAAAATTTTACATTGCAGGCCGAAATTGCCCGGCATGGTTACAAAGTAAATTCAATGTGCCCAATGTGGTGTTTGAAGGAGAAGTGCCGGACGCTTATCGGTTTATGAATTCGAAATCGATAATGGTTGTACCACTTTTTTCCGGAAGTGGAATGCGAATAAAGATTATTGAAGGAATGGCGCTAGGGAAAAGTATAGTTACTACTGAAATTGGTGCCGAGGGAATAGGGGTGAATCCCAATGAAAATATTCTTATTGCCGCTGATAAGGAAGACTTTATCAAAAAAGTTTCGCAATTGGTGGAAGACGAAGAATTTTATTCGAAAATTGGTAGAAATGCAATAGAGTTTATACACGAAAAATTTGATAATTTAGCAGCAGCAGGTAAACTCGTCGAGTTTTATAAAGTGAATGCCAAATGATATTATCCATTCTGTTTTGGTTCTTACTAGTTATTCTTTTTTATACCTATGTGGGGTATGCCATTGTGCTCTGGTTATTGGTAAAGGTTAAAAAAATATTTTTCCGTTCACATATTTTAGAATTCGAACCGGGTTACGAGCCCGATGTGTGTTTGTTTGTTACGGCTTTTAACGAGAAAGACTACATTAAACAAAAGGTAGAAAACTCTTTTCTGCTGAATTACCCAAAAGATAAAATACAATACCTGTGGATGACAGATGGTTCAGATGACGGGACTCCGGACTTGTTGAAAGAAATGGATAGTCGTCTTGAAGTACATCATCAACCTGAAAGACGTGGTAAAATGCATGCCATGAACAGGGGGATGAAATATGTTAAGGCACCAATTGTAATCTTTTCCGATTCGAATACGGTATTGGGAAAGGATTCTATTCGTGAAATTGTAACAAAATTTAGTAATCCTAAAGTTGGGTGTGTTGCCGGAGAAAAGCGAATTGTGGAGGAGAAATCTGAGGCTGCAGCAGGGGCAGGAGAGGGATTGTACTGGAAGATGGAATCGTGGATAAAACGAAATGATTCGGAACTTAATTCGGCAGTCGGTGCAGTGGGAGAGTTATTTGCGATACGAACTGATTTATTCGAGGATGTGGAGACCGATACATTGCTCGACGATTTTATAATCTCGCTTCGAATTGCTCAAAAAGGATATAAAATAGCCTATACGCCCAATGCTTATGCAGAAGAAACCGCCTCGCTTAATGTAAAAGAAGAACTAAAACGTAAAGTTCGAATTGCTGCTGGTGGTATTCAAACTATCTTTCGTTTAAAAGGCTTGCTTAATCCCTTTAAAAACGGAATATTGTCGTGGCAGTATTTTTCGCATAAAGTGTTAAGGTGGGCTTTGGCGCCTGTTTCGTTATTTGTTCTGTTTTTTGTGAACTTATTGATGGTTAGCGGGCAAACCAATCGTTTTTATTTGTGGTTTCTTTGGTTTCAGTTGTTATGTTACCTGGTTGCTTTACTGGGCTGGTATTTCGAAAACCGGAAACTAAGAATGAAATTGTTTTTTGTTCCCTACTATTTTGTAATGATAAACTATGCCTCAGTTCGTGGTATTTACCGATTTTTTAAAGGGAAGCAATCGGTTAACTGGGAAAAATCGAAACGTGCTTAAGAAACTGTCTGTATTTTAAATTTCTCCATTTTCTTTCAGGAAACGCTTTTCTATTAGTTCGCTTCGTTTTATTGTTTTTCTAATCCATTCTAATTTTAACGCATCCTTTTCTTCCTGGCTAAGTTGCCACTGTAGACCTTCTGTTTGTCGCATTTTAAGGGTTAAATGATGCAGGATAATGGCTGCCGATACCGATATATTGAAACTTTCGGTAAAACCATACATTGGTATTTTCAGAAATTCATCAGCTTCACTTAAAATTGTATTTGTTAATCCGGGCAATTCCGAACCGAATACCAGGGCTGTTTTTCCTTTCGCAATATCAAAATCCTGTAATTCCTGATCGTTTTTATGAGGTGTGGTTGCTACTATCCGGTATCCTTGTTGCTTTAATTGTTTTATTGCTTCAAGGCTATTATTCTCGGCCTCATTGTATTTTTTGAGGTTTAGCCATTTTGACGATCCCAGTGATACTTCTGAATTATCCTGAAATTCGTTTCTGTTTTCTATAATATGCACATCCTGAATCCCAAAACAGTCGCAGGTGCGTAATACGGCGCTGGCATTTTGCGACTGATATATATCCTCAAGAGCAATAGTAATATGTCTGGTTCGCATATCTAAAATTTTATTAAACAAGTCATTCCTCTTTGGAGTGATATATGTCGACAAATGATTTAGTAAATTATTATGCATATAATATTATATTGTTTTACAGTAAATGCTATTATAACGAAAAAGGGAAGCAACTTGCTCCCCTAAATCAATTTTTTACCTATTCGTATCGTTACGAAACAGCGTCAGCTAATTCAGCACCAGCTTTAAATTTAACAACTTTTTTTGCTGGAATAGTAATTTCTTTACCGGTTTGTGGGTTTCTACCAGTTCTTGCACCACGTTCTGAAACAGAGAATGAACCAAATCCGATAAGTGCTACTCTGTCGCCACCTTTAAGTGAGTCAGTTGTTGCACCTACAAATGCGTCAAGAGCTTTTTTTGCGTCAGCTTTACTTAGGCCTGATTTTTCAGCCATAGCATCAATTAATTGTGCTTTGTTCATAAGGCAAATTTTTAAATAATTAATTAAGTGATTGAAAATAAGTAATTTACTTCTTAATATTTCTTTGTGTATATTATGAATTAATTTAAAGTTTTACGTATAAAAGTTCCTAAAACATCAGTAAAATCAATAGTTTCAGAGAACTTCTTTCCATTTAGCTAAATTCAGAAATATGTTTTAAAAAACCAAATGCAATAACTTTTTTTTTTTCAGTATTTATCTAAATTTTTTCTAAAAAGTGTTTTGAGGTAAAAAAAAAAGTTCTACTTTTGTCGCGCTCAGGAGAGATGGCAGAGTGGTCGAATGCGGCGGTCTTGAAAACCGTTGTACCGCGAGGTACCGGGGGTTCGAATCCCTCTCTCTCCGCAGAAAATCCATCAGAGAAATCTGATGGATTTTTTTATGTTATTAGCTGTTGATAACTTTTTTAAAATATTCCCTTGTAACTCCTTATACGTTAATGTTTAAGCAATATGAATAATTCATTTTATATGTGATTTTAGGTTGGTGTGATAAAAATCGATTGATAGAAATTATGTTGATTAGTAAGGGATGAATAAAGTTTTATGTTTTTGATCTTATAGCCAGTTTCAATAATTGTATTTATTGTATAATAAAAGTAGAATAAAATTCAGGTTAAGATAAGGAGAGAAAAATAAATAACAAGGAGTCTTTTGGATTGAAAAAAGATGTCTCGTGTTAATTCTTGAAATTAAGTATATCATAAAAAAACATGGCCATTAATGGGAGAATTGTCCCAGAGAGAGAACATTGAAATAAGCAAGTTTATGTTAAAATGCTGGGAATCAAATGTTGAAATTTTTGGCTTGTTTATTGAAATGCATTAAAAGCAAAAGATAAAAAATTAGGGATTGTATATAAGGGTAGAGCGACTTCTGTATTTATGATTGGTTTTGTGTTTAGGGGTTTGTAAATTATCAATCATCTTCAAAAAGCGTCCATATAGTTCTACCCTTTTCTTTTTTTAAAAGAAACCGCTCATAGAATGAACGGTTTCCTGGTTTTAAAACCACTTCAAAAAGCGTCATTTAAAAAGTGGTATCCACAACTAACTGGAATACATAAAAATTATTTTTATTCTATCGAAAAATAGCGTCCCTCTGTTATAATATTCTCAAATAGGTTAAAAGGTAATCTACTATATCATATATTATTGCAAATTAATGATAATTACAGGCTAGCTTTTATAGAATAATTTTCAACTCATAAAGTTTTAGTCTGCGAATCAAATCTTTTCAAAGAGATAAAAATTGTAAAGATTTAAATACAGGTTGGAATTGAGAGTTTGTTTGAATTTAGGTGTTATTAGAACTCTTGTATTTGAAATGTTTCTCTTAGATCGGTATGTAAATTCTTTTGTTCGGTTTCTTTTAACAGAATATTTTTTCCCAGTAAATCATCTGAAAATTGATTATTGCGTATTGTTGCATTTTTACAATTCTCGAACGTAAAAGTGTACTGACGATTGTGGTAAGGTTCAAAAGCATGACTTCGTGTTACCGTGTTGTTGATAAAGTAAATACCATCCACCGAACGAGCAAAAAGCACCGGGTAGTCGAAAGGGTTGAACTGGTTGCCTTCAATTCGAATATTTTTATGGAAAGCAGGAGTGTTTTCGTCGAACGTTGGAATAATCGGGAAAATAGAAATAATGCCTTCACAGAACTGGTAAGAGCTGGTGTTGCATAAATCGGTAAAAGTGTTGTTTTTAATAAGTACGTCGGAAACAGCGCCAGACTCGAACCAGCCGTTTGCATCGCCTGCAATGAGAATGGCACTACCGCTTGATTCGAAAGTGTTGTCATTTATAACAACTTTTCCGGGGGTTGATACCAACAAGCCGCGTGCCCTGCAATTTTTAAAATGTGAGTTTTTAACTGTAAGATCG
The DNA here is from genome assembly GCA_947492175.1 of uncultured Draconibacterium sp. Taxonomy (GTDB): domain Bacteria; phylum Bacteroidota; class Bacteroidia; order Bacteroidales; family Prolixibacteraceae; genus Draconibacterium. Next base: position 256,144 of record CANLMQ010000001.1, on the reverse strand, counting down.
GGCGACCAGGTTAGGTTCTCAATTGCATCGCCAGCTTCAACACTTGTAGGAATATTTTCAGATAAAGAAAGTATGAAATTTTCGTTGTCAGTTGGTTTATACGAAACGATGTGTGCTGTTCCTAATGAATTCATCCGCTCGTTTTCGACGAAACTGATTTGATCACCTTTGTGTCCCCAGTTTAAGCCAACACTTTGATGGTGCATAAATTTACATTTTACTTCCTTTTCGGTAATTATCTCCTGTATTTGCACACTTGTTCCGTGAACATTGACAGGATCGTCCATTAATCCTTCAAACTCGCAATTGGTAACAGTTATTTGTCCGCGGCAGTTTGAGACCTGTAATCCATCGTCGCCTCCACCAAAGTAGTGGTTTTTGGCCCGGTTGGGGATTGCACGGTAGCCATTAAAGCTTAAGTTTTCGCTAAATTGTGCCAAAATGCCCAGACCGGTTGCGTGGTAAAGGTTCAGGTTTTCAATGGTTATATTTTTTGATTCAAAAATGAAAACTCCGGAGTGAACACGCTCGGCATGGCGTAAAACAAGGTAGTTTCCAAGGGCTGGCTTTCTTGTAAATTTGTTATGTAAACGAACCACTCCGGGCATTGTTGTTTCGGCAATATAATTGTCCCAGTTTTTTCCCAGACAACCCCAGTCGCCTGTTTGTGGTTCTACATAACGACCTTCTCTGTTAAATTCCATTGTGCCGCGCCACCTGTTTTTCTTGTAACCATAAACATCAAAATACAGTTTGCTGTCTTCAATACGGTGTGGAAATTCCTTGTGGTTTATTCCAAGATCAATATATTCTTCTGTTACTTTTAAAACTTCACCCTGTGCAATCAATGGAGTTTCCCAGTCGATATTTATATTCTTTAGTGTAATGTTCGTACAGTTATCAAATGTAAAGGGTTGCATTTGTCCATGGAAAATTAAGGTGCTGCCTCGTCCGTCTATAACCAGATTTTTTTTCTTTTCGAAAAGAAAAGCACATATTTTAGGATTTATATCTGTCGTATTCGACTCGAAATAGTTGCGGGTTTTACAGTCATCGGGATAAAAATGATAAATGCCGCGCGTAAATACCAATACGGTTGGTTTGTCGCCTTTTAGGTCTTCCAGAGCCTTATTGGTGTATTTAACACAATTGTTTTTTTTTGTTTTATAAAGTCCGTAGTCTTTTAAAAATATGTAAGTAGTATCATTAGCTTCTTTTGCGGTTAATTGATTAAAAATGAGGGGAATAATTAGGATAAACAGGACGATAACTTGCTTCATGGTAATAGGATTTTTTGCAAGATAATTAATTTGTCGTTTTTCCTTTGTTCGCTCTGGTAAAAAGCTTGAGGCAGAGTTGGGATTTTTATTTCGAATGTAGGATTCCTGACATACGAAACATGGAAGTGAATATCAACAGGCTTTCTTTGAAAATAGTATGTGAAAATTCGGATAAAAAGATTTTATAAAGCAAGGTTCACTACAGTAATCCCCGCTCCGCCAAAGTCAACATGCTCGTCCTTGTAACTGCGAACCATGGGCTCCGAGCGCAGGTAATCACGAATTATTTGCCGTAAAATTCCATTCCCTTTACCGTGAAGTATCCGCAGTTGGCCTGCTTCAAACATAATGGCCTCGTCGATGAATTCTGTAATTTTCGAGATGGCTTCATCGGCGCGTTGCCCGCGAATATCAATTTCAGGTTTAAAGGTCAATCGTTTCTGGGCAAAACTATCGCTCATCGTTGTTGATTTTGTATAACGTTTTTTGTCGAGTTTTTTTGCTTCGTTATTACTTAACCGTTCGATGTTTTTGCGCGGCATTGTTGTCATAAGCTGGCCAAATGCCACAACTGCATTTTTTGCATTTATTTCGATTAGATCGCCAATGGTATCCTGGCCTTTAATCCGAACCTTGTCGCCGGGTTTTAGTTCAATTCTTTCTTCCAGTTTCTCTTTTGGAATGGACTTTTTAAATTCTTCAGGGCGGCGTTTATTACGATTTTCTTCGCGTTTGCGTAGTTTATCCATTTTTTTGGCAATCTGACCATCGTCGGAAGTAACTTTTCTATCAACTTCTTTTTTCAGGTCAACCAGATTTTCACGTGCCTTTTTTGTTTTTTCTTTATCGGCTTGTGCTTTTTTTATTTCGTGAATAGTATTTTCAATACGCTTATTTACTCCTTTTAATAAAGCATCGGCTTCTTCTTTTGCTTTTTTCAGGATTTCTTTGCGTTGCTTCTGAATTTCCTGTAATTCAGATTCATAGTTTTCAGCCGTATCATCAAGAATTTTCTCAACCTTGCGTATTTTCATCCGTTTGGTTTCCCAGTAACGTTTGTCCCGGTTAATTTGTCTTAAATTTCGATCGAAATCAATGTGGTCTTTTCCTACTTTTTCGGTGGCTTTATCAAGAATGTCTTCGGGTAGTCCAATTTTGCGGGCAATTTCAAAAGCAAACGAACTGCCCGGCTTGCCAATGTCAAGTTTAAAAAGCGGATTCATGTTTTGGGCATCGTACAACATGGCACCGTTAATAATTCCTTCGGCAGAAGAGGCAAAATGTTTAAGGTTAGTGTAATGGGTAGTAATTACGCCAAATGTACCCAACTGGTTTAGCTTATCGAGAATCGATTCGGCAATGGCGCCTCCCAGCATGGGTTCAGTTCCTGTTCCAAACTCATCGATAAGTACCAGTGTTTTTTCGTTACAGTTGCGTACAAAATGTTTCATATTCATTAAGTGAGAACTATAGGTACTTAAGTCGTTTTCCATCGATTGCTCATCTCCGATATCGATAAAAAGCTGGTGAAAGATACCGGTTTTACTGCCCTCGCTTATTGGGATTAATAGTCCGCACTGTAGCATATATTGCAACAATCCTGTGGTTTTCAGGCATACAGATTTCCCACCTGCATTGGGGCCCGAAATCAGCAGAATATGTTTTTCGTCGGTAAGTTTAATGTCGAGCGGAACGATTTTGCGTTTTTCTTTTTGCAGCGTTTTTAAAAGCAGCGGATGAATGGCATGATACCATTCAATAATAGCCTCATCCCGGAAATCGGGTTTTATTGCATCAAATTCAACGGCCAGCATTGCTTTTGCCCGAATAAAATCAATCTCGCCCAAAAAGTCATAGGAATAATAAAGATCTTCCAGGTACGGACGAATATCGTTCGAAAAATCGGTTAGTATTTTTATAATCTCACGGCGTTCGGCGTATTCCAGTTCCCTGATCTCATTGTTCATCTCAACGATCTCGTTGGGTTCGATGTAAGAGGTTTTTCCTGTTGACGATTCGTCGTAAACGATTCCTTTTATTTTGCGCTTATGGCCTGCTGCGATTGGTATAACTGCACGGCCGTCGCGAATGGAAACAGAAGCATCTTCTTCAATCAAACCATCTTTTTGCGCTTGTTTTAATATGGCATGCAGACGCTTCGACATGTTCGACTGCATGGAAAAAATACTTTTCCTTATTTGTGCCAGCTCGGGCGATGCATTATCGCGAATTTTCCCAAGTTTATTGATGATGGTGTCAATACGATCGTAAATGTATGGGAATACCTGGATGTTGCTTGTTTTAGCTTTTAATATCGGAAAAAGTTCTTCCTCTTGTTTGTTGAAAAAGTTAACAATTGCACGAATCGACTCCAGCGAACGTTTTAAATCAAACAGTTCTGCAGGCTCCAGAAAACGCCCTTCAATTTTAATTTTTTGAAGTGCCTGGCGCAGATCATAAAAATGACTGGCCGGGAAACTGTCGAATTCTCTTAAAATAATGCAAAACTCTTCTACCTCGCCCAATTGGGCTGAAAGTGTTTCGTGTGAAGTTTGAAAATGCATTTCAGAGACCCATTCGTTTCCCATGGTGCTGATACATTTGTTGTTCAGCATTTCGCGAATACGGTCGAAACCTATTTTTGCTTCAAAATTATTTGGATAGATGTTTTGCATGTCGAATTTTAAGTTGACTGCAAAAATAGTAAAGATGTTTGGAGTTTAAAGTTCAGGGTTTAAAGTTTAAAATGAAATTTACCTTGAACTTTAAACCCTGACTCTGATTTATCCTTTTGGTACCTTCTCATCCGGGAATCTTTTAGCGTATTCTTCCCAGAAAAGTTTTACTTCGCTTTTCATTTCTTTTGAAAGTGACAGGATTCCAAATAAGTTTGGAATGGTCATTAAGGCAATTGTTATTCCGGAGAGTGTCCAAACAATGGTTGTATCGGCAAATGAAGCAAAGAAAAAGCCAACGACATAAACCAGGCGGAACCATACAATGCCTTTAACTCCGAATAAATAAGTAATGGCGCGATCGCCGTAATACGACCAGCTAATGGCTGTAGAAAAGGCGAACAAAAGTAGTCCGATGGAAACAATATATTTCCCGTATTCGCCAAACCAGCTGCGTGTAAAAGCAATGGTGGTTAACGGAGCACTGTGCATCAACGATTTTCCCGTAAGTGTTACATTATTTGTATTGATGAGTTTTCCGTTGTCAAATTCAAGTTCGCCATTATAAGTTTCTTTATTTACCCACACTTTAATTTCTTCGGCAACGGAGCGGGCGTGAATTACAGTAGGTTGATTTTGGATAATCCCATCGACAACAGAAAGGCTACCGGAAAATTGTTCTAACTCGCTTTTTCCGGCTAAAAAGTTATACAGTGTTTTTTTGTCGGTTTCGTTTTTATCAGAATAAGTATCGGCTAAAACTATCAGGTCGGCTTCCTGAAACTGGTTGTCAAGTTTTTCGGTCCAAACGCCAGATGAGAGCAGAACCAGACCGGTTAAGGTACAGATGATTATGGTATCGATAAAAGGTTCTAAAAGGGCAACCAATCCCTCAGAAACCGGCTCGTGAGCGCGTGCTGCAGCGTGAGCAATAGGTGCAGATCCCTGGCCTGCTTCGTTTGAAAATAGTCCGCGGTTCACTCCGCGGTTAAAGGCGAAAGCGATACTTCCACCTAAAAATCCGCCAATGGCAGCCGAACCTGTAAATACTTGTCCGATAATAGCTGTTACGGAAGGGATAATGTTTTCATAATTAAAAAGAATTACAGCCATTGCACCAATAAAATAGATGCCGGCCATTAAGGGAACCAGTGTTGAGGTAACTTTTGCAATTCGTTTAATTCCACCAATAATTACAAGCCCCAGAAGAACAGCAAGAATGCCGCCGGTTACCATGTGGTTAATTCCGAAGGTTTGGAAAAGTGAATTCGAGATGCTGTTAATCTGTGGTAAATTACCTGTTCCGAACGATGAAAGAACAGTGGCAACGGCAAAAATAGCTGCCAGCCATTTCATGTTTAAACGGTTTTTCATATAGTACATGGGGCCACCGGCAATGGTTCCGTCGGCTGCAGTTTCACGGTATTTGTGCGAAAGAGTTACTTCAACAAATTTGGTAGTCATACCCAGGGCAGCTGTTACCAACATCCAGAAAAGTGCTGCCGGGCCACCTAAATGTATGGCCAGTGCTACTCCTGCAATGTTTCCGGTTCCCACTGTTCCCGAAAGAGCTGTTGTTAATGCCTGAAAATGGGAGGTGTCGCCTTTATCTCCCTCCTTGTCAAATTTTCCGCGAACTATACGAAACGAGTGTTTTAAATATCGGAATTGCGGAAATTTAAGGTAAATGGTAAAAAATATACCTGTTCCTAACAATAAAAAGACGAACCATTGCGATCCGCCAATGTAGCCATCAATTAGAGAGAGAATGTCGTTGATTTTGTTCATTATGTATTGGTTTATTTCAGAAATTCCGCTAAAAATAACAATCAATTTCAATATGTTAAAAAATGAGGTTTTTTATTTTCAATTTATTGTTATATCGTGGCACAAGTCTGTCTGTTGTGCCTAACAGACTATTAAATCTCAAGTTTTGAGAGGTAAGTTTCTAAATGAAATTCAGCAGGAGTAGATCAGATTCCTGAAAAACAAGATTAATAGGGTTACAGAATGATATGAAAAAACTAGTTGTTTATTACTTTTAATTGCCAAGTGTAGACAAGGATTGTATAAAGTTGTACATTCGCAGTAGAAATTAAAAAACGAAGACATATGTTACCAAAATTTTTGCTTGCAGATAACTCGCTTGAAACACCGGATACTATTTTTGTGGTTCATACCGAAAACCCACGATTTATTGTAGAAGCAGATATTGAAGATTTCTGGAGCAACCAGGTAATACACTGGATTGACGGTGAACCAGGCGACGAAGAATTGATTGGCGAAATGATTGAAGCAGCCGAAGAATTTCTTGAAAAGGAATTTGAGAACGAAGAAAAGCTTGCCGAAGAGGATGAGGAGTAGTGGCTTGGTTTAAGTTACAGGTTGCAGGCTTTTATACTGGAAAACCTGCAACCCGATAACTTCATGTTAAGCCACAACTCTTTGTGGGAATCAGATTACTTCCAGTCTTCTTCTGTTGTTATTGTTATTCCGTTCGACTCTAACAACTCTGCTGTTATTCCGTTCCCGTTAATGAGTTTGTTACCAAATGTGCCATCGTATATCTTTCCATAGCCACACGAGGGGCTTCTGGATTGTAAAACAGCCTTTTTAATTCCCGCCACCTGACATATTTCTAATGTTTTTTGAGCTCCTGACAGGAATGCTTGCGTATAATCTTTTTTTGATTTCCCGATCACATGTTTTTGCCCGTCTTTTAGTACTATCTCACATGATTCTCTTGGAATTTTAAGGTTTGCCAGTATTTCAGGACATAATGCAATTGCTTTGCCTTCTTTAATCAGCTTGTTTAACTTCTCGAGAGTATTGCTTGTGCCATTGTAACGACAATTAACACCTGTAAGACATGAACTTATTAAATACATAGCCGGTTCTTATTCCTGAGAAATTACTTTAAGCGAAAGCTGAATTCTTTTGCGGGGGATATCAACTTCTTTAATCCTGACTTTGATGTGTTCGTGTAGTTTTACAATTTCATTCGGATCGGAAATAAAACGATCTGCCATTTCAGACACATGTATTAATCCCGATTCTTTTATTCCCACATCTACAAATGCTCCAAACTTGGTAATATTGTTTACAATTCCCGGGAGCAACATTCCAACCTCCAGATCGTTTATGGAAAAAATTCCATCGGCGAATTCGAAAACTTTTATGGGTTTTCGGGGATCGCGCCCGGGTTTTAAAAGTTCATTTTTAATGTCGGTTAGGGTTGGTAAACCAACTTCAGCAGTAACATATTTCTGAAGATCGATTTTGGCAACCAGACCTTCGTTTCTCACCAAATCACTGATTTCACACTTCAAATCTTTGGCAATTTGTTTTACAATTTTGTACGATTCAGGGTGAACACCCGAATTATCCAAAGGATTTTTTGCATCCGGAATTCGAAGGAATCCGGCTGCCTGCTCAAAGGCTTTGGGACCCATTCGAGGCACTTTTTTTAAGGCTTCACGCGATTCAAACAGTCCATTCTCCTTTCTGAAAGTGGTAATGTTTTCAGCCAGTTGCGGACCAAGTCCTGAGATATAGGTAAGCAAGTGTTTGCTGGCAGTGTTCAGGTTAACTCCAACAGAGTTTACACTCAATTCAACCACCGAGTCCAGACTGTTTTTTAAATTTTTCTGATCTACATCGTGTTGGTATTGTCCCACGCCAATACTTTTCGGATCAATTTTTACGAGCTCGGCCAGTGGGTCCATTAAGCGCCGGCCAATTGATACGGCCCCCCGAACAGTTACATCGTATTGCGGAAACTCCTGGCGTGCTACCGATGACGCAGAATACACCGATGCTCCATCTTCGCTTACCACGTAAATGCGTAGTTCCCGGTCGAAACGAAGTTTTTTAATAAAATGCTCGGTTTCGCGACTGGCAGTACCGTTTCCAATTGCAATGGCCTCAATCTGGTACATCTCCACCATCGATGTAATTTTTTTAGCGGCCATTTTTCGTTCTTCCTGCGGTTTATGCGGGTAAATATTTTCGTTGTGAAGCAAGTTGCCCTGTTCATCCAAACACACAACTTTACACCCCGAGCGATAGCCGGGATCGATAGCAAGTGTTCTTTTTTGTCCCAATGGCGGAGCAAGTAAAAGTTGCTTTAAATTTTCTGCAAAAACTTTTATGGCTTCTTCGTCGGCCTTTGCTTTTGCCAGGTTTGCAAATTCGGTTTCAATCGAAGGTTGAATCAGTCGTTTAAAACTGTCTTTTACTGCCAGAAAAACCTGCTCTGAACTTTGGTTGTTTCCTTTAACAAAAAAGCGATCGAGGTTTTCCAGAACACGTTCTTCATCGGGCGAAACAGATACGCGCAGAAAGCCTTCGTTTTCTCCGCGGCGCATAGCCAGTAAGCGGTGAGACGGGCATTTTTTTAGCGGTTCGTTCCAATCGAAATAATCGCGGAACTTTGCAGCTTCCTCTTCTTTTCCTTTTACCACTTTCGAAGTAATAACTGCGCCCAGTTCAAAGCTACGCCTTACAATATTTCTGGAGCGTTCATTTTCGTTTACCCACTCGGCAATTATATCACGTGCTCCTGCTAAAGCTTCATCAGCGCTGGTAACCGTGTCGTTTAAGAAGCTGTTGGCGCGATATTCCGGATCGCGTTCCATTTGCTTCATTATAATTTTTGCAAGAGGCTCCAATCCCTTTTCGCGGGCAATGGTTGCTTTTGTGCGTCGCTTGGGTTTGTATGGAAGGTAAATATCTTCCAGCTCAACTGCATCAAAACAATTCTCAATTCTCGATTTTAATTCAGGAGTTAAATTTTCCTGCTCGTCAATTGTTTTTAAGATGGTTTCCTTTCGTTTATTCAGTTCAACAAATTTGTCGTTCTGTTCTTTTATCTGTTGAATTTGAATTTCATCCAAACTCCCGGTACGTTCTTTTCGGTAACGCGAGATAAAAGGAACGGTGGCACCTTCATCAAAAAGTTGAATGGTGTTTGATACCTGAATGATTTTGATTCCCAGCTGTTGGGCAATTATTTCTGTAGCTTTATTTTGCATTGTTACATTTTTGTAGGAATGCAAAGGTAATTAAGGGAGGTTATCTTTCAAAAAGAAGTTGCCGGATAAAGGATTTATCGGGAACTAAGACTTTTAATGCCATTTTTCTTCTTGCTTCTCGCTTCGGTCTTCCGACTTTTTTTTCTATTTTTGCACCTCATTTTCAAAAAGAAGTAAAACGCATGTTTGAGAATTTAAGCGATAGGTTGGAAAAGTCCTTTAAATTATTAAAAGGACAAGGAAAGATTACCGAGATCAACGTGGCGGAAACGCTAAAAGATATTCGTCGTGCGCTGTTGGATGCCGACGTCAACTTTAAAATTGCCAAAAAATTTACCGACGATGTAAAAACCAAGGCTTTGGGGCAAGAGGTTTTAACAGCAGTTAAACCGGGGCAGTTGATGGTAAAGATTGTAAAAGATGAGCTGGCCATGTTAATGGGCGGTACTTTTACCGACATAAAACTGGAGAGCAAGCCTGCTGTAATTCTGATGTCCGGATTGCAGGGATCGGGTAAAACAACCTTTACCGGTAAGCTTGGAAACATGCTGAAAACCAAAAAGGGTAAAAATCCGCTATTAGTTGCAGGCGACGTTTATCGTCCGGCTGCGATAGACCAGTTGAAAGTTTTAGGTGAACAGATCGGTGTTCCTGTTTATACAGAAGAAGGTAACATGGACCCGGTAAAAATTGCCAAAGCAGCAATAAAACTGGCAAAAGAAAAAGGACATGATGTTGTTATTGTCGATACCGCCGGTCGTTTGGCTGTTGATGAGCAGATGATGAATGAAATTTCTGCCATTAAAAAGGCAGTTAATCCTGATGAAATTCTTTTTGTGGTTGACTCAATGACAGGACAGGATGCTGTGAACACTGCCAAAGAGTTTAACGACCGCCTGGATTTCGATGGAGTTGTTCTAACCAAACTCGATGGTGATACACGAGGTGGTGCGGCGCTATCGATTCGTTCGGTGGTTGAAAAACCAATTAAGTTTGTGGGTACAGGCGAAAAAGTGGATGCTTTTGATGTTTTCCATCCCGACAGGATGGCCGATCGTATTTTGGGAATGGGTGATATTGTTTCGCTGGTAGAAAAAGCACAGGAACAATTTGACGAAGAAGAAGCCAAAAAACTACAGGCCAAACTGGCTAAAAATACATTCAACTTTAACGACTTTTTGAAACAGATTAACCAAATCAAAAAAATGGGTAATCTGAAGGATGTAGTTGGTATGATTCCGGGAATGGGAAAAGCCATGAAAGGAATGGAAATTGAAGACGATGCGTTTAAACATATCGAAGCTATTATTTTTTCGATGACAGCTGAGGAGCGCGAAAATCCTTCGATTATAAACGGAGGACGCCGTAAACGTATTGCAAGTGGTTCGGGAACAGATATTCAGGAAGTAAATCGTTTGTTAAAGCAGTTTACCGAAACCCGCAAAATGATGAAAATGGTTTCGCAGGGTAAAAATGTTCAGCGAATGATGGCCGGTATGCAGCGTCAGGGGCGTAGATACTAAAGAGTCTCGCAAAGTCACAGTTCGCAGTTATTGTTATTTAGAAGGACGAATGACTGAGAAATCAGATGTTTGAAGATTTAGAAGAATAAGGCAAAAGCATAAATTACAGTTATGGAATTAATTGACGGGAAAAAAATAGCTGCTGAAATTAAGCAGGAAATTGCCGATGAGGTAAAGCAAATAGTTGCAAACGGAGGGAAACAACCTCATTTGGCTGCCATTTTGGTTGGTCACGATGGAGGAAGCGAAACTTATGTTGCCTATAAAATAAAAGATTGCGAAGCAGTTGGTTTTAAATCGTCGTTGATTCGTTACGAAGACGATGTTACAGAGGAGGAGCTTTTGGCAAAAGTACATGAGTTAAATAACGATGACGATCTTGACGGATTTATCGTTCAGCTTCCGTTACCAAAGCACATTTCCGAAGAAAAAATTATAGAAGCCATCGACCCGAAGAAAGATGTGGATGGATTTCATCCCATAAATGTTGGGCGAATGGTTATTGGAATGCCTTCGTTTGTTTCGGCAACTCCTTATGGTATTGTTGAGCTGATTAAACGATATAACATTGAAACCAGCGGCAAAAATTGCGTGGTTCTAGGCCGCAGTAACATTGTTGGGCGCCCTATGAGTGTGTTAATGTCACAAAAGGCAATTAATGCCACAGTAACAGTGGCTCACAGTCGTACTGAGAATTTGAAAGAGGTATGTGCCAATGCTGATATTTTAATTGTTGCCATGGGGTATCCTGAATTTATAAAGGCCGATATGGTAAAAGAAGGTGCTGTTGTTATCGATGTGGGGACTACACGTGTAAAGTCGGACGAAACAAAATCGGGTTTTAAATTAAAGGGCGATGTGAAGTTCGATGAAGTAGCACCAAAATGTTCGTATATCACGCCTGTTCCTGGTGGAGTTGGTCCAATGACTCGTACCTCGCTGTTGTTAAATACTTTACTGTCGGCAAAAAAGGAAATATATAAATAGCATTATACGAAATAAATAGAAAAGGGAGATCTTCAATTATAATCGTGAAATCAAAACGCGCGAAAATTTAATTCAAATTGTACATCAAAAATAGCAAACACACGCAAAAAATATCAGTTTGCAATTCTTCTGCCAACTATTTAATTCGTTTTTAAATCTTATTTAAAATAAAAAAGGCGCTGCAAGGCGCCTTTTTGCCTTATGTAATTCCTTGTATTTAACTCAGCCGGCAATAATTATACAATAGGCATTTTGTAATTATATCAGCCATTTGCGCATATCCCACAGCATTAGGATGCACATAATCATTATAAACAGTTTCAGTTTCAGCAGTTCGAGTGTGCTTTGCGATATTTTGATAACCATAAGCATAATCAGGCATCATAAACGGCGCAATGGAAAGAAACTCAACATTGTTATATAAATCAGCAATCCGTTGCCATTCGTTTGAAAAAGGAACAATAGCTTTTCGCATAATACTCTCAAATGAAACATCACGCGTATCAGAGAATGATTTATTAAGAGGATAAGGCACACAATTCAAACCAACCAAAACTATTTTTATATCCGCCAACTTCGCTTTTAAACTATCTATCATTTCAATAAGCCAACCGCCAGCTTCTGCAATAGTATGCTTATACACATGATTCCAGCCCAACTGTATAATCATTGTAAGATTTGAACCAGTAGCATCAACGCCGCCAAGTGTCTGCGCCGAATAAAAATTATTTTGTGTTAAATAATAATCAATATCGAATTCGCCAGGTGTTGGGTTCCAAAAAGCATTAGAAACAGAAGACACAGAAGCATTGTATAAATAATTATACAAACTCCAACCGCCGCGCCCCTCATGTTTAATAGCCTGGTCGCCCAATGTTCCGCGAAAATGCAAGTTTGAAAGCGACAAAGCAACAGGTGCAGATGCTGGTAAAATATTCGTTCCTACTCCCGTTAATCGACGGCTAACCTCGTTTATTACAGCCCCCTCAATATTGGCAGCAGAGATACACTGAACTGTTGAATCTCCTAAATGAATGAAATTTTGAGCAGTTGCAGGCGATTGCACAGTATGCGTATTTTTAATAGTAATTGTTCCGGTTTGCTCCAACTCTCCCCACTTGTTGCGATATTTCACTCCAACAGACTTTTCATTTTCTGCTCCCGGAGCATAACGCCCATAAGACTCATTGCAATAAGGTAAATCAAATACAACATCTATTGTTTTTGGATATTTAGAGATAATTCCCCAGGGATTTAAATAAGTATATTCACCAGAATAAGCATACCCCACCGGCGGTAAGAAATATGGAGAAAGTCCAAACTTTGTTTCAATTTCTGTTTCTGTCAAAATACCAAGTTCACCAGCCTCTTTAGCTATAAGAGCAGAAATTTGGTCTTTAGAAACAAAGTTCACCCTGTCATATAAAGTTTCAAAATAGTCAACTCCACTAACAATTGAACAACATCGAACATAGCTAACACCACTGGGGATTGTTATTTCCTGATAACTATTGTAATCGCCCCTTGTTAATAACTGGCTAACGAAATCGCCATTTGAATCATAAGCCGCAATCGGATATCCTGAACTTTGTGTTTTTCCTTTATATTTTAAAACTTTTCCGGGTTCTACTTCAATCAGCTCGGTAGTTTGCCACGAGCCACCACTTGCAACTAATTCACCCAAAGAAGACAAATAATAATCACTCACTTTATCAGTAAAGTCGTAATCTTCTGTAATTGTTTTTAACGCAATAACCTCACTCTTTTCTCTTAAACTAATCAACTCCTCAATCCACCCTTGGCGGGTAACCATTTGTTTTATGGCAAAAGTATCACCGGTGAATCTCGAAGAAGCAATAATATATGCAGTATTTTCAGGCGTAGTAAATTCAATTTCAGAATCATTACTACTAACCTGCGCAACCAAGGTTTCAATAACATTGTCATTTTCATCAAAAGCCATCGCGCCATAAGCAGAAGTACCATAAGTGTAGCCTTGATAATAAAAAATACCTTTCCCTTTAAAATCAACTTGCTTACAACGCCAATTAGCCGACAAAACAATATTACCCTGAGAATCGAGAAATCCGTTAGTTAAATTACTTGTATGGTCTATTTTAAAGTAGGAAAACAAGCTCATTCTTTCAACCACAAACGCAGCACCATCGCTATATATAACCTGCCCCTTAACACAACCGGCAACACCAAAAACCGTCCCGCTTTCGGTAATAATCCAAGCGTTATTGGCTGCATGTGCAGGCGTAGCCGTTGCCGCATCGGCAAAGCCCTGAAAACTTAAATTGGGGTTATGCAGGCGCAAAAGTTCTATTGCCTTTGCTTCAATTAATCCTACTGTACTTAATTCTTTTGTCTGATTCGCCATAATTAATCTGTATTTAAATAAGTTTTAAACTGTTTTTAATTCGTTGTTAAATAGTCGCTGTCGTCGGTAATAATAAACCCGCCATCAGTAATAAAGAAGTACTCTTTAAAGCTCTCCACAATAGCCTGTTGTTGCGCTTCGGTGCGGTCGGCATCAAAGGCCATAATTGGCAACACACTATCAAGGGTACTGGCATAGTCTCTAAAGAACAAACGCGCCCTACATGCTGCCGTGCTATACAAAATAACCGCCGTGCCTGTAAACTCGCTTAAAAGCCATTTGCGCGGGTCGCTGTCGTGTATGGTTAGGCCACTTTGCCAAAAGGTGGTGTTTTGTTTGTTAAATATATCGTTGGCTACATTCGGGAATATTATGTAATTGCCGCTAATAGTTGCGTTTGCGCCTTTCAGGTTTAACACCTTATCGCTATACTGTGCAAAAAAGTAAGCGCTGGCGTTGTTTTGCTCAACCATGTACGGTATTTCAACCAACTGGGCGCTTTCTATCGTGCTACGGTATAAATCGTGCGAATAGTTCGAAAACATAAACCTGCGGTCGCTAAGGCCACTTATCGAGAATATATTTTTAAACCCGACACCATCACCATAGAAGCCCGCACCTGTAATTTTTGCGCGCAGTTTGTGGTAGTTTTCAATTATTTGGTAAATAAACAATTCACTTAAAGTGCCTTGCATGCCTTTATACTTCCAGTTGTTGGTTAACGAATTATCGGCCAGCTTTAACCCTTTACCATACATTATTTTAGAATTGGTAAGCACCGGTAAGTCAACCGCTGAAAACTCTTTATCCTTACCAATAAAGTTATTAGCCGCGTTAACCACAACAGTGTTTTCGCTACCCTTGGCGTAAGCCTCACTTTGCATAGTTTCGAAAGTAACCTCTAACCCGCGAATATTCCAGTAATGCATCCAAGCAACACTACTGTCATACGGATAATAAAAACGCACCTCTAAGTTCCCGGCGGGCACATTAGCCGATGAAATTTCAAATGTTTGTTCAGTAGCATGAAGATAATTACCGTCATATTCCCCCATGTCAATAATATTTTCGGTGGTAGTCCAGTCTCCATCTGCCAGCAAATAATTAGACCCGCATTTTACCATGAAATACAAATGCTTTGGCTGGCCGCCAAAAAGATCGAGATAAAGAAAATCGAACTTAATACGCATCATTTGCTGAGTATCGGCAACCACAGCAGGCTTAATAATGTTCGACACATAATGACTGGAAACCGACGCCCCTGTTATGCTGTCGTCGACATGTAGTAACGACATATACTCTACGCCATTCCACCAATTAATATAAATTACCCGGTTGTCGGTACTTTGCCAGTTTTCAAAATCAGCTACATAACGATAGTGAGAAGAATAACTCTCTTCGCTGCCCGGTATTCTTTCATACCATGTTTTTACATAAGTCCTTTTGCTAAAATCGCTGTTATCGATAATCGACGACTTTAAGCCGTAATCTTCTTTTAAGGAAAACTGTTTCCAACCTGGTATCATTTCAATAGCGGCACTCTTTGCCAAAAACTGAACAATACCGCCGGTGCTTTGCGGTGGTGTAATAAGGTTGTTTTGACTTTCAATACTCTGATAAACAAACGAACTATTGTATTTGCGCACGGTTTCGCCTGTGGCTTTGTCTCCAATCTGTTCAATTATCCAGGTGGCATTTTCCTGATAAATGCGTAAGCCCTCATGCTCCAATAACTCGGCCAATACATCGCGGCAATTTCTGCCGTTAAATTCGCTGGCGTTGTAATCAATTTGGTCAAGTGGTTCAACGCTGGTTGCGGTGCTTATACTGTCTTCGCGAATACTGGCGCCACACTCCAAAGGAATATTAAGCGACAGAAGCCCCAAACAATACTTTATAATATCAAACAAACTTTGATTACCGGTTAACTCAAAATCCAAATCACTTAACAAGCTTAAGCCGTCGGTAAATTGCAGGGTTACTGTTTTTCGCAGCATGGGTTCGCTGTAAATATCGGGCAAACACCAGCCGCGCCAAAACAATGTACCATCTACTTTAATATCCAATCGGCTGTTTTTAAAGTCGCTCGAAAAGAAGTCTAAATACTGCAACATTTGGGTTTTCATCAATCGAACCGTTGCCGCACTTCCTTTAATCGGTTCCAGTACATAATCGCTCGGGGTTCCTTTGTCAATTACAACGGCAGGCAAACCCAATTCGGCAACTGCTTCGGCTGCGCCAGCATAACCCTCTCTGTATATTTCGGCTTCAAAGTGCCGGTTCTGTCTGTCGTAAAATCCGAATGTATATTTTTTACCTAAACTCATTTGCTCGTTTTTTTATGCTGTCCTCAATTGTCCCCCTCACAGGGGGACAGCGCGAAGCGCAGGGGGTTTTTAACTTCCAATTGTTCGGTTAATTATGTAGTCGTTTTTCTCAGCATTCCACACCATGTCTTTACCATCGGCCACCAGCTTGCCACTTACCACAACATTAACGTTGTTGTTTGCCTGGGCGCGGGGTTGGTAATTAGTGTAACCATTACCGCCGCCACTGTATGCATTGCCGCCGCCACCACCAATGCCACCACCAACAAAGCCCTTAAAGGCCGCACCGGTGGCAATCATCGCCGCACCCGCTGCAATAGCACCAACACCGTTGAGGCTCTCCAAACTCTTTTTAAATGCCTCAACGGCTAAACCATGTGCAACCAGTAAAACACCCTCTTGAATAAGAAAATTAGCAATAGGAGTAAGAAAAGCACCTAAAATGCCCTCAATATTAGAACCACTAAAAGCCGTTTCTAAACCCGATGCAAACCCACTGGCAATACTCATGTTTAAATCAGCATTTAAGCGGTCTATTTCGGCCTGTATCTCGGCATACATTTTTTGTACTTTTTCTTTAGCCCACTCGGTTGCCTTTGTCATACTTTCGTCGTCAAAATGCTGTAACGATGGTGTTGTATCGGCAAGCTCGGGTGCTCCTATGCTTTGCATTTTAGCAGGCGCTGCGGGGCGATTAACAACAGGATTAGCCAACGCTTCAAATGCAGCCTTTTTCTTTTCCAATGCTGCTATTTCTTTATAAATAGTCTGTATATAATCCTTATCAGTTATGTCGGCTTTTTCTAAAAGATCCTTTTGCTCTTTAATTTGCTTTTTCAAACCCTCGTAGGTTGTAATTCTGCGGGCGGTTATAGTTATTTCGTCAAGATTAACATGTGCAGCGTTTTTTGTTTTCTCGGTAAGCTTACTTTGTTCTTTTGCATAGTCTCGGGCGGCTTCCGCACCTTTCTTATGTTGCATAGTAATGCGGTACCAAAATTTTTCATACCAGGGCAATTCGCTGTTTGCCATTTCAAGGTCGTCGTTTATTTTCCCGAGAACAAAGCCTATTGTTCCCGATTCCTGCAACAACTGGCTCCAATTGGCCTTTAAATCTTGCCACTGGGCATTGGCGCGCTGAATTGCAATCCCCTCGTCGTCAACTACGCCGCCTACTTTCTCCATTGCTTCGGCTGCAATGTCGCCAACTACCCGGGCAATATCACCTATACTGGCGGCTTCCGTTCCCACTCCTTTTAAGCGCTGGCGCAACTGTACTGCGCTAATACCTAAGTTGTCAAGAATCAAAGGACTTTTACGGCCAATACCCATAATTATAGAGTTAACCAGGTAATCAACGCTTTCGCCTGTATCGCGCGACCGCGATGTTGCAAACTCAAATAATTTAGCTAACGAACTTAAAGGAATGTCAAAATTATCTGCCTGAACTGCACGGCGCATTAGTTCTAATTCGCTCACAGTTCCATGTGTCGCACGTTTCAATTCTTCAAGATATTTGGTATCGGCAATGCGATAAAAAGCACGTTCAACACCCTGCAATTCACCGCCCAATTTTACCAATTCAACGGTATAACTCGCTACGCGCTCAACAGCAAACAATCCAACCATTGAGCGCATGGCTCGTGTGGCCATTCCTTCTAAACTGTTTAGTTTCTTTTCGGCGCTATCAACCCCTTTCGCGGTTGCATCCTTTGCAGTAATTTTTATTGTAAGTTCGTCTTTACTTGCCATACTTTTTCTTTTTTCTTCCTTTCCCCCCTGGGGGAAATGCCCGCAGGGCAAAGGGGTTAGTTCAAATTCATTTTTTCAAACTGTTCTCTTACTCGCTTCTGCTCAGCGTCCCACTCTTCGGGTGTGTATTTTTGCGGCTGGGGTTTGGGTTTAATGTTATCGAAAACAAGCGGCCATAAATCGGCCTCGTTTACTGGCTCTTCCATGCCGGGCTGTATGTTAACAAAAACAGCGGCCAACTGTCGGGTTAAAACAGATAGCCGCTGGTATTTCATTAATAAACCCTGGCACTTATAACTAAACTCAACCCATGTTAACAACCAAATACTTTCAAGCGTTTCGCCCAATTCGCCAATCGCTATTTCTAAGACGTTGTCCCAGTCAAGTTTTTTTTTTCGTCGCTTGCATCAGGATTATTAGCCGCCAGTACTTTCATAAATTTCTCGTAGCGTGTGGTGCCGTGCTGGTTGCACAATAACCACTTGTCAAAAAGATTTTGAAAAGCCTCCTGGGGCATGTCGTCAATCCATTCAAGTACTTGCGCATAATTAAAATCAGGCTTGTTGTTATCAAGTGCCAAAGCATACACCAAACCGCCGTAAATCTCATCCTGAAACAAGGCGTCAATGCCCAACTTTGCCGCCAACTCTTCCAAACGCAAATTATGCAGTTTACATACTTCGCGGGTAGCACCTAAGCCAAAGCGCACCAGGCGCATTTTGCCGCCAATTTCAACCTGTATTTGCTTAACTGCTTCCATTAAGCTACGGTTCCAAAGGTTGGTAATCCTTTACCTGTTAACGTACCCTTAAATGTTGAAGACGAACCATGTGCCGCATCGAAATCGATCTGTGTAATGGTTGCTTTACCGGCAATTGTTACATCGCCCGAGGTGTCGCCCTCCATTAATACGTCAACCTCAGTGCCGTTTTTCCACGCATCTAAAAGCGCCTGACCACCATTTGTGTGCGTTGGGTCATACATGCTTTCAAATCCAATTGTCCACCCACGGTCGCCCGCGTTATGGTTTTTGCCGCCATTATCATCCTGGTTAGTCGAATCTTCAGTATCAGTACTACCAGAAAAGTTTTTTGAGGTCAAACCCTGAAACAGCGTAGCATCAATTTTCAACGTTACTTTACTACCTTTTTTAACTGCCATCGTTATTCAGTTTTTTCGGTTTCAGCCACAGCCTTAATATCTTCCAATACCTGTAAGGTATCGCTTAATCCAATCGCAATTTCAACAAGCCCCTCAATAATTCCCTCAACTTCATCATTGCGTAAATCCAGTTCCTTAGCAACATGTGCCGAAAGTTCTGCTTTCTCAGCCCCGTCAAGGTCTAAGTACTCCTTTTTAGCTTGTTTAATGGTTTTTACAACCTCAGCAAGCTTTACACTTTTTAGGGCTATGCCTACCCATTCGGCAATTTTTATTTTGCCGTCTTCGGTGGCTTTGTCCAATCCCATTACAACCTTTGCTATAATGGTAATGTCTTTTTTAAGTATGTCAATTCCTACTTTCATTGTCTTTACTTTTTGCAGCTCTGCGCTGCTTTACTTTTTCTTTTAAAATCTTAACTTTCTCTTTACCGTAGCGGTAAGCTTTCGGAGCGTATTCAACCACCAACCCGGCAACCGTAGCAACCTGTTTGCGGTTTCGTATCAACCAGCTAATTAATTGCTTCATATCTCAATTACAGTTAGCGTAAATTCGTCGGTTAATTGTTCTAAAGCGTCAACCATTACACGGCTGTTAATTACATCGCGCAGGCCGTCGCGGTTAATGTCTTTGAACTTTGCACCAGGAATAATACAACCTTTGGTATCCATATAGTAGTTACCCGCGTGTAAAAGAATAAGAGAACGCCCCGGTACATTTAACACCTCGAAAGTACCCAAGCCATAACGTGGGCTATTGCGTTTTTTTACCTGGTAAGTTCCAACCGGAATACAACTAATATTGCGCTGATTAGCTTTATAGGGCAGTTCAATTGTTGCGGCTTCGTAAATTTCGCGCTCGTTGCGGTACAAATGAAAGCTACCCAGCGTTTGTTTACGCTCCTTTTTTACTCGTACTAAAACTGCCTTATCCATTTTATTAGTTGTTTTTGCGTTGCTTCCTAAACCATGCTATCGCGGTAAGTACCCCTACAAAAATTGTTACCAAAAAAGCAAGGGTTTGTAAGCATTGGTTAAGTAACTCGTGAAACTCGGGTGTGTACCCCCATTGAATTAGTTTACCGCCCAAATAAGAACTACCGCTAAGGCTTACCCCTACTATGGGCTTTTTTCCAAGTGCAAGTAATATTAAGTTTATTAGCTTCATAGTGTAGTTTTAAAAAAGCCCGCCTTACTCGAAACAGCGGGCTTTACTTTAATAACTAACCTAAACTATACTATGCAAATGTTGCTTGAATCAGTGCAATAACACCTTTGCCATCGTAACGGCGTTTGCGTCCACCGGCACGTAGTAACGAACTGTAAATATCGCCAAAGTACAATGGGTTACCCTCGTCGTCGAAAAACTCGGTATCTCCAACCGCTTTAATTACGCAGTCTTTTTGCCAGAAAATTGCGCCCCCGTGGTTGGTGTCAGCAGTTGCAGTATCAGGGTCAACCGGTACAGGTGTAGCGGCATTGGTGTACTCTAATACAGTTGGCCGCGACTCAAGGAATGTAAAGCCAAAAAGCTTACCTACAATACCCTTTTCAGCGTCGTAGTATTTCGAAAACTCGCGTTCTTGCGTAATACTTAAGTCATCGGTAAACTGATCGTACATATCAGCGTCAAGCAATGCGTAACGGTCGGTAGCAGGTACGCCGTTTTTGTTCATCATTTTTTGCATTTTCTTAACATCGGCAGCGGTACACAATTTGCGGTTACCGGTTCCAATATGCGCAGGAACAGTGCCCCCGGTTGTTCGGTACATTTGAGTAAGAACAGTTGGCGCCCAGTCGTAAAGCATCCAGTTACCCATAAGCTCGGCAACACCGTCGGCGCTTTCGCCAATAACAGAGCGGCGTTTATCGTAACTTAATTCATACTTTTCAGCATTCGAAATTTTTACCGGCGTACTGGTATATTCGTCCAGTGCAAAAGTTAAATCATTGTCAGCACGGGTTATTGCAGTGGCGGGCAGCGTCGTTCTGTTTTTCTTTGCTCCAATCTTTGCCCCGGCATTTGGTATGTGTACTACCTTACCCTCTAAAACAAATTCGTCGGCACTAAACGCGTACTTTAAAAATTCGTTTTTCATGTAAAGGTTTTCAACCACATCTTTTAACCAAATTTCCTTTTGAATAGCCATTAAGCTAACACCGTTAGGCATTGGAATAAAACCGGTAGCAAACAAACCGCCTACTACTGGCAGGGCTGGTAATCCAGCAGTTGCCGAAAAGGCAATACCTACAAACAGCGCAAATAACGCAGTTCGTAAAAAACTCATAATCGAAATCGAACGTTTCATATTTTTAAATTTTAATTAATTGATTTTTAAATACTCTTTAAACTCTCTTCAAATCTTACTTATCCCGACTAAAACTGTCCCCCTCTCAGGGGGACGGCGCGAAGCGCAGGGGGTTTAGTCCATTACAGGCTCTTTGCCCCACTTAGCGAAATACACCGCTTTAAACTCTTCCGGGCTATCTTTCTTCAAGGCTTCAAGCGCTCCGCTTTGTCGGTCAAGCTTGTCCCACTTAGCCACCAATTCAGCTTTAGGTGTTTCACCACCACCGCCACCACCTTGCGGCACACGGTTTAAATCGCCAACAGGGGTTAAGCCCGCTAACATAGCTTTCGCGTTTGCGTGGTCGGCTGTAAACATCGCTTCCCAATTTGGCTTTTGCTCGGCAGTAATGCGCTTGTCTTCAATAGCGGCAGTAATAAGCGCAGTAACTTCGGCTTTTTCCGCTTCGGCTTTCTCAGCCTTAAAGGCATCAACTTCGCCCTGGAGCTTAGTATTTGCAGTTGCTAACTGGGTGTTCTCGGCAACAATAGCCGTTACACCTGCAATAAATTCGTCGTCGCTCGACTGGGCGGTTAGGGTACCTGCTTTATTACCCAAAGCCGCCATAAATGCTACTTTATCCATTTTATTTGAATTATGGTTACTGTCAATTAATTGTGCGTAAAAGGTGTATAGTTCGCCCAGTTCAGCCGTGGCGGGTAGGTCGTCAACCAATTCGCCAACTATTTCATCGCAAAGCCCGGCGGCTTTTGCTTCTTCGGCAGTTAACCAGGTATCGGTACCGGGTTGTAAATAAAGCTCTTCGGCTTTCTCTTCGGTAATACCGGCTTTGTTTGCAATAATCTTTGCAAAGCGTTCTTTTAAACCGTCAAGTTTATCGGCTTGTGCGCGCAAGTGGGCAGCGTCGCCACTGGTAGCAACCTGCGGCAAATGCAACATTAATTTTGCATTGGCATTCATAACCAGGCGATCGCAACGCAAAGCAATAAAAGCACCCATACTGGCGGCAATACCGTCAACCATACCATTAGTAGTAAGTTCGCTCTCATCCATGCGGCTTATAATGGCAAATCCATCGAACACACTGCCACCAATGCAGTTAAACCGTACTTTCATTTCAGTAACATCACGGTCGCTTTCTGCCCAACCCATTTCACGGGCAAACCATTCGGCTAAAAAATGCTTCTTTTCATCGCTGCCAATCGGCTTGTAAATTAAAATTTCTCTCATTGGTAAATTTCTAAGATGTTGTTTGCGTTTTCGCTTTTCGTTGATACAAATTTCATTTAAACAAACCACCTAAAAAAATAATAAAAACCACAACTACAACACGTTGTAGAATTTCAACAACGCATTCGAAACGCCATTTTTACTTTTATTATTTAGGTGTTTTTCGTGGTATTTTTGAAGTGAATTTAAAAATCGCGAAGCATGGCAAAGCCAAAACATAAGTTTTACGAGTGGGCAGAATCCTTATATGTAACCCACGGATTAACACAGGTTGAAATAGCCGACAAAACAGGCGTTTCAAAGGTTACTATAAACAAATGGTGCAAGGCCGAAAACTGGGACGGTTTGCGCCAAAGCCAATTAGTAACCCGTCAGGAACAACTGAAACGCATTTACATGCAAATTCAGGAGCTACAAAACCACATTTTCAACAAACCCGAAGGCGAACGTTTTGCCAATAGCAAAGAAGCCGACGCGCTTAGTAAGCTTACCGTTGCTGCGCGCACTTTCGAAACCGACACCAGTATTGCCGACATTACCGACGTTAGCATAAACTTTTTAGAATGGCTGCGCGCTTTCGACCCAATAAAAGCGGGCGAAGTGGCAAACCTTATCGACGACTACATTAAAGACCGCTTAAAGTAAAACGCATGGCAACAATTATTAAAGCTGCCGACCGTGCCGCCCTGCGTAAATGGGAAGGCTTTTTAGATGGTTTTTTAAGTACGGTTGTAGTTACCGATACCGAAACACCTGAAGAGCAAAAAAAGCGTATAGCGAAGCTTGAAAAGAACTTCGAAGAGTGGAAAAAATATTATTTCCCTCAGTACTGCTATGCACCGCCTGCACCATTCCACATAAAAGCCAGTAAGCGTATACTTAAAAGCAAGGAGTGGTACGAATGCCGCGCCTGGACACGTGAAGCCGCAAAAGATGTGGTTACCATGATGGAAACCATATACCAGGTAGTTAAGGGCATTAAAAAAAGTATCATACTGGTTAGCAACAGTTACGATAATGCCGAAAAGCTTTTGGCGCCCTATAAACTCACGCTTGAAAACAACGAGCGTATTATAAACGACTACGGCCTGCAAAAACAACCGGGAAATTGGACTAGCGGCGATTTTATTACACTTAAAGGTGCCTCGTTTATAGCGGTTGGTATTGGGCAAAGTCCGCGTGGTACTCGTAACGAAGCCGTGCGCCCCGATAAAATAATTGTTTCCGATGTTGAAACCGACAAAGACGTTCGCAACCCCGAAATTGTTAAGCAAAATTGGGAATGGATTGAAGACGCCTTAATACCAACGCGCGGGGTATCAAAACCGCTGCAAATTATTTTCCTAAACAACATAATTGCCAAAGACTGTTGTATGGTTCGCGCGATGAAAAAAGCCGACCATGCCGAAATTATTAACCTGGTTGATAAAAACGGAAACAGTACGTGGCCTGAAAAGAACAAACCCGAACACATTGCCCGTATTCGTCGCATAATGTCAACCAGGGCTTTTCAGAAAGAATACATGAATAACCCACTAACCGAGGGTAAAGTATTTAAGAAAATGGTTTGGGGCAAAGTGCCGGCACTTAGCCGCTTCAAACGTCTTATTGTTTATGCCGATCCATCCAACAGCAACAAAGACCGAACACAGGTAAAAACAAAGGGAGTTAGTTATAAAGCCTTGTTTTTAATGGGTGAACTCGACGGCTATTTTTATGTAATACATGGTTACTTAGATCAGGTACCTATTGCAACTTTTGTCAACTGGTTTTTTGATATACGCAAGCGTATTAATAAAAATCACCAAATCAATTTTCATATTGAGAACAATAGCTTACAGAATCCATTTTACGAACAGGTTTTTAAGCCCCTGTTTTTCTCGGTCGGAAAAGAACGCGGTTTTATACCTGTAACACCCGACGAGCGCCAAAAACCCGACAAGTTTGTACGTATCGAAGGAAACTTAGAGCCACTTAACCGCGATGGGCAATTAATTCTAAACGAGAAAGAAAAAGAGAATCCACACTTTCAGGAATTGGAAGAGCAATTTTTATTGGTTGACGAAAAACTAAGTAGCGCAGCCGATGGCCCCGATTGTGTTGAAGGCGGTTACTTCATTCTGAACGGCAACACCAACGAAGCAATTGAACAAATAAGTATAACCGGGCGCGGTGCGTCCAAAAAATATTAACAATGGCAAAAAGAAACTTTTTTGGCGTAGTAAAAGGGCAAAGCCCAACACGCAAAAACACACCAACACCACCCAAAACTGGCGAACTTCCTAAAGAACTTCAACCCAAAAGCAGCAACAGCATTTTGGTTTACAAAACCTTTCGCCACAACGAAGCCGACCAGCTTTGCGACTGGGTGAACGATAATAAAATTAAGCTGCAAACCATTGCCGCCGACGGTAACCGTATGTTGGCTTTCTATTGGAAGAAAAAAGAACCGGTAAAATCTAAAGAACAGTAACATGGCATCATTCTTAAGCAAAGCCGATTTACAAAAAAGCATTACCGCCGATATGCTTAACGCAGTATTAGACGGTAACGACGCACTTATAGACCAAACGTGCGACGAGGCTGTTGGCAAAATGAAAGAAAGGCTAAACGGCAAATTCGACGTTGAAGCCATTTTTACAGCCACAGGAGCAGAACGGCACCCGGTTGTTTTGGCCTATGCCAAAGACCTTACTATTTACATGCTTTGGAAAATTACCGACCCGTTGGGCATTCCATCGCTACGTAAAGACGCCTATAAGGAAGCAATGCAATGGTTAACCGATTGCATGAATGGCGATATGTCAACCACATTGCCAACCACTACCGAACCCAACGAAAGCGGCGGCGACTTCCATTTTGGCAGCAACGATGCGCGCAATAATCATTATTAGCAAATTGAAAATTTAACACTTTAGGCATGGCACAAGTAGAAAGAAAAAGCGGCAAAACAGTAAAACCCATAATTATACAAAACCTCGACATACGGCAGGTAAACCGCCAAACGCAAGACATTGGCAAATGGCGCAATGCGATGAAAGCCGCCGAAAGCATTACAAACCCTAACCGTTCGTATCTGTACGACATGTATGAAGACATAGAACTAGATGCCCAGTTAATAAACTGTACCGATACCAGAACTCGAAAAATAACAAATTCAAAATTGATGTTTTCCGACGAACACGGCAAGGTTATCGATCAGGTGCAAAACCTTATCCATACAAAAACTTTCTTCAATATGCTGGGCGATTTGTTTAACACTCGCACTTGGGGTTATTCTTTGTTGAATTTCTCAATGCTTAACGGTGCATTAAACTACGATTTAATTGACCGCCGCCACGTAAAACCCAAACAGGGTATTGTAGTACAGCGCCCCGGTGATATGAGCGGTGTAGACTACACCAAACCGCCATACAATAAATATACAATAGCCGCAGGAAAGCCCGACGACTTAGGACTATACCTTTCGGTTGCACAATATGTAATTTATAAACGTGGTGGTTTTGGCGACTGGGCGCAGTTTGCCGAAATATTTGGTATGCCTTTCCGTGTTGGAAAATACGACGGCCACGACACCACAACACGCGCACAATTAAACCAGGCTCTCGAAACAATGGGTTCAGCCGCTTACGCCTCAATACCACGAAATACTGATATTGAGATACAGCAAAACAATAACAACGGGAACGGCGATGTTTATGAAAAGCTTAAGAATGCTTGCGACGAACAAATTGCCATTCGTATGCTCGGGCAAACCATGACCTCAAAAGACGGCTCTAGCTTAAGTCAAGCGCAAGTACATTACGAAGTGGCAGAAGATGTACACAAAGACGACCGTACTTTTATTCTAAACTACTTAAACGACGACCTAAAAAAAATACTCACAACCTTTGGCTTTCCAACAAACGGCACATTTAGTTTTGTTGACGAAAAGAAACTTACTTTAAAAGACCGTATTGCAATCGACGACAAACTAAGTAAGCACATTGTATTAACGCCCGAATATTGGCACGAAACTTACGGCATTGACATGCCCGACAATTACGCCGAATTGGTGGCCGAAAAAGAACGCAAAGAAAAAGAAAAGGCAGAGGCGAAAGCGGCAAGTGCGGCGGGTTTGTCCCCCTCCCAGGGGGACAGGAGCAAAGCGACAGGGGGTAATGTTCGCACACCAATAAAAGCCACTTATAATCCACCTATCCCACCTGCAAACATCCTACGCGGCTTTAATCCATTTGCAGCAGCCAATAAGGCCAAAGTAAGTAAAGCCGATTTTAAAGCCATGCAGAAAGAAGCTAAGCGGCTGGCAACTCTTATTTACGAGGGACAGTTACCCGCCGATTATTACGTTAGCGAAACAATGGTTGAGCTAATTGCAGGTCATTTGCGCAGTGCAGTTGAAAGTGGCTACGGCAACCTTGCAAGCTTTGCCGCCGACAGTGCCGACGCTGCAACCATCAAACAGCTAAACGACAATATTTACAGGTTTAGCGCTGCCAAAAACTACAACATGCTGCAAGATTTGAACGCGGCATTATTAAACAGCAAAGGCGAACGCGTAAGCCTTAACGACTTTAACCGGGCAGTTGAAAACCTGAACTTGGAATACAACCGCCGTTGGCAAGAAACTGAATACAACACCGCGCAAGCTTCAAGCCAAATGGCAAGCAAGTACAACCAGTACCAAAACGAAGCCGAAGCCGTGCCAATGCTCATATTTAAAACAGCAGGCGACGAACATGTTAGAGCCAGCCACCGACCATTAGACGGCATGACCGCACCGGCTAACGATCCGGTATGGCAAAAGATATGGCCGCCGCTAGATTGGGGTTGCCGATGCGACGTAATACAACACGAAAGCGACGACGTTAAACGCAATGTTCCAGAAGCCGAACACCTGCCAATAGTGGGCAAAGGCTTCGAGGGTAACAGCGCCGCCACCGGCGAAATATTCGACAAAAACCACCCTTATTTTAAAGGCGTACCCGAAGAGGTGGCAAAGAAGATTTTCGGATAAATAGATTATTGGATTTTTAGACAATCTGAAAATCCAGTAATCCAACAATATAATAATCGTGATAGAAATCAGCGTAAAAAAAGTAAATCTTAATCGTTTAAAAAACAAATACAAACAAACGATTGAACGCCTGCCGCCAAAGTTGGGCGCTACTGCCGTGCGCTACATTCACGAGAATTTTACAAAGCAGGGCTATGTAGACCAGGGCGTTAGAAAGTGGAAAAAACGCAAAAGCAAAAAACACCAGGGGCGCGCGGTTCTTATTAAGTCGGGTGCATTGCGCCGCGACATTCGGGTAAGGCGTACAACCAAAACTTACGCAGTAGTTGGCACCAGTTTACCACATGCCAACATACACAACCAGGGCGGCACTATTAACCACCCCGGCGGCACTCCTTTTTTTGTAAACGACGAGGGCGACACTGTATTTGTAAGCCGTGTGGTTGCTAATGCCTACGAGGCCAAAACAGGCCGACGTATGCGGCGAACAAAACCGCACCGCATAAATATGCCACAGCGCCAGTTTATGCCTACAAAAAGACGCCCAAGCCGCACGCTAAACAAGCGACTACGTGCAACTACACAACGCGAACTAAAAAAGATAAAGTAACAACGTAAAGACGCATTGCAATGCGTCTCAACAACAACGAATAACATGGAAACCATTTACAAAGAAATTATTGCCCGACTTAAAGCCGCAGTTACCGACCTGCGTTACATTAGTGCCGACGACGGCCAGTTAGATCAACCCGACGAAAGGGGGAACTACCCGATAATGCTACCGGCTGCATTGGTAGAAATTAACGGCATAGAATGGACTAGCACCGAATGGACAGAGCAGACTGGCGAGGGAGAAGTAGTAATTACATACGCGTGGCGCAACCCTGCCCGTTTCGATAGCAACAGCACCGAAACCGCGTTACTAAATGCAACTACCCGTTGGGCTATTGCCAAAGCCATAGCAAAGGCATTACACGGTTTTAGTGGCACCAATTTCGGAGAATTGGAACGCTCAAGAACCGAGCGCGAAAAGTTACCGGGGGCAGTTAATCTAATTCGTATTACATTTGGGTTTAATGCCAGCGAAAGCCTAGCTTAAGCGACATGCTTCTTTTTTCCGGCATGGTGGCTACTATTCGCCTGCCGGAAAAAAGCGGCCAACTTTCGGGCAATAAAAAACTTTTCTCCCTGTTCGCAGGTGTCAGCAGTTTTATTATCAGGATTAGTACACCAGCTTTCTAGCATATCTACTACTGTTTCAGCTACTTCTCGGGGGTCTGCGTATTTGTACAATTCTTCTAAAATACGGGTTTGCTCATCGTTTAACATTGGGTTGTCTCCTTTTTTAGGTTTCTTGTTTTAAAAACTTAACAATAAATACTTTCATAAAAATGTCCCTCTTTATAGTAATAAGTAAATTACGTTTGGCGTGGTTGGATAACAAACAGAGCCGTAACGAATGGTATTGCTTTACATCTTAATTGCCCAGCAACTCAGACATACCACGCGCACGGCTCCTTATGCGTTTTCGTCGTAAAAAAGCTGAGTTTTTGGGCTGTCCCTATTAAGATGTAAAGCGCCGCTAATGTACCAATCTGAGGGCATCTAAAAAAGACCGGCAATGTATTTGTATTAATTCTAAACAAACAAAAAAGCCACTGCATTATGCAACGGCTTTTTTATTCTTTTTCTTAATTTCCCCTTTAGGGGAACGAGCGAAGCGAAAGGGGTGCTACCAATCAGCGGTTTCCTTGTTTATTATAAAACGCTGCTCTAAGTCTTTGCTAAATATTTCGAGGGCTTTTAACTGACTTTTACGAAGCTCAACACCTTTTTTTAATACATAAGTACTAAGCGCTGTTTGTCCCTCGTTCGTGTGGGAGTTATAGTCGTCAAGATCGGCAAAAGCAATATTATTAACAGTAACCCGGTAACGGTTTTCTTTTTGCTCAATTACCACGCCTGCACTAAAATTATTATTCATATAAAGGGGCATTTGCATACGGCTTACACCTTGCGCTTTGTAGTTTACCGGGCTATTTTTAATATTACCGGTTAAGCGGGTGCCGCTTTCGTTTACGTCGGCCAATTGTAGCGCTAAATCGCCAATGCTTACAGCTTCGCCTACGTTATAGACCTTTTGCCAGATCACAGCCCCGTTTTCGGCCTTAAAATCGCCCTGCGCAAACATGCTGCAAGTAAAAAGTAAAAAGGCAAAAGTTAAAATCGTTCTTACTTCGGTCTTCCGGCTTCGGTCTTCGGTCTTTTTCATAATTATGTTTTTTATGGGTTTTAAATGTGATTTAATCTTCGTTTAAATGCTCTCTAAAATCGCGGTTCAATTCGTAAGTAAGGAAATAATAATAAAAGGCTGCACGCTGAAACCTGGTTAAGCGTTTTTCACCACTCAGCAAAACACTTAAGGTACTTTTATCTAAGCCCATTTGCTTAAGTATGTCGTTACGGCTTAACTTAAACAGCTTAATACGTTCGTTAATCCAATCGGCGTTAATTTCGTCGAAATTGGGTTGATAGGTAAGTGCCACATAATGCAACTTGTATTCATCGTTTAGCGGCGCAAGAACCACCGCCGCGCGGTGTACCAATTGGCTTTGGTTTAGTATAAAACCGTTCTTAAGCTCTTTTTGCTCAACTCGCAGGCGTACCGTGTTGTTTTTAAATTCCAATACATCAACACTAATGCCGGTTGTTGCTAACAGCTTATCGCGTAACAGCCGTATTTTTTTAGCTGTTTTTGCGTCCGTTGGTATGTATTCAATATTTTTCATTCTACTTAACTTTTATTCCTAATAATTCAAAATTCTTTATCGCGGCTTCGCGGGCTTTGGCAACGCTGCCATGTAGCCGAATATCGCAACAAGTTTTGCAAAACTTAATGTTCGAATTTATTTCTTTGTCGCAATCTTCACAATATTTAAAGCGTGCCATATCTAAAAGGATTAGTTGAAAAAACAAGTTCTGTTAACTGGGTTTCGGTATTTAAAACAGTAGCCGAAAGCCCTAAAGTTTCAAGCTGGTATTTACCCGGTGCAACAACATTAAGCAGGTGCATAAACCGGATAATGTAATCTTGGTAAATTTTCAGCTTTAGCCGGTACGGGTAACCGGTAGCGCTGTGTAAATTAATGTACTTCATAACGTAAACTTTAAAATTGCTTTTACAACAAAAAAAGAGGGCGGGGCTTGCGCCCCTAAAGTGTAATTTCGATTAAGTTAGTGAGGTCGAAAATTGCAATTTGTTCGTTTTCCCTCGCAAATTTCAGAGCCTCGTTTTTGCTTTTAAAAATCTTAACCGAATCGAAGTAATAAAAGTTGTTTTCTGAGTTTAACCAACCCCCGATTATCTGCTCGTGTTGTAGCGAATGTTCGAGAGCTTTAAGTAATCCGGCTTTTCCGAAACAGTTTTGTGTTTCTTTGTAAGCCACGCAGTAACCGTATTTTACTGCTCGTTTCGTTTTTAGGTTGTAAGTAAATCCGTAAGGATTAGCTTGTGCAATTTTAAAAATTTCGTTAACCATAATTTTAGATTTTTTATGCCTCCCGGCGGTGAAACTTGTTTGTCAATAATTCAAAGAACCCTCTTTTTAAATACACCACTAAGATAATTAAAAGTTTGCATAATGCAAACTTTTAATACACAAAAAAACAAAAAAAATAGCCCGGTATAAACCAGGCTAAAAGTTTCAATAAATTTTATAGTTGAACCAAATTAGTTTGGATAAAAAGGTCGCAGTAGATTCATTGCAACAACGGCTAAAACCACGTAGATTATCAATTTTGTAAATGCAATAATCCAAGGCTTAATTTTTCTCCAAATTTTCACGATTGTTTTTGTTTCTTTTTCCATAATGTATTTTCATATTCTCCGTATATTTTTCTTGCTTTAGGCATCAAAGAACCAGCCTCAACTATAATAGATTTGGCCCTTTCAGCATTCTTGTTGTATATCCCAATAGAAGCTAACCTATTCATATTTAGAATATCATATTTTAGCTTATTAAGGTCTTGGGTTTTGAGTCTTGGAAGCGTGTAGTTATCATCTTCAAGTCGCTTCATTCGTGCAATAAATCCCTGTATTCTTATAATACATTCTGCGGGTGTTATAAAGTGTATTCCTTTTACTCTCATAGTTCAAATCGTGATAGTTACTTTCTGATTTTCCTCTTGATGGATTCATGGATTGGACTGTCCTTCAAAATGTGAATACCATTACAGATAATGCTATCTAAAGCAAAGAGCAGTTCTTTAATTTCGAATATTTCTAATTTCAAATTTTTATTATCTTTTTGCAGCTCGTTAATCACTGGAAAAAGTTCTTTTTGTTCTCTTGTAGGTTGTAAGCTCATAGTTTCAACAAGTTTAATTTAAACTTCAATTATTGGTTCTACTTCGTAGTCACCGTATAACTCATCGTGATTATAATTTATAGCTTCATCTTTTGAGTTAAATACTTTTGCATTTTGAACAGATGAAGTATTGGTTCGTCCCGTCCTGTCTTTGCATTTGAAAAACAGCTTCATGGGGTCGTTCTTTGTAAGAATATATTTTCCCATTTTGTTTCAAATAGTTTCATTGTGATTAATCTAAAAGGCTTCTATCTTCCGATATAGCCACGTAAACTATTGGAGATAAAGCAGTAATCAAAAGGATTGCTATTACTATACCAATTACTTGAAATATTGGTTTAGCAACTACTTTAACTTTATTCCAAATGCTTGTTAAGAATCTTCCTATTTTGTCGTAGAATGCAACGTGAATTTTCACGTAATTCATTATAATTTTATCTGCTTCCATAGTTTCAAATAGTTTCAAATTCAATATCTGTGTCTTTTAGAGGTGGGTAGTACCAGCGCCATTTAGTTTCAGCACCTTCCTCGTTGTAGTCAACAAGCGTATCGGTGTGGAACATCCATTCCATATCTTCAAAATTAAAACATGCTACTCCATGAAGATTATTTTCATCTATAATGCAAACGTCTTCACTAAAAGTAATATCATCCTCACTTGGTCGTGGCTTGTTGATTTTTGGATCAAACAATCTTATTTCAACTGTAATTTCAACTGTAATTTTTTGCATAGTAATTTGTTTCAAATAGTTTCATAGTATAACCTTAATTAATATTGTTTCTACGGCGCCACATATCCATTAACTCAGCATAAAGCGGCGCAAGCTGCTCAATAATTTCTTTTCGTTCGGGGCTGTTTTTACCGTACATTTGCACGCCAAATTCGAGCCTGCTTATACGCGCCTGTAAATACAGGTAGGGTATTTGCTTCTGAAATTCTATTTGCCGTAAATCTGCCATAGCTCAGCTTATTAAAATAATCCCAGTTGCGTTTTCGTTTCAGCCAGCTTTTTAAGCTCTTTTTTATACTCAACAATAGCACCCGGCAAACATACCTGGCAATAAAATGGCCGTTCGGTTTCCGGCACCGGTTTAAGTTCAACTTTAGTATAGCGGTGTTGCTTTAAAATTTCGTCGTAGCTGCATCCTTGGCGCTTCATCATACTAATTAGCTGGTCGTGTTCAATTGGCGTTATTTCGGTGTAAATAATGCCCCGCAGGCGCTTTATTACTTCGTCGTGTTTTGCCCCGCATGTTGGGCATTTGCTTTTATAACCTATTGGGCGGCTCTGTTCCATATTAGTATTTTAAAATGGTGTTAAAGTGTATAATTGCACCGGTGAAATTAAATCTGGTGTGTTGCTTGTGGCGTCCGGGAAAAAACCAGTCAAGAAAATCGGTAAATTTTAAACCGTCGTTTGCGGCAACCGTTCGCAACCCAACGCCATAGGCACCGCCGTTTATTTGGCTAATAATCTCTTCTGCACCGTTATAATCTATTTCGATCTTTTGAATACCGGCTTTTTCAAGTTGTAAAAATTCGTGCTGTGCGCTTCGGTAAGGTTTACCAATCCAAAAACGAAGACTTATATAGGCTTCTCCGGCAATTACTTTATCAATTCTCTTTTTCCAAAAATCGTAATTGCCTCGTATAGTGTGTTGTTTTTCGCCCTGTTCAATTTTCGGAATAAAACCGGTTATTGTACCGACTTTGGGGTGATCGGTCGGAAAAACGCGCGAAACCATTATTACATAGCATTTCTTTGGCTTGCCGTTTTTTTGCTTTGGTCTTCCGTCCTTTTTCATAATCAATAGTATTAAGCCAAGAAAAGCCGCAAAAGCGGCTCAACTTGTTTGTTAATTTTGGCTATTTCGAAAGCCAATCTACTGCGTTACCAACTTCGCGAACGGCATACAACAAATTTGCATCTTTGTCGTAATCAGGTACGCTTTTAATTTTCGCTGCCAATGCTTCGGCATCGGCTTTAATTTCTGCCTTTGTAGGCGCTTTTACTTTCTCGTTTGGCATAACTCAAAAATGTTTAATTATTAAATTGAAAACTGTTAATTATCGTAGCACTTCGAGCGCTTTTTCTAACTTTCTTTTTCGGTTACCATAATGCTTTTTGTGCGATTCGTAACCGGCATTGTCGGCTTCGATGTAAGCCACTTTGCAATGCTCTATCTCTTGTAAAATCAATAATCTTATTTCTTCCATAACTTCTAACTTCGTGCTTCTAACTTCTAACTCTCTTACTGCCATTTCCAACCAGGAAACATTTTTTGCAGCCTGGCACTGGTGGCACTGGTTTGTATTAATTCGTTCAGGAAATTGTTTTGCCGGTCTTCTGTTAAAATGCGGTAAACCGTGTCGGGTTTTAAAAAAAACTCGTTTTCAGCCAGCAAAATATAAATGTCATCGGGTCGGCGGCGCAGTATATGAAAATAGTAATAGTACCGGGCAGTTAGCACGCGGTTACGCTTAAGCTTCAATTCGCCAGCGTCGCCAAAATCGAAAGGTATTTTTACACTAATATTTGCTAGTTTACTCATTTACTCAGGTTTGTTATCGGTTCCACATTCAGGACAAAAGCCACTGTGTCGTCTTAAGTCAAACTCACAGCCGCAACAATGGCAAACGCGCCACATTTCATGATTAAACGTTATGCTACTTGCTTTCACTTTTGCTTTTTTCCTTTTCACTTTTGCCTTTCTTAACCTCTTTTAGTTCGCCATTGGCAATCTTCGTGTTAATCACTTCTGTAATTTTCTGTTCAACCAGGTCTTTTCTAAAGTACATCCAGTCGCCAATAATTAACAGCTTGCGACTACTGTATAGCTTTGTTTTACTTTTTGTAAACTCTAATCGAATTGGTTTTGGCTTGCTTAAGCCTCCAAACATTTTTTTGAAATTTGGCATTTTAAATACTGTTTAAATTGTTATTAAAACTACTTGCGCCTGTCGGCAGAATCGAACTGCCGTTACCGGTAACACTGCCTTGTTTCAGGGCCTCTGCATTCAACCGATATTGAAAACCAAATACAGGCGAATTACTGGCGGCTACGCCATGAAAACAGAAAACAGAAACAATCAATTAAGTGCCGCCAGTAATAAAAGAACCCAGGCTTTTGCGGTTAGCCTGTAACCATTTATTGTCGCTTTAAAATATTGTCGTTCAATACGGCATACTTTTCGTTGCCGTAAAATATTACTGCCCCGTTTGGCCTTTTCTCCAGTACATCGCCGATTAGCTTTTGTCCTGAAAACACAAATTGCACGGTATCGCCTTTATCAAGGTTTTTTATAAACTTATCGCGCCTGTAAAAGCCCACCAATTGCCAAACAATCAGAAGCAGTAAAACAGATATTGTTATTATCGAAATCCACATAGTTACTGCTGCTCTTCGGGTTTAACGTCGTCGGTTATTTCTTCCAGCGGAATAGAAGCCAGTGTTAAAACAATAGGCTGATCTTTATCGGCTTTATCCTTGCGGTAAAACTCAACATTCATACTAACAAGAACGGTATTGTGTGCCTCTTGGAAGAGTTGAATAGCACGCAACCAACGCGGGTCGTTAAAGTCGTCTTTGTGTTTAATAATGGTGGCAATATTGGCCGGATTAAATTCATTGTTTTTTCCACGTTCCAATAGTGCCATTATAAACGTAAATGTTTTTTGGTCGCGCTTCTTAACCATGTCGGTCATAAATTCACGAACAAGATCAGCGGCAGTATTGGCGCGTTCGTCGTAGTAACTTTTGGTATTGCGTACCAACTTAACCATCATTGTTCCATCGGCACTACGTAAATTAAAGCCGCCTTTGCTGCTGTTTTTCACATCGCCATATTGTTTTGCACGATCATAAAATTCTTCAAGCTGCTGAACAGATAAGTTTTTAAATGCCGCCATGCGTTCGTAAATTTTATCAGCGGCCAAAACCATCTTTCTAACTAACTTATTTCTGTCGCGTTCATACTCAAAACGAAGCTGTTTAGCTTTATTTTCAGCTTCGCTTTTTGCTAATTGGCGGCGCTCAAATTCTGCCGCAATTTGTTCATCTGTTAATCCTTCTAAATTCATATTCAAATTTTTAAAGTGTATGTACAATTTGTTTTAAGAAATTCGATAACCACACGCCTAGCAAGCCGCCAAACATGGCACCGCTGGCATAAATAATGCGGTCGATTATATTGCTGGTTGAAATGCGTTTTACATTGGCTGCCCATAAAAACGAGATAAGAAAACCAAACAGCACAATGCCAGCCCAAAACAGGGTAGCTATGCAAAATGTATTCGCACTAACCAAAAACACGTACACAAAGCCGTTTTTAAATAACCTTAAGTCTTTTTTCATTTTCATACTGCTTGTTTAAATACGGTTTTAGCTAATCGTTTGCGTTCGTCTTCAATTACTGCATCTATAACATTTTGGTGTATAGCAAGCTGTCTGCGAATTTGCATAAGCTTGTATGCCTCAATAGTACGAGGCGTTTGATCTTTGCGCACGGCACTAATAAACACCGCGTCAATAACTTCGGCCTGTAAACAATACCACTGCCAAAAGCTGGGCGAACATATAAAGGCTTTAATCAGCCTTTGTAGTTCGTCGGCGCGGCCTGTTTGGTTTTGTTCCAGGTATTCGCAACCATTGTCGAAAAACAGGTTTATATAAGCGTCGGGCGTAATGTGCAGAAGCTTGCAAACCTTTTCAATTGTTCGTGGTATTGTTTTCATTTTTCTACTTTTTAACTGGTTTAGAAAACTGGTTATAAATAGCCCGCAACGATTCGTGCGAAATGCGGTTAAAGTGCTTTGCTTTAGCAGCGCGGCAGGCAATGGCTTTTATGATATTGGCGTTGCACTCTTTTTTTTGTCCCTCTAAGTGATCGCCAATAGCAGCCATTACCCTGCGCCGCCATTTGTTCCCCTCTTCGTTAATTTCATATATCAGCGTTCCCAATTGCTCGGGGCTGGCATCGTTGGCGCTATCAAGCCCAAAACGCTCTTTTAAGCGCTCTTTGCCATCAATACCGGCATCGGTGCAGGCTGTGTAATATTGTTTTACTCGTTGTTGCATTTTTTACTTTTTATTAGTGTTTCTACGCCACCAAATCAGAAAGCCAATAAACACCAGGTAATAAACCAGTGCCATTATTGCTGCTCCTACTATTATTCTTTCCTCTATGGTCATTTTTCAAACTTCTAATTCTCTTAAATTTCATATCCATACTTAGCGGCACCTTCAGGCCAAATAATAAAAGGTTCGCCACCGCCGTAACGGCTAACAGGTGCAGGTACTGCGTAACCCTCAACCCTTAATTTCATCATAGCATCGTAGCGAATGGCTTTTGCAACTCTGCCCGCTGGGTGTTTGCCCTCGGCGTGGCTAATCAGCACAAATAGCTTTTTAGGAAAACGATTTATTAACTCTTTGTAGCTGGTAGCATTTAAGCCGCTGTATTGCACGGAATCAATAAAGATTACATTCGGGCTTTTATGCTTTGCAAGTCGCTCAATTAACTCTGGTATTGGTTCTTTGTCCAGTATTACAAAGCTTCTTTTTACCTCAATTAGCCCGGTTTCTATTACTGCCTTTTTTAGCGAAAGGCTGGCGCCCTCTTCTAAACTATTATAGGCAACCTTAATACCTGGCAGGCTGGCCAAATATTTAGCTAATTGCAAGGCGAAACGCGTTTTACCGCTCCCTGAATTACCCCAAATAAGACAACTGCCTGTTAATTCAGGTTCGCCAAAGCTATCGAGCCAGCGCCCCTTAAAAGGCAAAGTTTTATGCTTTGCACTTAAGAGGCTACTAACCGACACTGCGCGGTTAATTGCTTTTTTCGCCATTCGTTTGCGCTGCTATCCTTCGTAATAATTCACCATTTCAATGTGGTCGGGCAAAAACAATTCTTTTGCCTGTATAACCACAATTTGCACCTGTACTGTTTCGCCGTTGGGTGCTTCAACGTCAAACGCTTTCGACGTAATACTAGCGGCGTGAGGTTTCTCTATAAGATCCTCTATTTTGTCGGCAATTTTATAGCCCGTAAATTCTATGTTTTTCTGAGTAATTGTTACTCTTTGCTCTCGGCTGTCGGCTCTTTGCTCGTTTTTAGGCATCAGGAAAATCGATTTTAGTTGTTGTTGGTTTTGTCGTTTTTCTTCTCAATTCCTTTCTGAATAGAAATGCGGCGCAAACTGCCATTGCTACGCGCCAACATTTCCTGAATGTTGTCTATGCCGTTCGCTTTGGCAATCTGAATCATTTGTTTATCCTGAAATTTTTTAAAGCTGTAAGTGTCTTGCGGAGTAATGCGCTGAAACTTGTTACCCAATCGGCTAAATATCTCTTCAAAACCAATTATGTTTTTGGAAATATTGTTCTCAATCTTACGCCGTAAACCATTGGCTCCCATTGCATAAAAACCGCAATAATGGTCGGTTGCATTCCAAAATGCTTTAAACTCCATGTAAGCACCTAAACTTAAATCGCCAAACTCGTCAAGTATTACTAAAGGCTTATCAACGGTTTTTACATAGTCAAAAAGGTCGTCGCGCACCATACGCAAACTGCCTGTATGCTCTAAGCCAAAACCCTTTGCTAAAGCACGTATAAACGCCTGAGAGCTTTTACACTGGGCACAGTCAATATAAACCACGTTTTTACCCTGTCGGGCGTATAAAGTAGCGGTGTGCGTTTTGCCAATATCGGCACGGTCGCAAAGCATACCGCTTACACTGTGTTCTTGTGCAAATTCCAATTGCGCCCAAATGTGTTTAAACGTTGGCGTTTGGGCAGTTTCTATTTTAACCTCGTTATTTAAAGGAATATCGAAACGGCGCGCCAAGCGCAACCAGCGTTGTACCGACAAAACTTTATCTGTTTCACCATTAAGCATACGGCTCAATATGTCGGGGCGCAAATCGTACTTTCTGCAAACATTTTGGCGGCTGCCCTCAATCGATTCACGTTCTTTAAGCCTGTCAATAATCAACTGTTTAACTTCTTGCGTAATCATAATTTAAATCGTTATTAAGTGTTGTTTAAAAACTGTCTATTGCGTTGTCAGCATCATAATCAAAGTCGTCGTAATTGTCGTCGGCTTCGTTATCAAAATCATAATTGGGCTGATTGTCGGTTTGTGGGGCAAATACCTCTACCGGGCTGTTGTCTTCAACCGTAGGCTCTAACAAACGCACCTTGCTAACTTTCTTTTTACCCTCTTTTACCTTTTCGCGGTAAGCGCTAACGTATTCGGCCTGTTCGGCATGAATTTGAATATCTCTCTCGGTTTGCTCGGCTTTAGCTTCGTTATAAGTTTCCTGTTTCTTACATTCACCAATAAATAAGTCGCCTTGGTACACGTAAACCTGGTCAATAATTCCGTTACCATTTGGCAACCAATAGGCAGTAACCTTGTAGTTGTTTGGTTCCAGAAAATCAATTAAATCAGGACTAGGTAAAGCGTATTTTTCGCCTTGTACCTGCAAATACTGACTGCGGCGTATACTGGTGTCAGTAGCGTTGCCAATATATTTGTAAAGCAAGCTTTTGTTTACCTGTGCCGTATTTGGGTTTTGGTTCTCTTTTAGAACCTGTAAGCGGGTTTTTCCGGGATAAAGCTTTTGTTTTGGGTGCAAATCGTTGTTGTACGCCTCTATTGTGCGGCGGTCGTCGGCAACCAGTTCATCAAAATCAAAAAGCTTTTCTTTTAACTTACGGTCTTTGC
The DNA here is from genome assembly GCA_947492175.1 of uncultured Draconibacterium sp. Classification (GTDB taxonomy): domain Bacteria; phylum Bacteroidota; class Bacteroidia; order Bacteroidales; family Prolixibacteraceae; genus Draconibacterium. Next base: position 216,366 of record CANLMQ010000001.1, on the reverse strand, counting down.
CTGCTTTCCATTCCTGTTCTTGTATAGGGCGGTTAGCTTCTAGCTTCGAGTGAAAACGGCCAATACCAGCCTGATAACGTTTTTCGTAGCCGTATTTTTTAGCGCGGTTAAAATGCTCGGCGCGTTTTTCTTGCGAGTTACCAGGCACACACCAGCGAACATGATTAAACAACATACCCGCTTTCATTAAATCGTGCTTAAACTGGTTAACCAAGTGGTGTTCTACCTCAACCTCTAGCGGCTGCCCCAGCTCATTAGTTTCAATAAACTGAAACATATCTCGCATACAGTCAATAAACAAACTCGTGTCTTTGTCGCGGCTGTAACTGGCACCAGTAACACAAGTACTTGCAACGTCGTAAGCGTAATAAACTTTCGGGCGGCGTCCGTCCATTGCCTTGCGTGGCAGATCGCGGTCGTCCATACTAATTTTACTGAAAGAATACAGCGGTGCATGGCGATGGTGGTGAGGCGCAAAAGTATCTTCATTGTACTTTTTATCATTCCTAAACTGCGAAATAATAACGCGGTTTTTAGGAGTGCTTAAATAGTTCCAAACCGTACTATCCGAAATCACTACTGGCGTGCCGTCATTGTTCCTAAAATCTTCTGCGTTGTAAATCTCGCCTGTGTGAACATCAACCGGTTGAATAGCACCACCCAAAAACTGCAAATACATATCGTGTACGCTGCCGTGGTTCCCTTTAAAATAGGGTTTGTTATCCATGCAGGCCAAAGCAATTATTAAACTCTCAATTTGCTCGTTAACCTTGCGGCTATGGTCGTTGCAAAAATTCTTATGAATAAGACTTGGGTAGCCCTCTTTTACGTACTTGCGGTGGCGGTCGTATAGTCGGCGAGGATTGCCGGGCAAAGTGTGTTTATAGCTGTCTTTCAATTGTGCAACCACATTTGCAATAGGTGTCCAAACATCGTTTTGCTGCCCCCCCAAAGCACGACGCTGAGCGCGGCGGTTCTTCACCAATACACCAACTGCATTTAAAAACATAGCGTTAGTATTGTACTCTTTTTGAGTATCTGGCTTAAGGTGCCTGCCGTCGGGTAAAAGGTAAGTGCTAAAAAAGCTTGTTGCTTCGGCGTCAGCTTCCAGTAAGTCAACAAAATGCTTATGTCGGGTAGCGGCATAAACATCACCAATCTTTAATTCAATTATTTTCTGAAAACGTTCAGGAATGCTATCATAAGCAATTAACGCGGGCGTACCCTTACAGCCTCGGCGCATTAATCGCAAAGTTCCATTACGGCGCAAACGGTCATAATTGGCCTTTGTCATAATATCACCATCGCCATAAAGCCAACCGGCTTCAACGCATAGCGTATTTTCAAAATATTCCAATTGCATAGTGTAAGTTTTTAGTTATTATCTTGTGTTCTTTCCTGTCGTGCCTGGCGCGCTTCTACTAGTTCGCGCAAAATGCCTATTGCTTCTTTGTAGCGCTTCGATGTGGGGCGGCGTAAAATCATTGTTGCATTGTGCCTGCTTATATTCATAGTGCGGGCAACTTCTGCCATGTCGCCATACTCTTTACATTGTATAATTTCGCTATCAGTTTGCTTTTTTGACATTTTTTAATTTAACTTTGTTATCAGATGTTAACAAAAATAAACACTTTGACATTCTGAAACAAACATACTGTTATCTTTTTTATTAACAAATATCAGATTGACAACTTTGAAAAGAACAGCAACGGAAATAATCAACGAAATAGCAGACTTTTACGGATTCACAAAAGACCGCGAAGTAGCTGGAAAATTAGGCATTTCAGGCGCAGTAGTAGCAAATTGGAAACGCCGCGACTCAGTTGACATATTTTTAATCGCTGACACCTGCCCAGACTTAGATATTAACAAATTGTTACGCCGCAAACCATTAGAAACTGAATCTAAGGACGTCGAATTAATACCACATCACGGCAAAAAAGCAGAAGAACCACCCATTGAGTACAAACATTTTCAGAATAGCGACATCTTTCAAATAATAAAAGATAAAGACCGCACTATTATTAACCTGGCAAAACAATTGGGCGAGGCTGAGCTAAAATACAAGGAGCTTAAGAAACAAATTGTACAAGACAAGCAATAGGAAAACACAAATACACACAAAAAAGCCGGTAGTTAAGCCGGCTTTTTTTATGCTTCGCCACTAAACAAAGGTGATTCAGAAGTAAAAACAATAATATTTTCACGGTATTACACCCCCTACAATTCGTTGGTTTTTGGTGTTTTTGCGCTCTGTTTTGGTCGTATAGTATTCTCTAATTTCCAAAATTAGCCGCTTTTCATATGCCCATTTGTATGCCCAATTGTATGCCCAAAGCACAAAACAAGTCAAAATGTACAATTCTCCGGGCAGGATTCCAGGCAGTAAAATACAGGCTATTTGCGAGGCGTTTTAAGGCTGTTTTAAGGATTGGGGCGTATTGGGCGAGGACAGCTTTGAATGTTGTCATTCCGTTTATTTATGCGGCGTGTTGTCGTATTGTTAACTCGAAACAATCACAACAATTAAAGCAAATTATCACAATTCGTTTAAATCGGTTAAAAATATTAAAGCTAAATTTAAGCAATAATAAAGCTGTGTACATTTTGTTTTGAATGGTTAACAGCTAAGTAATTGATTTATAGATGTATTTAATTTATGGTTTATGTACGTTTTGTTTTACCCCTCTTACAATTCTGATGGTCTCCCTTTTTTATTCCCTGTTGCAGAGTTTTGTAGAATGAGTTTAAATTGCCGAAAATTTTCAGGAATCTTTCAGCTTGCTGACCATTTGTCAAAAATTCTAAAATATTTTTCTATTTTTGAATCTAACTAAGTCAAAAATCAAAATTTATTCGAATGGAAAGTGCTGAAAGTAAGGAGGGAGCTAAAAAGATTGAAAGCAAATTCAAACAGGAGATTCATTCAAAGGTAATCCGTGCCGGAAAAAGAACTTATTTTTTTGATGTGAAAAGTACTCGCAGCGACGAGTATTATTTAACCATTACCGAGAGTAAAAAACGTTATGGTGATAATGGTAAATTCAGCTACGAAAAGCATAAAATCTTTTTGTATAAAGAAGACTTCGAAAAATTTATTGACAGTTTAAAAGATGTGGTTGATTACATCTACGACAAGCAACCAGATCAAGAGGTTCCTGAGGTTGCCGAAGAGCAGGAAACTGAAGAAGTGCTTGAGGAAACAGAAACTGTAAAAGATTACACAAGCGTTGAATTTGAGGATATTTAGAGGTGAAATTTATTAATTCTTCTCACTTATAAGCTATTAGAATCATTCTAATTATTGATGACTTCTATTAATAACCAGATAAAGATAATTTACATTGATCTGGTCAGCTTTAATATTTTTTTAATTGGATCTTTCTATTTGAAGGAGGTAATCGATTTATCTTTGTCCACGGTTTTAAGAATCCGAAGAAATGAAAAATGAAATAAATACTGATCACAAATTGTGGCAGGAAATCCGTGCCAACAATGAGAAAGCGCTCAGTATCGTTTTCGATATATATTTTCATCGACTTAGTCATTTTGCTCATTCCATGGTTAAAGATACAGAAGCAGCAGAAGATATTGTTTCTGAGGTCTTTGTGAAGTTGTGGTTAAACAGGCACAAAACAAAACTTACAACCGGATTAAAACCCTATCTTTTTGCAGCAGCGAAAAATACTTCACTAAATTATTTAAGAAGCACAAAGCAGAATCTCAGTATCGAAGATGTGGCAGAGAAGGATATTATATCGAATGTTAGCGCCGACTCCATTCTGGTTCATAACGAAGTACTAAGTGAATTTCAGGAGTTGCTAAGCACCATGTCGCCGCAACAAAGCATGGTTATTAAATTGCACAAACTGGAAGGCTTAAGTCAAAAGGAAGTGGCGGATAAATTATCTATCTCGTTAAAAACTGTACAGAACCACATCTACCTGGCCATGAAGTTTATCTCCGAAAAATTGGCTTCAAAAAAATACGATTTTTATTTTCTTTTATTGATGCTTTTGCCGATAATTGGATAACTCCATACAAATCAGAATCTGTTTTTTATTATTCCCGATTTTTTTCACAACAATACTGAGAGTCACCATATGGAATAAGTTTTATGGTGATATCTGGTCAAAAGGAATTATGAATTATTAGTGCTTTTTTTGCGCAATAAAGTTCTGTTTTTTATATGAGGTTGACATTTTAATCAAATTATAACAATTCCCACTGGGAATATTTTCGTTTTGCTGTGTCATATCTTAAAGGGATTAAAATGAAACAAGAAGAATTATACGAATTATTTGCACGGAAGGAATCCGGGAAAATTACACCAGCGGAATTAGATCGGTTCGAATCCATTCTAAAATCAGATCAAAATAAAGCGCTTTACGATAAGTTCAAGATGATAGTTGATAAAAAGGAAAACTATAATAATATGCCTAAATTTAATTATACACGAACTCGTGATAAGATAATTTCCGAGATCCAAAAACAGGAACCTGGTTTTTCTATGGGCATTGAGGAAAAAAGGCCAACGATCAATTGGTTCAGAAACAGATACAAAGTCGCTGCTGTAGCAATAGTATTGCTAATCATTGCCAGTGGGGTAATTTTTAACCAGATTGCTGACAAATCTTCTGTTTCTATGAAGCCTGCCTACTGTGAATTCAGCACCCAACCCGGTGAGAATTTAAAGGTCGATCTGCCTGATGGTTCTTCTATCAGACTTAACGGTAGTTCCAGTCTTCGTTTTGTTGAACATTTCTCAAAACTAAAAAGAGAAGTACAAATAACGGGTGAGGCTTTTTGCGAAATAGCTAAAGAAACAAAGCGACCATTTATAGTTGATCTTGGAGAATATAAGGTTGAAGTGCTGGGAACCACTTTTAATGTGAATGCTTATCCAGAAGCAGAAAAGTTGTCGGTGGCTTTGGTGGAAGGCAAAGTAAAAGTGGGGGCAGAACAAGGTAAAACTATTTTTCTTGAACCGGGGAAGATGGTTGCTTTTAACCGAAGAACGCTGGAATATGTAAAAAGTGATTTTGATTTTAATGAGCAGCTGGGTTGGAAAAATAAAATTTTCAGGTTTAAAAATACTCCGCTTTCTGAAGTGTATCAACAACTCGAACATCGTTACGGAGTGAGTTTCAAAACGGGCAATCTTGATGTTTCAGATATAAGAATAAACGCAAGTTTTGACAATACGCCTTTTCTAACCATTATAACTGCTATTGAAGTGGGAACTGAATTATCATACGAGATTCTTGAGAATAAAGAAATAAAAGTGATCAAAAATGACAAAACAGAATTGCCAATGAAATAAATCCTAATTCTTACGGCACCAAAATTATGGTGCAAAAAAATGTCCCGGAGATTTGAGAAAGTACCAGTTTCTCAAATCCCATCAGGACAAATTGTACAATTAAATTACAAAAGCATTAATTACACAGTTCAAAATTATGAAAAAATCTATTATTAGAAAGTACTTACTTATGTCATTCTATACCATATTAATAAACTTGGTATTTGCAGGGACTGTACTGGCAACTACAACGAGTAGAAGCCAGAATATTGAGCGGATGAAATTAGACCTCAAAACAAGAACCTGCACCTTAAAAGAATTCTTTGATGAGGTGGAACAATCTTCGGAGTTTCGTTTCTTTTATATTGAAAACGAAATAGATGTTAACAGTAACGTTTCAATCGATGCCGGAGTAGAGAATTTAAAAGAAATTTTGCAGGATGTTGCCAATCAGGAAATGTTGCATTTTAAAGTCATCAACGAGGTAATCGTTGTTAAAAATGCCAAACATCGAAAGCCTGAAGTTATTCAGCAGGAAGTGAAGAAAATTAACGGAAAAGTAACCGACTCGGAGGGTCTTCCACTTCCCGGTGCTTCCATTGTAATAAAAGGGACAACAACCGGTGTTACTTCAGATATTGATGGCAATTTCACTCTCGATGTCCCCGTTGGCACAAAAGTTTTAGTGTTTTCGTTCGTAGGAATGAAAACGCAGGAGATCTCAGTTGACGGGAAAAGCAGTATTTCCGTTACAATGGAGGAAGAGAGCATTGGCATGGATGAAGTTGTTGTTGTTGGATATGGTACATTAGACAAGAAAGAGGTTACCAGTTCAATAACATCGGTTAAAGGAGATGCACTAATTACCGGCCTTGGAGGGTCAACTATTGCCACCGCCTTACAAGGCAAGGTTCCAGGGTTGGTTATTACCGAAACATCCAGCCCCAATGCTTCTAATAATATTCAGTTGCGGGGTATTGCTTCGGTTAATGCAAGCAACAGTCCGTTAATTGTAATTGATGGAATACCGGGAAACGACCTTCGTTCACTAAACCAGGAAGATATTGAATCTGTTGATGTACTGAAAGATGCTTCTGCCGGGGCTATCTATGGAACGCGTGCTGCAGCCGGTGTTATCCTGATTACTACAAAACAAGCAAAGATAGATAAAGTAAGAGTTGATTATACAGCTGAAGTGTCTACCGAAAGTGTTCGTAAACGACCCGAAATGTTATCTTCCAGCGAATATGTTGAACGAAATGTAGGCGACGATTACGGATATGATACCGACTGGTATAATGCACTATTAAAAGACCAACCGATCTCAAACCGTCATGTTTTAACTTTATCAGGTGGTTCAAAAAGCGCAAGTTTGCGTGCTACATTTTCTACACAAGACAGTAAGGGTATAACAATTGGTGATGATAGAAAGGACTATTCAGGACGTATTAATTCAAAATTTAGAATACTGGATGATTGCGTTGAAATAAAAGCAAATGCTGAGTACCGTCAGGCCACAAGAGATCAAAGAATGTCGTCAACATCGTTCAATACTGCTTTGGCCCTTAATCCTACAATTTCGATATACGATGATAGCGATCCCAGCGGGTATAACCTTGTCGATTTTACCAGCAGCTATAACCCGGTGGCGGATATTGCTTTAAGGGCGTACGATGGAAAGGATAGTTGGCTGTTAACAAATGCTTCTGCAAAAATTAAAATAATTGAAGGTTTGTCATTAACATCAAACGTGGGCTACCAGAAAAGCGACTGGAATTTAATGACATATAAGTCTGCTTTTCACATAGATTCGCAATCAGGCCACAGCGGAAGTGGATATCACAGTTATAACAAAACCCAGATAAAGTCGGCAGATGCATATCTTACTTACAATAAGAGGCTCGATGACGATCAAAGAATAAAACTAACCGGAGGATATAGTTTTTGGGAAAGAAACTACCAGAATTTTAATATGACGAATGGCGATTTCCCAGTTGACGGAGTTGGCGCCTGGGACATGTCGTCAGGGATGGATCTTGCCCTCGGGAATGGTTTGGCTAACATGAATTCATATAAAGCCCCACGTGAACGACTTATTGCATTTTTTGCCCGTGCTAATTATAGCTTCAAAGACAAGTATATGTTAATGTCTAGCTATCGTCGCGAAGGATCATCTAAATTTGGAAAAAACAACCGTTGGGCCAATTTCTGGGCAGTATCTTTGGGCTGGCGTATGTCTGACGAATCGTTTGTTAAAGATAATCTTCATTTTGTTTCTGACCTGAAACTAAGAGCAGGATATGGGGTTACTGGTAACAACGGGTTTGCAAGCGATATTTCGCAGCGTCTTTATACGTCTAACCAAATGTGGCCTACCAATGGTATTTGGAGCCCGGCATACGGATCAAAGAAAAATGCCAATGCCGATGTGCGATGGGAAGAAAAAAAAGAGTTGAACCTAGGTATTGATTACGCATTTTTCAAGAATCGGCTGTACGGAAAACTAGATATTTACAAAAGAGATGTTGATAATTTATTATTTGAAGTAGCTGCTCCTCAGCCACCTATGACACATGCTACAGTAATGAAAAACATCGGTAACCTTGAGAATAAAGGTTGGGAATTCGAAATTGGAGGAATGATAGTAGATAATGAAAAATTTAAGTATTCAACATCCGTTGGTTTTTCTCACAACACCTCGAGAATTCTCAACATGGGTGAAAACACAATTCTTTATGGCAGTGGTTTTCCATCTCCGGGTAATCCGGGTGTAGCTTCTAAGTTGGTTAATGGTTCTGTAATAGGCCAGTATTACGTGTTTAAATATGCAGGGCTTAATGAGAATGGCGAATTTATGATTTACGATAGTGAAAACAATGCGGTAGATGCAACTGATAAAACTTTGATAGAATCAAATAAACAGTATGTTGGCAATGCGATTCCAAAACTTATTGTTTCGTGGGAGCATACATTTCAGTACAAAAATTTTGATGCCTCTGTATCGTTAAGAAGCTATATTAAGTACGACGTATTTAATCAAATAGATATGTACTATGGCCTTCAGAATAATTCGCAACTTAATGTGTTAAGAGACGCCTATGGCGAGTACAACGAAATTGATGACGAGAAGATTTTATCTGATCTATGGTTATCAGAAGGAACTTTTTTAAAAATAGACGCAATTAACCTGGGGTACAATTTCAACGCCCAAAAGCATACTAAATATTTAGAGAAAGCCAGATTATTTCTTACTGTCAGAGATCTTGCATGCTTTACCAAATACAACGGGGTAAATCCCGAAGTGGATATTACCGGATTATTCCCGGGATTTGAGAAAATTAAAAATAAGAATTCGATGTACCCGCAAACGGTGCGTTTCACTATGGGAGTACAGTTAACATTCTAAAATTTTGAAAATCATGCATAAAATAAAAAACTACATAAAATCTTTACGATTACTTTTTGTTGTTACAATTTTTGTAACGGCATGTGATATTGAACCCGAATTTTATTCAGAAACCATTCCTGAAAACTTCATTACCTCACCCGATAATGTTTACGCCGTATTAAGCCGTCCGTTTACACATTGGAGATGGTATGTTGGTAATGACAGATGGTATCTACAAGAGCTGACTACCGACGAAATGACTTGTCCCCAGCGAGGTTCCGATTGGTATAATGGGGGTGAATATTTTCGACTGCATTACCACACATGGACTGCCGACGACAGGTTTGTTGTAAATACCTATAACGGTACAACCAGTGGGATTGCACGTACGCTTGAAGCATTTGAAGATTTATCGGTTGTGGATTACGAGTCGTTTGGTTTAACCCAAATCGATAAAGATGATCATGTAAGTCAACTTCGTGCTATGTTGGCGTACTTTTATATGAACGGACTCGATTACTTTGGTGGTATGCCACTTTATACTTCAACAGAGGAAGGTACTAAACCAAGATCTACTGATGTAGAAACATTCAATTTTATTGAAGAAATACTTACTGATGTTTTAGATAAACTTAAACCAAAAGAAAATTTAATTCCTGTTACCAATCAGGATGGATATATTTCACAGGCAGCAGGAGCAGCGTTGTTGGCGCGCTTATATTTTAATGCAGAAGCCTATGCCGGGAAAGATATGTATGCAGAGTGTGCCGCAATTTGCAAGGATATTATTGATGGAAAATATGGGGCATATGAGTTAGAAGAAGATTGGATAGGGCCACATGATTTCGACAATGGTGTTTCGCCTGAACTTATTTGGGCAGTGCCATCTGAATATGGAAAACTACAATGGGACTGGTATTACAGATATTTTTATCCACGGAATACGTACAAATATTTTGGACTGGATGGGCCAAATGGCTATAATGGGTTTATGCTGACTCCTTCTCGTAACCCAGTAGGTGAAATATACAACTACAAATTAGGGAATACTTACGAAAAATTTGATAAACAAGACTTACGAAAGAAGCCTTATCGGTATTTAGGAGGGGGCAAATCAGAAGGTATGTTCCTGATTGGTTTGTTAGAGAATCCTAACGATCCTACATTGAGTGCAGAAGGTGCAAAGGAATACAAAGGCGAGACACTTGTTATAGTAGATCAGGTTGGCCGTTTCAGCGAAGTGGGGTCCAAATACCCTTCAGTTGCTTCATTGCCATCAACAATGGCTGATGGGGAGGAAAATTCGGGTGTCCGACTTGTTAAATCACCACAAACAACCATTGATGAATTAGATTTACGCTATAATCCGGATTGTCCGGTTATCAGACTTGCTGAAATATATTACATGTTGGCCGAGTGTAAATTAAGGGCCAGCGATAAAGACGAAGCGGCAAGTTTGATAAATCAGGTTCGGAAAAGAAATTTTGAGAACAATTTCGACCCTAATCCTGTAACCGTTTCCAATCTTGATGAATACCGCATGCTTGACGAATGGATGATTGAGTTTGTTGGAGAAGGACGAAGACGTACCGATCTTATTCGGTGGAACAAGTTTATTGAAGACAGCTGGTGGGATCATGAACCAACAGTCGAGGAATACAAACTACGTTTTCCTATCCCGAATACAGCAATTGCTGCAAATCCTAAGATGGAACAAAATCCGGGATACTAGCAGCTTAATTAAAGAGACGGCCTATTTCAGGCTTATAATAATGTTGATTTATTAAATATTATGAATTCACTTACTATAAAAAATATAATTCGCATCGTGTACATATCATTGTTTTCTGTTATGTTGATCGCATGCGAAGAAGATAATGCCGAGAATCCAGATACTCGCTTATCAGTAGATAAAACAATAATTACGATTGTTCGTACCGGAACTCTAAATACGGGTAGTGAAGCCACCTTAACAGTTTTAGCCAATAAAGGATACGAGATAACCAGTCAAACTGAATGGTTAAGTGTTGACCAGCTAACAGGCAAGGGTAAGGTAACAGTTGTTATTGTTGCCGAAGAAAACAATACAGGATCGGTCCGCGAGGGTGAAATTGTAGTAAAAAGCGAGGAGCGTTCCGAAATTATACGGGTAATTCAAAACATGAATGAAGACCTTGACGATGGTAAAAAGGCAGGGTATGTTTATATGGAAGAAAACTTTGACTGGTTCGAGGAATTTGGTGGTAACGATCAGGTTACATATCCCGATCAGGGTTTTACAACACGCGTTTCAATACATGATAAGGCGGCAAGCACATTCGAAGCAAGAGGATATGAAGATTACAATCCAGGTCCTGATTGCATGTACATGGCAAAGTATTATCTGAAAATGGGTAAGAAGAATAATCAAACAGGATTAAGTGTTAAGTTGCAAAATATACCTGTAGGTAAGTCGAGCAACATAAAACTATCTTTTGATGTGGCACCAGTAATCGGCATCAGTACTGAGGGCGATGTAATAACGGTAAAAAGTATAGATCCTACCGCAATTGTAGTGGAGAAATTGGAAGGCCCGGGAAGCATCAGCACACATGGAGCTGCGCTAAGCAATCCGATGTCAATGAGTATGGTTACATCGTGGAACCAGTGGGTGAATATGGAAGTTAATTTGTATGGTGTCACTTCTAAAACAAAGATTGCTATCCGCACATCGCAACATGGCTCTTCCGGCTATTATCGTTGGTACCTCGATAATGTCAAAATGGAAAAAATTAAACAATAAGAAAAAATTAAAACAAAAGATCTATGAAACTCATAGTAGGAAAAATAAACTTAATAAGCTTAGGATTTATTCTTTTGCTGAGTGTCCTTTTTATGTCATGTGATAATAAAGAGGAACTGGTATCTTTTCTTGATGTATCTAAAGCACAAATCACCGTAAATTATGAAGGTTATATAATTGATGCAAATTTAGGGGAAAAATACCAGCCAAGCTTCGAAATTGGTTGTAGCAATTCATGGGAAGTTATCGAAAAAGATGAATGGATTACATTAAACCATACTTCGGGTACACACGGCAGGTCAACAATTTTTATTACTACAACAGAAATTGGCATAAGTGCGTCACGTCAAGGATCAATTACCATAAAAAGTGGGGAATATAGCCATGTTCTCTCTATTGCTCAAAACAAAAAGATTGAAGAACTTGATGTGAGCCCATCGTTAATTGTTTTAAACAGAGCAGGTTTAATTCGCGAAGGCGGTAATGCAGGTGTCGGTATCAGCACAAACTCCGACTGGCAAATCGAGAGTAGCGAAAACTGGCTTACACCCTCGCCGGCATCAGGTAGTAAAGGAGACCATTTAATTATGCTGGATGCAGAAGTAAATAACACTCCCGATTCGCGAAGTGCTTATTTGTACATCAACAGCGGAACTTTAAAAGACTCGGTTAAGGTTACACAAAATCTTGAGGGTTTTTCAATATCTGTTTCCGAAATAAAAGCGAATAAAGCCGGTGAGATTGAAAACAATGCCGAAACAATTAAGCTTGAGTCGGTAACTGCCTGGTCAATTACTGCTGATTCTTGGATTACGGTAACTCCTTCATCGGGTAGTGCCGGAACTACAGATGTTGCTGTTAGCCTTAAGGAAAACACCCGAGACAGCCAGCGAGAAGGCAAAATTACAATTACTACTACCGATGGAATTATTGAAGAAATACCTGTAACGCAATCAAATAAGTTGAACTTGTATGAAGATGACGGGAAAGCAGAAGGGTATGTTTATTTATTGGAAGATTTTTCGTGGTGTACCACATTTGCAGGTAAAGCGGGAGACGACCAAGTGGCCGACCCCAAAGAAACATTTACCATTTCGATAAATAATACCGGACCGGGAAAAGAACACTGCGAAGCTGCAAAGGCTGCGTTTGATGCCAGAAAATATTACGACTATAAACCAGAAAATAATTGCTTTTATGTAGCACAACAGTACGTTAAGTTTAATAAAGGTGGAAAACAAACTGGGATTATTATTTCTGAAATACCGAACCTGGATGAGAATAAAATAACGAACATACAATTAACTCTTGATGCAGCACCAAATGTTAAAGTGGATGCCGATTATAATGTTACATCTATTGAAGAAGTGGATATTACGGTTGAAATATATCAAGGTCCTGGATCGATTGATGTAGATGATGAAAATACAAAACAAAGTGATTCCAGAAGAATTACTGTATCGTCGTATAACCAATGGGATAATATAGGTTTTGTACTTTATGGTGTAACTTCAGAAACACAAGTGCTTATTCGATCTACAAATCAGGATACGGATGGATATTACCGGTGGTTCCTTGATAATATCAAGTTCGAAAAACACAGTATTGTTCAATAAGAAGAAGAGGTTAATTTGAAAATATAATGAGAAAAAATTGCCCGGCATATACATCCTGTAAAAATCAGAGGACCGGGCAATCTTTCTGCGTTTAAAGTACATATTTAGCAGGCTCAATATGGAAGAATGATGAGGAGACCATGCAGAAATTTCTGCAAACATGAAAATAATAAAAGGGAGTTTCCCCGGATATTCGGGAGTAACTTAACAATAAACAATTTTTAAAATGAAAAAAGGAATAAGTTTAATCGCAGTTGTATTACTGATTCTGTGGGGCTGTGAAGGGGAGGAAATTAAAAGAAACGAAGGAGGTGGTACGTCAACTACAATTGAAGTAAAGGAAGGAATGAACCTGGTTGGTAAAATTACCGCTGATGAGATTCCCATGCAAGGAGTTGTTGTTAGCGATGGCTACACAGTAACAGCAACCGATGAGGACGGTATTTACCAAATGGCTGCTAAAAGTGATGCTAAATTTGTTTTTGTTTCTGTGCCTTCGAATTGTGAAGTTCCAACAGAAAATTCCATACCCCGGTTTTATAAAACAATTGGCAAAATACCGGTTGATGGAGCTGTTCAGCATGATTTTTCGTTCCATAAAAAAATAGCTGAAAGTAAGTTTACATTAGTGGCATTGCCCGATGTTCAAATTGCAAATAATACAGATTTGACCTATTTAATTGGAGATGTTCCAAAAATTAAAGAATACGTATCTTCTTTGGAAGGTGTAATTTATGGTTTAGCCCTTGGGGATTTAGTTTGGGATAACATGCCGTACTTTTCGAAATATACCGAGCAGATTGACAACATAGGAATTCCTACTTTTCAGGTAATTGGCAATCACGATCATAATGAAGACGTTGTAAATGATGATGCCAAGTCAGATGATGAATATGAGGAAAACTTTGGGCCAACCTATTATTCCTATAACATTGGCGAATGTCATTTTGTAGTACTCGACGATATTGTATATAAAGGAGGACGAACTTATTCTCGTGAGATAACCCAAAATCAGCTTGATTGGTTGAAGAAAGACCTCAAATACGTTGGCAAGGATAAATTAATAATTCTGGGGATTCATGTTCCAACCAAGCGCCGAAATAGCTCGGTTGAAGTAATTGGAAATCAGAAGTTATATGATATTTTGAATGGTTACCAGGTAAGAATTCTTTCCGGACATTCGCACAATAATTACACCACCACAATTTCTGATAATATTGAAGAAAACACCTTAGGGGCGGTGAGTGGTTCCTTCTGGACCGGAGATCTTTGTAACGACGGAATACCAAGAGGTTTTGCGATTTACGAAATTGATGGCAACAAAATCACGAATCATTATTATAAAGGAACCTGGCACGACCGAAACTATCAAATGAAATTGTATGGTTTGGGGAAAGCTGTAACATTAAACCGTCGGGATGGGATAATCGCTAATATCTTTTCATGGCACTCCACTTGGTCGGTAAAGGTATACGAGGATAATATTTTTAAAACCAACTTAAGCAATAATATTGTTGAGCAAGACCCTGCCGCATATGATTTTCTCAATGGGGGTGATATACCACCATACCGGCCTTATGCTGAACCGGAGAAAAAGAACGACCACATGTTTTACTATAAACCTTCAGTTGCGGATTGGGAGGTAATTAAGGTAGAAGCTACTGATTCATACGGCAATGTTTATGTCGAAACAATTTCGAATGAATAATAAAAACGATTAAAGCAATACCTGAATTCCTTGTGGATTTTGGTACTACTATTAAATAGCGATAAGCTAGTGTTAAGCCAAGTATTATTTCGGTTAATCAGAAGTTATTGTCCTGTTTTTTAGCGGACAAAAAGTAAGTATGGTCGATGCTATGTGAGTCTTGGCACTAATATTATGTCGTGCACAAAATGATGTATTGGGAGTACGATTCTGGGTACAACAGTTTATGCGTGGTACTACACTTATTTTATATAGAATTTTTTCGGTAGAATATACTTGCTCTCTTAAGTAGGGCAAACTCATACAAAATATATTACAAAAGAAGATGAAGAAAATTATTCTTACTCTAGGCTTCTTATTGCCTGCGTTATTCATGTGGGCTCAATCAAAAACAAATTACGACGAAACAAAAGTCCCTTTGTTTGCAGTTCCTGATCCGTTAGTGACTTTTAGTGGCGACCGTATTTCGGATTCAACGCAATGGGAAAAAGAGCGCCGCCCGGAGCTATTGGATTTCTTTGGTAACAGAGTTTACGGACAAGTACCCGGTAAACTTGGAATCTCATCAGTTGAAATTATAGAAGAAGGGAAAAGTTCTTTTTATGAACATGCATATCGGCAGCAGGTTAAAGTGTGGATTGAAAAAGGAAAACACAAACTGGCGTTTACTTTGCTTATTTACCTGCCCGAAAATAAAACAAATGTTCCTGTTTTTTTGAGTGCCAATTTTTACGGAAACCATTCTGTAACTTTCGATAAGGATGTAATCATTCCTGATTCATGGGCTAAAAACAAAAAAGAATACCATATCAGTAACAATATTTTTACTGAAGCATCGCGTGGGACGCGGGCCGACCGTTGGTCGATTCAGCGGATACTGGATGCTGGTTTCGGACTGGCTACCTTTTATTATGGAGATATCGATCCCGATAAGAATGATTTTTGCGATGGAATTCACTCGTTTTTTTACACCAACGAGCAAATCCGCCCGGAACCTCACCAATGGGGAAGCATTGCTGCCTGGGCCTGGGGTTTAAGCCGTGCACTCGACTACCTAGAAACAAACAAACGGGTAGATGCCGCAAAGGTGATTGCTCTTGGGCACTCCCGGCTCGGAAAAACTGCACTTTGGGCTGGGGCTACCGATCAGCGCTTTTCTGCGGTAATCTCGAATAATTCGGGGTGTAGCGGGGCTGCTCTTTCTAAGCGTTGTTATGGCGAAAGAATCCATTCGATTAACCATAAATTTCCACATTGGTTCTGTTTTGATTATAAAAAGTATAACGAAAATGAAGCAAGGCTTCCGGTCGATCAGCACGAGTTAATTGCATTAATTGCACCAAGGCCTGTGTATATTGCCAGTGCCGAAAAAGACAGATGGGCTGATCCTCGCGGAGAATTCCTTTCAGCATACTATGCAACATCTGTTTATAAGCTGTTTGGAAAAACTGGTATAACAAGTAGGGATATGCCACCCATAGAGCAACCAATTCAAAATACAGTGGCTTATCATATACGGAAGGGAGTACATTATGTAACCGATTACGATTGGGAACAATATATTAAGTGGGCATCCAGAATGTGGCAATTAGCAGATTCTTCAGAGAAAAAAGAGGTCCGGTAACGCTATATCCAACTTTATGAAAATTAGGTAGAATACAATCGCTCAATAAAACGATGAGCTTATAGAGAAAAGAATGTTACGTAAATTAGAATGAAATAAAGGTTACTTATGAATAAAAATAGAATCTTATTGATGTTTTTTTGCGGATTTGTTATTTCAACATTTCAATCGCAGGCAGAGGAATGGACCAACCTTTTTAACTGTAAAAATCTAAAAGGCTGGAAGGTGTTAAACGGAACAGCTGATTACAAGGTAGAAAATGGCGAGATTATGGGGGTCAGTAAAACGGGCATTCCAAATACATTTCTTGTTACTGAAAAAAGCTACGGCGATTTTATTCTGGAATACGAAATGAAAATGGAAGCTGGGTTGAATTCCGGGGTTCAAATACGGAGTAACAGTTATAACGATTACCAGGATGGGCGTGTTCATGGCTATCAGGTAGAATGCGACGATTCGGAAAGAAGATGGTCGGGGGGAATTTTTGATGAAGCACGTCGGGGCTGGTTATACCCGCTGGAATACAACCAGACCGCAAAAAAAGCCTTTAAAAATGGCGAGTGGAATAAGTTCAGGGTGGAAGCAGTTGGCAATACTATTCGTACCTGGATTAATGGTCAGCCTGTGGCAAATTTGGTCGACGATTTAACTGCCGAAGGTTTCATCGGACTTCAAGTACATTCTATTGGAAATAATACAAAAAATGAAGGTAAAACCATTCGCTGGAAGAATATTCGTATAACAACAACAGAGCTTGAACGTGCCCGGATGAAGATGCCGGATGGAGTTCGGGAAGTAAGTTATTTAACCAATATGCTTACCGAAAAAGAAAAAAACAAAGGCTGGAAATTGCTTTGGGACGGTCAAACTACAAAAGGTTGGCGTGGTGTAAAACTGGAGAGTTTTCCTCCAAAAGGTTGGCACATCGAAAACGGTGCACTGGTTGTTGAGAAAGCTGACGGAGCTGAATCAGGAAATGGTGGCGACATCATTACCGAAAAACGTTATCAAAACTTTGTGCTGGAGGTTGATTTTAACCTTTCGAAAGGAGCCAACAGCGGCATCAAATATTTTGTACAGGGGAACCTGAATAAAGGAGGAGGCTCTGCTATTGGCTGCGAATTCCAGATCTTGGACGACAAAAGGCATCCCGATGCCAAAAAAGGAGTGCTGGGCAACCGCACATTGTCTTCTCTTTATGATTTGATACCAGCAAACGGAACCTTTTATGATCCCAATCACATGGTGAAACGCTTTAACGGTATAAACAGCTGGAACCGTGCGCGTATTGAAGTAAAAGGTAATCATGTGACACATTACCTGAACGGAATAAAAGTAGTAGAGTATGAACGCAATACGCAACAGTGGCAGGCGCTGGTAAATTATAGTAAATACCAGAAATGGGAAAACTTTGGAAATTTTGAAGACGGTCATATTCTTCTGCAGGATCACGGCGACAATGTTAAGTTTAAAAATATAAAAATTCAGGAACTGTAAAGGTGAGCCCAAAAAACTGCCGGGGAGAACTCAACTTTACAGGTGAGCAGAAAAAACTGCCCGGGGAGAGGTCCCCCTGACTGGTGAGCAGGAAAAACTGCCCGGGGAAGGCTCAACATCATCGGTGGGGTAAAAAAAGTGTCCGGGGAAAGCTCAGTTTGTCCGGTGACGCATAAAAAGTCCCGGGGAAGGGTCAGACCTGCCTCGGGACCAATAAAATTAAGGGGTTTACCCCAATTCGCTTAACTCCAGCCAACGAAACTCTTTCTCATCGAGAAGAGTTTTTATTTTATCCAGTTCCAGCGACTTTTCATAAAGTTCATCGTGAGGTAAAGTGCCGGCATTCATTAATTCTTCCAGCTCTGTTTTTTTGCTTTCCAGTTCCGGAATTTCTTTTTCAAGCTCGTCGAATTCGCGTTGTTCTTTATACGACAGTTTCTTTTTTACTTGCTGAACAGGCTTTTCGCTCTTTATCTCTGCTTTTGCCTCCGCCTTAATCTTTGCTTCTGCTTTTGCCTTTTTTTGCTCTTCCTCTTCAACCTTGTTTCGGTAAACTGTGTAATTTCCCGGGAAATCGGAAATCTTGCCTTCGCCCTCAAAAACAAACAGGTGATCTACAATTTTATCCATAAAAAAGCGGTCGTGCGAAACTACGATTACACAGCCGGCAAACGATTTCAGATAGTCTTCCAAAACATTTAAGGTCATTATATCCAAATCGTTGGTAGGCTCATCCAAAATCAGAAAATTAGGATTTTGCATCAACACAGTGCAGAGGTACAACCGACGTTGCTCGCCACCACTCAATTTTTCAATAAAATTGTACTGCGTTTCGGGCGGGAAAAGGAAGCGGGTAAGCATTTGGGTAGCACTCATCTTTGTTCCGTCTTCAAAATGAATGTATTCTGCAATTTTTTGTACGGCTTCAATAACCTTTTCTTTTGGATCGAAATTAATTCCTTCCTGCCGGTAATATCCAAATTTTATGGTTTGTCCAATATCGATGGCCCCCGAGTCAGGAGCTAACGATCCGGTAATCAGATTTAAAAAAGTTGATTTTCCGGTTCCGTTTTTACCCACAATTCCAACTTTTTCAAACCGCTGAAATTTATACGAGAAATTTTCGATAAGATTCACTCCCGGAAACGACTTTGAGACGTTTTCCAGCTCAACTATTTTTTTCCCTAGTCGTGCCGATTTTACATTCAGCTCAACTACATCTTCACGAATATTTTGCGAGGCCTTTGCTTTTAGATTGTCAAAAGCATCAACGCGGTATTTGGCTTTATGACTGCGTGCTTTTGGCATTCTTCGCATCCATTCAATCTCGGTGCGCATCAGGTTTTTAGCTTTTGTAACCGTTGCCTGTTGCATTTGAATACGCTCGTCTCGCTTTTCAAGAAAATAGGAGTAATTGCCCTGGTGGCGGTATATCTGGTTATCCTCCATTTCAATAATCTCGGTGCATACGCGATCGAGGAAATAGCGGTCGTGGGTAACCATTAAAAGTGTTGATTTTGTTTTTTCCAGGTAAGCTTCGAGCCACTCTATCATTTCCAGATCAAGGTGGTTGGTGGGCTCATCCAAAATAAGTAAATCGGGTTGGTTGATTAATACTTTTGCCAGTGCCAGGCGTTTTTGCTGTCCTCCAGAAAGTTCAGCTACTTTCTGGTCGAGGAAATTGATTTTAAGTTGTGTTAAGATTTGTTTGATTTCTACCTCAATTGCCCAGGCATTTAACTCGTCCATTTTTGCTGAAATGCTGGCAATTTCATCCTGGTTATTTTTGGCAACTGCCAGTTCGAATGCTTTTACCGTTTTCAGCTTCTCGTTATCGGTTTCAAAAACCTCTTCAATTACGGTGTGTGCGGGATTTAAATCCGGAATTTGTTCAAAATAACCTACTTCAACATCGTTGGTTAAAGTTATAACTCCGTTATCGGGAGAATCTTTGCCTGCCAGCAAATTTAGTAATGTTGATTTTCCTGTTCCGTTTTTAGCAATCAGTGCCACTTTTGCGTTTTCAAAAACGGTAAACGATATATTTTCGAAAAGCATGAGTTCGCCCCAGCGTTTCGAAAGATTTTCAGCCTGTAAAAATGGTCTCATGAAAATAGTATAATGGATTACAGCCTACGATTTAGCGGCTGTGTGATCTTCTTCTTTGTTGTTTTCCAGTGCCAGCTTGTCCTTTTCTTCAAACATTATATTTAAAAAAGTTGGGATGTTTTGGGCTGTGCTGCTGTTTGGTGAGTTACACAATAAGGCAATTCCTATTTCTTCTTCTTCGCATAAGGCAATCTCTGCTTTGTATCCCAAAACATAACCGCCATGATAAGCAATTTTCCTTCCTTTGTAGTTAACAATTCGCCAGCCAATGGAATATTGTTTTGATTGTACTCCGCGTCCCCAGCTACTAAAATAAGCACGTTTTAAAGGCGATTTTACCTGTGGTGTAAAAACGGTTTCGCGTGCTTTCTCTGATATTACATCTGAATTTTCATCAGTTAGAGCCACCAAAAAGTGGGCAAGATCAGAAATGCTGGCATTTATTCCGGCAGCGGGTGAAGTATTGTAGTAACGGTCGTTTAAGCGCATCGGGCTAAAGCGGTTATGCCCACGGTTATAGTGAGGGTACGCTTTGTTTCTGTTGTTTTTAAAAGCTTCAAAACCGGTTGATGCATCCTCCATTCCAAATGGTTCAAATACCTTTTCTTCAATAACAGAATTAAAACTTTTGTGGGTTTTTGAAGAGGTAATAGGATCGTAAATGCTGTAAACAACATTTTGATAACCATATAGTTGTCCGGGAGGCGCAGTTAAGTCAACTTCGTTTAAACGTTTTATAATTTTATCGAGAGGAACGTGGTCTTCTACCATTAAATCATAGGCGTGCGGAATTAGCCCCGACGTATGGCTTAATAAATGCCGAACAGTAAGTTGTTGCGTGCTTTCAGGGTTTTTTAGTTGAAAATCCGGAAGGTAGTCAATAACCTTGTCATCTAAATCAATTATTTTTTCATCGTCCAGAATTCCGGCTAAAACGCCTGTAATCGATTTAGAAACAGATGCCAGACGGAAAATTGTGTTTTCATCTACGGGATCTTTTTCGCCGGCTTTGCGAACACCAAAACATTTTAGAAGTGCAATTTTTCCTTTGTAAGTAACCACTACCGCAGCTCCAACGGTACCCGATTGTTTTAGGTTGACGTTTAAGATGCTGTCAAATTCTGTAAGTGAATTTTTAATTTCAATAGCAGGATTGTATTCGGGTTCTTTGTTTTTTACCTCTGTTTTCTCTTTCTCCTCAATTGGCGATTGTACATACGATTTTAGTGTAATTGTTAACACCGCCAATATTGCAATAACAAGTACAAGGTAAAATTTCTCTTTCTTCATCTATATCAATCTCCTTCTGAATTTCTCACAAAAATAAAATTAATCTGATTGATTCTCAGGTCGTAGCTATTTATTATTACTTTTTTTATTCACGACACGCTTTTAATAAGACAGTTTATTGAATAAAAAAAAGCCGGTCAATACCGGCTTTTTATACGTCTGTTTAATTTAATAACTTAAAACCATTTCTATGAAGGGGAGAAATGATGCTTTAAGCATTACATTCAATATGACACAAAAAATTAGATTTTGTTACACCATTCGCTTAAAAAAATCAATTATTTTCGGAAAAAATTTAAATGTTATGCGGAAACGGGAATTATTCGACTTTATAATTCAATATTTCGAGGAAACTATGCCGGTTGCGGAAACTGAATTAGACTATGGAAATCCTTTTGAGCTGATTGTGGCAGTGATTTTATCGGCACAGTGTACCGATAAACGCGTGAATCAGATTACTCCTGATTTATTAAAAAGATTTCCTACTCCGGAAAAAATGGCAGAGGTTGATCCTGCAGAGGTTTTTGATTATATAAAAAGTTGCTCGTACCCGAATAACAAAGCAAAACATCTGGTTGGAATGTCTCAAAAATTATTGGAATTGTTCGATGGTGAGGTGCCGGGCGATGTTGACGATTTGCAAAAACTCCCGGGAGTAGGGCGAAAAACGGCAAATGTAATTGCATCGGTAGTATTCAACAAACCGGCTTTGGCTGTTGATACGCATGTATTTCGGGTGGCTGCCCGTATTGGCTTAAGCACAAATGCAAAAACTCCACTGGCTACCGAACAACAGTTAATGAAATACATTCCTGAAGAGCTGGTACCAAAGGCACATCACTGGTTAATTTTACACGGACGCTACACCTGTATTGCGCGTAAGCCCAAATGTAATAAGTGTGGATTAACAGAGGTTTGCAAGTATTACAAAAAAGAAGTTACAGGAACCACAAAATAAGTACTGTCAGAGCATCGATTTTTAGCCTAAGAAATTCAGGAGATATTGAGTGATTGAGCTGGTTTCAAAAGTGAGGCCGGCATAAGAATGCGAAAATTATATGTTCTTATTTTCAAATTAAATAAATAATAAAACACATGAAAAATTTGTTCTTCGGCTTGTTTATACTACTGCTTTTAACAGCAGGTTGTAGAAATACAGGCGATGATTTAAGTGATGATCTTCAGTTTGCATTTTCGATACCGACGGTTGGGAACAGCTGGGTAGTTGATAATGTAGATAAAACACGAGAGGTGATCGGTGAGGAAGGAATAAAAAACTGGACTTCCACTGATACGAAGATCAGAACGTATTTTAAAACAGAAAAAACGGGTAAACTCGATATTGGTTTAATTGCCAAATCTGTTGCTGCTTCCGAAATTAAAGTAACCTTAAACGGGAAGTCGAAAATTATTGAAGTTAACAGCGCAACTTATGATACTACAGAGGTTGGCCGTTTCGATATTCATGAAGCTGGTTATCAGTATATTGAAGTGGAAGGGATTGAAAAAGGCGGAGCATTTTTTCCTGCTATTCAAAATGTTTTGATCGGTGGTGAAGCCACAACCGGAAAAGTTTGGTTTGCCAAAGAAGACTTTTATTGGGGCAGGCGAGGACCTTCGGTACACTTAAACTTTCAGGTTCCGCAAAACTCAGGAGATGTAGTCTATTTTTATAACGAAATTAATGTTCCTGAAGGCAATGATGTGCTTGGTTCGTATTTTATGGCCAATGGTTTTGGGCAAGGGTATTTTGGCATGCAGGTAAATGCCGCAGACGAACGTCGTGTTTTGTTCTCGGTTTGGAGTCCTTACACTACAGATGATCCCAATGAAATTCCGGAAGATCAACGAATAAAACTGCTAAAAAAAGGAGAGGGAGTTTACACCGGAGAATTTGGCAACGAAGGCTCTGGCGGACAGAGTTATTATAAATTTATGTGGAAGACTGGTACCTCCTATAAATTCTTGTTAAAAGGAGTGCCTGCCGGGAATAATTTTACCGATTTTACAGCCTGGTTTTTTGCTCCGGAAGTAAATGAATGGAAATTGATAGCCAGTTTTAGCCGTCCAAAAACAAATACCTATTTAACTCATTTGTATTCTTTTCTTGAAAACTTTTATACTGAAACAGGAAACATTGCCCGTTTGGGAAATTTTTCGAATCAGTGGATTTTCACCACCAACAACGAGTGGGTGGAGCTTACTAAAATAAAATTCACGGCAGATGCAACAGCCCGAAAGGAATCGCGAATGGATTATGCCGGAGGTGCTGACGGAGATCAATTCTTCTTAAAGAATTGCGGATTTTTTAGTGAGACCACTGCAATTGGTTCTTATTTTGAAAGAGAAAGTGGAGGCACTGCACCTGTTATTAAATTTGAAGATTTGCCATAGTCAAATGTTGGAAGATAGATTTTTATGATTCGGTTTTGTCAATCATTATTAACTTTAGCTTCAACTTTTTAGCGTATAGTACGTTTCTTAGGTTTCAACTAACTTTATAAATTATGGGCAATCCAACTATTTCAGATATTATAAAAAACAGAAGGGCAACACCTCCCCGTTTATTTACCAAAAAGGAAATTAAGAAAGAAGTTATATATGAGCTTTTGGAAAGTGCAAGATGGGCTCCAAACCATAAAAAAACAGAACCATGGCGTTTTAAAGTTTATCGTGGCGAAGCAAAAACAAAACTTGCAACAGACGCTTATTCTATACTTAAATCAAAACAAGCTGAAGGTTATCCGGTGGCTCCCGAGAAAGTGGAGAAATTTAAATCTACTTTGGAACGTGTTCCGGTAGCAATTGCCATTGTGTTACAGCGCGATCCGGCGCAACGTTTGCCCGAATGGGAAGAAACGGCAGCTGTTTCGATGGCTATCCAAAATATGTGGTTGCATGCCACCGAGATGAAACTTGGTGCTTTTTGGGCAACTCCGGGTTTTATCGAATTGTTTGATGAAATTCTGGAAATACAACCCGGACAAAAATGTTTGGGATTTTTCTACCTGGGGGAAGTTTTAATGGATTATCCTTCGCCGGGAAGGAGCGATTTGGTGGGGAAAGTGGAGTGGAAGTAGTTCACAGTTTAAAGTTTACAAGATGAAAAGAATAATTCCGTTTTTGATATTTGTTTTTGTTGCACATGTTTCTGTGGGGCAAAATTTAAATTCTGCCGAATTTCATACGCATCGGGAAGCATTGAAAAACTCCTGGTTGAAATTTCAGAATGAAAAAAAGGGGAGAGTGGCCTTTTTAGGTGGTTCGATAACTTTTAATCCGGGATGGCGCGATTCGGTTTGTAATTATCTGGAAGATAAATTTCCTGAAACGGAATTTGAATTTATTGCAGCCGGCATTCCAAGTATGGGGTCAACGCCTGCGGCTTTTCGTTTTGAACGCGACGTTTTAAAAAACGGTCCGGTGGATTTGCTTTTCGAAGAAGCTGCTGTTAACGATGATACAAATGGCCGGACAACAGTTGAAATGATTCGAGGAATGGAGGGAATTGTGCGGCATGCGCGAAGTACCAATCCAAGATGCGACATTGTAATTATGCATTTTGTCGATCCGGGAAAGATGCAGGAATACCGTGAGGGGAAAGTCCCTGTTGTTATTCAACAACACGAAAAAGTGGCAAATCATTACAATATCTCTACAATAAATCTGGCCAAAGAAGTAACCAATAGAATAGACAAAGGGGAGTTTGATTGGGAAAACGATTTTGTGAATCTTCATCCTTCGCCATTTGGGCAGGGAGTTTATGCAAGGTCAATTATCAGGTTTTTAGAAGATGAATTCAATAAGGATTTATCAGCTCAGACTTTAGCAAATAAAGAAATGCCGGAACCGCTGGATGCATTTTGCTATGATGATGGGAAATTGATTCTTCCAAATCCGCCCAAATCAATAAAAGGTTGGGAGTTTGTAAAAAACTGGCAACCGGACAATGGGAAAGGAACAAGACCAAATTATACAAATGTTCCGATGTTGGTTGGCGAGTACCCGGGCAAGATTATCAAATTTCAATTTAAAGGAAACGCTGTTGGAATTGCAGTTGCTGCCGGACCTGATGCCGGTATTATTGAATACAGTATTGACGATCAGCCGTGGCAGAAGCAGGATTTATTTACCCAATGGAGCAGTAATTTGTATTTGCCCTGGTATTTTACATTAGAAAGTGGCTTGAAAAACCGGAAACACACCATTCAAATTCGTTTAAGCGAAGAGAAAAATCCGGAAAGTACGGGGAGAAAATGCGTGCTGAGGTATTTTTATTATAATTGAAGTTGTCAAAAGTTAAATTGAAAACTGCGATTACCATCTTGATTCCATTGGACTTCAGCTAATTTTTCTTCCATAGCTTTGGCTATGAAAAAAAAATGGAGCTTTGCCAATGAAATCAATATGCCCCTCTCGAAATTCCTCTTTAACTTTAAACAACTTCATTGAGAAAAGAAAACCCTGATGAGTTTTATACAATCATCAGGGTTTTTCCTGTAGCTTCAAACTATTTTATATTAGCCAAAACGTCTTCCAGATGTTTCCAGAACTTTTCGGTTGTGGCAATGTCCAAACGTTCGTCGGGTGAGTGTGCCCCGCGAATGGTCGGTCCAAAAGATACCATATCGAGCTGTGGGTATTTTTCAAGGAAAAGGCCACATTCCAAACCTGCGTGTATCGAACGAACAATCGGTTCAACACCAAACAGTTTTTTGTACGACTCAACGGTTATTTTTAAAACCTCTGAATTGGGGTTGGGTGCCCATCCCGGGTAACCGTCGGAATGTTTTACTTTGGCACCGGCCAGTTTAAACACCGATTCAACAGTCTCAGCTGCAAAATATTTCCGGCTTTCGATTTCACTGCGCTGGCTGGTGGTAACTTCAATTTTATTTCCGTCGATAAATTTAACTGACGCAAGATTGGTTGATGTTTCAACCATACCTTCCATGCGAGTGCTCATTTCTAAAACACCGTGTGGACAGGCGTAAATCGCATTTAGCAATCTTTCTTGTGTGGCTTGATCAATAACGTAAGCTGGCTTTTCGGTTTCAATACATTCAATTTGTAAACCAGGCTCCGAAATTTCATATTCAAATTTTAGTGCTTCGGTCAGCTTTTTAATTTCATCAATGGTTTTGTTTTTTTCTGAAACCGGAACAGTAATAATACCATAAGCTTCACGGGCAATTGCATTGCGCAGGTTTCCCCCGTTAAATTCGGCTACCCGGGCATTAAATTTAGCGGTAGCATTCCACAATAAACGGTTTAATATTTTATTGGCATTTCCCCGGTTTTTATGAATGTCGTCGCCTGAATGCCCACCCAATAATCCGGCTACCGAAATACGTAAAGTTGCAGAATTCTCTGGTACAGCTTCTTGTTTGTAGCCGAAAGAAGCAAGGGTGTCAACTCCTCCTGCACAGCCAATAAAAATTTCGCCTTCGTCTTCCGAGTCAAGGTTTAGCAGAACTGTACCAGACAGAAATCCCGGCTGTAAAGCAAAAGCACCGGTTAATCCCGTTTCTTCGTCAACTGTAATTAAACATTCTATGGCTCCGTGTTTTAAGTCGGTTGAAGTTAGAACTGCCATTTGTGCTGCAATTCCAATTCCACAGTCGGCTCCTAAGGTTGTTCCGTTTGCTTTTACCCAGCCATCAACAATTCGGGGTTCAATGGCATCGTTGTCGAAATCAAAAACCTTATCCGAATTTTTTTCACAAACCATGTCCATGTGAGTTTGTAAAATAACGGTGGGTGCTGTTTCCATTCCCGGAGTGGCCGGTTTTAGGATCAGTACATTGCCAATTTTATCAGTTTTGGCTTCCAGGTTATTTGCTTCTGCAAAGTCGAGTAAAAACTTTCTTATTTTTTCCTCTTTTTTCGAAGGGCGTGGTACCTGGCATATATCTTCGAAATAATTAAACAGGGGCTGGGGTGTTAGAGTACTTAATTTATTCATGATAATTCAATATTTATCTATGTAATATTCTTAACTGTGGTTTTGTTCTGAAATTATTTGTTGAGTTTCCCGCGTTGGCTGAGTAAAATGGCAAAAGGCCTGGTTTCAGGAACTTCAGACATAATGATGATTAAAATTACGGTTATTGGTACACTCAGCAGCATTCCGGAAATTCCCCATATTACTCCCCAGATTGCCAATGTTAGAAAAACTACAAGCGGGCTTATATTCAGGGTGTTTCCCATTAGGCGGGGCTCGATTATGTTTCCTACTACGAGCTGAATTGCTCCCACTATTGACAATACCAGAATCCCGGGCGTAAATTCACCAAACTGAAGTACGGCAAACAGCGCCGGAAAGACAGTGGCAATCAGAGAACCGATGGTTGGGATAAAGTTTAGTATAAAGATTAGAAATGCCCAGAAAATAGGGGCGTCGATACCGATAAGCAACAGGGCAAAAAAGCTAAGAACGCCTGTTAATAAACTTGTAAGTGATTTTAAAGCTACATAGTTACCAATGGAATGATCTATTTTATTTACCATGGCATTTACATGGTCGTAACGTTGCTTTTCTGGATACATGGCTTTTAGCTTTTTTGGAAAAATGGGTTCTTCC
Source organism: uncultured Draconibacterium sp. (assembly GCA_947492175.1). Lineage (GTDB taxonomy): Bacteria > Bacteroidota > Bacteroidia > Bacteroidales > Prolixibacteraceae > Draconibacterium. The sequence continues at coordinate 188,467 of CANLMQ010000001.1, read as the reverse complement.
AAAAGTAAAAAGAGAAGGTATAAAAGAACCGTAAAGGTATTTCCAAACAGCCCGGTTAACGTAGATAATAAGGATGATAGCAGACTTCCAAAGTTTAAATCTTTGGCAAAATCGCCCAGCATCGACATCAGGTCAATATCAAACTGCTGATCGATGGCAGCAGTCATTTTATGTACGTTGGCCTGGTATTCGGGTAAGGTTTTTGAAAGGTCGGCAATATTGGCCGAAATCATGGTGCCGGTAAATACCAAAAATCCGAGTAAAACAATTGTTGATGATATGGTGAGTATCCATGTCGGAAGTTTTCCGATAAATTTTACTCTTGATAAAAGCTTTTTGATTACCCGGATTAAAAACCAGAAAAGGATGGCTAAAATAAATGGAATTATTATGGATTGTGCATAAATGCAAATAACCACAACGGTAATAACTATAAGGAGAACATAGATTTTTTTTGCTGTATCCATATGGGTTTTATTTAAACGGACAAAATACGAAAATTTATAATCGACCGAAGAAGTTCTGCTTGTTATTCTTCTGTTTGCATTTGTATAAGAGATTTATTGGTTGTTATTTATCCCAACTTTTCTTCTTCAGGCAAACCCCATTCTTCAACCATGGCAATTCCCATTTTTTCGAGTTCGTTTAAAACCGGTTCGTAAATGGTTTCTGAAATTGGTATTTGCACTCCGGGTTCGGTGATTTGCCCGTCTAAAATCATTTTAGCAGCAATGGCTGCCGGCAATGCAACAGTTCGCGCAATCGATGTATTTTCTTTTGTAGCAAAATCAAGGAGCCTCGATTTTATAAGCTCGGTTTTTCCATCAGCCTTTTCAATCAGGAAAGAGTGCAACATAATTACCATGTCGCACGCACCTTCAGGCAGCATCATTTTTCGAAGCATCAAATCTGAAAGTAAATCGAAATTTGAACCTTCATCAAAAGGAACAAGTACATCGTCGAAAAGACCTAACCATTCCATAGCTACAATTGCAGGGCTGTCGATTCCGATATTAAGTCGTTCAGCCGTTTTTTCTTTAACATTGGCAGGATACAGATTTAACTGGCGCGCCATTATTTTTCGATACGTTTTGTTTTTGAAACTAACCTTGTCGTAAGTTGTTAATCCAAGTGCTTTTAAAGCATCCATTATTTCACACCAGTTAGGATAACGAAATGTACCGCGATACATGGTTTCTACGTTGGGTATGTTGTACATGTTAACGTAAGCCAGCGAGTCGCGGTTTGGATAAACTTCCATTGTCCCAATTTCCGGGAAATCAATTTTTAACGGATTTTTAAAAAGATTCTCTGTTTGAATTTCAACTATTTTACCATCTTTTTTGAACTTAGCACCGTTATTCCCGGCCATGATAACACCTTTGGGCGACCACGAAAATTTGTATTTAAAAGGATTGTCGGCGTGCTCGGGAGCCGCCAGGGCACCACAAAGCGAATAGAATTCTTTGATTTTTCCACCACTACTCTTTATTTTATTAATAATGCGCATGGCTGTCATGTGATCAAATCCAGGATCAACACCAATTTCATTAAGCAGAATTATTCCTGCTTCTTTGGCCTCCACATCCAGTGCTTTCATTTCATCAGAAACATATGATGTGGTTACCATGTTTTTTTTGTGTTTTAGGCACAGCTTGGCTACAGTAACATGGTGGGAATAGGGCAATAAACTTACGGTTAGGTCGTGACTGGAAATCATCTTGTCCAGCGTTTCCAGGTCATCAGTAGTCCATGATACAGCTTTCCCGTTTGGATGCTTGTTGATCAGCTTTTCAGCTTTTGATACTGTTCGGCTGGCAATGGTTAGTTCAATATTATTTTCAAGAATATATTCGGCAATCGGTTTGGCTACCATACCGGCACCAAGTAAAAGTAGTTTCTTCATAACTTGTTTAACTGTTTTCTATATGAATGTACGTAATCAGCACCAAATCGTTAAATTTTCAATACACTCATTCAATATTCCAAATGTGGTGTTTTTTTCTTGAATAAATGCTGATATTTGATTTGTAATCCGTTTTTATGTTTATCAAAAACATTTTAAATGTCATTTTTCGTGCCATTTATTTTTTCTAAATTGGGGCATGATTCAATCGTATCAATGTCCGGTATTTTTTTACCCCGGGATGCCAGAGTGTCTCGACGATGATACTGTTTCGCATTAGCTACAATCGTAGCATTTTCTGAAATGTGTTAAGCCATCACATGGCTTTTGTTATCCAAGGTTTTTTTAGGTTCTCTTTTTATTGCTTGTTAATAGATTGCGATTATAAAATGTTGTGGATTTAATTTGTCTGCATCAATTTAAACCTGATTTTAGTTTTGTATTTCTATTTGCTGACAGTATTCCGGAATCCAAAGAACTTTCAAATCGTATAAATAACAGAAATTTTTACAAAACATATTTTTATGAATTCACAGATTGATAAGATGGAAGTGAAACGTTCTGATGTGGAGAAAATGATGCACATGTATGATTTTAGTGCGGAAACGGAACGAAACATTGAAAAAGAGGATTTGCTTCCTGCAGGGTTAATAAACAGGCTTGAAAATTGTTATTCGCAGTATTCGGGATTTTTTAATCGGCACACCATTTTTACTGATCGGATGTATTATTCGGGTTTAAAAGGATTTCGCGAAATAATTCAGAAACTGAAAGAAAACGGAGTTGAAATCGGGCAATTGAAAGAACGTGAGTTTTTTATTGAGGTGTACCGGTTTATGGCCACAAAGCATATATTAAATACCATCGACTGGGACAATTACGAGAATGATCCTATTTATCACCTCATTTTTCCGCAACCCGGAATGATGAATCCGGAAGATGTTAAGCTCTACTTAAACACCGAAAACGAAACGGAGAGACAAAAGATTGTTGAAGTTTATCAACGAAAAACAAATCCGCACGATGGTAAACAAAAGCTAAATAAGCCCTGGTATGTAAACGACGAGGGGCAGCTTGAAATTCTGGAAGGCTGCCAACATAAATATCCGCTAATTAAACTGATTCTGGATAATACCACTCAAAATTGTTTTGCGTTTTGCACTTATTGTTTCAGGCATGCACAGGTTCGGGGCGATGAAGATATGTTTGTTCAGCGAAGCGTTAAGCAGGTACATAATTATTTAAAGCAACACAAAGAAATAAGCGACATATTAATAACTGGAGGCGATGGCGGGTATATTACCTACGAACGATTGCTGGAATATGTAACACCATTGTTTAACGATCCGGAATTAATGCATATCAGATCGGTTCGTATCGGTTCCAGGGCAATTTCATATCATCCGGAACTGATCCTTAGCGATAAATTCACCAAAATATTAGAGTTACTAAAGCACACAATCAATAATGGAATTCAGGTGGTTTGGATGGCACATTTATCAACTCCGCGCGAATTATTGAATCCCGGAGCCGTGGCTGCAGTAAAACGGTTAAAAAGTTTTGGAATTACCATTAAAAGCCAAAGCCCGATAATGAACCATATTAGTTTATATCGTGATGAGAACGGGAAAGTAGATATAGACAAATCGGCACAAAACTGGATCGATTTGGGGAATGTACTGGCAATGTTGGGTATTGGATTTCATTCAATGTATTGTGCACGTCCAACAGGCGAGCATCATTACTTTACATCGCCACTGGCTGATATTACCAAAATATTTAGTAAGGTCTTCCGAAGTCTTGCTTCCATTAACCGTCCATCGCGTCATATTACAATGACATCGTCTGCAGGAAAAACTTCGTTGTTGGGAACTGCCGAAATTAACGGTGAAACGGTTTTCGCCCTGAAGTTTAACGAGGCCAGAAACATGGAGTGGATGGATCGCGTATATTTTGCAGCATACGATGAGCAGGAAAATACAATTGAAAAACTGAGACCTTACAGTGCTGACAAATATTTTTATGAGGATGAGTTGATTCGTATTGAAAACTCGCTTTCAGAAGCTTTGGAGAAAGAAATGACAAAAGCAAAAGAGTCATGATAAACAAAATTGTTACATCAGCAAAAGAAGCAGTTTCCGGTATTTTTGATGGGGCTGCTGTAATGATTAGCGGTTTTGGGGAAGCCGGTAGTCCTATAGAACTGATTCATGCTTTAGTTGACCAGGGGGCAAAAAATCTTACCATTATAAGTAATAATGCCGGAAGCGGGAATGTTGGTCTGGCTGCTCTGATTGAAAACCGGCAGGTCAGCAAAATTATCTGTTCGTTCCCCCGCACTGCTATTTCAGTTGTTTTTCCTGAATTGTACCGAAAAGGTGAAATAGAGCTGGAACTGGTTCCTCAGGGTACACTGGCAGAACGTATTCGTGCTGCAGGAGCCGGAATCCCGGCTTTTTATACTCCCACATCGGTGCACACATTACTCGCCGAAGGGAAAGAACAGCGCGAATTTAACGGGAAAACCTATGTGTTGGAACAGGCCATTCATGCCGATTTTTCGCTGGTAAAATGTTTGGCAGCCGATAAATATGGCAATCTGATCTACAATAAAACTGCCCGCAATTTTGGCCCGGTAATGTGCACAGCTGCAAAAACTACCATCGTTCAGGCCAAACAAATTCTTGCTGTTGGAGAAATTGATCCTGAACATGTTATTACTCCGGGCATTTTTGTTGATCGGGTTGTGGAGATTAACAATCCGGCAGATGAATCGAAACTTGTAGCCGATAATGTTAGATATCATGGAATTAAAGCATAAAAATATGGGGTGGAGCATAAATGAAATGGCACAAAAAGTTGCTATGGATATTTACGATGGTGCCTATGTAAATCTTGGAATTGGAATACCCGAACTTGTGGCCGACTATATTCCTGAAGGACGCGAAGTAATCTATCACACCGAAAACGGATTACTGGGAATGGGAAAAGTAGCCGGAAAAGAAAACGAAGATCCGGAACTGGTAAATGCCGGCAAGAAATATATCACAGCCATTCCCGGAGCAGCTTATTTTCATCATGCCGATAGTTTTGCCATGATTCGTGGAGGGCATATCGATATTTGTGTATTGGGGGCATACCAGGTTTCGGAAGAGGGAGATCTGGCAAATTGGTCAACGGGAAATCCCAGTGATATTCCTGCCGTTGGTGGAGCAATGGATTTGGTAGTCGGCGTTAAAACCATTTATGTAATTACTAAACATTGTACCAAAACAGGGGCTTCTAAAATTGTAAAAAAATGCAGCTACCCGCTTACCGGGAAAAATGTGGTTAGCCGAATTTATTCGAACCTGGCGATTATTGACGTGCTTGATAAAAGGTTGGTCGTCAGGGAGCTGGCGCCGGATGTAACCTTTGAGGAGTTACAGCAACAAACAGAAGCCAAACTGCACACATCGTAATTTAAAATACATTAACGATGACAAAGAAAAGTAACAGCGAAAAATTATACCGAAAAGCTGAAAAGGTACTGGCAGGAGGAGTGAGCCGGAATACGGTTTTCAGACAGCCTTATCCCAATTATGCAAATACTGCATCGGGTTGTTATATAACAGATATTGAGGGTACCGAGCGGATTGATTTTGCCAATAATATGGCAGCGCTTATTCATGGTCATTCTTTTCCTCCAATTGTGGAGGCAGTGATTGAACAGCTCCGAAAAGGAACTGCCTATACGCTGGCTTCCGAAATTGAGGTAGCTTTCGCACAGCACCTGATTAAACGGGTAAAAAGTTTCGAACGTATTCGTTTTGTGAACTCGGGCACCGAGGCTGTTATGGCCATGATCAAAGCTTCCAGGGCTTACACTGGCCGCTCCAAAATTGCCAAAGCCGAAGGGAGTTATCATGGTACTTACGATTTTGCCGAAGTGAGCCAGACTGCCAATCCCTCCAATTGGGGGGATTTAGACAATCCCAGCAGTGTCCCTCTTGCATTTGGAACTCCCCCCAGTGTGTCGAATGATGTTATTATTTATCCATACAATGATATTGAGCGAACTCTGGCCATTCTCGACCGGCAGGCAAATCAGATAGCCTGTGTAATTATCGATCCGGTGCCGCATCGTGTGGGGCTGATGCCCGGCAATACCGATTTTATTGAAGCTATTTACAAGTGGACACGCAAGAACGGTGCACTCCTTGTTTTTGATGAGGTGATCACTTTTCGGGTAAATTATGGTGGAGCTCAGGAAAGTTATACCGTTCAGCCCGATCTTACATCTTTGGGAAAAATTATTGGAGGAGGCTTTCCTGTGGGAGCAGTGGCTGGCCGTGCCGAGGTAATGCAGGTTTTCGATCCGCACGAAAAGAACCTGCTACTTCCACATTCCGGCACGTTTTCGGCAAACCCGATAACAATGACAGCGGGGTATAAAGCCATGGAGTATTTTGATAAAAAATCTGTGACCAAATTAAACAAGCTGACACGGGTTGCGATTAAACAGATTCGTGAAGCGATTCAACTGGCAGATGTTCCGGTTTCGGTTACCGGTGCAGGTTCCATGTTTAGAATGCACTTGCGTTCAACTCCACCCGGCACTTATCGCGAAGCATACCAGACTACAGAAGTGGGTGCAGTAGTAAAAAGCTTGCTCGAATTTATGTATAACCGCGAGAATATTTTAATGATCAATACTTTCTCGTGTATGCTGTCAACAGTAATGACCCAAAAGGAAGTCGACCGGTTAACGGAAGGTTTAGAGCGGGCATTTAAGGCATTAAAACCTAAAATTGAGAAATTAAATATAAATTGATATGAGCACAGAAGTATTTATTTGCGATGCTAAACGAACGCCCGTTGGAAAATACGGAGGTGCCCTTGCATCAGTGAGAGCAGATGATTTGGCGGCTATCCCGTTAAAGGCATTGATTGACAGAAATCCACAGTTAAAAGATGTGGTTGTGGATGATGTAATTTTAGGGTGTGCGAACCAGGCCGGAGAAGACAACCGAAATATTGCCCGAATGGCGCTTTTGTTGGCTGGTTTCCCTGAGGCTGTGTCGGGTGTAACAGTTAACCGGCTGTGTGCATCAGGTATGGAAGCAATTGGAATGGCCGCACGTACAATTAAAGCGGGCGAAGCCGATATAATTATTGCCGGAGGTGCCGAAAGTATGTCGCGTGCGCCATTTGTGATGGCAAAATCATACAAAGCATTTTCCAGAACACCTGAAGTTTTCGATTCAACCATTGGATGGAGGTTTGTAAACGAAAAATTTCATAATCAATTTGGTACAGATCCGTTAATCTGCACGGCTGAGAATTTAGCCGACGAATACAATATTAGCCGACCAGATCAGGATAAATTTGCACATGCCAGCCAGGTAAAAGCTGCCGAAGCACAAAACAATGGTAAACTGGGCAACGAAATAATACCTGTTTCTATACCTCAGAAAAAAGGAGAACCGGTGGTAGTCGATAAAGATGAACATCTTCGGTTGACATCAACTGAGAAACTGGCCTCCTTAAAACCTGTTTTTCGTGAAAACGGAACTGTAACAGCCGGAAATGCATCGGGGATTAACGATGGTGCAGCGGCTGTTATTGTAGCTTCGGCAGCTGCTGTTAAAAAGTACAATTTAACACCACGAGTTAAGATTTTAGGGACACAGGCAGCTGGTGTTCCGCCCCGGATAATGGGGATTGGCCCGGTTCCGGCAACCAAAAAGTTATTAAAACGTTTGGGGATGTCACTCGATCAAATGGATATTATTGAGTTAAATGAGGCTTTTGCGTCTCAGTCGTTGGCGTGTATCCGCGAATTGGGTTTACAAGACGACGATCCAAGAATAAATCCTTTGGGCGGGGCAATTGCTTTGGGACATCCGTTGGGAATGTCGGGAGCAAGACTTGTAACAACTGCTTTTTATCAGTTGCAGAATTCTGATGCCAAATATGCCTTATGCACCATGTGTATTGGTGTGGGGCAGGGCCTTTCAATGGTCTTGGAAAAAGTATGAAACGAGAATAAGACAAAACATTAAAACATAAACAAACAACAAAATGAAACGAGCATGTAAAAAATTCATACAGGAGTATAATTATGTCACATGTGAGTTCCATGAGTTACCGTTAAAAACTTAAAATATAAACGAATGAAAATTGACATTTCAAAAGAATTAAAAGAACTCAGGATAAATCAGGTAAATAACGGAGCTTGTACCGGAACAGTCTGGAAAAAAACCACAGGTAGCGTGGTTCAGTCTTTTTCTCCTTCCGATGGAGAATTAATAGCCAGTGTAAATCAGGCAACGGCTGCCGATTATCGCGAAGTAGTTGAAAAAGCACAGGAAGCCTTTAAAGTTTGGAGAATGATACCCGCACCCAAACGTGGCGAAGTTGTGCGGCAAATTGGCCTGGAGTTGCGAAAATACAAAGAGCCGCTTGGCAAACTGGTTTCTTACGAAATGGGAAAAATATACCAGGAAGGTTTGGGTGAGGTTCAGGAGATGATTGACATTTGTGATTTTGCAGTGGGACAGTCGCGCCAGTTGTACGGATCGACCATGCATTCTGAACGCGAAAAACACCGTATGTACGACCAGTATCATCCGCTTGGGATTGTAGGTGTGGTTTCTGCTTTTAATTTCCCGGTTGCCGTGTGGGCATGGAATGCAATGATTGCCATGATTTGCGGAGATGTAGTTATTTGGAAACCTTCGTCGAAAGTGTTTTTATGCGCTGTAGCTGTGCACAATATTATTGCAAAGGTTTTGCAGGATAATAACGTTCCCGAGGGTGTTTTGAATTTGGTGGCTGCCGGTTCGCGCGAATTGGGCGATGAATTTTTCTCCGACAAAAAAATTCCGTTGGTTTCATTTACCGGATCTACAAAAATAGGCAAGAAAGTTGGCCGTTTGGTTGGCGAACGTTTGGGGAAATCTATTTTGGAACTGGGGGGCAACAATGCCATAATAATTACTCCTGAAGCCGATTTGGAGATGGCACTTCGGGCAGTGGTTTTTGGTGCTGTTGGAACATGTGGTCAACGCTGTACTTCTACCCGCCGTATTATTGTTCACGATTCTGTTTACGGGGAATTTAAAAATCGCCTGATAGCTACCTATGAAAAACTTCCGATTGGGCATGCGCTCAACGAAAAAACGCTGGTTGGCCCGTTGGTTGATAAATGGGCAGTTGAAACTTATCAGGCTGCCATTGATAAAGTGAAAGCTGAAGGTGGAACAGTTTTGACCGGCGGGGAGGTGCTTTCGGGCGATGAATACCAATCCGGTTGTTTTGTAAAACCATGCATTGCAGAAGTTGAAAATCATTACGAAATTGTTCAGGACGAAACTTTTGCACCGCTGCTTTATCTGATTCGCTATTCTGAAATGGAGGAAGCAATACGTCTCCATAACGATGTACCACAGGGCTTATCCTCGGCAATTTTCTCCAGAAACATGTTGGAAACCGAAAAATTCTTGTCGCATGAAGGTTCAGATTGCGGAATTGCTAACGTAAATATCGGAACTTCAGGAGCCGAAATCGGCGGTGCTTTTGGAGGTGAAAAAGAAACCGGAGGTGGACGCGAGTCGGGTTCCGATGCGTGGAAAGCTTATATGAGGCGGCAAACAAATACGATTAATTACAGTACCGATTTGCCATTGGCACAGGGAATTGAGTTTAATGTTTAACCCAATCTCACAGAATTGCGTATGAAGCATATTTTAATATTCGGAGCTGGTCTGTCGAGTACATCTATGTTGGTTTATCTGGCAGAACATGCTCAAAAATTTAATTGGAACATAAAAGTTGTTGATACTCAGAAAAGCCTTTTTCTGAATAAACTACCGGAAATCTCATTTGAGTTTCTGGATGTAAAGGATGAACTGGCACGTGAAAAGGAAATTAGAAATGCCGATCTGGTAATTTCAATGTTGCCTGCCCGTTTTCATAAATTGGTGGCCATATCATGCCTGAAGTATTCGAAGAATCTGTTAACTGCTTCTTACGAAAACAAAGAGATGCAGGCATTTGCCAGTGAAGTAAAACGCAAAGGTTTGTTTTTCTTAAACGAGTGTGGACTGGATCCCGGGTTAGACCATATGTCGGCCATGCGGGCAATTAATTGTATAAAACAACAGGGGCACGAATTGCTGGCTTTTGAGTCGTTTACCGGTGGCCTGGTTGCTCCCGAATCAGACGATAATCCCTGGCATTATAAATTTAGCTGGAATCCGCGAAATGTGGTTTTGGCAGGCCAGGACGGACCGGCAAAATTTATCCAGAACGGAAAATATAAATATATTCCCTACTATCGGTTATTCCGTAGAACTGAACTAATTGAAATTGATGATTTTGGTTGGTTTGAAGGATATGCCAACCGCGATTCGCTTAGTTATATTGAAAAGTATAACCTGCAGGGAGTGCCAACTGTTTATCGGGGAACTTTGCGTAGACCGGGATATTGCAGGGCATGGGATGTTTTTGTACAGCTAGGTGCCACAAATGATACGTATTATCTGGAGGATGTGGAAAACATGACATACAGGGATTTTATCAATTCCTTCCTTTACTATCATCCTTCCGATTCGGTAGAGTTAAAACTGTATCATTACATGAAAATTCCGATGGACTCCGATATTATTCCAAAATTAAAATGGCTTGGTATTTTCGAGAATAAGAAAATTGGATTAAAGAAAGCTACTCCGGCTCAGGTGCTTGAAAAGTTGCTGAAAGAGAAATGGAATTTACTTTCTGATGAGAAAGACATGATCGTTATGTGGCACAAATTTGAATATAACGACAAAGATTCAGGAGAAAAGGTGGAAATGAACACGTCGCTTGTAGTTTTGGGTGAGTCAGCAGAACAAACAGCCATGGCAAAAACAGTGGGATTACCACTGGCGGTTGCTGCAAAATTGGTACTAACTGGTGCACTGGATCTGCAGGGGATGTATATTCCAACTCATAAAGCTATTTATGAGCCGATTCTGAATGAACTGGAGAATTATGGAATAATTTTTGAAGAGAAGATAAAAGAGTCGTACGAAGTATAATTTTTGTGAGTAAATGTAGAGTACGATTTTTTTGAGATTCCATCGAAAGATGGAATCTTTTTTATATTAAATGTTAAAGCTGTTGATATTTAGGTAACTGCAGACTTAGTTAAACGTTTTATTTTACCAGCCTTAAAACCGAAAGCACAGCACAATGGTCCGAAGCCACATCGTCGCAAATAACTTTGTTTTCTACTACTTCCCATTTTTCCTGAGGCCGGAATAGAATGTAATCTATCTTTTTTTGCGGATTGTCTGAAGAGTAAGTAGGTTCCGGACTATTTCCAAAACTATCGGTCCAGTGTTGTTTTAAAATCAAAATAGGTTCACTTTCGGGTGTCGCATTTAAATCGCCTGCTAAAATTGTAGGGTACTTACTGTTTGCAAAAACTTTGTTTAATTTTTTTGCCTGGTCGATGCGGTCGCTGCTGGTTGTCTGATGTTCCAAATGTGTTCCAATAAAGCAGATAGTATCACCCGAATCGAGTTCAACCAGAACTTCAAGCGCAGTGCGTGGTTCATTTCCGGGAGAGTGGGGAAGAGCAACATTTCGGCTTGCAAGAATCGGCATCCTTGTAAGAATTCCTTCGCCATATCCTCCTCCGTCGAAAGGCATGGCAATTCCAAAAAGAGGCGCCATTTTTGTTCGCCAGCCCAATTCGGTTACCAAATCGTATTTTTTTGCCCTGTTGGTTTTAAAGTCAACTTCCTGCAAGGCAACCAAGTCAGGATTAGCATACTTTATAACCGATGCCAGTTTGTCGAGGTCGAAATCGCCTTTTGTAGTGGCTCCGTGTAAAATATTGAATGACAGAACCCGGATTATTGTTTCTTTCTGATTTTTATTCTGAGCATTAAGTGTGTTGAAGAATAGAATAAAGAAAATGGCAGGTAGTAAATAAATTGACTTCATTTTTTTAGTTTTTAGAAAAGCCGAATGTAGAAATTAAATTTTAGATTGTGCTTTTTTCATCTAACTTTGATTGCTTACGATCTAAACCTGAATTTATGAAACGAGCATAATAAAAATTCTTTTAATACACAGGAGGATGATTATGCGAGTTACATGAGTTGCAAAAAATAAACAATCATAAACGAATGAAAATGAAATTCCTTTTTTGTCTTGTAATACTTGTTCCTCAACTTTTTGTTTCTTGTTCATCTGATAATCAAAACTGGACTCACTTTCGTGGATCAAATTCAGATGGACGTGCAAATGTGAAGGTGGCACCCTTGCATTGGACCGATTCGGAAAACGTAGTTTGGAAAGTACCTGTTAAAGGAATGGGCTGGTCGTCGCCGGTGGTTTACGGGAAACAGGTTTGGCTTACATCGGCCGAAAAAGACGGGCATGCGTTTTATACGTTTTGCTTCGATTTGGAAACGGGAAAGTTATTGGATGAGAAAACGATTTTTACTGCAGAGGAGCCGCAACGTATTCATGGAACAAACTCGTATGCCACCCCCACACCATGTATTGAAAAGGGCAGGGTTTACGTTCATTACGGAAATTTTGGAACGGCATGTATAAACACGAATAATTTTGAGGTGCTTTGGAAACGAGAAGACATGCCGTGCAAACATATGCAGGGCCCCGCTTCCTCTTTGCTGCTTTATAAAGATAAACTAATTGTTCATTTGGAAGGTACAGAAGATCCTTATGTAGCGGCACTGGATAAAAACACCGGAGAAACTATTTGGAAAAGTATTCGGCCAAAAGAAATTTATGATCCTTTGGAGCCGGTTTACCGAAAGTCGTACCAAACGCCAATTGTAATTGAGGCCGATGGGAAAGAGTTGTTAATCAGTAATTCTGCTTTCCTGTGTTTTGCTCATGATGTAAATACCGGCGAAGTGATTTGGACAATCGAGTACGGGTACGATTCAACAGTTAGTCAGCCTCTTTTTTACAATGGATTAGTGTATGTAAATTCGGGGTGGATATTTTTGGAAAACAGGGAACGTTTTACACAGCAGTTTGCAGTTGATCCAACGGGTAGAGGAGACGTTACAAAAACACATGTACAATGGGTGTATGAAGATGAGGTGCCGCAAATACCAACTCCTTTAATTGTAGATGGTTTAATGTATATGGTTCACGACCGCGGAATGGTGGCTTGCCTGGATGCCAAAACCGGAAAGGTGATCTGGAAAGAGAAGCTAAAAGGGAACTTTAATTCATCGCCAATTTATGCCGCCGGAAATATTTACTTTATCAATGTGAAAGGTGAATGTACGATTTTAAAACCCGGAAACACTTTCCAAAAAATAGCCGAAAATGATATTGACGGAACTGTAAAAACCATTCCTGCCTTTGTTGACGATAAGATAGTTTTGCGATCGGATAAGTATTTGTATCTGATTCAATAGGGAGTTGTTATTTTTAAACCGGATTCTACAGGGGTGTCACAATTAAGAAGAAAGTAAAAAAGATAAAAAAACGGAACGCTGAAAACACTAGATTTCAGCGTTCTGCTTTTTTTACATACCCAGTGCACTGCCTGCGATTTCTATTACCTGTTCGAACTCGTGGATCGATTTCAGGTCGAGTGTACCTGTTATGTAAATAATCATATTGGTACTGACAAGTAGAAACTCATTCCCGTTTTTCCCTTCTTTCTTGTAAAACGATAATCTTGAATGCTGATCTTTTTGAGTCATTAAACGTGTGTATCCATCCAGGTTGGTATTCGCTAATATTATTTTGTAGAATTCTACACCAAGTTCCCGCTTCTTTTCACCTGTGGGTTGAATCATTTTCAGTTTATGAAGCTTACTGATGTATTCTTTAAAATCAGGACTGATATCTCTTGTTTCTGATAACATTTGAAACATGTCTTTTGTTACTTCAAAATAAGAAGCATTCTCGTGATTGTCGATTAATTTAAAGGCTTCATCTATACTTTTATTTCCATTTTGTGCCAGTGTACACAAACTAACGAGCATAAAAAAAATAATGAATTTTGTTTTCATCTAATTAAAATTTTAAGTTTTTAAAGGTATTAGATGGAACTCCCATGATTTTAATAATTTTTGTTTGTGGCAAATATTTGTCATGGTCGTTTCATACGATAAAATTTTTTGTTTTGTAAAGCATCATATGGAATTCGCATGATCTTTAATCAGTTTCAATTAATGCGAATTCCATTATCATGCTCATTTCATAGTTAATTGATCTTTAGATTCCTAATTGGATTATTAAAATTAATAGTTGCATTTTTTAACGATTGTGCTTCAGAAACAGGATGACTGATTTTTTTTGCCTCCTCAAGTTTTACCAGGCAGGTATTCAGTTCGTTTGATAAGTGCCAAAGCGCTAATTCTGTATTGTATTGCAATTCAGCTAAATCCTGTTCGGAAAGGGCAAGTTGTGTTTTTTTGTGGTGATAGGTCTGTATTGTAAAGAAGAGGGTGACAGCGAGTAAAATAGAAGCTGCGTACGGAAGAATTCGTTTTGCTATGGAATACCTTTGTTTTTTATACGATTCGACTTTTCCGAATGGATTAAAGTCAGGAATCTCATTTTGCAGCTGTTTGTTTGCTTTTAAATAAGAGTCGATAAAATCCTTCTCAACCGAATTTTCGTTTGCAGCTTCATTAAAAGCATCCGGGGTGGATTCTCCTTCGAGAAACTGTTTAAATTTATCCTTATACATCTGCCAGTTCTGTTTTAAAAATGTTGTACAATTTTTTCCTTCCCCTCGAAACACTTACCCGAATGGTGTTTATACTCTGCTCAAGAATTTCGCTGATCTCTTTATAATCCAGGCCCTGAAAATCCTTCAGTTCAATTGCTATGCGTTGCTGTTGAGGCAAATTGTTTATCTCCAGTTTCAGCTTCTCCACAAAATCGGTGTATTCAATATTACTTTCTTCCGTGTACGGGTAATCCATGGTTTTCTGAAACTCCTGCCGGTGTTTTTGTTTTCGTAATACGTCGAAACAATTGTTTTTGACCGCATTTAAACAATAGCTTTCAAGATTTTTTTGGTTATCCAGCGAGCGTCGGTTTTTCCATAAACGAAGTACTACTTCCTGAACGGCATCTTGCGCATCATCGCTATTTTTTAAGATACTAACAGCGAACCTGTACATTTTATCTTTGTGTTGAATTATTAGATTTTCAAATTCGCTGTTTGTCATTCAAATTGGGCTCTTTGTTGTTATTTTTCCTGAATTACGTTTAGGTTGCAATTTCATTACACCGCAAGTTAAATCAGTAAGACTATTATTTCAGAAGTGAAGCGAACTGAAATGATTTAGTTGAACTGATCCCGAGCGAAGCCGAGGGATCTCTTTGGGCATATTCCCTGCTCTATGGGGCGAATATACCAAAGATATTCCTTTGTATAGTTCGTCAGCTTGTTGCGAGGTAGTTTATTTAGAGTCTTGTTTAGATCAGTCATATTAAATTTCCTTCTAAATCGTATTCATTTAGCTCTTTATTTGAGTTCGCGAGGTAAAACTTTCTTACTTTTGCCCGCCAATTCAGATATAAGGTATTTTATTTCGCAATAAATAAATGTGAATGAAACAATTACGACCGATATTTGTATTAGTTAGGATTAGAAAAAAGGGAAATGAAAGAAATTAGAAATATTGCAATTATTGCACACGTCGACCACGGTAAAACAACGCTGGTTGACCGTATTTTACATCAGGCAAATCTTTTCAGAGAAAACCAGGAGGTTCAGGAATTGTTTCTCGACAACAATGACTTGGAGCGTGAACGTGGTATCACTATTTTGTCGAAGAACGTTTCCGTTCGTTACAAAGACACAAAAATCAACATTATCGATACTCCCGGTCACAGTGATTTTGGTGGAGAAGTAGAGCGTGTTTTAAACATGGCCGATGGTGTTTTGCTTATTGTTGATGCTTTTGAAGGCCCGATGCCGCAAACCCGTTTTGTGTTGCAAAAAGCCATTGAGCTGGGACTAAAACCAATTGTGGTTGTAAACAAAGTTGATAAGCCAAACTGTACGCCAGAAATTGCCCAGGAAAAAGTTTTGGATTTAATGTTCAGCCTTGATGCAACAGAAGAGCAGTTGGATTTCCCTACTGTTTTTGGTTCTTCGAAAGCTGGCTGGATGAGCGATCACTGGACAAATGAAACTACAGATGTAACTTATTTGCTCGATTCTATTTTGGAACATATTCCTGCTGCAACACATAAAGAAGGAACGGTTCAGATGCGAATTACTTCACTCGATTATTCGTCGTACACCGGACGTATTGCAGTGGGTAAAGTTACCCGTGGTGAATTGGTTCCCGGATCGCGTGTTTCGTTGGTAAAACGCGATGGAACAATTGTAAAGTCAGTTGCCAAGGAATGTTATCTTTTTGAAGGCCTTGGAAAAGAGAAAACCAAAGAGCCGGTTCCGTCGGGAGAAATTTGTGCGGTACTGGGCTTGGAAGGTTTTGATATTGGCGATACAATTGCCGATGCAGAAGAACCGGAAGGATTAACACCGATTAGTGTTGATGAGCCAACAATGAGCATGCTTTTTGTAGCTAATAACTCACCGTTTTTTGGGAAAGACGGAAAATATGTAACCTCACGTCAATTGCGCGACAGGTTAATTAAAGAGACCGAAAAAAACCTGGCTTTACGTGTTGAGGAAACAAGTTCGGCCAATGCATTTTTGGTTTACGGACGCGGAATTCTTCACTTATCGGTATTGGTGGAAACCATGCGTCGCGAAGGTTTCGAGGTCCAGTTGGGACAGCCGCAGGTTATTATCAAGGAAATTGACGGAAAAAAACACGAACCGATTGAAGCATTAACCGTTCAGGTACCCGATGAATTTTCGGGTAAGGTAATTGAACTGGTAACCATGCGCAAAGGCGATATATTGAATATTGAAGTGAATCAGGACCGTGCAAATCTGGAATTTAATATTCCTGCACGTGGATTGATTGGTTTACGTAACCAAATGTTAACAGCTACCGAAGGTGAGGCTATTATGGCACACCGTTTTGCCGGCTACGAACCCTGGAAAGGTGAGTTGGGCGTAAACAGAAACGGAGCACTTATTTCGCTTGAAACAGGAACTGCAATTACTTATTCGATAGATAAAATGCAGGATAGAGGGCGTTTCTTTGTTGAGCCAGGTGAAGATGTATATGCCGGACAGGTAATTGGAGAATACACGCGCCAGGATGATTTGACGATCAATATTATTCGTACCAAAAAAATGTCGAATATGCGTGCTTCAGGTTCCGATGAAAAAACAAGTATTGCACCGGCAATTAAGTTTTCGTTGGAAGAAGCAATGGAGTACATCCGTAATAATGAGTATCTTGAAGTTACTCCAAATCATATGAGGATTCGTAAGATTTATCTCGACGAGCACGAGAGAAAGCGTATGGAGAAAGCCATTTCAGAGTAAGCTATATTCATAACAAAATACAAATCTGTTATTCCGCTTTGGAGTAACAGATTTTTTTTGCGCAAAATTCTGCTATGGATTACCGGCCTTTGTTGGATTTCTTTTGAAAATTCAGGAGAAGATTATTGTTAATCTTGTCAAGAGCAGGAGTTGTGGAGTTTTGGTTAATTTTTATTTGATTCTCAGTAAAATGTACACATATATTACTATTTAGAGAGGTCCTAAATTGTTGAAACATATTGTAAATATGACCAATTGATTCTATTTTTAAGATCTTAACCAATTATCGAAAGTCATGAATCAAAAAGCACTTTTTCTGCTGGTAATCTTACTAATTACTTCTTCGGTTTTTGCACAAACGCCTACACGGTGGCGTGGCGAAAATAGCAATGGAATATATAACGAAACAGGTCTTTTGAAAGAATGGCCGGGAAATGGTCCCGAGATACTCTGGACTTATGAAGGACTGGGAGAAGGACATTCATCTCCTGTGTTTGCCAATGGTTTGATCTATCTTTCTACAATGATAGAATCAACAGGTTATATTTTTGTTTTTAACCAGAACGGGGAGTTGCAATGGAAAAAGGAATACGGCAAAGAGTTTGACGAAAGTTATCCGGGATCGAGAGCATCGGTAGTGGTTGCCGGCGATTTAATGTATATGTACACCGGTTACGGAGAGTTGGTGTGTATGGATGCCGGTAATGGCGATAAAAAATGGACAAAAGAAGCATTTGAAGATTTCGATGGTGAAAATATTCGCTGGGGAGTTACAGAAACCGTAGTTGTTGATGGCGATTTGGTGTTTATTACGCCTGGGGGAAAGAAAAACAATATTGTTGCCTTGAATCGCTTCACAGGCGATTTGGTTTGGTCGTCACCCGGAAAAGGAGAGCCTTCAGCTTATTGTACTCCTCTTTTAGTGGAGCTTCCTGCACGAAAACTTTTGGTAACACATACGGCAGACCATATAATTGGGGTGGATGCCAAAAACGGCAAATTATTATGGGATTATCCGCATACTAACCGGTGGCAGGTACATGCCAATACGCCCATTTTTTATAATGGAGATTTGTTCTGTTTTAGCGGATACGGAAAAGGAGGTGTAAAATTGAACTTAAGCGACGATGGCAGCAGTGTTGAGAAGGCCTGGTTTAAAGCTGAGCTTGATAATCGTATTGGCGGAATGGTTGTGGTTGATGGTTATTTATATGGTTCGGGAGATAACGCACGCGAATGGCGCTGTGTTGACTGGGAAACCGGCGAAGAAAAGTATGCCGATAAATCAATTGGTAAAGGGGTTGTAATTTATGCCGATGGAATGTTGTACTGCTACAGCGAACGTGGGGAGCTGGCACTGGTTAAAGCAACTCCCGAGGCTTTTACTATTGTTAGTAAAACAAAAGTTGAATTGGGAAGTGCTCAGCATTGGGCGCATCCGGTTGTAAATAACGGCCGTTTGTTTGTTCATCATGGCGATGCTTTAATCGTTTATAAAATAAAATAGTCAGAAAGATTTATAGAATAAGTTCAAGAGGTGTTTAAACGGTTAAACATCTCTTTTTGCATTCTATTCGTCGCTTACATAAGGTATTTATATATTGAAAAAGTAGCTTTAAAGGAATCAAAAATCAAAATGGAAAAAGATCGGTTTCCCATATTTTTAAAGTACCGGGTTTTATGGCACATCCTTTTCTGGATTGTGATATACCTCATGTATTCTATTACGTATGGTGGTTATCTCGATAATTATAAAGAAGAATTTATAATAAACCTTTCTTTATTTCCGGCAAGAATTATTGGAACTTATACGCTTATTTATTTAATTCTTCCGCTAATACTGGAGCAAAAGAAATTTATTCTGTTTACCATTCTTGCCCTTGTACATGCTTTTTTATACGGGTTTGCAATCTATATCTCACTTTATTATCCAAACTTGTTTCCCGAGATATATGATTACTCTCAATTACCGTTATTCTATCTTCCAAAAATATTCAGTAAAATAATTTCGAATTACGGAGTCGCGGGGCTTGCTGCTACAATAGTAATATTTAAACAATGGTATCTTAACGACCGGCAGAAAAAAAAGCTGGCCAAAGAAAAACTGGAAGCCGAATTAAGTTTTCTGAAATCGCAGGTTCATCCGCACTTTCTGTTTAATACCCTGAATAATTTATATGCTCTAACACTGATAAAGTCAGAGAAAACATCGGATGTGGTTTTAAAACTATCGGGACTGCTGGATTATATGATTTATAAAAGCAACGATAAGTTTGTGGCACTTTCAAAAGAACTTGAAATTCTAGACAGTTATGTTGAGCTTGAAAAATTACGGTACAACAATCGCCTGGACTTGGAGTACAAGGTTATAGGAGAATCCGATTCGCACGTGATTGCTCCCTTGATTATGCTTCCGTTCATAGAAAATAGTTTTAAACATGGTGCGAGCAACGATCGTATAAATCCTAAAATAAGGATAACAGTCGGTATTTATGACGATAATTTGAAGTTGAACGTAATAAATTCAACTTTAGGAGACAAAAAAAAGGATATAACGCTTAGTGAAGGAATTGGATTGAAAAATGTTAAACGGCGTCTGGAGTTAATTTATCCGGAAGCACACCGCCTGAATATTAAGCAAAGTAAAAAGGAATTTGAGATTAATCTGGCAGTAGATTGGCGCGATGAATAAAATAAAATGCATAATAGTTGACGACGAACCTTTGGCCATTGAAGTGCTAAAGTCACACATTAAAAAGATTAGTTCTCTTCAGCTTGTCGGCACCTGTTTCGACGCAGTTGAAGCATTCGAATTTTTAAAGAATAACGATGTAGATTTAATGTTTCTGGATATTCAAATGCCTGAAATGAAGGGAACAGAATTGGTACGTACATTACAGAATCCTCCGGCGGTTGTATTTACTACTGCTTATCGCGAATATGCCATTGAAGGTTATGATCTGAATATACTGGACTATCTTTTAAAGCCGGTTTCGTTTGAACGCTTTTTGCAGACCATTGATAAATACAATCAACAAAATATGCTTCTCAGCGAAGTGTCGCTTCACGAAAACAACGGCGATGAGGAATACATTTACCTGCGCGAGAAAAATGTGATTCACAAAATACCGGTTTCTGAAATTATTTATGTGGAAAGTTTTGGCGACTATGTAAAACTACATACACCCGACCGTGAAATAAGCAGCAGGGCAACAATTTCTTCCATTGAAAAAGCATTACCGGAAAAATATTTTATCAGGATTCACCGCTCTTATCTGATTGCAAAAAAACGGATTACAAGTTTCAGTCCTGTTATGGTAACCATTACGGGAAAAGAATTCCCCATCGGAACCAGGTATCGTAAAAGTACTTTCGAAAAATTAAATTACAATTCATTTTTGAACAAATAAAAACCATGAAAAAATCTAAATTAACTATTCTGATGGTCTTGTTAAGCCTTGCCTTAACTGCCCAGATTACACAGTGGAGAGGGCCGAATCGGGACGGGTATTTCCCCGAAACAAATCTTTTAACCAGCTGGCCGGATAACGGACCGGAGCTAATTCTTGAAGTTGAAAAAATAGGAAAGGGCTATTCGTCAGCTATTCTTTGTGAAGGGATTATCTACACCACAGGAATGATCGATACACTCGATTATTTAACATCAATAAATTTCGATGGAACTTTTAACTGGCAGGTTCCTTATGGTCGTTCGTGGAATAAATCGTTTCCGGATACGCGCAGTACTCCTGTAATCGAAGGCGACCGTATTTATGTGCAAAGCGGTACCGGGCGCCTGGCTTGTATCGATAAAAATACCGGTAAAGAGAATTGGGCAGTTGAGGTTGATAAAGACTTCGGAGGAGAATACCATGTTTGGGGAAACTCTGAAACACCTTTACTTGTCGATGATCTGGTGATTTGTACTCCCGGAGGACAAAAAACAAGTGTGGTGGCTTTTAATAAAACCACCGGCGATCTGGTTTGGCAAAGTAAATCGTTTGGAGCACCCAGGGCATACGCTTCGGCAACGATATACGAGTTTAACGGCAAACGTTATATTTTAGCTGTAAATGCGCAATATTTAATGGCTTTACAACCCGATAACGGAGAAGTGGTATGGAGTTACAAATACCATCACCTGGAAGATTGGAAATGGCAACCGGATGGATTGATATGGACAAACACACCGGTTTTTAAAGACAACCATATTTTTCTGACTATGGGTTACGACTACAAAGCGGTTATGCTGGAAGTTGACTCGTTGGGTGCGGGTGTTACTGAAAAATTTATTGATCATACTTTTGATAATCACCATCACGGAACAATCCTTTATGATGGATATTTGTATGGTTCGAACTGGAAGGATAATAAACGTGGCAAATGGGTATGCATGAACTGGGATACCGGAGAAATTATGTATGTCGCAAACTGGGATAGCAAAGGTTCAGTGGTTATGGCCGACGGACTTTTATACTGCTACAACGAAAGAGGAAACGTTGGAATTGTAAAACCTGATCCGGATGGTTTTGAAGTTATAAATGAGTTTAAAGTGAAAAAAGGAGCGGGACCACATTGGGCGCATCCGTTTATTGCCGATGGAAAACTGTTGATTCGTCACGGTGATGCATTGATGGTGTATTCTGTTAAAGCAAATTAATCAGGTGAGAATTCAAATTCTCGAACTAATGATTGCACTTGTGCATGTATAGACCAGAGGATTTTATACTCTCATTACTAATTGCTAAATTATCACCACAAATAAGAAATGACAAAACGAACTATAAATATCATTTTAAGCCTTATCGGTGTTATCGGGTTTGTCGCTGTTTTTTGGTGGCTTAATGCCGATCCCACAAAAGATTTTACGGTTAGCCTGGAAGGGACAGATAACCGCGGGAAAGGTGTTCCGCCACAAGATGTAAATATTGGAGAACATTTTGAGGAATTTGATTCTGAATACAGCCAATTATCTGAAACCTGGTCGAATTTTAGGGGTGCTGATCACGATAATATTTCAAAATCGCCTGTGAAACTAATTGAAAATTTTGGTTCCGAAGGACCAAAAATATTATGGTCGATGCAATTGGGTGAAGGCCATTCGGGAGCAGCAATCTGGAAAGGACTGGCATATGTTCTGGATTATAATGAAGAGGAGCGCGCAGATAAATTGCGGTGCATTTCACTTGTAGATGGCAAAGAGCAGTGGAGTCGTGGGTACAATGTAGCGGTTAAAAGAAACCACGGAATGTCGCGAACCATTCCCGCAGTTACCGAAAATTACATTGTAACAATTGGCCCCAAATGTCATGTAATGTGCCTCGATCGCGAAACAGGTAATTTTCGCTGGGGACTCGACATTGTAAAAGAATATCAAAATGAAATTCCTTTTTGGTACACCGGACAATGTCCGCTGGTAGATGAGAATGTAGCCGTGCTGGCCACAGGCGGAAAAGCTCTTATGATAGGCGTTGATTGCGAAACCGGGGAGAAATTGTGGGAAACACCCAATCCGAATGGTTATAAAATGTCGCACTCGTCGATAATGCCCTATACTTTTGGTGGTCGGAAAATGTATGTGTACAGTAGTATTGGAGCTTTAACAGGAGTTGCTGCCGATGGTCCCGATGTTGGGAAAGTGCTTTGGGAAAGTTCGGCATGGAATCACTCGGTTGTGGCGCCATCGCCGGTTTGTATGCCCGATGGAAAAATATTCATGACAGCAGGTTATGGGGCAGGAAGCATGATGTTGCAACTTTCTGAAAATAATGGCGAGTTTACCATCGAAACCATTGATGAATACAAACCAAAGGAAGGTTTGGCTTGCGAACAACAAACACCGGTTTACTGGAACGGGCATTTGTTTGGTATTGTTCCAAAAGACGGCGGAACGCATCGTAACCAATTTGTTTGTGTTGATCCGGCAGATACAAAAAAGATGATTTGGACAAGTGGAAAAGAGATACGTTTTGGACTCGGCCCGTATTTTATTGCCGACAATAAATTCTTCATATTGAACGACGATGGTACGTTGACAATTGCACGTCCGAGTACAGAAAAATATATACAGCTTGAACAAATACAAATTATTGAAGATGGGCACGATGCCTGGGCACCGTTTGCGATAGCCAATGGTTACCTGTTGTTACGCGACTCAAAAACAATGGTTTGTATTGACTTGAATGTGTAAAATAGTACAGTATTATAAATTATAAGAAGTCCTCCTTGGAGAAGGGGGATCAAAGGGGGATTGACTGAATAGGATTTATTAATTAGAGTTACATGAAAAACAAAGGAATCATATTATTTCTGATTGTATTGGCACTGGTAATTGTTGGGGTGATGGTTGGCGACTGGTACTCGAAACGACCGGATAACATGGAAGCCAACAAATTTGCTTACAGTGTTGATGAATTCAGAAATGTTCCTGAAAATATGATTCATTATAAAGAGACAAAAAATTTTAGAGTAGGATTTGAAGAACCGTCAGGTATTACAATTGATGGGGATACAATTTATTTGGTGGGCGACCAGAAATTAAAGATTATTGATCTTTCCGGAAAACTGTTAAACGATTTTGAACTGGCAGAACAGCCCCACACCGTTGAAGTGACGAGAGATATAATTTATGTGGCATTCGAGAAACATATTCAGCTTTTTAATAAATCGGGTGAAATGAAAGCCGATTGGAAACTTACAGATGATAATTCCTACATAACTGCAATTGCTGCTTTCGGGAGTGATGTGTTTGTAGCAGATGCCGGTACTCGAAAAATTATACGGTTTAATACTTCGGGAGAAGTTCAGAATACGTTTGAAGGAAAAGTGAGTGAAGATGTTTTACACGGATTTATTGTGCCAAGTCCGTATTTCGATATCGATATAAACGAGTACGGTGATTTGTGGATAGTAAATCCCGGCATGCATTCGTTGGAAAATTATACAACAGAGGGCAATTTGCGTGAACATTGGAAGGCAAGTGGTGCGAAAACCGAGAACTTTAGCGGTTGCTGCAACCCGGCGCATTATACATTTTTGTCGGATGGAAGTTTTGTAACCAGCGAAAAAGGATTGGTTCGGATTAAGGTTTATAAACCTTCGGGCGAGTTTTCTGGTGTGGTCGCGGCTCCAAATAAATTCGATACAAAAATTGAAGGGCAGGCCCCCGATGTGGCAGTAGATAGCAAAGGCAATATTTATGCACTCGATTTTGATCGAAAAGTGTTAAGAGTATTTGAGAAGAAATAATGGAAGATCTTAATGATTAAGAATAAGGAAAGGCAAAAACTCCGGAGGAGTTTAATCTGAATAGCCCCGGGTTTTAACCCGGGGGTGGAATATGGGGAATAGAAAAGGTGCATTCACTTTCGTTTAATGAAAAGCTGACGTACCATGCACCGCACACTGTAAGGAGACTAATAAAATGAACAGAAAAGAATTCATAAAAACAAGTGGCCGAATTTTGATTTTAGGAGGAATAGCAACTTCTTCCGCATACCTTGTCATAAATAAAAAGGTGTCGGTTAGCTGTTCTGTTTCACCTACCTGTAAAAATTGTGGTAAGGTTACAAATTGTGTGAATCCAGAGGTAAAGGAGGCGAGAGATGGAAAAGAAAAGTAAATCACAAACACGACGGAATTTTATACAGAATGGTGTGCGGGCTTCGTTATTGCTTTCATTGGGAACTGTTAGTGTTGCTGCTCTTCAAAAGGTAACAACTGACGATTATGTTTGGCAAATAGACCCATTTAAATGTACACAGTGCGGACGGTGTGCCACTGATTGTGTAATGACACCCTCGGCTGTGAAATGTTTACATGCATTCGATTTATGTGGTTATTGCGATTTATGCGGAGGCTATTTAAAACCCGATGCAAATAAACAAAGTACAGCTGCTGAAAATCAGCTCTGTCCTACGGCAGCCATCGAGCGTCGGTTTATCGAGGAACCTTATTTTGAATATCATATTGATAAGGATTTGTGTATTGGTTGCGGGAAATGTGTTGCAGGCTGTACATCGTTCGGAAACGGTTCCATGCATTTGCAAATTATGCACGACATCTGCCTTAATTGTAATAGCTGTTCAATTGCACAGGTTTGCCCTTCCGATGCAATCAGCCGTGTAAAAGCCAGCGAAGCCTATAAAGTAAAAGGCGATTTTACCTTTAATCCCAATGCCTGATTTAGACGATGAATAATAAATTGGAAATAAAAAATAGTTGTGAGTTACGAGATGCCAAAATCGATTTTATGCAATCCATAGCTGGCAGTAGGCAAACCTGTACCTTGCAACCTGCAACCTGTAACCATTTTACTTTGAAAAAACTGAAATATCTTTTTTATACGCTGGTGTTTGTTCTGGTCACCTTGTCGTCGTTTGCTCAAAAGCAAAGGTTTCCAAAGCCGGAGTTCGACACAGGATATACACAACCAACGCCTGAAACACCGGAACCCCGTGCATTGGCATTGGAATATTTCGATGTACTGGTTTTGCTTTTTGTTTTATCGCTGGCAACTTATTTTGCACTTAAATCGCGTTCGAGACAGGGTGTTTTATATCTTTCTCTGTTCACATTAGTTTATTTCGGATTTTATCGAAATGGATGTATTTGCAGTATTGGTGCAATACAGAATGTAACGCTTTCGTTTTTCGATTCGGGGTATGCCATTTCGTTAACGGCCTTGCTGTTTTTTATGTTACCACTCCTTTTTACACTCTTTTTTGGACGAACATTTTGTGCAGGAGCATGTCCGCTTGGAGCTATTCAGGATTTAGTGGTTATAAAACCGATTAGTTTGCCAAAATGGTTAAATAAAACCCTGGGATTGATTCCATATATTTACCTGGCACTGGCCGTGCTTTTTGCAGCTACCGGAACCGATTTTATTATTTGTCGCTACGATCCGTTTGTGGGGATTTTCCGCATGGATGCCAAATTTCATATGGTGGTGTTGGGAGTTGCATTTCTTTTAATGGGAATGTTTGTGGCGCGTCCGTATTGCCGGTTTTTATGTCCGTACGGCGTACTGTTGAGTTGGATGTCGCGTTTCTCAAAATGGCATTTAACCATTACTCCGTCAAAGTGTATTCAGTGTAAACTATGTACCAATTCCTGCCCGTTCGATGCCATCGATTTTCCAACCAACGAGAAGGAAGTTGTAAAATCAGGTTTAGGACCCAAGCGTTTTATTATTTATGCTTTGTTTATTCCATTATGGATAGCAGTTGGCGTGTTTGTTGGTGCAAAATCGCACACCTTTTTATCAAAAGCCAATCCTGATGTTTATCTGGCAGAACTAATGATTTCGAAACCGGAATTAAAAAATGATCCGGATAATATTGATATTCAAACATTTCTTGCCTCAGGAAAATCGATGGATACATTGGTGGCAGAAGCAGAAACAATACGAAATAAATTTTATACAGGCAGTATGATTGCAGGTGGTTTTTTGGGTTTGGTAATTGGAATGACCTTGTTAAATACGGTGGTTTTCAGGAAACGACAAGATTACGAACCACACAAGGGAAACTGTTTTAGTTGTGCCCGTTGTATTGATTATTGCCCCGTAGAAAAATGACAGATTGAAAGAAATTGACAAATTGATGAATTGATAAATTGGAAAATTTTAAAGGGAGAATAATTATATAATAGAATCCTGAAGGGATTTGATAAGAATAACCCCGGGTTTTAACCCGGGGAAACGAACAAATTGAGTACAAGGCGCATAAAGGTTAGTAGTTTGAAAAGCGATTGCAACATGTACCGCAAAACAACAAGTAGTTTGAAAAGAACAACCAAAAAAATGAATAATCAGGATAAACTAAAACTCTCACAAAATATTGCAGTAATTGCAGGCATTTTTTGCACAGCCATTGCTATGTTACTTCTCCTTAATTTCTACCAGGTTTCCAAAACTGATCCTATTGAGAGTAAGGCACTGCAGGCATTGGTCGACCGGTTAAAGCAGGAGCCAAACAACGAAGAGTTAAAAGTGGAAATACGGAACTTCGATTTGCTGGCACGAAAAGCCTACTTTAACAGTCAGTGGCAGGTGAAAACCGGAGCATATATGTTATTGTTTGGGGCGGTAGTTTTGGCTTTGGCATTGCGTGTTTATTATTCAGCAAAAAGTAAAATTGAAGAGCCCGATGCCAGACTTGAAAATGAAATTGCAAGCCGTATTCTCGCGCAAAAGGGAATTATTATTGTCGGTGCAACAGTAATGATCCTGGCAGTGTTGGCTTCGTTCGCAACCGTCAATCATTTAAATTATTACAATGCTGAATCGCAAACAACTGAGGTTGATACAAAATCAGAAACGGAAGGAATTGAAATAATCGAAGTTGGTGAAGTTCCAACCAAGGTTGAGGCTCCGTCAACTAAGGTTGAAACTCCATCAACTGAAGTTGAAACTCTGCCAACCAAGGTAGACAAAGAATCTGCCATGGTTGAAAGCGAATCAACCAAAGATGAAAAGGAATCAACTAAGGTTGAGAGCGAATCAACTAAAGATGAAAGCCCGTCAACCAAGGTTGAAACGATTTCAAAACCGGTTTCATCGGGTATTTCCCTTGCCGATGTACAAAAAAATCACAACTCTTTTCGTGGTCCGCTGGGGCAAGGTGTAATATCGTTTAAAAATATTCCTACCCAATGGGACGGGGCCGCAGGAACCAATGTGTTATGGAAAGTTCCTGTTCCAAAACATGGATTTAATTCGCCTGTAATTTGGGGGAATAAAATATTTGTGGCCGGGGCCGATGCTACCACGCGTGAAGTTTATTGTTACAACCGAAACGATGGAAAATTACTTTGGACCGGTGTTGCTGATAATATTCCCGGTTCTCCGGCAAAACCACCAAAGGTTACCGAAGATACAGGTTTGGCTGCTTCAACTTTAGCGGCCGACAATAGCGGAGTGTATGCCATTTTTGCCACGGGCGATGTAATTGCTTTCGATCTGAACGGAAAGCGTCTTTGGGCTAAGAATCTGGGAGTGCCGGATAATCATTACGGGCATTCCTCGTCGTTAATAACATGGGCTAACAAAGTTTTTATTCAGTACGATACAAACAAAGGAGGTAAGGTTTTGGCACTCAGTACAGCCACCGGAGAAACCGTTTGGGAAACGGTTCGGGAGGCAAAAATTTCGTGGGCGAGTCCGATACTTGCAGAGGTCGACGGAAAATATCAGCTTGTTCTTACTGCCGATCCGATTGTTGCCGGATATGATGTGGAAACCGGCAAAGAGCTCTGGAAAGTAGAATGTATGATGGGCGAAGTTGGGCCATCGGTTGCATTTAGCGATGGGATTGTTTTTGCTGCCAACGAATACGCACGATTAGTAGCCATCAATCCAAAAGACGGTTCAATACTTTGGGAGAACGACGAATACATGCCGGAAGCAGCAAGTCCGCTGGCACACAACGGACTGCTTATTATTGCAACCAGTTATGGAGTATTGGTTTGCTACGATGCAAAAACAGGCGAACAATACTGGGAAGATGATGTGGGCACAACTTTGTATGCATCGCCCGAAGTGGCAGACGGGAAACTGTTTATGATGGATAATGACGGAATAATGCGGATTTACGAGTTTTCGAAGGAACTGAAAAAAATAAGCGAAAACGAATTGGGAGAAACTGCCGGAACAACTCCTGCATTCAGCGATGGCAGAATATATATTCGCGGAGAAAAGAATTTGTATTGTATCGGAAACTAAACCTTAGCGTCTCCGCGCCTTTGCGGGTAACAATTTATGGATAACAATTTTCAAAATATAGATCAGCTGATTACAGAAAAAGGATCGACTAAAAAAAGTCTGATCCCAATTCTTCAGGCTATTCAGAAGGAATATAATTACCTTCCGGAAGAGGTACTGAGATATGTAGCTGAAAAAACAGAAATTTCGGCAGCCGAAATAATCGGTGTGGCCAGTTTTTATTCGCAGTTCCGTTTGGCTCCGGTGGGAGAACACATGATAAAAGTTTGCGTGGGAACGGCTTGTCATGTAAAAGGAGCAGTTCAGGTTTACGATGCTTTCCGGCGCGAATTTAAACTGGCTGACGGCGAAGAAACCGATGAAAGTGGAAAATATACACTTGAAAAGGTTGCCTGCCTGGGATGTTGTACACTTGCTCCTGTCGTGCAAATCGATAACACAACCTATGGACATGTAGCTCCCGATCAGGTGGGGCAAATCATCGAGGATTTTGAAAGCCAGGTCGGAAAGAAAGGTTCGAAAAAGGCAAGAAAGGCGGATGGCTCTGAAATAAAAGGAGAAATCAGGATTGGGCTGGGATCGTGTTGTGTTGCCAGTGGTAGCCAGGAAATTCAGCAGGAGGTGGAAAATGTGGTAAATGAAAGCGGCTTACGCGTAAATCTGAAACATGTGGGGTGTGTCGGGATGTGCCATCAGGTGCCGCTTGTCGAGATTGTTCCCAACGAAGGAGAGCCAACCTTGTACGCAAAAGTGAAGCCCGAAGATGTAAAAAATATTGTTGAAAATCATTTTGAAGCTCCGGGCTTGTTTACCAAACTTAAAAACAGGTTGGTGCATACGGTAGAAACTATTCAAACCGACAGAAACTGGGATGGGGTAGAACGTTACGAAATAAGTATGCGTGAAAAACCGGTGGCTTCTTTTTTGGGAAAACAAATTCCGATTGCCACCGAATACCGCGGTATGATTAATCCGCTGGATGTTAATGAATACATTAAACGCGGTGGTTTTTCTTCCCTTAAAAAAGTTTTGGAAACAATGAGCCCCGATGAGGTGATTGAAGAGGTGAAGAACAGTGGAATTCGTGGGCGTGGAGGAGCAGGTTTTCCAACCGGATTAAAATGGAGCCTGGTTAAAAAAGAAAAAAGCGATACAAAATACATTATCTGTAATGGCGACGAAGGCGATCCCGGTGCGTTTATGGACCGCATGCTTTTGGAATCGTACCCTTACCGGGTACTGGAGGGAATGGTAATTGCTGCTTATGCCGTGGGTATTCATGAGGGATACTTTTATATTCGGGCAGAATATCCGCTGGCAGTAAAACGAATTCGTGAGGCCATTAAAATCTGTAAAGAGGAAAATTACCTGGGCGAAAATATTTTGGGGAGTGGTTTTAATCTGAATCTGGAAATATACGAAGGAGCCGGGGCTTTTGTCTGTGGAGAAGAGAGTGCTTTAATTGCATCCATTGAAGGCAATCGGGGATTTCCACGAATGCGTCCACCGTTTCCTGCCCAAAGTGGTTTATGGGGGAAACCAACGCTGGTTAATAACACCGAAACACTGGCACAAATTTCATATATCTTACGCGAAGGAGCCAATGAATTTGCAGGTATTGGTACTGCTAAAAGTGCCGGAACAAAAGTATTTGCATTGGCTGGTAAAGTAGCCCGCGGTGGTTTAATTGAAGTGCCGATGGGCATTACTGTTCGACAGGTAATTGAGGAAATTGGAGGAGGGATTGCCAATGGGCGAAAATTTAAAGCAGTGCAAATTGGAGGTCCGTCGGGTGGATGTATTCCCGCCGAACATGCCGATACTCCAATTGATTATGAATCGTTAACCGAAATGGGAGCCATGATGGGATCGGGTGGTTTGGTAGTGCTCGACGACACCGATTGTATGGTCGATATTGCCCGTTATTTTCTTTCGTTCACGCAGGAAGAATCGTGTGGAAAATGTACTTTCTGTCGTGTGGGAACAAAACGAATGCTGGATATACTTGAGAATATTACTTCAGGAAAAGGTAAAAAAGGAGATATTGAAGAACTGGAGCATTTAGCCGACTGGACAAAAAAAGGAAGTTTATGTGGTCTGGGAAGAACAGCGCCAAATCCGGTTTTGAGTACACTTAAGTATTTCCGCGAGGAATATGAAGCGCATATAAATGGCGTTTGTCCAACGGGGAAATGTACAGAGTTAATCACCTATTCGGTAAATGATGAATGTATAGGTTGTACCAAATGTGTACAAAAATGCCCGGTTGATGCGATTCCATTTACTCCGCACGAAAAACATTCAATTGATACAGAGTTGTGTATAAAATGTGATGCATGCCGTGCTGCTTGTCCGGTTGATGCTATTGATGTGCGTTAAGTTAACATGTTTTAGGTTGCATGATAACAGGTTAAAAGAATGGTGTTATGAAGAGTTACAGGGATTTGGATATTTATAATTTAGCTTATGGTTTGGCAATACAGGTTCATAAAATGACCATAACTTTACCAAAGTATGAGTTGTATGAGCAAGGAAGTCAGATTAGAAGATCTTCAAAAAGTATAAAAGATAATATTGTAGAAGGATATGGCAGGAACAGATATAAAAATGAGTTTATTCGTTTTTTGGTTTATGCTCATGCATCATGCGATGAGACTTTATCGCAGCTTACTATGATTGATGAAATTCATTTCGAATCCAAAGGTCTGACCGAAATGATTTCCGAATATGAGATATTAGGAAGAAAAATCAATAAATTCATTGATTACGTTGAAAAACATTGGAATGAGAATAAATAACCTGCAACCTGAAACTTGCAACCTGTAACGAGAGACTTGTAACATGATAACACTAAAAATAAATAATCAACAGATTCAGGTTCCGGAAGGCACTTCTGTAATGAGTGCGGCACAACAAATGGGAATCGAAATTCCAAATATGTGCTGGCACGATGAACTGGAGCATTTTACTTCCTGTATGATTTGTATGGTGAAAGATCACAGAAACGGAAAATTGTTTCCATCCTGTTCTGTAAAGGCAACAGAAGGAATGGAAGTGCTTACCAATGATGATGAGGTTCGTGAATCTCGAAAAACGGCTTTGGAATTGTTGTTAAGCGAGCATGTTGGCGATTGTGAAGCGCCTTGTCAGATTGCTTGTCCGGCTCACATGAATATTCCCCGAATGAATCGTTTAATTGCCGCCGGAAAATTTGATGAAGCATTAAAGGTGGTGAAAAGGGATATTGCCCTTCCTGCTGTTTTGGGGCGTATTTGTCTGGCTCCCTGCGAAGGTGCCTGTCATCGGAAAGCAGTGGATGAGCCCGTTTCTATTTGTTTGTTAAAACGTATTGTTGGCGATGAAGGAAATGAAACAGAATTGCCTGCAATAGAAAATACAGGGAAAAGAGTTGCTGTTATTGGCGCCGGACCCGCTGGTTTGGCTGCCGCTTATTATCTTCAGTTAAAAGGCATTCGGGTTACGCTTTTCGACAAAAACGAAAAAGCAGGTGGATTGCTGCGTATCTCTCTTTCTCCGGAAATTCTCCCTATGGAGGTGTTGGATAAAGAGATTGAATTAATCCTGAAAACAGGGGTGGATTTTCAAGGGGGAAAAAATATTGGTGCCGCGGATTTTGAGTTGTTAAAAACGGAGTTTGATGCAATAGTTATTGCAACAGGCATACTGGAAGAAAACTCTGAACTGTATGGTTTAAAAGCAACTCCGAAAGGAATTATTGCTGACAGGAATTCGTACCAAACCTCAGAACCAAAAGTGTTTGCCATTGGCAATGTTTTGCGTTCATCGCGTTTGGCAGTTCGATCGGTTGGCCAAGGGAAAGAGGTTGCCTTTTCAGTGTTGCAATACCTGAATAACGAGGACGTGAAAGGCGAACCACGACTGTTTAATTCAAGATTTGGTAAACTGGTTCAGGACGAGTATGTTGAATATTTAAAAGAATCGGTTGAAGGGAAACGGACTTATCCGGCAGAAGGTGGTCGTTCGGGATTTTCGAAAGAAGAAGCAATTGCAGAAGCCAAACGTTGTTTGCATTGCGACTGCCGTGCCATTGATAATTGCAAATTACGCGAATATTCGGATCACTACAATGCAGATCAAAAAAGGTTTAAAACCAGTGAGCGGCGAATTATTTCAAAACAGATAAATCATGGATCGGTAGTTTACGAGCCTCAGAAATGTATAAAATGTGGAATTTGTGTAAGGCTGACAGAGAAATACGGAGAGCAGTTCGGTTTTACATATATTGGTCGAGGCTTTGACGTTGTCATCGGTGTGCCCTTCAACGAAGATCTGAAAAAAGGATTAACGGAAACGGCAGCCAAAGTAGCCAAAGGATGTCCAACCGGAGCGATCTCGTTAAAAAATGAATGATAAATACAGAATGAAAAGATATTTATTTATAATACTGGCAGTTTTCGTAGGCTGTAATGTTTTCTCGCAGCCTTCCGATTCATGGCCCATCTTTCGGGGAGACCAGAATCTTACCGGGGTTTCGAAAACTTCTGTTCCCGATTCTCCCAAATTAAAATGGACTTTTGCAACCGGCGATAATATAAAATCGGCTCCTGTAATTGCCAGGGGTAAAATAGTGGTGGGCTCAACAGATGGTTTGGTATATTGTATTGATACCAAAGGGGAGCTGGTGTGGAAATTCGATACAGGTAATTCTGTTGAAGCACCTGCCCTTATTCTTGAAAATACCGTTTATGTTGGAAATTTCGACGGGATGTTAATTGCACTCGATCTAAATTCGGGAGAAAAAAAATGGGAGTATGAATGTGAAAATCAGATAATTGGTTCGGCCAACTGGTGGAAGGTAGGAGATAAAACGTACATAGTAGTTGGAAGTTACGACTATTACTTACATTGTGTAGACGCTGAAACCGGTGTAGGTCTTTGGAAATACGAATCGGATAATTTTATAAACGGAGCGGCTGCCTGTTCCGGCGGAGCGGCTTTTTTCGGTGGTTGCGATGGCTATTTACACATGGTAGATATTGTTTCCGGGAATCTCGTAAAAAAAATTGATGTGGCTACTTATGTGGCCAGTTCAATTACGGTTGAAAATGAGAAAGCCTACATTGGTGATTACGATGGTCGTTTTTTCCAGGTTGATATTAAAAGCGGCCAAACCAACTGGATTTGGGAGCACGAAAAAACAAAACTTCAGTTTATTGCATCGCCGGCTTTGATTGGAAACAAAGTTTTAACGGCCAATTACAACAAGTTTCTGTATTGTTTTAATAAAAATACAGGTGAAAAATTGTGGGAGTATAACACAGGACGAAACGTAGAAGCTTCACCGGTAGTTGTTAACGATAAAGTTATTATTGCCAATATGCGGGGCGATTTAGCCATTGTGAACCTTTCGGATGGAAAGCCTGTTTGGACTTACGAAATAGGGGGGCAGATCATCAGTAATCCGGCGGTGGCAAACGGGCAACTAATTGTTGGTGCGTACGATGGAAATGTGTATTGTTTTGGAGAATAAATACTGATCGGAAACTTCCGGCTACGGACTCCGGTCTTCAAGTTTTATATAAATGAACATCATTCAGATAATACCTGGTTCTGGAGGTAGCTTTTACTGCGGCAATTGTTTGCGCGACAGTAAATATGTTGATGCACTTCGAAAATTGGGTCATAAAGTGGTTAAAATTCCAATGTATCTTCCGCTGTTTTCCGATGAGCACGATATTAGTGACATTCCTATTTTTTATGGAGCAATAAGTACTTATTTGAAACAGGTTTATCCGGTTTTCAGAAAAGCGCCAAAGTGGGTGGATAATTTGTTAAACTCAAAACCCATGATGAAAATGGCAGCATCAATGGCCGGTTCAACACGGGCAAAGGGCCTGGAAGACATGACGATCTCGATGCTCCTCGGTGAACGGGGCGAGCAAAAAGAGGAGCTGGATAAAATGGTAAACTGGATTGCCGAACATTGTAAGCCCGATGTTATTCATATTTCGAACGCTTTGCTGTTGGGATTGGCAAAAGAGTTAAAAGCAAAAACGGGTGTCCCGGTGGTTTGTTCCTTGCAGGATGAGGATGTGTGGGTAGATGCCATGCAACCACGGTTTCAGCAAAAAATATGGGATTTAATGCACGAACGGTCTGCCGATGTAGATGCCTTGATAGCCGTAAGTAGTTTTTTTGCCGATGCGATGAAAAAACGGATGAATCTTTCAGCAGAAAAAGTGCATACTTTTTATTTGGGAGTAGATGTGGAAGATTATCCTTATATTCCGGTAAAAGATAAACCCAGAAACGTTGGGTACATATCGCGCATGTGCCATAAAGACGGATTTGATATTGTTGTAGATGCTTTTGTGGAACTAAAAAAGAAACCCGGTTTCGATGATGTAAAACTTATTGCAACAGGTGGATTTACCGGCGATGATAAAAAGTTTTTAAAAGAACAGAAGCATAAAATAAAGGAAAATAACCTGGAAGATGCGTTCGAAATTATCGATGAATTTGAAGGAGAAGCACGTCACCATTTTTTCAAAAAGGTTTCTATGGTTTCGGTGCCGGTTCGAATTGGCGAAGCTTTTGGAATGTATCTTTTGGAGTCGATGGCTTCGGGAGTTCCGGTTGTTCAGCCTTTGTTGGGGGCTTTCCCCGAGATTGTTAAGATTTCGGGTGGCGGAGTTAATTATATGCCTAATACTCCCGAAAAGCTTGCTGAAACATGGGGCGAACTTTTAAACGATCCGGCAAAACTGGAACAATTGAGTTTGACAGGAGTAGAAGGGACAAAAGAAAAATTCAATATACATAATCACGCAGCCGAGATTGTAGAATTATATGAAAGACTGCGAGATTGATAACTTGGCGTCTTTGCGCCTTCACGAGATAAAGTATGTTACTACAACTAAAAAACATATCAAAAGGTTACGGCGAAATCGGACAGCACACTTTCCGGCCGGTATTAAAAGAGTTAAACCTTGAAATTAATAAGGGGGAAAGAGTTGCAATAATTGGGCCGAGTGGTTCCGGAAAAACAACCCTGTTGAATTTAATTGGTGCCCTGGATTTGCCCGATTCTGGCGACATTATTTTTGGAAGTAAAAACATAACCAACTATTCAAAAAAAGAACTGGCAAACTTTCGGAACCAGCATCTTGGATTCATTTTTCAAATGCATCATTTAATGCCTCAGCTGAGTTTGTGGGAAAATGTATTGTTGCCTGTATTACCACAGGGTAAAGTTTCAAGCGAACAAAAAGACTGGGCGGAATATCTTATACAGAAAGTTGGAATTTGGGAACAACGAAATCAAAAACCTTCTGAAATGTCGGGAGGCGAATGTCAACGCACTGCAGTAGTCCGGGCATTAATCAATAAACCCGAATTAATTTTAGCCGATGAGCCAACAGGTGCACTCGACGAAGAAAATGCCGCAGGGCTTTCTGATTTGCTGATTCGGATGAGCGAGGAGGAAAAAGTTACTTTAGTGGTCGTTACTCATTCTTCGGAATTGGCAGAAAAAATGAATAAAAAGTTTGTACTAAGCAAGGGTAAATTGGAATAGGGATTTTTCCTCTTTTAAGGGGGATGTCCGAAGGATAGATATATCATGACACGACTGCAATACACAATAAAATCTTTTCTGCATTATTTTAAGGCTAATCTGCTGGTGGCATTGGGCGTGGCAATCAGTACAATGGTTTTAACCGGTTCGCTTATAATCGGCGATTCGGTGCGTCACAGTTTAAAGCAGGCTACATTTTACCGGTTGGGCGAAACTACACATCTTGTTTCAGTGGTTGAGCGGTACTTCAGGCAGGAAATGGCTACTGAAATTGAAGCTGATAATCCGGTAATAAAAGCAACCCCGGTTTTGTTATTGGAAGGAATGGCAGTGGCTGATGGTGGTAAGGAACGTGCCAACAAAGTGCAGGTGGTAGGTGTACGTTCCGATTTTTATGAAATATCAAATACACCCGTTTTGTCCGAATTGCAAAACAACGAGATAGCCATAAGTGAGAACCTTGCCCAAAGGTTACAGAAAGCTGAAGGCGATAATATTCTGGTACGTATAAAAAAGGCCAGTCTGATTCCAATGAATGCGCCTTTTGTTTCGGCAGAAGAAAGCAGTGTTGCTTTACGGGCTGTCATTAAAAAAGTAATTTCGAAAGAAGAACTGGGGCGTTTCAGTTTGAAGAATTCTCAAACTGCTCCATTTAATATTTTTGTTTCCATCGATCGTTTAAATCGCCTGATGGAGTTTGAAGGCAAAGCAAATCAGATTCTTATTACTACAAAAGTGGAAACGGAACAAATTGCCCAAACTGTAAAAAAATGTTTAAAACCTGTAGATGCCGGACTCTCGCTAAAAACTATTGAAACCACCAATGAAGTTGAAGTATCGACAGATCGTGTTTTTCTGGAGGATAAAGTTTCGGAAATACTCAAACAACTACCGGATGCCGAAATGATCCTAACCTATTTTGTGAATGGTATTGAGCGCCTTAATAATCAATCTCCACCAATCTCCATCAATCTTTCTCAATCTTCCTCAATCCCTTATTCTTTCGTTTCTTCATTAAGCTCTTCAGGTCTGGCTGACAATGAAATTATCCTCAACAAATGGGCTGCCGATGATTTGGGGGTAAAACCCGGCGATAAAATTACGCTTAAATATTTCGAAATCGGGCCACTTCGTAAGCTGGTTAACCGCGAGTCTGAATTTATTTTGAAAGATATAATTCCAATGAATTCGCCGCTGGCAGATCCAACACGTGTACCACATTTGCCGGGACTTTCGGATGCAGGACATTGTCGCGAGTGGGAGGCGGGAGTACCCATTGATTTGGATGCCATTCGCGACAAAGACGAAAAATACTGGGATGTTTACAAGGGTACACCAAAAGCTTATATTTCAATTTCAAAAGCTTTGAAAATCTGGTCGAATCGATTTGGAAATTATACCGCTGTGCGTTTCCCTGCAGATTCATTTAATATAGAAAAGTATAGGCAGGTTTTTGCAAACGAAATAACTCCTGCCGACCTTGGAATGGCTATTGAGCCGATTCGGGAACAGGGTATTCATGCGGCAGAAAACGGCACCGACTTCAGCGGGCTTTTTATTGGGCTTAGCTTTTTTATACTGGTAGCATCTATTATTCTAACAGCTTTACTTTTTAGGTTAAACCTTGAAAATCGTTCAACTCAGATTGGTTTATTAGCGGCCCTTGGATTTCAGGAAAAACAAGTGCAAGGTTTTTATTTGGCGGAAGGACTTGTAGTGTCTTTTTTTGGGGGCTTAATCGGCCTGTTTATCTCTGTCTTTTATACTAAAATGGTGTTTAAGGTGCTTAATTCCTTGTGGTTTGATATTGTTCGTACAAATGTTCTGGAGATTAAAATCATACCTGTAACACTTATTTGTGGTATTCTGATAAGTTTGTTTGTTTCGTTACTCGCCATCTTTGTTTCGTTGAAGAAATTCCAAAACAGGAAAGCAGTAGAGCTTCAAAAACAGGTTCCAACTAAAAGCAGTTTTAAAAGCCGGGTACTGTATAATTTCATACTCTTTGTTTCACTAATTTTGTCCATTGTAGTTTTTGTGCTGCAACTGTTTGCCGATCAGTTAAATCCTGCTATGTTCTTTCTCTCAGGAGGTTTAATGCTTGCCGGATTTTTACTTCTGTTTCGAAAAATTTTGGAGCGAATGCAGGTTCGCAAATCTTCTGAACTCGGAATGGGGAAACTATCACAGATAAACTTGTCGCGAAATAAAGGCCGTTCGTTAACAGTGGTTATTTTATTTGCGCTCGGAACTTTTTTGGTGGTTTCAACCGGTTCAAACAAGTTGGATTTATTTGCCAATGCTCAGGAAAAATCGAGCGGTACCGGTGGGTTTTTATACTTTGCCGAAACTACTATTCCTGTTCTTTATGATATTAACGATGACGAAAAACGCAAGGATGAAGGTATTTATGAGGATTTTGATGTTGTTCAGTTGCGAAAACTGGAAGGCGACGATGCCAGTTGTTTGAATCTGAACAGGGTAGCACAGCCTGCAGTTTTGGGCGTAAATCCGGAAGAATTGCAAGGTCGGTTTTCGTTTACAGCGCGGTTAAAAGAATCTATCGAAGAGGACCCATGGCAGATGTTGGACGCAGAATTCAACGACGGAACCATTCCTGCCATTGCCGACCAGACCGTAATTCAGTGGGGATTGGGAATGAAAGTTGGGGATATACTTTTGTATCAGAACGAAATGGGCGATACTTTGAGGTTGAAACTGATTGCCGGGACAACACCGTCTGTCTTTCAGGGATTTGTAATCATTTCGAATAGATATTTTCTGAAAAATTATCCGGGCAGTAGTGGTTCAAATGTATTTTTGATTGATGGTAGTCCGGAAAATGCAACAGAAATAGGAGAGGAGTTGCAGTCTGTTTTCCGCGATTTTGGTTGGGAGATGGAAAATACGGCAAAACGGTTGGTTGAATTTTATTCAGTTACCAATACTTATCTTTCCATTTTTCTGGCACTCGGCACGCTGGGATTAATATTGGGAACAATAGGTTTGGCGGTAATTCTGGCCCGCACCATTCTTGAACGTCGCCGCGAAATTGCAGTAATGCAGGCAATAGGTTTTCAGTCAAATTCAATATTTAAAACTCTAGTTCGGGAATATTTAATTCTGCTGGCAGCAGGAGTTTTAATAGGTTTTGTAACTGCAGTAGTTGCCACGCTTCCTGCATTTCTTTCTACAAATTCCGATGCATCCATTTCAACTGTTGTAGTGGTTGTTGCTTTAATTTTGCTTAATGGTATAATCTGGATTGCAGCTTTAACTAAGTTGTCGCTGCAAAAAAAGGTTTTGGTTACCGGATTGCAGGTGGAGTAATTTGACGTTAATGCCGATAAAACACTATATTTGATTTTGTACTTGAAAACACAAAACCATGAATAACCACAAGCAATATATGCAAGCTGCCATTGATCTGGCGAAAAAAGGGATGAATAATAATTGTGGAGGCCCGTTTGGTGCTATTGTAGTTAAAGACGGAAAGATTATTGGAAAGGGACAAAACCAGGTTACTTCAACCAACGACCCAACCGCACACGCCGAAGTGGTGGCTATTCGCGAGGCCTGTAATAATTTAAATACATTCCAGTTGTCAGGTTGTACTGTTTATACATCGTGCGAACCTTGTCCTATGTGTTTAGGAGCAATTTACTGGGCGCGCCCCGATAAAGTATTTTTTGGAGCAACAAAAGAAGATGCTGCCGAAGCCAATTTCGAAGACAAGTTTATTTACGAGGAAATAGAACTTGATTATAACAGGCGGCAGATATTTTTTGAAAATATTTTGCGTGAAGAAGCAGCAGAAGTTTTTGAGGCCTGGAAAATGAAAGAAGACAAAACAGAGTACTAGAACTGTTAAAGGGTCCGGATTTGGACAGGATAAAACGGATAGGGGAAGGGTGTCAATTTTTTCTGTATTTTTAAGTCATGTCGTCAAGCCAAAATCAAGAACATCTTAAAAACCGGATTCGGGAGTTGGAGGGACAGCTCTCGGAACTAAAACTGGACTTGGAGAATGCCCGTTTTCAAAGTGATTCTAAAAATGAAAAGCTTCGGTTTTATCAATTAATTGCCGACTTTACTTTTGGTTGGGAATTGTGGTTCGATCCGAATGCAAACATCAAATATTGCTCGCCTTCATGTTACGACCTTACAGGATTTACATCTAATCAGATTATTAATTCATCGGGCATAAAAGAATTGCTGGTGTATGAAGTTGACCGCGAAAAGTACCATAAATTTTTGTCGGGAGCACTCAACCAGGTGCTGGTAAATCAAACACTCGAGTTTCGTATTCTTACCCGAACAAAGCAGCTGCGTTGGTGTATAATGAGTGTGAGAGGGGTGTACAATGAAAAAGGAAAATACCTTGGCGTAAGAGCTTCTGTGCAGGATATTACACGCTTGAAAAATGCGATGGGGCACATTTCTGAACTGGAAAAGGGGAAGGAATTTGAAATGCGTACCAAACAACGTTTGCAATCAGAACTTGATTTAAAAGACCGGGAATTAGTTTCGTTTTTACTACAACTCTCACAAAAGAATGAACTTATCGTAAAATCAGCCAATTTGTTAAAGCAAGCAAAACACGACGACGGGAGAGACCTGAAACCAACCTTTCAGAAGCTGGAAGGACTTTTGAAAAGCAGTACTGTTCAAACTCCTGATTGGGTGCTGATTGAGAAGCAGATGGAGAAATCGCATCCCGGGTTTTTGGGGCGGTTGAAAACGCAGTTCCCTTTTATTTCAGAAAAAGATCAAAAATTGTGTTGTTTTGTTCGGTTGGGACTTTCAAGTAAAGAAATTTCGGGTTTGTTGAATATCACTCCTAAAAGTGTTGAAATTGCCCGCGTACGATTACGCAAAAAACTTCAGCTGCCCTCAAAGGTTCGTCTTTCATCATTTGTGATGCAGTTTTAGGTTAGGTATTTTTATACTTATGTGTTAAATTCTGTAGTGGTTTTAATTATTTATTATGCCTTTAAATAAAGGTAATATAAATATAATGTTAGGTTATGTGAGATGTTTGAAGTGTTTTTGTTAGGTATTTAATTGATGTATTTTGTTTTTAATTCATTTAAATTTGAATCTCTGACAAAATCAATTCTATGTATTCAGAAACAGAAACACATTACCGAAAATTATTAGATGAAGAAATCGGACAGTTAGTACATCAGGGGTGTTCTTCAACCGATTGGAGTCTGATTAAAGTAGCACACGATTTTATTCCCGACAATATTGAAAATAGCAAGTTTACAGGACATATCCGTTTAAACAGCTTTTCCGGAAGCGTAAATCTGGTTGGCGGAATTACATTTAAAACAGGTATTTACAATGCCTGGCTGCACAATTGCGAAGTTGATAAAAATGCTTTGATTCACAATGTCCGCAGTTATATTGCCAATTATCTCATCGAAGAAAATGTTGTAATTCATAATGTTACTACCCTGGCCGTCGACGGAGTGTCTTCGTTTGGGAATGGTACTTTGGTGGAGGCTATAAATGAAGGAGGCGGTCGTGAAATTCCGATTTATGATTATTTGTCGACACAAGTTGCCTATATGTTGGCTTTGTATCGTCATCGTCCCCAATTGGTAAATACATTAAAGTCAATGGTGGCTGATTATTCCAGTTTTGTTAGCAGCTCAACAGGAACAATCGGAGCCAATTCAAAAATCCTGAATTGTAATACTATACTAAATGTAAAAATCGGACCATATACAACAATTGATGGCACTAAAAAACTGGAAAATGGGAGTATCAATAGTAATTATGAAGCTCCTGTTTTAATCGGCGAAGGAGTGATAATGGATAATTTTATAGTCAGTTCCGGATCAAAAGTTGCAAATTCCACTTTGCTTTCAAAATGTTTTGTTGGTCAGGGCTGTGTCCTGGATAAACATTATTCTGCTGAGAATTCATTGTTTTTTGCTAACTGTCAGGGATTTCACGGCGAAGCCTGTTCAGTTTTTGCCGGCCCTTACACGGTAACACATCATAAATCTACCTTGCTGATTGCTGGAATGTTTTCTTTTTTGAATGCCGGAAGTGGCTCAAATCAAAGTAATCATCTTTATAAACTTGGTCCGATTCATCAGGGGATTGTTGAGCGTGGTGCAAAAACAACCAGCGATTCCTATTTGTTGTGGCCATCGCGAATTGGGGCTTTCTCGCTCGTTATGGGCCGTCATTACAAGCATTGCGATACAACTGATTTCCCGTTTTCGTATCTGATAGAAAGCAAAGATGAAAGTATTTTGGTGCCTGGCATTAATCTGAAAAGTATAGGAACAATTCGCGATACGCAAAAATGGCCCAGGAGGGATAAACGAACCGATTCCAATTTGCTCGATTTAATCAATTTCAATTTGTTGAGCCCGTATACCATTCATAAAATGATCACCGGTCGAAAAAAACTGTTGGCGATGCGCACGATTTCGGGGGAGCAGACAACGGTTTACAGTTATAATAAAATGAAAATTGAAAAGCACGCTCTAGACAGGGGGATTAATTTGTATGATATGGCTATATGGAAGTTTTTGGGGAATTCAGTTATAACCCGGCTACAGAATGGAGAATGCAGGAATATCGGGGAGGTGAGAAAAGCTCTTCAGCTCGATTCTCAATTTGGCAAGGGGGCGTGGGTTGATGTTTCCGGGATGATTTGTCCGTTGGAGGCACTCAGTCAATTACTTGATTCGGTTGAAGATGGTACCGTTTCGTCGTTGGAAGAAGTGAACTCCGGACTGGCGATGTTGCATAAAAATTACTACAATTTTGAATGGACTTGGACGGTTGATGTGTTGGAGCAGTTTTACGGAAAATCGATTCGCGATGTTAATGTCGATGATGTGGTAGCAATTGTGAAAAAGTGGAAGGAGAGTGTGTTGGGAATTGATAAGTATTTATATGAGGATGCAAAAAAGGAGTTCTCGATGATAAAAATGACTGGTTTTGGTGTTGATGGTCATAACGGAGCAAGGGAACTTGATTTTGCGGAAGTGCGAGGTGAATTTCATAAAAACGAAACAGTAAGAGCGATTGAATCACATATGAAGGAGAAGGAAACTTTGGGTGACAATATTATCGCTCTAATGAGAAAAATGGGTGCCGATTCAAATTGAACTAAACATACCAAAAATTAAACAAATCTTATGTGTGGGATAGTAGGATACATTGGCAAAAAGGAAGCTTTTCCGATTATTGTGAACGGGTTAAAACGGCTGGAGTACAGAGGGTACGACTCGGCGGGAGTTGCTTTGTTAAACGGAGCATTGGCTGGTTTTAAAAAGAAGGGTAAAGTTGCTGATCTGGAGGAGTTTGTTGCTGGTGAGAATTTGTCTGGAACAACAGGAATTGGCCATACACGTTGGGCAACTCATGGTGAGCCGGGCGATGAAAATGCTCATCCGCATTTTTCAATGAATGGAATTTTTGCGATTGTACACAATGGCATAATTGAAAATTACGCTGAGCTAAAAAAGGATT
This sequence comes from uncultured Draconibacterium sp., assembly GCA_947492175.1. GTDB lineage: Bacteria > Bacteroidota > Bacteroidia > Bacteroidales > Prolixibacteraceae > Draconibacterium. The sequence continues at coordinate 144,324 of CANLMQ010000001.1, read as the reverse complement.
TGATAAAATATGGTTATACATTTTATAGCGAAACAGATACAGAAGTGCTGGCTAACCTGATTGAATATTTTTATAAGCAGCATGAAAATATGACAATGGAAGCTGCTGTTCAGTTAGCTCTTGAGAAAATTGTTGGAGCTTATGGAATTGCTGTTTTATGCAAGCATGAGGAAGATAAAATTGTTGTAGCCCGAAAAGGAAGCCGGTTAGTAGTAGGATTGGGCCAGGAAGAGTATTACATAGCAAGTGATGCATCGCCAATTGCAGGATTTACTAACCAGATTGTGTATTTAAACGACGAAGATATTGCCATTCTTCAGAAAGATGGTTTCACTCTTAAAAATGTGAGGAACAATCCGGTTTCTTTAAAAGTATCCAATCTCGATCTGAAAATTGGAGAATTGGATAAAGAAGGATATGAATATTTTATGCTTAAGGAAATTTCTGAGCAGCCCAAAACCATTGAAGAAACGTTTCGGGGGCGTTTGAAATCTGATTATTCAGAAATTGTGTTGGGGGGCTTATTGAATATATTTCATAAAATTGAAGAGGCTGAACGAATCATAATTATCGGTTGTGGAACTTCGTGGCATGCTGCACTTATTGCTGAATATGTAGTGGAAGAATACGCCGGTGTTCCAGTGGAAGTGGAATATGCGTCTGAATTTCGGTACCGAAAACCCGTAATTCATTCAAAAGATATCGTGATTTTGATTAGTCAGAGTGGTGAAACTGCCGATACGCTGGCCGCTTTGCAATTGGTAAAAGCAAAAGGAGCGACGGTGATTGGGATTTGTAATGTGGTTGGTTCAACTTTGGCTCGTGAAACCGATGCCGGAGTTTATACGCATGCAGGCGTTGAAATTGGTGTAGCGTCTACAAAAGCATTTACATCGCAGGTAACTGTTTTAATAATGTTTGCCTTAAAACTGGCAATTAGAAAAGGCACAATCGAAACTAAAGATTATAAGTACTTGTTGAAAGAGCTTGCCAAAATTCCTGAGAAAGTAAGAACAGTTCTTGAAAGGAGTGAGGAAATAAAACAGATTGGTGAAAATTATAATGGTGCGGTAAGTGCCTTGTATTTAGGTCGTGGAAATTTGTTCCCCGTGGCACTGGAAGGTGCATTGAAGTTAAAAGAAATCTCATATATACATGCAGAAGGTTATGCTGCGGGAGAAATGAAACATGGTCCGATTGCTTTGGTAGATGATAATATGCCTGTTGTGGTAGTGGCACTGAAGAATGATTATTACGAAAAGGTAGTTAGTAATATTCAGGAAATAAAGGCACGCAAAGGAAAGGTAATTGCAGTAGTTACGGAAGGTGACACTTTGCTGAAAGAGCTGACGGAGGATGTGATTGATATCCCCAAGTCGCATCCAGTGGTTGCGCCCTTATTGGCAGTCGTTCCTTTGCAACTTCTGGCCTGTCACATTGCATTGTTGAAAGGATGTAATGTTGATCAGCCCCGGAATCTGGCTAAAAGTGTTACCGTGGAGTAGCTTAATTCTCGAACCAATTAACCTGAAATTCGATTAATAACGCAAAGATTCTGATAAATCTTTTAATCTAAAGGTCAATTAAGATTGGCCTAATAAATTTAATTTAACTTTGCGCCCGGAATTATAAAATTGAAAATATGAAAGCATTTGTATTCCCAGGTCAGGGAGCTCAATTCCCGGGAATGGGAAAGGATTTATACGAAAATTCTGCTGAAGCAAAAGCATTGTTCGAAAAAGCAAACGATATTTTAGGTTTCAATATTACCGACATTATGTTTGAAGGTGAGGTTGAAGACTTAAAACAAACTAAAGTTACCCAGCCTGCTATATTTTTACACTCGGTATTGTTGGCCAAAACACTTGGAGACTTTGCTCCTGATATGGTTGCCGGTCACTCGCTGGGTGAGTTTTCAGCTTTGGTGGCAAACGGAACGCTAACTTTTGAAGATGGATTGAAGTTGGTTTCGCAACGTGCCATGGCTATGCAAAAAGCCTGCGAAATTGAGCCTTCTACAATGGCTGCAATTGTTGGCTTGGCTGATGATGTTGTTGAAGCTGTTTGCGCAGAAATTGAAGATGTTGTTGTTCCTGCCAATTATAACTGTCCGGGGCAATTGGTTATTTCGGGATCGGTTGCAGGAATCGACAAAGCTTGCGAGTTGTTGACTGAAAAAGGTGCCAAACGAGCCATTAAGTTAGTGGTTGGTGGTGCGTTTCATTCACCATTTATGGAGCCTGCGCGCGAAGAATTGGCTGCGGCAATTGAAGCAACTCCTTTTAATACTCCAACCTGTCCGGTTTATCAGAATGTAAATGCACAGCCTGTTTCTGATCCTGCAGTGATTAAGGAAAACCTGATTGCACAGTTGACTGCTCCTGTTAAATGGACACAAATTGTTGAGAACATGATTGCTGGTGGTGCAACTTCATTTACAGAAGTTGGTCCGGGAAAAGTTCTTCAGGGATTGGTGAAAAAAGTAGATAGAAAAATGGAAACCAACGGAGTTAGTAGCTACGAAGGTTAATTCATTTTATAGTATAAAAGAAAAAATCCCGGTCAGAATTGGCCGGGATTTTTTTATGCTTGTTTTCTAATTCATGTCTTTTTGTAACATGCGGTAAATGGTGGATTTGCCGATGCCCAGTTTCGAGGCTACCAAACGTACATTCTGGTTGTATTTGTTCAAGAAGAACTTAACAATTTCGTTGTTGTATTCCTCAAGAGTTTTTTCCGAAGCCAGAAGGTTTTGAACGCTTTCGTCAATATTCATGTTCAGATGGCTGGGTTTAATCACATCACGGGTACACATAACACAAGCGAGTTCCATTATGGCCTTTAATTCGCGGATATTTCCCGGATAATGATAGGATAAAAGCATTTGTTTGGCTTCGCTGCTAATTGTTTTAGGTTTCATGTCATTTTCTTTACAGAACTCATCAACAAAAAACTTCGCCAGTAATATTTTGTCGTTTCCTCTTTGGCGTAAAGGTGGTATTTCAATGGGAAGACCAAGTAACCGGTAGTATAAATCTTGTCTGAATTGCTCATCTCCCGAGAGGGCTGCCAGATTTTTGTGTGTTGCTGTTATTATTCGCACATCAAGTGGGATGGTATCATTGCCTCCAAGCCGTACCAATTCGCGTTCCTGAATTACACGAAGTAATTTGGCTTGCAGATTCAGGTTCAGGTCGGCAATCTCATCTAAAAATAATGTACCTCCGTTGGCTAACTCAAATTTCCCGATTTTTTTGAAGTCGGCTCCGGTAAATGCCCCTTTTTCATGACCAAATAATTCACTCTCAATCAAGCCGTCGGGAATAGCAGAAACATTCACCGCAACAAAAGGTTTTGCACTCCTTTTTGAATTAAAATGGATGCCTTTTGCAACCAATTCTTTTCCTGTTCCGGTTTCTCCAGAAATGGAAACCGAGATATTGGTTTGCGTAGCTTTGTTCATTAATTCAAAAACATGATCAATTTCGCGGCTGTTTCCTTTTATCAGGTTTTTAAAATTGTATTTTTCTTTAACCGCATCTTTCAGAATAATATTTTCTGTTTTTAACTGATCGGTTTTATATATGTTTTTAATGATGTTGCTTAGCTTTTCCCGGGTGTCGGGAGCCTTCATAATGTAATCGTAAGCACCGTTTTTCATCAGTTCAATGGCAGTGCTGATATTATCTTGTGCCGAAATTACAATAACCTGCGTGCTAGGCAGCTTTTCCTGTATTTTGGCAAGAACTTCCTTTCCTGTCATGTCCGGAAGTGTGTAGTCGAGTGTTACTACATCCGGTTTTTCGTGCATGCAATTAATGAAGTCAGTTCCGTTATGGAATACTTTTACCTGCAACTGATCGTCGAGCAATTGTTTTTTTAACACCCGAGCATAAAGTACGTTATCTTCTACAATAAATACTTTGTATTGTTTCTTGATTTTTTGGTTGGTCATAAGTTATCGTATTTAGAGGTTTTAAATGTAGTTAAAAAATAATATGAAACAAAATAAATGTCCAAAATATGGAAAAAATCAACTAGACTTTCCCATATTAAAAATATCGGTTGATTTTTGGCGGAAAGAAATAATATGTAAAATTATTTCTTAACAGTTTGTTTTTAGCGGTTTTGAGTTGAGAAAAACGAACTATCTGTTTAATATCAGGTCGGTTTGTGTGAAAGGCATAAAGAACACATGAAAAGAATACTATTGAAGAGAATTAGAGGAGGTGGCTAATTGGAGATTTGGTGCAAAATATTGTTGTTTGTGGCACAAATAAATGGTATTTAATGAAATTATTGTAAACTAATATTTATAAGTTTATAGTGAATAAAATATAAACAGACAATAGTATGAATTACGCAGCATTTCATAAATTATCATACGGATTATATATAATTGCTACCGAGTTTGAAGGAGAAAAAGTGGGGTATATTGCAAATACAGCATTTCAGATAACAGCGGAGCCTTCGAAAATTGCCATTAGTTGTAATAAAGATAATTATTCGGCCAGTAAGATACTCAACAGTAAAAAATTTTCGATCTCGATTCTGAAAAAAGAGGTAGATACATCGCTTATCGGGAAGTTTGGTTTTATGTCGGGAGCCGATTTCAATAAATTTCAGGGAGTTGAAACCAGAACAGCAAAAACAGGTGCTCCAATTGTTACAGATTCATCGGTTGCATGGTTCGACTGTGAAGTGTTGGACTCGCTGGATGTTGGTTCGCATTACCTGATAATTGCCGAGGTGGTTGATGGTGACGTGTTATCAAATGAGGAACCGTTAACTTATGCATATTATCATTTAAAATATAAAATGCGTTCGCCCAAAAATGCACCAACCTACATTGATCCGGATAAATTGGGTGATGAACCGGAAGTTGAATTCGCAGAGGAAGAATCGGAAGCAGCAGTTCAGGAAAAAGAAAGCGGCGATGGCATTTATTCATGCAATATTTGTGGATATCAGTACGACCCCGAAGAAGGAGATCCTTCGGCAGGAATACCTCCCGGAACGGCTTTTGAAGATTTGCCTGAAGATTACAGATGTCCGATTTGTAATGCCGACAAAGATTTTTTTAGTAAAGTTTCGTAGGTTTCGGGTTATTTTTGAAATAGTATCTGGTTATAATGTTTTGTGTGTACCATCGCAATAAGGTTTATTTTTTGAATGTTTGCACTGGCAAAGCCATACGCTCTTTTTCTCCTCAATCTTAAAAGCAACAGGCGTAAATTCCGATCCCCGGTGTGAGCCATCGCAAAAGGGTTGGTTTTTGCTTTTTCCGCATGCGCACCAAAAGTATGTACCGGGTTCAAGCAAGAGCATTTTGGGTGCTTTTTCTGCAATAACAGGTGTTTTCATTTGTTTTCGTTTTATATTCGTATAAAAATAAACTTTAAAAATTATGAAACAATATATTTTGATTCTTATTGCCCTCTTGTTTTCTTCAGTGGTACTTAGTCAAAGCAAAAGTCAGCAAACATTTTATGTGGGAACTTTTACTTCGGAAGGTGCTGAAGGATTTTATTTGTGCAGTTTTAATATGGAATCGGGAGATGTGGAATTGACAAAAGTTTTTAAGGGGAGCGATAATCCTAACTATTTGTGCTTATCGCCGGATAAGAAATATTTGTATGTGGTAACAAGGGTGCCGGTTGAAGTTGAAAAGACCGGAGGATATGTTTGTGCTTATAAAGTTGTGGAGAACGGAAATCTGGAGTTTTTGAATAAACAGGCTTCCAATGGTAATGATCCTTGTTATGTTGATGTTTCGCCCGACGGTAAATTTGTGGCAATTGCAACATACGGAGGCGGAACAACGTCGCTTTTCCCGGTTAATTCTGATGGTAGTTTACAGGAGCCAGCCAGCATAATAATTAACAAAGGGTTGAGTGCAGATAAATCACGTCAGCAAGTACCTCATGCTCATTCTATTCGATTTTCTCCTTTTGGCAATGAAGTTTTTAGTGCCGATCTGGGAACTGATCTGTTAAATATTTATAAGCTGGAGAATGGAGAACTAATAAGCCCGAATCAGAATTTTGTAGGAATGGAAGCAGGTGCTGGACCAAGACATTTTGAGTTTCACCCCAACGGAAAAGTGATTTATGTAATTAATGAGTTGAATTCAACGATTACTGCCATTCAAAAAGGAAAGGAGAAATGGAATGTGTTTCAGAATATTTCAACGCTGCCGCGTGATTACAGCGATAAGAGCTATTGTGCTGATATTCATATTTCAGCTGACGGAAAATATTTGTATGGTTCGAATCGGGGGCACAATTCCATTGCAGTTTTTGAAGTGAATTCAAAAGATCAAACCCTGGAAAGTGTCGGAACAGTTTCGGTGGAAGGTAACTGGCCGCGCAACTTTAGAATTACGCCTGATGGTAACTGGATGTTGGTGGCGAATCAAAAAAGCAACGATATTACCGTATTTAAAATAAATAAATCAAACGGAATTCCTGAGTTTACAGGGAAAAAGATTGAATTGCCAAGTCCGGTTTGTATCGAATTTTTATAGTTATAATTCTAAAAATATTAACTCAGTTTCGAACTAATCAGTTTAATAAATTCCTCGCGTGTTGCTACTTTCTGAAAAGCTCCTGTAAAATCGGAAGTGGTGGTTATTGAGTGTTGCTTTTGTATTCCGCGCATTTGCATACAAAGGTGTTGTGCTTCAATTACCACAGCAACTCCAAGTGGTTTAAGAGTGTCCTGAATACAATCTTTAATCTGCATGGTTAATCTTTCCTGAACCTGGAGTCTTCGTGCAAAAACATCAACCACCCTGGCAATTTTACTTAATCCGGTAATAGTGCCATTGGGGATGTAAGCAACATGTGCTTTACCAATAAACGGTAACATGTGGTGTTCACACATCGAGAAGATTTCAATGTCTTTTACAATTACCATTTGCCGGTAATTTTCTTTAAACATGGCAGATTTTAATATTTCAACCGGGTCGGTTTTGTAGCCTTGTAGCAGAAACTGCATGGCTTTACCAACTCTTTCCGGAGTTTTTAGTAATCCTTCGCGCGAAGAATCTTCACCAACTATTTCTAAAATCTTTTTGTAATGTTCTGAAAGTTTCAGGGTTGCTTCATCGTTAAAAACATCAATTCTTTCGTACCCCCTCGAATCATCGTATTTTGGTGAACACATGTAATTGTCGATTAAAATTCGGTACAAAGATTAACTTTTTTTCAGAAAATCAGTATGAAAGGATAGATGATTTCTTAAATAAAGGAATATTGACAATTTTGAAGATATGAAGATTTTGATAGTTGCAGCTACCTGGATGGAGGTAAAATTGCTGGTTGACGAATTGGAAAAGGTAGACGAAAAGAGCCATTTATTAAAAGTGTACCGGCTAAACGGGAACGAAATAGATATTTTAATTACCGGAATTGGTACTACGTTTACTACTTTTCATTTAACGAATACTTTACACGAAAACAAATATGATCTGGTTCTGAATATCGGACTTGCAGGAAGCTTAACTTCAGAACTAAAAATTGGAGAAGTGGTAAGTGTTGTTTCTGAAGAATTTGCTGACCTTGGAATTGAAAAACAAGATGAATTTCTTACACTTTTTGAATCAGGTTTTATGAAAGTGGATGAATATCCCTTTCAACACGGGATTTTAAAAACATCCAATTCGAATGGTAAAATGGATCTGAAAAAAGTTCGTGGAATTACTACCAATAAAAGTTGTGGCCGCAAATCGAGCATTGCGGAGATACAAAGCAAATTTTCCGCTCACATTGAATCGATGGAAGGAGCAGCAGTTCTTTATGTTTGTAGCTGGTTTGGTGTAAAGTGTTACCAGATTCGTTCCGTTTCAAATTATGTCGAACCACGCGATTCGTCAAAATGGGATATCCCACTGGCCCTCGAAAATTTAAAGGAAGCAGTACTCAGAATAATAAAAAACTTATTGGTCCCGGTAAATTAAATCGTAAACATATTTTTTTTACCCAAAAAACACTTTGTCTAAAATTTTTCCAATGCATTTGTATCTGTCTATTCAACATTAGATAATCAGGAAATTATAAGTGGTTGTTTTCTGGTTGTGAAGAAATGATGTAACTAGTTCTATATATAAAGAAAAAACTAAGAATGATATTATTACCCTGGTTCGGGAAGATATTCTTGTCTATTTAAAAAAGTTAAATTTATTTTGCGCTTCGTACAATAAAAAACAGTGGCCGGAGTTCTTGGTTTAAAAGCCACTTTATTCAGAAAACATTATTTTTTGTTGTACCAAACGAAACCATGTTTATAAATGATAGTTGTAACAGGCGCAGCCGGCTTTATCGGTAGTTATTTAGTAGGAAAACTTAACAAGGCAGGATATAAGGACCTTATTCTTGTAGACCAGTTTGACGACCCCTGGAAAGATCTTAATCTTTTGCATAAAAAGTATCGGAAATTTATCGATCGCGATGAATTCTTTAAATGGCTGATTAAACATGCGCAGGATGTTGATTTTATTTTTCACCTCGGAGCCCGGACTGATACTGTTGGTCAGGAGCCGGATATATATCAGCAACTAAATTTAATCTATACACAGCGTTTGTGGAATATCTGTTCCGAAATTCAGGTGCCATTGTTGTATGCGTCATCGGCGGCTACCTACGGAAATGGGGAAGTGGGTTTTTCTGATTCGCACAAACATATTTCCGATTTACGCCCCTTAAATTTATACGGATGGTCGAAACATGATTTTGATGTTTGGGCACTGAAACAATTTCGTACGCCGCCATTTTGGGCCGGAATGAAATTCTTTAATGTTTATGGGCCAAACGAGTATCACAAAGGAAGAATGGCATCTGTGGTGCTTCATGCTTTTAAAACTATAAAAGAAACAGGACAGATGCAGTTGTTCCGTTCGCATCATAAAGATTATAAAGACGGTGAACAAAGCCGCGATTTTATTTATGTGGAGGACATTGCTGATGTTATGATGTTTTTTATGGAAAATCAGAAAAACTCCGGAATTTATAATGTTGGAACAGGAAAAGCTCGTTCGTTCCTCGACTTAACTACAGCTGTTTTTAATAGTATGAGTCTGAATCCGGAGATTTCGTTTGTGGATACTCCTGTTGATTTAAGAGGACGTTACCAGTATTTTACCGAGGCAAAAGTGAATAAGCTTAGAGAAATAGGATATGCTAAACCTTTTGTCGAGCTGGAGGATGGAGTAAAAGAGTATGTTCGTGAATTTTTAATGGCTGAGGAGTGTTATTGATTTAGATCCCAAATTCCATAGTTATATTTTTTCCAGTATATCAGACTCTAAATTTGATAAGGCTTTGCGGTTTGCATTTACTGTAGATTATGTTTATTTAATTAACCAGTCATTTCGTTTTTCATTGGAATAATCTTATTTTTATACCAACTGATTTATTCCGACGAATGAAACAAGCATGAGAAAATCTTTCACATATACGCTAATTCTGAAATCATGCGAGTTCCATCTTATTTCTTAGAAAACAAGCAATTTTGATAAGATGAAAAAAATTCTACTCCATTTTCTTTTTTTTATAATAGTTGCAGGCGATTTAACCGGAGAATTATTTCAATATGCCTGGCTTGACCATATTTTTAAGCCTTTTATAATGGTGTGGATTGCAGGCTATTTTCTGCTTTTTGCAAAAGGTATTGATAAACAGGTTGTAAAACTCGCTGTAACCGGGTTTGCATTTTCGTGGTTAGGCGATTTGTTTATGATGTTTTCAGGAGAGTTTCTGTATTTTGTGTTTGGCATTGCTTCTTTTTTGGTAGCCCAGGTGCTTTATGTTTTCCTTTTTTTACGAACCATAAACATATCGGGCAAAAAACCTTTTCTGAAGAAGAAACCCGCGTGGCTTACTCCATACATCGCTTTCGGACTGATTATTTATATTCTTTTGTTTCCGAATTTAGACAGTATTCTGAAAGTGGCCATTTTGATCTACCTGGTGGCTATTTTAACAATGTCGTCGATGGCTCTAAACAGATATGGTAATGGTCATCCCATTAGTTTTAGTTTGGTTTTTACCGGTTCGCTGCTTTTTGTTTGTTCGGATGCATTAATTGCCATTAATCGTTTTTTGATACCTGTTCCTTATGAAGGGCTTCTTATTATGACAACTTATATAGCAGCTCAGTATCTGATTATGAAAGGAATATTAAAACAATACGAATAAAAAAGAACCGCTCATTCGACTTAAAATCTAAGAATGAACGTTTTTTTTTAGTTGTTTATTTATCTGCTAATAAAATAGTTTGCTGTTTGAACTAACTATACGATCGAGGAACAAGAGTACCGAGAAAGCAGCCAAAATTCCGCCGATGGCAAGTGGTGCCGCAGTTAGCTTATTAAAAAACGAATTATAACTTGTGCTTACTTCACTACTTACTTCAGGAAGCAGGTTTGGTATCTGGCTTTCGGGTTGAATGCCGGTGTTGTACAGGATAAAAACAGCAGCCATAAGTACAACGAATAACAGCATAAAAATCCAGAATCCTTTCCCTAAAATCTTTTCTGATTTGATCTTTTCCAAAGCATTGCTTTCTTCGAAGATTTTATTCATTACCCGTACCGAAAAGTTAGGCTCTGGAGAATCCAACTTCATTTTATGCAGTAATGCCTGTAATTTTATGTCTTCTAAATCATTCATAATATGGTGTATAATTCGTCTTTCATCATTTCGTTTAAAATGTTGTAGAGTTTTTTACGTGCTCTAAACAATTTTACTTTCGTATTACTTTCCGAGAGCCCGGTAACCTTGCTTATTTCTTCTATAGATTGTTCTTCGAAGTAGTAAAGCAGTACCAGAGTATATTCCTCTTCGGGAAGTTTTTTTAGTGCTTCTTTTATGCATTTTGCCTGGTTTTCTTCCGGTATTCCATCCAGGTTAATTTCAGTTGTTTCGTCTTTTATTTCCACTTCTACTGTTGATGTAAAATGAATTTTACGTTTTCTGACTTCTGAAATACAATTGTTGTAAGTTATACGGTAAAGCCAGGTCGAAAATTTTGCAGTTCCTTTAAAAGTGTGGAGTGATTTGTATGCTTTTATAAAACTTTCCTGTGCCATTTCTTCGGCATCTTCACGATTTTTAAGAACTTTCAGGGCAATTGAAAAAACGATATCCTGGTATCGTTCAACGATATACGAAAAGTAATTGGTTTGACCCGCTTTTACTTTTTCAATATAATAGATATCCTCCTTTTGCTCCATCTGTTCTTTTGACGTAATAATAGGTGAGCGGTTACAAATTAGTAAGAAAAATTTTATTCCGGAATAACACGTGGTTTATAATTGTGTGTTTAAGTAAAATCAATAAAACTCAAAAAATAATTATCTAAAAGTGTAACCGATAAAAAATTGTGGCGTCAAAAGAGCGAAAACAAAAATAAAAACAACTTAAAAAATTAATATCATGGAAGGAATATTTGTACCAATCGGATTTTTTCTAGCAGTATTTGCTATCCTGTATGTTTATTGGACAACACGTACAAAAGAACGGTTAGCATTGGTTGAGAAAGGAATGGATGCCGGGATTTTTAAAGTCGACCCGGTAAGAAGAAGACTGGATTTAGTTAAATGGGGCATTTTCTTGATTGCCCTGGGAGTTGGAGTAGTTGTTGGTTATGCACTTTCAAATTCCATTAACGAGGTTGTTGCATATTTTACAGCAATACTAATTTGCGGAGGTCTGGGTTTGATAGTAGCTTATTTTTTAATTAAAAGTTTAGCAAAAAACGAAGAATAGCTGCATAAAGAAGTTTTAAAAAAGGCGATGCTGAAATCCGGCATCGCCTTTTTTATGCTTTATTCTGTGTAAAACCGAATTACTTTTCTGATTGCTTCTTCGCAAACAGGACAAAAATTATCGGGTGTATTTGATTTCATTCTGCAATCAATATAAGGGCTGTATATTCCTTTGGCCATATAACCCCCTCCTTCGTATACGCCAATCGTGTTGTTGTATTTGTCTTGTCGTGGAGTTGGTACAGGCGTTGATTCGTTAAGCATTGTTTTCCATTTTTTATCGAAATCAACCAGGGTTGTAATGTTGGGCTCCCAAGGTTCAATTTCAAGGTTGTAGAAATCTTCGTATGCCACCGAAGAATTGTAGTATTCGTCGCCCAGACCGGCAAAACCATGTCCGAATTCGTGCACAAATACTTTGTCTGTTAATTCGTTATCAGAAGAACAAACCGAAACAAAGTTGTAAAATCCGCCACCTCCGTATCGATCGGTGTTAACTAACACGTAAATGTGATCGTAGGGTACAGTTGAAGCTGCATCGTAAACAGTTTTCATGTCGCTGGTGGTAAGGTAGCGCGGTAAATCGAAAGTATAGAAATTCGAATTGAAATGTGTATTTCTGTAAATATGTTCTCCCGGCACATCGGTGCCCGATTGGTTTGAAGGAATAAATACTGCTTTTACATTAAAATTTCCTTTTTCTGATTTAAAAGGTTCTTGCTCAAATAAATAGTCGCTCATCCTTTGAGCATCGTTAATAAATTTCTCCTTTTCGGACGAAGTGTATCCTTCAGCTAAAATTACCAGGTCCACTTTCTTTTCAGGAATTCCGTTTTTTAGAATGTCAACCGATTCATAATTATTGGCTTGTTCTTTCAGAATAAAATAATCTTTCGGATTAATGTCGGTAGTATAAATCGTTTTAAAAGTTCCATCCCATTGGCGTGCTTCAATCTTTAGAATTACCTCTTTTTTTGGAAATGGAAATATTGCCGCCTGGTAAAATGTTTTATTAATTTCCTTTGCTTCGGAAGTTGTTTGCCATTCCTGAAAAAGAGTGCTGAATCCTTTGCTGAATATCAAACTGTCGGATTTCATATCGAATACCCGGAAACGATAACTACCATAGTTAAACGGATCTGTTAAATTGGTTTTCGACCCTGCCCAATGGGCTTCTTGTTTCATTTCCTGGGGATAAACGATAACATCTTTGCTGTTTCCTCCCAAAAGAAAATCGAATCGCAACGATTTATTTTTGAAATAAGAATTAAAATCAATTTGGGCTATTGATAATATTGGGATAAGAGAAAGAATAAGCACTAACTTCAGCTTCATTTTAGGTGTATTTATTATTTTTGGGCTAAAATAGAAATATTCAGGAATTTAAAATATGAGAACCTTCTACAAATTTTTACTGGAGTATCTTCGCGAAATTGGTGGCACAGAATTGTGGGTAAAACCGGTTTCAGCTATTCTGACAATTGTGCTTATAATCTTTATTGCATGGTTGGCTCACTTTTTAACAACACGCATTATTCTGAAGATGGTGCAGCGTGTGGCTGAACGAACCAAAACCCAGTGGGATGATATTCTGGTAAAGAATAAGGTTTTTAAAGGATTAGCGCATCTTGTTCCTGCTTTTATTTTGTTGTACGCAGCCGATTTTTCTTATCCGCTGGTACATCAGGAATTGAGCGAGTTGGCGCCGGATGTGTTGTCGGAATTAAGTAAGGATCATTATTTTTATTTGGCCGGCTTTCTTACAAAAATTGCTAAAATCTATTTCACCTTAATCATTGTAACTGTATCGAATTCTTTGCTGAATTCAGGATTAGAGATATATGATAGAACAGAATATTCACATCACCGCCCCATAAAAGGCTATGTTCAATTACTGAAAATATTTGTGTTTTTTATGGCCGGAATTATGATTCTCTCTGTTCTGCTTAACCGGAATCCTACTGTTTTGTTAACGGGTTTGGGGGCCATGGCTGCTGTATTAATGTTGGTGTTTAAAGATACGATTCTTGGATTTGTGGCTTCTATTCAGTTGTCGGCCAATAATATGGTAAAAATTGGCGATTGGATTGAGATGAAAAGTCATGGGGCAGATGGTACAGTACTGGATATAACATTAAATACAGTAAAAGTGCAAAACTGGGATAAAACCATTTCAACAATACCTACGTATTCACTTGTTTCCGAGTCGTTTAACAACTGGAAAGGAATGGAAGAATCGGGTGGGCGAAGAATAAAACGCTCGGTTGCCATCGATACAAATTCGATAAAATTTTGTGATGAGTCGATGCTGAATCGGTTTGAAAAATTTGATCTGATCAGGTCGTATGTGCGCGAAAAAGAAGATGAACTAAAGGAATACAATAAAGGAAAAAATCTGGCCGAGGAAGATTTTATAAGCGGGCGGCACCAGACCAATATTGGTATTTTCAGAAAATACCTGGAAGTTTATTTGAAACAGCATCCAAAAATTCATGACAACATGACCTTTTTGGTAAGGCAGTTGCAACCAATGGGAAAAGGATTACCTATCGAGATTTATGTGTTCAGCAAAGACCAGGAATGGGCAAACTACGAAGCTATTCAAGCCGATATATTTGACCATATTTTTGCTGTAATCCCTGAATTTGAGCTACGAGTATTTCAGGAACCAACCGGAGCTGATATTGCCAATATTTCGATGAAGAATTAATATTTTCACGAAATGTAGTTTTTCTCTCAATTTTCAGTAACTTACGAATAGTAATAATTTATATGTTTTTAAGCATCTTAGATTAGTGATTGTGTTATTTATTTACATTTGTGCTCGAAATTGAAACTAATTCAGAAAAGTGAAAATGAAAGCTAACGATTTTTTGGAAGAAAAAGCTGCTGATATTGACCAGCTCGATGAAAAAATACTCAAGTTAATTACCAAAAATGCGCGAATTCCGTTTTTAGAAGTAGCTCGCGAATGCGGTGTTTCGGGGGCAGCTATTCACCAACGCGTTCAACGTTTATTAAATATTGGAGTAGTGCATGGAAGCGAATTTATTGTTAATCCACAAAAGCTGGGGTACAATACTTGTGCTTATATGGGGATTTATTTGGATAAAGCAAAGTACCACAGTCAGGTGGCTGAAGCTTTACGCAAGATTCCTGAGATTATTGAGTGTCATTATACTACCGGGGCTTATGCTATTTTTGTAAAAATACAAACCAAAACCAATAAGCATTTGAAGCGTTTAATCGACGAAGAACTTCAGGATATTGAAGGAATTGCACGGACGGAAACATTTATATCGCTTGAAATGGATTTTAAACGACAAGTTCCTATAAAATAAAAGAAAGCCGGTTTTGCCGGCTTTCTTTTTGTCTTTTTATATGTTAAGTTTTACTCTTCTGAATAAACAAAGTTGTACGATTCGTCGTGCTGACTTCTATCCAATCCAATTTTCTCTCCGTGTGGAGAAATTCGCAATGGAATGATCAGGTCTGTTATTTTATACATCAACAATGATCCGCCAAAAGTAAAAACTCCTACAATTACAAGAGCCAGCAGGTGGTACAGGAAAGTGGTAATCTCTCCATGAATTAGACCTACGTCATTTGCAAAAACAGCAGTTGCCAGCATTCCAACAATACCTCCCATTCCATGGGCCGGAAAGACATCTAGTGTATCATCAAGTTTCGATTTGGTTCGTAAAGTAATCGCGTAATTACTTACAATGGCTGCAATAACTCCAATAAAAATACTGGAACCTACATTTACAAATCCCGCAGCAGGAGTAATTGCCACTAATCCAACTACAAGTCCGATTGCCGCGCCAATTGCTGAAGGTTTTTTCCCTTGTGCTGCATCAAAGAATATCCAGGTTAACATAGCTGCAGCCGATGCTGTATTTGTGTTTACAAGTGCCGAAGCAGCAATGGCATCTGCTGCGAGGGCTGAGCCGGCATTAAATCCGAACCATCCAAACCAAAGCATGCCAGCTCCCAGCAGAATGTATGGAATATTTGCCGGTTTAAACTCTTTGTTTGCATCCTTTCGTCGTCCCAGAAATATAGCTCCGGCCAATGCAGCAAATCCAGCCGACATATGAACCACTGTACCTCCTGCGAAATCAAGAACTCCCCAGTTTCTCAAAAAACCATTCGGGTGCCAGGTCCAATGGGCAAGTGGTGCGTAAATAAAAAGTATAAATAAAACCATAAAAAACATGTAGGCTCTGAATCGGACCCGTCCTGCAAAGGAACCCGTAATAAGGGCTGGTGTGATAATGGCAAACTTTAACTGAAACATGGCAAATACTGCAAACGGGAATGTTGGTGCGAGGTCGGGATGTGTCCCGCCTCCAACTCCTTTGAACATGAAATAGGTTAGCGGATTACCAAACAATCCAAAACCTTCAGCTCCTATACTTTCACCAAATGCAATACTAAATCCTACAACTACCCAAAGTACGCTTACAATTCCCATGGCAATAAAACTTTGCAGCATAGTTGAGATAATATTTCTCGATTGTGTCATACCTCCGTAAAAAAAAGCAAGTCCCGGAGTCATTAAAAGAACCAGTCCTGTTGCTGTTAGCATCCACGCAGTGTCTCCGGTATCCAGGTTTGTGTAGTCCTGATTTTCTAATCCCGATGGAATAATTACTCCTAAAAAGGCTACCAGCAATAACAGGCCTAATATGATCCACCAACTACCCGTATTTTTCATTTGTCTGTAATTTTATAACAGCAAATTTTGTCGATACTTATTTTGAAAGGTTGTTTTAATTCTCTCAATATTAGCTCAACTGAAAGCTGTTTTGTTGTTACTAAAGTTTATTATTCTCTGTCTGATTGATATATTTTGTCAATAAAAATATAAAAACAAAATAAAAATGCCATTTAAACAAGAAAAAAGAAATGAAAATATATGTTGTGTTAACAAAAAGATAATCATTTTTGTGATTTGCTGACTATTGGCAATATAGTTTTCATTTTGTTACTTTTTTGTTTTAAGGTTTCGATAAATTTGAATTAATGTCTGTTAATTGGTATTTTTGGTGGAAAATTGTAAAAAATGACATTGAGGAATAATTTGGATGACTGGGATTTAAAGATTCTGGATATAATTACAAAAAATGCAAGAATACCTTTTAAAGATGTTGCAAAAGAAGTTGGAATTTCAAGAGCAGCTGTTCATCAACGTGTTAACCGTATGGTTGATCTTGAGGTAATAATTGGTTCCGGCTATCATATTAATCCCAAAAAAGTTGAGTTTAAAACCTGTACCTATATTGGTATTTTTCTTGAAAAAGGAGGTTTGTTTTCTGAAGTTGTAAAGGAACTTGAAAAAATTCCTGAGATTGTTGAATGTCATTATACTACGGGGGCTTATGCAATTTTTGTAAAAGTATATGCAAAAGATAATGAACACCTAAAATCTATTTTAAGCGGACAAATTCAGAAAATTGAAGGGATCGCAAGTACCGAGACTTTCATTTCATTGGAAGAATCGTTCAAAAGAACGATCCCTGTCAATTCTTAATTGCGTTGTCTTATTGCTTCGTAAATCATCAATGCGGCCGAAACAGAAACATTTAATGACTCAATTTTTCCTTTGATTGGGATCATTAATTGTTCGTCGGTAATTTTTAATATTTGCGACGAGATACCAGTATCTTCAGAGCCCATAACAATTCCTACTGGCACATTGAAATTAGCTTCAGTGTAAACTTTGTCTCCCTTTTCAGTTGCAGCAACAATGTGAATACCCGAGTCTTTAAGAAACTGAATTGTTGAAAAAAGATTGTTTACCCTGCAAATTGGAATGTGATGAATTGCACCTGCAGAAGTTTTTATGGCATCGCCGCCAATGCGGGCCATTCCTTTTTCAGGGATTACTATTGCATGAACGCCGCCACATTCTGCAGAACGTGCAATTGCGCCAAAATTTCTAACATCTGTAATTTGATCCAAAATGAGAATCAGGGGTGTTTTTCCTTCTTCGTAAAGTCCGGGAAGCACAGTTTCAATGTTGTCGAACTCAATGGGAGAGATGAATGCCAAAACTCCCTGGTGGTTTTTGCGTGTAATACGATTGATTTTTTCAACCGGAACATGCTGAACCGCTATTCTGTTTTCTTTAATCAGGTTTTGCAGCTCAAAATACAATTCGTTACTTAAACCTTTTTTTACCAGAATTTTATCGATTGTTTTGCCTTTTTTTATGGCTTCTATAACAGCTCTTGTGCCAAATATAAAATCTTCTTTGTTCATTTTACCAGGTCTTTTTTAATTTCCAACTTTCCAACTTTTCGTGTTCTGCTTCCCAGTTTTGCATTATGGCTTCCAGTTCTGCTTTTTTATTTTCGTAGTTCTCAAAAATAGAGTGATCATCTAACTGTTCTGACGACGAAAGTGTTTTATCCATTTCTTTAATTTCTTCTTCCAGTTCAGCAATTTTTTCTTCGGTTTGAACTATCTTTTTTTCAAAACGTGAAATTGTTTTACTGATTTCTTTTCTCTCTTCAAAGGTAAGTTCATTGTCTGACTTAACCTTTGATTCTTGTTTGTTTGTTTTTACAACTCTCGACTTAGTCTCAATTTCTTTGAGTGATTCTATTTTTTTGCGGTGCAAAAAGTCAAATATTCCACCTAAATGCTGTTTTGCTTTTTTATTTCTGAATTCGTAAATACAATTTACTAAACCATCTAAAAAGTCACGGTCGTGCGATACTACCAAGACTGTTCCTGTGAAATTTGCCAGGGCATTTTTAAGAATTTCTTTAGAACGCATATCAAGGTGGTTGGTTGGCTCATCCAAAATAAGAAAGTTAACCGGCTCCAGCATTAAACGAATCATGGCCAGCCTCGATTTTTCACCGCCGCTAAGTACTTTTACCTTTTTGTCGATGTCTTCGCCTCTAAACAGAAAGGCTGCAAGTATGTCGCGTATTTTTGTCCTGATTTCGCCAACTGCAATCTCATCAATTGTTTCAAAAATTGTCAGATCATCATTTAATAGTTGCGCCTGATTTTGAGCAAAGTAGCCAACTTTTACATTGTGTCCGAGTTGCATGCTTCCTTCATGTTCCAACTCATTCATAATAATCCGGGCCAGGGTAGTTTTTCCTTCCCCGTTTCGTCCAATGAAAGCTACTTTCTCTCCGTTTTCAATCTTTAAATCAATGTCTTTCAAAACAGAAAGGTCGCCATACGATTTACTGATATTTTTTGCCTCAACAATAACTCTACCGGAGCGGGGTGCAGGAGGGAAGTTTAGTTTTAAGGCTGAATTATCTTCCTCCTCAATCTCAATTCTTTCCAGTTTTTCCAGTTGTTTCACCCTCGATTGAACCTGAACTGCTTTAGTGGCCTTGTACCTGAACCTTTCTATAAACTGTTCGGTATCTTCAATCATTTTTTGCTGATTACGGTAAGCGGCCAGATTAATTTCGCGTTGCTCTTCTTTCCATACAATAAACTTCGAATAGTTCATTTTCTGGTCGGTTGTTTTACCAAGAGAAATTTCGATTGTTCGGTTGCAAACTGCATCTAAAAATGTCCGGTCGTGCGAAACCAGTACCACAGCTCCGCTATATGTTTTCAAAAAGTCTTCCAGCCATTGAATTGATTCAATATCGAGGTGGTTGGTAGGCTCATCCAGAAGAAAAACATCTGGTTTTTTTAGTAGTAGCTTGGCTAATTCTACACGCATTCGCCAGCCCCCGCTAAACTCTGAAGTCATTCTGTCAAAATCACTTCTTTCGAATCCCAAACCAAGCAGAGTTTGTTCCAGCTCTGCTTCATAATTATCTCCGCCCAGCATTTGGTAACGTTCATGAAGTTCGCTAACCATATCCAGTTTCTTCAGGTAATCATCCGAGTGGTAGTCTTCTCTTTCTGCAATTTCGTTATTAAGTCTTTCAATTTTTTTATCCAGCTGCAGAAGTTCTTCAAAGGCAAGAGTTGTTTCTTCCTTTAAAGTCCTCGAATCGATTAGTTTCATTTGCTGAGGAAGATAGCCAACCGTTACATTCTTTGGAATAACTACATTACCTGAAGTCGGATTTTGTTTACCTGTAATTACTTTTAGCAGCGTGGTTTTTCCTGCACCGTTTTTCCCGATCAGCCCAATTCTGTCTTTCGGATTAATTAAAAAGCTAATTTCTTTAAACAGCGTGGAGCCTCCAAAACTTAAATTTATTTTATCTAACGAAATCATTTGTTTTCAAAATTGTGCAAAGATAATTATTAAAGGAAGACATGATGCGGAAAAGTTAAGACAAAAAAAATACCCTTCCGGGTAAAAAGGAAGGGGAAAGCTCTATGGACGCTTTTTGAAGATGATTGATAATTTACAAACCCCTAAACACAAAACCAATCATAAATACAGAAGTCGCTTTCCCCTTTTAAGTTTTACTTATTGAAAATAAAACCAACCATTAAATCACTAGCAAATATAGGCAAATGATTTGTTTAGCAATTGTATATGAAACATAAAAATGCTTTTGTGCAGGTAGAAATGTTTCGTTTTCCCATTTTGGGAAGGTTGATTTTTATTTGGGAATTGAGAAAATGTTAACCGATACGGCAATATGTAATATTGGATTATATTTGCAAAAAAATAGAAAGTGGCACGAAACAGGAAAAAACCGTTTTACGAAAACGTAACAATTGAGGATATTGGCGCAGAAGGAAAAGCTGTAGCCCGAGTAGGAGAAATGGTTGTATTTACAAAATTGGCGATCCCGGGAGATATAGTCGATTTGCAGGTAACCAAAAAAAGGAAAAGATACCAGGAAGCATTTATAAAGGAATACAAGGAATACAGCAAAGATAGAATTGATGCATTTTGTGAACACTTTGGAGTTTGTGGTGGCTGCAAATGGCAAATGCTGCCTTACGAAAAGCAATTGTATTACAAACAAAAACAGGTGCAGGATCAAT
This sequence comes from uncultured Draconibacterium sp., assembly GCA_947492175.1. Lineage (GTDB taxonomy): Bacteria > Bacteroidota > Bacteroidia > Bacteroidales > Prolixibacteraceae > Draconibacterium. The sequence goes on along the minus strand of CANLMQ010000001.1, from coordinate 123,617 downwards.
TGTCGAGAATTGGTAAAATTGATTTACCTGAAATGATGCCGATTTTAGGCTCGAAGGAGAATACTTTCTATCGTAATAAACTGGAATTTACCTTTTCGAATAAACGTTGGTTAACTTTTAAAGAAGTTGAAGAAGGGAACGAGATTGAGAAACCAGATGCCCTTGGTTTTCACGTTCCCGGTTTGTTTGATAAGGTAATTGGTATTAATAAATGTTGGTTACAACCAGAACCCTCCAACAGGTTAAGAAATTTTATTTACGATTACGCTGTAAAAAATAAACTTGAGTTTTTTGATATAAGGGAACAAAAGGGATTTCTTCGGACTTTGATAATTCGTACAAGCTCAACGGGAGAGATTATGGTTATTCTTACTTTTTATCACGAAGATGAAAAAGAACGGGTAGCGTTATTGGAAGCGGTTAAAAACGAATTTCCTGAAATTACTTCGTTGTTGTATGTGATTAATCCGAAAGGAAACGATACAATTACTGATCAGAAGATTGAAACTTTTAGTGGCCGCGAATTTATTTACGAAGAAATGGAAGGTCTTAAGTTTAAAATTGGACCCAAAAGTTTTTATCAGACAAATTCGGAGCAGGCCTATACTTTATATAAAGTAGCACGTGATTTTGCCAACCTTAATGGAACTGAAACGGTTTATGATTTATACACAGGAACAGGAACCATTGCCAATTTTGTGGCTAAAAGTGCCGGGAAAGTGGTTGGAATAGAATATGTTCCGGAAGCAATTGAAGACGCAAAAGTAAATTCTGAATTAAATAATATTACCAATACTTCGTTTTTTGCCGGCGATATGAAGGATGTTCTTGATGAAGCATTTGTTAAAGAACATGGCGCACCCGAAGTAATAATTACCGATCCTCCGAGAGCCGGTATGCATGCAGATGTTATAAATACCATTTTAAAGATTGCTCCTGATAAAATTGTTTATGTTAGTTGTAACCCGGCAACCCAGGCTCGGGATATTGCAATTTTGGACGAGTTTTACCAAATTGAGAAAATCTGCCCTGTAGACATGTTTCCACACACACATCATGTGGAAAATGTGGTTTTACTTACAAAAAAGGCTTGACTTATTAAGTTAAATGACCTAACTTGGTGATTCTAACAGCAATTAACAATATTGCATTAGAAAAATAAGGGTCGTATTAAGGAGTGCTCAGGTATTTCTTAATATTTGTTTTGTTTATGTATCGTTAGAATCCTAAATTCAGAATATTATGAGAAAAGTAATGCTTTTTTTGTTGGGAATTATTCCCATTATGTTAAGTGCTCAAAATGAATGTATTTATTTTGAGAAAATGGTAAAGCTGAGTATTGAGAAGACTGATCTAAATACTGTAGAAAGTGATTTTGGGCCAACTTTCGTTGGCAACGAGTTATGGTTTTCTACTTTTACCAATGAAGAAATTGAAAAGTTAGCCGAGGGAAAGAAAAAGGACATTTATTATGATTTGTTTATTTCGAAAACTGATGCAAAAGGGAATGTAACAGGGAGTAAGTCGCCAATTCTTGCTGATATTAGTAAAGGTTATCATGCAGGGCCGGTTTCATTTTGTGAGGCAACAGGTGAGTTGTTTGTAACTCTGAGTAATTTCGAAAATCCCGAAATCAGAAATAAGGTCTATCAAAAGGCAGATATTCGCTTGAAAATTATAATTGTGAAGAAACAAAATGGAGTTTGGACTAAAACAGGTGAACTTCCATTTAATGATCCTAGTTATTCAGTAGGTCATCCGGCAGTTACCTCAACAGGCGACACCTTGTATTTTGTATCAGATATTCCGGGCAAAGGATTGGGTGGTACTGATATTTATATGACAATACGTAATAACGGTGTTTGGGGAGAAATGGTCAATCTTGGCGATAAAATAAATACCGATGGAAACGAAATGTTCCCCTTTATTTATAAAGATAAAATGTTGATTTTTGCTACGAATGGAAGAGGAAGTGGTGATGATCTAGATATTTATCATGTTGGAATGTTTGGTGGAAATATGACTGCAGTTACAGAGATCTCTGAACTTAATTCAGATGGCGATGATTTCGGTTTTGTGATTCATAAAAATGAAGAGGTTGGATATTATACTTCCAATAAAGCCGGTGGTGTAGGGAATGATGATATTTATAAAGTTCTTCTGGAGAAACAAGGCAAATACGAACTCGAACTGGTTGTAATGGATAAAAAAACACAACAACCTGTAAGGGATGCCAGAATAATTGTAGGAAATGAATTGACAACTATCGCGGGACTGGTTTTTAAGGTAGAACTGGAAAAGGACAAATCATATACATTCAAAACAGAAATGGATGGTTATATGAACGATTCGAAAACGATCTCGACTGTTAAAAGACCATTTGGTGTTATTCGCGATACTTTATGGATTGAAAAGGTTAAAGTAAAACAAAAGTTTGTGATGGAGAATATTTATTACGATTTCGACAAATGGGATATTCTTCCTGTATCGGAAGTAGAGTTAAATAAATTGGTGAAAGTAATGAATGATAATCCGGAGTGGACTGTAGAATTGGGATCGCATACTGATTGTCGGGGAAGTGATTCGTACAATATGACATTAAGCCAGAAACGTTCAGATTCGGCTGTTGGTTATATTGTTGGTAAAGGAATTGCAAAAGATCGTATTATTGCAAAAGGTTATGGCGAAACCGAACTGGTAAATAAGTGTGACGATGGTGTTAAATGTTCAGAAGCCGATCACCGGAAAAACCGTCGTACCGAGTTTAAAATTTTAGAAATGGATGAATAACAATAAATAAGATATAAATGAAAAGGTGTTCTGTTTTTTAGAACACCTTTTTTTGTTGTTATTTTTGATGAAAAAGAAAAACTGTGACAGAGGCGACACGCAAAATAATTCATGTCGATATGGATGCGTTTTTTGCATCAGTTGAACAATTAGACCATTCGGAACTACTAGGGAAACCTGTGGCTGTGGGAGGAACAGGCGAACGCGGAGTTGTTGCGGCTGCAAGTTACGAAGCCCGAAAGTTTGGAGTTAGGTCAGCAATGTCATCGAAAGTAGCCAAACGAAAATGTCCTGACCTGATTTTTGTAAAACCCCGTTTCGACCGTTACAAAGAAATATCCGGGCAAATAAGAGAAATATTTTTGGAATATACCGATTGGGTTGAACCACTTTCGCTTGATGAAGCATATTTAGATGTCACCTATGTAAAGAAGGGGAAGCCATCTGCAACCTTAATTGCTGGAGAAATAAAGCAGCGTATATTCGAAAAAACGGGGCTTACTGCGTCAGCCGGAGTTTCGTATAATAAGTTTTTGGCCAAAGTGGCATCCGATGTCAATAAACCCAATGGTATGTTTGTTGTTACCCCGGCACAAGCTCAGGAATTTATCGATAATCTTGAAGTTCGAAAATTTTTTGGAATAGGGAAAGTAACTGCTGAAAAGCTTAATAATATGGGAATTTGGTATGGTCGCGATTTAAAAAAGATGGATCGTTTGGAGTTGGTTCGGATGTTTGGAAAGGTAGGCAGTTATTATTACGAAATTTGTAGGGGAGAAGATAACAGGCCGGTTCAGCCATTGCGTGAACGAAAATCGATAGGGGCAGAAAATACCTTTTTACATGATTTATTTCGAGTTGAAGATTTGGAAAAGGAGCTTGAGCAGATTGCTGAAAAAGTGTGGGAACGGGCACAGCGATCGAAAGTTAAAGGCAAAACACTTACACTAAAATTTAAATACTCCGATTTTGAACAACACACCCGAAGCAAAACACTGACCGGTTTTTTTGATTCGAAAAAGTTGTTTTTTTTAGAAAGTACAAAACTAATGCAGGTTGAAGGTGGATTTGAAAAAGGTATTCGTTTGCTGGGATTAACTTTGTCGAATTTTATTTGTGAAGAAGATAATCAGAGACCAGTGCAACTCATTTTAGAATTCTGATAATTGTTTTGTTAAATATCGTATTTTCGTAATAAAAACAGATTTTATGAAAAGAATAAAACGCTTTTTAGGGATAGTTCTTTTGCTTGCAATTGTAGTGTATTTATTAGGACCCAAACCGCCCAACCCGGAATTAACTAAAGACCTGCCTTCCATATCGGCAAGTATTGGAAATATAGAGAGTTTTGTTCAAAAAAAGGAAGCTGCTTTTTCGATAAAACCCGATAATGAGTCGCGTATATTTTGGGCAAAAGATTCGGTAAAAGAACGTACCAACTATAGTGTTTTATATTTGCACGGATTTTCTGCTTCGTGGTATGAAGGCTATCCTGCGCATGTAAATTTTGCAAAAAAGTTTGGATGTAATTTATACATTCCGCGGTTACACGATCATGGTTTGGTAACCGAAGATGCCTTGATTGATATGACACCTGATAAACTTTGGGAATCGGCAAAAGAAGCATTAATGGTTGCACGGAGTCTTGGGAAAAAGGTACTAATAATGAGTACATCAACGGGAGGGACCCTGGCTCTAAAACTGGCCGCAGATTTTCCGGAATATGTTGACGGGCTGATTCTGTATTCACCAAATATCAGGATTAATAATTCAACTGCATTTGTACTTTCCAAACCCTGGGGCCTGCAAATTGGTCGTAAAGTTGTGCACAGCAAATACCGGATTACCAATGAAGATTTTGATTCGAAAAATTGTCAGTACTGGAACTGTAAATACCGTATGGAAGCGGTGGTTTATCTGCAGCAACTGGTAGAGGCAACAATGAAAAAGGAAACGTACAAAAATGTTACAACGCCTGTTTTTCTGGGGTATTACTATAAAGATGAAGACAACCAGGATCATACAGTTCGGGTGGATGCCATGCTGACAATGTTTGAGCAGCTGGGAACTGTTCCGGAAAGAAAAGTTAAAATTGCGTTTCCTGAAGCGGACGATCATGTAATTGGATGTGAGTTAACCTCGGATTGCCTTGATGAGGTAATTGCCGCAACAGAAGCATTCGGGGAGGACATTCTTGGACTAAGTCCGGTTCAGTAATTCTGTTGTTTTTATGAAATCCCAACGGCGGCCGGCTCGTCTAAAAACCAAATTAATTCTCCGTTTTGCGGCGAAATATAATAGGCAGGTAAAAGTTTAGCTGCGTCGTTGTCGTTCATAATTTCAGCAACGCGCATGGCTTTATTTTCTCCCGTTACAAGAAAGAATACTTGATTGGCATTGTTTAAAACATTGCCCGTTAATGTTATCCGTTTTTGTCCGGTTACAGGATGTTGTGCAACAGCACAACTGTGCTCGTGTTCAAATAATTCTAACTTGTCGGGGAAAATAGAGGCGGTATGCCCGTCGTCGCCTAGCCCCAAAATAATAATGTCGAAAACCGGATTCTTTCCACGCGAATTAAGCAATTCTTCTATCTCTTTTGAGTAACGAATCGCTTCCTCTTCAGGATCAGCTTCTCCTTTTATCCGATGTATGTTTTCTTCAGGTATGGTAATCTTTGAAAACAAATTTTCAAAGGTCATTTTGTAATTGCTCTGTTCGTCGTCAGGCGAAACACAGCGCTCATCGCCCCACCAGAAACGAATTCGTTTCCATTGTATTTCGTCGGCATATTTACTGCTAAGTTTTTTAAACAAGCCTTTGGGTGAGTTGCCCCCCGAAAGTGCAATGTCGAATATTTCCTGGGTTGAATTCTGTGTAAGTTTCAATATTTCTTTGGCAATCGCATTGTAAACTTTTTTGGGCTTTGAATAAATTCTTACTTCAGTAAATGTTTTCATTTCAGTTAATTATGTGAATACGCAAATATATTATAATTCGCAGTACAAACCATCGTTGGTTAAATTTTTACATGGATATCGCCATTGTCCGTTCGAAATCAAATTGTCGGAGTCTTCGGGGCCCCATGTTCCGGCCGGATAACCATAAATCGGAATTTCGGGATTGGTAGCCCATGCATTTAATATCGGTTGTACAAAATTCCAGGCTGCTTCAACAGCATCGCCGCGTGCGTAGAGCGTGGCATCTCCCTGCATACAGTCAAGCAGCAGGCGTTCGTATGCTGCAGGGACATTGGTGTCAGCCAAATCGGAATAATGAAAATCCATATTAACGGTTTGTGCCTTAAATCCTGCTCCCGGCGTTTTCATGCCAAATTTTAATAAAATTCCTTCATCGGGCTGAATTCGAATAATCAACTGGTTGTTGGAATGTTCGAATGATGACGAACCGAATAAATTGTGTGGTACGTTTTTAAAGTGAATAACAATTTCGGTAACGCGGGTTGGCAGCTTTTTCCCTGTTCGTATGTAAAAAGGAACTCCTGCCCAACGCCAGTTGTCGATAAAAAATTTCAGGGCAACAAATGTTTCTGTTCTCGAAAATTTATCAACGCCCTGTTCGTCGCGGTAACCCGGAATAAGTTTATCTCCGATATGCGATTCGGTATATTGTCCGCGTATCACATACCGCGAAACATCATTCTCATGAATTGGGCGGATTGATTGAAATACCTTTAAAATTTCGTTTCTGATAGCATTGGCTTCAATTACAACCGGCGCTTCCATGGCAACAAAACCCAATACCTGCAACAAATGGTTTTGAAGCATGTCGCGTAAAGCTCCGGAATGATCGTAGTAACCGCCCCGGCCTTCAACGCCCAGGCTTTCTGCAGACGTAATTTCTACACGGTCAATGTAACGTCGGTTCCATAATGGCTCAAAGATTCCGTTTGAGAAACGGGTAACCAACATATTTTGTACAGTTTCTTTTCCCAGGTAATGATCGATACGGTAAATCTGGTCTTCCGAAAAATAATTTAGCAATTGAACATTTAGTTCTTTTGCCGATTCAAGTGTTGTTCCAAAAGGTTTCTCTACAATCAGTCTCCTGAAATATTTAGAAGATTTGCTCAGTCCGTTTTCACATAAAAACTTAGGGATTACTCCATAAAGCGAAGGAGGAGTTGAAAGATAGAAAACGTAATTGTTTTCGATTTGTAAAGATTTAGCAAGTTCTTTTAAACGCTTTTTCAGAGGTTTAAAATCTTCTGCCGAGTTATTTTGTACAGCCTGGTAAAAAAGTTTCTTTTTGAACTCGTTAACTTTTTCATTTTCGGGTAAAAATTCATCGGCTCTCGTTCTGAATTCATCGTCAGAAAGCACAGAACGCGAAGCTCCCAAAACTGCAAATTTATCGGGTAACAAATTCTGTTTGTATAACTCGAAAAGTGCCGGTATAAGTTTACGCTTGGTTAAATCGCCTGAGGCACCAAAAATGACTAATATCTGATTTTCTGCTTTTTGCATAATTGTGAGTTTTATTGTTCAACGCAATAAACCATAACATTGTTTTCAATAATAAAATAATACAACTTATAACTGAAGCTCCGGGTTAGTGTGTGTAAATTGCCAGTGAATTCATTTGACTCCGAATTATTGAAATCACTGATTTGTATTTGTTGGTTAAATTGAATTCCCTGGTATCCGGAGCATTTAAAAATGGCTTCTTTTGCCGACCAGAAAAGGATTTTTAAAAGTTGTCTGTTTTCCTGCCTTTCAATAAATTCCTGTTCTGTTGGATGAAGAAACCGCGTGGCAATTTTGTCAATATTTCGGGTTGTTTGTTCTACATCAATACCATTTTTTTTATCGGAAATAAATACCACAGCAAAATCGGCCGAGTGCGAAATACTGATGTGAGTATTCCGGTCTTTTAAAAAAGGTTTCCCCGATTTGTTGTAGATAATTTCCTGATCGATACCGGCTAGTTTTTGAGTAAGTATCCGCGATGCCAGAAATTCCTTCTTTCTTCGTTCTGAAGTAATCCGCTCGAATTTCTCCTGTTCAGAATCTCTGAGTGTATATAAAGAAGAAAGTTTACTCAAAGAGTCGCTTAATTTCCAGATAGCAATTGGGCCGACCGGCGTATGTATTTCTTTTACAAATGGCATTTAAAATTACTTATTCCAGCTGGTTGTTTCAATCATTCTGATAATATCGGGCTCCATAAAATTAATTACAGGTCGCAGCGAATCAATATCAGGAACTTCGCGAATGTAAAATGCGCCGCGAAGAAAATGTTTTGTACTGTCGGTTAGAAAAAATTGCATAGGAGAGGCGGCATTCCCGTCTATTTTATATATGGTTCCGTATACATTACGGGCCGGATTCATAAAAATCTGCTCGTCGATTGCATCTGCCTTAATCGAGTGTTTATAAGCCAGTCTGCGTGTTTCTTCCATAAATTCGATTAACAATTCACGCGAAGACTTTTTCTGGTCTTGCAAGTCGTAGTACGAGATGTGTACCTCTACTTTATTTTCAGGGACAGCTATGTTTATCCAGTTTGGATGGTTGGGATTACGTTTGTCTTTTTCTACTCGTGCATAAGTTGGAATTTCAAATTGGTACGGGTAATCCCGGGCTATATTTTCATAGCTTTTTTTCGGAAAATCAATTCTGAAAAAGCCGCGCGGTTTTGGTGTGTACGTTTCTGTGCAACTGCATAAAATGAGAAAAACAAGTACTATTATCCAAACTTTCATAGTTCTGTGCGTATCAAGTGCCCGTTGAAATTAATTATTAAGAAGCACTTTTATTTGTTTAATTCTGCGGTTGTCAACTTCTTCGATAGTAAACGTAAAATTCTTACATTTTATTTTTTCATGTAAAGATGGAATTTCCCCCTTTAGTTCCAGAATTAGGCCGGCAAGGGTATCGGCATCGCCTTTTACATCATTAAAAATGGTGTCGTCGCAATTTACAATTTTGTAAAAGTCGCCAAGTAGTACTTTTGCATCAAACAAAAATTCATTTTCGGCAATCATGGTAAAGAAATTTTCTTCTTCGTCAAACTCATCGGTAATGTCGCCCACAATTTCTTCCAAAATATCTTCGAGCGTTACAATTCCGGAAGTACCGCCATATTCATCAACTACAATGGCCAAATGCGTTTTGTTTTTTTGCATTTCTTCCAGCAACGAACTAATTTTTTTTGTATTGGGAACATAAAACGGTGCCCTAATTATTGTTTGCCACTTAAATGAATTGTTTTTATGGCTGTGCGGAAGAATGTCTTTTATATAGAGAACGCCACTAATGTTATCAAACGAGTCGATGTAAACTGGTATTCTGGAATACCCTGATTCATTAATAATTTCCAGAACTTCACTAAATCCTGTTTTGATGTCGATGGAAACAACATCAACCCGGGGTTTCATAATTTCGCTAACATCCTTATTCCCAAATTTCACAATTCCTTCCAGAATGTCTTTTTCTTCCGAAAGTTCCTGGTCGGAAGTAAGTTCCAGTGCCTGCGAGATTTCGTCCATCGAAATGTTTTTTTTATGTTTTTGCAGGCGCCGGTTAACAAAACCTGTGGAATAAATAAGAATTGCATTTAACGGCCGAAACACTTTTTCTAGTGTTTGCAGGGGGAGAGCCATAAATTTAGCAAATGATAATGCAAAATGTGTAGCATAAACTTTTGGAATAATTTCGCCAAAAAGCAACAGGAAAAAAGTAATTAAAACTACCTGAAAAATAAATTCCAATGCCGGTGCATTCACAAACTCAACCAGGTTATTGGTAATAAATGCAGTTAAAATAATTATACCAACATTAACAAAGTTGTTGGTAACCAGTATTGTTGCCAGTAGTTTTTCAGGGCTTTCAAGGTTTTTTACAATGCGTTCGTTTGTTTTGCTTTTCTTTTTTAACTTTTTTTTGTCGGCTGCACTTAGCGAAAAATAAGCGACTTCTGAGCCACTGATCAATGCCGAACTTAATAACAGGAATAGTACAATAATAATCGAAATTGCTATTCCAATGGTTAAGGGATGAAAATCAATGTCCCAGTTGCCGAGTGTGCCAATTGCAATTAGCGGTTCTGTTTCCAATAGTTAATGTTTTGATTTAAAATGGTAAATCATCATCGCCTCCAGGCTCTTCGATTTCCGGTTCGTTAACAACAGGAGTTGATGTTTGTGATCCTTGCGGTGTGTTTTGAGCAACTCCACCCTGGTTATCAGCTTTGGTTCCTAACATTTGCATACTGTCGCCATAAATTTCAGTAATGTAGCGTTTGTTGCCATCTTTATCGTCGTACGAACGGGTACGGATTCTTCCTTCGATATAAAGCTGGCGCCCTTTGGTTACATATTTCTCGGCTACATCTGCCAGTCCTCGCCACAATACAATGTTGTGCCATTCGGTAGTTGTAACACGTTCGCCATTTTTTGCTGTGTACGATTCAGAAGTTGCTAACGGAAAGTTTGCAACGGCTACGCCTGAGTCAAGATGTCTCACTTCCGGATCTTTACCTACATTTCCTACTAAAATTACTTTGTTTACTGACATAATCTTTTATTTATTTTGGTTAACATTTAAATTGAAAAATATCCACCTGTTTATTTATTTTCGCACCAGATCAAATCTTTCAAAAAATTGTTCAATTAATCTGGGTACAGCAAATTTAGAAATATCTTTTTTATTTACCCGTATAAGAGGGGCAGTAATATTAACATCGGGGCTTACTTCTACATATATAAGTTTTGCGTTAATAATCTGGTGGCTTAAAACATGTCTTTTTTGCGGCGAAATTAGTTTGATATTAAAATTAATACCATTAATAAAGGGAACTTTCTTTTGAATAATCTTTTCATCCGGTATTTCGTGGGGGCTTTCGAGAAGCGGAAGCTCATGGAGGTTTTTCCAGATATCGTCCGCTGTTCGTTTATTTATATATATATGTATACCGTCATCTATTAAATAATAGTAGAAGTAACGTTTGCTTTGTTTGGTCTTTTTCGATTTTACGGGCAACAGTTCAATCATATTATTCTGGTTTGCAAAACAAGAATCGGCAACCGGACATAAATTGCAATCGGGCGATTTGGGAGTGCAATGTAAGGCTCCAAACTCCATTAATGCCTGGTTGTGCATCCCGGGTGAAGTGTCTTTTATCAACTCTTCTGATAACTGCTGAAATTGTTTTTTCCCGCCGGACGAATCGATGGGGGTTTCAATTCCGAAATGGCGCGACAGTAAACGATATATATTACCATCAACAGCAGGGTAGGGAAGATTGAAGGCTATTGAAGCAATAGCGGCTGCCGTGTACGGACCAATTCCTTTTAATTTTATAATGTCATCATACTCCTCCGGAAAAACTGCTTCATATGAGTTAACAATGGTTTTTGCAGTTGCATGCAGGTTTCTGGCCCGCGAATAATAGCCCAGTCCCTGCCACAATTTTAATACTTCATCTTCGTGTGCATTTGCCAAATCAACAATTGTAGGGAATGTTTTAATAAAACGTAAATAATAATTAGTACCTTGTGCAATACGAGTCTGCTGAAGAATGATTTCCGATATCCAGATATGATACGGATCTTTTGAATTTCTCCATGGGAGATCACGTTTATTATTGCTGTACCATTGGTGTATTTTATTGCTGAAAATGTCCATTTTTTGCTAACTGATTAAGAATCTTGGTAAAAACAAAAATAATTTAATTGAAATGCTTTTCGGTTTTATAATTATTTTTATTTTTGCAAACTCGAATAAAAACGATTAATACATTGAAAATTAAATATTTTAAGAGATGACTAAGGCAGATATTGTAAATGAAATTTCTAAAGAAACAGGAATAGAGAAAGTAACTGTTCAAAAGACAGTTGAAGCTTTTATGGAGACTGTAAAAGATTCACTGGTTGATGGTAAGAACGTTTACCTGAGAGGTTTCGGTAGTTTTGTTGTGAAGAAAAGAGCAGAAAAAACAGCGAGAAATATATCTAAGAATACTACTATTATTATTCCTGCACACAATATTCCTTCATTTAAACCAGCGAAAACATTTGTATCACAAGTTAAAAATCAAGTAAAATAAAGAGTTATGCCGAGCGGAAAAAAAAGAAAAAGACATAAGATGGCCACTCATAAACGCAAAAAAAGATTGCGTAAGAACAGGCACAAGAAGAAGAAATAAGGTTTTATTAAGATAAAATCTTGAGAATATTGATTAAACCTAAAGCATTTAATGCTTTAGGTTTAATCTGTTATAAACATTAGTATTAACTACGTTATCGTTCTAAATTTATTTCTTTGATATTTTTATGCATTAATGATTGAATTCCCACAAGGAATAGGCTGTTTGTGTTTATTTCCTTTTGATGGGTTCAGAAAGATTGCATATGTATTCTGAAAATAAAATTTAAAACTGTAACAAAAATTAAAGATTTATTTAAGGTTGTGAGTAGCGATTTATTAATTGATGTAACTCCATCCGAAATTGTTATTGCCTTACAGGAAAATAAAAAGCTTGTTGAACTAAGTAGAGAAAGAAGCGGGGCAAAATTCGCTGTTGGGGATATTTACCTCGGCAAAGTGAAAAAAATTATGCCTAGTTTAAACGCTGCATTTATCGACGTAGGTTACAGTAAAGATGCTTTTTTACATTACCTTGACATGGGGCCTCAATTTGCAACACTCAATAAGTTTCTGCGAATTGCATCGTCCCGTAAAAACAAAATTTCTTCCATCTCACGGATCCATTCGGAACCGGACATTAATAAAGAAGGTAAAGTAAACGAACTGTTAAAAGTAGGTCAGAAAATTTTGGTACAGGTTGCCAAAGAACCCATTTCAACAAAAGGGCCACGTTTAACATCTGAAATTTCAATTGCAGGCCGGAACTTGGTTTTAATGCCATTTAGCGATAAAATATCTGTATCGCAAAAAATTAAAACCAACGAGGAAAAAAACCGGTTAAAAAAATTAGTACAAAGCATTAAACCCCGAAAATACGGGATAATTATCAGAACTGTAGCCGAAGGTAAAAAAGTCGCCGAACTCGATCAGGAGCTCAGAAGACTTGTCGAAAAATGGGAAACTATTTTTCATCAGCTAAGCAGGGTGCAGGCTCCTTCGCTGTTAATTAGCGAGATAGACCGAACAACAGCACTCTTGCGCGACATTTATCATCCTGACTTTAACAGTATTATTGTAAACGATCATTCGGTTAGCAGCGAAATTGCCGATTACATAGGCAGCATCCAGGCTGACAAAAGAAAAATTGTAAAGTATTACAAAGGACGCCAACCTATTTTCGACCATTTTGGTATTGACAAACAAATTAAAGCGTCGTTTGGGAAAATAGTTTCGTTTAAAGATGGTGCCTATTTAATTGTAGAGCATACCGAAGCGTTTCATGTAATAGATGTTAACAGTGGTAACCGGGCAAGAGCAGGTAACGACCAGGAAAAAAATGCACTGGAAGTTAACCTTGCAGCCTGCGATGAAATAGCAAGACAATTACGGTTGAGAGACATGGGTGGAATCATAGTTATTGATTTCATCGACATGCACGTTGCCGCCAACCGCCAGAAAGTGAACGAACACATGAAGGCGATTATGGCCAACGACAGGACCAAGCACAATATTCTGCCTTTAAGCAAGTTTTGCCTGATGCAAATTACCAGGCAACGGGTTCGCCCCGAAGAGAATATCGAAACAGCAGAAAGCTGTCCGACTTGCAAAGGAACAGGTAAAATTGTGCCTACAGTATTATTTGGCGATGAAATAGACGGCAAAGTAAAATACGCTCTAAAAGAGTTGAATAAAAAGAAATTATACTTAAAAGTTCATCCCTTTGTGGCAGCATATTTAACCAAAGGATTCAAAAGCGTCCAGAGGATCTGGTTTTTGAAATACCTAAAGTGGATAAATATAGAAGCTGTCAGTTCATATTCCTATTTGGAATATCATTTTTTTGATGAGAATTTGGAAGAAATTATCTTATAAAAAAGAAAGCCGTTCGTTAAATGAGCGGCTTTTTTTAGTCTGTTTGTATTTATTTTTTCGTCAAACTTTTAATGGGGTGTTCAAATTAATCACAAAATGTTACATATAAACTTATCCGGGGTGTCGTTTATAAGTTCTCCAGATCATTTATTCTACTTTCGGCTTCGCTAATTGCATTGGTTATATTTTTCTGGCTCTTGACAGAATTATATTTTTTAAGGTAAGGCAAACATTGTTCGTAATATGGTTTTGACTTAACAATTTCCTTTTTATATTGATGATATTGAAGAGCTGTTGGCGACTTTATATTTTCATAATTTTTATTGGCCGAATCAAAGAGTGTTTTTGCTTTGTTGTAAAGAATCATGCCAGTCTGGATGTTGGCATTCAGGTTGTTGGGTGAAATGTTAAGCACTGACTCGAAGTTTTCAATTGCTTTTTCATTGTTACCTGTTTGTATTAATGCCAATCCCTTATAGGTCATGGCATTCACGTTATCCGAATCAATAACTAAAATCTCATCTGCGGTAGCCTCTGTTTCAGCATATTTTTTGTTTTTATAATAGAAGTACATCAACATTAAACTGTATTTTTTGTACTTCCCATCCAGGTTTCTAGCAGCATTCAGGGTTTTTTCAGTAGTATTCAGGTCTTTATATTTTTCAGCCAATTCCAGTTGTTGGTCCAACATAAACACGTCGGTCGAACCACAATCAATTGCAATGTTATTGTATTTTAACATCAACTGTTCATCGTTAAGGTGCGATGCACAAACGCTTGCCAGCAAAGCGGTCCAACGCATTTTTGTAGCGTCATCGGTTTTTAGTGTTAAAGCCTTATCGTAAAATTCGACTGCTTTTTCATAATTCTGGGCATCAACCTCCTTTTGGGCCATACCGCAAAGTGATTGAAAAGATTCTTGGGATTGTGCCTGTGTTGCCAGCGTCAGCATTAAAAATATGAACAGATTTTTCATCGTATAATTATTGAAATTGAATTAAATCAGCACAAATATAAAAAGGCTCGCTTAAATACAGGCGGGCCTTTTTGTGAGTGAAGCTATTTTTTAAACCAATTCTACTGCTTAATAACTTTAAATGTCTTCATTTCCGATTCGTTAGTAACACGAATCAAATAAATTCCGGCTTTGTCAACATGGACTTTTGCCTGTGACTGCTGGAATTCCTTGTCTAATATCATTTGCCCTGTAAGACTGAATACGCTAACTCTTGCGCTTTTGTTGCTTCCTAAATCAACATTAAAGTATTGATTGGTAACTGTTGGGTAAACATTAAACTGCGATTCAAAAACAGCATCAACTGCAGTTATTGTTTCAACAAAATTAATGGTGTAAACCATTTCAGTAGTTCCGTCTTCGGCTACTACGGTAACAGTTGCAGTTCCCGGAAGTGTGTCCGCCTGAACCACAGTAACCGTAGCATTCATATCGAAAGCAACACCCGAAATCTCAGGAATTTCCATTGAGTCGGAAGTAATTTTGATTTCGTAGCTAAGAACTGCAGGATCAAATCCGGCGATTAAAGTATCAGCTATATTCAATTCAGCTAAAGTTGCATCAGTTGAAACTTCGCGGAAATTAACGGTATAAGTACGAGTTGTTACTCCATCAGCAGCAACTACCTCAATGGTAGCAACGCCAGGAACTGCAGTTGCCTGTGTAACTGTAACAGTGGCTGCCGGATCGGCTGGTGTTCCTCCAATAGAAGCGGCAGTACCTCCCACAGGTAAAATTACTTCGTATGATCCGGTGAAAGCATCAAAACCGTCGATTGTTGTGTCGGCCAAAGTTAAGTCTGATAAGTATGGGTTAACGGCTGTTGTATTGTTTGGATCGTAAACCATTAACTCCGAACCTGTTTCAACAAAACCACCTTCTTCCGACTGAAGCATCATATTTCCTGAGAAATAGAGTTTACCATCTAAAACGGTTAGGTTTTCAACATCGAAAACCAACGAATCCACAAGTTCTACACCTGAACCTTCGATTTTGTAAAGAAAAGATCTTGAATCTTTACTTCCGGCATAATAAATTACACCGTCAAGTTTCGCCATATCTTTCGGATAATGTCTTTCATCAGCATTGGCAGAAAGATGAGTCACTACACCTGACGAGGTATTGTAAGAGAAAAGTTGTCTGTGTGTACTAACTCCGCCAACAGAAGCATAAAAGTAAAGCATGTCGTCATCAGCAAAAAGGATTTCTGCGCTCAAACTGTCGATTTGAGAATTGATTGCGTCAACGGGAACTGTTCCCTCAGCAGTTCCGTTAGTTTCCCAGATGGTATAAGCTGTACTTCCACTGGCTGTTCCTTTATAGGTATAAACCCTAAAATAAACCTTTTCTCCAGCATTTGTCAGGTATCTCACATTTGCATCATCGTATCTGCTTGAGCCAACATTTATGTCTGCTAATAAAACAACAGTGTCAGGTTGAGCCGGATCGTAAACATAAAGCTCGTTACCTGCGCTGGTTTTTTCATCTTCTCCTGAAACAATGAATTTATTGTTGAGCATTGTAAACTCGTAATTGTACACATCAATTAATGTGTCCATCGCAGAAAAGGTTACCACGGTAGTTCCATCAAAATATCCAATTGGTGCATTTCCACCCTCACAAAAATATAAAGTATCGTTATGAACTTGTGGAGAGTTAAATAGTGTATTCGTTACAGCTGTAGGAGCTCCTGATCCAGGTACGTATTGAAACAATCGGGTTGTGTCATCAGTTTGAGCCTCAAAGTACAATACATTGTTGTAAACGATTGGATTGTCGAAATAAGAACTGGTGTATTTTGTATATGTTTCCCCCATTGCATCAGTTGCCTCAGAGGTTTCTGTATTAAGGTCGATAAATGAAATAGTATCGCTAGCGGCATTAAAAATAAACATCTCAGTATCGTAACCGGTTCTTGTAACAATCTCGCCAAAAAAAGTACTGTAGTAATCGTAGTAATTATACCTACCACTATAAACCAGTTCGTCTCCAGCAGCGATTAAATCAGTCGGACTGGTGCTTAATTCGCCTTCGGCAGAATTTTCCACCAGATTTACATATTGGGCTTTTACACTTACTCCCAACAAAACAATTAAAACAAATAGGTAAATTTTTCTCATAATATTTAATTTGAAATTAGAATTTACTTATAATTCTGTACGCATGAACGACGCAATTGAGTTGCATGTCGGGTGACAAAAAATCTTAAAAAGATGAGATTTCAGGTTGTTTTTTTATTTCTGTATCCGTTTTACGAGAATTTGGTTAGCATTTGAACGTTTTGGGAAGACAAGCGGTTCGATATTTGTTATCTGCGTATTTCGAATTTAACCTGCAATAAAAGAGCCCGATAAAGACCGGGATTTAAAAAAAAGGTAAGTTTTATTATCTTAAATGACTAAAAAATGTACTATTGGATAACCCGGCTCGTTGTCAATACTCGTTATTAATAACAGCCATTTTTTATCCTATCTTTGTAGCAATTTAATTTAGCCATAAATGATAATAGCTGATAAGAAGGTATTATATAATAGTAAAGAGTTCAAAATCCTTTTTGATCAGCTATTCCCATCAATGTGTGTGTTGGCTACCCGTATTTTAGATGATGAATACAAGGGGAAAGACATTGCACAAGAGGCTTTTATAAAACTTTGGCAAAATCCCGACGAAAATTTTGCCACCGAAAATTCGCTAAAAGCTTACTTGTATGTATTGGTGCGAAACGCCTGTTACAGTTTGCTGCGTAAAGAAAAGCGTATTACAAAAGATCCACTCGAACAACATCATCATTTGCCCTCCGAAAAACGAATACTCGAAGAAATTTTACGTGAAGAAACCTTCAGTTTGTTGCACGAAGCCATCAAGGAATTATCGCCTCAGGCACGAAAAGTTATTAAACTTACGCTTAAGGGAATGACAAATGAAGAGACTGCACAAGAATTGTCGGTTTCGATAAATACCGTTAAGACAGTTAAAAAAAGAGCTTATAAAGCTTTGCGCGAAAAACTCGGTAACCAGTTTATGTTTATCGTGTTTATTCAGTTAATTGATTTCTTCAATTAAATGCACAAATGTCACCCGCATTGTAAACACTTGCGTCCTACATACGATTATTAATGAAATATGAGATTGAGAGATAAAATATTGCGTCAGATTGCCTCGTCAAAACTGCTTGCAAAGTATTTCCTTGGCACATTAAGTAAGGAAGAACAGGCCGAAATGCAGGAATGGAAGGCGGATAAGGGCAACAAAAAACTTCTGGATCAGCTTGGCGATGAAAAAAATCGTGCGGAGCGCAATCGGATTGTCGACAGCATTAATCTAGACGAAGAATGGCGGCTTTTTATCAAAAGTATGGAAATTGAAAAAAGAGCCACAACAAAAAACTTCCGCATTAAAATCTATTCTGCTGTAGCATCGGTAGCTGCTGTTTTAGTATTGGGGCTGATGATGGTTTTTGGACCGTGGGATATCCCGTTTGCTGAAAAAGAATTGCTTGCCGAAGAAATAAATATCAACCCGGGAAGAACAACCGCTGAGCTGATTTTGCCCGGTGGTGAAATAATTAACCTTGAGGCGATTAAAAATACCGTTGTTGAAGATGATAACATTAAGATATCGAACAACGAAGGTATTTTGCTGTACGAACCGCAGAAAATAGTTCCGCTTGATACGGTTAAAAACATATTACGTGTTCCGCGCGGAGGCGAATATCAACTGGTGCTTGAAGACAGTACCGTGGTTTGGTTGAATTCGGAATCGCAATTAACCTACCCCAGAATATTTTCAGCCGATCAGCGTAAAGTTGAGCTGATAGGTGAAGCTTATTTCGATGTAAAACGCGACGAAAGAAGACCTTTTGTTGTGGTGTCAAAATCGCAACAGGTAACTGTTCTTGGTACCGAGTTCGACATTTCGGCCTACGAGCAGGATGACCACATTTATACCACACTGGTGGAAGGAAAAGTAAAGGTTGAAATCGAAGAACTTGACGGACAGGTTAAAACCGAATTTCTGGAACCAAACGAACAGGTTGTTTACAATATTAACAGCAACGATATGAAATGCGATCAGGTTGATCCGTATGAATATAGCTCGTGGAAAGATGGTCGTTTTGTTTTTAACAACGAACCTTTGAGCTCGTTAATGAATAAGATCAGTAGATGGTACGACATTGACTACCGTTTTGAAGAAGAAGGTGTTGGTGAAATTCGGTTTACAGGCGATTTGAAACGCTATAGCAATCTTGCCGATTTCCTGAAGATCCTTGAGGTTGAAAAGTCGTTAAAGGTTGTTTTGGAAGAGGAGGAACAAACTCTGGTAATCAGCCAGCAGTAGTTTACTCTAGTTATTTAAGTCTATCAAAAGATTGTCGGTATCGACATAATTTGCCGGGAAACCAATTCCGGCCGCTTTAGAAAATAAGGAATATGAAAATATTAAGATTTATTTTTTTAGTAGGAATTCTAACTTGGTCGGGGATTGTTCATGCGCAAACCGAAAAGATCAGTATCAGTGCTCAGAATGTTGATATCGATTATATTTTTAAAGAGATAAGAACGCAAACTTCTTATGGTTTCTTTTTTAATGATGATAAGGTGTCGTCCATTAAAAACATCACCATTCAAAAAGAAAATGTAACCGTAAAGGAAGTTCTAGATGAAGTGCTGAAAAACTCAGGTTATACCTACGAGTTGGTTGGCGATGTTATTACCATTAAAAAAGGTGCCGAACCGCAAAGGCAAAGCGTTAAACAAATTATGGGAACCGTGGTTGACGAGGATGGAGTGCCAATTCCCGGAGTCCACGTAAACGTAAAAAATTCAGGACTCGGTACCGTAACCGATATCGACGGAAATTTCCAGATTCGTATTCCGGGTTCATTCAACTCCCTGTATTTTTCTTTTATCGGATACGAACAGCAGGAAGTTGAAATCGGTGATAAAAGAATTTTAAACGTTCAAATGAAACCTCAGTTCGAAGAAATTGCCGAGGTGGTTGTAACGGGTTATCAGGTTATTGATAAAAGGGAAGTAACCAGTGCAATTTCTACTATCGAGGGTGATGACTTAGACGAAATTGGAGCCCTTTCTGTAGATGAAATGCTCGTTGGTAAAGCTACCGGGTTAATGGTGTCGAATGTGAGTTCTACTCCCGGTGCAGCAGCAAAAGTTAGAGTAAGGGCAGGAAGTACCTTCACCGGAAACCAGTCGCCGCTTTGGGTGGTTGACGGGGTGATTTACGAGGATCCGGTTCCGCTGAGTGCCGCAGAAATTAACAGTTTTGATAATATTAACCTTATTGGTAACGCGCTTACCGGAGTTAATCCACAAGATATTGAATCGATAAACGTACTGAAAGATGCATCGGCAACTGCCATTTATGGTACCCGTGCAGCAAACGGTGTTATTGTAATCACCACCAAACGCGGTAAAGTTGGGAAACCAAGCATTTCGTACCAGGGAAGTTTTAGTTTTGTCGATCGTCCACGCTACTCCGATATGTACCTGATGAATTCAAAAGAACGTATCGACCTGTCGCGCGAGATGTATGAAAAAAACCTTGGTACTGTAAGCAGTTATGCCAATCTTGATTACCTGGGTTACGAAGGTGCTTTAAAACAATTGTGGAACGGCACCTACAATTTTGATCAGTTCCAGAATCAGGTTTCATACCTCGAAACTTTGAATGCCGATTGGTTCGATGCGCTATATCAGCCTTCGCTGCAACAGCAGCACTCGATTAGTGCGTCGGGTGGTTCTGATAATATGCGTTACTATTTTTCGGTAGGATACGACGATCAGCAAGGTCCGGAAATTGGTGTTGGCCTCGATCGTATTACAGGTCGTTCAAACCTTGATCTTGATATTACCGACAATTTGTTGGTGTCGTTAAAATTCAGTGGTTCGGTTCAGGAAGCCGAATACAACCACAATTCAATAAATGTATTTAACCAAGCTTATTATACCAGTCGCACGATTCCGGTTTACGAAGAAGATGGTGATTTATTCTACCAAAGTCAGGAAATTTACCGCCGACGGGATGGAACAAGAATTTATGGTGGGTACAATGTGCTAAATGAGATCGAAAATTCGCAGCGCAACATCACCAATAAAAGTTTTACAATTTCGGGTAATCTGCAATGGAAATTCCTGAACAACTTCCGCTTTCAAAGTCAGATAAGTTACAGGAACACGACCAACATGTCCGAAGAGTATATTACCGAAGAAACATTTTATATTTCGAAACTGAGAACCTATTTTGATTACAACGATTTCGACGAAACCAGCGTGGCCATTGATGCCATGGTTCCTTTTGGCGGAATCTACTCGGGTGGTATGGTCGATCAGAAATCTACTTCGATCACCAACCAGTTAAATTATAACAAGGTTTTTAATTCGAAACATGTACTGAATATCAACCTGGCACAGGAAGCGCGGTCTACGAAATTTTGGGGATCTACCGGCTGGTTGTCGCCGGGATATAACCACAGCCAGGGACGTAGTTTTATCGTTTTACCTGCAGTTGGATATTCTGCTACGGATAATATTGATGGTATCGACGCAAATTCATACGAATATAAATACATGATCTCGTGGTTAACCACTGCCGGTGGTTTGGATGTTTATCCAAGCATTACCGACAAGGTACAAAACAGCATGTCGGTGTTTGGTATTTTCAACTATGTGTACGATAACCGTTATGTGTTGAACTTCAACTTACGTAGTGACGGATCGAACACTTTCGGTCAGTACGAAAGATACAAGTTTAAGCCGGTTTGGTCGGTTTCAACACGTTGGAACATCCATAACGAAGCATTCTGGAATGACAACAATGTGTTTGAACAGTTGTCGCTGCGTTCGTCGTTTGGTTTCCGAGGATCGATGCCAAATGCCAGTCCGTATTTGATTATTAGCGACTACGGTAAAAACGATGCCAATTATTATCCTGAAAATATTGCTTCACTGTCGCAATTCCCTAATGCGACTTTACGCTGGGAAAGAACCGGTACGTTTAACCTCGGATTAAACTATTCGATGTATAATGGAAGAGTGAGCGGTGCCTTCGATTACAGCTATTCGAAAAGTACCGATTTGTTGCAAACACGACCAATTTCGCTGGTTAACGGTGGTGCCGCCTATTTGTACAACTCCGGAAGTAAAGACGTTCAAAGTTACGAATTCAGTGTGCGTACGGTAAACGTGAAAAGTAAAGACTTTAGCTGGAGTACCAACCTGAATTTCTCGCACGACAAGGACCGTGTACTCGAAGGATTCGAGGAGGCAACCAGTCAGAACCTGTCGGTTAGCGATTACCTGAACGGTACTGTTTATACAACCGGTTTCCCGTCAAACGGATTCTTTTCGTACCAGTTTGATGGTTTGGATGAAAACGGTTTGCCAACATTTAAAAATCTGGTTGACGAAACCGGGGGCAGCATCGATGAGCACCTGAAAAGTGTATTAAAATACGAAGGTAGCCGAATTCCGCTTTATTACGGTGGATTTGGAACCGAAGTGAAATATAAGAGTTTTACAATGTCGGCGAATTTTACCTATAAACTGGGTTATAGAACACGATTACTGAAATTATACAACGGTAATCAGAATATGCCGTACCCCTACGAAAATGCCCGGGCGGAGTTTAACGACCGTTGGCGAAACCCGGGTGACGAACAATATACAAGTATCCCGGCGCTGAGCGACGAGACTCTTCTTTTCTCAAACGATCCAACATCTGACAATTACGTCAGCAATTATCGTTATGTAGTTCCAGAAGGAACTTCAGCCTGGTGGATGTACGATTACAGCGATGCACGTGTGGTAAAAGGCGATCACATTCGTTGGCAGTCGTTCTCAGTATCGTACCAGGTACCTTCAACTATCAGCGAAAAAATTAATGTGAAGAACGCTCGCTTGAGTTTACGAATGAGTAACATCGCTGTTTGGTCGCTCGATAAAAAGTTAAAGGGACAAGACCCGGAACAGGTTATCGGACTGGGATTACCAACCCTCCCAAATTACGGAT
Organism: uncultured Draconibacterium sp.; assembly: GCA_947492175.1. GTDB lineage: Bacteria > Bacteroidota > Bacteroidia > Bacteroidales > Prolixibacteraceae > Draconibacterium. Next base: position 100,802 of record CANLMQ010000001.1, on the reverse strand, counting down.
TTAGTGTAAATATGAGTTTCTAAAAAATGAACATGATGGGAAGAATTGATTTAAAATATATGATGTTTTTGGTTCTGTTGATAATTACTTCAGCATGTACCGATTTTTTAGATGAAGTGGACCAGGATAAGCTTGTTCCTGAGAAAACAGATCATTACGCCGCCCTTTTATTAAAAGAGTTCAATAAGGAATATCCGATTTTCAAGACGATTGATTACATGACGGATAATATGACCGAAGTGGACTATGCGCTAAGCGATACCAAGGTTTCACGGAAAACGGTATATACCTGGCAACGCGAGATTGAGATTGATGAAGAAGGCGATGAATTGTCGAGCATAAACAGAGCCTGGAGAGAAATATATGAAGACATTGCCATTACCAATTATGTTATTGAACAAATTGATGATGCCGATGGTGAACAGGAAGAAAAAGATTACATTAAAGGTGAAGCCTATTTTGTACGAGCACATTCCTATTTTAATTTGCTTAATTTATACGGACAACCCTTTAGCGACGAAACTGCCGATGCCGATTTGGGTGTTCCCTTACGTACAAACATCGCCGTAGAACAGGTGTACTACAGAAATACTGTTCGCGAATGTTACAATCAAATCGAAGAAGATTTAACGCTGGCTACAGAGCTGATTGCTAACAGTGGAATTGAGAAAAGTAAGTGGCATCCCGATGTGAATACCTGCAACCTTTTAATGTCGCGTGTTAAATTGTATCAGAAAAACTGGGACGAAGCAATCGACTATGCAACTATGGTAATCAGCAACGGAAGTCTGGCTCGAATGAATGCCGCAAACGTATTTGTAAGCGAAGATAACATCGAAATCCTGTATTCATTTTACACCCTGAGTCCCGTATTTACAAGTTCGTCGCAAAGTGTAACAGGTTACAGTTCAAGTCCTGAATTGTACAACCTCTACCAGGATGAAGATGCACGTAAAGTGGCCTTTTTTGGTATAAATACTGTTGGAACAGAGGATTACTATATTACCAAAAAATATTCAAGCGACTTTACCGAACTGGGATATGGAAATTACAGGGTAAGTGAAGCTTATCTGAACCGTGCCGAAGCTTATGCACAGCTCGGACAAACCGGTGAAGCCATAAACGATGTGGCGGCTTTATTGCAACGCAGGTACAGCGATATGTCGGTTGTCGAATTTCCGGAAGCTCAGGCAGAAGTACTCGATTTTATATTAACCGAGCGTCGTAAGGAGTTGTGTTTCGAAGACCATCACCGTTGGTTCGATTTACGAAGAATGGAGAATCGCCCGGAGATTAAACATGTTTTCACACTGGTGAACAGTTCAGCTCAAAAATACGGCGTTGAAACGTACACGCTTTTATCCGACGATCCGAATTATACTTTGCCCATTCCTCTGCAGGAGCGGGAGAATAATCCGTTGATTCGTAACAACGAGCGTTTGGAGAAATTACCTGTTAAAGAAAATTTGTAAGGTTAACACGAAGAAAAACTGAATGATGAAGTACAAAAATATTATAGCTGGTATACTTATCGCATTAAGCATTTATTCATGCGAGGAGGAATCTTCGTTAACACCATCGTTGGTGGATGAGGACAGAGTGGCCAGCCAGGTCGATTTATCAAAATCGTTGGTAAAAGACATGTATGAAAATTACGGTTGTGGCATTTTATATGACTTCGACTTTACACTCGATTTTGCGTATACTGCATCAAGCAGAAGCGAAGCAGCCAAATGGGAAAAGGTAGATATAGAAATGCTGGATGCAGCAGATGTAGATTTCGCTCTCGATTTTCTGAGTGAAAATGTATTCCAGTATTTTAAAGAAAACATCAGCTTTAACGGAATCGATTATACAACAGCTTATATTCTTGATTACCTTCCGTATAAAGTATTGGTGTGCGACGAAATTAGTACTCCAAGCATTGGTTTAATGGATGTATTGGACTTGTCGGACTCGCGTGCCACCGAAACCGGCGACGGAGTGTTGCACTCTCTTGGTAACGATCATTCGTTTGCTTTTGGTGTTAACCGCACGGTGGTTGAAAACAGTGCTCAACGCTACAGTGAGTACAGAAATGATAATTTTTTCCTGTTTCTTACCTACACCATGGATACGCACGATTTGTACGACGAACTACCACAAAGTTTTTACGAATACAGTACTGCCTATTTGGATCGAAATATTGGAGAAGTTTATGAGGAGGAAGGAAACGTTGTGGATGAATACGGCCTGGTGGACAAAAGCTGGTTTTTTGAAAAAGGTTTTGTTGATGCACGCTATTTTTATAACGATCCCAACGGTTTAACAAATATTACCGTTGAGGGCGAAACCATTAATAAAGCAATAAAGTCGGGTTACGATTTTGTGCCCACTAAACGAATGTTTGCCTACAGTTACGTTAATGAATTGATTCACACTGACGCTGAGGCGCTCGTGGACTATCCCGAGTATATCAAAGAGAAATTTCAGATTCTGATTGAAACCTTTATGGAATGGGGGATCGACATTGTTTCGTTTAATCCTGATCTGGCAACTTTATACAATTAAAATTTGAGCAGTATGACCGTTAATTCGATAATAAAAAATATAAAACCCCTTCTATGGATCGCGATTCTTTTAATCGCCATTATGGCCTGTAACCAGGATATTACTTTTCCCGATCCGGGATTTGATTTACAGAGTGACCGCGAGGTAGATGTACGTCGCGATACGGCCGATTACTACGACATTGATTTGTTGATGAATGTGCCCAACGGTGTGGCAAAAATTGAAGTATTAAACGGCCGCGATTATTCACTGATTGAAGAAATCACTGGTTATACTAATGAAACGGAGTTTGAATTTACCTACGAAATCGATCTTCGCGAGATTCTTGTCGACACCACACTTACCTATGTAATTAAAGTGGTTGATAATGATAACCGTAGTTTTAACCGGGGATTTATCGTAAATGTTAAAAAGTTTTCATTCCCCGAGTTGTCGTTGGTAGGCGGCACAAATGTAGCGTTAACCGCACCTTCTTACGGTTTTAAAGGGACAATTACCACCGGAATGAATACCATAGATTCAATCATTTTTGTGTTTGAAGGAGAGGAGCTTAGAACTATTGTGCCCGATAGTGCCACTTCGGAATATGAACTCGATGAAGTTTTTTCTTTTACCGGTTTGGAGGCCGATAAAGAATATAGATTCGAAATTATAGTTGTCGACAATATTGGTCAAAGAGGAATTACCGAAATTTTCATTTTAAGAGGATTTTTAGCAAAACCTGTTCGGATGACATATGTGAAGGAACGACTGGGTTCAGTGGGAGGAATAGATTTTTATTACGATGAATTAACGGGCCGTCTGGATAGTTTCATGTTCAATGTCAACAACCGACATTATAGTAACTGGAATCTCGAGTATAATGAAGATGGAAATGTAACTTTCCTGAAGTATTCGTATGAACAGGATGGGGACGATCCATATGTGTACGAAAGAAGCAACCGCTATTATTATACCAGTGGTACCAACCAACTCGAAAAAATTACTGTTCAAACGATAAGCTCGTACAGTAGCGGTGTTGTTGAAGATACAGGAGAAGAAATACAAGCCGAAGCGTTTGTGTACAACGAAGATGGAACCATTGCAAGTTATATTGCCGAAAGACAGATAAAAGACATTAAATATGTTGATGGCTTTGAAGAAGGTGAAAAGATTTGCGCGGAATTTTGGGAAGGATATGGCTATTACGATATTTTGGATAGGAACAGAAGGTATCGAACCGGCTTCGATCCGATTTTGATGCCAACCTTTGTTGAAGGTTTACCACCTTTTATTGGCGTAAACGACGTACGTACAAGTTATCTCAACGACTTGCTTTTCCATAAATATGTATGGTCTGGAACCAGTTTCCTTTATCCTGAACTTGATGGCGATATTGACCTCCCTCCTTATTCTTATGAACTGGATGCTGAAGGAAAATTGATAAAATTGGTTAAAACAGAACATTGGTATGGAGAACCGAAACTGATGACTTATTTCTTCGAGTATTAATTAACAGGAACTTAAGTAACAAAATCAAGCAAGCCATAGCAATACCTGTGTTCATAAAATGAGAGGTAAAATTGCAAATACAATTTTTTCGCAGGGAGTACTTCCGGCCTTGTTGCTGTTACTTTTTATCGGGTGCAGTAAAACAGAACCGGTTTCCGATAAAATTACTGTAACATTAACTTCTGCAAATCGCGAAGATAATAAGGTAGGCATCAAAGGCCTTTTTAATCTTTGGGAACGATCGGAGTTAAATGCAAAAGACCGCGAAGGAGTTATTCATATCGAAAAAACGACCAAAGTCCCCGAACTGCTTTACCTTTCAACACCAGCAAGTACCGAATATTTATGGTGCTATCTGGAACCGGGCGATTCAATACATATTCATGTTGATGGTGATCATGTTGTTTTTAGCGGCGATACCTTGGTTGTCGCACAAAATGAGTTACTTCAGCAAATAAGAGAAGAACGATCGAAAATTCGGAAGAAAAGAACAGAATTGGATTCTTTTAAAGCTGAAAGTGGAAAAGAAGAACCTGTGGTGCTAACGTACCTCGGGATTTATACTGGCACAGGTGGGCTGATTGCCGATTTCAAAAGCAAGTTTCCAAACCATTCCTCTGCTTTTATCCGGTTTATTGAAATTGATAATAAATATTACCGGATTCAGAATGAGATTGGTTTAAAAATTCGCCAAACGCAGACTTATGAAAAGTATTCGGAGAATGAGTTAAAACTGCTTGAGGAAACACTCGAAGATTCAACCATTGATGAAGCAATATATTCAGGTTATTACCGACGGGTATTAAATGCTTACATTGATTATTTGCGTATAAACGATCCTAAACATCTGCTCGGCAATGGAAAAGAATACATTTTGAACGAGATTCGTTTAGCCGATTATGTCGAAAATCCATTTATCAAAGATTATATTGTAAGCGGTAATCTGTTGTCTTTAGTATTTCAGGAAGATTCGAATCCCGAATATATTGAGGCGATCGAGAATTATGGTGGACAATGGAAAGAATTTTTACTTGAGCAAGTTCAATCTGCTGTAAGAAATGCTGAATATGCAACGACTGAATGTAGCGAATTTCCCGAATTTCAGGCTATAAATGTTTACGGCGATTCAACTCGCTTAAGCGATTACCTTGGCAAATGGATTTACCTGGAAGTATGGACAACCTGGTCGGGGCCGTCAAGCCTGGAAGTTCCGTATTTTGATGAATTGGAAAACAGGTTGCAGGATTATCCGGTTGAATTTATTCGTGTTTCGGTGGATAACGTCGAGGACCAACAAAAGTGGACCAATTACGTGCTGAAATATAAGCCAAAAGGAACACATCTGTTCTGTGATAAAAAGCAAAAACTGTATTCAGAACTGGGAGTTACCGCGGTTCCGCATTTTTCCATTATCAATCCCGAAGGAAAATTGGTCTACAACAACGTGCTCCGGCCATCAAGTGGTATTACCGAACGATTGCTGAAAGCGCTGGTTTCGGAGTAAAGATGGCTTCGTCCGCTTCACTCCGTCAACGGACGGAGAAGCAATCTGAAGTTAACATGAGATTATATTCCAAAGGGATTCGATTATGGTAACAATGCCTATTACGATAAAACTAAACCCGGTACGGGTTTGATTTTTTATTGAGGTATAGTCGAAAATGTAACTACAGATATTATCGAACCCGTACCGGGTTCCTTTCTCTTGTTTTTGAGATTTGTTACTAGATTCAAATCCTTACAGGATTTTCCTAAGGGTGACACCAACTTAAAAAATACTTCCTTTTCCTGTTAATGATACGTTAATGTACGGCTAAAATCGGCTGGTGCATGCCGTTTAACAAAAGACTAAGTTCGACAGTTGATTGTGTTCCCAAACGGGTGTTTTTATACTTCACTTTTAGTGTTGATGAATGGTGGGGTTTGTAAGTGGCATTATAACAGTTGTTTATGTTTTGTGCTTGAGTGTTGCGACTAAAACTAGTTTTGCGAAATTCCCGCCCTGAAAGTTCTAAATGTAATGTTAATACCAATGAAAGCGAGAGTTTCGGGTTCGTAAGGGTGACAACACTTTGTCACCCGTATAGGCAATTTTTGGGGTCTCTATTATGAAACGTTTATTGTAACAAACAACTACATTTTACGATATCATATAAACGAGGTTAAAATGAAAGATTTGAAAAAGATTATTCTATTATTCACAGTACTTGTATTTTTTGTTCAAGGGAAAAGCTTTGCACAGGGCATCGAATTCGAGCACATTAGTTTGGAACAAGCGCTTGATAAAGCCAAAGCCGAAGATAAAATGGTATTTATCGATTTTTATACCGTTTGGTGTGCTCCGTGCAAGGGAATGGCAAAAGGTGTTTTCCCGAACGAAAAAGTAGGAAACGTTTACAACCGCGATTTTATTAACGTAAAGCTCGACGCCGAAAAAGAAGGCCGTGAAGCAGCCCGCCAGTACGGTGTTAACGTTTATCCAACTCTTATGTTTCTGAATGGCGATGGCGAAATGGTTTATAAAGCCACCGGCGCAAAAGGCATTTCAGGAACCCTGCAAATGGCCACCGACGCGGTGAACGCCCTGAGTAATGGATACAGTCTTTCAGATCTGAAAAAACAATACGAAAGCGGGAATAATGACGAACGTTTCCTGAAAATGTACATCGACAAAATGATCGGTTATAAAGAATATCCGGTTGCTGCAATTGATGACTGGCTGAAAATTCAGATCGAAATAAAGGAAGACGATGTGGACATGATGGAGTATCTGATGGAGCACTTTAAATACCTGATTGTGGGCGGAAAAGGAGAGGCTATTCTTTATGCCAACTTCGACGAATACATGGATATCGCAACAAAAGCGGAGGAAATAAAACTCGAGAACCTGAAATACGCGATCGTTAAAAATACCAGGGAGCAGGCTTACATGCAGAAAGATCCGGAGTTAATGCGTTTGTACATCGATACATGGAAAAAATATCCTGACGATAAAAAGAATGTAAGCGACCTGAAGGACTACGAAATGGACTATCTGTTATTGGCTAAAGAGTATGATGAGTATAGGAAAGTGGCCACGGTTTATCTAGACAGTGTGATGAACGCCAAATCGCGGGAGCAGATCAGACTGGATGATGCAGCCTACTACAAAGAATATAAGGAAACAAGATATCGGCCAAGTTTGATGGGAAATGCGAGGTTGAAAGAACTGGAAAAAGGCAGGGAAGCACTGGAGCAAACAAACATCATTAACCGCGTGGCGCGTTATTATTTGCGGTACTGTGCCGAGAAAAAGTCGGATTACAAACAGTTGTATAAATGGATCGATTACGGTTCGGAATTGATTCCCGGCGATTATAAAATGGATGAATTGCGTTCGGATGTACTGAAAAAACAGGGCAAAATTAAAGAAGCCATCGAATACAAAGAAATAGCTTTAAACAAAATTCCTGAGAACAGCAGAGTACGCAGCAGGGTTGAAAAAGAACTGGAAGATTTAAAAAAGTAGTGCCTTGTCCTAAAAATTAAAATTTAAGCAGATGAAATTTATATACACAATACTGATTCTATTCGCTGTTTCACTTTCAGCAGCAGCACAAGGAATTAATTTCGAGCATAGCAGCCTGGAAGAAGCAATTAAAAAAGCCAAAGACGAGAACAAAATTTTGTTTATCGACGGATACGCGGTTTGGTGTGGCCCTTGTAAGAAAATGGCTTCAACCGTTTTTAAGGATGAAGAAGTTGGCAAGTTTTTCGACGAAAACCTGATTGCTTTAAAAGTGGATGTTGAGCGCGGTGAAGGCCCAATGATCAAACGCCGTTATGGTATCACTGCATTGCCCGGTTATGTTTTTATCGATGGCGATGGTTTGGTGGTTTACCGTTTTGGAGCCTATATGCAAAAGGATGCTTTTATGAAAGAGGTGAAACTGGCACTTGAATATGCCAACGACAGTAACAGTGTTGGGCGTTTGGCAGAGCGTTATGTAAGCGAAAAGAACGACGAAAAATTTGTTCGCAAGTACCTCGATATTCTGGCCAGAAGTCAATCGACAAATTATACCGAAGTGTTGGAGCACTACCTGTCAATTCAGACAAGCATGAAAGAAACCGATAAGGAAATGGTTGAGTTTCTGGCGCAACACTACCAGGAAATCGTTTTTGGTGGCATTGCCGATGAAATTGTTCAGCGAAATTTAGGTTCTGAGATATGGAAACTTTATGTGCGGAAAGACGTTCGTGCAAAGTTTCAGAAATTACCACGTTCGATGGTGGAAAAAACAACCGATTATGCCATCCTTAAAAAAGATACTACCATTCTTGATATCGCGCTCGATCGTGCAGTTGAAGCCGGCGTAAAACGTTCTGACGAAACGCGAAAACGTGCTTACACTTATTATTACCTGAATGCAGGAGAAGGAGAGAAATACAAAGCGATGGTACACGACGATATTGTGAATTACATCAATTCGCTTGACGTTCAGAAACTGAGGGATGCTTACCTAGACAATTTAAAACGGAGAAAAGAAGGAGATGTGCAGGCACTTGCAACAAGACCTTATGCATTTCGCGAGGCACAAACCATTACCGGCCTGGTAAATAGTTATTCAAAATTTGTTGTAAGCGACGAAGAAAAATCAGAAGTGGTGGCGTGGATGAAAACGGCTTATGATCTGCTTCCCGGCGATGCAACTACCATGAGCGACTATGGCAATATCCTTTACCTTTTTGGAAACGATAAGGCCAAAGCAATCGAAATAAAAGAGGAGGCATACGAAATTGCATTAAACGATACAAAAGACCACGGTAAGAGTACAGGAATTCTGGCCGATATCGAATTAATGAAATCAGGCGAAAAGATTACTGTATTTTAATTGATTTTGAAGTTAATCCGCGAGCAAGTAAATAGTTTATTGAAACCGAAAAAATAAAGAGAATGAGAAAATCAGTTGTAATCATGTTGGTGATGTTGGTGTTTAGCCAGTTCGGTTTTTCGCAGGGAATTGAATTTCAGCACATCACTTTCGAAGAGGCTGTTCAACAAGCCAAACAACAGGATAAACTCGTCTTTATCGATTTTTACACGCAGTGGTGCGTTCCTTGTAAAAAACTTGCAGCCGGTCCATTCAAGGAAAAAGCTGTTGGCGAGTTTTACAATAGTCACTTTATTAACATAAAGCTCGATGCTGAAAAAGAAGGATTCGACGCAGCTAAAAAATACGAAGTTAATGCCTATCCAACGCTGATGTTTGTCGACGGTGACGGGAATATGATTTACCGCGGAACCGGAAGCAGCCATGGAAAAGATATGGTGGGATTTGGTAATATGGCAATAAAGTCGTTGGGTGCCGAATACAACCTTGAGACGTTGCAGACCATGTTCCCGAACAAGCTCAACGACGAAGCTTTTCTGAAGATGTATTGTCGTAAAATGGTGGAGTTTGGCGTTAATCCAAATCAGGGAATTGAATCCTGGTTGGAGGTTCAGACTGAGATCGATGAAAATAGCGCAGAGATGATGCATTTTCTGCTTAAAAATCAGCGTTCCCTGTTGTGTGGTGGAAAAGCAGAAGAGATATTGGATACCAACTATGATACTTTTATAAAAGCAGCAGACCAACAAGAGGAGAAGAGGTTGTCGAGGATAAAAAACCTGATGATTCAATCGACACTTAAGGAAGCTTATAAAATACAAAGCCCCGAACTGATGCGGGCTTATATAAACGCAAGTCGCGAATTACAACTGAAGAGCGACCGCGATAAAAAGCTGGGCTATTACGAAATGGAGTACAGTTTGCTTAAAAAAGATTACCCTGCATTTAGGCTACAGGCGGCAGCCTATGTTGATAGTCTGATGAATGCAAAATCGCTGGAGAACATTAAACAGGAAGACCGTGACTTTTACGAAGGTTATCTGAGGGCCAATGAGGGTAATGAAAGTATCCAGTACGAATTTTATGAAAAAAAGTACAAAGAAGGCAGACAGGCAAATTCGCTTGTAAAAGAGATTGTTAAAACCGGGCATCTTTATCTGCAGTTTGCTGAAACTGACGCCGATTACACCCGATTGTCTAATTGGATAGACTATTGTTGCCAGTTGATTCCCGGAAAATATACGGTTGAAAACTTACAGGCCAATTTGCTTTATAAACAAGGAGAAACTGCAGAGGCTATAGAATTGAAAACAACCGCCCTGGCAAAAACTCCAACTACAGAGAAAAAGAAAGTAAACGTTCAATTCGAACTCGAACAAATGCAACAGGGCAAAGACCTGATGACAATTGCCGTAAATGGTAAATACTAAATGTGGCAATGATTTTTCACACTTTATTGATTCAAAAATTAACAAATAATGCATAGATTTTTTTTGATACTGAGCGGGCTCGTTCTGTTGAGCCTGAATTTATTTGCGCAACAGTTTTCTGATTTGTCGCAAAAGATACCTCTCGATCCAAGCATCCGAACCGGCGTGTTGCCAAACGGTTTGACATACTATATTAAGCACAACGAAGTACCCGAAAAACGGGCCAGCTTTTACATTTATCAGAATGTTGGAGCCATCTTAGAATCGGATGAACAGGATGGCCTTGCTCACTTTCTGGAACACATGGCTTTTAATGGCACCGAGACTTTTCCGGCTAAAACCATGCTTGATATGCTTGAACGTAACGGCGTGAAATTCGGAAAAGATATAAATGCCTACACCACAACCGATGAAACTGTATATAACATTAGTAAAGTGCCAACAGCCGTTGACGGATTGGTGGACTCGTGTTTAATTGTTTTGCGTGACTGGTGCGACGGCTTGGCGCTCACGGAAGAAGAACTGGATGCCGAACGTGGTGTGATTACAGAGGAGTGGCGCTTTCGCCGAAATTCAGGTTTTAGGATCAGTGCCCAACTGGCACCCACAATATATAACGGTTCAAGATATGCCGACCGCGATGTAATAGGTGAGTTGGATGTGATACAAAATTTCGATCCAAAAGAAATTCGTAGTTTTTACCACGACTGGTACCGCACCGATTTACAGGCCATTGCAATAGTGGGCGATATCGATGTTGATGCGATAGAGAAACAGGTGATTGATTTGTTTTCACCTATCCCGGCTATCGAAAATCCGGTACCGCGTAATGTGGCTGATACCATTCCTGATAACGACGAAGCAATGTATGCTGTAGCCACCGACCGCGATGTTAAAAACGTTACTGTTTCTCTAAATGTTCGCCATAAGTATCACTCCGATGGAACATTGGCTCATCTGAGGGAAACGTATATCGAGCGCATATTTAACAGCCTTATTCGTCAACGTTTTTCTGAAATAACACAAAGTGGCGATGCCCCGTTTTTGGGTGCTAAGGTTCAGGTTGGCAGTTTACTGAGGGAATATAAATTATTTAAAGTTAGTGCTACCGCTAGGGAAGGAGAAGAGGCAACTGCTTTCGAAGAAGTTTATTCAGTTTTGCAACAGGTAATCAACGACGGATTTACCGAAAGTGAGCTCGAAAGAACGAAACTGAATATACTTGCTGGTGCTGAAAATAGCTACAAAAAGCGCGACCAGATCTCGTCTGATAGCTACGGCAAAGCACTGAAAAGTGTTTATCTTAAAGGATCTTCATTAGCTGAATCTGAATTCAGTTATCAGTTTGCAAAAGAAGTAATTCCGGGAATCACACTTGAAGAAGTGTCGGCAGTAGCGACGAAATCCCTGAGCGATAAAAACAGGTATTATACGGTGATTGGTCCGGCAAATTCAGAGACCGATTTAATAACACAGGAAGAAATTGAGGCGGTTATTTCGAATGTAGAATCAAGCGATTTGGCAGCCTACAATGATCATACTCCGGCCAATGCCGAATTACTGGCGGTAAAACCAGAACCCGGTAAAATTGTAAATGAAAAAGCATTAGAAGAATTTGATGCGGTGGAATGGACGCTGTCGAACGGTGCCAAAGTGATTTATCGTTTTGCCGATTTTCAGAAAAATTCGGTGCGTTTTACTGCGCAAAGTTATGGAGGTACCTCAGTGTACGGGGTAGAAGATCTTCCTTCTGCAGTTGCCGTTAACAGTTTTGTAAAGACCTTTGGAATTGGCGAACTGGATCCGATTTCCTATAAAAAAGTAATGGCTGGAAAATCAGCAAGCAGTGCTTTTAAAGTAGGACCTTATATCGAAGTTATTTCAGCCAGTTCAACTACGGCAGATGTTGAAACCATGTTGCAACAGGTTTATATGCGTTTCGAGCAACCGCGTTTCGACGAAGAAAAGTACGATAACCAAATGGAGCGGAATTACAAAAATCTGGAGAACAAGGTAAAATCGGTTGGCGACATGGTTAAGGATACCCTTAGTACGATATTGGCTGATGGAAATCCAAGAGCGTTGAAGTTTAATGAGGACTATCTCGACAAGATGAGTTTCGAACGTATGGAGCAAATATACCGGGAACGTTTCTCCAACGCCGGTGATTTCTATTTCTTTATTGTTGGCGATATTGATGCTGAATCAGTAAAACCGCTGGTTGAAAAGTACATCGGATCGATCAGCAGTACAGGCGAAAAGGAAATGTGGGTGGATAACGGACATTATTTTCCAAAAGGAAAAAATACCTACCGAATTGGTCTTCCTTCGAGAAATAAATCATCGGTTTATATGAAAATGAATGCGGAGGCGAAATACTCGCGTGAAACTGTTATTTACCACAGCATCTTAAAATCTGTACTCGACCTTCGTTTTATGGAAAACATCCGGGAAAAAGAGGGCGGAACTTATGGAGTTGGCGTGAAAAGTTCTGCCTCAATAATTCCGCAAAGCAGGCTGGGAATGGAGATTCGTTTTGATTGTGATCCTGCAAAAGCCGAATATTTAAGATCGCTGGTATTGGCGGAACTTGATGAGGTGCAGAAGAATGTACAACAGGCCGATTTGGATAAAGTGGTTCTGAACATGAAGAAAAATGCAGAACACCAGGATGAAAAAAATAGCTACTGGTTAAACGTTCTGCAAACTTATTACGACACTGGAGAAAATATGCTTGATCCGGAATATTACGATGCTATTCTCGACCGTGTGACAACAAAAGACATAGAAAAGGCAGCACGCACGTTCCTGAAAGATGCCGACGTTGTGGACATTATTTTTGAACCAAAGAGTCTTCAAGGTCAACTCTGATTAAAGTGATCTAGTTATGGAAATTCATCGGATAATGTATTGGTTAGACCTCATAGTCATCCGATGAATAAGTAGTAATAAATAATATTCTTCTAATAAAAGCTGTTCAATTGTGCTGTTTTGTTTATTTTCGAACCAATCAAAAATTAGAAAATGCATTACCGACTCTTATTCTTTCTCCTTTTCCTACAGATTTCGTGGCACATGAATGCCATGGAAATAAAGGGGAGAATTATTTTGGAAGAAGGTTGGCAACCGGTGGTTTATCTGGCTTCGCTAAATTCTCCCGAAAATCTGTTTGTAGCTTCGCCCGATTTTATTATTGCCGAAACTCTTATTCTGCCCGATGGGAGCTTTGTAATACAAACTTCCAGCGTTCCTCAGGATTACCGGTATTACAGGTTGTACATTGTAAAAGGCAATAATTCGCTGGTTGAATTTAATACAACTACACATCGCAATTATATCCATCTTCTACTTGATAAAAATTCGAATATTGAAATTGAGGCCAGTGTCGAAGACAATACTTTTATTGTAGGAAAACTTACTGGGTCATCAGATAACAATACAATTCTGGAATTTGATAATGAACTGGCAAAACGTAAAAAACAATTCACGGCAGATATTACAAAAATAAAGAGCGATTATCTGACCCAGGATTTGGAGAATTTTATAAGAAACTTTGTAGAGACACAAAAGAATACACTGGTTGGTTTATATGCTCTTTATCATTTAGAAGAAAAAGATACCGACTTTTTAAGAAACAGCGAGTTCTATTTTAATTTTCAGGAACGTATTTCGGCTCAGTACCCGGATGCACTTTACACGCAGTCGTATTCAGAATTACTGGAAAAGCTGGTTGGATTTCGCGATCTGGTTTGCGAAATTCCCGGAGTACAACCCAAATGGAAAGATACTTTATTAATTGCCCAGAGCGTGGTTATATTAATTCTGCTTATTGTTATAGTTTTGCTTTTTTCAACTTCAAGAAAAAAACTGGCGCAATTAAAAAATGATGACGATAAATATCGAAGTTCTTATTCAAAATTAACCGTAAAAGAGCAGGAGATACTACAGTTGTTAGCAGCAGGAAAAACCAATAAAGAAATTGCGCAGGAGCTTTTTGTTGAGTTAAGTACAGTTAAAACTCATATTAATAGTATTTACAAGCAGTTGCAGTTAGCTAACCGCAAAGAAGCTGTTGAATATTATAAAACACTAAATCATAACGATTAAGAGGGGGTCTAGTCCCAATATCAACCCCGTTCTAGCTTATTTTTTGTTAAGCAAAATTATTTTGTTTCGGGTTCTGCTTTAATTTTGTAGATGTTTAAAAAAGAGACAGAAAATAAGGATGAATAAATATAACTTGTATTTATCTTTTCCCTGTTTAATTGGTTGAAATTTTATAAGTAGAAAAAATAAAATGAGAAAATTAGTTTTTACAATTACTTTACTGGTTGCAGCTTTAATTGCCAGCTCGCAAATTGTTAATCCTGTAAAGTGGAGTTTTGAGCAAAATAAGGTTTCAGATACCGAATACGAGTTGGTGCTTGTTGCTAAAATAGACAAAGGCTGGCACCTGTATTCGACAGATTTGCCTGATGGTGGCCCGATTAAAACATCATTTTATTTCGAAAATCTGGAAAATGCAGAACTTGTTGGCACAGTAAGTCCAAACCAAAAACCAACCGAAGAATTTGATAAATCATTCGAAATGAATCTTCGCTGGTTTACTGATGAAGTTACATTTACTCAAAAAGTGAAAGTAAACGGAACAGCAAAAGTTTCTGGTTACGTGGAATATATGAGTTGTAACGATGAAACCTGTACTCCTCCAATGGACCAGGAGTTTTCGTTTGAATTGGAAAATAAAGCAAGTCTTGCTGAAGCTAAAACAGATGAAAGCAATGAAACGGAAAGCAGAAACTATTGGAGCATCTTTTTTATAGCCTTTTTAGGAGGTATGGCAGCCTTGCTTACTCCCTGTGTATTCCCAATGATACCAATGACAGTAAGCTTTTTTACTAAACAAAGTAAAACCAAAGCCGGAGGTATTCGAAACGGAATTTGGTACGGATTGTCGATCATAATTATATATGTTATTTTAGGAACTGTGGTAACTGCAGTATTTGGTGCCGAAAGTTTAAATAGTCTTTCAACCAATCCATGGTTTAACTTGTTTTTTGCTTTGTTGCTTTTTGTATTTGCTTTTTCGTTTATGGGAGCATTCGAAATTGTATTGCCAAGTAGTTGGGTAAATGCAGTTGACAGAAAAGCCGACAAAGGTGGTTTATTAGGGATATTCTTTATGGCGTTTGCACTGGCACTGGTTTCGTTCTCGTGTACCGGGCCAATTGTTGGAGCTCTAATTGTAGAGGCTGCACGAAGTGGAGGTTTGGCACCGGTAATTGGCATGTTAGGATTTTCTTCGGCATTGGCAATTCCATTTGCTTTATTCGCAGCTTTTCCGGGGTGGTTAAACACGCTGCCTAAATCAGGTGGCTGGTTAAACTCGGTAAAGGTTGTTCTAGGTTTTCTGGAGTTTGCATTTGCATTCAAGTTTCTGTCGATTGCCGACATGGTACTCGATCTGCATATCCTGGAAAGAGAAGTATTTTTTGCCATCTGGATAGCCGTATTTTTAGGACTTGCACTTTACCTGTGGGGAAAAATAAAACTACCACACGATTCTCCGTTAACACATTTGCCGGTTTCGAGGTTTGTAACAGGAACGTTGGTGTTTGCATTTGTAATTTACATGATTCCAGGACTTTGGGGGGCGCCGGTTAAGTTAATCAGTGGATTTCCACCTCCTGTTGATTATGCCGAATCGCCACTTGGAGTAGGTCGCACACAACCGGCCGGAGTTGTTTCAGCCGGACACACAGCCGGAACTCAGGTGCTTGGCGTGCACACCGGGCCTCACGGAATTCCGTTATTCGATGATTACGACAAGGCATTAAAATATGCCAGGGAAATAGGAAAACCGTTATTGGTTGATTTTACCGGGAAAGGTTGTACAAACTGCCGGAAAATGGAAGATAATGTTTGGGTCGATCAGGAAGTGAAAAATATGTTCCTCGAAGATTTTGTAATCGTGTCGCTTTATGTTGATTTAAAAACAAAACTGCCGGAAGAAGAACAATTTGTTTCTGAAACGACAGGAAGAAAAGTTCGTACAATTGGCAACAAGTGGACCGATTTTCAGATTTCGAGATATCACCGAAATACGCAGCCTTACTACGTGATATTAGACCATAATGAAAAAGAGTTGGTAAATGGATATGGTTACGATTCAGATGCAGAGAAATTTGCCAATTGGTTAAAAGACGGAAAGGCTGCATTTCAAAAATAAAACAGTAAAAAACAGTAAATCATGAAAAAGTTATTTTTTGTTGCAGGTTTGGTTATAGCAACATTTATTGTTCAGGCTCAAATGATTGTTCCTGTAAAATGGGATGTTGAAATTAAACCGCTAAAAGGTGGTAATCAGTATGAAATTGTAGCAACTGCAAATATTGATTACGGATTTAAACTCTATGGAACCAATATGGCAGATGGAGGGCCGGTAAAAACCTCTTTCAATTTTGAAACTATGGAGAATTGTAAGAAAACAGGAAAAGTTGTTGAAGTTACTCCTTCAAACAAAATGCACGATAAGATCTTCGATATGGAAGTTACTTATTTTAAAGAGAAGGCTGTTTTATCGCATAAAGTGTGGGTAACTGAAAAGCCGGCCAAAATAACAGGGTATATTCAATGGATGAGTTGCAACGATGAAATGTGCACACCTCCAACTGATGAGGAATTTGAATTTTTAATTAAATAAATCACAGAATTATTTTCTTGATGAAAGGGCTGTCTTTTTGCGAATAGACAGCCTTTTTTTGTTGTGTGCCGGGCATGGAAATAAACCAGGTTATGAAAGGTGAAGTAAATGTGTTACAGCTAAGTTGTGATCGGAAAATCCCATACCGAAATTCAAATGTACCACATAGAAATGCAAAAAACCACACAGAAATGCAAAAAACCACACAGAAATGCAAAAAACCACACAGAAATGCAATAGTACTACATAGGAATGTAAAAACCAACGCGGAAATATAATTGTACTACATAGAAATGCATAAAACCACACAGAATTGTAATTGTACCACATAGAAATGTATAAACCCATGCGGAAATGCAATTGTACCAGGTACGGAGCATTTCCGTGTGGTTCCGGCTGGTTCCGTGTGGAATTTCTCGAATTTGCCGTGATTTATGTAACTTAGGTTTCGGAAATTGAGCTCAGACCAGGGAAATGCAAAAAATAATCAGGATATGGCAGTCTCTTTTTTGTTTTTCCAAAAGATTGGCGCTGAAGTTGCCATTTAGTATCGGATACAGCAATTTTTTCCAATTTTCAAATTTTTTTATGAATACTTTGAACATGTCGATTGAGGAGCTGTGCTTGAATCGGGATTATGTTTAGATTTTGATAAAAAAAAGCAAAAATCAAAGGATTTGTATGTTGTTAAACCGTACATTTAGCGGCGATTTTTTGAAATAATGAAACTCGCTCAAAAAAAGCATAACTATGACGAAGATTTGGATAAAAAAAACGCAGGAAGAAATTAGAAACAGAGTATTTAAAGCTTTACAGGAAAATGCTAATTTCGAGGAGCATGAAGCTTTGGGAATACCTGCATCTTACCTCGATGATAAGGTATTTAATCAAGACGAATCGTTTCTTTCGATGGCGCCGTTTATGTCCGCCTTGTCGAAAAATCCCAATCATATTGGTTGCCATACCTTAGGTAAATCGGAACCGTTTTTTAAGGGAACGCAAGCTATTGAGCGAGAGCTACTCGATATTTGCGCTGTTGATATTATGAAAGGTGAAAAGGGAGAATACGACGGTTACATTGCCTCAGGAGGTACTGAAGCCAATATTGAGGCAATTTGGATTTACCGAAATTTTTTTAGAGTCGAATATAAAGCACAGAACAGCGATATTGCAATTATGTGTAGCGAAGACAGCCATTATTCAATGGATAAAGCCGCCAATTTGTTGTCGCTGAATATTTACAAATTGCCTGTAAATGAAACTACGAGGGAATTAAGCAGTGAAAGAGTTGAAACAGTGTTGCGCAAAGCACAAGCTGATGGTAAAAAGCATTTTATTGTTGTTTGCAACATGATGACCACAATGTTTGGTTCGGTAGATGATATTGATCTTTTGACAAACTCGTTAAATAAACTTTCATGTAATTTTAAACTACACGTTGACGGAGCTTATGGCGGATTTTACTATCCTTTTTCCAACGAAGCAAGTGCTTTAACCTTCGAAAACCCGGCAATATCTTCATTTACTTTAGATGCACATAAAATGGCTCAGGCTCCGTATGGAACAGGAATTTTTCTGGTTCGAAAGAATCTGATTCACTATGTAAATACTTTGGAAGCCAGTTATGTAGAGGGGGAAGATTTTACCTTAATTGGAAGCCGTTCAGGAGCGAATGCAATTGCTGCATGGATGATATTGACAAAATACGGACCTCATGGTTGGTTCGAGAAAATATTAATATTACAAAACAGAACCAATTGGTTGTGCCAGGAATTAGATAAGTTGAATATCATATATTTTAGCAGTCCTTACTCTAACATAGTTACAATTAATGCCAGACAAATAGATAAAGAAATAGTGTCGAAATTTGGCTTGGTTCCGGATGATCATAATAATCCCAAATGGTATAAAATAGTAGTTATGGAGCATGTGGAAATTGAAAAGATTGAATTGCTGGTAAAAGATTTAAAGCAGCAACATAACAAATAGTTAGATTGTTAGATTTTCAGATTTCAGGTTGCCAACCATTCAGGGCTTTATGTTTTTTTTGTAGTCCTCGTTTCGAATAAAGTAAAGTTGAATAGTTAACTAAAATAAAAAGCCGGAGGCGCTAATGCGATTCCGGCTTTAAAATTATTTGGAATTGTATTTTACTCTTCTGCTTTTTTAGGTAAGAAAACTAGATCAACAACATCGGCGTTAGTATAAAATTCTTTGGCAAATTTTTGTATCTGCTTAATTGTTAATCCATCTAAAATGTTCTCGAAGTTTTCTTTTGCATCGGTGTTAAAACCAAGGTAATACTGGTTGAAAAGTACAGTCATCCAGTAATTGTTGTGTTCTTTGGCTTGTACCCTTTCTTTTTTCATGTTTAACACAACTTTATCGAGGTCTTCCTGGGTAGGGCCACTCTCAACAATTTTTTCCACTTCGCGGAAAATAATCGATTTAAGGTGGTCTGCTTTTTCAGGATCGGTATCAAAGTTCATCTGCAGTGTTTTTCTTGCATAGGGATATTGGAATGAAGAAGAACCAACTGAAACACCGTAGGTTCCGCCTTCTTTTTCGCGAACTTCTTCGGTATAACGTAAACGAAGGATTGCTTTTAATACACTTAATTCGAGGTTGCTAGCCGGAGTATAAGCCATTTCTTTGCGAATAAAAATATTTACATTGGCTTTTTCGGTTTGCAATGGAACTTCAATTTTCTTTTCGGTTTTGCCTTTTGGCATACGCACTTTGTTGTCAACCCATTGTTCTTCGCGTGGCAGGTCTTTTAACGAACCAATATATTTTACAGCCATTTCGTTGGCTACTTGTTCTTCAATATTACCAACAATAAAGAATGTAAAATCGCCAACGTCTTTAAATCTGTCGTTATACAGTTTTTCCATTTGCTCGAACGAAATTTCGTCGAACATATTGGCATTCATTAGTTTTGTACGTTCGTTGTAATTGGTAACAATATGATTAATCGAGTCGCTCATAATCTTTTTCGGATTATTGGCCATATTCGAAAGAACCGCAACGTAACGGCTTTTAAGTGCATCGTAGGCTTCCAGATCAAATCGTGGATTTGAAAACTGAAGATACAGGAGTTGCATCATGGTTTCAAAATCTTTTGGCGTACTGCTACCACTAAATCCTTCGGTTAAGTCACCTAAATTTATCGATAAGCCCACTTTTTTACCTGTCAGCATTTTTTTCAAAGTGATTGCATCAAAATCGCCAACACCAAAGGCGTCCATAAACTGACCCAACATCATTGAAGCATAAAGGTCGTTTGAGTTAAATAATGAACTTCCACCCGGACTATAAGCCTTTAAAATTACCTGGTCTTTCTCGTAATCGGCATGTCGGTAAATAACTTTTGCATTGTTTGCCAAAGTCCATTCAACGGCATCAAGTTCCTTTAATTGCTTTGTTGAAACTATTTTTGCTCCGGGTAATTCACCTTCAATTAACGAAGCAGCTTCAGCAGTATCTTCGTAAGGAGCAATTTCTGATTGTTCAACTTCTGCAAGGATGGCCATTGTTTCTTCCTGGGTCAGGTGTTTTACTCCTTCTTCGGGGCCGCTAATTACAATAGCCCGGTTTTCCGGAACAATCATTTTTTTAGCCAGGGCATTTACATCGGCAAGAGTAATGGTTTCCAGTATAGCCTGTCCGAATTGCCAATCGAATTCAGGATCGGTTAAAGGTTCGCCTGTTAAGAAATAATCTTTAATGGCACTTGCATATTTATCGTTTGATATTTTATCGCGCTGCTTGTAAGCACTTTCCATATAAGTAAGCAGGTTAACCTTTGCACGATTTAGTTCTCCTTCAGTAAATCCATGGCGAACCACACGTTGTGCTTCAGTGTAAATAGCTTTTAATCCTTCATCTTCTTTATCAGGATTGGCTGTAATTGAGATGTAAGCAACGTCGTAGCCTCTAACAAAACCTCCAACTTGTACTCCTCCGGAAACAAAGGGAGGATTTCCTTTTTGTAAAAGTTCCTGAATGCGATCTCCTGTCATTTGGTTTAGGAGATTCGAAATATAGTCTTCACGTAAGTAGCCAATATTTTTATCGGCTGCTTTAGTGCCTTTGTGTTTAATGTATATGGTAACCGACGAGCGTGTGGCTTCTTTGTCGGTAGCTAGTACAAACTTTGTATCAGAGTGATTTGGAATTTCAAATTCAGGGCGTGGTTGTGCATTTTCTACTGCCGGAATTGGCGAAAACAAAGCTTTTACCTTGGCTTCAACCTGGTCAACATCAATGTCTCCAACAATGGCAATGGCCTGTAAATCGGTGCGGTACCAATCGTGATAGAATTTACGCAAAGTGTTGTAATCATGGTTTTTAATTACATCTAAATCGCCAATTACATCGCGTTCTGCCCACTTCGAACCTTCGAAAACTACAGGGAACCATTTGTTACGTAATCTGAAATCGGCATTTCTGCGCGTTCTCCATTCTTCTGAAATTACACCACGCTCAGCATCAATTTCTTCATCGGTTAAAAGAAGAAAATCTGACCAGTCGTGAAGTACCAGCAAACACGAATCAATCAATCCTTCCCGTGTTGAAGGAACGTCGCTTAGGTTGTAAACGGTTTCGTTAAATGCTGTGTACGCATTAATATTTCGTCCAAAAGCAACTCCGTTTTTTTCCAGGTAGTCGAGGAACCCTTTTCCCGGATAGTGTTCGGTACCGTTAAAAGCCATGTGTTCAAGAAAATGGGCCAGGCCATTTTGGTTATCGTCTTCCAATAAGGCGCCTACATTCTGAATCATATAAAAACTAACCCTTTCTTTGGGCTCTTCATTATGGCGAATAAAATAGGTCATTCCGTTTTCCAGCTTCCCAATTCTTACTGCAGCGTCAACTGGAACCGGCTGGTCCAGCATTCCTTGCGAAAAGGATAACAACGGTGTAAGTATTAAAACCGACAAAAATGATAAAATGTTTTTTCTCATGTTTATGTTGTTTAAAAAATAAAATACTAAACTATACAACTGTTTTTTGCTCAATCGTTCAATGTAAGTATTCTGTTAACAATTATAATTACAGAAGGGATGAAACTTTTAAGCTAATTTACTTTGAAATGATTATTTTGCAGAAAGGTATACAAAAAAGTATAAATTTAGAATAGTAAATAAATATTATGAATACTTCGGAAGTTATTTTTTGGAATGTAGATACCCAGGTTGATTTTGTAGACCCCGAAGGAAAACTTTATGTCCCTGGAGCCGAATTGTTAAAATCCATCTGGTATGAAATAACGACGTTAGCAAAAAAGAGAGGGATAAGGGTTGTGAATACGGCCGATTTTCATTATCTGAATTCTGCAGAACTTTCGGTTAATCCCGATTTTATTACCACTTTCCCTGAGCACTGTATGGCAAATACCAGCGGTGCAGAATATGTGGTTGAAACGGCTCCTTCAGATCCTGTGATTATAGATTGGGACAAAGAATATTTAAATATTGACGCACTTCTGACCAAACGAAACATTGTAATTCGCAAAGATGCTTTCGACGTATTTTCCGGTAATTCAACTACCGACGCGATTCTTAAAAGTCTCTCTCCCAAAAACGTGGTTGTTTATGGCGTAACTACAAACGTTTGTGTAAACGATGCTGTTGTAGGCTTGGCTAAACGAGTGGCTAAGGTTTATGTGATTAAGGATGCAATAAAAGAATTGCCCAATATTCCACTTCCATTTGAAAACTGGAAAAAGTTGGGTATTGAATTGATGTCGTTATCTGAGTTGAAAAAGTATTTGCTATTTTAAATGTATAGTTGTTTTTGCCTGATAGTATGGTGTTTGTGTTTTCTGATGATTTTTACCTGATATTAAGATGCTGGTATGTTCAGTATGTTGGGGCATGGTTAGTTGGCATTTTTCGTTTACATAAAAACATGCTATATTAAGTTATTCTCTTTTTTCCTATTTTTGGCACCTGCAATCGATTTACATAGAGTGTGCGAATAGAGGATAAGATAATATTAAACGAGATCAGGCAAGGTAATAAAGTGGTTTATGAATCACTTTTTGCTGAGTATTACGAAAGTCTGGTTCGTTTTGCTGAAAGTTATGTTTTTGATCAACATACCAGCGAAGACCTGGTTCAGGAACTTTTTATCTATGTGTGGGAGCAATCTTCAAATCTTGAAATAAAAAATTCAATCAAAGCATATTTTTTTCAGGCTATCCGAAATCGTTGTCTTAATCATTTGAAAAAAATAAAAGTAGCAGATAAAAATAACCTGCTTTATGTAGATGCTTTAATTAATTGCGATGCAGAATCCGAGCTTTTTGAGCCAGAATTAATGGGCAAAATAAAATCGGCCATTGACGAGCTTCCCCCGCAAATGGCTAAAGTTTTTCGATTAAAGCAGATGGATGGATTAAAGCAGGATGAGATAGCTTCTGAATTAAATATATCTGTTAATTCCGTTAAAACACATCTAAAAAGAGCTCGTATTAAGTTACGTACGTCGTTGCTGAAAAAAACAAGCCTGGTTTTTCTGCTGATGTAAATCCCTAAAAATTGATTAAGCTAAAAGTGTATCCGAGGTAGGTTTACTTTGAAAAGTTTTTTATGATTTAACCTGTGTCGGGAAATTTGCAAAATTGTGGTGAAAAGATTTTTTGTTAAAAAAATTAACAAATCTTGTCACCCAAAATAATGAATTGTTGTCTTAAGGTAGGATTTTGTAATAAATATAATGTCAATAGTGAATAAGAACATCGATTTTAAAATAATCTGGAAGAAGATTCAGGGAACGCTAACTTCAAAAGAAGAGAAGGTTTTTAGTGAATGGCTAAATGAAGATAAGTCGCATCATGTATTTTTCGAAAAGGTTCAGGTATTTTACGAAATAGGACGTTTAAAAAACGAGAAGGATATTGATGTGTTAAAGGCCTGGGATTTGGTTAGTAAAAGGCTAAAACAAAACAAACAGACTGTGTGGCCTACGTGGTTTAAAATTGCAGGATCTGTGGCGGCTACTGTTTTAATAATGTTGTCGGTGTATATGGTTTTTTACTCAGCACCCGAACCGGAGCACCTTTCCGAGGTTCAGGAAATGATTATTCCTCCGGGAACCAGCAAAGCCCGACTGATTTTTGATGATGGAGAAAGTGTTGATCTGAGCGAGGGACGGAATTTTCATGGCGAGGTAGATGGAGCTAAAGTAAGTAACCAAGGCAACCAAATAACATATAACAAAAATGCTGTTCCTGTCGAAGAAATACGTTATAATACCCTTGAAATTCCAAGAGGAGCCGAGTATTTTGTTATTCTTTCTGACGGTACACGGGTTTGGTTAAATTCTGATAGCCGATTGCGGTATCCAGTAAGTTTTACAGGAGATAAACGCGTGGTTGAGCTAGAAGGAGAGGCTTATTTCGAAGTTAGCGAAAATAAAGAAGTCCCTTTTCAGGTTTTATCTGCAGGACAGACTATTGAAGTTTTGGGAACTGAATTTAATATTTCTTCTTACCAGGATCAACAGCTTATTTACACCACTTTGGTGGAAGGAAAGGTGAACGTTTTTTCAGATAAAAAACCAGAACTAGTCAAAACATTAGTTCCTGGTTATCAAACTTACATGTATAAAGAAAGCGGAGATATTTCTATTCGTGAGGTGGAAATTAACGAGTTTGTTGCATGGAAGGACGGGTACTTTAGTTTTAATAACAAAACACTTGAGGAAATGATGAACATTCTGTCGAGATGGTATGATATTGATGTGGAATTTGAGAATGATACTAAAAAGAAACTAAAATTTACGGGTGAAATTGCACGTTACGAAAATCTTGAAAAAATGCTGCAGCTTATCGAAAAAACGCAGGAAGTTCGGTTCGAGAAAAAAGAAAATAAGATAAGGATAAAATAAATAAAAAGCGGGTCTGGTCTGCCAACCTGGCCCGCCCAAAAATCATAGTTAAATAAATTTAACCATTAACAGTTCAAATGTATGAAAAAACATGATGTGTTGTTCCGGGATTCCGGAATAAGAAAGATGGTGCTGATATGTAAAATCGCACTGTTCTTTCTGATTGTATCAGCAGTACATGCTTCGGCAGCTGATTATGCGAAGAGTACTAAACTAAATTTAAACCTTGAAAATGCCAGTTTCAAAAAAATTCTGAATGAGATTAAAAGTCAGAGTGAATACAACTTTCTGTATCGTTCTGATATTTTTAATTCTACCGGCGAGATGAACGTAGAATTTTCGGAAGTAACTCTGGAATTAATTCTTGACAAAGTATTGGTTCCGGAAGGTTTTGAGTATGAAATCGACGACAGGGTTGTTGATATTCGAAAAGCACAGATTAACAAACCGGTTGCAAAGCCGGCCAAACAAGAGAAAGTAAAATTTACGGGTAAAGTTGTCGATGATAAGGGAGTACCCATTCCTTTTGCAGCAGTAGTTATAAAAGGAACAACTGCCGGGATTGCAACAGATATTGATGGTAACTTTGCTTTCGACGTGGTAAAAGGAGAATATAGCCATTTGGTAGTATCGAGTGTTGGTTATTTAACACAGGAGATAGAAATAGGTGAAAATACAAATTTCGAAATTGTACTTACATTGGATGTTGCCGGGATTGAAGAAGTATTGGTAACAGGTTATCAATCCATTTCTAAAGAACGTGCTACCGGTTCATTTGGGAAAGTAAGTGTAAAACAAATTGACAAACCTGCCTCAAGTATCTCAGAAAGACTTGTTGGAATGTTGGCGGGGGTGCAAACTACAGTAAAAGCTGATGGAGGTGTTGACATTGAAATTCGCGGGCAAACAAGTTTGCTGGCAGATGCACAACCTCTTGTTGTGGTTGATGGATTTCCTATACAGGGAAGCTTCTCAAGTATTAACCCAAACGATGTGGAAAGTGTAACTGTACTAAAAGATGCTGCAGCCAGTTCTATTTGGGGGGCAAAAGCAGCAAACGGGGTAATTGTTGTTTCCACAAAACAGGCTAAAAAGGGAGATGCAATAATTGAATTTTCTTCTTTTTGGAAAGTATCTTCAAAGCTTGATTTGGATTATGTGAATCCAAGGGCCAGCAGTGCAGAAACAGTTGAGTATGAAAAACTGGGTTTTGAAACTGAATTGTTTGGAAGTGCGCCAGTGTGGGGGTACCCGGCGCATTCATTAGCTGATGTTGCTGATGGATACTCACAGGCTTTTGTTGCACTGAATGAATTTAGACAAGGCCGCATTTCTGAGGGTGATAAAAATAATATCCTGGCAAGGCTTGCCGGACTTGACAACAGGGACCAGATTAGGGATAACTTACTTCAGAACCCTTTTATTCAACAATACAACTTGACGATCTCCGGTGGGAACGATAGAATGTCAAACAGGCTATCTCTAATGTATGAGAATAACAGGGATTTTTTTAAAGAGAACAGCGAAGACCGTTTTCTGATCAATTTTAACAACAAAATTGAAGTAAATAAATGGTTAGATTTTGATTTTTCAGGAATGATGCAATATGGTGATGACACAAGTAATGGTGTAGGCCTAGCTGATATTAGCGGACTTCAACCGTATGATATGTTGGTTGATGACAATGGAAACCTTACTAATTTGAACCATCTGGAATATTACAAACCTGTACTGGATGAATTGGTTCCTAAAAGTGCTTTCCCTTATGCTGATTGGTCATACAACCCAATTTCAGAAATTAAAGAAAGAGATTTTAGCAGACAAGTTCTTAATGCAAGGGTACAGGCAGGGCTTAATTTTAAAATACTGGAAGGCTTAACCTATAATACTAAAATTTTATACGAACATTTTTCAACAACAAATAAGGATGTTTATAATGAGAATTCATTTGCAGCACGCCAGTTTATAAATGAAACCTCTACCTGGAACCAAGAAACAGGAGAAGTTGATCAGAATGTTCCATCAGGAGGGGTGTTAAAACAAAGTTCCAGCACAGTTCGAAACTATAATTTTAGGAATCAGATTAACTTCAAACGTACTTTTGCCGAAAAACATGCCATTAATTTTGTGGCAGGTACTGAGCTGCAAAGCAGTGTCAGAGAAAATAAAGGTGATCCTGATGTTTTTGGGTATGATGATGATAAACTAACTGTTGGAAGGATGTTGTCAGACTATGACAGTTCTACAAAAATGTGGGATGGCTATCCAATTACTTGGGCAGCATGGTTTTTCCCATTTCAACTGGATGGAGTTCATGGTTTTTCTTATCGTACTGACAGGTTCTTTTCAGCGTATGGAAATATGGCCTATACTTATGACGATAAATACACACTGACCAGCAGTGTAAGAACGGATGCTTCAAACCTGATTACAGATGATCCAAAGTATAGATTTGCGCCATTTTGGTCAGCAGGTTTTGGATGGCAGTTAGGGAAAGAAGACTTTGTAAAGGACATAAGCTGGATCGACAGGGTAAATGTTAGAGGTACTTTTGGTTATGGTGGAAATGTTGACAGGTCAACTACCTTTAAGCCCCTTATTTCGGTTTATGGAAGTGCCGACAGATATACAAAAGAAATACAAGCTTCAGTTTCAAGTTATGGAAACCCAACCCTTCGGTGGGAAAAAACCAGGTCTATAAATGTTGGTACCGATTTCTCATTGTTTTCTTCTAAACTATATGGATCATTAGATTATTACCATAAACTAAGTGATGACCTGATTGTGAGCCAATCAATAGCTGCCATCAATGGTACTACTTCACAGAAGTTTAACAATGGTACCATGGTAAATAAAGGAATTGAAGTACAAATTGGATCGTATATGCCTATTAATGGAAATAACATTACCTGGGAAGGTAACCTGAGCTTTGCTTATAATAAAAATGAAATCACAAGTTTTTATAAAGCAAGCTATTATCAGTACGACCTTTACCGTGGTGGTACCAGTGCATATGTGGAAGGCCATAATGCAAACACATTGTGGGCAATGGAGTATGCCGGGCTTCAAAACTTTGGCACAGAGGAAGACCCTAAAATGGGACCAGCGATTCATGGTGCCAACGATGATTATTATTCATTCCTGGGCTGGGCCCCGGGGTCTGATGCAAGGAAGTACTATAAAGATCAGGGAACTTTAGTAGCACCATTTACAATGGGTTTACAAAATTCATTTAAAATTTATGATTTTGATTTGTCATTTATCATTACAGGTAAATTTGGTCATGTGTACAGAAGGCATGGGTTTAATTACCCGGCTATGTCAAGAGGCAATACCTATGTAAATAACCAGCTTTCTGAGGTAATAAATGCTGATCCATCAAAGGTAGTACCAATACCTGAGAACGAACCAAAGTATTATTTCTATGACAGATTTTATCCTTATTTGTCATACCTTACAGAAACAGCTTCTCACATAAGGTTCCAGGAAGTAAGCTTATCTTACAATGTGCCAAATAATATTGTTACAAGGTTAGGATTTAATAATGTACGTGTCTTTGCTCAGGCAAATAATTTAGGAACCATTGTATTTAATGGCTATGGTGAAGATCCTGAATATCCGATTGGTACCTTAAAGCCACAGGCTGCCTATACTTTAGGAATTAAAATTAATTTATAATTGAAAAGTAGAAATAAGATGAAAAAATATAGTTTAATTTTAGTGATTTTATTGGCAGTTTTTCTATCTGCCTGCGAGGAGTTCTTAAGTGAACCACCTTCCAAAACATCTGCTTTGGTTCCTTCTACTACCGAGCACATGGAGAATCTGTTGAATAGTTATAGCACTTATTATAAGGAATCGAATAACGAAATTATTTTTGGTAGCGATGACTTTGGTCTGCTTCCCGATTTATTTGATAATAATAATAATGTGTACACAATGTCGACAGCACAATATGCTACCTGGGATGTAGATAATGTTGCTGATTATAGCAGACCTTACTGGCCGGCAGAATGGACGAAGATTTTTAATGCTAATCTGGTATTGTTAAATGTAGATAAGGTAAGTGGCGATGGCAGTGATAAGGCTAACATTAAAGCTGAAGCTCATTTTTTACGTGCCTATAGCTATTATATTTTAGCAAATACCTATTGTTTGCCTTACAGCGAACAAACCAAAGGAGAATTGGGGCTTCCTATAAAAGTTTCAACAAGTTTTGAGGAGTCTGCTAAAAGGGCTAGTCTGGAAGATACCTGGAATTTAATCCTTTCAGATCTTGAAATTGCACTGGAGATAAAAAGGGATCTTGTTCTAGTAGAAGGTAAATACAGAACATGGAGGGCCAGTACCCCAGCTGTGAACGCTTTTGCTGCAAGGGTATATCTTTGTTTAGGTGATTATCCAAAAGCAAAGGGCTATGCAGAAGCAGCCCTTGCCGGGCATAATGCAATGATGGATTATAACACCGACATGAGGTATTCCGAAATTCTACAAGAAGAAGAGGTGAACGGGGAACTTGTAAGATTATGGTATCCTTATACTTTCGATTCTCAGTCGGACCATACTGATAAGATGGAGTGGAAAGAATTGTACTCTTATCGTTTTTTAAGTAATGGAAACTGGAATTATTATCCATCTCCGGAGCTTTTAGCCCTTTACGATCAGGATTACGACCTAAGGTATAAATACCATATTGTGGAGAATTATTCTTATGACAGGAGTATGACCATAAGTTATCCAGGTTACATATTCTTTTATAAAGATTTAATTCCTAGTGGCCCAACTGTAGCCGAAATGTTGCTGGTAAAAGCTGAATGTGAGGCTCGCGATGGTGATCATCAAACAGCAATGAATACGGTAAATCAATTGCGTGCAAAACGTATGGATAATACGGCACCCGCTGATGTAATTAATCTTACGGCTTCAAATGCTGCCGAAGCAGTAGCCGAGATTTTAAAGGAACGCAGAAGGGAACTTCCTTTTTCGCAGAGGTATTTTGATGTGAGACGTTTCAATAATAATGACGATCCTGCAGATGATGTGGTGATGACAAGGAATTTTTATCCTGTTGGAGCTAATGTTATAGAGAAATCAAAGGGGGTACAAACACTTACTTTAGAGAAAAACTCTCGCCGGTTTGCAAGGCCGATTCCTAATACTGAGATTTATACAACAGGGGGTGTTCTTGAGCAAAATACATATTAAGAATTAACTTCGCATAGAACCATAAACAGATGCCGGGTATGAAAAATAATTCTGCCTGGCATCGTTTTACGAACAAATTTAAAATAGAAAAATATGAACAAGAAAACAGGCCTGTACAGAATAGTTGCGTTAATTATTTTGGTAGTTGCCTTTGCTGCCTGTAAAAAAGAAGTTTCGAACACTGTCCGTTTGAAAGGAGAGTTAAAAAATTTTCCTGATGAGTTGGCAATGGGAAAAGGAACTCCTGAAGCCTTTATATTAAAGGAATCGGTGGTAATTAGTCTTGACGATTCGAGTCGTTTCGATGTTACATTCAATCTGGATAAACCGGCTTATTTCAGATTGGGAAGAAATACGCTGTATTTGTCACCCGGCGATGAAATGGAATTATTTTGTGATCTGAATGATCCCAATGCTGCAAAATTTACTGGTTCAGGTGCAGAAGCTTGTATGTATTTGCGTTCAAAGCCTTTCCCAAAGGGAGGTTCGTACCTGGATATGGACTGGTTTAGGAAAGACAGTGTTAGTCTGGATGATGTTTTGAAAGGTTTGGAAGGAAAGGTGGAAAGACGGCAACAGGAATTGGAAGCTTTAACCAAAGTTAGCGATGAATTTAAAAGATTGGAAGCAGGACGTATATTGTTCGATGCTGCCAATACATTAACTTCTTATCCGTTTTATGCTACTTATTATAAACGCATGGACGAGGAAGAAGGTGAGAAATTTCAAAAAGAAGCAGAAGCCTATTATAAAGACAAAGTAAAAGAATATCTTGTTTTAGGGGGCGATGCCAGTTTCCTGAATCATGATACATACCGTGGTATCTGCGATTTGTGTATTGAAGTACTGGGCGAAGAACATATTGATTCTGATGTACACGATTTTTTGAAGACCTATGGTATGGTTAGTACATTGGGATCTATTGGTCCTGTTGCAGAAGTTTTGGAGCAAAAAGATTCTGTACTGAACGAAATTAATAGTCCCGGATACAAAGAGGTTATCGGGAGGGCATTTAAAAAGTACGACGTGCTTATGCCGGGGCAGACTGCGCCAGCCATTACTTTTTATACTAATGAGGGGAGTGAGGTTGCATTGTCCGATTACAGGGGAAAACTGGTTGTAATAGATGTTTGGGCAACTTGGTGTGGTCCCTGCAAGCAAGAATCGCCATATTTTGAAAAGCTTGCTGAAAAGTACGGATCAGAAAATGTTGTATTTCTAGCAGTGAGTATTGATTCTGATAAAAAGGCCTGGGAGAGTTACCTTGAAGGACATTCAAAAACTTCGACTCAGCTTATTTGTAACAGAACTGCTTTTAAAAATTATGAAATGCAAAGCGTACCGCGTTTTATGGTAATTGATGCCGAAGGAAAATTTATTGATGGTTTTGCCCCGGTTCCTTCAAATCCTGCTTTCGAGGAGCTGATTAAGGCAAATTCGTAATTTTAATAGTATTGGGTGAATACATTTTGATAAAAATACTCAGGAATGGTGTCACCTGTTTTCAAGGACTAAGTGTCATACTATTGAAAAGAGTTTTTTTATAGAATAATTTATTAGTGCAGAAAGGCATTCACTTGGGTGGATGCCTTTTCTTATTTTGTATGAAAGCCTTTCATGTATTTCATTTTAATAAAACCAGAGACAAAAAAACCGCTTAACCATAAAGGAAAGCGGTTCTGCAAATAGGGCAAGTTTGCTTATTTCTTACAGTCTTTACAGGCCATATAAATTCCTTCAAACATTTCTTTTACATTGTTGGCAGCAACAGCCGAATAAGCTA
The DNA here is from genome assembly GCA_947492175.1 of uncultured Draconibacterium sp. GTDB lineage: Bacteria > Bacteroidota > Bacteroidia > Bacteroidales > Prolixibacteraceae > Draconibacterium. The sequence goes on along the minus strand of CANLMQ010000001.1, from coordinate 68,870 downwards.
CGCGGAGTAAATTTCCTAAAGCAATTAAACCAATGCTGTATTTTTCAATTAAAAGCTGGCGTACTTCGTCGCCCACTAAACCATCGGCTAATTGTATACACATAAAATAGCCCGAGTTATATGGAATCGCCTTAAAATATTCTTTGTATTTCTCTTCAGTTAAAGCCTCTTTTACAGCATCGTAACGCTTTTTCATTATCGAATATTTGGCTTCCTTTTGTCCGGCGTATTCTTCGCTCTCAAAAGCCTTTAACAACAACGATTGCGATATATTGGCAGCATTCGAAATATTTCCCCGAATGGCACCCGCTGTTTTCGATTCAAGAGCACTGTACAATGCCGCATCGCCTCCTTTAATTCCATAGGTCATAAAACCAACACGGAAACCCCAAACATAATCTTCTTTGGTTGCACCATCAATTTTAACCGCCAATACATTTTCGTGTAACTGGCTTAGCGGAGCAAAAATACTTTCCTGCGCAATTCCTTTTTCGTACACCAAGCCGAAATAAGCATCATCGGTTATAGTGACAATTTTATTACCTGCCTCAGCAGCTTTTTTTATGATGTTAACAATACTGTCCTGCTCCTCAATAGTTGGTGTATATCCTGATGGGTTGTTGGGGAAATTTAAGATTACAACTTTTTTCCCAATACCACTTTCATTTAATTTTGTTTCAAAAGCTTCCAGATCGAATGCTCCATCTTTAAACAGATTGAATTTTCCCAGTTTACATCCGTAAGCGCTGGTAAGTGTCAGGTTGTAATTTCCCCAGAACAAATCTGGTACTATTACCTCGTCGGTTGCATCAGTAAATAAATAACCAGCCATGCTTATTCCGTGAGTAAGGGCATTAGTAACAACAGGTAAACTAAGCTCAACGTCTTTTAGCGATGCATTTTTTTTGTAGATCATACTTTTCCATTTTGCCCTTATGTCGGGGCGGCCAAAACTTGGCGCATACGGAAAAGCCAACGAAGGATCCATGTTTATTTTCGAAGCAATGGCTTCCAATCGCATGGGCGAACCATCATCTTCGATGGCAGCTCCAATTGTGGCATTAATTTTTGTTCCTTTGGCTTCGGCGGTTTGTCCTAAAATTCCTTTTTTGGGGAAGAATATATTTTTCCCTCTTTCTGAAAGAAGATCATAAACAACCGAGCTTTTTTCTTGAATAACACTGTTTAATTCAGCAGCCTGTGGATTCATAATAATTATATTAAAACTTTTAATCTGTAATTTTGGGCAATATAGAAAAATGGTCAGTTATATGGCGCAAATTGTTTGCAAGTTGTTTCTATTTTTGATAAAATGCTAACATATTGAAAGCAGTATTCGCATTCTGTTTTAAATACTTCGTACAGTACCTACTACAATAAAGAATCCTAATAATGCAACAAGGCCTAGAATTGTTGTGAGCGTGCGCGCATGCTTTTTATCTTTCCAGTCGAGTATCAGGCTTGGGATTGCCAAAACCGAAGCGAGTAAAAAACACCAGTAGGCGGGTATAAGCTTGGCCTGAAATGGTACTTCGTTCATTATTTCATCGTCGATTTCCTCGCTTGCGATTTCTTCTGGGGTTAAATAGTTGCCTAATGCAAGGTAGTCGCCCAATAAAATAAAAAGAGAATAAATTCCCAATACAATAAAAATGGAAGTCCCAATTTGTCTGAAAACTTTTTTGTTTTCAACCCACCCATAAATAATCATAAACAGGCCGGCAAAAACAAACCATTGGGGGAAAGTGTACAAAAATGCGTCAGTCATGGAATATTAATTAATTGGCAAAAAAGTTTATTATTTATTCGAATTATAAAACACTGTAAAGAAAGCGAAAAATAAAAGATTACTTTCGAATAGAATAAAGTTATTATGGCAAAAATATTAGAAATAAATCCTAAGGCCAAAGCCTTAATTTTTGATCTGGATGGAACGTTGGCAGATACCATGCCTGTGCATTATTGGGCATATAAAAATATATTAGTGGAATACGGCATTGATTTTACGCCTGAACTTTTTGCCACATTGGCAGGTATTCCGGCAGTTGGTACTATTGAAGTGCTAAACAAAAAATTTGGTACAAATATGCATCCTGAAGAAGTGGGACATTTCAAAGAGGCTGAGTACGAAAAGATAATGCATAAAATGAAACCCATTGAACCTGTTATTGAACTGGCCAAACAATATCATGGTAAACTTCCAATGGCAGTTGGTACCGGAGGTTATCACCGGTTGGCCTGGAAAACAATGGAGATTTTGGGGCTTGATAGTTATTTCGACATTCTGGTTTCGACTGAAGATGTAGAACATCCGAAACCTCACCCCGATACTTTTTTAAAGTGCGCAGAGAAAATGGGTGTAGCTCCTGAATTTTGCCAGGTTTTTGAAGATGGCGAACCCGGTATGCAAGCCGCCCGGGCCGGAGGAATGATGGCTACACTGGTTACTGATTATTACGAAGTTACTATTGGTCAGCCCATATAGATTAGTCACTGGTTATTTGTTATGTGATTAAAACGAATAATAAATAACCAGCGACCAGTGACTAATTTTTCCATCCAAGATCGTCGCAAATACTTTGCTTAAACTCGTGATCTATTTTAATTTTTGTTCGCCCGTCTTCCATTTGTTCGGTCGTAACTTTCGACGAGGTTTTATTTATATAATTACCGTTCGCATCAAACAGGGTTGAAAAAGTAGTGCCTTCCCAATCATCGTTCCAAAGTAAGCGAATTTCATAATCCTGATTTGGTTTTGCAATTACATCGGCAATGCCGCCAATCATGTCGATTCCCTGCCAGGGATCATCGCTGTCTTTAATTTTTATTTCACCACTGTAGGTTGGTGCTACTGCAATAGTTGAATTATCTGCACACAAAGCTTTAAACACAATCTGATACTCTTTATAATCGTCTTCCAGAGCTACATCAACTTGATAACTTCCACTACATAAATTTTCGATTTCTAGTTCAGAAATAGCTTTAAACCCCGGATTATTATCGCGAAAAACAACCCTAGCACTTTCGGCCGGAACATTTTCCAGCGTAAAAGTTTCAGGAAAACTACCTTTAAAATTGGTTGAAAGAATCAACTTATTGTTCGAATTATAAAAGTCAGCGTCGATTGAAAAACTTGATTTTGCATTCGATGCAAATTTGATACTGCTTCCGGTAGTGCAAAGAGCTTCCAGCGAGGCACTAATAAGTGTGTACGAAAAATTAAGCGAAGAGTGGTTTAGTGCAGTTCCGCTAATTTCCCACGCATCGGTTTTAAATTCGGCAAAACCAAATGCATCCGGTTGAGGAACGTCAGTAAAAGTGCCGGTCTGGCTTATTATTCCACCATTTAAATCGGTTACTTTTCTTCCTCCAAGACTAAGGCTGGTTAAGGTACCTGTTTCAAGTTTTTGCAGCGAAACAAGTTGATTTGATCCGTCAACATTTAAACGATCGACGATTAAAGGCTGTGTGGTGTTTTTGTTAATTGTAACAATTAAAAAGTGTTCCGGATCCTGATTGTAGACCTGCATCATTTCTGCTTCGCTGGTAAAAATTACTTGACCGTAATAATCTTTAAATTTTAAAAGATCAGACTTTGTTATGCGGTACGAAATAGTGTAAGGTGTTTCAACAATTAATGCAGATTTTGTTGTTTCTGCCATAGCCGAAAATACAAATTCGTCTCCATCTTCTTCTCCGGTTAAAGTTTCGTCGTTGCCACTGTTTTCTTTTGTTATTTGCAGCTCAAATGTTTTTTTCCCTTCGCTGTTTATCTGAATTCCCTGGGAGAAAGCTTCGTAACCATTCACTTCAACATGCACTGCAAATTCAAGGGGAGAATCAGCTGATACCGGAACATTAGGATCGAATGTAAGTTCCAGCTGCCCTTGCGAGGTACTGAAATTCTCTTTTTTCTCTCCTGCAAAATTTACAATGTCGTTTGAATTAAGGCCGGTAAACCAGATTTTTGCCGGTGCTGTTATTGCAGAATTATCGGCAGCGTTAATTAGTTTATAGCTTACTCGTGTCTTAAAAAAGTTAAAATCAACAATCAGAAAGTTTATATCTTTTCCTGTATTTTTGTCAATGGTAGGATCGTCTAACATTTTGCCACATCCGGATAGTGCAGCGATTAAAACAAATACAAAGAGTATTTGCCAGTTATTTGTTTTTGTTTTGTTTTGCATAAAATGAAAATTTAGTAGGTTAGAAAAGTTTAAAAGCCAGGTTTAATTTGATTACCGGATAAATTTTGTAAGCATCAAACTGGCTTTCCAAATATTCTGCCTGACCAAAAGACGGATCGGCAGTTGGTGCTAAAAGGCCATCGGCTTCTAGGGTAAAGTCCGGGGCTCCCATGTAATAAATTCCTGTTTCGAAATTAAAAACAACACCGTCGTTTTTACCCCAAAATGCCTGGTAGCCTGCTCCTGCATAAGGCGAAACTTTCAACCCGGGTTCCGCTTCAAATTTAAAGGTGCCTATGTCATCTGCCGATATTGTTATATCGCCGTATTGAAAATCGCTGATTGCATAGCCTGTAACTTTCGGATTAAAAGAAGAAAAGATAACTCCCGTTGAAATGTAGAGGTTTTTTGTATAGCTAATATCAGCCAGTGCTAGAATGCCACCAGTTTTGAAATCGAGGTCGGCACTGTACTCTATGTCGTACTCCGAGAAATCGAACGAATAGTCGAGTTCCAGTGTTTCGTATCCGGTTTTTAGCGAAAACCAGTTGTTAAAAGCATAACGGGCATTAAATCCCCATCCGTTGGTGGAAACAGATGCACCTAAATAAAGCCCGCTGTTTAAACTCGATTTGTATTTTGTTGCTTTCATTTCCTGCGAATGAGATGTAATACATGCGAATAAAAGCAAAACGATTAAGCCTATGCGATTAATCAGATTCATAAAAATAGTATTTTTAATGGAAATGGCGTCCATTCCAATCTCCAGTTCTGTTTCATTAATGGTTATTGACAAAAATAATAAAAAATAGTATAATCTCTTATTTTATTGTGCCCTGATTTTAACTTCAATTTTGCCTATATTCGTCTAATGGATTTTAAAGTAATATCGGATTATAAGCCTACCGGAGACCAACCTGAAGCCATTCAGCAGTTGGCCGAAGGTGTGGTTAGCGGAGAGCGCTTTCAAACTTTGCTGGGAGTTACTGGATCGGGAAAAACCTTTACTGTAGCCAATGTTATTCAGGAAGTTAAACGTCCGACACTGGTTTTAAGTCATAATAAAACACTGGCGGCGCAGCTTTATAGCGAAATGAAACAATTTTTCCCTGAAAATGCAGTGGAGTACTTTGTTTCGTATTACGACTACTACCAGCCCGAAGCTTACCTGCCATCTACCGATACGTATATTGAAAAGGACCTTTCTATCAATCAGGATATTGAAAAACTTCGGTTAAGTGCTACTTCTGCTTTGCTTTCCGGACGACGCGATGTGATTGTAGTTTCGTCGGTTTCGTGTCTGTACGGAATTGGGAATCCACAAGATTTTCATGAGAATATAACAGAGTTGAAAGTGGGGCAAGAGGTCTCGCGAAATGGTATGCTTCGACAATTAGTTGATGCACTTTATTCTCGCAGCGAAGTCGATTTTCAACGGGGTAATTTCAGAGTGAAAGGCGATACCGTGGATATTTATCCTGCATATGCCGATGAGGCCATTCGGATTACGTTCTGGGGCGACGAAATCGAAGAAATTTCAAGTTTCGATCCGGAAACAGGGCAAACCATTCAAATGCTTGATGAAATAATAATATATCCGGCCAATATTTTTGTTACTACCAAGGATCGGATGAAATCATCGATCCGGCAAATTCAGGATGACTTGGTGAAGCAAGTCGACTTTTTCAAGGAAATTGGCAAGCCACTTGAAGCAAAACGTATTCTTGAGCGCACTGAATACGATATGGAAATGATGCGGGAGTTGGGCTACTGTCCGGGTATTGAGAATTACTCGCGTTATTTCGACGGGCGTGAACCGGGCTCACGTCCTTTCTGTTTGCTGGATTATTTTCCCGATGATTTTTTGTGTGTAATCGACGAAAGTCATGTTACAATCTCTCAAATACGGGCAATGTATGGTGGCGATAATTCGCGCAAAACCAATCTGGTAGAATTTGGATTTCGGCTACCAGCAGCAATCGACAACCGCCCTTTAAAATTTGAAGAATTTGAAGGCCTGGTTAAACAAACAATATATGTAAGTGCAACACCGGCCGATTACGAACTGGAAAAGTGCGAAGGTGTGGTTGTGGAACAAATTATCCGCCCAACCGGTTTGCTCGATCCTATTATTGATGTGCGGCCAAGCGCAAACCAGATTGATGACCTGATGCACGAGATAAGTCTGCGTATCGATAAGAATGAGCGTGTTTTGGTGACAACTCTTACAAAACGAATGGCTGAAGAACTTTCGAAATACCTGGTAAACATGGGTGTAAAAACCCGTTATATTCATTCTGATGTTGATACCCTGGAGAGGATTGAAATACTTGAACAGTTGCGAAACGGTGAGTTTGATGTGTTGGTTGGCATTAATCTTTTACGCGAAGGACTTGATTTACCCGAAGTTTCGTTAGTGGCTATTTTAGATGCCGACAAGGAAGGATTCTTGCGATCGGAGCGTTCGCTTACACAGACGGCTGGCCGTGCTGCGCGTAACATTAACGGGATGGTAATTATGTATGCAGATAAAATTACCAATTCAATGCAAAAAACCATTGATTCAACCAACTACCGTCGCGAGAAGCAGCTGAAATACAACGAAGAAAACAATATTACACCAAAACAAATAGTTAAACCAACTCGTGAGATAATTGGTTACGAATACCGTAGCGACAAAAAGCCTGAATACGAAGGCGGAATGGGACAACCCGACATTGCTGCCGATCCTGTTGTGCAGTACATGAGTATTGAAGGTTTGGAAAAAGCCATCGAAAAAACGAAAAAACAAATGCAGGCTTCGGCCAAAGAGCTCGATTTTATAGAAGCTGCACGTTTACGTGATGAAATGTTTGCTTTACAGAATTTACTTCAGGAAAAAAAACGGAAGGCAAATGTTTAATCTCCTCAGTAGCAGTGGAACTGATTTGATTTTTGGTTATATCTTTGTTTATCATGCGGAACGTAGCAGATTAATCTGCATGATTTAAAAACCTCCCTTAATTAAAAAAGTGTATTTTTGCCGCAAAATTTTGAAGAGATGGATTTATCATTTTCAAAAATAGTAACCGAAATTAAGTCGCTAATAGTAAATCCAAAGGAGTTTTGGAAAGAGCAAAAAGATACATCAGGAAGCAAAAAAGTTTCGTTCTCGTATCTTTTACCATTTTTTGTGGTATTGGCTTTTGCTGTATTTGTAGGTGAATTTTTTAGACGTACCGACTTTTTTATTGAATATCCGCTGTTAAAAGCTGTTCGCGAGATATTTTTATTTGTTTTGCTCTACGTAATTGGAGTGTTCTTTACAAATGAGCTAATGAAAACTTTTGGCGGAGAAAAAAATATTGAAACTGCCCGGAAACTGGTGGTTTATTCAATGACCCCGCTCTTAATCGTTTCAATAATTACAGGTTTGTTCCCATTTTTATACGTAGTCGATATTTTGGGATTATATAGTTTTTATATTTTTTGGGTAGGAGCCAAAGAGTTGATAAAATTACCTGAAAATAAAGAGCACAGTTATATTTTAATCACCATTGTGGTTAACTTTTTTGTATTTAGCTTTTTAAGTGTGTTCTTGTCGAAATTGTTAACCGCTTATTATTAATTTTACAGATAGTTGTATTTAAGTAGAAATTACCGGGATTACTACTGAGAACTGAAATCTTATCACTAAAATATGGCACATAAAACGCAGCAAAATATTAGTATTAAAAACCGTAAGGCAACTTTCGAATACGAGTTGATTGAACGTTTTGTGGCCGGGATGCAGCTTGTAGGAACTGAAATTAAGTCGATCCGAAACGGAAAAGTAAACTTAACCGATTCGTATTGCCAGATTATAAATGGTCAGATATATGTTATAAATCTGCACATTGCAGAGTATGAATTAGGTACCTGCAACAATCACATGGCTAAACGCGACCGTAAACTTTTACTCAATAAAAAGGAAATTCTAAAATTGGACAAAAAAGTTCGGGAATCGGGATTAACTATTATTTGCACCAAACTTTTTGTAAACGACAAAGGACTAGCTAAACTCGAAATTGCCCTGGCCCGCGGTAAAAAAACATACGACAAACGCGAATCGCTAAAAAGTAAAGATGCAAAACGCGATATGGACCGTATGATGAAATACTAAAGAGTTTTACTTTCTACACAACCTCCAACCGGTCAAATGGAATAATTTTATCGCCTTTGTATTTTAGCAACAGATTGGCAACAGCAAGTGTGTCTTTTTCGCAATAACGAATAATGCGGTCAATATCGTTATCCTCCCAGTAAACTTTTGCCACCTGACTTCCATCAATGTCGTCTTTGGGTGTGGGTATGTTAAACAGCTCGCAGAGTAATGGCAGCGAGGTGTAATGTTTGTAATCGCCAAATTTCCAAAGTTGTAAAGTGTCAATTAAAATATCTTTCACTTCCCAGGGTTTTGCCCCGGCAATGTCAAGCATTTTCGGAAGTATAAGATTGTTTACCAGTGCCCTTCTCGAAATATATGGAAAATCAAATTCCTGTCCGTTGTGTGCGCAAAGTCTGCGTTTCCCTTTGTGCGCGAAACCTTCCAGTGCATTAAAAAAGCCCTGAATTAGTTTTTTTTCATCGTCGTCGTAAAACGATTTTGCCCGAAAATAGGGTTCGCCTTGTTTTTGAATTACATAACCTATCGAAATGCAAATGATTTTTCCAAATTCGGCATAAATTCCGGCACGTTCATAAAGATCTTCCGCTGGTTCGCCATTGTTGATCTGAAATTGCATTTTTCGTTCCCAAAGTTGTTTCCATTTTTCGGTAAGCTCTGCGTATTCCGGCGCCAGAGGAACGGTTTCGATGTCGAGAAAAAGAATCTCTTCAATATTTAAATTGCGTAACATTTCTAATTGTTTAAAGTTTGTAAAATGTGGTTGGTAAGTATTTGTATGGCAATTTTATTTTTGCCACCCTGCGGAACAATAATATCGGCGAACTCTTTTGTTGGTTCAATAAACTGCAAATGGCTGGGGCGCACGGTTTTTTTATACCGTTTAAGCACCTGTTCCACATTGCGGCCCCGCTCCTGAATATCGCGCTGTATTACCCGCGAAAGCCGAATATCGGAATCGCAGTCTACATATACTTTTATGTCCATTAAATCGCGAAGTGCTTTATTGGCCAGACATAAAATTCCTTCAATAATAAGTACTTGTTTGGGATAAACAATTTTCGATTCTTTTTCCCGGGTACAGGTAATAAACGAATAAACAGGCTCGTTAATTGGTTCTCCTTTTTGCAACTGCTTAACGTGTTCAATCATTAATTCAAATTCGATAGAGGCGGGATGATCAAAGTTTTTTCTGCGTCTTTCTTCAAGCGAAAGATGACTGTTGTCGAAATAATATGAATCGTGCGAAAGTATAGCCACTTCATTTTGCGAAAATTTCTCACTAATTTTTTGCACCACCGTTGTTTTCCCCGATCCGGTGCCACCTGCGATGCCAATTACCAGCATAATCCTGTAATTAAATGTTATATTTCTAAAATTGAAAAAGAATTATAAAACTAAACGCTAAGAAAACACTAATTTCGCAGCGATAAAAGCACAAGTTACAAAAAATAGATAGCAATGATTAATCACGTTGTTCTTTTTAAGTTGAAGGACTATCCTGCAGAAGAAAAGGCGGAAATTATAGCTGAATTAAAAGGCAAATTACTCGCTTTAAAAGATAAAATTTCAGAAGCTAAATACATTGAAGTGGGCGAAAATTACGAACTGGAATCAAAAAGTTACGATTTGGCTTTGCTTTCGCATTTCGAAACCGTTGAAGATTTAGATGCATACCGTGTTCATTCGGAACATCAGAAAGTTGTTGCCCGTATCGGCGAAACTACGGTGGCCCGTGCTGCTGTCGATTTTACATTCTAATTACAGAATCCTGCTGAAATAAAAATATTCAATCATCATTAATACAATTAAAATGAGCGGTCTTTATCCATTAAAGTTTAAACCTATTTTCCACGAAAAGATCTGGGGCGGAAACAGAATGAAAACCATCCTGAACAAGGATTATGGTAATCTTGCCAATTGTGGCGAAAGTTGGGAACTTTCTGGCGTGGAAGGCAATATATCGGTAGTTGATAATGGCTTTTTGGCAGGTAACGACTTAAACGAGATTGTTGAAATATATATGGGCGATCTTGTGGGCGATAAAGTTTTCGAAAAGTTTGGTGTTGAATTTCCATTGCTTATTAAATTTATCGATGCTCAGGATGATCTTTCAATTCAGGTTCACCCTGATGATAAATTGTCGAAAGAACGGCACAATGCCTATGGTAAAACCGAAATGTGGTATGTAGCAGGGACCGAAGAAGGTGCTTTGATTAATTCTGGTTTTAACCAGGAAGTTTCGCGCGAAAAATACCTCGAGTATTTTAATGCCGGCAAGTTAACCGATCTGTTACATTACGATGAGGCAAAAGTGGGAGATGTGTTTTTTATCCCGGCAGGTCGTGTGCACGCAATCGGCAAAGGTTGTTTGGTAGCCGAAATCCAGCAAACATCGGATGTTACTTATCGGATTTTCGATTACAACCGTAAAGACGATAAAGGAAACGAACGCGAATTACATACCGATTTAGCGTTGGATGCCATTGATTTTTCGTATGCCAGCGAATACAAGACAAAATATGCGCTGGAAGAAAATAAGTCGGTTGAACTGGTTAGCTGTCCTTATTTTACCACAAACATTATTGAATTTACAAAAGAATTAGAAAAAGATTACAATGAACTCGATTCGTTTGTTATTTATATGACAATGGAGGGGAGTTTTGATATAATTACGGAAGAAGGAACTGAAACTGTAGAAATGGGTGAAACTGTTCTGATTCCGGCCAGCCTCGAATCGGTCCAGTTAAAACCGAATTCTGAGAAAGTTAAAATTATGGAAGTCTATATTAAGTAAGAATAATTTTTTATCTTCAGAATTCATCCAAAAATAGTTGTTTGTGGAAATCAAAGAAGCACAATTTATTGTAAGTAACAGCGATGTTGCTAAGTGTCCTGCTCCCGATCGTCCGGAGTATGCTTTTATTGGGCGGTCGAATGTGGGGAAGTCGTCGCTGATTAATATGCTGACCAATAAAAAGAGCCTGGCAAAAACATCAGGAAGGCCGGGAAAAACCCAGTTAATAAATCATTTTCTAATTAATAAAGAATGGTATTTGGTTGATTTACCTGGGTATGGTTACGCCAAGGTTCCTAAAGCTGAGCGTTTAAAATGGGAGAAATTTCTGAAGCGTTATATTCTGAAAAGAGAGAATCTGTACTGTTTGTTTGTTTTAATTGATTCGCGACACGAAGCCCAAAAAGTGGATCTCGACTTTATGGAATGGCTGGGTATTAGTGGAATTCCGTTTTCGATTATTTTTACAAAAACCGACAAATTAAAGCCCGAAGAGCTGGAAGCAAACTTGAAGGCATACGAAGAAAAAATGTTTGAAACCTGGGAAACCATGCCGGGCTATTTTATTTCTTCTGCCGAATCGGGAGCCGGGAAAGACGAAATCCTGAATTTTATTGAAAGTGTCAATAAAAATAATTAGTTGCATCCGTTTTGTAAAAACAAGACGGTTAAGCAGTAAGATAAATACAGCTAAAGTTTTTAACTTTGCAGCATATTCCTAAAATTTAATAATACTGATATGGGGATGAATGAAACATTGCAGAGCATAAAATTTACACAACAATGCGCATTGTCGGAGTTCATCGCTCACATACATATTCAAAAAATTAACAAGATGAGACGTGTTTGGTAAAAATTCCTGTGCAGGAATTGATTGTATTCCAGGCAAGTACCACAAGTTATCTATGAAAATTAAAAATATAAACGAATGAAAACTCACCCGCTTAAAATTTTCACCGGAAGAACCACAAGGTATTTAACCGAAAAAATTTGCGACAGTTTAGACGTTGATTTGGGACACTCGTCATGTCCTGTTTTTGCTGATGGCGAATTCGAACCCTGTTTTGAGGAAACAATACGTGGTTCGCACGTTTTTATTGTACAATCTACTCCTCCAACAGCTGATAACCTGATGGAACTTTTATTAATGGTTGATGCAGCAAAACGTGCAAGTGCCTACAAAGTAATAGCCGTAGTTCCTTATTTTGGCTATGCACGTCAGGACAGAAAAGACAAACCACGGGTATCAATTGGTGCCAAACTGGTAGCCGATTTGTTATCTACAGCTGGAATTGATCGTTTGATTACGATGGATTTACATGCTGATCAGATTCAGGGATTTTTCAATGTGCCGGTCGATCATTTATTTGCTTCGGCTTTGTTTGTTCCGTTTATCGAAAAAATGGGATTGGACAATGTTATTATTGCATCGCCTGATGTTGGCGGAACAAAACGTGCCAATACCTATGCAAAAATGCTGGATACGGGTATCGTTATTTGCCACAAAACCAGGGCGCGTCCGAACGAAGTGGGTAACATGACTGTAATTGGTGATGTTGAAGGAAAAGATGTAATTATTGTTGATGACATGATTGATACAGCCGGTACCATTACCAAGGCAGCTAACCTGATGAAGAAAAAGGGAGCACGCAGTGTACGCGCTTTTGCAGCACACGGTATGTTGTCGGGGCCAGCTATTGAACGTATTGAAAAATCGGAACTCGAAGAAGTATATTTTACCGATTCGATTCAACCTAAAGGAGATAGCGAAAAGATTAAATATATCTCTACAGCAGAAGCTTTTGGCGAAGCCATCAGAAGAGTTTATAAAAGTCAATCAATAAGTTCGTTATATTACAAATAATTTCTATTTTTGCACCGCTTTTTCCGTAAGCAGACGCATTATAGTTATGCATGCTGTTTGCTCCGTCAATCGGCGGAGAGGGCTGAGTACCATAATTATTAACGTAAATTATTAAAAATGAAAACAGTAGTTTTAAAAGGACAAAAAAGAGAGTCCGTAGGTAAAAAAGAAGCAAAAAGACTTCGTGCACAGGAAATTGTTCCTGCAGTATTGTATGGTGGTGAGACACCAATTCACTTTTCAGTAGCTTTTGCTGAATTGAGAAAATTGATCTATACTCCCAGTGTTTATTTGATTGACCTTGAAATCGATGGCCAGGTATACAAATCAATGATGCAGGATATTCAGTGGCACCCGGTTGAAGAGCAAGTACTGCATATCGATTTCTTAATGGTTACAGAAGACAAGCCTGTAAAAATTGAAGTTCCACTTAAAATTTCAGGTCATGCAAAAGGTATTAAAATGGGGGGTAAATTAAATACCAACCTGCGCAGACTTAAAGTAAAAGCATTGGCTGCAGACCTACCTGATACAATTGATGTTGATGTAACTAAATTAGGAATTGGCCAAAGTATTAAAGTAGCCGACTTAAATGTTCCTAATGTAGAATTTCTTGATACTAAATCGAATGTTGTTGTAAGCGTTGCAATTACAAGGGCGGCTAAATCGGCAGCTGGTGCAGCTATGGCAGCAGGTGATGATGAAGATGAAGCTGAAGAAACTGCAAGCGAAGAATAAATCATAAAAATACATTCTGTGAAGTACTTAATTGCCGGTCTCGGTAATATAGGACCAGAATATAAAAATACTCGCCATAATATTGGCTTTCAAATATTGGACGCACTCGCTGAGGCGTCCAATATTAGTTTTAACGATAAGCGTTATGGTTTTGTAGCAGAATACAAGTACAAGTCGCGTACGTTAATTCTGTTAAAGCCAACAACGTATATGAACCTGAGTGGGCGAGCTGTAAATTACTGGTTACAAAAAGAAAAAATCGACATTAAAAATATGTTGGTGCTGGTTGATGATCTGGCCCTGCCTTTTGGGACACTGCGTGTTCGTGCAAAAGGAGGAGCGGGGGGCCACAATGGTTTGGAAAATATTAATCAGGTGCTGGGACGCAGCGATTATGCCCGTTTACGTTTTGGTATTGGAGACGATTTTTACAAAGGCCAGCAAGTGAATTATGTGTTGGGCGAATGGGGCAGGGAAGAGCAAAAAGAACTGCCATTTAAAATTAACGATTCAATCGACATTATAAATAGTTTTGCAACCATTGGTGTTGAACGTACTATGAATTTCCATAACAAGAAGTAAAAGCGATGGGAGACAGTGTCCGGGTAGATAAGTGGTTATGGGCAGTACGGGTGTATAAAACCCGCAGCCAGGCAACAGAAGCTTGCAAAAAGGGCCATGTGTCTATCGGTGATCTGCCGGTTAAAGCCGCCAGAACGATACAGGTTGGTGATATAATAAAGGTACGAAAGGCCCCGATTACAAAGAGTCTGAAAGTATTGGCATTGACCGGAAAACGTATGGGGGCAAAACTGATTGTCGACTTTGTTGAAGACGTAACTCCTGCTGAAGAACTGGATTTACTTGAAATACAAAAGCATATGCGTTGGAGTGTACGCGACAAAGGAACCGGGAGACCAACAAAAAAAGACCGTCGCGAGCTGGACGATTTTTTCGATTGGTAATCTTATTCGTTTACAGTAACAGTTAGTTGTTTAAACCGATTAACTATTTTGGTCCGAAAATCAGTATACGTATATTGCAGATCACTGCATCACAGCAAAACAGCATCACGGCAACACAATAACACAGTAAAAAATGTTAGTAGCAAAAAAACAACGCAAGGAAAACATAGTTGAGTACATATTATATCTCTATCAGATTGAGGATTTAATTAGGGCCTTTAAATTTGATATGGCTTTAATTGAAGACCGGCTTGTGGCCAATTACAAAGCCGATGAGGCAACTTCTAAAGCCATTACTGCGTGGTACGAGAACCTGCTTTCCATGATGGAAAAGGAAAATATCCGGGAGAACGGACACTTACAGTTTCTAAGCAACCTTATTTCGGATGTAAATGACCTGCATTTGAAATTGATGGAAAGCGGCGAAGACAAAATGTATGTTCAGACCTATAAAACTGTAGCAGGTTTGGTAACTGAATTGAAAGAAAAAAATCCGGCAGGTAAAAACGATGTTGATTTGGGTATTACCGCCATTTATGGTTTTCTTTTACTAAAAATGCAGCAAAAAGAAATCTCAATTGATACCACTGAAGCCATTAAACGAATAAGCAAGTGGCTGAGTGTACTTTCAAAACTATATAAAGATTTCGAGGAGGGAGAATTGGAATTTTAAACGATCCTGCAATTCTCTTGTTTTCCAAACCAACGATAGCGGTTTTTTGCTATACAGCGGTAAATCTTATTCCTCCATTTTTTAGGAATTACTTTGAAAACAGTGAGCCATTTCCATGGACTCGGAAGTAGTTCGCTGATTTTAAGGGCAGCATCAGATTCGATGTAAATAGTATTTCTGTGGATTAAAATTACAGAATCAACTTTTGCCGGGGCACGAAATTCTTTTATCAATCTTTTACCTTCATCAGACTGTAAAGCAAGGTAGCTGAATTGTTCTTTTTTATCCCTTTTCAGAATAAAATTTACAGAGCCGTTACAGAGGTTACAAACTCCATCAAATAGGATAATACTTTTGCTATTCATCTTAAAAGTATAACAACCGATAGCGATATCAGTTGAAATAAAAAGGGTAATCCGTTATTCAACGAATTACCCTTTAATAAGTTTATCTGTTTATTGCTTAAAACAACTCAGGGAAATATTCTTGTAAATCAAGCGGGTCGTCCATTAATTGCTGTTGTGTTTTTAGTTTTGCAATTAACTCGTTTTTTACCTCCAGGTAATCTGCGTTGTCCGATAAATCATTCATCTCCAGCGGATCGTTTTCCAGGTCAAAAACAAGAATTTTTTGAGCTCTCGGATACAGAATCATTTTGTATTTATCAGTTCGAACCATACGTTGCAGGTTAATGTAGGCACCGTAAATTTCAGAATAGTTACTTGTTTCTGTTTCGTTGTTAATCATGGGTAGTAAGCTATTAAACTCAACATATTCGGGCTTTTCAACACCGGCCAAATCAAGCGAGGTAGCCATAATGTCCTGTAAATAAACCTGCATGTCTCGTTTTTCATTTTCAGGAATATCGGGGCCCACAACAATAAGCGGTACACGCATACTGTGGTCGTACATGTTTTGTTTTCCCACCAAGCCATGGTGTCCTACCGAAAGTCCGTGGTCGGCACTAAACAAAATATATGTGTTCTTGTCTTGCCCGGTTTCTTTCAGGTGTGCGATAATACGTCCAATCTGGTCGTCCATGTGTGTAATAATGGCGTAATATTCCTGGCGGTGTACTTTTATCGAATATTCGGTACGGGGGAACGGCGCGAGTTTTTCGTCGCGCAGGCCCGGGCCACATCCAATACTGTCTTTGTAAGGATAGAGCTCCATGTAGTTTTCGGGAACAGAAACATTTTCAAGCGGATACATATCCACATATTTTTTAGGCGACTGGCGCGGATCGTGCGGAGCGTTAAAAGCAAGGTACATAAAAAACGGCTTGTCGCTTTCGTTTGCCATATCGAGATAGTCGATGGCATTGTCGCCAACCACTTCGCTCCAGTGTTTTCCTCCCTGCCAATATCCACCGTATTTGGTGTGCCAGGGCTGCCACGTAGTATCTTCCGGAGAAGCGGGGCGGTTATAGGCCTCGGGCACCGATGCCGGCATTCCCGGGCGTACATGTCTTACGTGCTGAAAAATACTATCGGCATTCATCTTAACATGCCATTTCCCGGTCATGTATGTGTCGTAACCCGCATTTTCCATTAGCAGGCTCCAGAATTGTCCGTTTTGTTTCATCTCGGGGTAATTTTCCTCCGAAGCCCGTGCGTGCCACACAAAACGTCCGGTGTTTAACATGGCCCGGCTGGCCACACATATGGCTCCGTTCCAGCCTCCCATATTATAGGTATGTGTAAAAGTGACACCCGACTGTGCCAGTTTATCGAGGTTGGGTGTTATAACCTCGGGATTTCCCAGGGCATTAACACCTTCGTAAGTCTGGTCGTCGGCAAAAATAAAGAGGATATTTGGTTTTTGGGGTTCTGTAACTTTTGGGGTGCATGAACTTAAAATAAAGCATGCTGTAAATACTGCCAGTATAAGTTTATACATAGTTGAATGATTTTATTTAGCGTGAATTTATAAAGAAAATTTAAGTAGGGTAACCTGTGCTGTCGGTTGGTATTAAAAAAAGACAACCCGGAGTAGGTTCAGTGATCAGAGTTTCGAGTTCAGAGTTCACTGTCATCTTGAACGAAGGTGAGAGATCTGTAACTTGAAAGAAACAGGGTTAAGAGATTAGTCACTTGTCACAGGGTAAAGTTCAGAGCTCCGGCTTTTGAATTTTCATCCGGAATCCAGAATCAAGCATCGTATTCTAAAACCATAACAAGCTTTTTTCAGGCCTTCAGGAAATAATAAATTCCTGAAGGCCTGTTTGTTTTATGTTGGTGAACATAAATAATTATGCTCTTTTTACGCAACGCTTTTTTAATTTTAACCATCTTTAGTTCATAACTAAAACAGTAAACCCTTTATTATGATTTAACTACCAATAACTTTTTCCAATAAAACCCTCGGGCAGTAGCCAGGCTACAACTTCCCGAAATCGAAGTTGTGTTAAACAACTGTAACCGACCTTTTAATGCGCTCTTATCTTTCCCTATTCAGGGAAACTACTCAAAAAGTACTTTGTACGAATTACTCACTACTAAATACTATAAAAACATGAAACCAAAAAAAATAAAATTACTAACAAAATTACTGCTCCTGTTACCGCTTTGTGTGGTTTTGCTGGAGACTGGGTGTGATGATAAAGAACAAGACCCTCTATGCTACCAAGGAAAAGTAGTGAACCTGAATCATGGAGATGGATGTCAAAATATCATAGAAATTTCTAAGACTCCCGAGAATAGTGAGCTTCCAGTGGGTGCTACAATAGCATTTAATTCTGATTTGTATGATGGGATATTAAATGAAGGAGATGTTGTGTATTTTAAGGTTCTTCAATATGAAGAATTTGGGAGTCATTTTTCAACCTGTATGTTATTCCCTGAGTTTACTGCATCTATAGAATTTTGTAATCATTAAAAAAGAAATGATGAAAAAACTATTAATAACGATAATTATTATTTCATATTCTACTTTATTATTTTCTCAATCATTTTACCGTTATAAGGGAAAAAAGATTGATTTAAGAGTAGATAGTATCACGTTTGTTATTCAATCAAATAATCATTTAATTGAAAAACAAAATAAGGTTCTTGAAGAGCAACTACAAAAAAAAGAAATTGATCGATTCAAAATGATCTCAGGTAACCGTTTTTTAGTTGTCGGAGCCAGGCATCAATTTAAAGATTATGATTATTTATCAAATGTATATCGAAACCATAGAAACCGGATGGTAATTATTTTGCCCCGTATTGTGATAATGTTCAAACAAGAGACTAATCTCTCCTCAGTTTTGAATAAGTATGCCGGAAAATTAGTTAAAGAGAGCGGAGATAGCCAGAAGTATATTTTAAAGTGCAACGTTAGTCAATCTGAAGAAGTATTACGCCTGGTTAATGAATTGGATTCCAGGGATGATGTAGTTTGGTGCGAACCTGAATTTTTATCTGAATATAAAATTGAAAATACATTGTATTCACAACAATATTATTTGAATAATACCGGCCAGGATGGAGGAATAGCGGGAATTGATATTAATGTTGAACCAGCGTGGAGTATCACAAATGGTAATTCAGATATTACTGTTGCAGTTGTTGATGCAGGAGTTGACAGGACTCATGAAGATATGAGCCCCCGGGTTTTGGAAGGTTTTACGATAAGAAATGCGACAGGAGAAGGTGAACCTCAAAATGCAAATAGTTTGGATACTAAATACCACGGTGTGGCCTGTGCTGGGATTGTGGCAGCCTCTAACAATACTCTTGGTATAAGGGGAGTTGCAAGTAATGTAAATATTTTGCCTGTGAATATTGTTCCAGATGCAGCATTTACAGATTGGCTTGGAAGGACAGTTCAAGGTTTTGGATCAAACATTGAAATTGCAGAAGCTATTAATTGGGCATGGCATAGAGCTGATGTGTTAAGTTGTTCTTGGGGAGGGGATGATCCTTCCAACGACATAGCATTGGCCATTGATAGTGCAAGAGTCTATGGGAGAGATGGTAGGGGAAGTGTTGTTGTTTTTTCATCTGGGAACTATTATCCTGATTTCACAGATGTTCTATTTCCAGGTCGTGTAGACGGAGTAATAACTGTTGGAGCTATAACTAACAGAGGAGTGATTTGTAATTATAGCCAAAGAGGAGTTTCAATGGATTTAGTAGCTCCAACTGGAGATGTAAATTCAGATGGAAATGTTAGAACTACTGATAGAATGGGAAGTTTAGGTGATAACAATGGTAATTATATGGAAGATTTTGGCGGCACTTCAGCAGCCTGTCCACAAGTTGCAGGCGTAGCTGCATTAATGTTGTCAGCCAATCCGTTTTTAACAGAGACAGAGGTGCGGACAACATTGCAACAAACAGCAACAGATATGGGAAGCTCAGGCTTTGATAACACTTACGGCTATGGTCGTGTAAATGCATATGCTGCAGTGCAGGCGGTTAATCCTTACATCTCCGGCCCCTCCTATGTCTGTCCCAATACCGAAGTTACTTTTACAGTAACTAATGCTCCTCCCAATTATACCTGGAACCATAGTACTAACTTAGTACCTGTAATTGGTAATCCGGGGACTTTTACTACATTGTTTTTAAAAGGAGATGCCTGGGTGAGTATTAGTGTTAACGGGGTTGAAGCTGTACGAAAAGAATTTGTTATAGGAAGTGAGGTTACTGGAATTGATCAGATTTCGTACGCCGGAAAGAATCGATATTATGTGAGTCCGGCTTGTGCGGGAGAATTAAATAATATGTGGATATTAGAATGGCAGGGAATGGATTTACTGGTTGATAAGCCAGATACTGTTTATGGCAGAAATTATGTTGATGTAATATCTACAACAAATCCGAATAATTTAACAATTGCTACCTTAACGCTTAAGCAGGGTGGTTATACATATACAAAGCATATTTCTCTTATGGGCGTGGACGTAGGATTGGATGGCATACATTTACCTGATCCATTTGCTCCTGTTTTAACGTTTTCTCCCAACCCAACTGTAGGAGAAACTACCATTAGTATCGAACAAGGTTCTGCGAATGAGACTTCGTTAAAATCGGCCTCCACCGAAGCTACTTTCGACGAAAACGCCGAATGGGACCTCGAGGTGTACGATAGTATGCTAAGCCTGAAACTAAAAAAACAGAAACTAAAAGGCAAAAGCATAACCATTAACACTCAAAGCTGGAAAGAGGGGATTTATATGGTGCGTGTTAAATACAAAGACGATATAATTACCGGTAAACTGGTGGTGAAGAAATAGTTTTGAAGCTTACCTTTTCCAAAGTTTCGAACTTTGGAAAAGGTTTATAACGAAAAACCCTGAAGATGAGAATAAAACAAGCGTCCCAACAACAGGAAAGTCCAAACAAAGTTCCCGACGGGTTTTCCCGGAGGTGGGAAACTCCCGGCTAATATTCAGGGAAGGTTTCCCATTGTTGGGAACGTTAAAAATAAATCTACAGCAAGATTTCCCATAGTTGGGAAAGTATGCCACGAACTTTAGAGAAGGTTTCCCAATCATGGGAAAGTATAATCCCTGTCGAAGGGAAAGTTTCCCAACAGCCGGAAAGAATTACAGATAATCCATTTTTAAACCAATAATTCAAATTATTATGGAAATTAAAAGTTTATACCTGCATGCACTTCGCAACGAAGAACACTTCCACTTTCACACCGAGGTAAACGAATTGGTTGTTCGTTTTACCGTTGAAGCTCTTAAAATTCAGAAGTATTACCCGGCCTATGAAGCCGCTTTGGCCAACGAAAGCGAAGCGCTCGATGTGGTGCGTAAAAGTATTTTTACCGGCCCCATTGCCGATGCCGATCACACGCGCGACACCACAACCCTGGGTATGGAAGATATGATTGATGCTGCCCTGCGTCATTTCCGCGCCGAAGTTCGCGAAGCTGCCCGCCGCCTTAAAATTGTGTTCGACAGTTTCGACGACCTTACCAACAAACCCTACGACCAGCAAACCGCCGCTACCGATAAACTGATTCAGTTGCTCGAAAACAAGTATGCCGCCGATGTGGCAACAGTTGGCCTTACCGACTGGGTAACCGAACTAAAAGCCAATAACCAGGCGGTGAAAGATTTGGTTGGCGACCGTTACACCGACGAGTCGGGCAAAACACCCGTTAAAATGAAAGCGGCCCGCAAACAGCTCGACACGGCCTACCGCGATGTTATCCGTTTACTCGATGCACTGGTAATTGTTGAAGGCCCCGAAGCCTGGGAAGATTTTATAGGCGAACTAAACGAGCGTATTGAAAAATACAACCAACGCCTCAGCCAGCGCGATGGGCGCAATAAAAAAGATGACAAGGAGGAGGAATAGTTGGCAGCATTTAGTCTCAGTTGGCAGTAAAAAAGGGATCCGATCTCTTCAAGAGATCGGATCCCTTAGAGGGTGCTAACTTTTCCAAAGTTCTGAACTTTGGAAAAGATTTACCTCTAGCTTTGGTTTGAGAACAGCAAAAAAAAGGATGCCATCTTTCTACATAGTGTAAAAAAGATGGCATCCCTGCTTTCATTAAGAATCAAAAGCTGCAAACAACTCCTGTCCTTGCTCTTGACTCCTTCCCTTTGTTCCTTGCCTTGAGTTATTCTTACTTATTGGTTTTAAAATCTTTAATAAGCCCGGCGGTTAGCCAGTTTGCTACTGCCTGTCGGTTATCGTATAAAATCAAACGTTTTA
Source organism: uncultured Draconibacterium sp. (assembly GCA_947492175.1). Taxonomy (GTDB): domain Bacteria; phylum Bacteroidota; class Bacteroidia; order Bacteroidales; family Prolixibacteraceae; genus Draconibacterium. The sequence continues at coordinate 46,840 of CANLMQ010000001.1, read as the reverse complement.
CATCGCGCTGGTGGTTCATGTTGCCAAGTTCAATAAAAATGGCTGTGGGATATGTATTTCTGATTACATATAACCCACGTGGTGAAACGGTGCCGGTGTAACCTCGGTTGGGTTGATGTTCTTTGTATTTTTTTTCAATCGTATCTCTCAGAATCTTACAGGCTTTTTCGCCTGTTTTACTTCGTTTGTCGTGGTAAAAGAAGATATCGATGTTCTCGCGAACGTGTCTCGAATCAACGTGCACCGCTATCATACGTTGAAAAGAACCTTTGTTCTTCTTGTACAAAGCGTTTACTGCATTGGTTCGTTGCCTAAGTCGACGTGTTGGGTTAAGCGGAATTTTTGAGTTGGGGTAGCAAACTTCATCATGATCCAATTTCAGGTTTTGAGCATCGCGAATTCCATCGTTTTTGTCGCGGGTAATCAGGTAAACGGTTGCTCCTTCCGAAATAAGGTTTCGTGCCAAACGCAACGAAACATCGTAGGCATATTCATCTTCGCAAACCTGGAACCCGTTGTGTTTGCCCACTGCTCCCGGATCTGGGCCTCCGTGTCCACCCACTAAATAGTAAACTGCACCCTTTAAGGTGTTGCCGGTAATTTCAACATCGGCGTATTTGTCTCCAAAAATCTCGTAACGAACAATTTTACCTTTGGCTTTTGCCGGCGAAATGGTTTCTGTAGTTTCAGGATTTGTTTTTTCTGTTTCGGGGAGCTTGTATTTTTTCCCGGCGATAAGTGCATTATTTTTGCCCAATGCATTTTCATTAAGCTTTATAAAGTCATCCATAGTTTCCGAATAGGAATATCCATGCCGGGTTAACAGGCGGTAAATGCCATCTCCTTTCTCGGCCACAACTTCTTTGTTTTGGGCAGAGAGTAAAAAAGGAAAAGCAATAAATGCCAAAAAAAAGATGAATTTAATTTTACCAACTAATTTTATATGTAGTTTTGAAACAAACATAATGCTTACTATTTCTGTTCTTGAAACAACTATCATGCTAAAATAAAAGTAACTTTTAAAACATTATTTCATTCATGCGACAATCTTTCAGCTATACGTTGTTGATAACTTGGGTTTTAATTGCCGTTTCCTGTAAAACTCATTTTGTTCAAAAAAGTTATGAAATTGAGAATATTTCTGTTTCGGAAGAACTGAATGCGCTGGACAGCAGTATTATTCAGCTTTATAATCCCTACAAAACCATTCTGGAAAAAGACATGAGCCGGGTTATTTCATTTTCCGAAATTGAGATGACAAAGGGTAAACCCGAAAGTTTTTTAACAAATTTCCTAGGAGATGTATTACTGGCTGAAGGAGAGAACGTAGCAAAGGCACAAGGATTGAACCTGATTCCCGATGTATCGTTTTTTAATTATGGTGGAATACGGACTTCGTTGCCCAAAGGAGAAATAACAGTAGGGAAAATATTTGAACTAATGCCTTTCGAAAACGAAATGGTTTTTCTGGAGCTGGATGGAAAACAAATGCAGGAGTTTCTGGATTATGTGGCCTCAAAGGGTGGCGATAGCGTTGGAGGAGCGAGAATCAGAATCTCGAACAATAAAGCAAAAGATGCGACTATTGGCGGCAGGCCGTTAAACGAGGAGGAGAGTTATTGGTTGGTAACCAACGATTATGTAGCCAATGGAGGCGATGGACTGGAAGTATTAAGGGGTAGCCGGAAATTTATAAACAGCAGGTACAAAATACGCGATGCGATAATTTCGAACCTCGAAGCAAAACAAAAAAATAACGAGAAACTAACGGCTAAAATTGACGGACGATTTACAATTGAATAGCACCGAAGTTAATAATGCCGGTAACATAAATTTAGTTGAGATTATAACAGATGAAGCATGAGCACAAATAAAATAAACCGACGGATTTTTATCCGGAATATTGCGGCAGGTACTGCGGGTGTTGCTTTAGGCACTGTTCCTTTTTCTGTATTGGGAAACACCGATTTCACTACAATTACCATTTTGCATACCAACGATATGCATTGTCATATCGAACCCTTTACAGGCACCAACGAACGTTATTCTAATAAAGGCGGATTGGCACGCATTTCGGAGCTGGCAAAAATTCAAAAGGAAAAAAATCCGAATACCTTACTGTTGGATGCCGGCGATATGTTTCAGGGAACTCCCTATTTCAACTATTTTAAAGGGGAATTAATGCTGAAAGTAATGAGTGCTGCAGGGTACGATGCCGTTACCATTGGCAACCATGAGTTTGACAATGGCCTGCAAGGTATTCTCGATCCGTTGCCCAATGCCCGGTTTCCGTTAATAAACTCGAACTACGATTTTTCCGATACTATTCTGGAAGGAAAATTTCCCGGCTATAAAGTGTTTAAACGTTCAGGAATTAAAATCGGGATTTATGGATTGGGTATTAAATTAGATGGTTTGGTTGGGAAAAAACAATACGAAAATACCGTGTATAACGATCCGGTAACCACAGCCCTTAAAATGGAAAGTTTCCTGAAAAATGAGAAGAAATGCGACCTGGTAATTTGTTTGTCGCATCTGGGATTAAGATACCGACATAACGGCGTAAGCGACATGGTTTTGGCGGCAGAAACTTCGCACACAGACCTGATTATTGGCGGACATACTCATACGTATCTCGAAAAACCAATTGAAATGAAAAACAAAACAGGAAATCCTGTTCTTGTAAATCAGGCCTGGTGGGGCGGTTTGGTAGTAGGTAAAATCGATTTTGTTTTTGAACGTTCGAAGAAAAAGAAAACACGCATCTATTCACAAGTTCTGGAGTCATAAATCAGAGGTGTTTTGAAACAGGTACATCGGCTTTTATTATCGTTGCTTTCGGGCATTTTGCTTAGTTTTACATGGCTGGGATTACCCGGCTGGCTTTTGTTTGTGGCTTTTGTTCCGCTGCTGGTTCTCAATGATTTTTTTGTAAAAAACAAAGCCGCTTTCCCCGGGATAGCTTACTGGGGATATGTTTTTATCTCTGCACTTATCTGGAATGTGGCAGCATCGTGGTGGATGGCTAAAGCTTCGTTAACAGGTGTTGCAATGGGCATGATCCTGAATTCTTTCTTAATGTCGCTGGTTTTGTGGCTGGCGCATTCTATGCATCAAAAACTTTCGGCACGTTTGGGATACATCTCCCTGGTTGTTTTCTGGATTTCCATGGAATATTTTCAGTTTAACTGGGATATAGAATGGCCTTGTTTACAATTGGGAAGCGGGTTGGCAAATCATGTGCGGCTTATTCAGTGGTACGAATATACAGGAACATTCGGAGGAACCCTTTGGATTCTGGTTGTCAATGTGTTGGTATTTAGGCTGGGAACAGCTATTTGGCAGAAGGTAAAAGCTCAGCAATTGGTAACGTCATTAGTCTCCTTTTTGATTTTGTTGGCCGGACCACTGGCTCTTTCCTGTTACATGTATTACGAGTATGTTGAAAAGGAGCATCCGAAACACTTTGCAATTATTCAGCCCAATGTAGATCCTTATACCGAACGTTTTGATATGGAGGCCGAAAATCAAAAACTTGAAAACTTTCTTCGTTTGGCAGGCCAGGTAACTACCAATGAAATAGATTATATTCTTGGGCCGGAAACTGTTTTCGAAAATCAATGGTACTGGAACGAAGATAAATTTGATACAAACGGTTACTTGCAAAGGTTAAATACATTTCAAAACAAATACAGTAAAGCTGAGTTTATTTTTGGGGTATCGTCGTTTAAAGTGTATCCCAATAAAGATGAAGCGACCATAACCGCGCGAAAAAGGGATGAATTAATTTACGACCGCTTTAATACGGCCTTGTATCTGACCCGCGAAGGAAATACGCAGGTTTATCATAAATCGAAATTGGTTTCAGGAGTTGAAAAAACACCGTTTTTAAGATACCTCCCTTTTTCAAAAGATATGGTAATTGATTTGGGAGGAGCCTACGGAACTTTGGGGCAGCAAAATGAACCTTCTAATTTTATTTCGAAAGACGGAACCCGGCTGGCACCTGTTATTTGTTTCGAATCGGTATTTGGAGAGTATGTAACTGAATACATAAAAAAAGGTGCCCAAATATTACTGATTATTACCAACGATGGCTGGTGGAAAAATTCGAGGGGCTACAAACAACATTTGCTGTTTTCGCAATTGCGTGCTATTGAAACGCGCCGAAGCATTGCGCGGGCAGCCAATACCGGAACTTCTTGTTTTATAAATCAGCGAGGCGATATCATTCAGCCAACAGAGTGGTGGGAAGAGGCAGCCATTAAGGGTACATTAAATGCCAACACAGCTATTACTTTTTACGTAAAACATGGCGATTTTGTAGCACATGGAGCGCTGTTTGTAAGTGTGTTGCTAATGTTGTTAATGCTTGTGAAACGGTTCCGATAAGACAAAAAAAATCCGCATCAATTTAGTTTGTGTAAAACCCCTGTATAACAGGATTTGAGTGCCCGGCTGATCAAACTTCCATCGGTCCGAAGACTCATCCGTCGAATGACGGACTACAAGGCCTGCTTTAGCAACCATAAAAGAGCTTACTCGGTTTAATTTTTTCTGTTGAGTTTACCAACTTAAAAATCAATGCGGACAATATCTTTTTCTATTTAAATGAACTCGTTTTGTACTGTCAAATGTAGCTGTAAGCATTGATATACGCAAATTTTAGAAGATTTTTCTTTATCACCTAACAGGTAATTGATTGTTGGATAGCAGATTAATAAATGAAGAATTTTGCCGAACCATAAGGGGAAATGAGTTACTGTTTTACTACGTATAATTTTATGATAGAAAGTGGTGATTTTAAATCTTAGTTTTTATTCTCATACATAATTTGTAACTTATTAAGGAAAAATAAGTTAGAACCAATCATAACAAATCAATCATGGAAAAGAAATTTGGATTTTTTAAAATGAACGGAATTCAGTTCAGAGAATGGATTACTAATAAACCAGTTAACAGGGCCGTTTTTATTATTCAACAACATCACACGTATAAGCCAAACTACGCAAGTTTTCATGGGAACAATCACTTTCAGCTTCAGCGCAATATGCAGGAGTACCACGTAACACACAACGGCTGGAATGATATTGGACAACATTTTACCATTTTCCCTGATGGAATGATTTTAACCGGACGTAGTCTGGAACGATCGCCGGCGTGTATAAAAGGTAAAAATGCAAATTCAATTTGTATTGAGAGCATTGGAAATTTTGATATTGGTGGCGATGAAATGACAGCAGACCAGCGCGATTCAATAATTCAGGCAACTGCGGCACTCTGTATAAAATTTGGAATCAGCCCAAATACAAATACCATTTTGTACCATCACTGGTTTAACCTGAGTACAGGAATACGCAACAATGGTACCGGGGGAAACAAAAGTTGTCCGGGATCGGCTTTTTTTGGTGGAAACAAAGCTGCAGATTGTGAAACGAATTTTATTCCTTTGGTCAGGCAGATTACCGGAGATGCAGATGATAATCTGGTTATCGACGATTTCGACAAGCATATTTGTGTTATGGCAACCCGCTTAAATGTTCGAACCGGCCCGGGAATCAACTACAATTTGGCAAGTAGGATTAAACCGGTAAAATTTGGGTCGGTGTTAAAATCGTTTCGCGAAGAAAACGGATGGTGTAAGATTAATGCAAGTGAAGAACTTTGGGTGTTTGCAAAATATACCCGGGATGTTACAAAAGGAAAAGTTACTGCTAATGTGTTGAATGTGAGAAGTGGGCCGGGTGTAAATAATGAGGTGGTAGATAAATTAAATCGTGGGTCGGATATTATTATTGAAACAGAACAAAATGGCTGGTATAAGTTCAACCTGGAAGAAAAGTGGGTAAGTAAAGAATATGTTGCTATTGTTTAAAAGCTTAATACCGAAGTTGTCAGTTTTCCGGGAGTTGAACTAATTTTTAAGTTTCCACCGTGCATTTGCATTATTTGGCGCGAAATACTTAGTCCAATTCCCGAGCCAGCTTCTTTTGTAGTGAAAAACGGTACAAATATTTTATCCATCAAATCAGCTGAAATTCCGGGACCGTTGTCTGTAACCAGTATCTCCGGCCGGTCGTTACTATTCAACCCGGCTTTTATAGAAACTACCGCATTTTCGTTGGTATTGTTAGCTTGATAAGCATTTTTCACCAGGTTAATTAGTACCTGCGAAATTTGTTTTTCGTCGGCAACAATTTCAAGCTCTTCCGGATTTACCTCGCAAATCATTTTTATTTTATCAGCATTTTCAAACGAACTGGAAAGGATGCGAATATTGTCAATCAGGTTTTTAACCGGGAATACTTTTTTTCTGGGGTGCGGTAAGCGTGTTAACTGGCGGTACGATTCAACAAACGAAATTAAACCTTTGCCTTGCTCACGTATTACTTCCAGTCCTCGAATAGTGGTCGAAATTGTTTTTTCGTTAATGTCTTCCGGTTTTTTTAGTTCACCGTCAGAATAAAAATAACCGGCAAGACTTTCAGAAAGAGAAGTGATAGGAGTAATGGAATTCATTATTTCGTGCATCATTACGCGAATCAGTTTTCGCCATGAATCGAGTTCCTGTTCATCCAGCTGGTTTTTTATGTCGTGTACCGAAATAAGCATCAATTCTTCCTGATCGGAGATAAATGAATTCGATTTTATCAAAAGCTGAATAATTTCATTTTCGGGATGAAGGGTAACCAAACGTTGTTCCGAAGGCTGTATGTCTTTAATGGTTTGATAGAGTTTGTTGTCTATTCGTTCCAGTTGGTTGAGATGTGTTAAAACATCAACCGAAAAGAGCCTTTTTACAAGCCTGTTTGAGTGCAGGATAAAACCCTTTTTATTAAACGTGAACATACCTGTTGCTGCATGTTCAAGCAAGGCCTGAAAATACTGTTCCTGCTGGCGGTTTTCGATATGAATTTGCTGAATTTGCTGGTTTACTTTCTCCAGGCTTTTGTTTAGGTCGATTATAATTTTGTTGTTTAGGTTATTGGGAAATGAAAGGGTGGAGTCTTCATTTTTTATTGCATCGAAGAAATAAAAAATACGACGGTTGATCCGGTTAAGAAAATGAATGAGATTAATGGTTACGATCAATAAAATTATGGCAGGGATAAACGATAATATGTAGGCTTTTGGGGAGAACAGGCTCCATCCCAAAAACAGGGCTGTTAGTAGTAAAAGCAAAACCCGAAGTACGATTTTCAGATATAGATTTTTGCTTATCATATCCCGTATTTTTTAATTTTATTATACAAGGTTTGTCTGGTTATTCCTAATTTTTCAGCCGCTAGGCTCATGTTCCCTGTATTTTTGTCAATGGCAGTTAGTATCATGCGTTTTTCCATCTCTTCAATGGTTAGATGATCATCGTCAAGCTTGGCAGACAGTATTTGTTTAAAGAAAAAATCTTCGGGTTTTAATACGTTTGCATCGCTTAATATTACTGCTTTTTCAATAGTGTGTTGTAACTCCCGGATATTACCCGGCCACGAATATTTTAACAGTTTTTCCTGCGCTGCCTGGTTAATTTTTAATCCATGTTTTTCGTATTTTGAAGCATATTTTTTCAGAAAGAAATCGGCAAGAACCAGAATATCATTGCCCCTTTCGCGTAAAGGTGAAGCTTCTATTTGAATGGTGTTAATACGGTACAACAAATCTTCCCGAAAGACACCGTCAATAACCATTTGTTCAAGGTTTTTATTCGTGGCACATACCAACCGAATATCAACGGGAATGGGTTTGTCGGAACCCAGGCGCATAAACTCGCGGTTTTGAATTGCTGCCAGTAATTTGGCTTGTAAAGGAAATGAAAGATTCCCGATTTCATCCAGAAATAAGGTTCCTTTATGAGCGGTTTCAAATTTTCCGGCCCGGTTTTCCCGCGCATCGGTAAAGGCTCCTTTTACATGACCAAAAAGTTCGCTTTCGAATAAAGTTTCACTTATGGCGCCCATGTCGACGCTAACCATTACTTCGTTGCTGCGTTGCGAGAGACGGTGAATTTCGCGGGCAATTAATTCTTTCCCGGTTCCGTTTTCTCCGGTTATTAAAATGTTGGCATTGGTTTTTGCCACTTTCCTCACCAATTTCATCATTTTCATAAGTTGTGGAGAAGATCCGATAATATAATTTGGGTTGCGGTTTAGTTCTTGTTTTAATCCTTGGGTTTTTTGTTTTAACTGGCCAACTTCTGTTTTCGAAAAGTTTAGCTGAATTGCAGCTTTCAGAGTTGCCAGCAATTTGCTGTTATCCCAGGGTTTAGGAACAAAATCAGTAGCTCCCTGTTTTAATGCTTTTACGGCCAGCTCTACTTCACTGTAAGCCGTAATCAGTACAACCGAAATATTGGGGTAACTTTTTTTTATTTGGTTAAGCCAATATAAACCTTCGTTGCCGGTATTAATTCCAGCCTGAAAATTCATATCCAGAATTACCAGATTATAATCGCCGGTTCGCAGTTCTGTTGGAATCTGATTGGGATTGGTAATACCCTTTACCACGTCAAACTCCGGGCCCAGTAAAATTTCCAGTGTACTGATTATACTTTTGTTGTCGTCGACAATTAAAATCTTTCCTTTTGGCATGGTAGCTTGATTTTAAAATTCCTAAATAAGATTGATTTCTCCCCCGGATTTTCCTTTTAAAAAGATCTGAGGAAGAAACGTGGGTATCTTTATTACCCAAAATTATTTCAACCAAAAACGAATTCCAATAATCTGTAAAAAAAATTTACAGATTCATGTAAATAAATTTAACGCATATTGTTTGATGTAAAATGTAAGATGCATGTTATTAGTGGTTTAGTGTTTTGGCATCGGGTTGGCATATATTCAATCGAACAAGAAGCAATAAAAAGAAAACAGGAACAAAAAGAACGGAGGACGAAGTCATGAAAGCAAAAGAAAACAATTTGGGAAACAGAAAAAAAGGAAGCAAATCCTTGAAAAGTATTGTAGTCCTTTTCGCATTAATTATGGTATGCACTGCATTAAATGGTCAGGGGCTTTGGTTACAAATCCAGACGGATCAACAAACTCTGGCATTTAATGAGAAGCTTCCAGTAGAACACAGCGCTTCTTTTACAATAACTGGTGTAAATGAATATTTGGAGCCAATAAATGAAGCTCCCCTGGAGGCAGAAGGCTGGATGATGAATGAATTTTACTTCAACACTTACAGCAGCTATATGGAAGTTGATGTGGAAGAAACATTGAAAATTGAAAATTGGATGGTAGACGATGAGGTTTTCGTGAAAGACTATATGTTAACCGAAAAAGAAGAAATTCTTAAGATTGAAAACTGGATGATAGACGAAAATTACTGGAAATAGTTGGTTTGGATGAATAGAAAACAAAAACAATGTGTTATCGTAATCTACAATTGTAAGAACAAATAGCAGGAGATACATAAAAATGTATTTTTTGCTGTTTGGTATGTGTTAATCTGCAACCCTTTTAAGAGAGATAAAACAGGAAAAATTAGGACTTGAATATCAGAACAGAACTATTGCTCTGGCTGAATTTGTAGGCACAGCCTTATTTGCTAACCTTAATTTTTTCAACCATGATTTGGAATTTTATTAAAATCGCATGGCGTCACCTCACAAAAAATCCGGTAATTACTTTTATCCAGATTCTTGGATTAACAGTTGGATTAACAGTGTTTTTATTAATCTCTTTATGGGTGAACAATCAACTCAGCTTTGATAAATTTGGTGGGCATGAAAACCGTGTGTACAGGGTTGAATTGTATTCGCCTGAATACAGTGGATGGACAGAACAGCCACTTGCACTGGGACCAATTCTACAGCGCGAAATTGTGGGAGTGGAAAAAGCAGTGCGTATAAGATACATGGGCTATCAGGGAAAATTGTCTTATCAAAAAGAGCAGAATCCTGAAAAGATAATAGAAGTGACACATAATCACCTTGTCTTTGCTGACAGTACATTTTTTGAAGTATTTCCATTTCAGTTTATTTACGGCAATCCCAAAACAGCATTGCTCGATCCTCAGTCAATAGTGTTGCAGGAATCAGTTTCAAAAAAACTGTTTAATAACGAGTACCCCATTGGGAAACAGATTACCAATCAGAATAATATTATTCTGACAGTAACTGGAGTTATAAAAGATGTGAATAATTTTCATATCCCTTTCGAAACAGTAATACCAATTAGTTCATTAAAGCAGCATTATAAGAATTCCAATATTGAGTGGGATGCCTGGGGTGCATTTATGCATCCAACCTATGTTTTACTTGCTCCACATATAAGCTCGCGGGATGTTGGACTGAAAGCCTCTGCACATTGTAAAGAACTGTTTAAGAAGGCATGGCCGGACATTGATAACAGTCAGATTGAATATCGCTTAAGGCCATTAAAGAATATTTATTTTCATGGAAAGACAGAGAAGGAATTCAGTTATGTGTTGCATGGAAATTTCCGTCTTATGGCAGGGTTAACCGGGATTGCTATTTTAATATTATTACTGGCCGTGATTAATTTTATCAACCTGAATACCACGCGGACCTTTTTCCGCACAAAAGAAACAGGTATCCGCAAAATTGTAGGTTCAGACAGGAAGCATATTTTTGTACAGTTCACTGGAGAGGTAGCCGCAATCTGCATTTTAGGAATGTTGTTGTCGGTTGTAACGGTTTATATTGCTCTTCCGTATTACAACAACCTGATTGGCACACAACTGTATTTTCGGGAACTTTTTTCTAGCTATAACCTGATTACTATTTCCGGGTGTTTCCTTTTGTTGATTATTTTTACAGCAATTGTTCCTTCCTGGTTATTATCAGCATACAGCCCTGTTGCCGTTTTAAGAAACCTTGCATTATATACTTCGAAAAGAGGAAACATTACGCGCAAAGCTTTGCTTGTTTTGCAATACAGTATAACCATAATTGTGCTTTCCATTACACTTCTTGTAGTTAAGCAAACAAACTACATGAAAAACAGCGATATCGGAATGAATCTCTCAAATGTGCTCAGGTATCAATACGGTTATCTCCAACAAAAAGAAAAAATGAACACATGGAGAGAACGTCTGCTTGAGTGCCCGTCTATTACAAAAGTTTCTTATACCATGACGGTTCCCGGAATTAATTTTCAGCCCGGCGCTACATATAATTTTGAAGGTAAGACAGTTGAGACTTATGGGATTTATTGTTATCCGGAACTCTTCGACTTATTGGAAATACCAATTGTGGAAGGACGCGGATTTATTCCCGGAAATAAAGCAGACCAATCAACGGGCGACCATACTTTACGAGTCATTTTAAACGAAGCGGCCGTTAAAGCTTATGGATTAAGAAATCCGGTTGGGACTATGGGTACTGTCAACTCCAGAAGGGTTGAAATCATTGGGGTTGCCAGGGATTCCCATTTTTCTTCATTAAAATTACCTATACCACCTACAATAATTAGAAATTGGCCTGAAGGAGGATATAATTTGCTGATTAGGTTTATTCCGGGTAATATCAAAGAAGTAAAGGCCCATATGACAAAAATGGCGAAAGAGGTTTTTAATATGGATTGGGTGCCGAAAGAAATCTATCTGGAGGATTTGTATAACAGACAATACGAAAGCGAAGAAAAGCTGGGTGAAATGTTTATCTGGTTTTCTCTTTTATCAGTATTGATTGCTGCTCTTGGAATGTATGGTATTTCTGCAAATGCCATACACCGCAGGGTGAGGGAAATAGGCTTGAGAAAGGCAAATGGGGCTTCGATTTTAGATATTATGGCTTTGATACAGTTGTATTTTGGGAAGATTGTTTTCTGGTCAGGTTTATTTGCTTTACCGGTTGCCTGGTACCTCGCTTCAAGATGGCTAATGAATTATCCGTATAAAACAAGACTTAACTGGTGGCTTTTTGCAGGTTCATTTTTACTTGCCATTTTGGTTGCAGCAATAACAACTAGCTGGAAAACCTGGAAGGCAGCTACCAGAAATCCAATTGAAACCCTCAGGTACGAATGAAAAAGTAAGTAAAAATATTTTACAGTTGTTTGTAAAAAAAATTAACAAAATATTTCTTGTTAAATAGTTATTTGGCTGATTGTGAGTTTGTTGTTGATTTGGTATCGTTTTGGCATACAAAAAAGCAAACAAGAAAAGAATTATGCGAAATTACATACTTGAAATACTATTACTACTTGGATTAATAATCATAAGTTCCGAAACGGCTGCGCAGCAATCCTGGACTCTGACTCAATGTATTTCCTATGCCATTGAGAACAATATAAATTTAAAGGAATATGAGATTCTTGAAAAAATTGCTTTGGAAGATGTCAGGCAATCCAGACGGGATATGTTGCCGGGAATTAAAGCATCAACAAGTGCTGGGTTTAGTTTTGGACGTTCTGTCGATCCAAGTACAGATGCGATAACAAATACTACATTCTTTAACAATTCATACGGTCTTAGTTCTTCCATTGCTGTTTTTGATGGATTTCGATTGCAAAACAGAATTAAGTATCAGAAATTTAAACAACAGGCATCGGAATATTTACGTTTGAATGCCACCGACGATTTGGCATTTGAAATTACATTGGCCTTTTTCGATGTGGTATATTACAAAGGAATGCTTGAAATAGCCAAAGAACAAGTAGAAGCCTCGAAGCTAAGTTTGAAAACAACAGAAAAGAAAGTTGAAGTGGGGTTAAAAGCCAAGACAGATTTGCTTGATATGCGTGCCAATCTTGAACAAGAAGAACTCAACAAAATTCAGGTTGAAAATGCAGTGCAAACAGCCACACTTCAACTAAAACAATTAATGAATTTCGTCTCGAATGATGAGATGAATCTGGTTGATTTATCGCCAATGGTTTACAGTGAGGATATTCGCAAACCTCAGCAACTTTTCAATCAGTTTACAACCTGGTCGCCTTATTATCGGTCCATTGAAGCCAATCTGAATGCAAGTAAAAAAGCGTTATCATTGAGTCGTTCTTTGTTATACCCGTCAATTTGGGCCAATGGTTCTTTTAACTCCGGTTTTTACGAAACAAATACCGACGAAAACGGGAAAACCATTGGATTTGGCGAACAATATAAATTTAACAGGAGCCAGTCTTTGGGAGCTTCGTTAACTATTCCGGTTTTTAATCGTTGGTCGGGACGTTCGCAGGTTAAAAAAGCCAAGCTGGAGATTGAACGTGCCAAAACTAAACTGGAAAACGAGAAACAAAAAATGTTTTTTGAGATGGTTAATAACCTGACAGATCTGGAAGCGCTGTATAAAGAATACAATCAGTATGTAAAACGAAGCGAGGTGGATGAACTGGCCTTTCGTGCAGCCGACCGGAAATTTGAGCAGGGTTTAATTGATATTAATGATTATTACATTGCTAAAAACCGGTTAGCGAATACACAAAGCCAGGTTTTACGATCGCGCACCCAATGGGAAATTAAAATGAAAATTCTGGAGTTTTATAAAGGACAGCGATTTTGGGAGATGGAAGAAAGCACTCGGTAAGCAGTTTCAGTGTTCAACAGAAAGAAATATTAAAATAAAAACATAGCATTGGAAGAAAGAATCAAAACTCTTCACTCCATGCGCAAAGCACATATCAACCATGGGAATGGATAGAAAAATAGAAAAGAAAAAAGGCTTAAAATTAAAGCACTTATTTTGGATTGTTGGAGGACTGGCATTTGCTTTTCTGCTGTATAAAGTAGTAGTGGGAAGCAGTGGCTCGGTTTACCGGGCCGAGCGAGACAAACTAACGGTAAGTACGGTTGAAGAAAGTGCTTTTAACGATTACATTACAGCAATTGGCCAGGTTGAACCTATAACAACTATTTATCTCGATGTAGAAGAAGGTGGTAAGGTAGAAGAGATTTTTATAGAGGAAGGCGAAATGATAAAAAAAGGTGATGTTATTCTGCGTTTAAAAAACAACGATTTAAACACCACCATCATGAATAGTGAATCGCAGCTGGCGTATCATGCCAACGAATTACGTAATACGCAGATAAATATCGATCAGCAGCAGATTTACAATAAACGTTCGAAACTGGAAATTGATTTGAAAGTGAAGCAGGCCAAGCGAAAGTACCAACAATACGAAGCCTTGTATAAAGAAGATCTGATTGCCAAAGAAGAGTATATGCAGGCCAAAGAAGATTACGAACTTTCAGAACATGAAAAAGAGTTGACCTATCAGAAATTTGTACAGGATTCTATTTTCCGATCGAACCAAAAACAGAATATGGATGAAAGTTTGGAAAATATGAAACAAAACCTGGAAATGGCACGCCGCAGACTGGAAAATCTGAATGTAAAAGCACCGGCCGATGGGCAATTGGGTTTGCTAAATGCTGAGATAGGAGAATCCATTTCGCGTGGCCAGCGTATTGGAATGGTAAATATTTTAACCGATTTCAAAATTAATGCTTTACTCGACGAACATTATATCGACCGTGTGCGCCGGGAGCTTACTGCATCGTTCGAACGAAATGGCACGAATTACACGCTGGTTGTTAAAAAAGTATATCCCGAAGTTCGCGATGGCCAGTTTGAAATTGACATGGTTTTTACCAGCGAAAAGCCTGAAAATATCAGAACCGGGCAAACCTATCATACTAAACTGCAGCTGGGACAGCCCGAGCAGGCCATACTCGTGCCGAAAGGTGGTTTCTTTCAAAGTACTGGAGGCCAGTGGGTTTATGTTCTAAATGAGAATGAATCAGAAGCAGTTAAAAGAAGTATTAGAATAGGAAAACTAAATCCGCAGTATTACGAAGTGTTGGAAGGATTAAAAGCTGGTGAAAAAGTAATAACCTCAAGCTACGATTTATTTGGAGATAACGACAGAATAGTGTTTAAATAAGGATTTTGTAGAAAGAAAGTAAAAAAGGAGGAATATAAAGCAAGAAAAATCCGAATATAGAATTGAATAAAAACCACAAAGTCAATCTGACAATTGCTAAAAATAAATGTTAGAGTTTAGCTCTAAAAGTAACATTTAAGAATTTTAACATGTTTAAAAACTTTATTAAAATAGCGTGGCGTCATTTTACCAAAAATCCTGTTATTACTGCAATACAGGTATTTGGATTGACAATAGGATTGACCGTATTCTTTCTTATCCTTTTATGGGTAAATAACCAGATAAGTTTCGACAGGTTTAACACGAAAGCAGACCAAATATACCGTCTGGAATACTATTCAGATGACTTTGATGGGATGGTGGAAATGAATTTGGCTATGGGGCCACAATTGGCCAATCATGTTTCGGCAGTTGACAAATTTGTAAGAATAAGAAGCGCCTGGGGAGGAAGACTACGTTTGGGAGAACAAGATACTCCCGGATTTAAAGAAGCCAGATTCAATAATTTTATCTGGGCCGATTCTACTTTTTTCTCTGTATTTACATTTAATTTTATTTATGGTGATCCCGAAAAATGCTTGCTCACTGCGCAGGATGTTGTAATTGCAGAATCATTGGCAAAGAAATTGTTTGGAAACGAATATCCAATAGGCAAACAAATATATTATATGGGGCCTAAGACCGTTTCAGGGGTATATAAAGATGTCAATAATTTTCACCTTCCTTTTGATGTTGTATTGCCTTTTGCCCACTTAAAGCAATTCTACAAATTTGCCGAGGTTGGTTTTGAGTGGGATTCCTGGAAATCTATGCGACTACATACCACTTATTTCCTGTTGCATAAGAATTCAGATTCAAAGGTTGCAAGCCAGCAAATGACTGATTTTTTCAGAGAAATTCAACAAAATGTATATGATGATCCTAATCCGAATTCTGAGTTAAGATTAAAGCCTCTTAAAAGAATTTACTTTTTTGGTAAAACACCAAAAGAATTTAGTTATGTATTACATGGCAATTTGCGTTTAATTTTAGGATTGGCCATGATTGCCTTACTAATTTTGTTACTTGCAATTGCCAATTTTGTTAATCTTAATTTTACACGAACATTTAAACGAGCAAAAGAAGTTGGGATAAGAAAAGTTGTTGGGTCGAACAGTAATGGGATTTTCTATTTATTCATTGGGGAAACTATTCTTTTGGCTTTGGTTACACTAATCCTAACATTACTTCTTTTGCAGTTGGTATTACCATATTACAATCAACTAATTTCTGCAGATTTATCAATTAGAGAATTACTAAATAAGTATAATTTGTTTTCTGGTGGATTAAGTTTTGTATTAATATTCCTGTTTGCTGGCATACTTCCATCTATATATATATCTAGTGTTGGTGCCTTAAAAGCAATCAGGTCTTTTGAATTGAGGAATTCGGCAAAAGGTATTTTTCTCAGAAAAACATTCCTGATTATTCAATACGGAATAACCATAATTGTTATTGCCTCTACTTTAATTGTTCAGAAACAGGTTAGTTTTATGAAAAACAGTGACCCTGGTTTCGAGATGGAAAATGTTTACGTATCAGGTTATTTTTATGATTTGGATAAAAGTGATTCAAAAAAACAATGGGTTAAAACCAGATTGTTAGAAAATCCCAATATCGAAAAAGTCGTTTTTTGCCATTCGGCACCACCTAGTACAGAGCCTTCATATGGAACTTTAGAAATAAATGGGAAAAAGATTCAGACACATGATGTTTATACACACCCCGGATATTTTGATTTGCTTGAAGTTCCTATTCTCGAGGGAAGAGATTTCTCATATGATATTAAAGCAGACCAAGCAGGTACGGAGGCAAACAGCTTTCGGATTATTATGAATGAAACGGCCGTTAAACAGTACAATCTGGTGAATCCGGTTGGTACAATCGGTACTGTGCAGGCCTTCCATGCCAATGCTGAAATTATCGGCGTTGTAAAAGATTTTCATATTAAGTCTTTAAAGTCATCTATTCCACCTATTGTTTTTATCTATCATCCCATGACTTATAGCATATTAATTAAAAATAATGGAGGAACCTTTGAGCAATTAAATGAGTTCGTTAATCAGGTATTTCAGGAAGCTTTCACTAGAAATACATCTGTATATAATCTTAGCGATAGATATAACAGACAGTACAACAGCGAAAATCAGCTTGGAAAACTATTTCTTTGGTTTTCATTGATTTCAGTTTTAATTGCTGCTCTGGGGTTGTACGGCATTTCAGCTAATGCAATTCAGCGCAGAGTAAAGGAGATTGGAATTCGAAAAGTTCACGGTGCTTCGTCCTGGACAATCATGAAACTTATTCAGGGGTATTTTGCCCGAATTGTAATATGGGCAGGAGTGATAGCACTACCTGTTTCCTGGTTTTTTATGTCAAAGTGGTTATTAAATTACCCTTACAAAACAGAAATGAGTTGGTGGATTTTTATGATTTCATTGGTATTCGCCCTTTTTATTGCGATGAGTACCATTAGTTGGAGAATTTGGAAAGCAGCAACAGGTAATCCTGTAAATGCCATTAAATATGAATAATATCTAATACTTATATAAAATGATTAAAACAACAGAACTAACAAAAGTATTTCGGACTGAAGAAATTGAAACCAGTGCGCTAAACCAGGTGAATCTTCACGTTAAAAAAGGCGAGTTTGTAGCCATAATGGGGCCGTCGGGTTGTGGCAAATCAACCTTGTTAAATATTATCGGGTTACTCGATAACCCAAGCGATGGCGAGTATCATTTCGATGGCGAAGAAGTTGGGCAGTTAAAAGAACGAAACCGTACACTTTTACGCAAAGGTAACATTGGTTTTGTGTTTCAGAGTTTTAACCTGATTGACGAACTGAATGTATACGAAAATGTTGAATTGCCGCTTATTTACCTGAAACTAAAAAGCCGCGAACGTAAAGAGATGGTTGAAAAAGTACTGGAGCGTATGAAAATTGCCCACCGTGCCAAACATTTTCCGCAACAGCTTTCCGGTGGTCAGCAACAACGTGTGGCCATTGCCCGTGCTGTGGTAGCTAATCCAAAATTAATTTTGGCTGATGAGCCTACCGGTAACCTCGATTCTAAAAACGGCCTTGAGGTGATGAATCTTCTGACCGAGCTCAACCGCGAAGGTACCACCATTGTGATGGTTACTCACTCGTTGCACGACTCTGAATTTGCACATCGTGTCGTAAATCTGTTTGATGGTCAGATTATTACAGAAGAAGTAAAGAAGGAAATGGGAGAGATATTGTTGTAGCAAAATTACAGGCCTCCTGAGTACCGGGTAAAAGTTTTCTGCCTTGTCTAAAAAACCTAAATTATGAATATAGTTTTTTTGAAACTTGCATTCCGGAATATTTTCCGAAATAAATTTTATTCGTTAATTAATATTCTCGGTTTTGCGATTGGTATAGCTACAACGCTATTTATCTTTCTCTTTATTCACTACGAAACCGGTTTCGACTCTTTTCATAAAGAGGGAAATGCTATTTACCGGGTTACCTGTGGTTATAAAATGAAAGGGCAGGAGACCCATATGGGGTTTGCCTGGCATCCGGTTGCGCCCGATTTAAAGGCAGAAATCCCTGGTATAGACGATTTTTGCCGTATCTCCGCAGGGAATATGGGGAAAATGTATTTCAATAAGCAAATTCAAAAAATTGATAAGATATGCTTTGCTGATGCAAATTTATTCAACTTCTTTGATTTTGAGCTTATTGCCGGAGACCCGAATACGGTATTGGACAGCCCGGACAAGCTGGTAATATCGCAATCACAAGCGCAGAAGATTTTTGGAAGCATTAATCCTTTGGGGCAGTCGTTAATGTTTAAACAGAAGTTTTTTATGGTAGCGGGTATTTTCAAAGATTTACCCAAAAATTCGCATATACAATCCGATATTTTTATTTCAACAAAACACGTTGAGCAGGATAAAGAAACCTACTGGCTGGGGTGGGCTGGTGGAATGACTTTTCTTTCGTATTTAAAGCTTGAGAATGGTGTTGAAGCTGCCCGGGTAGAAGAGAAGTTTGATGATTTTTTGTATGAACGATATAATAAAGCAGGAGAAAAAAGCGGATTCAGCCTGTTTCTGGGTTTGCAAAACATACGAGATATTCACCTTAACTCCTCGCACCTTCAGTACGATTGTGAAAACAACCGGAATAAAGTTAGCATCTACATTGTGTCAAGTATTTGCCTGCTTATACTTGTTCTGGCAATAATAAATTATATTACTTTTTACATTGCACAAAAAGCAAGCAGGAAAAAAGATCTCGGTATTCTAACGATTCACGGAGCCGAAAAATATAAACTGGCATTTCATACGTTTACCGAGGTGGCTCTGATTTCGCTAATTGCCGCAGTTGTTAGCATTGTGTTTCTAAATATATTTTTACCCCTTTTAAACAGTTATTTAAAAACATCGGTAACCATTTCGGGGAATTTGCTTTTAACTTCCGGGTTTTTGTTAATTACCATTCTGTTTCTCTCACTGGTTGTGACAATCATCTCCAATATCAACCTGATAAAACTAAATGCTATTAATTCGCTCAGAGATGTATTGGCTGGTGGAAACACGCGGTATACTTCACAGAATGTGATGGTTGCCATTCAGTTTTGTGTTGTGATTTTTCTAATTGCAGCCGGGTTGGTTATTACCCGGCAGAACAGTTTTTTGTTGAACCAGGAACTTGGGTTTAATAAAGAGAATATTTTATCGGTGAGTACCGATTTTGAATTTAAAAATAATGAGCTGGTGACATTTAAAGAAGATTTGAAACGTTTGCCTGAAGTGCAGGTTGCCAGTGTTTCGAGCCAGCCGATAGGAAACGGACTAACACAAAATGGTTATTTTTTCGACAGGAACAGTGATATACAAATGTTCAATGTTTTGTATACCGATGCTGATTTTTTGGCCTGTTTTGATGTTGAACTTACATCAGGACGCAATTTTAAAGAAAGTTTAGGATTAGAGGATAACACTATTTTAGTCAATCAAAAGCTTGTAGAACATGCCGGGTGGGATGAGCCTTTACACCAAAAAATATTCAGGGGGAGACCACTGGAAGTAATTGGCACAATTAACGATTTTAATTTTGCATCGCTCGAGCAGCATATAAAACCTATGCTGATTATGGCCAATCCGACATTTGATGGCTGGAGATTTATGAATGTTAATGTTCGTTATCAAACAAATGATATCCAGTCTTTAATGAAGGAAATAGCAGGGCTTTGGGAAAAACGGTTCCCCAATACTCCGTACGAAATTACTTTCCTCGATGACCAACTTGCACGGAATTACGAATCACTCAGGGCACAGCAAAAGATTGTGGCACTGTTTAGCTCCCTGGCAATATTTATTGCCTGTATGGGATTATTCGGGTTAACCTTACTGGTTACTAAACAGCGTACCAAAGAAATAGGCATCCGCAAAGTAAACGGTGCCAAAATTTCTGAAATACTTACCATGCTCAATAAAGATTTTATTAAATGGGTGGCTATTGCTTTTGTGATTGCCTGTCCCGTTGCTTATTACGCTATGAATAAATGGCTTGAAAACTTCGCTTACAAAACTACGCTAAGTTGGTGGATTTTTGCCCTAGCTGGTTTGCTGGCTTTGGGGATTGCATTGTTTACGGTTAGTTGGCAAAGTTGGCGGGCGGCAACTCGGAACCCGGTGGAGGCGTTGAGGTATGAATAGTAATTAGAAATAAAATAGCCTATGTATTCAATATTCAAATCCTATTTTCGGAATTTCAGGAAACAGAAGCTGATATACAGTATTGCCATCGGTGGTTTTGCAGTTAGCCTGGCTGTTTTGGTTTTAATTGTTTCATTTATTATCGAGGAACGAAGTGTTGATAAGCATTATCCCAACCTTGCCAATATGTACCGGATAAAGCAGACGGATGGGAATGTGCAGGTTCCGAAACGAATCTACGAAGATGTATTGGCCTCTGCACCCGAAATAGAGAATATGTGCATGCTCAATCGCAACGGCACTTTATACGAATATAACAATAAGAAAGATGGTGTTACGGTGCTGGCCGCAAATGAGAATTTTCTGGATGTTTTTTCGGTTAAAGTTGTTGAAGGGCAAAAAGAGGGCTTACTTTTGGCAAAAACAGATGTGCTGATAACCGAGCAGTTTGCCCAAAAAGTATTTGGAAAGAAGAATCCGGTAGGTGAAATGATAGAGTTTGGGAACAAGGAACAGAAAACGGTAAAAGCGGTGGTGACAAATCCCCTGAAGACAAGCTCGTTAAAGTATGATGTAATTTTTAACCTAGAACAAAGTATATGGCAATCTTACAGGGGGTATAACCAGGAAAAATACTACTTACACGATATGGTTTTTGTTTTACACGATGCTGCAAGTCAAATAGAAGTAGAGAGTAAGATAAAAGATATTTTAAAACCTTACGAAGGATACGAAGAAGCAGAGCTGGCCGTTCAGCCATTCAAGGAAATATATTTCGATAAAAGGAGTAACGGGGATAGTTATGAGCATGCAAATATTGATATGATTAGGCTCCTGGCAATAATTGCAATAATAATTCTTGTATTGGCCATACTTAATTATGTAAATTTAAGCACGGCATTTAATAACGAGCGTTTTAAAGAAATATGTATCAAAAAAACATCGGGAGCAAGGACACAGACCATTTTTTACCAGTTTGTAGGTGAGTCCTATATCGCCTTCTTCATTGCAATCACTTTATCACTTGTGATTGCAAGTTTTTTGAGCCCTGTTTTTAAAGAACTGTTCAATCGCGAAATTGACCTGTACGAAGCTCTGAAACAACCAACATTATTATTTGCCATTGTAGTCATATTTCTTGTCGTTGGGCTAATTTCAGGTTTTGTTCCTGCTTTTGCTGTTTCAAAATTTAATCCGGTTGATTTGTTACAACGGAAGATGCGCCTGAAGAATTCCGGTTTTCGGGGAGCATATAATACCATTCAAATTTCAGTAACTGTAGTGCTAATTATTTGTTTGATAGTAATTAATAAACAAATACAGTATATTAAAACAAAAGATGTTGGTTTTGATAAAGAGCTTTTACTTGAGGTTGCCTTGCAAGGGAAAACGAATGGAAAAACGGGCGTTATAAAAGAAAGGCTTTTGAATAATCCGCAGATAGTTAGTGCCTCGGGCACACACGGGTTACCTTTTAGTACCTATGCATCTGGTTCTGGTGGTTGGACCTGTGACAGTGTTGAATATGAAATTGAGCAGTTGATAAGCATGAATACCGACACTTCTTTCCTTTCAACTTTTAGGCTTAATTTGGTTCTGGGGAGAAACTTTCGGCCTACCGATAAAACAGCCTGCATCATTAACAAGAAGACGTATGATTATCTACAACTGGGTACTATTGAAGGAAAAGAAATTTGGGGAAAAAAGATTGTTGGTGTGGTTGAAGATTTTCATTTCAAGAAAATGCATGAGGAACTGGGCTTTATTCAATTGAATTATATCCCGGAACAAGTTAGTCATTTGAATATCAGGATTGCTGGGAATAATATTCAGGAAACTTTACAATATATTCAAAACACTTTAAAGGAATTTGAGCCTTCAATGACTTTTAATTTACGTTTTTATGATAACTGGATAAACTCCATGTACCAGAAGGAAGAGAAACAGGCGAAAGCTATAAAAATTTATTCGCTTATCGCACTGTTTTTATCATGTCTTGGCCTACTTGGTATGGCTGAATTTTCATCGGTAAAACGCACCAAAGAAATCGGTATTCGCAAAGTAAATGGTGCCAGGGTTTCCGAGATATTAAAAATGCTAAACCAAGACTTTATAAAATGGGTAGCAATAGCTTTTGTGGTTGCCTGCCCAATTGCATACTACGCCATGCAAAAGTGGCTCGAAAATTTTGCCTATAAAACCACATTAAGTTGGTGGATTTTCGCACTTGCCGGTTTGCTGGCTTTGGGAATTGCGTTGTTAACCGTTAGTTGGCAAAGTTGGCGGGCGGCTACGCGAAACCCGGTTGAAGCGTTGAGATACGAATAGCGAAATCCCGAAAGGAAACTCGCAGTGACCCAATTGTATGAGTGTTTAAAGGCCGGAAAACATTATTTATTAAAAGCACAGAAAAAAAAATTGAAAGATGAAAAAATTACGTACAAATATTATCCGCTTTATTAAACGAAACCCTTTGTATACCTCTATTAATTTAACAGGGCTGGTAATTGGTTTTGTTTGTGTTGTTTTTATTGGTCTTTGGATAAAGAATGAATTGAGTTACGATAGATTTCACAAAAATGCCGACCAGATTTACCGTGTTCATCGGTACTTTTACGATAATAACGGAACCGAAAATCTTCATTTACCTTTTGTAGCTCCTCCCATAGCCCCACTGTTGAAAGACGAATTTTCGGAGATTGAAAATATAGCGAGGGTATCTCATACCGGAATGCTTTTTCGTTTGAACGAACAAAAGGTAATGGAATCAGATGTTTGTTTTGCCGAGCCGGATATTCTGAATATTTTCTCATTCGAAGGGCTTTCCGCAGAAAACAATTTGTTAAATGAACCTCTAACTGCTGTGGTTTCAGAGAATATTGCCAGTAAGTATTTTAATAACGAATATGCCGTTGGTAAAACAATGGAATTTTTTGATGAAAACGGTACTGGTTATAATCTAAAAGTCACCGGAGTCTTCAAAGACTGGGGGCAAAACAACCACTTCCGACCTGAAATCTTTATTTCTTTTTCTACCTATGCGAGTGCAGTTGGCGAAAACGAATTAAAGGATTGGGGGAGCAATAATTACGAAACATTTGTATTGATGAGGAATAAACCTCAACAACTGGACTCCCGTCTCGATGATTTCATCAACAAACAATTTGATAACGGAACCAGTTGGACAAAAATAAGGATGGAAAAATTGTTGGATATCCATTTCAACTGGTATGGAAGCCGTTCAAGTATTTATGTGTTGTTATCGATAGCTATATTGATTCTGATTTTGGGAAGCATCAACTACATTAATCTGAATACTGCTATTTACACCAAACGCATTAAGGAAATTCAGATTAGAAAAGTGATTGGGGCAACAGGTAAACGCATCTTGTCCTTACTCATGCTCGAATCGGTTTTGTTTTGTTTTGTATCGTTAATTGTTGCACTACTAATTGTTAGTGTTGCCATTCCTTATTTGGCTGATCTTTTTAACAGTAACCTGGCATTTTCAGTAGGTCAGAACCTAAGTATGTTAGCTGTATTTTTTATTTTATCAATTTTTATTGGATTGATATCAGGAGTGTACCCGGCCAAAATATTGCTTTCGGGTAAAAAGAATATTTCCTCCAACAGTAAAATGTCGTTTCGTAACGGAATGGTTATTTTCCAGTTTTTTGTTTCAATTGCCCTGATTATGTCTTTTCTGACAGTGAATAAACAATTAGACTATTTGCAGAAAAAAAATCTTGGGCTTAACCAGGAAAATGTGATAACAGTGGGGGCATCGCCCAATCATATCGAAAAGCTGGATGTACTTCGTGAGCGGTTAACTAAAAATCCGAATATAATCGATGTGTCCGGTTCTAAAAGAATACCATCGCAACGTCTTTCTGACAGTAATGGAATGAAAGCTTCCAACAATGGAAAAATGGAACCGCTTGGTTTTCGGGTGGCCAATATTCGGGCCGACGAACATTTTGTTCTAACTTACGAAATGAAATTGATTGCCGGTAATAATATCAGCAGTACAACAAAGGAAGAAAAAGAATACTTGGTAAACCGCTCGGCTGTGGAAAAAATTGGATGGGAATCGCCCGAAGCAGCAATCGGGCAGTTTGTTGAATATGGAAATGAAAAAGGGAGAATCGTTGGTGTGTTGGAAAACTTCAATTACGAATCGTTGCACAATGCCGTATTTCCGATCATCCTTTATAAGGATCCTTCAAGCTACAATCGCATTTCAATACGAACAAATCAAACTGATTTAGCCAATACAATTGAGCTTATAAAAAATACGTGGCAGGAATTCGACCTTTCTGGTTCTCCATTTGCATATCAGTTTATCGATGAACGGTTTGAACGATTGTATCAATCGGAAAAATATACCAAAACAATATTCACCTGTTTTATGGTGTTGGCTATATCCATTGCTATTCTGGGATTAATAGGTTTATCTCTTTTTGTAATGGAACGACGAACAAAAGAAATCGGCATCCGCAAAGTCAATGGTGCCAAAATCTCGGAAATACTCACCATGCTGAACAAAGACTTTGTAAAATGGGTAGCTATTGCATTTGTAATTGCATGCCCATTTGCATACTACGCCATGCAAAAGTGGCTTGAAAACTTTGCTTACAAAACCACTTTAAGCTGGTGGATATTTGCCCTGGCCGGAGTGCTGGCTTTGGGAATTGCATTGCTGACAGTTAGCTGGCAAAGCTGGCGGGCAGCTATGCGGAATCCAGTGGAGGCGTTGAGGTATGAATAGCAAGGTTTTGGTAGAAAATTGATTAAAAATTACAATTATGTTCTGGACACAACTTAAATTAATGCTCCGTAATTTGCAGAGAAATAAACTTCATTCTGCAATAAATATTTTTGGATTGGCAGTTGCAGTCACACTGGTGCTGTTATTGTCTTCGTATATTTCAAACGAAATCTCAGTCGATGCTTTTCACGCCAGTAAAGATCGGATATTCCGGGTACATGGTGATAAAATTGAAACATTTGCTCCTCCGTTTGGACAGTATATTTTAGAGAATGTTCCTGAAGTTGAAAATTATACCAGGGTTTACAGTCAAAAAGGAACCATAACCTATAACGGGCAAAAACTCAACAGCGGCGATTGTCTTTTGGTAGATTCGGCATTCTTTACCATGTTTTCTTTTCCGCTAATGATAGGAGAAGCAGACAAACTATTGTCGGCAAAAGAAAATGTTGTGTTGTCAGAGAGTTTGTCTCAAAAAATCTTCGGAGATAAAAACCCGGTAGGGGAGGTTTTTGATTTCAACGGAAGTTCATTTACCGTATCGGGAGTTTTCAGGAATTTTAAAGATAATACCCATTTCGTTAAACCCGATATGATTATCAATTTTTCTATGTTGCCTAGAATATGGGGAATGAATGACGAAGGAGCAAAGAACTTTATGGGGGGGTACGGAAATAGTTCGTTTGGACTTTACGTGCAGGCATATAAGAACAGCAATTTAAAGGTGCGCGAAGCCGAATTATATGAAAAAGTAAAAGCGTTTTATTGGGTTTTTAAGAATAACCGAAGCAACACAATTTTATTTACGCCACTTGAAGAGGTTTATTTTAACCGTCCGGGACTTGGGTACATCGGTACAAGACAAGGCAATAAAAAGTTTCTGAATATCCTGGCAATTATAGCTTTTTCTGTGGTTGTTATTGCTGCTATAAATTACATTAATTTGAGTATTACACAGTCGGTTAAGAGGGCCAAAGAGGTTGGAATTAAAAAAATTGTTGGTTCATCGCGCCAAAGTATTATCTGGCAGTTTTTAATTGAATCAACCCTAGTTGCTTTTATCTCAACTATAATAGCAGTTTTTCTGACTGCTTTTATTCTTCCCGGGTTTAATCAGCTTGTAAATACCAACTTTACATTCGTCGACGTATTTAACAGTGGTTTTTTGTGGCGTAGTGTGTTGGTTGTTTTTATCATCGGATTTATTGCCGGACTGGTTCCTTCTCTTATTCTTTCAGGATTCAAATCAGCAGAAATTGTAAAAGGAGTTCCTTCGAGACTTAAAAATAGTTTTGGACAAAAAGCTATGGTTGTTTTTCAATATTCTGTATCCATTGCATTGATTGTGGTAGTTGCCTTTATAATCAGGCAAACCGGTTATATGAAAAATTATAACCTCGGATTTGATAAGGATCATACATTTTATATTGGAATGAATGGGGAAACCAACAAACAGAAAAATGCTTTCAGAGATGAACTGATGAAAATACCCGGGGTGCGGGCTGTTTCATTTTGCCAGGATTTTCCGGGAGGAAGGATCAATAACCAGTCTTTTGTATATAACGAAAGGCCCATGAGTTTTGATCAGTTCAGGGTTGACACAGCTTTCTTTTCGGCTCTTGGTATTCCTTTAAGAAACAGGATTTCGTTAGCGGATAATATGTTTGGTACTGTCCTTATAAACCGAACTGCTGTAAATGAGCTGGAACTGGAACCACCGTACAACGAATTTAAAATGTACGACAATGTGGTAAAAATCAACGAAGTCGTTGAAGATATGAATTTCAGGTCATTGTATCAGAAACCGCGTCCAACCATGTTTACAGTAACACGTATGGAATGGGCAAGTTATGTATTAATAAGAGGAAGTGGCAGTAATCTGAGTACAATTGTTGAGCAGTCAAAAGCCATTTTTAAAGATATTGCTCCGGCAGAGCCCCTGAATTTTGGTTTTATTGAAGATGCCTTAAATGCCGCTTACCAAAAAGAAGAACGTACTGCCCGCATAGTTGGCTATTTTGCCGTTTTCGCTATACTAATTTCATCGCTCGGAATTTTTGCATTGGCAAGTTACACAGCACAAAACCGCAGAAAAGAAATAGGAGTGCGTAAGGTAAATGGTGCCCAAATGGGACAAATCGTTAATTTGTTAAATATCGATTTTATTAAATGGGTGTTTGTGGCATTTTTTATTGCCACTCCGGTAGCCTGGTATGCAGTAAGCAAGTGGCTCGAAAACTTTGCGTATAAAATCAATATAAGTTGGACGATTTTTGCTTTGGCAGGAGTATTGGCACTGGGCATTGCTCTATTAACGGTTAGCTGGCAAAGCATGCGGGCGGCAACGAAGAATCCGGTGGAGGCATTGAGGTATGAATAGTGAAAAGTATTGTATTTCCGGAAAACTACTGAAGAAAGTAAAATCACTTGAATAGGTGTAATTTAAATTATCAAACTATGAGAATAAAATTATTGATTTTTTCTGTCCTGTTTTTCGTCTATCTGGCAAAAGGTCAACAGACAAACGAACGATTTGTATTTGATATAGATTATTTGCTTTATATGCCCGAAGATTATGAAAGCGATACTACAAAACAATGGCCTTTAATGCTGTTTCTTCATGGAGCAGGAGAGCAGGGAACCAATCTTGAAAAAATAAAAGTTCATGGACCTCCCATGATGATTGAACAAGGGCACAAGTTTCCTTTTATTGTTGTTTCGCCGCAGGCACGGCGGGGATGGAATACCGATCTGCTCTACAAACTCGTACAAAATATGATAAGCACCAAACGGATTGATCCGGACCGAATTTATCTGACCGGACTAAGTATGGGAGGTTTTGGAACATGGAAACTTGCAATAGAACACCCTGAAATGTTTGCGGCAATTGTGCCGATTTGTGGCGGCGGAAACGGAGAAGATATTTGGAAATTAAGACATATGCCTGTTTGGTGTTTCCACGGAGCAGACGATACTGTAGTTCCGTTAAGTTCGTCGGAAACAATGGTTAATGCGCTTAAAAACTATAATAAGGATGTGAAATTTACTGTTTATCCCGGCGTTGGTCACGACTCCTGGCGAATGGCTTATGACGATTCACAACTTTATGACTGGCTCCTACAGCAGAAAAAGTTTCGTTACAAACAGGTGGAAATTGATACAGCCATATATCAGGATTATACCGGGGAATACCTGTTGCGCGAAAGAGGCGTGGAGACTCCATTAAGTATTCTGGTTGAAGAGGGGAAACTTATTGCCCGGGTAAATAACAGGGACCATGAGTTAAAACCAGCATCGGAAACCATATTCTTTCTTGATGAGAATCAACCAATAGAATTTCATTTTAAAAGAAACGAGGAAGGGAAGATTGACCGAATTAAATTATTCGAGGATAAAATTATCGAGATAAAAAAAATAAAATAATTAGGGAGAAGCAGGAAGAATCTTTCGCATAGATTTTATTACGTACCGGAAATAAATAAAACATTACGACCTGCTTCTTTCCTGCTTTTATATATCGATGAATAATAAATCAAACAATAAGGCTGTAGAAAGTAATTCGGAATCCTGACTAAAGCGTTGGGCTGAATTCTGAGGTTTAAAAAGGAACTGAAAGAATTCTGACTAAAAATAGCGCCATAAAAACAATGCTGTTTAAAAACGAATTAAGGAAAGAAACCATGATAAAACAAAACCTAATAATCTCCATACGCAGTTTATTAAATCATCGAAAATATGCATTCATCAATATTTTTGGTCTTGCCATTGGATTGGCCTGTTTTATTCTTATAACCATTTGGGTTCAGGACGAATTATCATACGACAAATTTTATGAGGATGCGGATAATATTCATATCGTATTTCGAAAAGAAAATGATAAGCGTGCAGCTGTTTCTTCAAAATTATTGGCACCAACTATTAGAGAAGAAATCCCCGAAATTATAGATGCTACATGCTTTTTGCAGCTTTCTGAGTCGTTTAATTCACTTTTTCAATACGAAGAAAAAAGTTTTGTAGAGAATATCGCACTGGCTGATAATCAATTTCTCAGTGTATTTTCTTTTTCTCTTCAGAAAGGTGATCCCGGCTCTGTTTTTACCGAACCTAACTCGGTATTAATGACTGAAAAAATGAGCCAAAAATATTTTGGTGAAGAGGATGCAATTGGCAAGTCACTTTCGGTATCAATTCTGGGGCAAAAAAAACTACTTAAGGTAGCCGGTATAATGCAGAATATCCCGCATAATTCTCACATTCAGTCGGAACTTATTCTTCCAATTGAATTCGCGAAATGTTTTGGAATAAACTGGGATGTGTGGTATAACCAATCGGTAACCACTTATATTCGTACGCAGGATAAAGTATCGACAGAAGAACTGGAGAAAAAAATTCTGGCTTGTAAAGAACAACATTTTCACGAAGAGAATATAAACTATTCAGTATTGCCAATCACCAAAATTCATTTAAACACGAGCGATGTTGAATTCTTTTCTTCAAGTGGAGATATTAAATATGTTTACATTTTTAGTGCTATTGCGGTTATCATTTTACTCATTGCCTGTTTAAATTACATGAACCTCTCCAATGCACTTTCGTTGAAACGTTCGAAAGAAACAGGCATAAAGAAAACACTGGGATGCAAAAGGCGACAGCTTGTCCAGCAATATTTTGCCGAAACATTTGTTTTGGTACTTATCGCACTGTTTTTTGCAGTTATACTGGCGCAGATGTGTTTACCGGTTCTCAATTCCATATCTGCAAAATCTCTTTTTGTCCCGTATTTTGACTTGATATTTATAGGGACTCTTGTTGGAGTAGTATTGATTACAAGTTTACTATCAGGTTTTTATCCTGCATTATTTATGTCAGGCTTTCAGGCAGTAAAAGTCTTGAAAGGAAAATTTGTTTCCTCGCCCCGAAGTTTAAATATTCGGAAAGGACTGATTGTGTTTCAGTTTGTACTTTCTATTCTCATTATAATCGGTACAATAACCGTGTCGAAGCAGTTAAAATTTATTCAAAGCACAAACCTGGGTTATGATAAGGAACATGTAATATGTGTTCCTGTAAAAGGTGATATCAACAATAAATATGAAGCTTTTAAGAATGAACTGTTGCAAAGCACAAGTGTGTTAAATGTTTCACGTTCGGCGAGTATGGATATAAAGGGTATGGGGAATACATATGGTATTGATTGGCCCGGTAAAGAGCGACAATTTAAGGCCTGGATTTTGAATGTTGACACTGAATTTGCAGAAACTTATGGTTTAAAAATGAACGATGGACGGTTTTACTCTCCTGAATTTGCAAAACGGACAGAATTTGTGATTAATCAAACTGCTGCTAAAGAAATGGGATTTGAAACACCGCTAGGACATGAGTTAACGGTTTGGGGACGCAAGGGAACCATTGTTGGAGTGACAGATGATTTCAACTTTAATTCGCTTCATAATAAAGTCGAACCGCTCATATTGCTCATGCCAAGGCCTGACCAGGTAAGTAGCCGTTGCCCGACTATTTCGATGAGAATAAAACCAAATTCAATGCCTCAAAGCCTGGAGGATATTGGACGGACATGGAAAACCTTTTTCCCGGATGAAACTTTCGATTATTATTTTATTGATGACAAACTAGAATCCAGCTACCTCGCGGAGTTCAGAATGGGAACATTATTTAAGTATTTTTCTATGCTGGTCATTTTTATTGCGTGCCTGGGATTATACGGGCTAACAGCCTTTACCATTGAACAAAAGAGCAAAGAGATTGGAGTTTATAAAGTAATGGGAGCCACTGTCCCTGATATTATCATCTTGTTTTCGAAAGGTTACATGTTTTGGATAGTAACCGCTTTTATAATTGCCTGTCCTGTTGCGTACTATGCGATGAATAAATGGCTTGAAAATTTTGCTTACAAAACCGCCATAAGCTGGTGGGTATTTGCTTTAGCTGGTGTGCTGGCATTGGGAATTGCTCTGTTAACGGTTAGTTGGCAAAGTTGGCGGGCAGCTACACGGAATCCTGTTGAAGCACTGAGATATGAATAATATTATTTTTAAATAAGACACCATTTCCCCGGTTGCAAAATAAAACTAACTATGATATTGACTAACTTAAAAATCGCCTTTCGGAACATTTTTAAACACAAAATGGAATCGGTAATTAGCATCCTTGGTTTAGGAATTGGTCTTGGGGCAATATTCCTGCTTTCGATGCTTGTTATTCATGAATTTTCGTTTAATAGCTTTGTCCCCGGTAAAAAACAAACCTATCGTGTTTTGCATGGTAACAATTGCCAGACATCGTATATGGTGGCTGCTTCTGCCAAAGAAGAGATCCCGGAAATTGAAGATTATTTTAGGTTTTACCAGGCTGGTGAAGTTTGGGTGAAAAATGAAATGAATCAGGTATTGGAAGAGCGATTGTTTGCCGTGGCCGATCCGTCTTTTTTCGAACACTGGCCGGTTCGGTTAAAGTTTGGAAAGCTTGCACAGGGGCCCACAGAAATTACCCTTTCGGAAGAAATGGCTAAAAAATATTTTAATGCCGACAATCCGGTTGGTTCCAGCATCTTTTTTAAATTAAAAGATAATTTTCGCGAACTTTACATTACCGGGGTTTATAAAAACTTACCTTCCAACTCAACCCTGAGGCCTAATTTTATTGGCAACATGGATTTATCGGGTGAATTATTCGGGCAAACTTCAAAAATGTTTGGCCAGTACGGGATTAACCGCGACGAGTACAAAGACTGGAAACGAACCAATTATTATACCTATTTTGTTCTGAACGGGCAGGCCGATCCGGATGCTGTTGCGCAAAAGCTAAATGCCTATAACCAACATTTAGACGAAGCTCATCAAAACAACTACGCTTTACAGCCAATTACCGATACCTACCTTGGTTCGGGTGGGCTTAGCGGAGCGGTTTTTTCGCGGATTGGCGACTCCGACGAATTAAGGTACTATGTAGCCATTGCTTTTGTAATTTTATTGATTGCCATTACAAATTACGTGTTTCTTACGCGGGCTAAAGTAATGAACCGCTTAACAGAGTTGGGAGCAAAAAAAGCACTTGGAGCAACACGTACTTCCATTACAAAACAAGTTTTAGCCGAATCAAATCTTATAGCGTTCTTAAGTATTGTTCCGGCAGTGTTTATCGTATTTTTCGGCATCTCATTTATCAACGAGTCATTGGGAAAATCACTGGGAGGAGAGGTGCTTTTCCATTGGCAAACATGGATATTGTTGCTGATTATTGTATTGCTTACAGGTACTGTTTCGGGACTGTTTATTTCGGCCAGGGTTTCAAAAACGCCGGCAGTATCTTTACTGGCAGGTCAAACTTCGCAACAAGGGAGACGTAATATCTTTAGCAATTCTTTTCTTAGTTTTCACTTTGCCATTTTTATTGTTTTACTGGTAGCTGTATTCACTTTTAAAAAGCAAATCAATTACTCGCTAACAAATTTCAAATCAATTAATCCTGAAAATATATTGATATGTGGATTGAATACGCCTGAATTGCAAAAACAAGTGGGTGTGTTACAAAACGAACTTGAAAAAATGCCCGGTGTCGTTCGTACAGCAGGCTCTTCGTTTATTCCTCCATTTAACGATTTTTTACCCGTCCGTCTGCGTTCCGAAGAGATAAACATACGTTTTGATGGTTTGATTATGGGCGCAGGGATGATTGAATTACTTGAAATGGAGGTAATTGACGGCAATTCTTTTGGTGAATTCGAAACCGGTCATACGAACGTTATTTTTAATGAATCGGCTGCTGTTGAATACAATATAAAAGTGGGAGAGCCTTTTAGCGGATTTAATGTCCGCGGTATTGTGAAAGATTTTACCGCGCACTCGGCACGAAGGCTTATCGAACCCATGGTGATTTTACAACAGCATCCCGAAAAAATGCGCTTTCTGGTTGTAAAAACCGAGGGTAAAAACGATACAGAAATTCGGCAAAAAATAGGTGCGCTTATTCAGCAACTTTCCCCAGAGGCCTTGGTAGATATTAGCTATTTAACAGAGCAGATTAATCATTTCTACCGACGCGAACAAAACCAGGCAAAACTGATTACCGCTTTTTCGGTACTGGCAATAATTCTGGCGGTAATGGGACTTTTCGGTATTGTACTAAATACCATTTCAAAACGAACCAAGGAAATTGGTATTCGCAAAGTAAATGGTGCTGAGATCTCGGAAATACTGGGAATGTTAAACCGAAGTTTTCTAAAATGGATCGTCATTTCTGTAATTGTGGCTTGCCCGGCAGCATGGTATGTAATGACCAGGTGGCTCGAAAACTTTGCTTACAAAACCACTTTAAGTTGGTGGATTTTTGCACTGGCCGGGGGGCTGGCGTTAGGAATTGCACTGTTAACGGTAAGCTGGCAAAGCTGGCGGGCAGCTACGCGAAATCCTGTGGAAGCGTTGAGGTATGAATAGAATACATATTGAGATAGAATTTTCTTGCAAGGAGAGAAGAGGTCTAATTGCCATGGAATAAAAAATAACAGACTATGTTGAAAATAAAAATACTAATCAGGAATCTGTTAAAACGCAGGTTATCATCATTATTGACTCTAATTAGCTTTTCAATGGCATTTTGCTGTTCAATAATAGTGTATTTGTTTGTTACCGACGAACTTGCATTCGATAAATACAACGAAAATTTTCAGCGGATACATCGGCTAAACGTAAAAGCTAATGACGGAAGTATTACCACCTGCTCATTCCCCGGTGTTTATAAAGATAAACTATTATCAGTGCCGGGAGTAAGTAATTATGCAAGGTTACAAATTGGTTCAGACGAAAGATATATTTCAATAAATAAAGAACCTTATATCGTAACAGACCTATTGTTTGGGGATCCGGAGATTCTGAAGATTTTTGATTTTGAATTTATAGCAGGAGATTCTGACAATGCTCTCGCAGCTCCGTTAAGTATAATACTTACTGAATCGATGGCAAAAAAGTACTTTGCAAATGAAAAGGTTGTAGGAAACATAATTCATTTGGATAGTCAGGATTTTACAATAACCGGAGTTGTAAAAGACATGCCTCGGCAATCACACTTTTCAATGAATTTTTTGGCCTCTGTTTCAAGCTATAAAGTGTTAAATAATAACTTGCTTACGAAGTGGTATATGACTGCTTTTAATTATTATTTTTTAATTCCGGAAAATGTAAACAGAACGGAGGCAGAAAAGCAATTAGCGGATATTTATGCTGAAGGGCAAGGAATTGAAGAGAAGGATCGAAAGTTTAGAATGTATCTTGAGCCTTTGGGAGATATACATTTAAAATCGGTAGGGACACGTTGGGATAATGCGAAAAAGGGCGACCTTAAAATTGTAATAGGATTGATAATTATTGTTCTTTTGGTGCTGGGAATTGCAATTACAAATTATATTAATAATCTAACTGCGGAATACCGGAAGAAGATTAAGGAAAACGGAATTCGAAAAATTAACGGAGCTTCAGGCGTAATTCTGGCAGTTGAACAAGGAGCAGAAACACTGATATTACTATTTTTTTCGCTTGGTATTTCTGTTGGACTTTCATATTTAATTTTGCCAGTAGTTAATGGGCTGGTTGACAAATTAATGACAATAAATTTATCGATAATTGGCTTTTTGTCGATATTGCTGTTAGCCTCAACGTTAATAAGTGCAATATATCCCATATTCTTTTTCAATTCGTTTAAACCGTCAGATGCAATAAAAAATCAGCTTAATATTTTGGGTTTAAAAGGAAAAAAACAGCAGCAAAACATTCGGGGCTCTTTTGTAATCTTTCAGTTGGGGATAGCAACTTTTTTAATTATTGCTACCATTGTAATTAATAATCAACTTCAGCTTGTTTTAAGCTCCAAAACCGGATTTGATAAAGAAAATACAATTGTGGTGGTAAATCCCTATTCCAGGGATATGAATAGGACTTATGAGCTGTTTAAAGAAGAGATATCGAAAATACCAATGGTTAAAGCGGTTGGAGTTACGCAGAATGCACCAGCTGGTTATATAAATAATTATTCACCTGCAAGATTATCCGACCAGGATAAAAATGAATCGCAGAATATAGCTCAGATAACGGTGGATCATGATTTTCTTGAGGCAGTTGGAGCCCGGTTTGTGGAAGGTAGAAATTTTGATAAAGAATTTGTTCTGGATAAAAAGGATAAAATTGTTGTCAATCAGTCTTTGGTTAAATTATTCGATCTTTCAAATCCAGTGGGCAAAAAGCTGGCAGGAATAAATAACTCTTATACCGCGAATGGAGAGCTTGAGATAATTGGTGTAGTTGAAGATATGCAATATTTTACACTCAAAGAAAGCGCTAAACCTATTATGTATTATATACGCGATTGGGGAAAACATAACATTGTCGTTCGACTGGAAAAGGGTGACTACAGCCAGACAATTGCCAAAATAAAAAGTGTTTGGAATGAAATTGCTCCTGAATATCCTTTTAGTATGCAGTTTATGGATGAAAGAATAAATGCCAATTATAAGGAAGAAATTAATACGGCCAGATTTGTTGGTGTACTTTCAGGGTTAGCTATTTTTCTTTCTGTTTTAGGAATTCTGGGATTGATTGTTTTCACTATTCAGCGGCGCACCAAAGAAATAGGCATCCGCAAAGTAAACGGTGCCAAAATCTCTGAAATACTTGCTATGCTGAATAAAGACTTTATAAAATGGGTAGTTGTTGCTTTTGTAATTGCGACACCAATAGCATACTACGCCATGAATAAGTGGCTTGAAAACTTCGCCTACAAAACCAGTTTAAGCTGGTGGATATTCGCGCTGGCAGGTTTGCTTGCATTGGGAATTGCCCTGTTAACAGTTAGTTGGCAAAGTTGGCGGGCAGCTGCGCGAAATCCTGTGGAGGCTTTACGATACGAGTAAATAACTGAGACTTTATGTGGAAATATTTTATTAAAATATCTTTTCGAAATGTAATAAGACAGAAACTTGCGTCATTGCTGGTACTTGTTTCAATATGCACTGGGTTAGTTACTTTTATAATTGTTGCAAGTTATGTATCTTATGAGAAATCGTTTGATAGGTGTTTTTCAGGGTACGAAAATATTTACCGCATTACAACAGATGTTTTTGTTGGTGGCGAACTAAAACTTTCAAAGCCACAGTGCGAACGTTCTGTGGGAGCTTCTTTGATTCAAGCTTATCCCAATGTAAAAGCAGCCGGATATTTTGTTGGAACAAAACCAGAATATAAAATTGGCGAGAATATTTTTAGAAATGAAAATACTCTTCATGCATCGCCCGGTATATTGCAGGTATTTTCAATTGAATTAATTCAGGGAAATCCCAGAGATGTTCTTAATCAGCCTTATAAAGTGCTGTTGTCTGAAAGTTTTGCGAAGAAATATTTTGGAACAGAAAACCCAGTCGGTAAAATTGTACATAAGTATCCGGGTTTTGAATACACCGTTGAGGGAGTTTTTAAAGATATTCCGGTACAGGCACATTTTAAAGCAGATATGCTTTTGTCCTTTCATGATAATATGCATTTGCCACCTCCTTTGAAAAATGACTGGGGAGAAGCAAATTTTTATACCTATTTAAAGGTTGATAACCATGCGAATATTGAAAATTTAGAAAAATGGATTAATCAGTTGGTGCATGAAAATAAAGGAAGTTATTTTGAAAAAACAAACTCGAACCATAAATACAGTTTGCAGACTCTAAAAGAGATTCATCTTAATTCGCACCTGAAAAATGAAATAAACACAAACATTAGAACCGATTATCTGTATATTTTATTGGTCGTAGGATTGCTTATTGTAGTAACAGCCGGACTAAATTACCTCTACTTTGCTTATGTGAAATCGGTTGAAAACGCGAGCAATACGGGTATTCAAAAAATTGTAGGGGCTGGCAATAAAGACATTGTAGGGTTACTATTAACAGAATCCTTGATTATACATACACTCGCTGTTGTAATCTCGCTATTATTAAGTTTTTTTCTTGCACCAATTATTTCTAATAAATTTGGTATAAATACTGACATAAGCTTTTCGAATTATTTTCTTGTCGGCAGCTTAGGTCTAATCCTTATTTGCAGTATCCTTGTTAACGGATTAATTCCGGCAATCGGGCAGAGTTCCATAAAAAGTATCGACCTTTTAAAGTTGAAGTATCAGATAGTTCGCGGTAAACTCTCTTTTCGTCAACTTCTTGTATCAGTGCAGTTTGTTATAGTGATAGTAGTAATTATTAGTATCCTTGGCATTAATAAGCAGGTAAATTATTTGGTTGAAAAAGAAAAAGGACTTTCAATTGAGAATAAACTGGTTATTCGTACTCCAAGTAATTTGCGACGCACTTCAAATAGAATAAATAATATTGATGCATTTGAGCAGGAGCTAATCCGTCATTCAAACATTAGAAATGTTTCAATAGGGCATACCGTTCCCGGGGAAAAAGTTGCATATAATTTTACTTTTTCAGAAGCAGGGAGAGATAAGTCAATAAAAGCTGGTTTGATTATAAGTGATAAGAACTTTCTTGACAATTATAATATTCCCTTGATTAACGGGCAAAATTTTTATTCGGGGTCGAAAGGCTGTATAATAAATGAAACTTGTTTGGCGCAGCTGGGCTACAAGGATGGGGAAAAGGTTATTGGAAAAGAAATACTGATGGTGGACGATAGCGGATGGCAGGAGTTGTCCTCAAAAGTTATTGGTGTTACCAAAGACTATAATTTTCAATCGGTAAAAGAGAAAACAGGACCAATTGTTCTACTCGACTGGACAGAGAATATGGTTTGGGGAAACTACACAATTTCTCTAAATTCATCTGA
Source organism: uncultured Draconibacterium sp. (assembly GCA_947492175.1). Classification (GTDB taxonomy): domain Bacteria; phylum Bacteroidota; class Bacteroidia; order Bacteroidales; family Prolixibacteraceae; genus Draconibacterium. The sequence continues at coordinate 8,654 of CANLMQ010000001.1, read as the reverse complement.
TTTTTCAACTGTAATCCCATTTGTGAAAGAACGTTTTGAAGCTACTTTTACAAACTATCCTTTCGAATATTTTATTCTTGAAGATTTTTACAATAATGAATTAAGAAGTGAAATGCAACTTCTGAAAATCTTAAAGGTATTTGTAGTAATTGCTTTAGTAATAATTGTTATCAACTTGTTTTCAATGGCATGGCACAATACAACGGCAAGAACCAAAGAAATAGGAATCCGCAAAGTAAACGGAGCCAAAATCTCTGAAATACTTGCTATGCTGAATAAAGACTTTATAAAATGGGTAGTTGTTGCTTTTGTAATTGCGACACCAATAGCATACTACGCCATGAATAAGTGGCTCGAAAACTTCGCCTACAAAACCACTTTGAGCTGGTGGATATTCGCGCTGGCAGGTTTGCTTGCATTGGGAATTGCTTTATTAACGGTTAGCTGGCAGAGTTGGCGGGCGGCTACACGAAATCCGGTGGAGGCGTTGAGGTATGAGTAGAGTCTTGAACTATGATTAAATGATGAATTGAAAACTTTGATTTAATTACGGGCTTATGACGATGAAAAATGATTATACCAATGAGAAGTATCCATTATCGGAATTAACTGGTAAAATTATTAAATGTGCGATTGAAGTGCATAAACACTTGGGAAATGGCTTTCAGGAAGTAATATATCAACGTGCATTAGCAATTGAGTTTACCAACCAATTTGTTGAATTTGAGCGGGAATTTGAGATGCCACTTTTTTACAAAGGAGAGCAAATAGGAACAAGGAGGGTCGATTTTTTTGTTGAAGGTAAAGTATTGGTGGAAATAAAAGCGGTAATTAAGCTTGAAGAAGTGCATTTAGCTCAAGCTATTAATTACCTGGAAGCTTACAACATGGGAGTTGGGTTATTAATCAATTTTGGAACTAAAAGTCTGGAGTTTAAAAGAGTAATGAATAAAAAATCAAAGTCTTCATGAAATCAAATAAATCAAAGTTCCAGACAGTGAGTTGGCAAAGCTGGCGGGCAGCTACGAGAAATCCGGTGTTAGCACTCAGATATGAGAAGTGAGAAGTGAGAAGGTCTCGAAGTAGTAGAGGAATGGAGTCTCTTCTAAAATAAAAATAAACGATTATGTTTAAACAAGAAATAAAGCAGATATTTAGAGGTTTAAGGCGACAGATAGCCACTTCAACCATTAATATTATCGGGTTAGCAGTTGGTTTCATATTTGTTATTCTTGTTGGGATTTATGCGTTTTCGGAAATGACTTTCGACCGCTTCCACAAAAATCGTAAAACAATCTACAGGGTAGAAAGGAATACCCCAGATTTAAAAGGATGTACGACATCCGGAAATACATCTTTATGGTTAAAGGATAATATTCCCGAAGTAAAATATTCTACACGGATTTTAAATGATGAAATTATGGGCATTGCCCGGAATGTGATTTATAATCGAACAAGATATGATATCGATAATCCATTAATTGTTGATTATGACTTTTTTAATATGTTCTCTTTCCGGCTTTTATCTGGTGAAATTAATTCGTTTAAAGAGGATAAATATTCTGTTGCCTTAACAGAAAGTCTCTCCCAAAAAATATTTGGGAATGAAAATCCAATAGGTAAAACTATTAATTATAAAGAAGAAGCATTTGTTGTTCATGCAATTTTAGAAAACCCTCCAATAAACTCATCAATTAGGTTTGATATGCTTTTGCCATCTGCCAATATGCCCCGTTATGTTACCATGGACTGGAGGAACAATAATGTTCATACATTTATCCAATCCGACAATCACATTTCCCATGCACAATTGCAACAAAAAATTCAGAACGGGATTATTTCTGAGTTTAAGTCGCTTGGATTTACCAGCCAGGTAAACAGCTGGGATTATCAACTCAACTCGTTAGACAAAATCTATTATTCTTTTTTCGAGTCAGATAAAGTGTGCGTCCATGGGGATAAAAAATTTACCTGGATGCTGATAAGCCTGGTATCTATTGTACTTCTGATAGCCTTGTTGAATTACGCAAACACCATTTTATCCGGGGCATCCGAAAGCATTAAAAAAATTGGTATCAGGTCGGTAAACGGTTCTTCACGTACAAACAACATCTGTTTTTTGATTTACCAGGCAATTTTGCCATCTATTATTGCCGTAACAATTGCATTTTTGGTAAGCTCTCCGGTAAAAAACATCCTCGGTAGTTTTTTTAATGTTAACATGCCTGATTTAAAGTTCTACTACTTTTTAATTGCACTTTTAATCGGGATATTAACCGGTGCGCTGATTGGTTTGTTCCCGGCAATTAAATTTACATCGTATAAAATTACAAGCTCTTTGAAGGAAAGTAATGATTCAGGCAGAAAGGTAAACAAACTGGGAAATGTATTTTCAATTGTCCAGTTTGCTGCTTCAATTGCCCTGATAATTTCGGTTTTTACCATTTACAAACAAATGAATTTTGTATTTGCAGAAAGTAATAAGAACCTGGCTGATGGAACGGTTATTTATATGCCAATTGCAAACCGTAGTGCACAAACAACTCCAAATATCAAAAGAATTGAAGAGTCATTAAAACAGCTTCCAGAAATAAAGGGTGTTAGTACTAGTCTGCACATGCCTGGCGATGAACATTACTCTGATATGGGAATACAGCTTGTTAAAAACGGGGAGAAAGAATCCATTATTGCGAATCATAACATGGTCGGAATTGATTACCCTGAAATTATGAATTTTAAAATTGCATCAGGCAGGTTTTTTGATCCTAATATTAAATCAGATTACCAATCGTATATTGTAAATGAAGCATTTATCAGCACATATGGTATTCATAATATTTCCAATGCATCTCTGAATGGTTCTCCGATAATTGGAGTGATAGAAGATTTTCACTATAATTCGTTACATAACAAGATTAAACCCCTAGCCATCCGTTACGAAGAATTTTACCAGTCGAGGATTGTTATAAAACTGGCATCTGCAAATACTTCTTTAACCGAAACGATAAATAAAATAACTAAGGCAACTGATGAAATTGACAATACCGCTATTTCTGATGTTCTTTTTCTCGACCAGCACATTGCCAAACTGTACGAAAAAGAAATACAGGTTTCAAATATCTTATGTGTATTAGCGCTGTTTTCCATCCTTATTTCCGGTATGGGGCTTTTTTCCATGTCCATGTTAATTTCAAAAATGAGAACCAAAGAAATCGGAATCCGCAAAGTAAACGGAGCCAAAATCTCTGAAATACTTGCTATGCTGAATAAAGACTTTATAAAATGGGTAGCAGTGGCCTTTGTAGTCGCTTGCCCCATTGCTTATTACGCCATGAGTAAATGGCTCGAAAACTTTGCTTACAAAACTACTTTGAGCTGGTGGATATTCGCGCTGGCAGGTTTGCTTGCATTGGGAATTGCTTTATTAACGGTTAGCTGGCAAAGTTGGCGGGCGGCTACACGAAATCCGGTGGAGGCACTTCGATATGAATAACTAAATCTGTAAATATGATAAGAACATTTTTTAAAATAGCAATACGTAACATTTTTAAAAACCGTACTTATTCACTTGTTAATACGGTAGGACTTTCAACCGGAATCGCATTTTCGGTGCTTTTGTTTTCGTGGATATTAAACGAACTAAATACCGATAAATTTCATGCGGGAAGCGATTCGATATACCTGGTAGGTACCGATTTTGTTTATCCCGAAAAAACGGTACAAAGTTCGTGTGCCCCTTATCCGCTGGGTATTATTTTAAAACAGGAAAACCCGGAAATAGAAAAACTAACGCGGTTTGTAAAAGTTCCGATGCCCTTAAATATTAAAGTAGGCGATAATGTTTTTTACGAAAATAGTTGTGCCTGTACCGACAGTGCTTTCTTTAACCTCTTTTCATTTAAAACAGTTATAGGCGATTTTAAAGGTGTGCTGAACTCTCCATCAGACGTTGTTCTTAGTGAACGTGCGGCAAAAAAGTATTTTGGTGATGCCAATCCCATCGGGAAGAAAATGACAGTACAAAATCAATACCCCTTGGTGGTAAGAGGTGTATTCAAAAACCTGCCGGCAAACAGTCAGTTCGACTTTGATATTGCAATGTCGTATAATATAATTGAAAACTTTAATCCACACTGTTTCGAGTGGATTTCTTCGGGCACCAATACCTGGATTAAACTAAATAAGAATACCAATGTAGAAGCGTTTTCATCTAAAATAAAAAATACAATTGTTAATCATCGTCCCGACTTAAATCAATTAGTTCATCTTATTTCTTTAAAGGATTATTATTTCGATCTGGGCTACGACATGACTTATACCAAAAAAGGGAACAGACAATATGTAATTCTACTGGCAATAGTTGCTGTATTTATTCTTGTTGTGGCTGTTGTTAATTTTGTAAACTTATCTACAGCCATATCCGGAAGAAGATATAAAGAAATTGGTTTAAAAAAGACCATGGGATCGTCCGGAGGCCGAATATCAGTTCAGTTTATGGCAGAATCGTTTTTAACTGTTTTTATTGCCATACTTATTTCTGTAATGCTGTTTAATGCTGCTTTGCCATTCTTCGAAAAATTACTTGGCTCGTCGCTGGTATTAAAAGATTATTTGCTTCAGATAGTTATTATATTTGGCATTATTCAGGTAGTTGTTGGAATTCTTGGCGGAATTTATCCGGCGGCTTTTCTTTCATCGAAACCTCTAACAGTTGTTTTTAAAGATCCGTCGAAACAATTCAGTGGTAAATTTTCGTTGGAAAAATTTTTGGTTGTTGTACAGTTTTCAATAGCTGTATTTATGATTATCGGGACACTTGTTGTCGGGAAACAAATCAATCACGTAATGACCCAAAACCTGGGATTCGATAAAGAAAGTATAATGATGGTAAAATCGAATCCCGAATTAGCATCAAAATATGCCCGCTTTAAAGAAGACATGCAGTACAGCAATTCGGTAAGTATGGTTTCATGTATCGATATTTTTCCGGCTTATCACGATAATAAAACGTCTTCATTTTGGTGGGAAGGAAAAAGTCCGAATCAGGAATTTGAAATTGCCTATAGTTATGTAGATGCAGATTTTATGAAACTTATGGGAATCAGTTTTGTTGAAGGACGCGATTTTAATGCCCGAATGGGGGCCGATTTTCAATCTGCTTTTATTATTAACGATAAGGCACGGGAAATAATGGGCTTAACGAATGTTGTAAATACATCTTTGCAGTTTTTTAAGCAGCATGGAAAAATTATCGGGCTTATTGAAAATCCTTTGTTTCATTCGTTGCATACCGAAGCAAAACCACGATTGTTTATTCCGGTAGCATCGTCAGCTGATATGCCTCAAATGCGTTCGGGAGGCGACATTTTAATTAAAGCCCGGGCCGGTGAACTTAACGCGGCGGTGAATGAAATAAAAGAATGGTGCAAAAACAACAACATTTTAGTTGCTCCCGAATTTCATTTTCTGGATAGTACTTATGAAGCCATGTACAAAAAGGAACGACGCATTGCCAAGGTATTTAGCTTGTTCTCGCTATTTAGTATTTTAATTTCCTGCATTGGGGTGTTTATTCTTAATTCATTCTATACGCAAAAAAAATCGAAAGAAATAGCAGTACGGCGAATAAACGGCGCAGAAATCTTCAATATCTATAAAGAAATCTTGTCATATATGGTAAAATGGATTTTTGTTTCAATTGTATTGGCTATTCCGGTATCGGTATTTGTTTTAAATAAATGGCTCGAAAACTTTGCCTACAAAACAAACCTGAGTTGGTGGATTTTTGCATTCGCGGGGGTGTTGGCTTTGGGAATTGCATTACTGACAGTAAGTTGGCAGAGTTGGCGGGCCGCCACGCGGAACCCGGTGGAGGCGTTGCGTTATGAGTAAATAATTATAAAACTAAACTAATATGTACAACCTAAAAATAACCATTCGCCGACTTTTAAAAGACAAAACTTTCTTACTAATTAATGTCTTTGGTTTAATAATTGGAATTACGTCATTTCTTGTTTTATTTATTCATGTTTCAAACGAAAAAAGTTTCGACAAACATATTGCGGGACACGAAAATATTTACAGGGTAATTTCAACTTCTGATTTACGAAAAGATTCACCATGGGCACGTAGTTTGGGTATTGTTCATTCTGCTTCTGCTGAAATTCCTGAGGTTGAATTGGCGACCCAGTTTATACATTGTCCTATTGGAACCATAAAAATAAGTGACAACTCGTTTCATCAAAACAATATTTTCTGGGTTAATGATTCTTTTGTTGAAATGTTTGAAGTGAAAGTTAAAGTAGGCGACCTATCGGAATTGGAGAAGCCAAATACCGTTTTTATTTCAGAAGATTTTGCTCGTAAACACTATGGGAACCTAAATCCAATTGGACAAATCATCAAATTTGAAGCCGGGCAATACAGAAAAAATATTGGCGATTATGAAATTCGTGGAATCGTAAAAAACACCCATCCTAAAACACATTTAAAATACGAATTGCTGGCATCGCAAAAAGGCAACATGCAAAAAGCTTTTGAAAAAACACTACCCAGCCTAAAAGTTCTATGGGCTTACAATTACTTTAAACTTTCGAATGGTGTACCTCCCGATTTGGTTGCAAAAAAATTGACTGCTTTTTGGGATAAGAGTTCTTTAAAACAAGAAGGTGGACCTAAAGAGTTTAATTTCTCATTGTACCCAATGGACGATATCCACTTGAAATCTGATTTCCGTTTTGAATTACGCGAAAGTTCAAGCAAAATAAATATTCTACTGTTTGTTATTATTTCCTTTGTTATTTTATTGGTTTCCTTGTTAAACTTTACGAATCTCACCATTGCTAAACTCATTAAACGTTCAAAAGAACTGGGCTTAAAAAAGTCAATTGGGGCTAACCAGTGGCAAATTATCACACAAGTTTTAACCGAGGTACTGATTGTTTGTATGCTGGCGACTGGTATTTCACTGTTATCTATTCAGCTTGTAAATCCCTTTATTAATCAATTGTTTGACATAGATTTTAAAATATATTACCACGAGCCAGTTATTTACTGGAGTATATTGGCAGTTATTGGTTTGTGCCTAACGGTAGCATCCCTTTTTATGACCATATTTTTCCTAAGTAGAAATTCAACCGTTGATATTCTATCGGAACGGAATAATTTCTCCGGTAGTTATGTGTTAAAAAGCCTTTTGATAGGACAGGTTGCTATTGTAATTGTATTAATATCAGGAACATTTTTGGTAAATAAACAGATTGACTTTATAGTAAATAAACCCTTAGGCTTTGATAAGGAAAATATAGTAGTTCTACATATGAAAGACCTAAAAAAGGATGCAGGTACTTTTACAAAAGAGCTTAAAAAACAAAGTCAGGTGACCGGAGTTGGAATGGCATATCAGTACTTCGGATATCCGACACAAACTTTGCCACTTGAGGGTTTAGGTATCGAGGGAAACGCTGAGTTAGTGCTTGCCAACTACAATTACCTAAAAACCATGAATGTTAAGTTGATTGAAAACTGGATAAATCCTACTGCCGATACTGTTCGGGGCATGGTGGTAAACAACCATCTGTACAAACGTTTAATGGAGAAACACGGCAGTATAGAAGCCCTTAACGCTTACCAGCAATCACAAGTTACGCAACGTGGTCAAAAAAAATATCGGGTTATAAAGTTTATAGGAGTAGCTGAAGATTTCAATTACAATTCGATACATGAAAATATAGGTGATTTTGCTTTTAGCTTGGATGAAGCAAGAAACCGTGCGCGTTTTGCTCATATTCGCTTAAGTGAGGGGAGTTTGCATGCTGGCATGGATGCCATTAAAAGAGTATGGAGCGAATATTACCCCGACCAGGAAATGGATTACTTTTTTTTGGATGAGAAAGTTGCACAGCAATATAAATCAGAAACCATCCTTAGCCGCATTCTTTTTGCTTTTTCAACAATTGGTGTGTTGATTAGCATTATCGGAATTAGTGCATTAGCATTATTTATTTCGCAGCAACGCACCAAAGAGATTGGAATTAGAAAAGTAAATGGGGCAAATGTTTCGGAGATATTAGCGCTTCTGAATAAAGGTTTTATTAAATGGGTAGCCATTGCCTTTGTTGTTGCTTGTCCAATTGCTTACTACGCAATGCAAAAGTGGCTCGAAAACTTTGCTTACAAAACAACATTAAGCTGGTGGATTTTTGCTTTAGCTGGAGTGGTGGCACTGGGAATTGCATTGCTGACGGTGAGCTGGCAAAGCTGGAGGGCAGCTACTCGAAATCCTATTGATGCGTTGAGGTATGAATAGCTTTGTTTCACCCCAAACTCCTGGAGGCGCTTAGAAAACGAGCACAGAAAAAGATTTGCGAAGAAAATTAAAGTAAGATCATAGAAAATAACATGTCAATCGAAGATGCGAAAAAGTCCCCGTTCGGGGGATTTAGGGGTGAAAAGTCTCAAGGTGATTACCTTGGTAATAATTCTTCTACCCAAGGTAATAGAAGTTTTTACCTAAAGGATTACTCTTATTACTTAGGGAATATCTATTATCCCCAAGGGAATTGTCATTATTCCCCGGGTAATAATTCTTCTACCCAAGGTAATAGAAGTTTTTACCTAAAGGATTACTCTTATTACTTAGGGAATATCTATTA